>NZ_JBOBIH010000002.1:0-1326348 GCF_050587785.1 Dyadobacter sp. BHUBP1
CGGCGTGAGGTTGGTGTTGATGTCGGCAATTTTGGTGAAAGCGGTACCATTCTGTCCGGTGGCCCTGTACAGGCGGTACTGAGCAGGTAGTCCGGCTGCAGTAGCAGGTCTGATCCATTTGACGGTGATCTGTCCTCTGGTGGTGCTGGTGGAATCAACCGTTACATTGGTAATGACGGGCATGGCCAATGGGAGGTTGAGGCAATACTCGGCGGAAGCAAGGCTTTCCCCCCCGCCGATCAGGTAACCGGGGTCTGTGGGGCTGGCGCCTGGCCTTGGGAACAGGGCCACGATGCGGTAGGAATAGGAAACACCGGGGCGGAGTCCTTCGCCGCCATTGTTGTCCAGGAATGTGGTCTGGTTAATGTCCACCCTCCCGATTTCTTCATAACCCGAGCCGGCAGGAATGCCCGGACTACACACATCTTCTTGAAGGTCGGTACATTTTTCAGCACGGTAGATAGCAATTTTAGCGCCTGTGACCTGGCATTTATAAGCATCCCAGTTGAGACGGTAAGCGGTTCCGGTAGGATCGGACACGGCTGTGCCCCTCAATCCCGTAGGTTTCGGTCCGTAGACCCGGATATTGAATGACGTCATGTCGGCGAGCTTCCTGAATAGCGATGGATTTGGGTAAGTGGGAGGCGGGCCGTCTTCCACCTTGAACAGTACACCGTAAGGTCCCATCCGGATATGATCACAGGATGTCTGCCACAAGAATGTCCCGGTTACGCTGCTCTGGGCGCCTTGATTGGGTACAGTGAAAGTGGCCAGCGGAGGTTTTACTAATGTAGCATCATACGTACCGCTCGCGGATGTTAGCGTCAGCTTGTCACCGTTTTTATCGGTCTCTACGACCTTTTGGTTAATTAGCATACCTGCTTCGACGCAAATATCCTTTAACGGGGTCAAGACAGGCCGATCGTTTCGGGCGTCGTCGACGATGATTTGCATGTCACGGACGATCTGGCCTATCGGTACGCCGTCGCGCCATTCCTCCACAATGAATGCAATATTATAGTAGCCTTTGGTGACGGGTGCATCCCATGTGATGTCGCCGGTTACGGGGTTAAGGCTGAATGTCGCGGGCGTAGTACCAGATTCGGTCTGGCCGGGGGGCGTAACGGTGTTCGGGTCCTGATATTCGAGATCTATACCCATGCCATTAGATCCTCTTTGCTGAGGGACGCACATCCGGTAAGAAATGCTGTCGCCGTCGGCATCGAATGCGGCAGGATTATGGATGTACCGCTGGCCCACTGCCGCGAGGTCGATAGGAGCGTTACGGAGGACAGGCGTCCGATTCAAACCGAAAGCGGCATTGATTTCCAGGGTGGTACTAACATAAAAATTAAGGCTTTTAGTAGGCTTCGGCCCGATATTCAGTACATTCTCGTTGCGAGCATCTTCTTCGATCGAAATGCGGTAGGCACCTACCGATGGAAAGGTATAAATGGCGATGTAGACGTTTTGAGTGGTATTGTTGCCAATATTAACAATAGGGAGAATCCGGGGCGCATCAATGAACTTAGGGTCTCCGGTGCCCTTGTCGTTGTTGATGGTAAAAACGACCTTATTTTGCTGGTTGGCGGCATCTGATCCGCTAAGCATATCGAAATACGCCGTCAGTTTGATTTCGTAGGTGGGCGATGTGAGCGAGAGCCTTCTCGCCGTGATCTCCCCCGCCCGAAAGTGTGTGGCAAAAGCCTGGCCGAATGGCACTGTCAGCATCAGGAAAACAACCAAAATCCGGAAAAATAGAGGTTTGGGCATGGGTAGGTTCGTTGATCGTTTGGCTATGTACCAACTCAACGAAACACATGTTTGAAAATGTGTGCTATTCGGTTACAAAATAGTTGGGAAGAATGCCCTGAACCCTTCGGAATGAGGGGCTTGCTTTTTTAAAGACTAATCAGTCTAAATAATTCTTAATAATGATTATAAATAAACAGGGCGGTTTGCAAAAATGAAAGGGATTCTTTGCCTCGCTAACGTTTGTGATATACCTTTGAAAGGTTCTAAATATACCTCATTTTTTTGCACTAAAACCATTCGTTTTTGATTATGTCGTGGTTTTCACAAACGTTAACGAGCTCTATCGGTAAAAAACTTCTGATGGCTCTTACCGGACTTTTTCTGATTAGCTTTCTGGTTGTTCATGCCACCATCAATGCAATGATTTTTTATAATGATGGCGGAGAGACTTTCTCCCATTGGGGGCATTTCATGGGTACCAACCCGATTATACGTACGCTTGAAATAGGCCTTATTGCGGGCTTCATCATCCATATTGTTGATGGTTTGATGCTCTGGAAAAGTAACCGTGACGCCCGTCCGGTAAAGTATGCTGTCAACAACGCAGCAGCGAACAGCACCTGGTACTCACGCAGCATGGGCTTGCTCGGGACATTGCTTCTGATTTTCCTTGTGATCCACACCTCGCATTTCTGGATTCCTAACCGTTCCAACCAGTTTGCCACAGGCGAAGAACTGAACCTCTATCAGATGATGCTCGAAACATTCCAGAACCCGGTTGTGGTACTGATTTATGTACTCGGTTGCATTTCGCTTTTCTGGCATTTGCTCCACGGTTTCAAAAGTGCATTCCAATCGTTGGGTCTAAACCACGTGAAATACAATGGTGCGATCTCATTCATAGGAACTGCATTTTCCATCATCGTGCCGATCCTCTTCGCATTAATGCCGATCTCGATCTACCTCGGCTGGGTGAAGTAATCCCGATAGCGTCTCATTTCTAAATTTTCGATTAAATAATATTTGATATATGGCAACTTCATCTCGTCTGGATGCCAAAATACCACAAGGACCACTCGAAAGTAAATGGAGCAAATACCGCTCGTCCGTTCCGCTTGTCAACCCTGCGAACAAACGTAATCTCGAGATCATTGTCGTAGGGACCGGACTTGCCGGTGCTTCTGCCGCTGCTACGCTCGCCGAGCTCGGTTATAAAGTAAAAGCATTCTGTTTCCAGGATTCTCCACGCCGTGCGCACTCTATTGCCGCACAAGGAGGGATCAATGCAGCAAAAAACTACCAGAATGACGGTGACTCGGTTTACCGTCTTTTTTATGATACCATCAAAGGTGGTGACTACCGTGCGCGTGAGGCGAACGTACACCGCCTTGCCGAAGTTTCGGGGAACATTATCGACCAATGCGTAGCGGCGGGTGTGCCTTTCGCGCGTGAATACGGCGGTTTGCTTTCCAACCGTTCATTCGGTGGAACGCAGGTGCAGCGTACCTTCTACGCAGCGGGCCAAACTGGCCAGCAGCTGTTGCTCGGAGCCTATTCAGGTTTGCAGCGCCAGGTAGGTATGGGTACTGTAAAAATGTACAACCGCCACGAAATGCTCGACGTCGTGAATATCGATGGCAAATGCCGCGGTATTATTGCACGTAACCTGATCACAGGCGAGATCGAAAGACATGGTGGCCACGCGGTATTGCTTTGTACAGGTGGTTACGGAAACGTTTTTTACCTCTCTACCAATGCAATGGGCAGCAACGTGACCGCGGCATGGAAGGCCCACAAACGCGGTGCATTCTTCGGTAACCCTTGCTTTACCCAAATTCACCCTACGTGTATTCCCGTTTCGGGCGAGCACCAGTCGAAACTCACACTGATGTCGGAGTCGCTACGTAACGATGGACGTATCTGGGTCCCCAAGAAAAAGGACGATAACCGCCCGGGTAACGAAATTCCCGAAGACGAGCGTGATTACTACCTCGAACGCCGTTACCCTGCATTCGGTAACCTCGTACCGCGTGACATTGCTTCCCGTGCAGCGAAAGAGCGTTGTGACGCCGGTTACGGGGTGGGAGCCTCCAAATTGGCCGTTTACCTAGATTTCGCCGCGGCGGTTGAGCGTTACGGACGTGCGGAAGCCAACAAGAACAATATCCACAATGCCTCCGATGCGGATATCATCACCTGGGGTAAGGCAGTTGTGAAAGAAAAATATGGTAACCTCTTCGATATGTATAAGCAAATCACGGGTGAAGATCCGTACGAAGTGCCTATGCGTATTTATCCTGCGGTGCACTACACCATGGGCGGGCTTTGGGTTGACTACAACCTGATGACCACCGTTCCGGGCTTGTACTCGCTGGGAGAGGCCAACTTCTCCGACCACGGTGCCAACCGCCTCGGTGCTTCGGCATTGATGCAGGGTCTGGCCGATGGTTATTTCGTGATCCCTTACACCATCGGTGCTTACCTGGCGAGCGAAATCCGTACCGGAAAAATCTCTACCGACCACGAAGCATTCGTGAAAGCGGAAGCAGAGGTGAAAGAGCGCATCGACACGCTGCTGCGCATTCAGGGTAAAACTTCTCCCGAGCTTTTCCACCGCCGTTTGGGTAAGATCATGTGGGAAAAATGTGGTATGGCGCGTAATGCACAGGGCTTGAAAGAGGCGATCGAAGAAATCCGTCAGTTGAGAAAAGACTTCTGGTCGGATGTGAAAGTAATGGGTACTGCCAACTACTTCAACCCTGAACTCGACAAAGCGAACCGTGTTGCAGACTTTATCGAACTGGGCGAGCTGATGTGTATCGACGCTCTGAACCGCAATGAATCATGCGGTGGCCACTTCCGGGAAGAATACCAGACCGAAGAAGGCGAAGCATTGCGCGACGACGAAAACTATATGTACGTATCGGCCTGGGAACACAAGGGACCTGAGCAATGGGAGCTTCACAAAGAGGAACTCGTTTACGAAAACATTAAAATCGCTCAACGCAGCTACAAATAAGAAACCTCCGGTGGCAGGATTTATGCCACGCTAAAAAGTTGTATCAGAAATAAAGAATATAGGTATGGAAGGAAATATGAGGTTGTCTCTGAAAGTGTGGAGACAAAGCAATAAAGACGCAGCGGGAGGTTTCGAAGACTACAAGCTGGACAACGTTTCCCCCGATATGTCATTTCTTGAAATGTTCGATGTCCTCAATGAGCAGCTCATCGAAGAAGGAAAGGAACCTGTTGCATTCGACCACGACTGTCGCGAAGGCATTTGCGGGATGTGTTCGATGTATATCAATGGCCGTCCGCACGGGCCTCTGCGTGGGGTAACTACCTGCCAGCTGCACATGCGTTCGTTCAAAGACGGTGATACCATCGTGGTAGAGCCCTGGAGAGCACAGGCATTCCCGGTGATCAAGGACCTCGTGGTAGACCGTGACGCATTCGACCGCGTGATCTCTGCCGGTGGTTTCATTTCTGTCAACACGGGTAATGCGCAGGATGCTAACTCGCTTCCAATTGCGAAAGAGGCAGCGGACGACGCATTTGCAGCGGCGGCTTGCATCGGTTGCGGCGCTTGCGTAGCAGCTTGTAAAAATGCCTCTGCTATGCTTTTTGTATCTGCCAAAATCTCCCAGCTAGCATTGTTGCCGCAAGGACAGGCGGAACGCAGCATCCGCGCCGAGAAAATGGTCGCTCAAATGGACGCAGAAGGCTTCGGAGCCTGCACCAACACCGGTGCCTGCTCGGCAGAATGCCCCAAAGAAATCAGCCTCGAAAACATCGCCCGCATGAACCGTGAGTACATCGGCGCGAAGTTCTCTTCTTCGGCGGTTTAAAATATATTCAATGCAAAGCGCAGGGCAGTCGGATTTCCGGCTGCCCTGTTTTGTTTTTGAGAGGCATGGCCTGGATCTGTTAGTGTTTCAAAATGTTTATATTGCATTAGGTAAGGAAACAACAACATGGATACGATAGAATTGAGATACAAGCCCCTGCGTCTTGACGACGATGAATTCTATGAATTTTGCAGGGAGAATGATCAACTCAAAATAGAGAGGGATAGCGAGGGAACGATCTATATTATGTCGAATACCGGCGGAGTTACTGGAATGTTGAACTCGATCATTAACTATTGGTTGATGCATTGGCACCTTGCTGCGAATTTGGGATTTGTCTTCGATTCTTCTACCGCTTTTCGCCTACCCAATACTTCCGTCAGATCCCCAGACGTTGCATGGGTTTCAGCAGAACGGTGGGCGCGTTTGACTAAGGCGGAAAAAGTAAAATTCCCGCCAGTATGTCCTGATTTCGTGATAGAACTACTCTCGACAAATGATGATTTGAAAACAATTCAAAGGAAAGTGGAAACGGAATGGATTGGAAATGGTTGTAAGCTGGCCTGGCTCATTGATCCGTTTGAGGAAATGGTTTTCGTTTATCGAGCTAATGCGGATGTTGAGATTTTAAATGGTTTTAATCAGCAATTATCAGGAGAAAATGTGCTGCTAGGGTTTCAATTCGATTTGAATAAGCTGAAAATTTCATATTAATTTTACATTAAAAGAGCGAAGCAGACGATCCTCGGATCGTCTGCTTCGCTCTTTTATACAATTCAGGAAATACTACTTCTTCTTGGTAGTATCAGCCGGAGCGGCTGCTTTGCCTGAGTTTTTATATTCTTTGTTCAAACCGTCGATGATCTTCTGGGTCACGTCCAGGGATGGGTTTGCGAACAGAATGCCACCGCCCAGGGAGTAGCCGAGTACGTATTCGAACTGGTTTTCCTTGTTATATTTCTCGATGTAGGCACGGATGTTCTTATAAAGCTCTTCGTTCTTTTTAGCCTCTTCCTGGCCCAGTGCTTGCGCCGACTGATCGCGGTAAGCCATCAGATCTTGCTGCTTTTTCATGAGTTGAGCCTCGGTAGAACGAGCTTGCTCGGGAGTCATGGTAGCGGCGCGTTGCTGGAAGAAAGCTACTTCATTTTGCAATGAGCGTCCTTTGGTGGTCAGCTCGTTTTCAAGCTGGAAATTCTTATTTTCAAGCTCTTTTCTGGTGTCCTTGAAGAAGTCGTAGTTTTTCAGAAGAGAATCCACCTGAACGTAAACAGTGCGGCGGCCTGCCACTACTGCACCATCTGCGGCTGCACCGGTGTCTGACGATTTGCTTGAAAAATGAAGGAAGAATAACACCGCCACAGCAAGCGAAAGGACGACGTTCCAGATCAATGAAGTATTGTTGTTCACGTTTTTAAGGTTTATTGTTTTTGAACGAGCCGCAAAGATAATGATTTGTGTTTAAGTACAATGAATAAGGCCGGGGCGAGCGCTTTACGAAATAGGACCGGACACAGGTACAGGACGCCTTCGGAAGATCTGCCGTACCCAATATCCGGACAGCCCCGAAAAACCGCCCACAAGACCCCCTACAAGAGCCGTCACCAGCAAAAGGAGGATGCCATTCGGCAACATGAATATCTTCGCAACCCGGTCGGAGAGGGCGCCGTCGGAGATGAAATGCTGATAGTACCCGTAAAGCAGCCAGGGGACGGCAATGCCGCCGAAACCCGCCCAGAATGAGCCGGAAGGCCTGGATGGGCGCCATAGCACGATTACGAAAGGAACAATGGCGATTATCCACCATGGAGCGAATATTTGTAACAATGCCGAAAGAACGGCTATGATGAGGAAGTTCATAAGCTAACGTTTTTGCAATACAAGACTCGACGCCAGATGCGGCACTTTCTGATCGGGCGACGTGAGGAATATCAACTCATTGAGCTCTCCCTTCTCCCATTTTTTTAACAGATTAAGATAATAGGGACTGCCCGGATTGCCCGATTGACCTCCCGGATAAATACCGTAAGCGCGCGGTGTAGGTCCGAGTTCGACCACCATACGCCACGACGGCCCTTTACGTTTCGTCATCGCATTCACAATGCTGCTGCCGCCACCCGTCACCAATGGAGGCGCGTTGAATGGCTTGATGCTACGGCTCAAATGTCTTATTTCAGCTTCTTTCACTTTCGACCATTGCCATTCGGGACTCATTGTGCCTCTACGGACAGTAAGCGTGTCCAGTGATGCATTAAAGCTCTGGTAAACTATGTCGGGTAAGGTCTCCTTTTGAGGCGTGTTCACATTATCGAACCACTTTTCATTCGGCTGCTTCAAGATGAGGTACAATGTCCGGTCACGGGAGGGATATTCCATCGGAGCTTCGGAGGAAGCGAAATCGTCGTTCCAGATGGCCTGGCCCAGCAATGGGTACCAGGTTTCAAAGATCGACGCTGCAATGGATTCCGGGGAATTTTGGTAGTTCCAGTTCGAGAGCAGGATATGGGCTGCCTTTTGTTTGGGTGTTAATGAACGGGTCTCAAGAATGCTGAGCAACCTGGGCAGTAATGTACGTGCCAACACGCTGAAATTGTCATTTTGCAACATCCGGAGGCTGTCAGCATTGGCGTTGGTCATGGCTTGCAGGCGCTCGTTGATACGGATTCCCCGCTCGGAAGGCGCAAAACTCCAGTTGATATAATAAGGATAAGTGGTATCGGCAGACGACTGGTTGGCACTGCTTACAAAGTTTCTAGGCGGATTTTTTACGAACGGGTTCTGTTCGGCAGGTATCCAGCCGTGCCAGTCGTCAGCGGGTGAGGAGCCATCCAGCAGGAATTTGCCTTGTTCCTTATATTTCAACGGCATTTTCCCATTCACGGTAATGGCAATATTCTTCTCATTGTCCGCAAATACGAAGTTTTGTGCGGGGCCAACATAATGCGTCAAAGCCTTGCGATAATCGTCGTAAGTTTTGGCCTTATTGAGCTCGTAAAAGGTAATAAAGCTGTTCCCGGGCTCATGTCCGATCCATTTGATGGCAAGGTTGGGCAGATCCCCAAAGGTGCCGTCCGAATCGGTCACAGGTCCGTGATGGGTATAAATGATCTGCTCCCGGTAAGGTTTCAATTGGCCTTTTACGTGGATAATCTCCTCGCGTTTATGTGTAGGCTTCCATTGATTATCATGCCAATAGAAGTTCCGGTATTCATTTTTGAATTTGATTTTATACAAATCGAAAACATCGGCATCCACGTTGGTAACGCCCCATGCGACTCGTTCGTTGAAACCGATGATCACACTCGGAATACCCGGCAGTGAGACACCGTACACATTCATGTCCGGAGAATGCAGTTGCACCTGGTACCAGATCGACGGCAGGGATAGTTCCAGGTGTGGGTCGTTGGCGAGGATAGGATAGCCGGTAATGGATTTTTCGGCACCTATCGCCCAGTTGTTACTGCCGATTCCCTCTTCTTTGGGCCCCCTGGGAGGCAATGTGGTTAGAGATTTCGAGGACAGCAGGACGCTGTCGCCCGGTACCATTGGCGGAACAGCTTTTGGAATGGGAAGTTTAGGGAAATCCCAGGGAGTTCCGGAGGGGATAATCGGGCTTTCCTGCAACATGGGGTAGTCGGGAAAAAGCTGTGCGATGGTTTCCCGGCCGTACTTTTTCAACGCATTGGTCATGGCAAGCTCGTTGGAGCGCCCCGCGAGCGTGAGCGTCATCTGTTCGAGCATGTACATGGTGTTAATCGGCTTCCAGGGCTCCGGTTTGTATCCTAATAGTTTAAATTCAATAGGATAATCTTTCGGAGCGAGTTGCCGGATAAATGCATTGACACCCGCTGTGTAGCCGAGCAATGCCTCCCTCGACCGGGGATCGGTCATCGCCACTTTCAGGTTAGCCTCCGCGCCATAACCCATTCCCAGCCTGCGGCTCTGCTGGTCCAGAGAAAGTGTAGCGGGGCCAAGTATTTCCGAAAGCCGACCCGCCGCGGCGCGGGTTTGCAAATCCATTTGCCACAGCCGGTCTTTGGCGGTAATGTAGCCCTGCGCGTAAAAAAGGTCGAAGTCGTTTTTAGCAAAAATGTGCGGAACGCCCGAGTCGTCGAAACGGATCGTTACCTCGTCGCGCAGGCTGTCGAGTTGCAGGGTTACGCGTGTTTTGGGATCGATCACTTCCTCGCTGTTTTGCCATAGCCCGCAAAAAGGGCTCAGGAACGGCCCCAACGCGGGTGCAGGCGCCCACGGCTTATCCAGCACATACACGAGCCCGGCAGTGATTGCGATAAACAGAATTGCCTTTACGAACTTCATATAGAGGATGTTGGTGTGCTTTTATTGGAAAAAGGCATTATTCCGAAACGGCCTGCACCATGGCCTCGATCAGTTCGAGATCGGAGTACATGACCGACTTCTCATCCGGAATTTCGCCAGCCATGGAAATACCCTCGGGAAAGAATTTCTGCCGTGCTGGCCGGAATTTTTTAGCAGTTAAATGCAATGCATGCACGCCGGCAGCTTTGAGCTCGGCTGCATTGTTATGGTTTACCCCGCCGCCTGCCATAATCTCGATTTTACCATCGGCCTCTCTCGCGAGCTGACCGAGCAGTTCGACCGCCTGAATGGCCGAAGGTTTTTGACCGGAAGTAAGAATACGCTCCGCCCCGGTGGCGATAACATCCTTCAATGCCCTCATCGGATCGGGCGTGAGATCGAATGCACGGTGGAACGTTACTTTTAATGGTGCCGCGTAATCGACGAGGGCCTTGGTACGTGCCACGTCCACGTTGCCATCGGGCGTGAGAATGCCCAGTACTACGCCATTAGCACCCAGTTTTTTGGCCAGATCGATGTCTTTCCGCATGATTTCTTCTTCAAAAAAATCATAAACGAAATCCCCGCCACGCGGTCGTATCATCACATATAGCTGAATATCAACGTTTTTTCTTACGATTTCGATCAGTCCGGCGCTAGGCGTAGTACCGCCTTCTCCGAGCCCGCCGCATAGTTCAATCCTGCCCGCTCCACCGGCCTGCGCATTGATACAGGATTCCAGCGAGTAAGCGCAAATTTCAATGGTCATAATAGGATATTTGTAATGGTGAGGGAAATTAAGGGTTTTTCAGGGAGAGGGGAAATGTGGGGGGACAAACTTTGCATCGTGAGCAAAAAAATCCTTCATTTGATATAAAAACCTTACACACACATGTACCATTAGAGCAAATCAAAAGTGGGCTTCGTCCCATTAAATCAGAAGCGACTTACAGGGAATACTTGGGGATAATCGACGAGTTGGTAGATTGTGCTGAAAATAGTCCGGAGGAAGAGGTGCTCGAATTGGTGTCGATTCTGGTAGAGAATTACGAAGCAAAGCATTATCCGATCGAGGCACCCGATCCGTTGGAAGCGATCAAGATCAGAATGGAGGAGCAGGGTTTGAAGCGGAAGGACATGATCGACTATTTCGGCAGTGCCAGCAGGGTATCGGAAGTGCTCAACAAAAAGCGTCCGCTAACCCTCGAAATGATCCGCAAAATTCACAAGGGGCTAGGGATTTCAGCAGAGACTTTATTAGCGTTGTGAGTTTTAATTTGTTGATATTCAATTGTTTGTTAGTCCCCGGAAAATAAAATCTGCAACCAGGCAATTATTTTTCTTTTTTTTTGCTTTAAGCTTTTAAAAGATAGCAAATTTTTTACTTTTGCAGAAAAGTAAAGTAACCATTAATAGGCGAAAATATTATGTACTGGACTCTCGAACTCGCATCGTACCTTGAAGATGCTCCCTGGCCAGCTACCAAAGACGAGCTAATTGACTTTGCAATCAGAACAGGCGCTCCGTTAGAAGTAGTTGAAAACCTTCAGGAGCTTGAAGATGATGGGCAGCCTTATGAAAGCATTGAAGAGATTTGGCCCGACTATCCTACGAAAGACGATTTCTTTTTCAACGAAGACGAATACTAAATGCGAACGGCACTCTATCGGTGCCGTTTTTTTTATGATATATAGCCCGCTTTTTTACGTGACTCGCTCTCCATAGTTTTTTAAATCTGACAAAAGGAATGTAAATTGTTAGCGTTAACAAATGAGGAGGACGAGGTAAGTTACCGAAAGTGATTTAGTCATAACTCATAATTTATCCATTCCAACCCGATGGAGCTTCGATTGTTGAAAGAGCTGGTTAAGAAAGGTGAGGGGGAACATCTGGAATTCAAACTGAAGTCCAATCATCCCGAAAAGATCGTCCGCGAAGTGGTTGCTTTCGCAAATTCAGGCGGCGGTAAGCTGCTGGTCGGAGTGGGTGATGACAGGACCATCAAGGGCCTTAAAGATGCCGATGAGGATGAATACACGCTCTCTCGTGCCATCGACAAGTACATTTTCCCCAAAATCAGTTTCAAAAAAGAACGCGTGGCGATCACGCCCGACCGCGATGTGCTCGTGCTCACAATCCCGCGCAGTGTGGATAAGCCGCATTATGTGGTGGACGACACGGGTGCGCGCCAGGCGTACATCCGCGTGGAGGACAAATCCATCCAGGCCAGCCGCGAAATGAAGGAAATCATGCGCCGAGGGCGCGGTGAGCGCGACGTCAGTTTTCAATATGGCGAAAAAGAAGAAAAGCTGATGAAACTGCTCGACGAGAAGGAATCGGTGACGGTGGACCTGTTCGCGACGGTGGCCGGCATTCCCCGCAAAATCGCTTCCAATACCCTGGTGGTAATGGTGCTGGCGCGGATCCTGGAAGTGCATCCGCACGAAATGATCGACAAATTTACCATGTCGATGGCTTATCAGTCGAGCTAGTTTTGGGCCCACCGTAAACTTGCGAACGGTAAATGCTCGTGTGTCCTGACAGGAGATACGAGACCACGCAGGCTATCGCTACAAAAACGCCGCATTCGCTTCCGAATAGTTCGATGCCCATCAATATGCAGGCAAGCGGAGTATTGGTAGCGCCTGCAAACACGGCAACGAAGCCCATTCCGGCGAGTAATCCCGTCGGAAGCGGGATAAAGTAAGATAATGCATTGCCCAGCGTAGCGCCGATGAAGAACAGTGGTGTCACTTCGCCTCCTTTAAATCCCGCGCTAAGCGTTATGATGGTGAAAATGATTTTTAATGCAAAATCATACGGAGCCAGCTGTATTGTAAACGACTCCACGATCACCGGGATCCCCAGGCCGATATAACGTGTACCGATCAGCCATACGCCAGCAGAAACGATTAATCCGCCCACCACAGGTCGGAGCGGCGGATAAGCGATATGTTGTTTGAATTGCTGGGTGCAAAAATGAATGGTTTTGCTGAAAACGGCCGCTATGATGCCGAATGCAATACCGGCCACGATCGCGTAGATAATGTTGGCAAAGGACATTTCGGGAATAAGCGGAATGTGGTAATGCGTATGCTTTACCTGCCATGAGTCGGTGACGAGACTTGCGATGATCGCGGAAGCGAATGCGGGAAAAATAGCGTCGTATTTAAGCCGGCCTATTAAAAATACCTCCAACCCGAAAATGGCCCCGGCCAGAGGCGTACCGAAAACCGACCCAAACCCGGCACTGATAGCCGAGATAAGCAGGATTTTGCGATCATAGGCATTCAGCCTGCATAATTTGCTGAATTGCTCACCGATGGCCCCGGCCATTTGCAACGCCGTGCCTTCACGACCGGCTGATCCACCGAACAAATGCGTGGTAACCGTCCCCAGCAGCACAAAAGGCGCCATTCTGAAACGGATGAATTCCTTTGGGTCGTGAATCGTCTCAATGAGCAGGTTATTTCCCCGCTCGACTTCCTTACCGAAATAGTGATAAAGCAGACCGATCGCAAAGCCTGCGACAGGCAGCAACCAGATGATCCAGCCGTTCGCTTCGCGTGTTTGGGTGGCCCAATCCAACGAAACGAGGAAAAGAGCAGACGATGAACCGATTAATGCGCCGGTTATAGAGCAAATGACCAGCCATTTTGCAATGTATAATGTAGACGGAAACCGTTTGTTGAAGCGGGTAAACGGACTTAGAAATGACTGCGAGTTGCCGGATGACTTTTGATTGGACATAGTAATACCTGGTGATAATGAGCAATTTTCGTTATACCAGGCGCCATCAGCTTTTTAGGGCGGTTAAGTAGGAAGACACCATTTCCTTTTCTGCAAAACTAGCAAAAATCTTTTCCTGCAAAAATAAATCGCCAACACCCGCAGGCATTGACGATTTGGAACAGCTTGAATTCCGGTGATCAGAATGGCAGATCGTCCGATTCGTCTTCGGTGAAGGTGGTCACCGGAGGCAGTGGCGCGCCGCCCGCATTGCCGCCATAGTTGTTGGCTCCAGCTTTCTCAACTTTCCATGCGCGGACCTCAGTATACCATCGGGAGTTGTACTCGCGGCTTTCAATATCGATGGAAGCGGTTACCGAGTCGTTCACTTGCAGATTGGCCTGGTCAATTTTGTCGCCCCAAAGTGAGATACACACTTTTTTAGGGTATTGAGAAGGTATTTCAAGGATGAACTCCTGCTTGCGCCACATTCCGTTTTTTCCCTGGCCGGTAACTTCCGGCAGCAATGAAATGACTGTTCCTGATACTTCCATTGATAATATGTTTTTTTAGTGTCGTTTCAAAAATGGTTCCAAAAGTAAGGTTTTTGACCGTTGATTGCAACGCTGTTTGCTAATCGGTGCCGATCGCCTGGTCGAGGTCGGCGATAAGATCTTCTACATCCTCGATACCCACGCTGAGGCGTATCAATGTGTCTTTCAGGCCTATTTTCAGTCGCTCCTCGCGTGGCATGCCTGCATGGGACATGCTCGCGGGGTGTGTACAAAGCGATTCCACACCGCCAAGCGATTCGCCCAAAGCGAATACCTCCATTCGTTCCATGGTACGCACGGCTTTTTCATAGCTATCATCTTTTAACTCGAAGGATACAACGCCGCCAAAACCTCGCATTTGCTTTGCGGCCAGTTCATGCCCGGGATGGTCGGGCAGGCCGGGGTAATAGACCTTTCCTACGTTGGGGTGCGAGGCGAGCCAGACGGCCACTTGTCCGGCGTTCTCGCAATGACGCTGCATTCTTATATGTAGTGTTTTAATTCCTCTCAATACCAAAAAGCAATCCTGAGGACCCGGTACTGCACCGGTAGCATTTTGGATGAATTTCAACTGGCTGGCCAGTTCGTCATTGTTCGTGACCAATGCGCCCATTACCGTGTCGGAATGCCCGCCGAGGTATTTCGTGACCGAATGCATGACTATATCCGCACCGAGATCGAGCGGGTTTTGCAGATAGGGTGATGCGAACGTGTTATCTACGCAGGTTAGTACATTCCGTTCTTTGCAAATGCGCGCGATTTGTTCGATATCAATGATTTTCAGCAGCGGGTTGGTGGGAGTTTCCAACCAGACGAGCTTCGTGTTTTCAGACAATAGCCGATCGATTTGCCCTACTTCTTCAATATCCACAAACTTGAAAACAAGTCCCATCGGCTCGAAAATGCGTTTCATGAGGCGGTAGGTCCCGCCGTAGATGTCGCTCGGAGCGATGATCTCGTGGCCTGGCTTGAAAAGTTTCAGAACCGCGTCCGTAGCTGCGAGGCCGGAGGCATAGCAAATGCCGTGTTTGCCGTTTTCGAGGGCTGCCAATGCCTTTTGCAATGCGGTGCGCGTGGGGTTGCTGCTGCGGGCGTACTCGTAGCCTTTATGCTTTCCGGGGCTTTCCTGGACGTAGGTGGACGTCTGGTAGATCGGCGTCATAATAGCGCCGGTGCTCGGGTCCGGCTCCACGCCGGCGTGTATGGCTTTGGTTGCGAATTTCATTTTTTAGTGGTTATGGTTGCCACGAAGGCACGAAGGAGCACGAAAAAATCTTAGTGATAATTCGTGCTTTCGTGGCGTCAAAATAATAATGCAGAAAAGCAAGTTCATAAAAACCTTTTGTCAAAACAACTGGTTATCCAATTAGAAAAGTTAAGCAGATTAGCCTTGGAAACGTCTACACCAAAAAGATTCTCACTTCCGGTCGTCGTAAGTATATTAATGACGATCGTGCCATTGGTGACGACCTCTGTGATAACGGCGTGGGCTATCAATCATGAAAAAATTCTCCGCGAATTGCCAATCGAATGGTGGCTGGGGGTAACTGTTCTGCTCACGCTGGCTTCTTCCGCAGCACTCACACCTCCAACATTTCTGGCATTGGTGTACGGCTACTTCCTCGGCTGGGCCTCGCTGCCGATGCTTTTCGTGCTGAACATCGGCGCGATATCCATTATTTATGTATCCGCGCATTTCCTGCATGCCGCCTCTGTAAGAAGTTACCTCATTCAGGTTTATCCGCAGGTTGGAACGCTGCTGCGGCGGTTTTATAAAAATGAGTTAAGACTGATCTTCTTTGCCAAACTATCTCCCGTACTGCCATTTGCCATTACCAACCTGTTTTTTGCCATGGCTGGTGCCCGTTTCAAACAAGTGCTTACTGGCGGAACCCTGGGCATGATTCCCCGGACCGTATTGGCCGTTTGGGCAGGTAAAGAGGCACAGGACATCCGGTATTTGCTGGAACATCCGAATGAAGGATTGGCTACCAAAATCGTGCTCATCGCATTGATTATCATTTCGACCGTCGGCATCGGTTATTTCTTCAAAGACAAGAGTATGGTAGAATCATAAGCGCGGAATTTACGAATTCATAACACGCTTTGATAATATCGTATAATAAATGGCTACAAACTGCCACAAAAGCATCAACTTCATCCTGTTTCTTTGTGGTAAAGTTATAAATACCCGAAAAGTAGAATGAAATCCTTACCTTTTGTTGACCTCGCCATAGTGATTGCCTACCTCGCGGGAATGGTGGCAGTAGGGATTTATTTTTCGAGAAAGAATACCAATGCCGAACAGTTTACCAAAGCGTCGGGGCGTATTCCCGGCTGGGCGATCGGTATTTCTATTTATGCGACGTTTTTGAGCAGTAATACGTTTCTCGGTGTGCCGGGTAAGGCGTTCGGAAGCAACTGGAGTTCCTTTGTTTTCAGCTTGTCGATGCCATTGGCCGCCTGGGTTGCAACGAAGTTTTTTATTCCTTTTTACAGAAGTACCGGCGAAGTGTCAGCCTATACCCACCTCGAACATCGCTTCGGGCCATGGGCGCGTACTTATGCCGTGATTTGCTTTCTGCTCACGCAGCTCGCCCGCATGGGATCGATTTTCTTCGGAATTGCATTGAGTTTGCAGGCGCTGACGGGCTACCCGATGTCCACCATCATGGTTGTCGTGGGGATTTGTATTGTGCTGTACACAGTAATGGGCGGTATGGAGGCGGTGATCTGGACTGAAGTGGTGCAGGGAGTGATCAAAACCATTGGTGCGCTGGTGATACTTTACCTAGTCGTTTCAGGGGTTTCGGGTGGATTACCCAGCATTATCGAGATCGGAAAGGCTGAGGACAAATTCAGCTTGGGTACGCTGGCACCGGATTTTACTACGGCCTCGTTCTGGGTGATATTACTGTACGGGTTTTTCATGAACCTGAACAATTTCGGAATGGACCAGAACTACGTGCAGCGGTACCATACCACATCCTCGGCGAAAGAGGCTGCCGGTTCGGTTTGGCTTTGTGTGTATCTCTACGTGCCCGTGTCGCTGATATTCTTCCTGCTGGGAACCTGTCTATTTGCCTATTACCAGGGAAATCCCGAGCTGTTGCAAACCATTAAAATGCAGGTAGCGGCGGAAAAACTACCGGGTGGGACTTCGGACGCAATTGCAAGTTTGGCTGCGACGCTCACACCGGCCGACTATGGTGATAAAGTGATGCCGCATTTCATGGTTACCAAGGTGCCGGTGGGTTTGCTGGGATTGATCATCGCCGCGATCATGTCAGCTGCCATGAGTACGATCAGTTCTGGAATGAATGCTTCAGCGACGGTTTTCTCCGTGGATATTTACCAAAAATATATCAAATCTGACCTCACATCGCAGCAATCACTGCGCCTGCTCTACATTGCCACCACCGCTTTCGGCCTGCTGGGAATGGTGACGGGCATTGCGATGATCGGTGTGAAAAGTGTCCTGGACGTGTGGTGGATGCTTTCAGGGATTTTTGCAGGCGGAATGCTCGGGTTGTTCCTGCTGGGGATTATTTCAAAAAGTACAAAGAATACGGAGGCGCTTACGGCAACAATTATCGGGATCGTGGTCATTATATGGATGACATTCTCGACCCAGCTTCCTGACACCTATTCCTATTTGAGAAACCCGCTCCACCAGAACATGATCATGGTGGTCGGAACACTGACGATCTTTTTGGCCGGAGTGCTGCTTACCAGATTGAAAGGTAAGCAACCGGTTGAAAAAGAGGTGCTTTTGCACAGCAAGTAATCGTAGGGCCGGCGCGCCGGAGTTTCGGCAGGTGCGCTGGAATTTCAGAGAGATTTTTTTACTAGTATTTTAAAACCATACACGATGTCATCTGTAACGTCTTCCGCCGCGTCGTTGCCGCAAGGCTTCATTCCCGTCATGCTTACTCCTTTCCGGGAAACCGGTGAAGTGGATTATGAAGGATTAAAAGCACTGACGGACCTGTACCTCGAAGCGGGGGCTGCGGGACTGTTTGCCAACTGTCTTTCAAGCGAAATGTACGAGCTTTCGGTGGAAGAACGGCTGAAAGTAACCCGCACGGTCGTGGAACATACAGCGGGACGAGTGCCTGTTGTAGCTACGGGCACCTTCGGAGGGCCTATCCCGGAGCAGGCTCAGTTCGTTAAACGTATATATGACACCGGTGTACAGGCGGTGATTGTAATTACCGGATTGCTGGCAGATGAGGGTGAGTCGGACGAAATATTTATCCAGCGGGCGAAGGAGCTGATCAGCCTTACAGCCGAGGTTCCGCTCGGTTTTTATGAATGCCCGGTCCCGTACAAGAGATTGATCAGTAGCGAAGTCCTTGCGGAACTGCTTCCTTCGAACCGCATTATTTATCATAAAGATACCTGCCTGGATATTGAAGAAGTCGTTCGCAGAATTAAAGTGGCCGAAGGTTATCGTTTCGGGCTTTACGATGCTTACATGGTGAATGCGACGGCGTCACTCAAAGCCGGCGCTGCCGGGCTCTCATGCATTCAGGGAAACATTTATCCTGAACTGATCGTCTGGATTTGCAAAAATTACAACAATGCAGGGCGACAAGAAGATGTAAAAGCGCTGCAAGCGTTCTTCGTCGAGTCGATGGATATTGTGCACTCGGCCTACCCGATCATTGCGAAATATTGTCTGCAAAAGAGAGGTTTCCCCATTTCGACCTACACGCGCCGCGATGTGGGGGAACTGACAATGGACTTGCAGGAACGTGCCGACCAGCTATTGGACGAAGTGGACCGGATACAGGTTGCCCTCGGAATTCCCAGTGTATTTAAAAAGACTCTTGAAGCACCGTTGAAATAACCCAATCGGATCAAACTCTAAATTTTGAGCTATGACTTTTCCTAACCAGCAAATTTTGGATCGGGTAACCGAGGGGGACGAAGCGGCATTTACGCAGCTCCGTTCGTACTTCCATGTCGCTGCATTTAAATTTTGTACCGTTCTCCTGAAAGACGAAGCAGAGGCGGAGAATGTCATCAATTCCGTTTTCAGCAAAATCTGGAACGAGCGGCTTGACTTACGGACCGAGGGAAATTTCCAGTCTTACCTGTTCAGCAGCCTCAAAGATCAGGTCTTCGGGGAGATGCGAAAATACAGTGATCCGACCGCACGCAAGCAATATCTCGATCGTATACAGTCCTTTCGCACGAGCTAATGCTCTTTATAATAGCGTAATATTAGTATTACACTATTTAATAGTATTTTTTAATCATTTTGCCCATTGCACAGGATGGATTATTAAAAAAATTTCTTTTAAATTGAGCAATGGCAGCCAACCTAAACCCTGCCGGCATTGATTTAAAATGAAACCGCATTTCCATAAGGTCCCTATCCCCTCGAGGACTTCGTTCAGCATCCGTCATGACAAAGACTCAGGCTTCGGCACGGTTTGGCATTACCATCCCGAGTTGGAGCTCCACTATCTGGTCAAGGGAAAAGGGGTACGGTTCATCGGGGATAACATCAGCAACTTTTCCGACGGGGAGTTGATTTTGTTGGGTGAAAATCTGCCGCACACGTGGCGGGTGGAAGAGGGCGCGAGTAACACAGCGGTGGAGGTGATTATCATTCACTTTTTGCCTAATTGCCTGGGCAGTGAACTGCTTCTGCTCCCGGAAGCCTACCAGATCCCGAAATTATACGAGCGCGCCAAGAGGGGCCTGTTGATACGCGGCGAAGCCAGAGAGAAGGTGATTCGACTGATGCATTCCGCGGTGGATGCGGAAAATCTTGACCGGCTGATCGCATTGCTATCGATCCTGAAAATCCTGGCGGAGGCAAGTGAATATGAGACGATCGCCTCGGCACACGCATTCTATAAGTCCAACGACGCCGAAACGCTGCGGTTGAACAAAATTTACGCTTACACGCTTTCCAATTACCGCAACGACATTTCTTTGCAAGATGTAGCGTCGATCGCCAACCTGGGTATTACTTCTTTTTGCAGGTATTTTAAATTGATGACCAAGAAAACCTACAACGATTTTCTGGTGGAGATCAGGATTAGCCAGGCTTGCCGGTTCCTGATCGAAGATAAAATGGCTACGGAGGTGATCTGTTTCGAGTGCGGCTTCAACAATGTTTCCAACTTTTACCGGCATTTCAAGAAGGTTACCGATATGACCCCCCTGGAATACAAGCGGAAATATCTTTACAAAGCCGCACCCGAAATGGTCTGATCATTTGTCGTGATTCTTCATCCATTCGTCCATCGAGAAACGTCCGGAGCCTATGACGGAGAACGTTACTACGAGAATGAGTGTGATCATCGAAAGCCACAGCTCGGAGTTGAGATAGGAAAAACCGAGCCGGATGTTAACGAAGAACACGGCGGTAAGCAGGATCGGTATCTGAATGATGGATGCGATTCTGGTCAGGCATCCCATTGCGATAAGGAATCCGCCAAAAATGTGCGCAAAAGCTACGTAGTGAACGGCTGTGACGGTGTATAAATGAAAGTCGAGGCCGGTAACCAGATGAGACAACTTGGTGGTATCGCTGATGAAGCTGATACCTTTAGCAAACAAAAATACTCCCAAAGCAATACGAACTATGTCCATCCATGCCGGATGGTGCGTATCGCCCCAATGCTCGATTCGATCCATCATGTTCATAACTTCTCAAATTTTGGTTTCAAGAAAGTTACAGGTTTGAATGGACTATGTCAAGAGGAAATGGCTTTTTTCCAAGCTCCTTAGGAGCTAAAAATCAATGTTTTTCGATCAGAGAAGTGTGTTTGGTGTCCTTCATTCGGACGTAGACGATCAGTGACACGAAAATGCAGATGGTCACATACCAGTAGTACCATGTTTCGTGTCCGAGATTTTTGGCCCACAGTGCAAGGTACTCGGCTGTTCCGCCGAAAACCGCCACGGCAATCGAATAGGGTAGTCCTACGCCCAGCGCACGTACTTCCACGGGGAAGAGCTCGGCTTTCACTACCGCATTAATGGAAGTATAGCCACTTACAATGATCAACGCGGCCATCAGCAGTCCAAATGCCGGCCACATTTGGGTAGTATGACTCAGCGTGGCAAGCAGCGGGTAGGTAAAAATCGTTCCCAAAACCCCGAAACCAATCAATAACGGCCGACGGCCAATGCGGTCACTGAGAGCCCCGAAAACGGGCTGTAATGCGGCAAAGATGAAGAGCGAACAAAAGGTGAGTATTGTCGACTGGTATTTCGTAAGCCCCACTGTGTTGACCAGGAACTTCTGCATGTAAGTCGTGTAGGTGTAAAAGGCCAACGTACCGCCCGAAGTAAGGCCTATTACTACCAGAATGGCCTTCGGATGCTTCATCAGCTCTTTTAGCGAGCCTTCCTTTTTTGCTTTTAAGTCTTTGGATTGAAAAGCTTCGGTTTCATTCAGATGTGCGCGGAGGTACAATGCTACCAACGATAGCAATGCCCCGATCACGAACGGAATGCGCCAGCCCCAGTCGTGCATTTGCTGGTCGGTGAGGAAGATATTTTGTAAAATGAGTTGCAAACCTAATGCAATGAGCTGCCCGCCGATAAGCGTCACATATTGAAAACTGGAAAAGAAGCCGCGTTTCTCTTCGGTGGCTACTTCGCTGAGGTACGTGGCGGAAGTGCCGTATTCGCCGCCGACGCTGAGTCCTTGCAATAATCGGGCGACCAACAGCAACAATGGCGCAGCAATGCCAATACTGTTATAACCCGGCAGGAATGCGATCAGGAGCGAACCGAGCGACATCAGCAGTACCGACACCGTCATTGCTACCTTACGTCCGCGGTTATCAGCCAGTTTTCCAAACACGAAACCACCGATCGGGCGCATTAAGAAACCTACGGCGAAAATGCCCGCGGTATTGATGAGCTGGACCGTGGGGTTTGAATCGGGAAAGAATGTATTGGCAAAATAGAGGGAGAATGCGGAGTAAGCGTACCAGTCGTACCATTCGACGAGGTTACCGGCCGATCCGCCGATAATGGCTTTAAGGCGCCAGCCTGTATCGTCTTTGTGTAAAGTTTGCTCCATAAATCGGGATTAGGTTTTCCCAATTTACTTAAATAAAGTGCAAATCCATGCGGCCGCGTGCTCTACCAGGCGCGTGTGGCCGCTTTTTAGTTCAATATATTGGTTTTCGGGAAGCAGCTCCGCCAGCTTCTTTACTGCTTTTGGTTTCAGCAAACTATCATAAACGCCCGCAAAAAGGTAAATCGTTACCTGATTCGCATTCGCCGTTTTGACTAATGCGGAAATATCAAACCGCAGATCCCGGAATGCGACCCAGGAGCGGTAAATTGTCTGTCTTTTTTCGGGTGTATTTAAAACCTGCTGCGTAAACCTTACCAGGCTTTTACTCGCCAGTTTCAACGTCCTCGCCACGCGAACGCCGGGAAAAAACACACCGGGATGCCGCATCAGCCACCCATAAATCCATCGCGCAGGCAGAACGCGTGTCGCGAGCGCATACATAGGATGCTCGGACACGCCATCGGGCGCGATCAGGAAGGCATGGTCGATTTTTTCAGGAAATGCTTCCAGCGTGGCCAGCGCAAAGCGCCCGCCAATGCTGAAACCGGTAATGTCGAAGCGGGAAATGTTGTTTTGATTGAGGAAATGGGCGACGCTGTTTTTCCAATCGGCTTTTGAAATGACTTCAAATGCGGCGTCGCTATGCTGGCCGTGAAAGGGAAGGTCGAATGCGTAGATGGTATAATGCGTACCGAGCGTTTTCTCGATGGCCGCAAAGCACCCGGTGCCATCTTGTCCGATGCCGTGGAATGCAAGGAGCACATTCGGGCCGGAGCCTAGTTTCTGAAATGGAAGATTTTTGGAATGATGATCATTCATAGGCTTCCCGGCGATGTTTTACTGCCGACACTTCTACAATTCTGATTTGATCCTCAATGCAGTAGAGTATCCTATAATTTCCGACCCGAACCCGATAAGTATTTTTTGTAGTGACCAACTTTTTACAACCCGTCGGTCTCGGATCGTTGGCCAGTAGGCGAATGGCCGGGACTATTTTTTTGATTTCCTGCGCGGGAAGCTTTTTGACATCTTTCTGTGCCGAACTATTAATGATGACTTCATAAACCTCATTCATCAAATTTGCCTTCGGCTTTTAATTGTTGCACAAACTCTTCGAAGGAAATTGATTCTTCATTTCTCCTTTCTTCGACTAAGAGAGCGTCCAGAATATCCTCGACTATCTGACCGTGTTTTTTCAGATCGATAATCACTTCGGTTTTATGTCCCTGTGCGTCGGTATTGTATCTGACCCCTGTCATAGCGCAATTAAGTTTGATAGGAATATTAAATTTAAGCTAAAACAAAAAGACCTCCAAACGCCGTACTCATTGAAGCAGCCGTTTGAGAGGTCTTTTAGATTAATCTTATGCTTCCATCAAATAGGCCTTGATGAACCCATTAATATCGCCATTCAGTACCGCTTCGGTATTCGAAGTCTGGTAATCGGTGCGGTGGTCTTTTACGCGGCGGTCGTCGAGGACGTAGCTGCGGATTTGCGAGCCCCATTCGATTTTACGTTTCGAAGCTTCCACTTCGGCCCGTGCCGAGTTGCGCTTTTCGAGCTCGATCTGATAGAGGCGCGATTTCAGCAAGCGGATCGCTACCTCTTTGTTCATCAGCTGCGAACGTTCCTGCTGGCACGCGATAATGATGCCCGAAGGCTTGTGGTGCAAACGTACCGCGGTTTCTACCTTGTTTACGTTTTGCCCACCGGCACCGCCTGATCGGTAAGTGTCCCAGGTGATGTCGGCTGGATTCACTTCGATCTCGATGTTGTCGTCCGCGAGCGGGTACACATACACAGAGGTGAAGGAAGTATGCCGGCGCGCATTCGAGTCGAATGGCGAAATGCGGACGAGGCGGTGCACGCCGTTCTCCGATTTCAGGTTGCCGTAGGCATATTCACCGTCGATTTCGAGGGTCACGGATTTCACTCCGGCCACATCGCCATCCTGCAAATCCACCTGGCGGACCTTGTAACCATTTTTCTCCGCCCACATGATGTACATCCGCATGAGCATCGACGCCCAGTCTTGCGACTCGGTACCACCCGCTCCCGCGTTGATCTCGATCACGGCCGGGAGTTCATCGCCCTCTTCGCCCATCATTTTCCTGAACTCGATTTCGTCCAGTTTGTCGGCGAGTTTTTTGCCTTCCTCGTCCACCTCCTCTTCGGTGGCTTCGTCGGCTTCATAAAATTCCCAGATCGTGTCCAGGTCGTCGCGCAGGCGCGCGAGTTCCTCGTATCCGTTGGTCCAGAATTTCAATCCGCGGATTTCCTTCATGACCTTTTCCGCGCGGGTTGAGTCGTTCCAGAATTCCGGCTGAACAGTCTGCTGTTCAAGTTGTCCTAGCTGTTGTTTCCGGTTAGCGTAGTCAAAGATACCTCCCCAAAGCCTCTACACGGGCTTTCAAGTCTTTCAATTGCTCTGCAGTCATTGAATTTTTTGAATTTAAGTTAAAAAAATGCTTCGCTGTTTGGGCTCAGGCTTTGACGGTTGTGGTCAAGTCTAGTCATGGGTTGTCATGATTTGTCAGGTGTGGTCATTTGTTGTGACTATTTCCTGCTTGAATCACCGCAAGCCGTTGCCTATTGTTTTGATGTAGTTGTTAAGTTTAATGGATAACAACTCACAAAGTTGCTTCAATTCTGTGAATTTTTCCTTAGAAATCAGATTCCTGTTTAATGCTTTGGGAAGCCAGGTTACTGTTTCCCTTAAAGAACCCCTAGAATAGTAGCAGAAGTTCAGATTCTCTTTATAGTGGTATCTTCCAACGCCCCCGGCGATGTTGGCAGCGATAGAATCGGCAGCCCGGATCAGTTGTTTGCTAAACGCATCTTTCACAAAATAGCTCCAATCGTCTACTATTCGCCATATTTCGTCGCCAATCACCATTGCCAGCTGGTATACTTGCAGTTCTTCCGGTTTCATCATGCAGCCCGTTTGTTACCAAATTGATACGCCAGAATCTCCCTTTGGTAACAACTTGTAATAACCTTATCAGCTTCACAACAAATGACTTCCTGACTACACTTGACCACACCTGACCATTTTCTAACCCACTTGACTAATTCCCGACCACACCTGACAACATCTGACCAGGCCTGACTAATTCCTGACCAATTTCTGACGATAATTATTACCTTTGCGTCAAAATTTTGTCAACCCATTTCGTACAATAAAAATACCGGAAAATGGCTCAAACATATGATGTGATTGTAATTGGTAGCGGCCCCGGGGGTTATCCCGCAGCCATTCGTGCTTCCCAATTAGGACTTAAAGTTGCTATTGTTGAAAAAGAAAGTTTAGGAGGGATTTGCCTTAACTGGGGTTGTATTCCAACAAAAGCGCTGCTGAAAAGTGCTCAGGTTTTCGAGTACATCAAGCACGCAAAGGATTATGGTATCAATGTAAGCGACTCATCGGCTGATTTCGGAGCGGTAATCAAACGCAGCCGCGGCGTGGCCGATACGATGAGCAAAGGGGTGTCGTTCCTGATGAAAAAGAACAAGATCGACGTCATCATGGGCACCGGCAAAGTGAAAGGCCAGAAAACGGTAGAAGTCACTGACAAAGACGGCAAAAAGACCGATTATAGCGCTTCAAAAGGGGTCATTATCGCAACAGGTGCACGCGCACGCGAGTTGCCGAACATCAAGCTCGACGGACAGAAGATCATCGAATACCGCAAGGCGATGAGCCTCGAAAAGCAGCCGGCTTCCATGCTGGTAATCGGTTCAGGCGCGATCGGAATGGAGTTTGCTTACGTTTATAACTCAATGGGAACCAAGGTTACCGTAGTGGAATTCCTCCCGAATCTGGTTCCGGTTGAAGACGAGGAGATTTCAAAAGAAATCGCGAAGCAATACAAAAAGATCGGCATCGAAACTTTGGTAAACTCTTCGGTGGAGAAAGTGGATACAAGCGGGAAAGGCTGCAAAGTGTCTGTTAAGACTCCGGATGGCGAGAAAACTTTCGAAGTAGACGTAGTGCTTTCAGCGGCTGGTATCGTTGCAAATATCGAAAACATCGGTCTGGAAGAAACCGGTATTAAAACCGACAAAGGTAAAATCGTGGTTAACGAATGGTATGAAACCAGCGTTCCAGGATTCTACGCGATTGGCGATTGCACACCTGGCCAGGCATTGGCGCACGTGGCAACTGCCGAAGGTATCATCTGCGCGGAAAAAATCGCAGGTCACAAAACCGAAGCACTCGATTACGGCAACATCCCTGGATGTACTTACTGCCAGCCTGAAATCGCATCGGTAGGTTTCACCGAGAAAAAAGCGAAAGAAGCAGGTTACGATATCAAAGTGGGTAAATTCCCATTCAAAGCGTCTGGTAAGGCGGTGGGAGCGGGCGTTACCGACGGTTTCGTAAAAGTAATCTTCGACGCAAAATATGGCGAGTTCCTCGGAGCCCACATGATCGGCGCGAACGTGACCGAAATGATCGCAGAAGTAGTAGTAGCCCGCAAGCTCGAAACTACATCGCACGAGATCATGCGTTCCGTACACCCGCACCCAACCATGTCGGAAGCGTTGAAAGGCGCAACCGAGGCGGCTTACGGTGAGGCGATTGATTTGTAAGATGTAAGACTTCGGCTGTCGGCTTTCGGCTGTCGAAATATTGATAGTGGCAATGCCCGGGAGATTTTCCGGGCATTGTTTATTTTTACTCAAAATACTGCTCGACTTCCTATGCCTGCGAATACATTAACCAAGCAACATTCCGAGAATCTGGAAGCATTCATTCGCTTGAATGGTGTTGCAGACAAGCTATATCGTTCGAATCCCAGAAACAGAAACAAGCATTCGATGGATATTAGCAGCGAGGACGTTTTGCAACTTTTGAAAAGTTTTAACCAGCATCAGGTCCGATACCTTTTGGTAGGAGGCATGGCCGGGGTCGTTCACGGCCATATCCGCACCACATTGGATATGGATTTGTGGATCGGAAATACCTACGGAAATACGGAAGCATTTGTTCGTGCCTTACTTGAAAATGATGTCGTAGGTGCTGAGCTTTTAAGAACAATGCCGCTTATTTTCGGCTGGACGTCCGTGCGTTTCGGAAAATCAGGTTTCGAACTGGATTTGGGACATGCTTTGAGAGCTTTCGCCGAGACCGATTTTGATGCATGCTATGAAAGGGCACTGTTGGCCGATTACAACGGGGTGCCCTTCCGAGTGCTCCATTTACGCGATTTAATAGCAGAAAAGAAAGCCGCCGCAAGACACAAGGATCTCGGGGATGTCGAAGAATTACAACGTATTTGGGAAGAATTGAACAACGACAACCCGTAGTCGGCGGCGGTATGGATTGCCGTTGTTCGAAAAAAGTCTGAAAGCCGACTGCCGAAAGCCGAAGTTCTACTTCACCTTCTGTCTACGTTGCATTGCCTCCCGCCAGGTCGTCAAAATAATCCCTTCCTTCTCAATATACTTCCGCAATTCTGGGTCGATCATGGCCAGGAAATCCCCTTCGCGTGTCGGCCACGAGTCGGAAATGTGGGGGAAGACTTCGGTGTGGATGGTGCAATGCATGATCACCATCGTGAGGCCGGGTTTCAATTTACCGATCGCTTCAATGTATTTGGCGGTTTTGTATTTCTGCAACGCTTTTTCGGATTTGTCGCCATTTTCCGGGCCTTTCCAGCCATAGCTGCTGTTTTCAAGGTCGTCGAGCACGGGCAATCCTGCTGCCCAGAGTTGTTTGCCCACTTTTTGCGTCATTTCGAAGCGTTCTGCAATCATTTTCTCCTCGCCCCGAATAGCCGTGTTATGTCCGCCAGGGAACATCACTGGGATCTTCTCCTGCATTCCTACCTTTAAATACCTTTCCAAAAACTCGGGCGTCGCGAAGAGCGTACCCATATGCGAGTCGAGGTGGGTAGGTTCAAAGCCCATCGTACGTGCGCGTTCGAGCTGGGCGCGGATTTCGGTCTCAACTTCATCGGGAGAAGCATTTTTGACAACGTCCGCAACGCCGCGCCATAATGCACCTTCCGGGTCGGTAAGTCCTTTCACCTGGTTCTTGCCTGCCAGCGGTCCCCAGCGATAGTCTTTCCATTCCGATGTCATGGTCAAATGCAGGCCGGCGTCGATGTCTTTATTCTCTTTCCAATAATGTACAAAACCCGGCACCCAGCCGCAGGGCATCATAACGCTCAGTGAGTTGGCGACGCCCTCACGAATAGCTTTGATGGCGCCCTGATTGGATTCATAAGACATTCCCACGTCGTCGACATGGATAATCAGGACTTTTTTGCCTTTGGGGTAGCCGAGTTTTTCAGCGTAAGTTTGTTCGGTCGTTTGGGCAACTGAATGCAGACTGGGGAGAATGGCTAGCAGGAATAGTAGTTTTTTCATAAAATAATCTGTTACTGGATGGAGCTGGAAGTCTGACGATTATACACGGCGAATGCGATTTTGGACTATCCGCTGGCTACTCACAGTCTACTTATAAAACAAAACACCTTGGCCGTAATAACTACTATTGGAGGAAGAGAGCGACCGGAACACCATCTTGTAGTTTCCATGCATGAGCGCGAGTGAGTCCTGCGGCACGTCCGCAGCGTGATTACCGAATGCTATTTGCAACGCCTTCACACGGTCTGCGACATTCCAGGCGGTTATTTTCTTTTTATTTCGATATACTGTCCATGTCTTTCCACCCTGCTCAATTTTTACTTCCACTTGTCCGTCGCCGATTTGCCTGTCCTCGCTGGCATCGATAAACAGCGCGTGCTCGAATCCGGTAATCGACATGCCGGCAGCATTTTTGGCAAATTGGGATGAGTGGTTGGTGTATTTTTCGGATTCCAGCTGTTTGTCAGAGACGACAAACTTGTTCAATGTTGTTTCCATCGCAGCGTAATAACGGTAGTCGCCTTTGTCCTTTTCTTTAAATCCTGCAAAATAGGGTTCCAGCCCCGACAACTCCCTTATCCTGAAAAAACTGATAATGGAAATGAGTTGCGCCTGGTCTGCCTTGGTGACTGTCTTTTGCCGGGTGATCTGGTTGTTTGTATCCAGAACCTTATTTCTTGTCAATATCTCTTCAAACTGTTTCAATTGACTGTTTTTGGCGACGGCAAATATGTTCCATGGCCCGATCGGCAGCAGGAAACATAAAATGGAAAGTGTAATGGGAATCCAGCGGATATCATCGCGCTTGCCGGAGAGGAAATACAGGGTAATACCGGCCAGCCAGAATGCCAGCACTGCCACAACATAGCGGTTTTCGGTAATACCATAATCGCCGATGCGCCTGAATATGCCCGTAAACAGCAGTACAATAAGCGGCAAAAGTGCCAGATAATACCTCCGGCTGAATATAGCGACCCAACGTTCCTGCATGTTTTGGCGAAGCGGATGTAAAAGCAACAACGCCAAAATCCCTGCGCCCGAAAATGCCAGTACGAGGTAGGCGACCTGGCCCTGCGGTAGCTGCCATTGTACGATGATTTTAGCCAAATAAATGTAGAGAATGACCAGGTACACGACTTCCAGGGGCAATAGAACATACTGCGTGAATATTTTCAGACCATTCGGATAACCTGTCAGCGTTTCGGTGGGTTTTGGAATTTTGCTGAGGAAAAACACCGTATGAAAGAAGCAGGCCACGACCATAAACAAATCCGCCTCTATGGCAAATGAATACTCAATCCTGAAAAGGTATTTGACGGTTTGCACGGCAATGAGCAAGCCGACGAAAAGGGTACCTGAATATAAAGTCGCATTAAGGAATTGGAGAAAAAGCGTTTTGTTGAATTGCCAGAAACCTTCTTTATCATCGGTTCCAATAAACGGCAAATAGGAAACGAGCAGATGCGCGCCAGCCAGTAGGATAAAGAACCGATACGTTTCGCTAAACCCCGGATCAGGGTTCATTAGCCAATAATAAATTGCCAACGCGACGATCATCACGACAACCATGGCAGGGCCGGTATATGATTTCCATGAACGTCGTTCGCAGGAAAGCCGTATAGCCAGGGCTATCGGCAGCGCTAATGTAGCTACGTACGACAGGCGCAGCAACTCATTTTTAATATTCTGCTCGTCATAGGGAATTTCAGTAAGCCAGATGAAAATAATAGTCTTGGCGAGGGCGATCAGCGTGACCCATTTGTAGCGGATAACAGTGTCCGCGAGGAGGTCGCCTAATGTTTTTAAAGAAGGGAGTTTGATCATGGCAAGGCAAACTGTTGGAATAGTGTATGTAAATCAACAAACTTTTTCTCAAAATTATGATGATTCCGGTTACACAATACCCCCTTGCTTTTCGCGTTATTTGCCAACATTTTAACGTATCCCCTGACATCCCTGCATGACTAACTCGCGCAACCTGTTAACCTGTCTGCTACTGTGCCTGATTATTCCCGCACAAGCCCAGCACTTTTCTCTAAGTCGCCTTTTTTATCCAAATCTGACGCTCAAAGCGGATTACAATGTGCCGTCGAGCCTCGACGGGACGCGGGATTACGGCGTTTCGAGGACAGGATTTTTCGGGATTATTCCCTTGCAGAGTGAGGTGCAGCTGGGTTATAGTCTGCGGAAAAAATTTGATCTGAGGGCTGTTCACACAGTTGCCATCGCTCAGTATACTCAAATTCAGCCCACTTTCGATGGTAAGAATGATCCATCCAACGGCTATAAAACGTTATCGCTTGGTGTGATCCGCTTGCAGGCGAGCATCAAGGACCGGCTGTGGGTGTATGGTGGCGGATTAGGCATGACGGAAAGCAATGAGACGTTTTTCAGTCCACAGCCATTCTTTTGGGGGGGCGCGGCGAGAATGCACATCCTCGGGCTTCGCACGCAGTTTATGTACGGATCGGTATTGGCTTACAACCAGAAGCTGCGGTTCATTCCGGTATTTGGAATAAACAAGGGACTAGGGAAAGATTGGCGCGTGTCTGCATTGTTGCCGTTTATGGTAAATGCGAACTACAAAGCGACCAAGTGGTTCAACGTGGATTTCCTGGCGGGATTGAGCGGTTATAGCGGCGGGTTCCAGGTGCAAACGCCGGAAGAAAAGGCGTTACGCCGCGAAAATTACCGTCAGATTAAAACCGGCATAGCGGCCAATGCGCACTTGTTTTCGGTGCTGAATGTGTCGGTGGAAGCGGGGGTGACCACATTCCGGCAACTACGCACATTTAATAGTGCCCGCGAAAACCTTAGCTCGTACACGCCCGCGACGACGCCTTACATAGGCGCGAGTGTACGCTACATCACGAGCCGGTCGCGATTGTCGTCCAAATTTATGCGAAGAATGAGCCTCGGAGAGGGTGGTATTAACTGGTAGCTACACCAGTTTTTGGGCTTCCGATTTCAACAATGCTTTGTCAATAGGTACCACGCCCACCATTTCACATACCAGCCCGCCGCCGAGGTTTGAGATGGCAGCGACGCTTTTCGGCGGAAGGCCCAATGCCACACAGCATGCGGCAATGCTGATCACCGTATCGCCCGCGCCGGAAACGTCGGCTATCTGACGGATATGGGCAGGTAATTTGTGCGTTTCGTCGTTGAGATCAATGAAAACGCCTCTTTCCGATAATGTGATCAATGCGCCCTTGGCTTGGAGCGTATCTTTCAAATGCTGTACAGTCGCTTTCAGCTCGTCGAGGTTATCCACATTGAAGTCCACTTTTAAACCTTCGCGGAGTTCTTTCAGGTTTGGTTTAAAAAGTGTGACGTGGTTATAGGCTAGGAAATTGCGCTTTTTGGGGTCTACGACGGTTGGTACATTATGCTCGTTGGCGAATGCGGTGATTTCGGCGATGGATTCGGGTGTGAGTACGCCTTTGTCGTAATCTTCAAAAATAATCACCTGGCAGGACGGGATTAATTCCTTGGCCTTCGCTACCAGTCTTTCAGTCTCTGATTTGGAAACCGGTTTGTCGGTTTCGGTATCGATGCGCACTACCTGCTGAGAGCCGGCAATAATTCGCTCCTTAATAGTGGTAATGCGGTAGTCGCTGCGGATCAGGCCTTCGCAGTTCAAACCTTTTTCTTTCAGGCTGTTTTCGAGTAAGTCGCCGGGCGCGTCGGTACCAATGACTGAGCAGATAATGGCTTCTGCACCCAGTGATTGTACATTCAGTAACACATTGCCTGCGCCGCCCAGCCGGTATTCCCTTTTTTGAACATTGACCACCGGTACGGGTGCTTCCGGGGATATTCTTTCAACTTTTCCCCAGACATAGGAATCGAGCATTACGTCGCCGATTACCAGTACACGAAGGGTATCAAATGCTTCAAAAACCTGATCGATTGTCATGTAGTTATGTGCTAAAATTGCCGGCAAATCTGTGGTAAAAAATCAGACCCTGGCAACAAAATGCAGGCTGGCAACCTGAAATCTTTTATTGAGATAAAGCCGATGCGCGTCCGTCCGGGCGGCATTGACGCCGGAATCGAGATGGATTTCGTTGAATCCTTCTTCCCGGGCATATGTTGCGATCCAATCGAGCAGCATTCCTGCATAGCCCTTCCCGCGTTGCGTCGGCAAAGTCGAAAGATCGTCGATGTAGATGTATTTTCCACGAAAAAGATTGTAACCGGTTTCAAAAACGGCCACTGCGGCGGCGTCAGGGCTGCCGTCTTCGATGAAAATGATTTGCCGGTTGTCGGCAAGGGTTTGCTTAACGGCGTCGATATAAACATCGTCGGTCAGCAATGGCCGCAGCGCCTGGATAGCGCCGCGGCATTTGAGGATATCAGCGTCGGTCTGGACGGTTTCGATCGTCATAGTCCTTTGTTATGTCCTACGATGGTCAGATTGTTCAGGTTATGGCCCATTTTATCACGCTTGGTGAGCAGATATTTCTCGTTGTACGGATTGGCAGGAATTTCAATGCCTATAGAATCCACGATTTCGAGACCATAGCCGATCAGCCCGGCGCGTTTCTTTGGATTATTTGTAATGAGCTTGATTTTGGTGAGTTCGAGGTCACGCAAAATCTGCGCACCCACGCCATAATCGCGGTCGTCCATCGGGAAGCCCAGTTCGAGGTTAGCTTCCACGGTATCGCGGCCCATTTCCTGTAATTTATAGGCTCTCAGTTTATTCAAAAGACCGATTCCACGGCCTTCCTGGTTCATATAAACGATTACACCTTTGCCGGCCTGGTCCACCATTTCCATGGCGGCGTGGAGCTGGGGGCCGCAGTCGCAACGGCAGGAGCCGAAAATGTCTCCCGTCACACACGACGAGTGTACGCGTACAAGCACGGGCTCGTCCTTTTCCCAGGTTCCTTTCACCAAAGCAAGGTGCAGGTCGCCCGTATTGATCTGGCGGTAGGCGATCAGGTCGAAATGGCCCCATTTGGTAGGCATATCCACGCCGATCTCGCGTTTGATCAGCGATTCTTCGCGGAGGCGGTATTCGATCAGGTCTTTAATGCTGACGAGTTTCAGATTGAAGCGATTAGCGATTTCGCGCAGCTGAGGCAGGCGCGCCATCGAACCATCTTCATTCAGGATTTCCACCAAAACGCCTGCCGGCGACAAGCCTGCCAGGCGCGGAAAGTCGATCGCAGCTTCGGTATGGCCGGTGCGGCGAAGCACACCGCCTCTTTTGGCTTTCAATGGGAAAATATGGCCGGGGCGTCCGAGATCCGTAGGCTTGGTGTCCTTGCTGACGAGCGCCTGGATGGTTTTGGAGCGGTCGCTGGCTGAAATACCGGTAGTACAACCATGCCCGAGCAGGTCTACGGAAACAGTAAATGCCGTTTCGTGCAGGGCGGTGTTGTTGCCCACCATCATTTCCAGTTCAAGTTCGGCGCAGCGCTCTTCGGTAATCGGCACGCAAATGAGCCCGCGGCCCTCCCTTGCCATAAAATTGACTATTTCCGGCGTTACCAGCTCGGCAGCGCAGATAAAATCACCTTCATTTTCACGGTCCTCGTCATCGACTACGATGATAAGCTCCCCTCTTTTGATTGCTTCGATGGCATCTTCGATGGAGTCCAGCGCAATCGGGTTTGTATTGTTACTCATTAATCGGGTTAATGAAAAAATAGTTTTAAACTAAAACTCGTTTTTACTCTGCAAAGGTACGTTGATAATGTCGAAAGTTCTATTTTTGAACGTCCGTTACAGATTGAACAAAGGATTTGCATGATCCGTTTCACTGGGGCAATCCGACGTCAGCATACCTCGCGGAACCTACTTTACTCACTATGAAACACAGGCTACTGATCATATTTCTGTTAGGCATTTTTTCGCTTGTTCACCAAGAAGTTTCAGGTCAGAGCTTTTGCAGTACTACCGGGGCGTTTACGGTTACGCCCGAGGTCGGTTGCGCGCCCATGGAGGTCACGATTACCAGTCAGATGACCAATGCGGAAAGCGTGACCTATTCCTACAATTTTGACCGGAATAGTACAAGCCCGCCCAAGGAGGCCGACCGCTCCTACGATTTAACCCACACTTACAATGTGCCAGGCACCTATACGATCCTCCAATATGGCAGTATCAAAGACGTAGGCGGGTTCAGTTTGTGTAAAGATGTGACCGTGAAAGAAACCCGCGGTCCCAAAGCAGAACTAATTAGTTGCCCCAACGGAAAGGTGCGGGTTACACTCGGGAATGATGCCATCACGAAGGCCTATGATATGGTGATCATTAACTGGGGCGACGGCAAGACGCAGAATGTTAATCCTAAAACCAATACCACCCCATATTTCGAGCACACCTATGACCCTGGCAGTCTCCCGGCCATTACACTGAAAGGCTCTTACACCAGTACCTTGTGCAATGCGGAAGCCAACACTACTACTTTGACGGCCGGTGCACCGCAGTCGCTCGCCAGTATCCGTATCAGAAGCGTGGAAATGCCGGCAGACGGGAATGCGAAAATCATTTATGACGGAATGGAAGGCATCGAAACCAAGGTTTACATTGCCAAGGGAAACGGAGATTTCATTTTTACCAACAAAAGCGGCCAAACCGGCGGCTCTCAGTCGGTATCAGTGCCGCTGCTGGACCCTAAGGTGGTTTACCGGTTTCAGCTCTGGTCGACGGACATTTGCGGAAACGTCGTTCAAAGCCCCATAGTGAGCAGCATTGCGATCAAGCAAGGCGGACTATCGCTCGATGAAATCATTTCCCTCGAATGGGAGAACGAGCCTAATACCAAAGGACTGGTCGAATACCAGCTGAAACGGAACGGCGCGGTGATTTTCTCGGACCCCCTCAAACGTTCCTATGAAGACACGGATGTTAAATGCGGTAATACTTATCAATATGATGTTGTAGCAATTATCGAAAACGACGTTCGCTCCTATTCAGCGCCTATCAGTCTGGAACCTAAAACTTCGGCGCCGGGCGATATCACCAATGCCTTGGTGACGGTCAAGGACGAAAACACGATCAGCACCAAAGTGGAGCTTTCCGGCGAAGGGCTAACCAGCGAATACAACCTGATTGTAGAGCGCGCATTACTGGGCACCTCCAACTTCGAACTGGTTTCGCCTGCGAATAATCAAAGCTTGCAATGGGATGATACGAACGTGAGTACCTCGCAAAATTCCTATTGCTACCGTTTCCAGTACGAGAATGCTTGTAAAATGAAGTCTCCGTCATTTAGCACGCCGGTTTGCTCCATTCTGCTGACAACAAACACGCCGGATATTGTCTGGAATCCCGAAGCGCCGTTCATCAGTACCGTTGAAACCTATACCCTGCAACAAGTTGACAAAAGCGGGAACGTGGTCAATGAAACGCCCAAAGGCCTTTCTACCAACCATACCCTGGATCTCGCATCCCAATCCGATTTCGGTTATCGGATCGAAGCCAAATCGTCCGATGGTAATTTTGTGAGTTTATCCAATCTGCTGAATTTCCGAAGTGAGGCCATTCTGCTGGTTCCGGACGCATTTACACCGAACGGGGACGCCTACAACGAGCGTTTCGAAGTCAAGGCTTATTTTGTTAAAGATTTTAAAATGTCTGTTTTCAGCCGCTGGGGCGAAGTAGTTTACCATTCCAACGACATCGCCGAGGGCTGGGACGGGAATATCAAAACCGGCAAAGCTCCGGGTGGTTACTATCTGTACAAGATCGAAGCGACCAATGCTTCCGGCCAGACGGTCGTCAAAAATGGGAGCTTTCTCCTAATAAGATAGTATTTTTCCAAGACTGTGTTTCCTGGGATAATACTTTTTTAATATCCCCGTTTAATAGGTACGCATTATTGCCACCCCTAAATAGCTTATTTTTGCTATTGCGTTTTTGAATTCGTTATGATTCCGGAAACTTATTGTTCTATCTATCGTCTTTGAAAAAAGTCAGGGTTAAATATGCCACACTTATGAGAATAACACTACTATCCTTCTCTTTATTTTTTCTGTTACTTTCAACGCTTACTTCGTACGGACAGGGGTTGTGTGACCTTGGGGGAGGTAATTTTGAGCTTGACAAGTACGAAGGATGCGCACCTCTGACGGTTAAGATTACCAATAACCTTACTAATTACAACCTGGTAGGTTATTATGCGCTGTACGACGGCAAGGAAACCAATCCGAGTATCCGGGAGGTCTCTACATATACATATCAATTGCCCGGGACATTTATTATGTTACAGGTGGCTGGTATTCCATCCGGACGGGGATATGCTTGTAAAACCGTGAAAGTGAGTGAAACGCGTCCCATTGGTGCCATTTACTCCTCTTGCGGAGGCGGCAAGATTTTTCTGGAACTCACCAACGATGTTATTCTGGCGGCTTACGACCAGGTTGAAATAAAGTGGGGCGACGGAGAGACTGCCACATGGCAGAAAGGAAACGCACTGAAATTTGTACATGAATATAAAAGTGTCGCCACCAGTCCGACTGTGACGATTACCGGTTTGTACGCCGCAGGAAAGGCTTGTGACAAAGGCAGGGTTTACAGTTTCCCAGTTACCTTCGAGCGCCCTCAGTTTAATGAGATCCAGACAACTGCGGTTGAAATGCGGAATGACGGCACGATACGGCTTACTTACAGAGGTGTGACGGGTGTTCGCACCAATATTCAATACAGCACCAACGGTACCTCTTACGTTACCTCCGGTACGCGCTCCTCTGGCGGTACCCAGCCCTACGACATCAAAGGGCTTAATAAAGACCAGAGTTACAAGGTAAGGCTTTCATCAGAAGACCTTTGTGCCGGCAGTACCGAAACAGAACCTATCAGTACGATGACGATATCTGGCAACAGTACCGATGGTTCCAACAACCTGAAATGGAGCCAGTATCCCGATGCGGCACAATTTGATGGTTACGATCTCCTCCGCGATGGAACGGTTATCAAGAGCTTTACGGCAATCGGGGAAACCAGCTACACCGATAACGATGTAGAGTGCGGAACATTTGCGGAATATCAGGTGGTTGCTAAATTGAAGACAGCCACTTCTACTTCCGCGGCGATTGGGATTAAAGTCGAGACAGGCAGCGCGAAACCACTCAGCGGAGGATCCGTTTCGGTTTTGGACAAAAGCAGTGTGGCTATCAAGGCAGAGGTGCCCGGCGCGGGCCCCAACACTTCGTTCGAACTATCGATCGAGCGGGCGGAAGCAGGCAGCACATTGTTCAAGAAAATCATCACACTCTATAACCAGAGCGATTACATTGACAATGCGGCCAATACGGATGAGCGATCTTATTGCTACCGTATGAGTTATGAAAATTCCTGTGGCCAGAAGGTGCCCCCGTCTGAGCCGATTTGTACGATCCTTTTGAGTAAAAAACTTACAACCCTCAACTGGACCAGCGATAGTCCGATTTTGGGCGGTTTTGAGGACTATACAGTCGTTCAGACAGGCTCGGGAGGGGCCTCCGAGGACATTCCGATGCAAAAGAATACGAGTTATACCGTGAAGCTGAACAACCAGAGTGCCCTGGAATATAATTTTCTGGTCAAGGCCGTTTCGCTGGATGGGAATTTTGAGAGTTTATCGAATATTATCAACTACCGCCGCAATGCAGGCGTTTTTGTACCCGACGCATTTACCCCGAACGGCGACGGCCATAATGATATCCTGGAAGCAAAATCGGAGCAATTGCAGTCATTTAATATGTCGGTCATGAACCGATGGGGAGTGGTCGTTTTCCACTCCGATGATATTACCAAAGGCTGGGATGGAACTTTCGAAGGAACCAATGCGCCTGTGGGATATTACTACTACAAGATGACTTTCGTCGACGACATCAATCAAACTGTTGAAAAAAGCGGTACTTTTATGCTTTTACGGTAAGGAACTATTTCCGTAAAATAAGTTTTCTCAAGTTTTAAACTTAATAAGTACAGCTATGTTTGGAAATATGGCGGACATGATGGGCCTCATGGGCAAAATGAAGGACCTTCAGTCGCGTATGAAAGAAGCACAGGAACAACTGGTTTACATTACCGAAACTGCCGAATCGGGTGGGGGAATGGTGAAGGCTACCGTCGATGGGAAAAGAAAGCTGCTTAGCCTGGATATCGATAAGGACATTATTAACGCCGACGATAAGGAAATGCTCCAAGATCTCATTGTAGCAGCAGTTAACAAAGCCAATGAGAATATCGAATCCAAAATTCAACAACATCTGCAAAAGGTAACGGATGGAGTGCTCCCCAATATTCCAGGGTTGGATTTGGGCAGCTTTATGAAATAACCGAATACCGAATGACTCCCTCTGTTGCGATTGTAATCCTGAATTATAACGGTCAGCATTATCTCGAAAAATTCCTTCCAAAAGTCATTGAGCATTCCGGCAGCCACGCTATCTGGATTGCTGACAATGCTTCGACAGACCATTCCCTCGAATGGCTGAATACGCATTACCCGGAGCTGAACATACTCACAATCAGTGAAAACAAGGGCTATGCGGGGGGGTATAACGATGCACTGCGCCGCATTCAGGCCGACTATTACATTCTGCTCAACTCCGATATCGAGGTTACTGAAAACTGGATCGCCCCGGTGATCGCATTCATGGAGTCGGACCCGCTTATCGCTGCCTGCCAACCCAAAATACGCGCATACGATCTGCCTACGCACTTCGAGTACGCGGGCGCGGCGGGCGGTTATATGGATTACCTGGGTTATCCTTTCTGTCGCGGACGTATTTTCGATACGCGGGAAGAAGACCTGGGGCAATACGACGATGAAAAGGATGTGTTTTGGGCCACAGGTGCCTGTCTCTTTGTGCGTTCGTCTGCATTCCACGCTGCATCCGGCTTTGACGAGTCTTTTTTCGCCCACATGGAGGAAATAGATCTTTGTTGGCGGCTGCTTAACATGCGGTTCCGCATCACTTATTGTGGCAAATCCACCGTTTACCATGTCGGCGGCGGAACGTTGCACAAATCCAATCCAAGGAAGACGTTCCTGAACTACCGCAACAACCTGATCATGCTTTTCAAGAACCTGCCGAAAGGCCGCAGGTGGAAAACGGTGCTTATAAGGCTCGTGCTCGACGGCATTTCCAGCGTGCGGTTTATGGCCACGGGGGCCTGGCCCGACGTTTTGGCTATTGTGCGGGCGCATTTTGCCTTCTACGCGATGATCCCCGAGTTAACACGAAAAACACCGAGGACCCGGTATCGGGCACCGCTTTATTACAGAAGTGTTGTGTGGGAATATTTTGTGCTGGGAAAGCACAAATTCGGGAAGCTTACGGGTATCGAACCCATTAAAGCTCCCAGATCGTAGGGCTATTATGCCGGCGCCAATGCTGGTGCAGCTCCATCCAGAAGGCCAACACGAGGTACAGGATAATGGGCGAGCCGAAGGTCATGAAGGTGGCGTAGATGAAGTATTTCCGGATGCTGCTCGCCGGGAAATTGAGCTTTTCTCCTAGTTCTGCACAAACTCCAAATATTTGGTTCTCAACGAAATACCTAAACTTGTTCATACCTTGTTTTCGATAATTGCCTCATAATTAGCGATTTTCGCCGGAATATGCAATTCTGTCGTGTGAAATTTGCTTTAAATGAGCCAAAAAGGCAAAATACCGCTTGCTCGTTAAATTTTCAAATTCTTTAATCAAATAAATTGTTTTACAAACAATTTTTGTTTCTTTGTGATTGAAGAATTTGTAAGTTGTTCATTATAATCAAGATGTCTTCGGGAGAATTTCCAAAATTTCTTTTGCTAATGCGTTGAGCCTCCCTCAATTATTTGGTATAGCCATTTCGACTTTTAACTGAAACGCCTACATATCTTCTGTATTTTCACCTTATTTCAATTTTTTTATTTCAACTATTATGCCAACAGGTACTGTAAAATTTTTCAATGAAGCTAAGGGATACGGCTTCATCGTGGAAGACGACACAAAAAAGGACATTTTTGTCCATGTGACAGGATTGGGAGGACTTACTATCCGTGAAAATGACCAAGTAGAATACGAAGTCGTTGAAGGAAAAAAAGGACTTAACGCTGTGCAGGTAAAAAAGATATAATTGTATTTTTTTTGCAAGAGAAATTAAAAATGCCGCTCACTAGCGGCATTTTTAATTTGAAAGCTATGCTACCCACGACTTCACCTCGTCCAGCAACGGCATTTTTTCATCTATTTTGAGCTTTTTTCGCATTCCACCCAAATCGTTGAAGATTTTGTTCGGATTTGCACTTTTCAGTTGCTCAATCGTCAGGATATTCATCTTCTGCAATGCCGGTACCCACACAGCCGGTACGCCCGCATTCACATAATCAGCTTCTTTCGCAATTTCCGCTTTCTTTTCGGGACGCATTTGCGGGAAGAAAATCACTTCCTGGATACTGGCATTGTTTGTCAGCAGCATGGTAAGACGGTCGATGCCGATACCGATACCGGCGGTTGGAGGCATGCCGTATTCCAGCGAACGGATAAAGTCGTCGTCCATCTCCATCGCCTCGTCGTCACCTTTTTCTTTCAAACGGAGCTGGTCTTCAAAACGCTCCTTCTGCTCGATCGGGTCATTCAACTCGGAGTACGCATTGGCTATTTCACGGCCATTCACAAACAACTCGAAACGTTCCACCATGCCTTTTTTGGTGCGATGTTTCTTAGTCAGCGGTGACATTTCAACCGGGTGGTCGATGATGAAAGTAGGCTGAATAATGTTCGATTCCACTTTCTCTCCGAAAATCTCGTCGATCAGCTTGCCTTTGCCCATGCTTTCGGTAACTTCCATTCCCCACGCCCGGCATTGTTCGCGGATCGCCACTTCGTCGAGCGCTTCCACGTCGAGACCGGTATATTGCTTAATAGCGTCGGTAATGCTCAATCTTGGATAAGGGCCGGCAAAATCCAGTTCCACATCCCCGAATTTCGCCTTGGTAGTGCCATTCACTGCCAGTGCTACTTTTTCGAGTACTTCCTCGGTCATATTCATCATCCAAAGGTAATCCTTGTAAGCCACATAAAGCTCCACAGTCGTGAACTCGGGGTTATGTGTGCGGTCCATTCCCTCGTTACGGAACAGTTTCCCGAATTCATAAACTCCTTCGAAGCCACCCACGATGAGGCGTTTCAGGTGAAGCTCCGTCGCAATACGCAGGTACAGGCCTAGGTCAAGCGCGTTGTGGTGCGTTGTGAACGGACGCGCAGCCGCGCCCCCGTGAATGGATTGCAATACCGGGGTTTCTACTTCCAGCCAGTTATTCGCATCGAAATACGAACGCATAGTGGTGATGATCCGTGCACGTTTAATGAATATATCGCGGACTTCCGGGTTTACGATCAAATCCACGTAACGCTGGCGGTAACGCAGTTCGGGGTCGGTAAAACCGTCGTGCACATTGCCGTCCTCGTCTCGCTTCACGACCGGCAGCGGACGGAGCGATTTGTTGAGAATCTTGAACTCCTGCACGTGCACGGAGATTTCACCGGTTTGTGTCGTGAAAACAAAACCCTTCACGGCAATGATATCGCCGATGTCGAGCAGTTTCTTGAAAACGGTGTTGTACAATGTCTTGTCTTCGCCCGGACAAAGATCGTCGCGGCGGAAATACAACTGGATACGCCCGGTGGCATCCTGGAATTCGGCAAATGCAGCGCTTCCCATAATACGGAAGCCCATCAACCGGCCGGCCATTGTGACGTTTTTATAGTCGATCTTGTTGTTTTCGTAGTTTTTAAGGATGTCGGCCGCGTAAGCGTTTACGACAAATTCTTCCGCAGGATAAGGCTCAATGCCCATTCGCATGAGTTCCTCGCGTTTTTGACGGCGCAGTATTTCCTGTTCGCTCAATAGCATCTTACAGCAATGGATTGGTAAATGGAAGTAGGTATTCCAAAAGAGTGCGCAAAACTACTACATTTTGTCCTGAATAGCGAGTAAAGCGGCCGTTAAGATGCTGTATTGGCCGGTGGGACATTATTTCTGGCACGCTATTAATGTCTTGCTTATATTGTAGATCGGAGTGAACTGTTCCCCTTCATCAACAGCGCTAAACCTCTTCGTTAGATGTCTCAAAAGGTCTTAAAAGTCATTGGTATCGTTGCTCTGGTGAGCGCTCTGCTCTTTGGGGCGGTCGAGCTTTGGGTTTATAAGAACAGGGAAGCCCTTTTCCTGAGGGCTAAGAAGGTGATCAATGAAAATCTTAACGGGAACCTTGAAATAGCCGATTTTAAATTCAGGCCATTTTACGGCGGCCTGGGGCTGAATTTCACATTATACGACGTTAAGTTGACCGACACGCTTTATAACGTTCATCATAAACCGTTTCTCGAAGCCGGGAAAATGCACGTCGCACTCGATCTCCAGCGCATTTTGTCAGGAGATGTAGAGGTAAAGAACCTCGTGCTGGAAGACGGCGGACTCAGAATGTTTGTTCAGCGGGACGGGTATTCCAATGCATCTATTTTCAAACCTGAAGAGCAAAACAAAAATAAAACAGGAAAAAAGGACGCCAACGAGATTCTCGAAAAGCTGGGAAATATCCGCTTTCTCAACTTCGCAGTGTCATATTCGGATTCGGTAAAGGAGAAATATTACGGAGCGCTTTTTCATGACGCGACCAACATCATCGAGCGGACTGATTCGAGCATGAATGCCAGTCTTACCGGGGCAGTGCTTTTCAATGGATTGACATTCAGAGTTGAAAAGGGTGGTTTTCTGATGAACCAGGAAACGACGCTGGCTTTGGCTTTGGGTTATGATCAGGACGAAAAAAAGCTGAAAATTTACCCTTCAACACTCGAAAGCGCAACGCACGACAAAATTGGAATCAATGGCGTTTTCGATTTTTCAGACACAATCAAAATATTTCACCTCAATTTCGAAGCAAAGGGAATACCGGTGAAAAATGCATTGCCATTGCTGAACCAACGGCTGCAAGAGCAGATCGACTCGATCGGGATCCAGACGAATGTGGATACGGAGGTCAAGGTAGCCGGGATTTTAGGCAGGCCGGGGCTCAAACCGCAGGTGGATGTGCATTTTCAAACAGACACTTTCCGCTACAACCTTCCGGTGGGCGTTTTGCGTAAAATGAAAGCTTCCGGAACATTCACAAACCGTGCGGACACGACAAAACTGGCTGACGTCTTCAATTCGAGGCTGATAGCGCCGAAGATAACAGGCTTTTTTGAAACCATACCATTTGCATTCAAGCTGGTGGTTAATAACTTTCGAAATCCGAGGGCGGATATCGACGGTCGTATCGAAGCCGATTCCACTAATCTCGGGGCATTGCTAGATCCCGGACGTTATCGTTTCAAAAACGGCTCGGCCCGGATCGACTTTCACTTCAGTGGCAATCTGAAGAAGTTTTATAATCCCGCTAAGGACAATTTTGACGGCAAAGTATCGGGCAGGGTTTCACTCAAAAACATCGGGATGGACTACCTCCCGCAAAAGGTGAGGGTAAGCCAAATCAATGGCGACCTGACATTCAATGAAAAGGTAATGGTGTTGCCTAACCTCAGGTTCTATGACGGGCAGAATATGCTGTATGTACGTGGAACGCTGCTCGACCTTATCCCCTATCTCTTCGGCTCCCCCAAGCCGTTACGGGCCAACGTCGACATCAATATTCCCGATTGGCAGCTCAACTGGCTGGAAACTCTGCTGGCGGCCAGGGGAAGCAGTAAGCCAAAGGCAAAAAAGTCGCTCAAACTCTCGGAGCTGCTTGATAACGCAATTGATAAAATGGAAATCGTGGCGAAACTCGACGCGAAAAAGGTGCGGTACAGGCATTTTACGGGTAGGGACGTGAAAGGCCAGCTTACGATCAGCAACAATGCGGTGAGGATCGAATATTTTGTGTTAAAAGCTTTCGGCGGAGGAAATGTGCGGCTTTCGGGTGAAATGGACAATGCCGGTTCGGGGAAATTGCCGCATATGGCTGTACGCGGGAAAATCGCGAATGCAGATGTCCATTCCGTTTTTTACTCTTTCGACAATTTTGGTCAGAAAACGCTTACCCATCAAAACCTGAAAGGCATTCTCAACACCGATTTCAGCTTTGAATCCGCATTGAATAACAATGTGAAGCTGGTACCATCCAGCATGAAGGGGCTGCTGAGGATCGATCTGACAAACGCTTACATTATCAACTTCGAGCCGTTTATGAAGATGAAGAAGTTGATTTTCAAGAGACGGAATTTCGAACGGGTCAAATTTGCCCCCATCCGGAATGATTTTCGATTGAACGGGCAGGAAATAGAAATAGCGCCGATGGAAATTGAATCCAATGTGCTGACGCTCTATATCGACGGCATTTACAGTTTTGGGAATAAAACCGATATCAATATTCAAATCCCGCTCAGCAACCTCAAAAAGCGTGATTCGACCTACGTTTTGGATCCCAATAACCCTGAAAAAAGAGAGGGGTCGAAGATATTCCTCAGGGCGGTCGATGAAAACGGGGAGGTAAATATCAAACTCGCCTTCCGCAGAAAAAAGAAGGATAAGTCAAAAGGCGAGGACTCTGAGGTCAAAAAGCTGGAAGATATCGAGCGGTGACGGTTACTCCCGCTCGTTGCTGAACATGTAGCCTACTCCCTTCAAAGTTTTGATATAATTGTCGCCGAGTTTCTCGCGCAGTTTGCGGATATGCACGTCGACGGTCCGTTCGAGTACATAAATATCCGCTCCCCAGATTTTCTGCAAAAGCTCATCGCGGCTGAAAACCTTGTTAGGCGTTTGTGCGAGGAAGAATAGCAATTCAAATTCCTTTTTAGGCAGAACAGTCGATTTCTCGCCTCCCTGTGTTACCGTATAATTCTTCCGGTTGATCGACAAATCGAGGATTTCGATCGTGTCGCCCGACTCCGCTTTTTGGGCTTCCCGGCGGAACAATGCATTAATACGGCTCATCAATGCACGTGGCTTGATAGGCTTCGTAATATAATCGTCGGCACCTACCTCGAACGCCGCTACCTCCGAATATTCCTCGGAGCGGGCAGTCAGAAACAGGATGTAGGTGTTCTTGATATCGGGATTTTGGCGCAGGATCCTGCCGGTTTCGATGCCGTCGAGCTGAGGCATCATGATATCGAGGAGGATAAGATCCGGTACGAATGCCTTGGCGATGTCGATGGCCTTCTTCCCATTGGAAGCAGTTAATACCGAATAGCCTTCCTTGGTTAAGTTATATTCGAGAAGTTCAACTATGTCGGAATCGTCGTCAACTACCAGTACTTTCGGAGCCGAGTTTGCAGATTTAGCAGTGCTCATTGTTTTGATGATTAAAACACGATTCGAAATTAGCAGATGTGATGTTCACATTACATGAGGAAATCTAATATTAACATAAACATAACATCAACGAAAAGTAGTCCGATAGACGCCGCCTTGCTCATTGGTGATCAGCATATCGGTATTGTTCAAAAATTCAATGGCCTCGGTTTGCTTCCTTGAAAAGCGGAAACAGCCTTTTGGTTTACTGAAATCGATGTTGTCGCCAGCTGTTTCGAACAGCAATATTTTCCCATAAGTCAGCAATGCGAATGTTTTACCGTCAGGGCTGATGGCTGCGGAAGTAACCTGTGCACTAATGCGGATGCTGTCGCCGGGCGCGATGCTATGCTCGCCGGCCTGCGCTGGGAGGCGGTACATTTTCACCCATTTGTCCTTGCCCCAGTTTTTCGAAAAAAGATACAAACTTCCCTGATGATAAAAAAAAGACTCACAATCGGGTGCCGCTGACTGGTAACGAAATGTAATGCGCTCGCTTCCATTACTTTCCGGGTTGAAGCGGTAAATGTCAAAAACATCACGCTGTGAGGCATTGTTTCCGAAATCGCCGATGTAGAGATTACCCTTGTCGTCGTGCGTCAGGTCTTCCCAATCGATGTTTTTGGCGTTAGGAACGGCTTTTGTATCGAGTAGTTTGCCGTCCAGGTCGAACAGGTACAGCTCCGGTTTCCCGCCGCTGTCGTTATGCGTCCAGAACGTGCCGGGCTGCTTGCCAGGGGCCAGTCCCGAACTTTCGGAAGCCACCGCGGGAAGCTTTCCTATTTTGCTATTTTTGTAATGCGCTTTAACTTTCTTAAAATCATTGGTTCTGTGATCGGGCTGACAGGTACAGAACACCGTTTTGACCGCTAACCACAGATATATCAGCTTGTTCATGAATTCAACGTTGCGTCCTCTTCCAAACAAAGATAGCGAAACCCCCGTGTACTTAAAGATCGCCAGCTCGCTCGTGGCGCTCATCGCGACGGTATACATTCTCTACGTACTTCGCGAAACAATTATCCCGCTGGCGTTCTCGATTTTGCTGGCGATCCTGCTGCACCCGGTTTGCGCATGGCTCGAAGTACGGCGAGTACCACGGATAGGGGCCATTCTACTGAGCATTCTTGCACTATTTACGGTGCTTGTGATCCTCGTTTACGTCGTTTCGATGCAAATAGGCAGTTTTGCGGAAGAGCTTCCCCGCATTACTGAAAAGGCGGAGGCAATCCTCGACGAGACGCTTACGATGGGTGAGCGCTACTTGAATATCAGCCGTACCCAGCAGGTCAGCGAGGCCAAAAAGTACCTGATCAACGCATTGAGCGAGGGTCGTGCGGTGTTGCTTAATACGCTTGTGACGACGACTGGCGCTATTTCTACATTTGTGCTAATCCCGTTGTACATATTCTTCTTCCTGCTCTACCGCGATTTTTTCAGGATGTTTGTTCATAAAGCCATTCGCAGTGTGCCGAACGAAGAGCTGAATGCACTGCTGAAGAAAATTTACGAGGTAATCCAAAGCTATCTCTCCGGTCTGTTCCTGGTGATCCTGATCGTGGGCGTGCTAAACAGTGTCGGATTGTTGATATTAGGCGTTCCGCATGCGATATTCTTCGGTTTCCTCGCCGGCTTTCTGATTCTTATACCTTACATAGGCATCCTGATTGGCTCGATATTACCGGCATTGCTGAGCATCGTCACCATGGATTCGCCCTGGTATGCGCTCGGCGTGATAGGCGTTATGAGCTTTGTACAATTTCTGGAAGGCAACTTTATCACGCCGCATATTGTGGGCTCGAAAGTGAGCGTCAACCCGCTGGCGGCCATCGTCGCATTGTTTTTGGGGGGACAGCTCTGGGGGCTTTCCGGTTTGATCCTCGCATTGCCGGTTACCGCAATCCTGAAAGTGATTATGGACACCATTCCAAGCCTCGAACCTTACGGCTTCCTGCTGGGTGAGCCGGTGCACGAAGTTGCGGAAGAAAAGGCCGATTTCGCCAGGGAACAGGCGGTCGCAAAGGAATTCAAAAAAAAGCCCTACCGCCGGCACCGCAACAGACCGAAGAAAAAACCGGAAGGCGGCGTCCCTACCGGGCCCGTTGTCTGAGTTATCAGGCTATTTTTCCACAGCCACTTTTTCCACACTGATTCCGACGCTGATGATAAACGGCAGCGGGTTCTGGCGCATAGACTGGGATATTGTAAATGTGTAAGTTCCTGAGCGCGGGAAACGATAATTTTTCAGGAAAGGAATTTTATGGTCGAACAAATCGCCCAAGCCGTGGCCATACGGCTTACCGGTGATTTCATTGGAAATAAACACCTCTTCCAATGTATTAGAAATGACCTTCCCGTCGGGCCCGGCGAAGTTGCGTGTGATGTAGAGGTTATAGTACGGATATTGCAGTGCATTCCGCAACACGTAATACAGGTTATAGGCCTGCGTCGTGTCGGTGATCTCTACTTTGAATGAAGGTTTGTTTTTAATATACCAGAGTCCGTCATCAATATCCTCGTGGGCTTTATAGACGACATTTTTGTCACAGCCTGATAAAAGGAACACCAAAAAAACGACGACAGCCAGTCGGACGAACTTCATGAAAGACTCTGATATGTTGAATTGCAAAAGTATCTGTTTATCGATTTTATAAGCTGGTTTGCTCCGTAAAATAACGGCTCAACCATGAATTCGACGCCGGGATTTTCCAGCGGCTCATCCATTGGGCCTTGGTAGCCACCTGGTTATCGAAAATCGTGGTGGTCGGCAGGATCGTTTCATTGATCACTGCCTGCTTGATTTTCGGTACCGGGATGGTTTTTACGTGGTCGTTCTCGTCGACGTATGCAAGTGAGCGGTCAAAGAAATCGATATTCATCCGCTGCCCGATTTCCTGCAACCAATGCACCGACTTGTCGATCGAGCAACCACTTGGCAGTTCATCGCGTTCGTCCACCGCGATCACAATGAAGCGGTGTTCGAATATTTTTCCGGAGGCGGTGAGTGGTTTGCCGTGTGCTTCCCAGGTATCTAGCGAAGCTTTCAGCGTTTCGGTGATAATTCCTGTTTCTTCCGGGGTGAGTTCCCTGTTGGCCTGATACACCCAGACCCGGGATTGAAAATCGATATCACTAAAAGGGATGTACATGGTTAAAAAGGGTTAAATGCCGGTTAAACGGTGTACTGTATGGGTATTTAAAACAACCGTGCTAGCTGCATAGTTCTCGCAATATCTGGCTACAAACCTTTGGCTTGGGCTATCAGCTCGGCAAGGTCGTATACCTTCACCGACTGTTCTTTTTCTTTATTTTTCACACCGTCGGTCATCATTACCATACAAAACGGACATGCCACGGCAATCGTATCGGCACCCGTCTGTAAGGCTTCCTCGATCCGCTCGATATTCACGTCTTTTCTGCCGGGTTCGGGCTCTTTAAACATCTGCCCGCCACCCGCGCCGCAACATAAGCCTTTCGTGCGGCAACGCTTCATTTCGACCAGATCCGCATCCAGCGCTTCCAGCACATGCCGGGGCGCTTCGTAAACATCGTTCGCACGGCCAAGGTAACACGAATCGTGGAAAGTGATCTTCTTTCCCTTAAAAACCTCGTCCCCCTGCAAGCGTACGCGACCGGTGTCGATCAGTTGCTGCAGGTATTCCGAATGGTGCAGCACTTCGTAGTTCCCCCCCAATGCCGGGTATTCATTTTTAAGTGTATTAAAACAATGCGGGCATGCTGTGACGATCTTTTTCACATTATACATATCCAAAACCTGGATATTCGACATGGCCAGCATCTGAAATGTAAATTCATTTCCTGCCCGCCGGGCCGGATCGCCTGTACAGCTCTCCTCCGTCCCGAGTACCGCGAATTTCACGCCTGCACTGTTGAGTATTTTCACAAAAGCGACTGTCACCTTTTTATAGCGGTCGTCGAACGACCCGGCACAGCCTACCCAGAACAAAACTTCGGGAGTCTCATTGCTTGCCGCCATTTCGGCCATTGTAGGCACCCGGTATGCGATCTCACTCATATTTATTGCTGCTTTTAGGATGCTGTTGAATTGCCATTCGGGCCACTATCTGCCACTGCCGAAGCCCAGTTGAACCGGTCGCCAGGTGAAAACTTCCATGGGGCCTGGTTGGTATCCAGGTTTTGGAACATCATATTCCACGAACCTGGTGCGTGCGCTTCGTCCATGACCTTATGCCTGCGCAATTGCAGGATAATATCGAGCGGGTTGATCAGCACCGGGCATTCCTGCACGCACGCATTACACGTCGTACACGCTAGGATTTCCTCTTCGAGAATATAGTCACCAAGCAGGCTTTTGTTATCTGGCACAAATTCGCCCTTATTCGTGAGCATATTACGGCCGACCTCTTCCAGTCGGTCGCGTGTGTCCATCATGATCTTGCGCGGCGAAAGCTTTTTACCCGTGATATTAGCGGGGCATGCTGCTGTGCAGCGCCCGCATTCTGTGCACGAATAGGCGTCCATCAAATTTTTCCAGGTCAGATCGGGCACATCCTTCGCGCCAAAACGCTCCGGAACCGCCGCATCTCCTGCTTGCGCTTCGAGCCCCAGCATGATTTTTACTTCCTGCGTGATCTCGGGCATGTTCTTCATTTCACCCTTGGGTTCCAGTCGGGAGAAATAAGTGTTGGGGAATGCCAACACAATATGTAAATGTTTGGAATACGTGAGATAAACCGCAAAAATGAAAATGCCCAGAATGTGAATCCACCATGCAATGCGCTCGTAGGCGATCAATGCGCCTTCGTTCCAGCCCGCAAACAGGGGTTTCAACCACTGGCTGATCAGGAAATCGCCCACGACCGGGTAATGTGCGCTACCAAGGTCCTGCAATGCGCTATCGGAGGCATTCATGGTAAGGATAGCGATCATGAGTACGATCTCAAAAACCAGGATCAGCTTGCCATCGAGCTGTGGCCATCCGGTCATCTCACGGTGGCGTACTGGTTGAAAACGCTCCACTTTCAGAACGCTTCGGCGGACCAGGAAAATAGAGCAAGAAATGAGTACGCTTAACGCCAGCAGTTCGAAGAAGCCGATCAGAACGCCGTAAAACGAGCCCAGTGGACCGGCGAAGATCCGGTGCGTGCCCAGAATGCCGTCGAGCACGATTTCCAGTATTTCGATATTGATCAGTATGAAACCTGCATAAACGGCAAAATGGAGTAAGCCGATCAGCGGTCGGTCAAACATTTTTCTCTGTCCGAACGCGATGCGCATCATGATCGAAAGGCGCTTGCCGGGCTGGTCGGTGCGATTCTCATCTTTCCCAAGCCGGATCGTTCTGCCGATAATGCCGACTCGCTGGTAAATCAGCCAGGCCGTCGCGCCGAGGGCGGCTATAAAGAGGATTTGCTGTAAGATCGCCATTGCGAAAAAGGGCTGGTTTGGTATGCTTGCATACTAACAAGGTAGGATAAAAATGCATTCCGGCGCAAATGGATTGGGTGTAAATTAATATGCCGTAAAATTAAATGTAAGATAATCAGTGTGATACGTACTCTTAAAAAACTATTTCAGAAATATTTGCTTAAAATATTTGTAAAGCCAAAACAGACATCTATTTTTGCAGTCCCAAAAGGTGCCAACTGAAACGGTGATGTAGCTCAGTCGGTAGAGCAATAGACTGAAAATCTATGTGTCGGCGGTTCGATTCCGTCCATCACCACTTTAAAATGCCATAACGCCTTGACACCTAACTTGTCAAGGCGTTTTTGTTTTTCTAATCTCCTGAGGTGGAATTTGCCGTTAAATAAGCTGTCTCACTAATAATCGAAGTGGTCTTTTTTCTTTTTGGTTTAACCATTAATTTCCCATCGGCCTTGACAGCCTCCCTCTCAGAAAATTCACCAGGCGTTCGCTGCCGACAATACTTCCAGTAGCTGATACGCAAAGCTACCCTTTGCACGAGGGGCGCCTGGGTATCCTGTTCCGAACCTTCATCCAACTAATACCATGCACTATTCCAAAGAGCAACTGATCGTGCTTTTTACGTACCTGCCCGTACTCGTGGCAGCGGGAATGGCATTGGCGCGGTACCGCAAGGCCGACCGCCCCCTGAGGTTGCTTTGCTGGCTGATCTTCTTTGCATTGCTCATCGAGAGCATTTCACGTATTTTCTGGTTCTTTAAAGTGTCCAACCTGTTTCTGTGGCCTATTTACATTACGGTGGAATTTGCTTTGCTTACCTGGATGTTCAGCCTGGCGCTGGATCAGAAGTGGCTGGTGGCGTTGCGGGGCTGGATGTTGGCGGGCTTTACGGTCATTGTCCTGGTGCGTGAGCTGGGGCAGTCCGGACAGTCGGTGTGGATTGACAATGCCGGGCGCTCGATTGAAAGTGTGATAGTGATTTTTCTGGCGCTCGCTTATTTCTATAAAGTTTTTCAGGAATTAAAAGTACAAAATCTGCTGCTTGAGCCTTTCTTTTGGGTGTCGGCAGGGTTACTGCTTTTCTTTTCGGGCAACTTTTTGATTTTCATATTCATGAATTTCATTTTGCTGTATTCCAAAAATTTAAATGACCAGATTTGGATGATCCATGCGCTGATGAACTATATGCTGTACATTACTTATGCCATCGCATTATGGGTAGGCCGGGAGAAATAGAGTTTGCTCAGCTGCTTTTCGGCGGGATCGGTATTATGGTGATGATGGCCCTTGCGATCGTCATTTTTGTGCTGCTTTACCAGCGCAAGCTGCATTTTCAGCAAAGTCGTCTGCATCAAATGGAAATGGTCCACCAGAAAAGGATCCTCGAATCGATCGTGGCCTCGCAGGAGAACGAGCGCGGGCGCATCGCGCGCGACCTGCACGACGAGATTGGGGCGTCGTTGTCGGCGGTCCGTTTGTTTGTAAACCAGATCCAGTACGAAAAGTCGCCGGAGGAAATGAAGGGCCTCGCGGCGCGTTCGGGGCAGATTATCGGGGATGTGGTGAAGGATGTAAGGCAAATCGCGCATAATCTGTCGCCGGTGATTATCGAGAACTTCGGTTTTGCAGGAGCGGTAAAAATTCTGTTAAACCGCATGGAGGATGCAGGAATGGATATCCATTGCACGATCGATGACCCGGCCGAGGTGCTTTCGCCGTACCAGCAGCTGGTTCTGTACCGCATTATCCAGGAAGTGATCGGGAATGTGGTCAAGCATGCGGAAGCCAGTGAAATTACTTTCGACTTGCACCATAATGGCTCACAACTGAGCTTGCTGATGAGCGATAATGGCAAGGGGTTCGATATGCTTTCGGGCTCAAAGCCGGTCGGGATGGGAATGAGCACGATCCGTACCCGCACCGACCTGCTGGGCGCCACACTCGAACTGAACTCTGCCCCCGGTGCAGGCACCCGTTTTAAAATTGAAATACCCGTCTAACATTATCTCAACGATCGAATTGGAACCGGTTAAAATAGCAATAGCGGACGATCATAAGCTCTTCCGTCAGGGATTAGGCCAGATTCTGGCCCGGAATGAAGACTACCAGGTGGTTCTGGAAGCGGCCTCCGGCGAGGAGCTTTTAGAAGAAATAGGCAAAGCCGTGCCCGACGTGGTGCTGCTGGACCTCTTTATGAAAGGAATGGACGGGAAGGAGGTGGCCGGGCTGCTTTTAAAACAGCATCCCGGTGTAAAGATCATTATCCTCTCCATGAACTACTCCCCTGAGCACATATTACAGCTCATGCGTGTAGGCGTACACGGCTACCTGCCCAAGGACATCGACCAGGGTATTCTGAGCGATGCGATCGGGCAGGTGGTGACAAAAGGGTATTATATCAATGACGACATCGCGCAAGTAATGCGGCAAGGCTTGCAGGCGGGGGATATCAAACCGACGCGGAGTAAAGTGGCTATTCCTTCTCTGAACGTCGGCCTTACCGATCGTGAGATGGAGGTTCTGACGCTCATTTGCAAGGGTTATAATACGGCCAAAATCGCGGAGGAGCTTTTTATCAGCTACCGAACAGTGGAAGGTCACCGTAAAAACCTGCTGGAAAAAACGGGCGCAAGCAACTCAGTCAGTCTCGCGATATTCGCCGTGAAATATCAATTACTGGATTTCTAGCCTGGTTGTCAGTGTTAAATGCGAGCAAACACCCGCAAATCGGTAATGCGGTCGCGGTAGGTTTCAAGAAATGCGCAGAAGCGGGCGATTTGTTCCTCCTGATAAGTAAGATCAGCCATTTGATCATATTCTTCGAGATAAACATCCTTGAAATCGGTGATCACATAGCGTAAGCTTTTGATGCCTTTCGTGCGTAATGCAGGCAGGTAAAAGTTCTGGTGGCTTTTGACAAAGCAGCCTTCGCGATAATTACTGGTGGTTTTGATGTCCACGGCCAGCATTTTTCCGATCACGTCCACATATCCGTAAATCAGGCTGTCGTTTAGCTGGTATTCGCAGTATACCTGCGTTTTCAGCATTGGACGAGGTAGATACGACCGCACTTTGGACAGGATTTCCGGATCAAATGTTTCTTCACCAATGCCTTTTATCACCGCATCTTCAAATGAGGAGCCCCGGAACTGCGCTTCCGTTTGCGGTACCGGCACGCGGTTAATGCGGTCGAGGAGTTCCTGCTCATTGATATAGCCGCGTTCAAACCGGTCGAAACAGCTTAGCAGGGATGGATAAAGTTTGTATTTAACAGTGGTAGAAAACATTGTTTAATGATGTTAACAGCCATTCAGTGCTTCTTTTGGCCGAAATGGTATTGCAATGATAACGCAATAAAACTGAAAGTATCGTTCGGCGTATCGCTGTACGATTCGCTTTCCTCGGGGTTGATCAGTCGCCTGCCCGATGTGGCGTCCAGCTTGTCGGTCCGCACGAAATAGAAACGGTATTCGAATGAAACCTTCAATTTTTCTAACAAAGCATAGCTCACAGAAGTGCCGAGCGGTAATATCCCTTCCCGCGTTCTTTTGATACCCTTCGGCCCCCTGGCGGGGCCCCAGCGCAGGAAAAGCGGGTTTCTGGCACTTTGCTCGCTGTTGGTGAAGCGTAACAGGCGGTTGTCGTTGAGGTCATAGGCATTGGCACTGAACCAGATTTGCCCTAATCCGGCAAAAACAGAAATGTGTGTAAGCCCGGGCTCTCTTTCTAAGAATTGCTCCGAGAGGTCCCATTTTACCAGACATTCGGCGCTATTGTATTCATTCACAAACCAGGAATTGAAAAAATCCCTTTTCTCGCCGCCAATGCTGCCGGCGTTGTAATCGAGCTGAATGGCGAACTGTTTGTTAATCGACCTTCCAATGCCTATTCCGGCGATTCCGTGCATCGCCTGGGCATTCAGTTCCCCGTAAAACTGCGTGAGGCCGCATCGCACGTCCAGAGACCAGGGATGCATAGCGCGGCGGTTATAGTTTTTCTTGTCGCTAATGCCGTTCGGTGAGCGGTAATGGACAGGCTGCGCGAAGGTTATGCCGGCTAATGCACAAGCGGTAAGAAGCAAAATGTAACGCATGGCTGGAATTGATCAGGATGAAATGTTTGTTCAGCCATTGATACGTACGCTTTTCATTTTGGTCACCTTTTGTAGAACCAATAAGATGCCGGCCCGCCGTGCGATAACCGTAAATATCTGTTAGTTTTGCTTGTAGTTGAAAATACAATATAAAGATGAGTGTAGTACCCTATAAAGATAAAGAAGGGACCAAGCGGGAGCAGGTTGCAGAGATGTTCGATAACATTTCACCCAAGTACGACCTGCTGAACCACGTCCTGAGCGGAGGCGTAGATATATACTGGCGTAAAAGAGCCATTAAACTGCTCAAAAAGCAGCAGCCGAAGGTGATTCTCGATATTGCGACCGGTACAGGCGACTTCGCGATCGAGGCCCTCGCGTTGAAGCCTGAGAAAATCGTCGGCGTCGATATTTCGGAGGGTATGCTGGCCGTCGGCCGCGAGAAAATCGCGAAACTGGGCAAGCAGGACGTGATTACCCTGCAAAGCGGCGACTCGGAAAGTTTGGCTTTTGCAGACAATTATTTTGACGCGATTATCGTTTCGTTTGGAGTACGCAATTTTCAGAATTTGCTGGCCGGACTGACAGAGATGAACCGCGTGATGAAGCCGGGCGGAACTTGTGTGGTGGTCGAATTTTCGAAGCCCAAAAGCTTTCCGTTCAAGCAGATTTACAATTTTTATTTTAAATACATATTGCCAATAATAGGGAAAACGGTCTCCAAGGACAGCTCGGCATATACTTATCTGCCCGAGTCCGTACAGGCCTTTCCGGATGGGGAAGCTTTTCTTGATATTTATAAAAAAGCAGGTTTCATAAATACCAAATGCATATCACTTACCTTCGGGATCTGTTCAATTTACGTCGGACACAAGTAATTATCGGTATTCTGGCGCTGCTGATGGCGGCGCAGGAAGCGCAGTCTCAGGGCATCGGGTACCGTCGCAAGCACCTCGAATACTACGACGACAAGCCGATCCATTACGGTATTCTTTTCGCGGTCCCCTTCACGCGGTTCAATATCAAGCACAGCAACGACTTTGCGACGAAGGATACGGCATTTGTGATCCAGTCGCCCACGAATGCCGCATTTCGGATGGGATTTACCGTCAATGCCTATCTAAACGAGCATTTCGACTTGCGTACAACGCCTGCTGTCTCACTTTACGAGCGGCATGTGAAATTCAGTTATCCCAACGGTACTGAACGTACGGAAAAGCGGGAGTCGACGTGGATTGAAGTGCCACTCTTGCTAAAATACAAATCCGTTCGCCGGGTGAACTCGCGCATGTATATGATCGCAGGCGTAACGCTCGGGATCGAGACGAACGTAAAGCGTAACCGGGGAGGTGGAGCCACGGCCCTCAATACGAAGTCGAGCGACTTCTCTATTGATTACGGCATCGGCTACGAGCAGTTCTTCGAGTTCTTTAAATTCGCTCCCGAGCTGCGTTTTTCCCATGGATTGACAAATATGCTCGTCCCCGGAACAAATTCCGTCGCCAATGGCATCAGTCGCATGCGGACCCACACCGTAACGCTCTATTTAAATTTCGAATAGCGTATACTGGTTATCAGGAGGTTAAAAAATATTTTAAATTTTTTTTCAAGAATATTTGCAGAGTTCAATTTAGTCGCACATATTTGCACTCCCAAACGACGGGAAAACAAAAGCAAAAAGAAAGGGAGTTTAGCTCAGTTGGTTCAGAGCATCTGCCTTACAAGCAGAGGGTCGGGGGTTCGAATCCCTCAACTCCCACAGAAAGCATCGAGAAATCGGTGCTTTTTTTGTTTTCTGAGCAGTTTGTTCATCGCATCTGACTACAAACAGAGGGTCGGGGCGGCCGGTCGTTGCCGCGGTCCGCCGCGGTGGTTTGAATCCCTGAACTTCTATCCGTGCTTAACTTAGTTCACCGTTCCCAGGAAACGTTCTCCTTGATTAATTTGCAGGGACTTCCAGCGTAGAGTGAATTTTCTTTGTCAAGTGGTTTGTTAACCAGCGAACTTGCTCCAATAATGGTGTTGTTGGGAATTTTAGCACCTTTTAATATTAAACATCGGCACCCAATCCAAACATTGTCACCTATTGAAATTGGTTGCGGAGCATTTATCTCTGAGCCAACCTCGTTTTTTATTTTGTGAAGGTCGCTATCCATGATGAGCGTGTCCCAGGATAGCAAGCAGTTATCGCCAAATCCAATATTCAGCTTTGTAATGATTGATGTTTCTGCGGTGATAGCGAAATTCTCCCCAAAAGAAAGTGATCCGGTACTTGACACAGATATCTTGGAGCCATGTCCGATATTACACGTTCCGTTGAAAATAACTGTTCCGTTTACTTCCCATATCGTCCTTGATCGCTTCTCGTCAAAAATACCGATGTTACCATACCCGATTCGTATTAGTCCCGTTCTTAGCGGGGCATTGATTTTAATTTTTCCGGAAGTATTTCTTAGGTAAGTCCGCTTTGATACCAAAATAGGCAAAAGCAATGCTTGCCGTAATGGAAGGTATTTCAAATTGAAATATATGGTCTTGAAATTCAACCTGGATATTAACTTAATGACGTTTTTAATCACCTTCGATCAGGGCTTTTTAGTTATTTTTCCAATTAAAAAATATTAAAACCGTTGTGCGGCTGTAATTTAAAGATTACAAGGTTGTATGCGCTCTTTCCAGCAAATCGACTGTGGGACACTCATGACGATACACATCTCACGGCTAATTTCAATAAATTTCGGCGATTGCCAAAGAGTTGGATTCGAAATGGGCCCGGCAATATAGACCGCAGAGTTTCCCACCCGAGTAATAAATCCTCCAACTATCAGCATGTATTCCGCAAAGGGCTAGCCGAAAACTCGCCTTACCTTGCCGCTGTAATTTTTCAAATTAATCCATTGGAATCATGAAAACATTATTGCTACTGGCATTGATGGGCGTATTCGCGTCGTGCAATGCGAAAAATGAGCCATTAACAAGCGATACGATGATGCAACTGGAAGAAATTCTCAAACTGGTAAGCCGAAACGATTTGAGCGGCGTAAAAAAGGCACTTGGCGCCGGGGCAGATGTCAATACCCGGGATAAAAGCGGAAAATCGTTGCTCTTGCTGGCTACAATAGATAAGCATATTGAAATGGCCACGCTGCTAACGGAGAAAGGCGCGGATGTCAATTTGCAGGACAATATCCAGGACAGTCCGTTTCTGTATGCTGGCGCTACAGGGCAGACGGACCTGGTAAGGCTGTTTCTTGCTCACGGTGCCCGGTTTGACGTTTTCAACCGCTACAACGGCACCGCATTGATTCCCGCATGCGAACGCGGACACGTGGAAACGGTGAAGGTGTTGGCGGGTACAAAGGGTTTTCCCATCAACCATGTGAACCGGTTGGGGTGGACGGCTTTGATGGAGGCAATTGTTTTGGGTAACGGGAGTAAAAAATTCCAGGAAATCGTGCAGTTGTTGAAAGATGGCGGCGCGGATCTCGGCATACCGGATCATGATGGCGTTACGCCATTGCAACACGCTCAACGGCGTGGTTTCACCGAAATAGTAAAAATTTTATCAGAGTAAATGCTGCGTGGCGTCAAAATGGAGAATAAAGCATACACCCTGAAAAACGTATTGTTGGAAACGGGTTTTGAATACGAAGCGGATGAGGTAGTGAGTACGAAGACAGCCTTGTTTTGTATTGGGATAGAGAATGGCAAAATAAAAAGCATTGAACCTAATCATTCCCATGCCGAAGGAATAGACGCGAAAGGGAGGCTTTTGCTGCCGGCATTTAAGGACATGCATGGGCATCTTGACAAAATGCTTTTCGGGTTGCCGTGGCAGGCTGTTTCGGCCAAACGGAAGACGGTAAAGGATATGATCGCCTACGAACAGCAGATGATCCCCGAATGGCTGAAAACCTCTGTCGCACGTACCGAAAAGTTAATCGATTTCCTCCATTCTTACGGGACGGACTTCATTCGTTCTCACTTCAATGTCGACCCGACTTCGGGCCTCGACTCCCTCTACCACCTGGAAGAAGCTTTGCGGCACAAGGCGAGTAGTCTGGCCGCGGAGTTGGTCGCGTTTCCCCAGCACGGCATTTGCTACACACGAACGGAATCCTTGCTGAAAGAAGTGGCCAAAATGGATTCCGTGGATTTTATCGGAGGTGTGGATCCCTATTCAATTGATGGAAGTATTGAAAAACCGTTGGAGTTGATTACACAATTGGCTTTGGACAATGGCAAAGGAATTGATCTCCACTTGCATGAAAGAGGGGAAAGCGGTGTAAAGACTATCGAGTTCCTGATTGATAAGGCCCTTGAAAACCCGCAACTGAAAGGAAAGACGTACGTGAGTCACGCATTCGCGTTGGGGCATCTGAGTGCCTCCGAAACAGAGAGAATGGCCGAACGCCTGGCTGCGGCCGGTGTAGGCATAGTGTCGTCGGTTCCGTTCAGAGGTACTATTATGCCCATTCCAACGCTTAGAAAACACGGCGTGGAGGTTTTGATCGGGAATGACAATATACAAGACCATTGGAGCGCATTCGGTTCGGGGAACATGCTTCAAAAAGCACACCTCATCGCGGCACTTTATGGGTACTCCACCGAATGGGAGCTGTCGAGAGCTCTCGCCTTTGCTACCCGTTATGTGCTTCCGCTGGACGACAAAGGCGCACAACAATGGCCCAGAGCCGGAGATGCCGCGGATATAGTGTTGGTAGAGGCAAGTTGTTCGGCGGAAGCGGTATCCCGCATGTCACCGATCATTGCGCTGATTCACAGCGGAAATATCGTGTTTAAAGAGACGTAACGACTGCGCGCGTAGGTAATGTGCGGGAGTGTCCGTTATAAATTTTACAATTATCGGGATGAATGGGATAAAGTGAATGCACAACGTATAAAATACTTTTGCTGTGCAATAAAACTTTATCAAACATGGCTGATTTCAAGAAGATTGTATTGGGTTTGGTGGTCATTTTTTGTGCCACACTGTTTATTGGTTGCAGCGATGACCACGAGCCTCAGAAAGCGCTGACACCCAGCGAAGTGCTATCGAGCGTTGCCTGGGAAACAACTAATGCAAAGAATAATAAAGGAGAAAATGTGGTATTAACCGATGCCAATGTGGTCAACTTTGTTGGCTTTGCTTATTTCAAGGCAGATGGGACTTTTACCATGTTTAACCTGGACGATTCGCCCAAGATGCATGGAGATTGGACGGTTTCCGCGGATGGAAAAACCCGCACGATCGTCGCAAAAGACAATGCCGGGGCTATTTTGTTTACACGCGTTGTGGATATTACAGTACTTACAAAGGATGAATTTACGTACCGGATTTATCCCAACAATAATGACAAATCGATTTATTTCGATATCGTTCACACGCCTACCACACATGTGGAGCCAAAGTAAAAGAGAAAAAAGGGAAGATGAAGGGCTAACTCCAGCTCTTCATCCTCCCTTTCCTCCGTCCTCCTTTCTCCCCAATTTAAAGTCTCACCTCACTGCCGCTCTCCGCCGAACGTAGACCGGCTTCCAGTACCTGGATGATTTTCAAACCGTCCGCAAAGTCCGGTTTGATTTCGGTGTCGTTTTCAATGGCGTCCAGAAAGTCGGCTACTGCATGCACAAATGCATGCTCGTAGCCGATAATGTGTCCGGCAGGCCACCAATGGCCGGCATATGGGTGGATGGATTCGGTGGCGAGGATCGTGCGGAACCCGTGCTCGCCTTCTGCGTCTTCGTTGGAATAGTATTGCAACTCGTTCATACGTTCGAGGTCGAAAACGAGGCTGCCTTTGCTGCCATAAATCTCGAACGTAAGATGGTTTTTGCGGCCGGTTGCGAAGCGCGTGGCTTCAAACGAGCCTATGGCGCCGTTCTGAAACCTGACCATCATCAATGCAGCGTCTTCGACGGTTACATCACCCATTTCATCGCCCTTCGACGCGCCGGTAAGGCTTCCGGTGGCGGTTTCATCCGCGATCGGGCGCTCTTTGATGAAGTTGGCGGTCAATGAGGAAACGGAAACAATGTCGCCCACCAGGAAATGCGCCAGGTCCACGGCGTGTGAGTTGAGGTCCCATTGCGGGCCGGCTTTGGCAGTCTCCTTTTTAAGCTGCCAGGTAAGCGGGAACGACGGGTCTACGATCCAGTCCTGCTGATACGCGCACCGCCAGTGGAAAATGCGGCCGATCTTACCTTCTTCGATCATCTTTTTAGCGAGGGCTACGGCCGGCGTTCGGCGGTAATTGTGGTTCAAATAATGCTTCACACCGTTCTCCTGGCAGACTTTCAGCATTTCGGCCGCCTGGGTGCTGTCCATTGAAAGCGGCTTTTCGCAGAAAATATGCTTGCCTGCCTTGGCAGCTGCCAAGGCGACTTCATAATGCAGGTTTTGAGGCAGGGCAATATCGATAATGTCGATATCGGGGCGGTTGATGAGTTTTTGCCAGTCGGTTTCGATTTCTTCCCAACCCCAGTTCCGGGCGAATTCAGAAAGTGATTTCTGATGGCGGCCGCATGCTACTTTCAGGACGGGCGTCGAGGGCGTGTCAAAAAACAGCGGGGCTTTTTTCCATGCATTACTATGTGCCCGGCCCATAAACTTGTATCCTACTATACCAATATTAATCTGCTTTTTCATCGGGAACTTGTGTGGTTAAGGATTGAATGCTAAACAGGTTCGTCAAAATTATCAAATCTCGGCGATTGGATTTAATTCGTAAATTCCAACTCCTGATTTTTGCGCCAACTACACACTATATTTTATGAAACAGCTTGCCCAGAATCTGCGGACGGGAGATACATTGCTGCTAGATGTCCCCGTTCCGCTCGTCCGCAAGGGTTGTGTGCTCATCAAAACCCGCAAAAGCCTCGTCTCCGCCGGCACCGAGCGAATGCTGATTGAGTTCAGCAAAGCCAATTTCCTTTCCAAAGCGAGGCAACAGCCTGACAAATTACGTATCATATTTGAGAAAATCAGGGCCGACGGTTTCTGGAAAACTACGCGCTCTGTTCTCCGCAGGATGGATCAACTTCTGCCGTTGGGGTATTGCAATATAGGGGAAGTAGTAGCAATTGGAGAGGGGGTAGAAGGCTTCGTCATCGGAGATCGGGCGGTCAGCAACGGGCCGCATGCCGAGGTGGTTTGTGTGCCGGTCAATCTGGTAGCCAAAGTTCCGCGGAATGTACCCGACGAAGAAGCAGTGTTTACAGTTCTGGGGGCGGTGAGCCTGCATGGTGTGCGCTTGCTGGCGCCTGCACTGGGCGAGCGCGTGGCGGTCGTAGGGTTAGGATTAATCGGTTTGATGGTCGTCGATCTCCTGCATGCGCAGGGGTGTGGGGTAATAGGGATTGAGCCCGATGAGGATCGACGGAGAATCGCAGAAGAAAAGGGTATTCCAACCGTTAATCCGGTAAAGTCTGCCGGTAAATCAATTTCAGAGCAGTTTGGCGAAATGGATGGCGTAATCATAACCGCCTCGTCCAAATCCGGTAGTGTGATTTCAAGGGCGTCTGCGATTTGCAGGAAAAAGGGCAAGATAGTGTTGATCGGCGACGTTCCCCTGCACCTGAACCGCTCCGATTTTTACCAAAAAGAGCTGACATTCCAGGTGTCCTGCGCCTACGGGCCCGGGCGCTACGACTACGCGTACGAGGAGCAGGGCACAGATTATCCACTGGCATATGTCCGCTGGACGGTAAACCGCAATTTTCAGGAAGTTCTGCGCTTAATGGCTAGTGGCGCGCTGGATGTAAAGCCGTTAATCTCGAATATCGTACCGATTGAAAACTATTCGAGCATTTATCAAAGAAATAGCCGATCGCTCGGGACATTGATCGATTACAGCGGCAATTGTAAGACGAGCGAGACGGTCGTCACGAATCCGAATAATGCATTCGCGTTACAAAAGGTAGTTGTGGCGATCATTGGTGCGGGAAATTTTGCTTGTATGACGCTATTGCCCTGCCTTGGGAAAAAAAGCATCAAATATATCGCAAGCTCAGGCGGGTTGAGGGCCGCGGAACTGGCTGCAAAATATGGAATTCCATGCATTGCTACCGATTATCGGGAAATATTGGCGGACGACGAAGTCAACCTGATCATCATCGCTACCCGGCATGATCAGCACGTTGCGATCGCCTCGGATGCGATTCGGGCCGGTAAACATGTTTTCGTGGAAAAGCCGCTAAGCATTGATTCCGGAGGTATTGAAGCGGTGAAATCAGCGCTTCAAAGCGCTTCGTGCCCGGTTTCTCTCACAGTAGGTTTCAACCGGAGATATGCACCGCACACTATAAAAATGAGGGAATTGCTGGAAGGCGCCCCGATGAATGTTGTGATAACCGTCAATGCAGGGTATATCCTCGGCAACACCTGGATACACGACAGTGCGCGGGGCGGAGGAAGGCTGGTCGGAGAGGCGTGCCATTTTATAGATTTGATAGCGTGGCTCGCGCAGAGCCATATCGATGAAGTTTGTACGCATGTGCTGACTATCGGCGGCCGCATGAGTTCGGAGAATGCGACGGTGTTGTTAAGGCTGGCGAATGGCTCCACCGGCACAGTGCACTATTTTTCAAATGGCCATAGCAGTTATCCAAAGGAGCGGATCGAAGTGCATTCACTTGGACGGACATTGATTCTGGATGACTATAAAACACTCAGAGGGTACGGTTTCGAGCGGTTTCGCGAAATGAAGGTGGATGCAGGAAAGGGCCACCAGGAGCAATTTGACAAACTTTTTGAATGCATTTCCAATGAAACAATGCCGTTAATGCCTCTCGAAGACATCTGGAATTCCAGCCGGGCGACATTGGCGGCACGAGATAGCATGTGGACGGGCGGTTGGGTGAAGGTACCATGAAAGCGCTGCGGTATTTGACGCTTTTCTGGCACATTGGCCGGCAAATGGGTTGGCATTATGTGGTGTTTAGGGCCGGGTATTGGTTGCAGGCGAAAACGGGTATTTTGAAATTACGGTTTCCGCGAAAATCTATCAGTCAGTCATTTGTAAGTAGGCAAGAATGGCTTAAATGGAAGCCAGAATTTCTTTTCGATCCTCAAAACCTGGATTTGCCAAGGAATCCTGAGCTTACCGATCTGAAATGGAGGGTGCGGCAGATTCGATCAGGCCGGTTCTGTTATTTCAGTGGTCAATGGTTTGAGGTTTCCGATTGGCACACCAATCCATGCACAGGATATTGTTACCCAAAGAATGAACATTGGTCTGACGTAAATGATTTTTCGACAAAGGCGGGCGATATCAAGTATGCGTGGGAAAAATCCAGGTTCACATTTTTGTATGATCTGATTCGATATGACTTCCATTTTTCGGAAGATCAATCCACCGAAGTTTTCGGATTGATCGCAGACTGGATTGATCGGAACCCGGTCAATTGCGGGCCGAACTGGAAATGCAGCCAGGAGATCGCTTTGCGGGTGTTGAACTGGATTTTCGCATTGCATTATTATCGGTCGTCGACGATTTTGAGCCAATCATTGCTCGACAAAATACTTGGCAGCATTTATGACCAGATGCGTCATGTCGCACGAAATACTCGCTTTTCGGAAATTGCCGTTAAGAACAATCACGTGCTAACGGAGGCGCTGGGGCTTTTTACGACGGGTTTGATGTTTCCGTTTTTTCCTGAAAGTCAAAAATGGAAAGAGAAAGGCAGGAATTTGTTCGAAACAGAAATCATTTCACAGGTTGCGCCAGACGGTTCTTATCTGCAATATTCAATGAATTACCACCGGATCGTTGTGCAGTTGCTGACGTGGGGATTACAATTGGCGGAACTAAACGATGAATGGTTTTCTGAAACCGTCTACGAGCAAGCCGATGCTTCATTGAGGTTCCTACGAACCTGTATGGATGAAACTAACGGTAGCCTTCCTCATTACGGACACGATGACGGAGCTCTATTTTTTCCACTTTCCGAATGCCATTTTCGGGATTTCAGGCCGCAATTGATAGCATTGGAGTCGGTGTTGTACAGTTGGAAAAATTCGGATTCTGCTATAAGCGAAGAGAAAGCGTGGTTGGTATCGAAGGAGTTGTCGGACGTGCAAAGCTATTTTGAAGAGGTAGAAGATGGCGCTTTTGATTTTCACGAAGATGGGTACTTTGTTATCAGGGATAAAGGCACCATCACATTCCTGCGCTGCGGAAACTATCGCCATCGTCCCTTCCAGGCCGATAACAACCACCTCGACATCTGGATAAACGGCCGAAATATCTTGCGCGATGCCGGGACCTGGCTTTACAACGCCGATGAAGAATCAGTCCGCTATTTTTCGGGTACCAGGGGGCATAACACGATTATGATTGGTGATTTTGATCAAATGAAAAAACAGCATCGCTTCATCTGGACGCATTGGATTAGAAAAGCAACGGGCAAATCAGGTTACACGAGCAATGAATACTGGATCGAAGCCGAATTTGAAGGCTTTCGGCATGTTGGAAAAGGCATTGTCCATAAACGTCGCGTAGTAAAGAAAGCCGGTCAGCCGCATTGGGTGATTGAAGATTCCGTTCAAAACGTTCCGAAAGGAATGCCAATCCGGCAATTATGGCATCCGGATGAGTCATTTGGCGATGATTTTAGAATGTTTGCAACCGACAAGCACGGCAATGAAATTCCTCTGATTATTGAAAGTGGCTGGTATTCGAAGGGATATGGCGAAAGGGCGAAATGCGAGGTGTTGGTATTTGAGACTTTTGGGTATTATATCCGGACCGTTATTGAAGGACATTGACTTAAACAGGTTGTTATGCATATTCTGCTCATCCATCAGTATTTCCTGGAAGACCACGCTGCTGGTGGCTCGCGGTGGAATGAAATGGCGCGAATCTGGGTGCAGGAGGGGCATTCGGTAACAGTGATTGCGGGAGATGTACATTATATGCTGGTGAAGGAGGATCAAACAGCCGGAAGGGCATTCGATGTAAACCGGAATGCAGATGGCGTGTTGGTAATTCGCTGCAAAGGGTCGAAATATTATCATAAAGGCATCCTCGGACGGTTTTGGAGCTACATTTCCTTTGCATTCATGGCCATTTATGCGGGAATGCGTTTCGCAAATGCTAATTATGAATGCGTTCTTGTGACCTCACCGCCCCTTCTGGTGGGTATTCCGGGATGGTTTCTGTCGAAATGGAAGCGGATTCCGCTGGTGCTGGAAATAAGGGATCTTTGGCCCGAATCGGCGATTGAAATGGGTGTTTTGAAGAATAAGTGGCTAATCTGGTTATCTTACCAATTCGAAACATACCTCTATCGTAAAGCACAGCTGATTAATGTGCTAACCCCTGCATTTCGTGAACGGCTTATTCGCGAAAAGTGTGTCGATACGAACAAAATCGTCACGATCTCCAATGCAGCGGACTTTCGTTTGAGTGAGCGTGCATTATGTAGTGCATGTACGGGTGGATTGCGCGCGCGACTTGGCCTGGGAGGAAAGTTTGTGATCATTTACGTCGGGGCGCATGGCTTGGCAAACGACCTCATGCAGCTTCTGGAAGCCGCGGCGTTGCTTAGCGGCACCGATGCCCATTTTCTATTGATCGGCGATGGAATGCAGAAAAAAATGTTGATCGAAGAGGCGCATTCCCGGGGCTTGACCAATGTGTCATTCTTGGATCCGGTTTCGAAAGAGCAGGTATTTGAATACATCCTAGCGGCCGATGTAGGTGTAGCTGTTTTGAAAAAAGCAGATATTTTCAGAACAGTTTACAGTAATAAAACCTTTGACTACCTATCCTGTAAAAAGCCGGTATTGATGGCGATCGATGGCGTTTCGCGTGATTTGGTTGAGCAAGCCAATGCAGGCATTTTTGCAGAGCCAGGGAATCCCGCCGATCTGGCGCGGAAAATCAAAATTTACATGAATGACCGCGAGCTTTTGGGCAGGCACGGTGAAAACGGCTACCGGTTTGTGCACATGCATTTCGATCGGAAGAAATTGGCAGAGGATTTTTTGAAATGCATTGATAATCAACTTGAAGTGACAGGTAAAAGTGCAATTTTTGATATACAAAAAGTGAACTGAAAGCGCCGTCAGAGGGTTTTCTAGTAAATAAAAATCCAATGAAAAACGTAGCACATCTCTTCCCTGAATCCGTCAGAAACGGGGCATATACTTATTCTGCATACATGCATTTGATGGAGACGATGGTTTTGGAAAACAGGACGACCGGCCCTAAACAATCCGAAGCGCTGAGCCACTACACGAAGCTGAATCTGGCGCGGATGCAGCGCCTCAATAAAACGGCGTCGATCCATGAGTCGTTGCGGGAAGTTGTCGACCAGATCGACATTTCGCAAACCTGGTACATTCTAACCGAAGCGTGGTGTGGAGATGCCGCGCAGAACATCCCGACGATCGTAGCTGCGTCACTTTCGAATCCTTTTATCACCGTGCGGTTTCTGCTCCGGGATGAGAACCCCGAATTGATGGAAGCTTACCTGACCAATGGAGGTCGCTCTATTCCGAAACTGATTGCTGTGGATGAAGATTTTAACGAAATTTTCACCTGGGGGCCGCGTCCGGCAGGTGCTCAGGAACTGCTGAGAGAATACAAGGCCAATCCCGTGAAGTCTTACAGCGAATTTTCGGAGGATATTCAGCGTTGGTACATTGCCGACAAAACAGCCTCGCTGCAAGATGAATTACAGGAGCTTTTGGAAGCAGTAGTTGTGGATAAGTGAGTTTTTGAACCGTTTACTCTATATTTGTCATAGGGTAACCGCAATACCAACGAACAGGGATTTTGTCAGAATACTTTAAAAATATATCCGACGGCATCAGTACGACCCTCACGGGCATGCGGCTGACGTTACGGCACCTCTGGAATGCGCGTAAAAGCCGTAGACCTGCGGATATTCGTTCGTCCAGTTTTTATGACCAGCAGGATGGGATCGTGACGATCCAATATCCGCTGGAAACTATTCCCATTCCGGACAATGGCAGGTATCGTCTGCATAATGAGATGGACGACTGCATTGTTTGCGACAAATGCGCCAAGGTCTGTCCGGTCGACTGTATCGATATCGAGCCGATTAAAGCGGTGGAGGACGTTGGGCGTGCCTCTGATGGATCGCCAATCCGCTTATACGCCGCCAAATTCGACATCGATATGGCCAAATGCTGTTATTGCGGCCTTTGTACGACAGTTTGTCCGACCGAGTGTCTTACCATGACCAAGACGTTCGATTACAGCGAGCTCGATGTGCGTGATATGGTTTACAACTATTCCAACCTCACCGCCGAGCAAGCCGATGAAAAGCGCATGCTGCTGGAACAGTTCCAGAAAGAAAAAGAAGCCTTGAAAGCGGCTAAGGCTACTCCTGCGGCAACACCGGCTGCCGCTCCTGCGGGCGCACCTGCACCAGCCCGTCCGGCTTTCAAACCGACTGCCAGGCCAAAACCAGCCGAAGAACCAGTTGCTAAAGATGTCAATACTGATGCTGGTGAGACTGCAACGCCGACTCCTAAACCGGCATTCAAGCCCGTGATGAAGCCGAAAAAGGTCGAAGGCGACGCACCAGCGCAAGAAACGGCACCGGAAGCCCAGCCGACTGAAAGGCCTGTGGCTGCCAAGCCGGTATTCCGCCCTACTTTGAAGCCTAAGGCTGTTTCGGATGAAAATACCGAGAAACCGGTTGCAGAAGCGCCAGTCGAGCCTGCTGAAAAGCCGGTTGTTGCGAAACCTGCGTTCCGCCCAACGATGAAGCCCAAGGCTGCTTCGGAAAATACTGAGAAACCGGTTGCAGAAGCGCCAGCCGAGCCTGCTGAAAAGCCGGTTGTTGCGAAACCTGCATTCCGTCCTACAATGAAGCCCAAGGCTGTTTCGGAAAATACTGAGAAACCGGTTGCGGAAGCGCCAGCCGGGCCTGCTGAAAAGCCGGTTGTTGCGAAACCTGCATTCCGTCCTACGATGAAGCCAAAGGCCGCTCCTGTTGAAAACGAGGAAAAGCCGGCTGCCGAAGCATCGGCAGAGCCAATAGCTGAGCCGGAATCGCAGGCGCTCATTGACGTCAAACCAGCTGAACCGGCAGCGGAAAAGCCAGCTAGGCCTGCATTCCGCCCGACGATGAAACCTAAGCCAAAGGAATAGGAGCGCATGGAAGCAATTATATTCTACATTTTTTCCGCATTGACGCTCGCAGCCGGGCTGTTCATCCTGTTTTCCAAAAATCTCATTTATGGTGCATTCGCATTGTTCGTCGCATTCCTGGGCGTGGCCGCATTATATGTGCTTGCAGGCGCGGACTTTCTGGCTGTTTCGCAAATTATGATTTACGTCGGAGGTATTCTCGTGCTGCTGATATTTGGCATAATGCTGACGCAAAAGAAAGAAAAAAGCGACGATTCGACGCGCCATAATCGCGTCGAGGTACCGATTACCCGGAAAATCTGGGGCTTTTTGACAGGTATCGGGCTCTTCGGATTGCTGTTGAAAGTGATTCTTTCTTCGGATTTTAGAATGGCAGGAGAAGAAATGAGTACCAAATCCACGATAAGGACGATTGGCGTGGAACTCATGACCAGCCATTTATTGCCGTTTGAAATAGCCGCTATTCTCTTGCTGGTTGCGCTTGTCGGCGCCGCCTACCTTGCATTAAACCGAAACCCGACCACATGACGACGATACCTGTACAATATTATCTGATCGTCGCGGCTGCATTGTTTTGCATTGGACTGGCTATTTCCATTACCAAACGGCATTTTATTGGCATGCTGCTTGGAATCGAGTTGATGCTGAATGCGGTCAATATCAATCTGGTAGCATTTGGCCGTCACGATCCGGAGCGGCTGAGCGGCCAGCTTTTCGCGTTGTTTGTAATTGTGGTAGCTGCCGCCGAAGTGACTGTAGCCCTGGCGATCATTCTGCGCGTGTATGGCCGTTTTAAAACAGTTGACCCTGATAAAGTAAATGAGTTGAAGCAATGAACTGGATCTTCCTGATCTTCGCTTTTTTGATCGGCATCAGCAACGCTGTTCAATCCGGCGTAAATACGCAGCTCCGCGAGTCGATCAATAACCCCATTCTTGCGGCGATGACGTCTTTTTTTGTGGGGTTAATGGTCCTGACCATCGCATTCGCCTGTTTTAACCAAAATCCGGTTCCTTCTCTGGCTGATTTCAAACAAGTTTCTTGGACACGCTTTATGGGAGGAGTGTTAGGCGCTTTCTATGTGATTACCGTCATTTTCATCGTTCGGAATATCGGTCCGGCCAATATGATGTGCCTGGTGATTGCCGGACAGATGGTAACCGTTATGATGATTGATCATTTTGGATTACAGGGATTTGCTGTTCATCACATGAACCTGCCGCGCATTTTGGGCACGATCCTGCTTATAGGCGGAGTTTATCTCATATTGAAAAATTAAGGCACAAAAAACAGCAACCTCTCGGATTGCTGTTCTCGTAATTTCAGAATGCCTCAGGGGATTTTATTGAAAATGAATAGATCCACGAAACTCCACTTATCATTTTCTTTCTTTCCACGCTGGATAACCAGTTGAGTAGGAGAACGTCTCTCATAAATGATCCGTACCGAAGCGTCATCTTTTTCAAACAAAGCCTGGTTCTTTTTCGCCTCAATGAATTTGTAGCGGTCGGCTACCTCTTTCTCTTCCAGCGAGATCATTCCCGGTTTGAAATGCTTCACCATCGCCACAGGCCCATTGTCAGTCTGTTCAAATGCAAAGATCTCGTAAAGCGCAGGTTTGTCGTCTTTGATCATGCGGATGAAGCCAACGATGTTATTGCCTTTGGGAGCAGTCCAGGAAGCTTCGATCGGTCCGCCGTTGTACGTACCGAGCCAGCGACCGTCCAGGAACGCGATGTCGTTCAGCGTGCCTTGCGCCTGTGCAAAAGTAGCCGTCAGTACCAGGGCAAATGCCAGAAGAGCTTTTCTAATTGTGTTGAATTGGGTCATTGAGATTTAGGTTGTGAATTGAGGTGGCAAATTAATAGAAATGTTAATTGCGTCAACGTGCTGACGCAACTTAGCTAAATTCCGTCAGTACGTTGACGCAATTTAGGTGAATGATCACAAAAAATAGCCGACTCGTCTCCGAGCCGGCTATCTACATTTAAATTCTATAATATCAATAAGCCCTCTCCAACTTACCTTCGTAAGAGTTGGTAAAGGCTTTGTTTACGACTTTATTTCCACCTTGTGTCGGATAATTTCCGGTGAAATACCAGTCGCCGAGGTGGCCGGGGCACGCTTTGTGCAGGTTTTCGACAGTTTGGAAAACCACAGACAACTCTGCATTCAAACCCTTAGGACGAACAATCTCTGCTATTTTCTGAGAAATCTCTTCATCTGTGAATGGCTCGTAAAGCGCCTTAACATAGTTGGTGTGGTATGGATTCTTCGTAGCGAGCGCTGTCACACTTTGGGTGTAGACATCTTCCAGCAAATACTCCATATCGCGCTCTTCCAACAATTTGAGCACTGCACGGTAAGCAACGAAGTCTTTCATTCTCGACATATCGATGCCGTAGCAATCGGGGAAGCGGATCTGCGGGGCAGACGATACCACTACAATTTTCTTCGGTTTCAAACGGTCGAGCATGGTGAGAATGCTCTTTTCCAATGTGGTACCACGAACGATCGAGTCGTCGATAATCACAACGGTGTCCACATTCTTGCGGACTACTTCAAAAGTCGTGTCATACACGCTCGAAACCATATCGTCGCGCAAGGCATCGGCTGTAATAAACGTGCGGGATTTCACGTCCTTGGTTACGAGTTTCTCGATCCTTGGGCGGAAAGAAAGCACTTTTTCAAGGTCGGCTTCGAAAAGAATGCCTTCCATGATGGCTTGCTTGCGTTTTTTGGCCAGGTATTCTTCCAGACCTTCGATCATGCCGAGGAACGCCGTTTCGGCAGTGTTCGGAATGTATGAAAATATCGTGTTTTCGAGGTCGTAATTAACTTCTTTGAGGATCTGCGGGATCAGCAGTTTACCAAGTTGCTTCCGTTCGTTATAAATATCGGGATCGGTACCGCGGGAGAAGTAAATCCGCTCGAAACTGCATGAGCGTTTTTCCAGGCGGGGCAGGATCGGGAACTCGTTATATTCACCGTTTTTGTCCACTATTAATGCGGAACCCGGCGTAATTTCAGTGATCTGGTCGTAATCTACGTTAAATGCAGCTTTAATAGCTTGCTTTTCGGATGCTACTACAACCACTTCATCGTCAGCGTAATAGAATGCAGGGCGGATACCTGCCGGGTCGCGGATTACGAAGGATGCGCCGTAGCCTGTGAGGCCGCACATTGCATAGCCGCCGTCGAAATCGCGGCACGAGCGGTAGAGTAGACGAGGCAGGTCGATATTGTCTTCGATGACATCGGACAACGTTGGGTTTTCGTAAATCCCTTTGAAACGCTCGAACACCCGCTGGTTTTCTTCATCCAGGAAATGTCCAATTTTTTCCATCACCGTTACGGTGTCGACTTTTTCTTTCGGATGCTGGCCGAGTGAAACGAGTTTGCCAAAAAGCTCATCCACATTGGTCATATTGAAGTTACCCGCCATTACCAGATTGCGACTCCGCCAGTTACTTTGGCGCAGCATCGGGTGGCAGTTTTCTACTTCATTGGAGCCATGCGTGCCGTAACGAAGATGTCCCAACCATACTTCTCCCGTAAATGCCAGGTTTTCCTGCAACCATTTCGCGTCGTTGACGTGGTCACGATTGTTTTTGAGGCCCTTGCGGAATTTTTTATGGATTTTGGAGAAGATATCCGTAAGTGGCTGAGGTTCTACGGATCTGTATCGGCTGATATATCGTTTCCCGGGCGGGACATCGATCTTGATATTGGCTACCCCGGCTCCATCCTGGCCCCGGTTGACCTGTTTTTCCATCATCACCGAAAGCTTATGCACTGCGTACAGCGGCGTTTCGTACTTGTCGATGTAGTATTGATAAGGCTTTCTAAGACGGATAAGTGCTATGCCGCACTCATGCTTAATGGCGTCGCTCATAAGAAGAGTAATGCTTTTAGAGATATTGGTGTTTGCTGGTATGCAAAGCGTATTCCCTGAATATTAGCCTAACGAATTTCGATTCCCGTTTAGTTCGTTATTTCTTACAAAGGTACAAATCCTTTGGCTTAAAAAACTCCAAAAATTGTTCAATTTTTCAAATCCTTTCCGTCAGTTTAAACTGACGGGATTAGATTGGCATACCGTCATTAAAATTGTACGTCGCGCATCCTCTTACCGGCAGTTGAAACTGCCGGATCAGAATTATAAGGGGTTCTTATTATAAGAAAGATAACTATTTTTGATCAGATCGATATTAAAATTTTATATGCTTCATAAAACCCGTGGTATCGCGTTGAGCTACATCCGGTACAAGGAGTCTTCCATCATCGCAAAAATTTACACGGAAGCCTTTGGTATCCAGACTTATATCGTCAACGGTGTGCGAAGCAGCAAGTCCAAGACCAATCGGATCGCCTTCTTCCAGCCGCTCACACTGCTCGACCTGGTAGTGTATCATAAGAACAAGGAGGATACCATCCATCGCATTTCCGAGATTAAATGCTATGCGCCATTTTTTTCGATACCTTTTGATGTAATAAAATCAGGCCTGGCACTTTTTATGACCGAAATGCTCGGTAAAACTTTGCGCGAGGAAGAGAACAACGAGCCCTTGTTCGATTTTATTGAGCAATCGGTGCTTTATCTCGATGAGGCCGAAACCGGGTTTGAGAATTTCCACATTCAGTTCCTGATGCAACTGGCACATTATCTGGGTTTTGGAGTGGAGACGGCCGATGACCTCGAAAATGAGTTAAAAGACCACCACTTTCCCCTCCGGCCCGATGTGCAGGAGTACGGGGCTACTGAGCAAATGCTGGACAGTCGCTACGGGTTGTCCATTCCGCTGGACAGGCCGAGGCGGATAAATATCCTGGAAAAGATGATTTTCTTTTACAAAATCCACATGGATGGGCTCGGGGAAATCAAGTCGCTGGATGTTTTGAGAGAAGTTTTGCGTTAAAAACTGCTTCCGGCTGAAATTGGCATAATTTTGATAACGTATAGGGTAACTCCATCAAACCTAATGCAATGAAACATATACTGACGACCGCCTTTTTGCTTATTTCTTTGATGACATTCGCCCAGGAACGCCTGCCGCAAGTGCCCAAGGGAGCGTGGAAATCCCAGGAGCCGACAGGCAGTGCTTCGACGCTCATTGTGGCTGATAATTACCTGGTTATCGCCTCTTACAGCATTGGAAACAAATATTTTGAAAGGACCGAGGGAGGCCCGTTCACTATGAATGGGAACAAAATGATTTACACGCCCGAGTTCAATTCGGCGGATACGGCCAAAATCGGCATTCCCATTGAGTTCACGGTCACCGTGAAGGACGATATCCTGACATTACGTTACGAAGAGGCGATGGTCTGGATGCGTGTCGACGACGCTACCAGTAATGCGCCCATGGCTGGTGCCTGGCATATTACGGAACGTGACAATGGGCAGGGTACGCTGGTTAAAATACATCAGGAGGGAACGCGGAAAACGCTTAAACTGCTTTCAAAAACCCGCTTTCAGTGGTTTGCAATCGATCCTGCGGTTAAGAAATTTTATGCGACCGGTGGCGGTACCTATACAGCCAAGGACGGCAAATACACCGAAAACATTCAGTTCTTTTCCAAAGACAACAATCGTGTAGGCTCTTCACTGAAATTCGATTTCAAGCTCGACAATGGTCGTTGGAACCACAGCGGAAAGAGCAGCGATGGCAAGCCGATTCACGAGATCTGGGAAAAAATCCCCTGAAATTTATTCGATCACCTCGGCGTCTTTCAGAATGTAGTTGAGGTGATCGATATCATTTGCGTTGAGCGCCAGTCTTCCCCGGACGGTCAGGACTTCGTCCGTCCGGAAGCGCTGTTTTTTCTTCCTGAACTGCAATTCCATAATAGATTCCGGACCGGCTCCGCCGCAGAAAAAGCAGGCAGCCATTGGTTTCGCTGAAATGACGTAAATATTGTCGTTTTCATCCACGGGGATCATGTAGCCGCGGATACTGATCTCCTTGCCCTGTAAAGCATTCACCGAGGGCCCGAAAGTAGGGTAGAGGAAATACATGCTCAGCTCCTTATTCAGTTTGCGGGTGAACCGTACATCCGTCAGACGCTTCCAGTTAATATAGATGGGCTCCGCAGCGAATGCAAATGTAAAGAGCGGAACGAGCAGGATTGCAAGTTTCTTCATTTTCGCGGGTTGTCCAGTGCGGTGATGGCTTGCTGCAATTCTAAAATCGCTTCTTTCGATTGCCGCTGGTAATCCAGCATCGACGCGTCGGTCATTGATGGTGCCGTTTTATGCTCGTGTGCGCCATGCGCGTGATCATGTGCATGAGTGAAGCCAGGCACTTCGATCACATTTTCTTCCCAAACTTCGATCAGGTCTTTCAAACTGTCGATCCGAGATTTTTCCAAATCGTCCTTTGCCAACGGTGCGAGGCTGTCAAGTTTTTGTTCAAGGTGTTCCGAAATTTTCATGGCTTCAAGATGCAAACGGTTGGCTTCGATGAGCTCGCGGCTTTTTTCGTTCCCCGACGAGCAGGAAAGTGTCGTAAGGACTACTAGGAACAGGAAGACTGGATAAACGAGATTCATTTCGGATGGAACTTCATTAAATGCAACGATGTTGCAAAAATGAATCAAATACTTTTAACACGCAATAGTCGCGTCCATTTTCTTCCGTTATGCGAAGCTTTTATTCCTTGTCATTCAGTTTGATAATTACCCTCTTACATATAGGTTGCTGCCTGCTGCCGTTGCTCTCGTTGGCGTCTTTACCGTCTTTCGCTGCTGGTTTTTGGGGCAGGCACCATTTGCTATTTACCATTTTGCAATGGACGATGTTCCTCTGGCTGAGCGGCCGGTTAGTCGGTTTTTACTTTTGGAAAAAGAACTTTCATAGTCGAAGGGAGGCCATATCGTATGTGATTGGATGGCTTATCGCATTATCAGGACTGGTTATCAACCGGTGGGAGCCTTTCAAAACCGAAGAACAAGTTTTGGCTGAGCAGCATTTCGAGCGTTTCAAATCCCACAGGCAGCTTCGCGTGGATTTAACGGGTACATATAATAAAGACAAACTGCTCACGGACTTACGCCAGATCGAAGGCGTTCGCAAGGAAAGCATTGGCCTGGATAAGCACGCGGTAACGCTTTCGTATCATAAGGGAAAGGTGTCGGACAAAGAGATCTTTGAAGTATTGAAGCGCAAAGGATATTTGAAGTGACCGCTTATGTGCACAGGAGTTATTTAGATTTATTCAAAATAATTTGTGGCAAACATTTGAATCATTCTAAATAGGTAATATATTTGCCTCAGTTTTAACGGCAATGTGAATGAGCGCTTTTACAATTAGTGATTACAATGTGGGATCGGAGCAGGAGTGTTTCTGGATGAAAAGCTTCGAAGACAACACCGAATGCGTGTTTAAGAAGTGTTGCGAGAAATACAAGAAGAAGGGCAAGCATTGTAAAAAGTGCCCCAAGAAGTAACTTCGTCGTTACGCTTTATGACTAGTAATACAGTTCATGGTGAATAATTGTAAGAGAGGGAGTGCCGCCTGAGCATTCCCTTTTCTATGCTGGAGACAGCTTAGATTTTTCGTTTCAGTTCGAAATTTTGCCCCAGATAAACACGCCGTACCACCTCATCTTCTGCCAGTTCCTCAGCGGTTCCTTGTTTCAATATCTTTCCTTCAAATAGCAAATACGCCCGGTCGGTAATCGATAGGGTTTCGTTCACGTTGTGGTCGGTGATGAGGATACCGATGTTTTTGTGTTTCAGCTTGGCGACAATACTCTGAATGTCTTCTACGGCAATCGGGTCGACACCGGCGAAAGGCTCATCGAGCAGAATAAACTTGGGATCCACGGCGAGTGACCTTGCAATTTCAGTCCGGCGACGCTCCCCACCCGATAGTACCATCCCTTTGCTCTTGCGTACGTGCCCGAGGTGGAATTCTTCGATCAGCTCCTCCACCTTCCGTTTCTGATCGGCTTTCGGAAGATCGGTCATTTCCAGAACCGCCTTAATGTTCTCTTCGACAGTCAGTGTCCTGAAAACGGATGCTTCCTGCGCGAGGTACCCGAGCCCGAGTCGCGCGCGCTTGTACATGGGCAGGTCGGTAATGTCCTTGTCGTCGAGGTATACTTTTCCGCTGTTAGGTTTCACCAAACCAACGGCCATATAAAAAGAAGTGGTTTTACCAGCGCCATTCGGCCCGAGCAACCCTACGATTTCGCCCTGCTCAACCTGGTAGCTTACATTATTATTGACAAGACGAACCCCGTATTTCTTCACGAGGTTTTCGGTTCTTAGTATCATCGTTCGTTTAAGTTCTTCCTCAATGCAGCTTAATGTCTTTCAACGAAAGCTGTAAGGTTTTCTTGTCGCGGAAATTGTTCTCTTCGAGGCAATAGCAGATCGAGAACGGCCTTCCGTTGACAATATCAGGATAAAAATGCCCCATTCCGAAGCCCACGGCCGTGAAAACCGCCGAGTTGTTTTGCTTTACGTCAAATTTGATGTGTTTTTCCTTCATCAACATCGGCCGTCCGACGAGCGTCATATTCCGTGATTCGAAAACCGGCGTCATGTTCCCCGGCCCGAATGGTCCCATTTGACGAAGTATGTTGTAAAATTTCGGAGTAATGGTTTCCAGTTCGAGCAGCATATCGACATTGATCATCGGTACGAGCTGGTCAGGCTGAATGCGGCTGCTCACGATTTCGTTGAAACGTAATCTGAATGCTTCTACATTATCGAGCGGTAATGTGAGACCGGCGGCAAAAGTGTGCCCACCGTATTGTTCCAAAAGATCGGCGCATTCTTCGATCGCTTCGTACACGTCGAAACCCGGCACCGAGCGTGCAGAGCCGGCGGCTTTTCCGTGCGATTGCGTGAGGATAATGGTAGGACGGTGATATTTTTCGATGCACCGACTGGCCACGATCCCGATCACGCCTTTGTGCCAGTCTTCCTTATATAATACGGTGCTTTTCGCATTCGAAAACCATTCGTCGTTTTCGATCATGAAAAGCGCCTGCTCGGTAATGCTCGAATCGAAATTACGGCGTTCGCTATTGTGCTTGTTGATTTCTTCGGCGAATGCAATGGCTTCCTCCTCGACTTCGGAGAGCAAAAGTCTTACCGCTTCTTTCGCATGCTTGATACGCCCGGCGGCATTAATGCGCGGCCCGAGCCCGAAAACGACGTTCGTAATATCCAGCGCACCGCTAATGCCCGAGATTTGGATCAATGCCTTGATCCCCGTTCTCGGTTGTGCATTGAGCCTTTGCAGTCCGTAATATGCCAGAACACGGTTTTCCCCGGTAATGGGAACAATATCGGAAGCGATGCTGACGACAAGCAGATCGAGATAATCATATAGCATTTCAGGATTGAGACCCTGTTTGATACAAAATGCCTGCAGAAGTTTGAAACCCACGCCGCAGCCGGTCAGCTCTTTATATGGATACAAACAATCCTCCCGCTTGGGATCCAGCACAGCGGCTGCTGGTGGGAGTTCGTCGCCGGGGCGGTGGTGGTCACATATAATGAAGTCGATGCCTTTTTCCAGAGCCACGGTTACCTTGTCGACGGACTTGACGCCGCAGTCGAGGGTTATTATTAATGTATAGCCATTAGCTTCGGCCCAATCGACGCCTTGCCACGAGACGCCATAGCCCTCCTCGTAACGGTCGGGAATATAATAGTCGAGATTGGGGTAAATCCTTTTAAGAAAACCGTAGAACATGGCCACCGAAGTAGTACCATCTACATCGTAATCTCCGTAAACCAGTATTTTCTCATTGGAATCGATCGCTTTGATCAAACGCTCTACTGCTTTCTCCATGTCGGCCATTTGGAACGGATCGTGCAAATGCCGGATCTCGGGGCGGAAAAAATCGCGGGATTGGTCGAAGTCAAGAATACCGCGCTGAACCAAAAGTGTTGCCAGTGAGGGACTTACTTTCAAAGATTCGGCGAGTCTCTGTGCAACCTGTTCTTGTTCAGAGGTAAAGGGAGGGTGATGTATCCAGCGCTTTTCAATCATGGGGCAAAGATAATCGGAATCCGGAATGCTTGCTGCCAAAATGTGCAATCGGGTGATCGATCGGGAAAAGCTAACCGAAAGGTCTTATCTTTGCAAACTATTAACATATTTTAAGCCATGCCACGTCTCCTGGCGATTGATTACGGTGCCAAACGCAGCGGAATAGCCGTAACCGACCCTTTGAAAATTATCGCCACCGCGCTCGATACGGTCCCTACGCATCAGCTCACCGATTTTCTCAAAAAATACACATCGGCGGAGCAGGTAGAGGCATTTGTGGTCGGGATGCCCAAAAGGCTCGATAATACCGACAGCGAAAATGCCGCGAGGGTTACGGCTTTTGTAAAGACATTACAAAAAGCATTTCCTGAAATCCCGGTGTATTTGCACGACGAGCGATTTACATCCTCTATGGCGTTACAATCGATGATCGCTTCGGGCTCTAAAAAGAGCGACCGGCGCGATAAAGGCAATATCGACAAAGTAAGCGCGACAATCATTCTCCAGTCGTTCATGGAAAGCCGGAGGTAGAATTTGTAAGTAGTACATATTATATAGGTAGCAAAAGTTTAATAAGCATGATTTATCCAATAGTTGCATACGGTGACCCCATCCTGAGAAAGCCAACCCGTTTTATCGAAAAAGATGAGATGGATTTGAAAAAACTTTCGGAGGACATGTTCGAAACCATGCACGGCGCGAACGGCGTGGGTCTGGCTGCCCCGCAGATTGGTCTGAACATCCGCCTTTTCGTGGTAGACGGTACCCCGTTCGCCGAAAGAGATGAGGAAGACGATGACGACGAGCCGGATTTGTCGTTGGCTGATTTCAAGAAAGCTTTCATTAATCCCGAAATCCTTGAAGAAACCGGCGAAGAATGGGCGTTTGAAGAAGGCTGTCTAAGCATTCCTGGAATCCGCGGCGACGTGTACCGTCCCGAGACACTCCGTATCCGCTACCGCGATCTGGATTGGAATGAGCATGAAGAGACCTATTCAGGCATGGCCGCACGCATTATACAGCACGAGTACGACCATTTGCTCGGTAAACTGTTCGTGGATTATCTGCCCACGCTCAAAAAGCAGTTCATCAAGAAGAAACTGACCGACATCTCTAAAGGAAACGTAGATGCGGATTACCGTATGCGTTTCCCAGGCCGCAGATAGATTTAACCCATATAATATTCGGTCATGCAGGAAAATAAGGAAATCCTTTCCATTGCGTTGGTCCAGGCCGATCTGCATTGGGAAAACGTGACTGCCAACCTTGCCTCCTTCGAAGAGAAGCTAGCCGCATTGCCGGAGCCCGCCGATGTGATCGTGCTCCCGGAAATGTTTAACACTGGTTTCACGATGAATACCGCGCTCGCAGAGCCGATGAACTTAACCACCACCCGCTGGATGAAGCAAATCGCCAAACAGCACAATGCATTGGTGGTGGGAAGTTTTGCAGTAAATGAAGGGGGACGTTTTTTTAACCGCCTCCTCTGCGTACGTCCGGATGGCACTTATGCACAAAGCGATAAGCGACACCTTTTCACAATGGGAGAGGAGAGTAAGCATTATACCGCTGGAAATGTGCGACTTACAGTGGAATGGAGAGGTTGGAAATTATGCCCGCTCGTGTGCTATGACCTGCGGTTTCCGGTTTGGAGCCGTAACCGGCAACACGATCCTTACGACATCCTATTATATGTAGCCAACTGGCCCGTACGCCGCGCGCATGCATGGAGCACGCTTTTGCAAGCACGGGCGATCGAAAATCAATGTTATGTGATAGGTGTCAATCGGGTCGGGGCAGACGAGAACGGGTTGGAATACCGGGGAGATTCTGCGGCGCTTGATTATCTGGGCGAACCGATGGCTCTCCTGGCAGGCCATGAGACTGAAAAGATCGTTCATATTTCGAAGGCCGACCTGGCCGTTTACCGGAAGAGTTTCCCCGCGTTGCCGGACGCCGACGAATTCGAAATCCATTGTTGAGGTATAGGACATTGTGTCCTATACTTACTCAATCACTTTGGGCACCATTATATAGGTACTATTTTTCGACGGAGCATTGAAGAGCGCTTCCTCACGTGTGAGCGTATTGGCGCCTTTATCTTCTCGCCAGTTATTTTCTTCGTCGAGCACGTGCGTCAAAGGCTCCACTCCCTGCGTATTGATTTCATTGAGCTGGTCCATCCAGGTAAGAACCGAATCCATACTCTGTAGGAGAGCCGCTTCTTCCCCGGGCCTGATCTCCAATCGGGCGAGGTGCGCGATCTTTTTGAGCGACTCCTGATCGATCTTCATGTATTTTAAGAATTTGTTAAGTTAACGGACACGCTATCTGCGGAAAGCCAAAATTACCGGATTTTTGTCATTCCGCTAGTGGTAAGCTCGGGGAAATTGAGTGACAAGCGGTTGCGTAGCCGAAAAAAATCGATGCGCGGGGTGGATTGATTTAGTCAAATTTCGGGACCCAGCGGAAAATCCCGGCCACCGAAATTTAAAATTGTTGTCAAGACACATAGTAGGAGAAAAATAATATTTGCTTTTCTAAGGTAATCTTGAAATATTTTGAAACGCAAATCTCCTCACTAAAAAACATGTTGTTACATATGAACGCAAAGAGTGCAATTATATGAAGGTTCAGGGGTAGCCGTTATATCCTTACAGATCAGCATTAAAACTAGAAAATTTACTAAAAATAGAAGGGAGGGGATTCTTTAAATTATGCAATTCGGAGTCGTTTCGGAGAAAAAACTGAGAAAAAATCTGCCGAAACGCTTGCTTTTTTTTAAAAGGAAAACTCATACTTTTGTAGATGTCGTTTATCCGAAAAGCATTCAAAATTTTATTTTACGAAAACCAGTTTAAACCAAAAGTTTTATTTAATTCACAACCAAAATCTCAATTTAACCTTTAAAAGTAAGTCTGATGGAAAAGAAAGCTACAAGTCCGGCACCAGCTCCAAAGCCTGCTGCGGCAGCAACTAAAGGCAAAGGCGGTTTGAACCCGGCATTGGTAATCCCTCTCCTTTTTGCGATTGCATTGTGTGTTTACATTTTCGTTCTGGGTGCTCCGGAACACTTTAAAGATGGTGATCACGAAAAAGGGCCAATCGATGGTGATTACTACGGAATCGTTTACAAAGGAGGTCCTATCGTACCTATCTTGATGACGTGTTTCCTTGTTGTGTTGACCTTCACAATCGAGCGTCTGATCACTTTGAGCAAAGCTAGCGGAACTGGCAGCATCGATTCATTCGTGCGTAAAGTGAGAAGCCTGCTTGACAAAAACCAAATCGAAGAGGCTATCAAAGAGTGCGACAAACAAAAAGGATCTGTTGGTAATGTAATCAAAGCAGGTCTGTTGAAATACAAGCAGTTGACTACTGAAACTGCGCTCGACAAAGAGCAAAAACTGGCAGCTCTTCAGAAAGAAATCGAAGAGGCTACTACACTTGAACTTCCAATGCTTCAGAAGAACCTTACCATCATCGCTACACTGGCGGGTGCTTCTACTCTCTTGGCGCTTTTGGGAACGGTAATCGGTATGATCAAGGCGTTCGCGGCTTTGGGTACATCAGGTTCTCCTGACTCCGCTGCTCTTGCAACTGGTATCTCTGAGGCCCTTATCAATACCGCTCTTGGTATCGGTACTTCGGCTATCGCAACAATCTCTTACGCTTACCTGAACAGCCGTGTTGACGATCTTACTTACAGCATCGACGAAATTGGCATGAGCCTTCAGTCGAACTTTGCTGCACATTATTAATAGTTCTCTGAACTATTTTATAGTGAAGTTTCGTTAATATAAAAAAAACTTATATATTTGTATGGGAAAGGTAAGGCCTAAGAAACATGCGCCGCATACTGATATGACGGCCATGACGGATGTTGCCTTCTTGCTCTTGACGTTCTTCATTATGACGGCGACTTTTAAGTCGAACGATGCGGAGATTACAACGCCTACATCGATTTCGCAGATCAAAGTGCCAGATGATAAGATCATGGTCATTAGCATTGATAAAACAGGGAAAGTGTTCTTTGGTGTTGACGCTCAGCCCACTCGTGTTGCGATGCTGGACAATATCGGACAAGCCAAAGGCATTACTTTTACTGACACTGAGAAGGCAAAGTTTGCACTGCAGTCGAGCTTTGGTTTTCCTCTGAATCAGTTGAAGCCCTGGTTGAACATGCCAAAAGAGCAAATGAGCCAGGTGAAGCAGCCAGGGATCCCGGTTGACTCCACGGGTGCCAGCGAATTGGCAGACTGGGTTTATGCTGCGCGTAAAGCGGATAGTCAGCTACGCATCGCATTGAAAGGCGACAACCTGTCGAAATTCCCTGCGTTCAAAGACGTATTGGCTAACCTGCAATCGCAGAATATTAACAAGTTCAACCTGATCACAGGTAGCGAACAAGCACCGGCCGGTTATACAAACGAATAATGTTATCATTTAATAATTAGAAGAAATGGCAGCAATTGAAGAATCCGGTGGTGGTGGGCACGGTAAAGGTGGTGGCAAGGTTCGCGGTAAGAAAATGTCCACCCGTGTGGACATGACCCCGATGGTGGACCTAGGATTTTTGCTTATTACCTTTTTCATGCTGGCGACAACAATGTCCAAACCGACATCCATGTCGCTCGCTGTGCCTGACAAAACCGAAGATCAGGAAAAGCCGACAGAACCTTTGAAAGCGTCGAAAGTATTAACCCTCTTCATGGGTGCAAATGACGACGTTTATTATCTGGATGGTATCGCTGCGGATGACGATAAAGCACCTACTGAATTGAAGACAACCCGCTACGGGTTTGATCTCAGAAGCGTGATCTTTGCGTCTCAGAAGCGTATCAATGCGGCCAATCCAAAGGATAAAGACGGTAATGAAGCGTTTGTCGTGGTAATCAAGCCAACAGATGTGTCTACTTATAAAAACATGGTGGACGTTCTGGACGAAATGGCGATTACAAAAACCAAGCGCTATGCACTTGTGGACGCTTTGACCGATGCGGAGAAGAAGCTCCTGGGTGACAAAATCAAACCAAAAAACTAGTTTTAAACAAAATTAATCACAGCGCCATGGCAGAGATAAGCCCGAATGCAACACTGGATGACATAGTGTTTGCGGATCGTAATAAGGCGTACGGAGCTTTTGAACTTCGTCAGGGATATCGTAAAGATGTGACGAAGGCCACTATAATCGGAGCTGCTCTTTTTGTTCTTGCCATGTTTACACCGTCAATCATTAACAGCTTGACGGCAGGTAAGGAAGAAGAAGCGCCGATGGTTGAAGTGGACTTGATGAAGATCCCACCGCCACCAATTGACCCGGCAGAACCACCACCGCCGCCACCGCCACCAGTGGAAGCACCAAAGGTGAATACGGTGAAGTTCTTGCCTCCTGAGGTTAAGAAGGATGAAGAGGTTCCCGAAGAGGTACCACCACCAACAGTGGAAGAAATCAAAGAAGCTGTTGTTGCGGATAAAACCGTAGAAGGTGATCCTAACGCGAATGAAATCATTGTTGCTCCCGAAGCTGTTGCAGCACCTAGCAAAGGAACGGTAGTAGAGGCAGCCCCTGAGCCTGAAAAGGTGTTTACAGTGGTTGAGCAACAACCTGAGTTCCCGGGAGGTACCGCAGAAATGTATAAGTACCTAGGAAAGAATATCAAGTACCCAAGTGCGGCATCCCGTGCTAACGTTTCCGGAAGGGTTTTCATGTCCTTCGTTGTTAACACTGACGGAAGTATTCAGGATGTTCAGGTTTTGAAAGGATTGGGTTTTGGTTGCGATGAAGAGGCGATCCGCGTAGTGAAAGCTATGCCGAAATGGAAGCCCGGAAAGCAGTCAGGACGTGCAGTTCGTGTAAAGTATAACCTGCCGATCAACTTCCAATTGGAGTAAGGCATGAGGGAGAAACCATTGCACGAAAAGCTCGGTGATCTGGCCTCTTCGGTAATGGCTCTGGCATACGTAGGAGGAGGGGTCTTTTTGATCCTCTCCTCCTTCTCATTTAGACTGCTGCCGATCGGCAGCGTATGGAGGTATGCTTTTGCTGGCACGCTTATTTTGTACGGAGCTTACCGGGGGTATAGAGTGTTTAGAAATAACCAGGACGACGAGTCATGAAGAAGAGATTGGCAGGACTGCTGCTGTTGGTGACGCTCGGTATTGCAGGATTACTCAGATGTACCTCGTCCAACAGCGACCTGGACAACCCACGGCAAGGTACGATCACGATCGCGGCGGATGAATCCTTTAAACCGCTGATCAATTCGCTGACGAGTGCTTATGAGGGAATCTACCCCGATGCGCACTTCAAGCTGGACTATAAACCGGAGCAGGAAGCGATCCGCCAGTTATTGAATGATAGCGCAAGGCTGGTTTTTGCGACACGGCAGCTGAATGACAAAGAGCTGGAAATTATCCGGAAGCAAAAAGGCAGCCAGAAATTTCAGCACATAGCAACCGATGGGTTGGCCCTGGTGATCGGAAAGAGTAATACGGATAGTCTTATCACCATTCCGGAGCTTAAAGCGATCATGGAAGGTAAACTAACCGATTGGTCGCAGATCAAAGGTGGGCAGGAGGGATTGATCACACTGGTCTTTGACAATGCCAATGCGAGTAATCTGAATTTTGTCCTTAACAAATTTGGCATTAAGGATATCCAAAAGCTGAGGATTATCTCGGCGGGATCAAACGAGAATGTAATCAAAGACGTCAGGGATAACCCTACACATCTCGGTTTTATAGGGGTGAACTGGATCAGTGACGGGCATTCGCTGGCTTCGGAAGAACTATCGAAAGGAATCCGGGTGATGGGGGTTGCAAAAGATGCTCAACCAGATTCCCTCTCGGACTACATTCAGCCGTTTCAGGCGGGACTGGAGTTCAAGCGTTATCCGCTGCACAGGGATTTATATATTATCAGCAGGGAAGGATACTCGGGCCTCGGTGGTGGGCTGATGACCTACATAGCCCGGGACGTAGGTGGGTTGATTATTCAGAAAATGGGTCTGCTGCCAACCGTAGTTTACCCGCGTGAACTGGAAGTAAAGAAAGAGTTATAGTGAATGTAAACAATTAGTAGATTTGGGGCTTGTTATTGAAAAACCAAGTTTTTTATCATTATTTTAACCGGGTAAAAAATGAACAGAAACATGAGATTGAAATTAGTAGCATTGGTATTTGGTTTATTAGCGTTTGTTAACTTACACGCACAGACGGTACAGGATGGCTTGGCATTAATCGTTGGTGAACGTTACAATGAGGCGGGCGCTTTACTTAAAAAACTTGCCGAAGGAAGCCCTTCTGCTGATAACCAATATTACCTTGGTTATTACTATATCAAAACCAACCAATTGGATGAGGCGCAGAAAGCGTTTGAAAAAGGCTTATCGCTGGACGAAAAGTCTTACCTGAACCAGGTAGGTCTTGGAACGGTTGCTTTGGCGAAAGGCGATCGTGCAAAAGCGAAAGAGCTTTTCGATACTGCTGAGAAGAAGAAAGGCAAAGACGCCGAGGTTCTTTATAGAATAGGTGAGGCTTATACCCTTTTCGAGAAAAACAACGACCCTGCTGAGGCCATCCGCTTACTGGATCTGGCGATCAAACGTGACAAAAATCTGGCTGACGCTTACATCGCCAAAGGTGACGCTTTGATGTTGCGCAACGAAGGTGGTAATGCGGTAACAGCGTACGAATATGCGTTGACGGCAAAACCAAACTATGCAGCCGCACACAATGCAATTGGCTCTGTCTACTTGCGTGGTAAGAACTACAACCTCGCTTTGGAAAATTACAAGAAGGCAATCGAAGCTGACGCAAACTTCGCTCCTGCTTATAAAGACCTTGCGGAACTTTATTTCTTTGCTCAGAAATATAAGCAAGCTGCTGAAAACTTCGACTTGTATCTGCAAAAAAGCGGAAGTACTGACCCAGAGATGAAACTCCGTGGTGCGCAGTTCGCTTTTACTGCTGATGATTACACGAAGTCGCTTCAATTCCTGGAAGAGGCGAAAGGAAAGATCAACAACCCGATCATCAAACGCATGTATGGATGGGCTTATTTCAAGACTAACAAGCCGGACGAAGCTATCCAAAACCTGGAAGAATTTATCAAAGGCTCTCCGGACAAGGTAATCGGTGATGACTACAAATACCTCGGACGTGCGCTCAATGCCAAATCGACAGATGGCAAGGGCTATGACTCGCTGGGTATGGAGTATATCAAAAAAGGTGCGGAGATGGATACTAGTAAAGCGGAGGCTGCTGCTGCTTACAAGGAGGTAGCTGGATTGTATTACGCCGCTAAGGATTTTCCTAAGGCTGCCGCTGCTTACGAAAAGGGAAATGACCTGGACACAGCCAAAGCAAGCGCGAACGATTATTACTATGAAGGTCTTGCCAACTTCCAGACTGCACAGGGTATCATCGTTCCAAAATCCGGCGACCCTAACTTCGCTGACAGCTTGAAAATTGCAACTGAGAAACGTAACTTGTATCTGAAAGCAGATTCAATTTTCGCAACTGTAACGCAGAAATTGCCAGATTGGCCATACGGCTACTACTGGCGTGCTAGTACGCTTTATAATGCGTACGACAGACAAGAGAATGTTGACAAAGGGATCTCGCAGCCATACTACCTGAAATTGACTGAATTGGCAGAGAAAGATCCGGATCCAAGTAAATACAAGTCTTATTTGAGATTGGCTTACGGATACCTTGCATTCCATGCACAATCGACGTTGAAAGACGAAGCAAAAGCGAAGGAGTACTGGGAGAAGCTGCTTAAAGTTGATCCGGACAATGCCGCTGCAAAAGAGGCCTTGGGATTGGCTGTTGCTCAACCTGCACAACCTGCCGCCGGAACTGCTGCAAAGCCGGCTCCAAAGAAGAAATAAGTCAGACAGGCTATAAGCAAGAAAGCCGCCCGGATTCGGGCGGCTTTCTCATTTTATAAGCTCTCGATTATTTAATGATTGTATCGCTAATTAGACGGAGTAAGTCGCTCAAAACAAGTGTTCAACACTGGCAGGTGGACAGTCGCATAGTGGTCGTAACACCACTGTCTAAGCCTCTTAATTTCAGCGGGCATTAACATACGTATCGCTTTTCGGAGTTCTTTTTCAAATAATTTGCGGTCGAAGCTGACTTTTTGAAGAATAATTTTAATGTATTCAAGCATCGAGGCCATAGTATTATGTAGTTTTGTGGTTTAGGGACAACGATAAAACAAAGAGAAACCCTTAAAACGCTTCGTTTTCAGCAATTCCAATAAAGATAACGAAAAACTGAAATGAAATTATATGCGTTATTAAATATTTTTTTGTGTTTTTTTAGTATTGCCCGGGCGCAAGCACCCGAAAATGCTGCGACAATCGAGTACGGATCGAAGAACCTCACACTGGATCAGCCATTTCTGATATCGGTAGTGTTACGGGATGTGGAGACAAGGCCATCGGTTGTTTTCCCTGAAATCAAGGACCTGGAGAAACGAAGCAAGTCCGCCACGAGTTCGATCAGTACAGTGGATGGCAGAAAGGTAGTTATCCAGACTATCACTCAGGAATATTATGCGACGAAGGGGGGAAACTACCTCATTCCGGAGTTTACACTAACAGTCAATAATGTTAAGTTGCGCTCTGAGGAGATGATGGTCGTATTCGCGAAATCGGGGGAAGAAGCCGCAAATGCGGTACCAGCCGAAAATGTGGATGTAAGTGAGGTTGACGACCACAGCCAGTCGGTGTTTTTGTCCGTTCAGACTGATAAAAAACAGGTCTATATCCGACAAGGTTTTGCGGTCCGGATATCTCTGTATATCGCGGAAAATGCCCCGGTGGAAATGGAGTTTTACCGGTTCAATGAACAATTACAGGCTATTTTAAAGGCTGTAAGACCTGTAAATTGCTGGGAGGAGAACGTAGGTGTCGAGGAAATCATCAAACGGAGGGTAACAATCCGAGGCAGGAAATTTGCCGAATACAATATGTACCAGGCCCGTTTCTTCCCCATTACCGCCGAAGATATTAAGCTACCTGCTGTAAAGCTGGATATGCTGGTTACCGAAAGTGGGAGGGCGGTGAATGTAGAGAAGAAGCTGGTGAAAGGGTTCTATTCGAGGCCGGTAACAGTGGTAGTGAGACAGCTTCCCGATCACCCGTTACGTGATCAGCTGGCAGTTGGGCAGTATAGTTTGAAAGAAAGATTGTCCAGCGACCTCGTGTATCCTGGCGAAAGCGTCAGATATATGTTCAAGGTAGAAGGGGTGGGCAATATTACAGCCATTCCGGCACCGGTAATTCAGGCGAGTTCGTCGTTTGATATTTATCCGCCTGAGGTCAGCCAGATAACGAAGCGCAGCTATCAGAGCGTAGCAGGCGAAAAAACATTCAGCTATTTTGTCGTTCCGCGAAAGGATGGCGAATTTCCATTGGGTAGGTATTTTCACTGGATCTATTTTAATGTTGAAAAGGAGAAATACGATACGTTGCGCTCGGCGGCGTCGCTGGAAGTGAGGGGAGAAGATTACAAATTAACTAACTTGGCGCTTTCCGGATCGTCGGGGTTGTACGATAACCTGGAAAACCTCGATAGCAGTCAGGAGACAATTGATTATAAAAGGATTTTGAAAGATTTAACCAACATCATCATTGTATTGTTGTTGGTGACAATGATTTGGGTATTTAGAAAGTAAGTTAATGGGCAGTACATACGGCAAGATATTTAAAATAGCCACTTTTGGCGAATCGCACGGAGTAGGGATCGGAGTTGTGATCGAGGGATGCCCGGCGGGTGTGACATTTGATTCCGATTTCATTCAAAGTGAGCTGACCCGCAGAAAGCCGGGACAGTCGAGAATTACGACGCAGCGCAAAGAGGCCGATGAGTTCGAAGTGCTGTCCGGCGTATTCGAAGGAAAAACGACCGGTACGCCCATCGCTATGGTGATCCGGAATGAAGACCAGCGAAGCAAGGATTACTCGCATATAGCGGCACAATTCAGGCCTTCTCACGCAGACTATACTTATCAGATCAAATACGGCGTTCGCGACTATCGCGGAGGCGGGCGAAGTTCCGCGCGTGAGACAGCCGCACGCGTAGCCGCAGGTGCGCTCGCGAAGCTGATGCTGGCGGAGCTGGGTGTGAGCATTCAGGCTTATGTATCACAAGTAGGCACTATGAAGCTGCAAAAAAGCTACCAGGAGCTGGATCTTTCCGAAACAGAAAATAATGCAGTTCGCTGTCCGGACCCGGCCATGGCCCAGCAGATGTTCGATTATATCGACGGTATCCGCAAGCAGGGTGATTCGATCGGTGGAGTTGTTAACTGTGTTGTAAAAGGAACGCCGGCCGGTTGGGGAGAGCCTGTTTTTGATAAACTTCACGCCGAACTCGGCAAAGCAATGCTGAGCATTAATGCTGTAAAAGGCTTTGAATACGGCAGCGGCTTCGATGGCGTACTGCTACCCGGTTCGCAGCATAATGATGCGTTCTATACCGACGAAAATCGCAACGTACACACGCGCACCAACCATTCGGGTGGTATTCAGGGTGGTATTTCAAATGGGGAGGATATTTACTTCCGCACGGCTTTTAAACCAGTGGCTACGATCATGCAGGACCAGGAGAGCGTCGATCAGTTCGGTAACATCGCGATAGTGCAGGGGAAAGGGCGTCATGACCCATGCGTGGTACCGCGCGCTGTTCCTATCGTGGAAGCGATGACGGCATTGGTATTGGCTGATTTCTATCTGAGAAACAGATCAGCGAAGTTGTAATCAGGCTTTGTGGCGTTTGCGGCGCTGGTTGAGGTGAAGTACCAGCCAAATTGTTCCGACGAATTCGATCGCAAGCCCGCTCAAAATGACCGGATCGCTGAATTGCGTTTTGGAAGAGTTTAAAAACGAACCGGTTGCCAGCACGATCATACCGGCAAGAAGGATAAGTACAGCGTTTTTCAGGCTAAGCTTCACTGACTACATATTTCGTTCCACAATAAGTATCGTCAAGAATTCTCTTACCGAATATAGGTATTCGTTCCGAGAAATACTATTAAAACGCAAAATGGCCCGCTAAGGGCCATTTTGCGTTAGTAGTCTTGGATTAGATCACCTGAGTTTTACCGGGGATCGCCACTGGATAAAGCCCGTCCGGTCCCGGGAGTACTTTTGGAGACGCATCCCATGCAAGTTTGTCAGGGAACAGGTTGATATCCGAGTTCAACGCTTCTTCCCATTTGATCTGCTTACCTGAATACGTAGCCATACGGCCCATGATTGCCGTCATGGTACTTTTTGCTCCGTTTTCAGCATCAGCGAACTTGTATTCGCCTTTTGCGATGGCCGCGAAAAGCTCGTCGTGCTCTACCTGGTATGGGTTTCTGTAATTTGAGTTGTCGTGGTGGTAAATCACGCCTCCTTTGTAGTCTTTCAGGACTGTTTTCTTATCGTCGAAGCTGTCGATACGCCCCTTAGTACCAACGAAAGCCTCGTCAACGCGGTTCCAGGTTCCTTCAAACTGGCGGCATTGGCTGGAAATCACAGTCCCATCCGCGTAAACCAAGTCGAGCGTGTGGTGGTCGTAAATTTCACCATAAGCCTTGCCCGTACGCACCTGACGTCCGCCTGAGCCCTGGATGGTTACAGGATAACCTTGTTTAACCCAGTTAGCCACGTCGATATTGTGAACGTGCTGCTCCGAAATATGGTCGCCGCAAAGCCAGTTGAAGTAATACCAGTTTCTCATCTGATATTCCATTTCAGTCTGGTTAGGCTGGCGCTCCTTCATCCACGGGCTGCTTCCTACCCAGTACACCTGGCCACCTACGATATCGCCCAGCGCACCGTCGTGAATGCGTTTGATCGCCTCACGGTAGTTTGCCTGATAGTGGCGTTGGAGACCCACTACCACGTTCAGTTTTTTCTTTTTAGCTTCTTCCGCCAGTTCAAGCACTTTGCGGATACCCGGTGCATCGGTTGCAACCGGTTTTTCCATGAAAATGTGTTTGTTGTTCTTCACCGCCTCTTCGAAATGTGACGGACGGAAGCCCGGAGGTGTCGCCAGAATCACCACATCCACATCTTTCAATGCGATGGCCTTTTTGAATGCATCAAAACCTACAAATTTCCGGTCTTCGGGTACATCCACTTTCACTTTGGTGTCAACCGGCTTTCCTGAGGCGTCTTTATATTTTTTAGCAGTCAGGTTTTTGTAAGCATCGTCAAGACGGTCCTTGAAAGCGTCTGCCATAGCCACGATCTGTACGTTCTGCGTAGTGCTCAATGCCTGTGCGGCCGCGCCGGTTCCACGTCCGCCGCAACCGATAAGGGCCACTTTGATCGTATCACCTACCGCGCTGTTGTAGCCGTAGCTCCCCAGCGGGCTCAGGATAGCGCCGCCCGCGATGAGGCCCGATGCTTTCAAAAAATTGCGTCTGTTCTGTTCCATTTCGAGTTTAAGAGTTTAAATATGATCAGTAGTCTTCAATCAACTTAGGGCTGTAGTACGCTTTGATTTCCTCAGGAGAAGGCGTTTTGAGCGGTCTTACAATACGGAAACCCACAAATGACGCACTGGTCATCCACCATTCCGATTTTGGCAATTGCGGGTCAAGGATTTTCCATTCAGGCTTGGAAGCTACGCGGGCTGCGCTGCGGAGGTCGGCCGCCTCGTCGTCCCATGACCCCCCGCGGACGGACGTGGGATAAAGCTCGGTAACCGGTGCAAATGCTTCGCCTTTGGGTTGTTTAGCATAGTAATCAGGAATGTACTGGTCCAGTGTCCATTCCATCACATTGCCGTGCATATCGTGCAACCCCCATGCATTCGGTTTTTTTGTTCCTACTTTTTTGTAAGCAGCATCGCTGTTTTTGCGATACCATGCATATTCATCGATTTTTGACTCGTCACCGAAGGAATACGGTGTGGTGGAACCCGCGCGGCAGGCATATTCCCACTCCGCTTCCGTTGGAAGGCGATAGAAAACACCAGTCTTTTCGTACAACCATTTGCAGAAATAGATCGCCGCATATTGGGTCATATTGATCGCCGGATAACCCGAGCGCCCCATTCCGAAGGACATATCTACATAGGGAGGGGAAGGGCGGGTACTTGCGTCGGTTTTCTGGACGCTCTTGTCAGGATCCGGGTGGCGTGCGCCCATCTCCTTTTCCATATTCTTGAAAGCGTACAAATCGTAAATGTCCCAGGTCACTTCGGTTTTGCCCATCCAGAAAGGCTCGATTTTCACCTTGTGCTGGGGACCTTCGTCGGCTCTGCGGCCTTTCTCATTCGCCGGGCTGCCCATCATGAACTCACCGCCTGGTATCGCGACCATGTCGTACACCTGAGGGCTACCTCCGATTTTTTGCGTATAACTCTTGAAATTACTGTCCTGCGCTACTGCTTTAAAACAAAGAAAAACGGTTAAGATTAGGTAAAGGGATTGTTTAGACATGATAATGAATGTGTTCAATGGAACCATCTAACTGAATATAAGTGGCAATATTAGCCTATTTACCCTATGAAAGCGAATTTTTTCTTCGTTGTTTAATATCTGTCCTAACTTTGCATATACAGAATTTCACATTTGATCATGAATTATCTTTCGGCGGAAAATATCGCAAAGTCATTCGGCGACCGGTGGCTTTTCAGGAATATCAGTTTTGGGATCAGTAAGGGCGATAAGGTAGCGTTGATCGGGACGAACGGGACCGGAAAAACCACATTTCTGAATATCCTCACAGGCAAAATCCCCGCCGATGAAGGCGAAGTAAGTATTCGCAAGGATATCCGCGTGGGCTATCTTGACCAAAGCCCGGCATTTGATGAGTCTTTGCCGGTGCTCGAAGTGATATTTTCTTCGAATAATCCCGTGGCGCAAGTTGTGAAGCGCTACGAGCATGCCATCGAAAGCGACAACCACGACGAGCTCGCACAGGTGATGGAGGATATGGATAAGTTCAATGCCTGGGATTTTGAGTATAAAACGAAGGAAATCCTCGGCCGCCTCGGCATTCATCATACCGACAATACCTACGGAACGCTCTCGGGCGGCCAGCGCAAACGTGTAGCATTGGCAAAAGTGTTGCTCGAAGATCCCGATCTGCTCATTCTCGACGAACCTACCAACCACCTCGACCTCGATACCGTCGAATGGCTGGAAGAATACCTGAATACTTCGAATACTACATTATTGGTAGTAACGCACGACCGTTACTTCCTCGACACCGTCTGCAACCAGATGCTCGAACTCGATCATGGTTCAGCTTACACTTATAAAGGAAACTACTCCTACTTTCTCGAAAAGAAGGCCGAACGTGAAGAACTCGAAGCTGCAACCATCGACAAGGCGCGTAACCTGATGCGCAAAGAGCTCGAATGGATCAGGAGGCAACCGAAAGCGCGCGGTACCAAAGCGAAATACCGCATTGATGCATTCGAAGACCTGAAAGAAAAAGCCAGCCAGAAGAAGTTCGATGTACAAATGGAACTCAATGTGCGCACGTCGCGCCTGGGCAGCAAGATTATCGAGTTGGAAAACATCAGCAAGGGCTTTGGTGATCGCCAGTTGATCAAAAACTTCGAATATACCTTCCGCCGCGGTGACCGCATTGGTGTGGTGGGCAAAAATGGAATGGGTAAATCGACACTGCTGAATATGATCACCGGCGAGCTGCAACCGGACAAGGGGAAGATCAGCACAGGAGAAACAGTTCAGTTTGGCTATTACAAGCAAACTGACCTCGTATTTAATGAAAACCAGCGCGTGATCGACATCGTAAAAGATGTGGCGGAAGTAGTGCAACTGGGAACCGGGGAAACGGTGACCGTCGGCGTACTCTTACAAGCATTCTTGTTCTCACCTTCTAAGCAATACGACTTTATCTCCAAACTAAGCGGAGGAGAAAGGCGGCGTTTGCAGCTTCTATTGATTCTGATCAAGCACCCGAACTTCCTGATCCTCGATGAGCCTACGAATGACCTCGATATCGACAGTTTGAATGTGCTCGAAGAGTTTCTGCTCAATTTCCCGGGCTGTCTGATGATCGTCTCTCACGACCGTTATTTTCTCGACAGGCTCGTGCAACATATTTTTGTGTTTGAAGGGGATGGTGAGATCAGTGATTTTCCAGGAAACTACACTGAGCTGCGGGATTATCAGGACGAACAGGAGGCTGAAAAGAAGCTGGCAGCCACCAATGCGCCAAAACCTGCGGCACCTGCGGTAGCAGTTCCGAAAGAACCGGTGGCCACGCCCGCTGCTGCAAAACGGAAGCTGAGTTATAAGGAGCAAAAGGAAATGGAGCAATTGGAAGCGGATATTGCCAAAATGGAATCGACCAAAGCGGAACTGGTAGAAAACCTGAATAAAGGCGGCTCCCACGAGGACCTGGCTAAATGGTCAAAACAGATAGAGGAAATCAATGACAGTCAGGCTGAGAAGGAAATGCGCTGGCTGGAACTGTCGGAAAATGCTTAATTTTAAAAAATCAACAAACAGGCAGCTGTGCGTCGGAGCCGGTCACAGTTAGCCGCCGGTAGTTTGCTGCCGGCAGCCCAACTCAGATTATAGCTTATGGATTCAATTGTCGAGTTTTTCCAGTACATCGTTAATTCGGAGGAAATCATCCGTACTGGCGGGCTCCTGGTGATTACTTTTATTGTATTTGCTGAAAACGGGTTGTTTTTCGCGTTCTTCTTGCCAGGCGACTACCTCGTTTTCCTTGCAGGAGTTTTTTGCGGCACTGGTATTCTCGACGTGCCGATTCTCATTTTGCTGATTAGCATGCTAACGGCCGCGATATTAGGCTCGCTGGTCGGATATGTATTTGGGAAGTATTTCGGTGATATTTTCAAAAACCGGCCGGATTCGTTCTTTTTCAAGAAAAAGCACATCGAAACTACACATAATTATTTCGAAAAATACGGAAGCCGTACACTGATTATCAGCCGGTTTTTACCTATCGTGCGTACATTCGCGCCTATTCTCGCGGGACTGGTGAAAATGTCTTTCCCTTCTTTTCTGATCAATAATGTAGTGGGTGGAGCAATCTGGATCTTTACATTAACCGGCGGCGGGTATCTTTTCGGTGAAAAATTCCCATGGATCGTGGATTATGTGCAGTACATCATTCTCTTCTTCCTGGCGATTACGACATTCACGGTAATCAAGGGTTATTTGAATGCCCGGAAAGGGATGGCCGAATAGTAGATCAGGCATGGATTGGTAATGCTTTCCCGGGTTTCAAGGCTTTCTGTTTCGGCAGAGCCGATTTTCCTTTGAACAATACCATTACGACAAGCGATATATCCAGTTGCAAGCTGATCGCGAGTTTTTGCAGTATCTGAATATCGAGCTTTCGCTTGTTGTTTTCGATCCTGTTGACGACCGATGCGGAGACGTTCAAACTAATTCCCAGCGCTTCCTGGGAAAGCCCTGCCCATTCTCTCAACTTCCTGAAATTACTTCCAAAATCTGTCATAGTGTGCTTCGTTATGAGTGGCTTGACAAATTTAGCGGCTTTTTGAAATTGCCAAACAGCCCGCGCTCTTTCCCCTCAATTATGTGCGGAAACCGCAAGTGCCCCTGCACTTTCCGCAACAGCATCCGGCAAGTAATTCAGTTGTTTTGTGAGGTAGTTTCACATAACGCAAAATAGATGGGTAATTCATCAACAAACTTTAACCAAGAATGCCTCAAAAGGGGCTCTTTCCTCTTGATGCGCTATCATTTTCTCACACTTTAACCATTTAATGTCATGAAAAAACCAAGTATCAATCCCTTCCGTTTCTTATTCATTGTATCCCTTTTCGCTGTAACATCTATTATTCTTTCCGCTTGTAGTAAGTACAATGATAAAGTCACCCCAACCTCCGCCGCAAAGACACCAGCAATGGAGAATGACGCATATGCAAAGTTGTCGCAAGCTAATTTCGGATCGCTGGACTGTTCAACTTTGAATGAAAATGCCCTGAATACGAAGTATCGGAATAAGACGATAGCCAAATACGGGGCGGCGACGGGTCCATGGTATGACGGTTTAGTTGCCGCATACAAATCCAATCCCAATGCCTATTCGTTTAATCCGGCTTATGCAAAAATTTACAACTACAAGTCTCAGATTACTTCTGCAATCCAGAAGGGGGCTAAGGACCTCGCGTTAAGCTATTGCACTGACAACACACCCGGTTGCAACGCGCAGATATTCTGGAGTTCTTATCTCAAAGACGCTATTGATGTTTATCTCAATCCAATCAAAACTGCAGTAGCGAACGATGGAACACTTACGTCGCTTGAAAAAGGCGTATTGAATGCGGTAATACAAGCTTACTACGACAATTTCGACGAAGCGACGAATTACTATGCAACGGATGGTAAATCATGCTTTCCTGATCCGTCATGGTACGGTTACGACAGCTATCAGGCCGATTTTTGGGGAGGTATGGGGAAGGTGATTAGGAAGATCATCAACATTGCAGCGACGATTGTCACTGAGATTGTGAACAATGCGGTCTATGGCGCAGTTTTGGGATTAATTGTAGGAGTTCCCTTTGCTGGTGTTGGGACACTGGCGGCAGGGGCTGGCGGTGCAGTTATTGGTGGTTTCGCTGGACTTGTTGTGGGGATCAACAGATGTATAAAGGGTGATTACGTTTGTCTGGTTTCATGCATTTGATGAAGAAAAATCTGTTCGAGTTTCAAATCTCGGATCCCGGAAAGAAAATAATCAAACTGAATGGCTACCTGGTTTTGTTTTTCCTGGCGTTGGCACCTTCAATGATTATGGCGCAGAAGCCTTACTTTCTGATTCAATCCGTTGAAACAAAATATACCACCAAAGTCAAAAAGGGCCAGTTTATACAATGCATCCAAAAGAATTCCTTCGGGCAGGAGGAATTCTTATTTGGAGAAGTGGTGACCATCCGCCACGATGGGATCGTTCTTCGTGCTAACCCATTCATTCCCGGAACCGGCGGCTTCGCTTCTTATGAGGATATTGTCAATATTGATAAGATCAAACTAATCAAAAGAGCTATGCTGCCTTCATTGTTATGCGGTTTCGTTCTTGGGAAGTTGTCGTTAGCTTTTCAGCTTTCGAAGCCAGCTACGGGACCGCTGGTAAGTATCAGTACATATCTGGTAATGTACCGTTCCGTAAAACGCAAAAGAAAGTCGCTTTTCAAAAACCGGGTGCCAGAGGTGGTGATTTTGATCCCGCCGGGTGTGGATGTCCAGAATGATCGTTATTTTGAGCCTTCGTCCTCCTTAAACCAGCCCGAATAAATCAGATAATTATTCGCCGTCCGATCAATAGCCGCGTTTAGCTCCGGTGAAACGTCTTTCAGGTATTTGGCGGGGTTGCCGGCGTAGATGGTGCCGGGAGGGACTTTTGTTCCTTGGGTAACAATGGCTCCGGCGGCGATGATGGCTCCCTCGCCAATAACGGCTCCGTCCATGACGATAGCCCCCATTCCTATCAAGACATGGTCTTCGATGGTACAACCGTGTACAATAGCGTTGTGCGCAATGGAAACATAATTCCCGATCGTAGTTGCGAAGCGCTGGTAAGTACAGTGGATCACGGCGCCATCCTGGACATTGGAATGGTGCCCGATACGAATACTGTTTACGTCGCCGCGGATCACCGCATTGAACCACACAGTGCAATTTTCGCCCATCACCACGTCGCCCACAATGGTAGCGTTTTCTGCAAACCAGCAACTCTCATGGTAGGTAGGATGATGTCCACGGACCGGTTTTATTAATGCCATGATCTTATTTTTATTATATTTTGGGCAATATCCGTTTTTCAGTGCGAAAAATAAATATATTTCGTTGTTGAATTAACAATTTGCCAGGTTATGCCGTCAGCCGCGAAAGTTTCAAAAGGAAGCTTGCTCATCGCCAAGCCGTTTTTGGGCGATCCCAATTTTGAAAGGGGGGTTATCCTCATGTGCGAACATAATGAGCAGGGAAGTTTCGGTTTTGTGCTCAACCAAACCACGGACTTGTTCCTGGGAGATGTGCTCGACGAGACCATTTATCAGGACATCACACTTCACCTGGGCGGCCCCGTCGAAAAAAACACATTGCATTTCATCCACCGCCGCCCTGACCTCGTTACCGGAGGGACGGAAATTATGAAGAACGTTTACTGGGGCGGTGATTTCGAAAATGTCAAAACGTTGCTCAACCTGAATACATTGAAACAGGAGGATGTCATGTTCTTCATCGGGTACTCGGGATGGAGCGGCGGGCAGCTCGATGAAGAGATCAAGCAGGATTCCTGGATCATTTCCAGTACCACGTCCGATTTCCTGTTCTCGACGCCGGCAGGAAATTTCTGGCGCGAAATCCTCCGCACTATGGGCGGCGAATACCGTTCCATCGCACATTACCCCATCGACCCGCGCCTTAACTGACTCCGTTAGTTAGGCTGGTTTAAACCTCTCACCGATTCGTAGTCCGATTTGATCCGCGCAACTTCGTGGGTGAGGAAATGCTGTAATTCCTCATTGAAAATCTTTTTCTCGTCATCAGGCAGCGACGCGTACAAATCTTTCAGCTCCTGATTGATCGCCGCTCTCTCCTGGTCCGATCCCGCATTCATCGACCGGATGTGGAACCGTTTGAAATCGTATTTAGGCATAAATGATTAGAGTAAGGTACAAAAATACCGAAAACCGCTTAGCTGCCGAAATCAACCTTCATTCATCCATGACATACATTTATCCAAAATCCGGTTGGCTGCTGAACGTGAAAGAGTTTGCATATGTTTGTCGTTGATATGACAACTATCATTTTAAAATGAACAGAACCTTCTTTTTTATCATACTAACTTTTATACTCTTTGCCATCGACTGGTATGTCTGGCAAGGGTTAAAACTGGCTGTTCGCAACCTGAACCCATTAACACAACGTTGGATCGGAGGAGCATATTGGACATTGACAATCGCTACGCTGGGCGCATATATCGGAATGCAACTTCTCCCGCCAGACTACTTCAAAAGCACCACACGCACATTTGTAGTCGCATTTATCGCCATTCCTTATTTATCCAAATTACTGGCGGTAGCGATCCTGCTCATCGACGATGTACGCCGCTTTTTTCAATGGATCGTTAGTTTTTTTGCACCTTCCGTTGCAACGCCTTCCCCCGAAACCGGTGAGCCGGTGATCCCGCGTTCGCAATTCCTCGCGACGACAGCCGTGGTTGCCGGAGCAGGGTTAATGGGCACGTTTGCATATGGTATTCTCTCTGGCGCGCACGACTACCGCATTCGCCGGGTGAAAGTGCCCCTGAAAAACCTTCCCCGACAATTTCACGGAATGAAAATAGCTCAGCTTTCGGATATTCACTCAGGCAGCTTTTTCAATAAAACTGCGGTAAAAGGCGGCGTAGAGATGTTGATGAAGGAAAAGCCGGACATTGCATTCTTCACCGGCGACCTGGTGAACGACCGGGCAAAGGAGGTGCAGGATTACATTAATATTTTCGATAAGGTGAAAGCGCCGCTGGGCGTGCATTCTGTGCTGGGCAACCACGACTACGGCGATTATTTCCAGTGGCCGGATGCGAATGCCAAGATCAGCAACCTCGCTAATTTGAAAAAAGCGCACGAATTACTGGGCTGGAAGCTGATGCTGGACGAAAACCGGCCCATTACCGTAGACGGCGAATCCATCGGATTGATCGGTATTCAAAATTGGGGAGCCGGTAATTTTGCCAAATACGGAAATCTGGAAAAAGCTTACGGGCATGCGGACGAATACCCTGTGAAAATATTGCTTTCGCATGATCCCAGCCATTGGGGAGCGCAGGTTTTGCCTAAATATAAGGACATAGACCTCGCGCTTGCGGGCCATACACATGGCATGCAATTCGGCGTGGAGATCGGGAATGTGAGATGGAGCCCGGCGCAATACCGTTACAAGCAATGGGCGGGGCTGTATGAAGAAAACGACCAGTATTTGTATGTCAACCGCGGATTTGGCTACCTCGGTTATCCTGGCCGCGTGGGTATCCTCCCCGAAATCACGATCCTGGAATTGGTAAAGGCTTAAAAATTTCGGAAAATTGTGAAAGGGTTGGCGCAATGCATACCGAAACCGGCGAGCATTGCGTTGCATTAGTAACCTTTGATGATCCATCTTAACGAACATGATCAAGAAAATCACTCCCTGGGTTCTGGTACTGGCTCTGATTTGCAGTATTTCAGGCGTACAGACTGTTTCGGCAGCGGCAGTTTCGGCGCCCGATGCAACCAAAGTGGAATTGTTTGGTAAAAAGAAAAAATACAAAGGTTACAAGAAGCCAAGATCCAAGAAATTCCTCGGAATCTTCAAACGGAAGACCGATTGCGGCTGCCCTAACCACTAGGAACTTCCCGTTCATACATTTTGTACATATTCAAGAGTAAGCATAGCCATCGATCTCTGAGAGATTTGCTTGGATTTGCTTACTTTTGTATTTTAAAATCACCTAATAGCGGCATTCTCAGCCTAACTTGAATGAAAGTTAATCTTCGAAACCAGGACAAGTTTGAAAACCGTCACCACGGTAAAGATGAACAGGAATTGCAGGAAATGTTGAAGACCATCGGAGCCGGGTCAGTGGATGAACTGATTGACCAGACTCTGCCTTCTGCGATTCGTCTACCAAAACCACTGAATTTGCCGAGACCCAAATCGGAGCAGGAATTTTTACAATACATCAAAAGAATTGCTTCGAAAAATGCGGTGCTGAAATCATATATCGGTACGGGCTACTACGACACCATCACGCCGAATGTCATTCTGAGAAATATCCTCGAAAATCCGGCATGGTACACTGCCTATACCCCTTATCAGGCGGAGATCGCGCAGGGGCGCCTTGAAATGCTCCTGAATTTCCAGACAGTCGTGACGGATCTCACTGGCATGGAAATTGCGAACGCATCATTGCTGGATGAAGCCACCGCGGCAGCGGAGGCTATGACCATGCTGCATGCAGTAAAGGGCGCTTCCAGAAAGAAAGCCAATACATTTTTTGTTTCGGAGCGCTGCCACCCGCAAACGATCGACCTGATCTACACCCGTGCAAAACCTGTCGGAATCGATGTGGTGGTGGGTAACCATGCAACGGTCGATCTTACTGACGAAAATATTTACGCCGCGCTCGTTCAGTACCCGGCTACCGACGGCGAAGTGATCGATTATACCGACTTTATTGCTTCGGCTCATGAGCTGGGTATTTCAGTAGCGGTAGCGGCGGACCTGCTCGCATTGACGCTCCTGAAATCACCGGGCGAAATGGGTGCCGATGTCGTGATCGGTTCTTCACAGCGCTTCGGCGTGCCGATGGGCTATGGTGGTCCACATGCGGCATATTTCGCCACGAAAGATGCTTTCAAACGTCAGATTCCGGGGCGTATCATCGGAGTGTCGGTGGATGGTGAAGGCAATCGTGCATTGCGTATGGCGTTGCAGACACGTGAGCAGCATATCCGTCGTGAAAAAGCAACTTCCAACATTTGTACCGCGCAGGTATTGCTAGCCGTTATCGCCGGCGCTTATTCGGTATACCACGGACCTGAGGGGATCAAGAGCATTGCTGCACGTGTGCATGGTCTCACCCGCCTGTTTGTCGATACGGTTAAGAAATTCAATTATGAAGTTGTTACCGAAACGTATTTCGATACCGTAACAATCAACACGCCACTGACCCGCAAGCTGCGTGAGCAGGCGTTGAAATGGGGCATTAACCTGAAATACCATGGTGATGAAAGCCTCTCGGTTTCGTTTGATGAAGCCAAGACGTTCGATGATGTAATTGCATTGTTGAATGTATTCGCAGAGGTTTCGGGCTTCCAGGGTGAAATGGTGATCGATGAGGATCTTGAATTTTCGCTTCCTGAAAATCTGGCAAGAACTTCGGAATATTTGACTCACCCGATATTCAACACGCATCATACTGAGCACGAAATGCTGCGCTATCTGAAATCCTTGGAAAACAAAGACCTTTCGCTGGTACATTCCATGATTTCACTCGGTAGCTGTACGATGAAATTGAATGCGACCGCCGAAATGATCCCGCTTACCTGGCCAGAATTTGGTGGTATTCACCCGTTTGCTCCAACCAACCAGGTGGGTGGTTACGCACAGCTGGTGAGCGAATTGAACACCTGGCTATGCGAAATCACCGGTTTTGCGGCGATGTCGTTCCAGCCGAACTCCGGTGCGCAAGGTGAGTATGCAGGCCTGATGGCCATTCGTTCATATCACGAGAGCCGAGGCGAGGCACACCGTAATGTGGCATTGATCCCGTCTTCGGCGCACGGCACCAACCCTGCATCCGCTGTAATGGCCGGTATGAAGGTAGTGGTAACGAAGTGCGACGAGCGTGGTAACATCGATGTGGAGGATTTGCGCGCAAAGGCAGAGCAACACGCATCAGACCTGTCGTGTTTGATGGTAACTTATCCATCGACCCACGGTGTTTATGAAGAAAGCATTATCGAAATCTGTTCAATGATCCATTCATTTGGCGGGCAGGTTTATATGGACGGCGCGAACATGAATGCGCAGGTAGGTCTTACAAGCCCTGCCAGCATTGGCGCGGATGTTTGCCACCTCAATTTGCATAAAACATTCTGTATCCCTCATGGCGGCGGCGGCCCTGGTGTTGGACCGATTGGCGTGGCCGAGCACCTGATGCCGTTCCTGCCTGGTCACGTGAATTTCAGCACGCAGCCTGAGCATTTGCCGAACGGACAGGCCGGAGCAGTTTCTGCAGCACCTTACGGCAGCGCTAGCATCCTGACGATCTCGTATGCGTACATCGCGATGATGGGTGGCGAAGGCCTTACCAATGCGACCAAATTTGCGATCCTGAATGCAAACTATATTAAAGAGCGCCTGAATGGACATTACGAGGTGCTTTATACCGGAGCAAATGGCCGCTGCGCGCACGAAATGATCGTCGATTGCCGTGGCTTCAAGGCAGCTGGTGTAGAGGCCGAGGATTTGGCAAAACGCTTAATGGACTACGGTTTCCACGCGCCAACCCTTTCATTCCCAGTTGCAGGCACATTGATGATCGAACCGACAGAATCTGAATCGAAAGCGGAGCTGGATCGTTTCTGTGATGCAATGATCGCGATCCGTAACGAAATCCGCGAAGTGGAAGAAGGTGTTGCGGACCGCACAGACAACGTTTTGAAGAATGCACCGCATACTTCCCGCGTGTTGCTGAGCGAAAACTGGACGCGCTCTTACAGCCGCGAAAAAGCCGCGTTCCCGTTGCCTTACCTGCGCTTCAACAAGTTCTGGCCAAGCGTAAGCCGCGTCGACAGCGCCTATGGCGATCGTAACCTGATTTGCTCTTGTATCCCGGTTGAAGCCTACTCCGAAGTAGAGGAGGCCTGACACGGACATAACCCAGGCTTTAAAGCCTGGGATCGGAGGCCCGGTGCGGCGCCAGCGTAGAATAAGATACCAAACAAAAAGAGGCTCGAAAGAGCCTCTTTTTATTAACCCAAGTCTTCAGGCTTGGGCCGCATGATGATACGAGTATCTTTAGAAGTGCCGCTCCCCAATCTCCCTCTTGCCAAGCAACACAGCTCCTACCATTGCGACCAGCAAAAGGATCGAGGCCAATTCAAATGGCAACAGGTAATCCCGAAAGAGCATATGACCCAGGCTTTCGATCATACCGATCTGCGAATCGTAAGTTTGCGGGTTGAATGGCTCGATAGCGGTCTTGCGATAAGCACCGAAAAGAATCACGAAAACAGTCCCGCCGACAATCGTCGCAGCTATTTTGGTCAAATTAGTCTTGGCTTCCTCCTGGTCCTGCTTCATGTTGAGGAACATAATCACAAAGAGGAAAAGTACCATAATCGCCCCGGCGTACACGATAATGTTCACGGCAGCGAGGAATTGCGCATTCAGGAGGATATAATGCCCCGAGAGCGTAAAGAACGTCAGGATCAGGTAAAGAACGCTGTGAATGGGGTTACGCGATACCACGACCATCACCGCGCTCAGGATGGTCAGGAAGGATAGAAAGTAAAAAAATGATACTGCTGAATTCATAATGTTAGTAACTGCTGACAGTCTTGGTTTACCAATCAGGGAATAGCTCGTGGAACAACGTTGGTGACTTCACCACTGGCTCTTTTGGCATCCAGCGCACGCGCTTCTTCTTTCGTCCAGGCTTCGCGGGTATAGCGGTTGTTCATATCCTCAACGAGGAGGTCTTTACCCCAGATCACCTGGTCGCGCTCTGTAAATACCGGCACAAACTCATCGTGGCGCAGGTACACTGCCTGTTTCGGACAAGCTTCCTCGCAAAGGCCGCAGAAAATGCAGCGGAGCATATTCACTTCATACACTGCCGCGTATTTTTCTTCGCGATACAGATTTTCCTCGCCTTTCACGCGCTCGGCGGCCACCATTGAAATAGCCTCAGCAGGACACGCTACCGCGCACAAGCCGCAGGCAGTACATCTTTCGCGACCTTCTGCGTCTCTTTTCAGGATATGCCGGCCACGGAAAACAGGACCGAGGTACCGCTTCACTTCCGGGTATTGGATCGTTACTTTCTTCGAAAAAAAGTGCTTGATCGTAATCGCCAGACCTGTTGCAATAGCAGGCAGGTAGGCGCGCTCCGCCAGCGTCATTTCTTTATTGCTTACTTGCTTTGAGCGATTTGTCAATTGCATGGCAATACGATTTTGGAATTAATTCAACCACGCGGTGATTACAGGCTTCAAGAAAAGCACGGCTGCACCGGTGATAATAATGTTAAAAATAGCAAGAGGGATCAGCTTTTTCCAGCCCAGGTTCATCAATTGGTCGTAGCGGAAACGCGGGATCGTCCAGCGCACCCACATGTAGAAGAACACAAAGAACAATGCTTTTCCGAAGAAAACGGCTGTTCCGATCAATGTCGCGATGTTGTGACCTGTATCCGGCCCGAAAGATTTCACCAGTTGCGCATACACGAAATCCATTCCCGGATAGTTATAACCGCCAAAATAGAGCACGGAAATAATCGCCGAGGAAATGAACATGTTGATGTACTCCGCGAACAGGTAGAAACCGAGTTTCATACTGCCGTATTCGGTGTGATAACCACCTACAAGCTCCGTTTCACATTCAGGGAGGTCAAAAGGCACACGGTTACATTCCGCGAAAGAGCAGGTAATGAAAATGATGAAGCCCAGCGGCTGGTAGAAGATATTCCAGTTCATGCCGTGCTGCTGCGCCACGATTTCGCCCAATGAAAGCGAGCTACTCATCATGAGGATCGCGATGAGCGAAAGGCCCATAGCCACCTCGTAACTGATGTTTTGTGAAGCCGCACGGATCGCTCCGAGAAGCGAGAATTTGTTGTTGGAAGCCCAACCACCGACCATGATACCGTAAACACCCAGCGCCACAACGCCGAATACATAGAGGATACCGATGTTCGATTCAACGCCCTGCAATGCCACTTCATGACCTGCAATACGGAATGTGCTGCCGAAAGGAATTACCGCGCTCGCCAGCAATGCCGTGAGCATCGCCAGGCTAGGGCCGGCGATAAAGAGCCATTTGTTGGCCAATGCAGGAATGAAGTCCTCTTTAAAGAACATTTTCCCCGCGTCTGCAAGCGGTTGCAGAAGTCCGCCCCAACCGGCGCGGTTAGGCCCGCTACGGTCCTGGATGAAACCTGCTACCTTTCTTTCCGCCCATGTGGAGTACATGGCAATGAGGAGCGTTAGCCCGAAAACGGCAACGATGGTTACGGTTTTAACAAGAAATTCTACTAAATCCATTTGAAAGCAATTTTATCCGGCTGCTTTGACTACTGATTCTCTTAATTATTGTTGGCCGCCAAAGAACGATGGTTGGCCTTATCGTTATTCTCGATACTCTGGTGACGGATCGTTTCCTCGTCGGTTACGTATGGCCGCGAGTCGTCGATCTGTTTGAATTGCGATGCTGCCAGTTTCAATGCGAAATCCGGTTTTGCAACGAGGTCTTTACGGTATTTGTTGGCAGAAATTACCGAACTGCGTTTCACTTTGGTAGGTCCTTCCAATACCCAGTCACTGGTTTTTTTCTTCTCAAAACGGCAGGTATTGCAAATGAAGTCCGTCACTTCGCCCCAGGTGTTTTTGCGGGCCGTCACGCGGATTATTTCATCGCCTCGATACCAGACAGTTGTTTTGCCGCAGCATTTGTCGCAATCGCGGTGAGCGTCTTCGGGTTTCGAGAACCACACGCGATTTTTGAACCGGAATGTTTTGTCGGTTAAAGCGCCTACCGGACACACATCGATAATGTTTCCGGAGAAGTCATTATCGATCGCTTTTTCGATGTAGGTGCTGATTTCCGAAGCATCTCCGCGGTTCATGACGCCGTGGACACGTCCGTCGGTGATCTGGTCGGCGGTATACACGCAGCGATAGCAAAGAATGCAGCGCGTCATGTGCAGCTGCACATGCGGACCGATATCGATCTTCTCGAACGTTCTTCTTTCTTCTTCGTAGCGGGTTTTTACTGAGCCGTGTTCAAATGCGAAATCCTGTAAATGACATTCACCAGCCTGGTCGCAAATTGGGCAGTCGAGCGGGTGATTGATCAACAGGAACTCTACAATGCTCTTGCGTGTATCCAGTACAGCCTGATTGGTAGTGTTTTCCACCACCATTCCATCCTGAACCTGTGTAATACAAGATGGTACCAGCTTGGGCATCGGGCGTGGATCCTTTGCAGAACCAGCCGATACTTTCACCAGACACGCACGGCATTTACCCCCGGAAACCGGAAGCGGTTTATAGTAACACATCGCCGGCGGAACGAGGTGGCCCTGGCTTTCATCTGCCTCGGCGATTTTACGCGCCGCCTGCATAATGGTTGTGCCCGGTTCTACTTCGACCTCGATGCCATCGAACGTAATTTTCAACAATTGGGATTTAACTTCTTCCATGCCAGTAATACATTATGCTATCTCTTGTTGGCTTCATAAATATCATAGGAGCCCATTGTGGAGCTATATTTCAGCGTATTCGCAAAATCATAGTCCAGAATGTTTGCAGGAGCTTTGCCTTTTGGTGAAATCACAAAACGAATCCCTTTCTCATCGACGATTCGTCTGAATTCGTCGTAGTTGAATGTCCCGTTCTGGTCTGCAAGGTAAACCAGATCCGAGAAAGGAATCAAATTATTTTTAAATAGAAATAAACTTAAAAACGATCCCTGAAAATTCTCCGAATTACATATATAGACATAGTCTGTCGGTTTCAGGTTTTTCTGCTCGAGCAGGTACGTCGCAACTTTACGGTCTTCAATGTAAAGTGCTTCAAAATTACGGAACATACCCGATTTGTATTTCATAAACACATACAATGAGCAATGCAGAAATGCAAAGGTCATGAAAAGGGCCATTCCTGATTTGACAAAACCGGTTTTCAGCGCAGTGAAATCGCTTTTATATGAAAAAGCGAGCGCGAGCTGAATCACCGCCACGATCAGGTAATCCTGGTAATAGCCCACTCCGGCACCTATCTTGAATGCGGTGGATGTTGCAAATAGGAAAAACAGCACGGAGGCGATCACCAGGAAAAGATGGAATCCTGTGGGCCGGTAGTGGAGTGTGTACGCACTTACCAGTGCATTCAGAACCATCAGGGGAGCGAATTGTAACAACCAGTACTGTAATGTCCAGTCGTAAAACCAACCCCAGCTCGCTGAATTGGCCACGCCGCCCACAATGTTGAGAAAGAAAAGCTCGACGGTATTAATGGGAAGGATCACCAGGTATAAACCGAATGTCAGTATCCCGAACGCGGTGAGTTTCAAAAACATCTTGAAATCCCGCTGAATCAACCAGAATACGCCGACCGAAATCGGAAGGATTGCCCCGCTTTGTTTTACGAAAAATGCGGAAACACCCGTGAAAATGGCGAGAAACCAGAGCTTTTGGTCATTGTTTTCAAAGGCGTAGTAAATTGTGACGATAAAAAGCGTCGTCAGCAGCACCAGGAGGCTGTCGGGGCGGGAGGTTGTCAGAAACCAGAATGACAAAACATGAAAAAGCACCAGCCCGGTAAGGAGGGCGGCGATCTTTTGTTTTGTTACCCGGTAAATGAAATAACCCGCTATGCTCACGGTTGCTAATGTAAAAAGGTTTGATACCAGCCGGCTGGCGAGGTATATTTTGTGAACGTCAATGCCTGTCCAACCAACGATTTTCACCAGGAATGAAACGATCGTAAAATATAGTGGTGTGTACTGGGTCAGTCTGAACGGTGCTTTTTCGGGATCCGTATAAATGTCCTGTCCATCCAGCAGTAGCTGTATAGCGGCGATCCCGCTTGCCTCGCTTCCTGAAATGTCGGGAGAGTAGCTCAAAACCGCCTGCATCTTCACGATCAGCAATGCCAGAGCACTTAGTAGCCCGAACAGCACCGATAGTAACAGAGATCTGTCTTTGATCCAAACAAGGCTGTTCTGAACACTCATCAACCCAATACCATTTCACCCATGTAAACCGCACCCGGAGCCGTCGCTTCCTGCGGATGGGTGATATGCCATACAAATTCGTCGCGGAAATGGCGGATCGCGCTGGCTACGGGCCAGGCCGCTGCATCGCCGAGCGGACAAATGGTGTTACCTTCTATTTTCTTTGAAATATCTACGAGCAAATCGATGTCGTGCATGCTGCCGTGACCGTGCTCGATGCGGTGGAGGACTTTCTCCATCCATCCGGTTCCTTCGCGGCACGGGCTGCATTGGCCGCAGGATTCGTGGTGGTAAAAACGCGAGAAATTCCAGGTGTTGCGAACGATACAGGCTGTTTCATCGAAAACGATAAACCCGCCCGATCCGAGCATGGTACCCGTCGCGAAACCACCGTCAGAAAGCGATTCGTACGTCATCAGACGATCTTCGCCGGCAGCGGTTTTCGTGATGAGGTTGGCAGGAAGAATGGGTACAGACGAACCGCCTGCTACCAATGCTTTCAAATAGTGGCCTTTACGGATACCGCCGCAATATTCATCCGAATTCAAAAACTCATCCACGCTCACACCCAGTTCGATTTCGTAAACGCCAGGTTTCTGAATATGCCCTGATGCGGAGATCAATTTGGTACCGGTACTTCTACCAATCCCGATTTGCGCATAAGCATCACCGCCGTTGTTGATAATCCACGGCATATTGGAAATCGACTCCACGTTGTTCACCACGGTAGGGCTTTGGTAAAGACCTTTCACCGCAGGAAATGGCGGCTTGTTACGCGGGTTACCTCTTTTTCCTTCGAGCGATTCGAGCAATGCAGTTTCCTCGCCGCAAATGTAAGCACCGCCGCCCGGCTGCACGACCAGTTCAAGGTCATAGCCCGAGCCTAGGATATTTTTACCTAAAAACCCTTGCGCTTTCGCCTCCGCAATCGCTTTTTCGAGAATGCGGATCACATACATGAGCTCGCCGCGCACGTAGATGAACGATTTGTTGGCTCCCAATGCGAAGCTGGAAATGATCATACCCTCGATCAAAAGGTGAGGGATGGATTTCATCAGATGGTGGTCCTTGAACGTACCCGGCTCCGATTCGTCGGCATTACACACCAGGTAACGGGGAACGCCCTCGGGCTTGGCCAGGAAGCCCCATTTCATTCCCATCGGGAAGCCCGCACCGCCTCTGCCACGTACGCCTGATTTCTTTGCTTCTTCCACCACCTCTTCCGGGGTCATGGTTTTGATAGCTTTTTCAACGGCAGTATAGCCTCCCTGTTTGCGATAAACATCGAAGGTTTCGATACCGGGTACATTAATATGCTCCGTTAAAATTTTTCTAGCCATTTGAGGATAATATTTTCAGCTTATGAAAGCTTATTTACTTAACTCTTCTATGATTTGGTCGACCTTCTCGTTGGTCAGGTTCATGTAGAATTGCTCGCGGATCTGGAAAACGGGTCCCCAGCCGCATGCTGCGAGGCATTCTACTTCTTTCAATGTAAACTTGCCATCGGCAGTGGTTTCACCCGCTTCGATGCCGAGCTTCTTTTTAAGGTGCCCGTACACATCTTCACCGCCCATCAGGCAGCAAGGCCCTGTACGGCAATATTCGATCACGTGCTTACCAACCGGGTCGAGGTGGTACATGGTATAAAAGGTAGCTACCTCGTAAACCTCTACGGGTTTGATATCTAAAATACCTGCGACGTAATCCATTACCTCGCTGCTCAGCCAGCCCCATTGTTCCTGGGCCACGTGCAAAACGGGTAAGAGAGCCGATTTTTGGCGGCCCTCCGGATAACGTGCGATTATTTCTTTTACTTTTTCAAGTCGTTCGGGTGTGAACGCAACCAGATTAGGTGATTCGGTCATTTCTAAATAGGTCTTTAACAAACTTTAAGCGTCCAGTTCACCTGCAATTACGTTCAGGCTACTCATTGTCAGGATCGCATCCGACAGTGATGAGCCTTTGCACATTTCAGGATATGCCTGATAATAAATAAAGCTTGGCCTGCGGAAATGCAGACGGTACGGAGCCCTGCCGCCATCGCTGATCAGGTAGAAGCCCAGCTCGCCGTTTCCTCCTTCCACAGCATGGTAAACTTCGCCCGCCGGTGCATCGATTTCGCCCATTACAATTTTGAAATGGTAGATGAGCGCCTCCATATTGCGGTATACCTCGTTTTTCGGAGGCAGGTAATATTCGGGAGCATCGGCATAATAGGGTCCTTCGGGAAGATTGTTGATGGCTTGCTCCACGATGCGGAGGCTTTGCCACATTTCCTCATTACGGACCATATAGCGATCGTAAGTATCACCATTCTGTCCGATAGGGACGTCGAATTCAAAATCCTGGTAGGATGAGTACGGGTTCATCACACGCACGTCGTAGTCCACGCCCGCCGCACGCAGGTTGGGCCCCGTGAAGCCGTACGATAATGCTCTTTCAGCCGAAATGGAACCCACATTAATTGTTCGGTCCATGAAGATCCGGTTACGGTTGAGCAGTTTTTCCAGCTCTCTCAATACCGGCGGGAAAGATTTAATGAATTCCTTAATCTTGCGGATAGCCGTGCTCGAAAGGTCACGCTCCATACCGCCGAGACGGCCCATGTTGGTGGTAAGGCGTGCTCCGCAAACTTCCTCGTAGATTTCGTACACTTCCTCGCGCTTCTGCATCACATACAGGAAGCCGGTGAATGCGCCGGTATCTACGCCGAGGATACTGTTACAGATAATATGGTCGGTAATGCGTGCGAGCTCCATCATGAGCACGCGGATGTACTGCGCGCGCTTGGGAACCTCTACGCCCAAAAGCTTCTCTACCGTCATGTGCCATCCCAGGTTGTTGATCGGGGAGGAGCAATAGTTCATGCGGTCGGTCAACGTGGTAATCTGGTAAAAGGGCCTTCTTTCGGCAATTTTCTCAAACGCCCGGTGGATATAACCGATCGTTTGCTCGCCCGAAACGATCTTTTCGCCATCCATTTTCAGGATGTTCTGGAAAATACCGTGGGTAGCAGGGTGTGTCGGGCCGAGGTTGAGGGTGGTCAGTTCTTCTACGAGTTCTGGCAACTCGCCTTGAGAAGGGACATTATGCGGTAATAATTCAATATCTGCCATATCTTACTCAATATAGATCATCGGCCGAAAAGGGCGTCAATTTTATCTTCACGGGTCGCGTCTTCCAGCGGGTATTCCTTACGCATCGGGAAGTAATCCATTTCCTCAATGTTCAGGATGCGTTTAAGGTTCGGGTGCCCGTCAAACAAGATACCAAAAAAATCGTAGGTTTCGCGCTCCATCCAGTTGGCGCAGGCGAAAAGGCCTGTCGCTGTCGGAATGTGAATATCGGCTGCCGAAAGGGCTACTTTAATGCGGATGCGGAAGTTATGCACGAAGCTGTGCATGTGATAAACCACCACGTATTCTTTGCCGGTATTATCAGGATATTGGATACCCGTAATGTCGGTCAGGAATATTACCTGGTAATTTTTGTGGTCTCTCAAGAACTCCATCAACGGAATAATCTCTTCGCGGGTCGTTGAGAGCGTCAACAAACCATACGGCTCCTCGAAGTCGAAAACCTGATCACCGAATTTTTCCAAAAGCCCTTCGGCTACCTCCTGGTTAGTGAGCATAGGGGGTTACTGAATATTATATGATGCCAATAGTTCCTGGTATTCGTCGGTATTGCGGCGGCGAAGCTTTTCGTTCTGTGCCAGATATTGAATCTGCATCAGGCCGTCGATAATCTGCTCGGGGCGTGGCGGGCAGCCGGGTACGTATACATCCACAGGGATGATACGGTCAATACCCTGCAATACGCTGTAAGTATCAAAAATACCACCGCTTGAAGCGCAAGCGCCCACAGCCATTACCCAGCGTGGCTCGGCCATTTGAAGGTAAACCTGCTTCACAACCGGTGCCATTTTTTTGGCGATGGTTCCCATCACCATCAGCAAATCGGCCTGGCGCGGCGAGAAGCTCGGACGTTCGGAACCGAAACGCGAAATATCGTAATGCGCGCCCATGGTGGCCATGAACTCGATCCCGCAGCATGAAGTAGCAAATGGCAACGGCCAGAGCGAGTAACTGCGTGCCAGACCTATCGCTTCGTCGAATGAAGTTGCAAAAAAACCGGATCCGCTATGTCCCTGCGGAGCCTCCACTATCTTTACTTCTTTCATAATTCTTTGTATTTCAATGTTCGAAGCCTATTCTTCCCAGTTCAATACGCCCTTGCGGATCACGTAATAGAAACCGGACAACAAAAGGGCCATGAACAATAACATTTCTACGAATCCGAACATTCCCAGGCCTTTGAAATTCACAGCCCAGGGATACATGAAAATTACCTCCACGTCAAACAAAACGAAGAGGATCGCCACCAGAAAGTACTTTACCGAAATGGGCGTCCTGGCGTCACCAACTGACTCGATACCACATTCGAATGGATCGTCTTTCTTTTTGCTTTTGCGGCTCGGACCGATAAGGTGAGTGACAATCATCGTGCCACCAATGAAGCCGGCGGCGAGCAAAAATTGCACAATGATGGGCAAATAATCGGAAGGGAGATACTCGTTTTTCATTATAATGATCCGGTTACAGAGGGGCAGGAATGAGAGAAAACTGTTGCCAGCGGGTTACATTCCTCCCCGTCTCTCAAAATTAGCCTTTGCAAATTTATCAATCAAATTCTTTCCTTTTTGTTTTGTCTAATTAGTATCATACTAAATAAGCCCCGTAGTGGCGGGGCTTATTTAGTACTTATCAAAGAAAGAATATTTATCTTATCACAATTTGCTTGGTAAGGCTCTGTCCCTGGCCGGTTACACGAAGAATATATTTGCCCGTAGGCAAAAGGCTTACATCGATCTGCATCCTGCCGCTGAGCAGTTGCGGACTGGTAGTTTTGATCACGTTACCACGGATGTCGAAAAGCTCAATCGCGGCGTCTTTCACATTATCCCGAGACTCGATGTAGATATAAGCGCCCTGGCTTGGATTGGGATAAATCACCACCTCATTTTGCTCATTGGTTTTGAACTCTCTGGAAGCAGTATCGGAGTAACAAACCAGGTTGTTGTTGCCAATGGTGTACGTAACTTTCGCTTTTGTGGTATAAACACCCGATTTCAGGATTTTGACCAGAGATGCAGTAGTATCGGTTTCGTAACCAGGGCGTCTCCACAGGAATTCTTCATTTACTTCGCCACCTTCGGGGATGCTTGCCGAGACGCTGAAAGGCCCTGACGGCTCGATGGTCGGCTTACTTATTTTGGCACGGACAATCAAAGTGGAGGTTGCTGAATTATCGGAAGTACATCCGAAAATGTTCCGGCTTTTGACAAAATAGTTTCCGCTTTCACCCAATCTGGCAGAGATTCCTGTTGCAATGGCGGTGTTGGAACCCTCTTTATACCAACTATATATTTCGCCGCCATTCTGTACCGAGAATTGGAATGTCGAATCCGCACAAGCTTGTTGCTGGCCTTGCTGAATAATGCTTGGTTGCACCGGCTTAGCATCGTTCTCCAAAACGATAAGCGGCGTCAGGATCGAGTTGCCAGAGGCATCTTTTACGGTGGCACGATATGTACCTGCTTTTGAGACCTTAATCGAGTTGGATACCTCGCTGGTGTTCCATTTGTAAGAAGCGTAACCTGCGGGGAGCGTTAGGGTAACACCATTGTTGTCAGTAACGCAAGCTGCGGTCACAGCAGGTACCTCGACGGGGTTAACCGGTGTGACAGTCGAGAAGAATTTGGCATCCAGTGTTCCGAACCATGCATTCGCCAGAATCGTCAAAGCTCTGAGGGTTCCTTCTTTGTCATTCACTCCCTTGCCTACGAAGTGCGTGCCATCGCCACGGTTAGGTACGAGAGGATCTGTTTCGGGACCCGGATAAGTAGGGTTAAAATCCGTGTTGAGTACTGCGTTTTGCGCAGCAACGATTTCTGGATTGATGTCCGATTCAATATTGAATCCCGCTGATGTCCGGGAGGTACGGGCAATTACCCAGGTAAGTCGTTTGCCGGTATCCGCACCGAGGCGGTTCATGATCGACTGAAGGTCACGGCTGTAATTGGCACGTGGTGTCTTATACAATGCGTCGGTTTCGCCTTGCATCCAGAGAATGGCTCTAACCCCATATTGGTTGGCATAGTTGCGCGCAGCAATGCGAAGGTTGGCGTAAGGCATTTCGGGCGCATACACAAAACCGCCGTACATATTTTTAGTCGGGAGGCCTTTTGAACTGCTCGCCCAGTTTTCTATGGATGTACCTTCCCAGGCAGTGTTAATAAATACGACGGGTACGTTCAGTCTCTCAACCAGGAGGTCTCCAAGTATCCCCCAGCACCAGGCAGACTGCCCGCGCGGCGACATGATATTCAGATTCTGGTTGATTTTGCTAAACTCAGGCGGAGTAGGGTCGGTAAGTCTGTCGATGGAATCGTTGCTGTAATTTGAAATATACAGTACCCGGTCGTCGGTAGCGGATGGGCCAGGGTAATTTCTGAGTCCCTGAGCATTCGACTGTCCGGCTATGAGGAACACTTCACCTACACCAAAACGGCTCAATACATCGCGGCCTATTACTTTTCCGTCAGACACACCCCGGACTTCCAGGGAGTACCATCCGCCGATCAGTTTAATCGTCCCTGAAAAAACGCCGCCCTGGGGAGCGTCCTGCAAAGTTAGCCACGGTGTTTCAACGCCCTGTCCCTGAATGACCGGCACAGCCCTCACCTCAATTTTTTCAACAGGCATGGTGAATGTACCTGTCACCTGAATCTCCCGCTGGCCGGCCATGTTACGTTGGTAGACAGACTGAAAAACAGGGGAAGTAATTCTGATGGGGGATTTTTCTTGGGAAAATGCTGCTGATGAAAAAATGCAAATTAACAACAACACCTTGGCCATTACCGGAAGAATAAATCTACTATGCATTTGGGATTCTGATACAGGTAAAGTTTCTGAGCTCTAACGAAGTATAAATCTGTTAAAGTGTTCAATTACAAAACGGTCACAAATGTAACGGAATATTTTCGCTAAAATATCACTATTCCGTTTTTTTGATCAATCGGGTGTTTGCTTTACGTGTTACCGTTCGGCATGCTTACATTTTAAAATACAAGAAAGACGAAGGGAGGAACAGGCAACGCTTCGGCCTCCCGGCAAGGCCGGTAGGTTCATTTGCCTATTCGGCAATTACCAGCTTTTGGGTCTCACTGAACGTCGCAGAAGTCACGCGAATAATATATATACCACTCGACAGGCCCGCCAGGCTGAAGTATTGCGGGCGATCGAACTTCAGCACACGGAAAGTCCGGTGGATAATACCCCGGCTGTCGATGATCTGAACATCGGCGTTCGCCAGATTGGCAAATGTTTCGACAGTCACTCTTTCACTGGCATTCGGGTTGGGATAGGCCACGAAACCCGGGTTATTCGTATCAAGGTAAAACTGGAACGGTTCGGAGAAGTCGGAGTAACAGGTAAGCGTCGGACTGTATACAATGGTGTTGTTAACAACATATTTACCTGCCTTCACGGCTTTCAGGGTCGCGCTGGTTTCTGTCAATGGCTCATCGTTATATTTCCATACGTGGTCACCCGCATTGAGATTGTTTTCAGCAAATAGGGTGTAAACGCCTGTTTTACGGATTACCGGCACGCTCGGAGACGGCTTGACATCAATCGCTACCGGTGCGGAGTAAGGAGAGTAGCATCCATGATCATCCTGAATGCGAGCCGAATAATTACCCGTCGCAAAAACCTCTATGCTTTCGCCTTCCAGGCCGTTGTTCCAGAAAAATTCGTTGCCGTTGGTGGCTTTCAGCATAATGGTGTCGCCATCGCAGAATGTTGTTGGCTGCAATGCCGTAACTGCGGGGGCTGGTGGCAGTGCCAGCGTTTCCGTCGTTATCTGGTTACTCGGATCCGAATAGCATTGAAACTCGTTGATTGTTTGCACGGAGTAAGTTCCGGCCGCCGTTACTTTCAAGGTCTGTGAAGAAACGCCGTTGCTCCATAAATACCCGGCAGCGCTGGTTGAAACCAGGTTCACGCTTAGATCTGCGCAGAATGTGGTCGGGCCCTCGGCGGTGATCGTGGGCGTAGGTGGCAATGGATTCATTACTACGACAACTACCGGAGAAACGGGAGAAATGCAGCCGTTTTCGTCTTTGGCCGAAATTGTAAAATTGCCTGATGTCCGTATTTCGATCTCGCGGTCGGTGGAGCCGTTACTCCACAGGTAGGAGAACGCCTCGCTGCTGCGTAACGTGGTATAGTCGCGTTCACAAAAAGTAGTAGCGCGAAGGGCCGTTATGGTAGGTGTTGCGGGAAGCGGGTTAACCTTTACATTCACTTCATCCGAAGTTGATTCGCACCCGTTTCCATCCCTTTGCTTCAAAGTGAATTTACCGGTCGTGGTTACGGCAATGGACTTCGTGGTAGCATTGGTGCTCCAGATGTTTCCGGAATCGTAGCTTGAAGTCATCGTCACGTTGCCGCCGTCGCAGAATGTCGTTTCTCCGCTCAGCGAAATTACAGGCTTGGCCGGCAACGGGTTTACTTTCACGGTCACCGGGTCCGACTCAGGAGAGAAGCAGCCGACATCGTCGAGCGCTCTCACGCGGAAATCACCCGAGTTGACAACCGTAATAGTGGCATTATTCGCTCCATTGGACCAAACACTTTTCACTTTTGAGTCCGAGGTCAGGTTCACTTCTCCGCCTTGGCAGAAGGTAAGTGGCCCCGAAGCAGAAATTTTGGGTTTGGCCGGCAATGGTGAATTGAGTACTTGCATGACTACTTTCTGGGAAGTAGACTCGCAGCCGTAAATATTCTTGACGGTCACGAAATACTCGCCCCCTGTTGTGACAGGAAGGCGGTCGCCGGTGGCGCCTGTGTTCCAGACGGCATTTGTAGAAGTGCTCGATACCAACGTTGCGGTATTACCGATACATACCGGATTACTACCTTCGATCGTCACAGTCGGCTGGTCGGGCTGGATTTGCTCATTTACCCGGATCTCTGGCGAGAAAATGTAGTTGCCTTTATCATCGCGTGCTTTCACATAGTAAGTTCCGTTTCCAACCGTTACGCTGCTGGAAGACTGCCCATTGCTCCAACTGAATTGGGAAAGCCCAACCGGGTCGGCGTTGATCGTTACATTACCATTGCCCGCACAGTCTACCGTTACTCTGAGTGGTCTTTGCGCCGGGTAGGGTTCTGATCTTGCGAAAAAATCATCCGTGAGTGAATTGGACCACGCATCGCCAAGCTGAATTAAGCCATCGCCAAAAAAATGGACGCCGTTAGGAGCACCATTTTCGCGGGGAATCTGAATCAGATCGGTATTAGGCCCTTCGAAAACATTCGGAACATTATTGATAACCTGCCTTTGCCCATTTGTAACGTTTACATCGACGAGGCGTCCGTTGTCATAGGAAGTAATGGAAACCATCCATGAAATATTCTTTCCCGATTCATTCCGGCTGGCTTCAATAACGGCTTTCAGGTTGTTGAAATAAGTATCAGTGCTGGTATCTTTAAAATTGTCGGCCTCGCCTTGGAGCCAGAGAATGCCGCGAAGCCCGGTGATAGGTGTGTATCGCTGAATGACATTTCGCAGGTTGCCATAAGGCATTCCATCCGGTTTGACCCACACGGGCGCGTAGACAGACTGCGTATTGTTGTTAATACTTTCGCGCCAGTTAACGGAAGCCATACCTTCCCAGCCTACATTGAAAAACAGAATAGGAACATTGAGCCGCGATGCCAGGCGGTCGCCCAGGCGTCCCCAGCACCATGCGGCAGGTCCACGGGGAGAAATGCGACTTTGAGCATCGATGTGATGGAAAGACGGACGTTCCGGCAATTCAAACGGATAGTCGCCTGTTTCGTAATTATCGATAGAATTGACACGATCGTCTTGTGCGCCCTGATTATTAAAGCTAGGGGCGTCAAATCCCTGTGCATTGGATTGCCCTGCGATTAGAAATACTTCGCCTATCCCGACGTGCTCAACGGTTCTGGAACCCACCAGCTGGTCGCCCTTCCAACCGCGGACTTCCAGCCGGTACCAGCCGCCCTGGGCAGTAATATAACCGGAGAAAAAACCTCCTTTAATGCTGGCGTCGCTCAGGTTGGCCCAGTCCTTGTCGATGCCCTGACCTGGCACAAGTGCAGATACTTTGGCTTCCACACGATCGACAGGCTGTGTGTAACTGCCTGCAATGTTGATGTTTGCGTTGTTAGCTTTGTCTCGCTGAAGTACGATACGGTCGGAAGGGAAATCAATGCTGATTTGTCCGTGTGCGGTAAAGGAAATAATACTAAATACTACCAGATAGAAATACGGTAGATAGTGTCTCATGGTGACTAAAAATTCTTTGAAATAACTACTTGGACACACAATTTGCATCGAAAGGTTGCCTCTTTCAAGAAATTATTATTGTACGGGGAACGGTGAGTTAATCATTTCCCATATTTTGTCTTTTAATTGTTCAATACCTTCTTGGGTTATTGCAGAAATTAAAAGCGTTGGGATACCGTTTGGTAGATTTTCTTGTAATGTAACCCGCTCTTCCTCAGAGATTACATCCATTTTGGAAATCGCTAGCAGGCGGTTTTTGTCGAGCAGCTGGGGATTGTATAAGCGTAGCTCTTGCACCAGCGTCTGGTATTCGGCCTGGATATCCTCACTGGTAGCAGGTACGATGAAAAGGAGAATGGAGTTGCGTTCGATGTGCCGCAGAAACCGCAGACCGAGTCCTTTACCCTGCGAAGCGCCTTCGATAATGCCCGGAATATCGGCCATTATGAAAGACTTGTAATCGCGGTAGGGTACAACGCCCAGGTTCGGCACGAGGGTTGTGAAGGGGTAATCGGCAATTTCTGGCTTGGCTGCTGAAACAACTGAGAGCAATGTAGATTTGCCTGCGTTCGGGAAGCCCACCAAACCTACGTCGGCTAGTACTTTCAGTTCGAGGATGAACCACTCTTCCTTGCCTGGTTCGCCGGGTTGGGCATATTGGGGAGTCTGATTGGTAGCGGACTTGAAATGGTCGTTACCCATTCCGCCGCGTCCACCGCGCAACAGGATCATTTCCTGTCCGTCTTCGGTGATTTCGAAAAGTTGTTCGCCGGTTTCGGCATTTTTGGCGATCGTGCCGAGCGGTACTTCCAGGATAATGTCCTTTCCAATCGCTCCCGTGCGCCGCCCGCCTTCGCCGCCTTTTCCGTCGAACGCCTTTACGTGCTTGGTGTATTTTAAATGCAGCAATGTCCAGAGCTGGGCATTGCCTTTCAATATCACGTGACCTCCGCGTCCGCCGTCACCGCCGTCCGGTCCCCCTTTCTCGACGTGCTTTTCACGCCTGAAATGCATAGAGCCGGCACCGCCGTTGCCGGAGCGCGCATTGATTTTTACGTAGTCTATAAAGTTAGAGGAGGCCATGTGAGTATAGTGGGAAAAATAGAAATCAGGCTGCTTCGATCGCGTTCGAGATTTCCCCGAAAATGAAATCGATTTCACCTATTCCGTTGATAGCGACAAACTTTCCTTGTTTCTGGTAATAGTCGGCAACGGGTTTTGTTTTACTGTTGTATTCCTGAATGCGTTTCGCGATCAGTTCTTCGTTCTGATCGTCGGGACGGCCGGAAGTTTTGCCACGGTTCAAAAGGCGGGCCAGTAACTCATCGTCGTCGACCGACAAGGCTACCATCACTGAAATACCTTCGTTGTAGCTCGCAAGCAGATTGTCTAACGCTTCGGCTTGCTTCACCGTTCTCGGGAAACCGTCGAAGATGAAACCAGCCGCGTCGCGGTGCTCTTTCAGCTTGTTATCGATCATCCCGATTACCACTTCGTCCGGCACCAGAATGCCCTGGTCCATCAAAGTTTTAGCTTTCAATCCCAGCTCTGTTCCAGCCTGAATTTCCGAGCGCAGCAGATCTCCTGTGGAAAGGTGGATCAAATTATACTTTGCAATTATTTTTTCACTTTGGGTACCTTTCCCGGCGCCCGGAGGGCCAAACAGTATAAGATTCAGCATAGTTGCTTCAAAAATTGATGTCGCGGTAGATTGGTGAATAAGCGGCAAATTTACAACTCTTACTATATGTGTGCGAAATTGTTGCATAATTTTTACAGGAAAAATCCCCTTTACCGTTTCCGGCAAAGGGGATTCGCTATCGTAAAAGTGGCTCCATTCAGGGAATAACCACCCTTTTCACCGCTCCATCTTCGTTCTGAACCACCGTTACGAACAGCGTCCCTTTTGTATTTTTCTTAAGTTCGACCTGGCCTACATACTCGCCCTCAAACTCGTGGATCTCTTTTTTACCCACTTCTTTGCCTTTGGTGTCGGTGACTGTCACCGTCACATTGCCTTTTTGCGGCACGCTGAAACGCAGGTTAAGGACGTCGTCGGCGGGATTATTGGTGTAGGCATTCAAAGACCGGATTGTTGCTCCTTTCGCATTCTCGCTGTTATCCCAGGCATAGTCAAAGCTTTTGCTGAAATTCCTGCCAAAATCCTCCATGTCCCGCAGCATCATTTTAGCCTTGGGATGGAAGTTTCTGTCGAAATTTTTCTGGATCGATTTCATGCTTTCGTTGAACTTCTCCGAATCCCAGTCGAGGTCGTGTTTGAAATCGCCGTCCCAGTGAAATGCCATCGGCTCGCGCGGATCGCGATGGTCGATAATCACTTTTTTACGTTTTTTGGCCGCTATCACGCCGTCGGCACCATCATCCACCGTAATTGAAATGGTTTGCTTGCCCTTTTTGTCGACATTCAGCGAATCAAGTACTTTATCGATGAACTTTTGCCTTTCGTCATCGCTCAGCGCACCTACCTGATAACTTTTCTCGATGTCGCGGGTCTTGCCGTTTTCCTCCTCGGTTACCCGGATCCTAATGCTTGTCTTTTTGTCGTCATCGTCCTTTTTAGGCTTTTTGTCGGACTGGGCCTGCGCAACGGATAGCAGCGCCGGTGCCGCTACGAGCAGCAGCGACCATGTCAGTTTTTGAATTGAAACAGTTTTCATAAGCAGTTTTTGTTTTGAGTCTGAATGAATTGCAAAACCATGGCTATGTTGCTTGGGGCGTTGTTAAATAATGTTAAAAACACCTTTGGCCGGGGGCGAAACACTAAATTTGTTCTTGGCAAAATGTCGGGTAAAGCACAGCCGGCGTTGCACATGGGAAGCGGAAATTATGACCAAGCGTAAAATACAAATTATCGTAGGGCTGATGTGTCTGGCATTGATCGGGCTCATCGGTTTTCAATGGTACTGGATCAGGGAAGCTATCGCGATCAGGAACGACCAGTTCAATCAGAAGGTCTCCGAGTCGGTACAGCAAGTGGTGCACCGACTGGAAAAGCAGGAAATGATGTATCTCCTGCAACGCCGCATCGAGGCGGAGCAGCAAAAAAGCAAGCTCGACCGCATTGCGCAGCTGCGCGACATGCCCATGAAGCGGACCACTCCGCCGAAGCCTAAGGCGCCTGTTCAGGAAATAGTACCGCGCTTACAGCCGCGAATGGAGATCGCCATTGGCCCGAACGGCGAGGAAATACATTATCAGATCATTACCGAAGCGGCCCCTACCGACGTACTCAGCCCCAATATCAGGGTGATGGTGGATCACCAGCAGCGCATTATAGAGGAATTTTTTCAGGCGCAGCAATATGGCATGGCCGGTATCGACGAGTTTATGCGTCGCCGGCTGGACGACGAGCGTCGTTTGGGAAATGCCATGCGCGGCATGGCCGATCCCGAATTCCGCCGGAAAGGCAGCGATTTCCCGAAAAAGGACTCGATTTCCAGAATGGCTAACCGGAAAGTGGCCTTGCCAGAGAATGCAAAAAGCAGTAAACAGAAGTCGCGGGCGATTCTCAATGCGGAAGAACCCGACCGCGCCGAGTTGCTGAAAGAAGTCATGAAGGATTTTGTTTATACCAAAAGGCCCATCGAGCAGCGTGTGAACCGATTTCTGCTCGACACACTATTGAAAAAACAGCTGATCCAGAATGGTGTCACTTTGCCTTACGAATTTGCCGTGAGGGGGGCCGTGCGCGGCCGGTCGACGGATAGCCTTATTTTCTCGACCGTGAGCATGCGCAGGAGTGAATGGGAGGAGCGGTCGTATAAAGCATCGCTGTTCCCGAACGAAACACTCACCGCGCAGAATGCATTATATGTTTACTTCCCGGATCAGCAGCGCTACATTCTCAGTAATATGGGTGTAATGTTCGGCGGCTCCGGCATTCTGATCATCGTAATTATGGCCTGTTTCTACCTGGCCGTTACGACCATTCTGCGTCAGAAGAAGCTTTCTGACATTAAGAATGACTTCATCAACAATATGACCCATGAGTTCAAAACACCTATTTCTACCATTGCATTGGCAGCGGAAATGGCGCAAGAGAATTCGGCTTCATTGATGGATAGCCCGAAAGGCTCGCGGCTCGACCGCTACCTCGGCATTATCCGCGAGGAAAATAAACGACTCGGGACGCATGTGGAGAAGGTTTTGCAAATGGCACTGCTGGATAAAGGGCATGTCAAACTTAAAATCACGGAAACCAACATCCATGACCTCATCGGCGCTGCGCTAAACGGACAGAGCGTGCAGATCGAGCAGAAGGAAGGAGAAGTTGACATGAACTTCGAGGCAGAGGAAGATGTAGTGGCTGCGGATGAGGTGCATATCTCCAATATTCTGAACAACCTCATCGACAATGCGATCAAATATTCGCCGGAGAAGTTGTATTTGAATATCAGTACCAAAAATGAAAATGGCGGTATCGCGATCTCTATTACCGACAAGGGCATAGGCATGAGCCGTGAGCAGCAGCAGCGCGTCTTCGATACTTTCTACCGGGTGCCTACCGGCAATGTGCATGACGTCAAAGGCTTCGGCCTTGGGTTGAGTTATGTTAAAAAGATGGTCGAGGCGCATGAAGGTACTGTCCGGTTGATGAGCAAACCGGGTGAAGGGAGCACATTTACGATCTGGCTGCCGGTCCGCAAAGAGGAGCAAATAGTTTAGAAATATCGCCCGTAACCGCTAACTTGCCGGCTTTTAAGATGACTAACCGACAGCTACGGTAAATTTCTGAACACGCAATGATTTCCAAAACTTATGCCCCTCAGGAGATAGAGGACAAATGGTACTCCTACTGGATCGAGAACAAGTTTTTTCAGTCGAAACCCAATCCTGACAAAGAACCCTACACCATCGTGATCCCCCCGCCGAACGTCACCGGCGTGCTGCACATGGGGCATATGCTTAATAATACTATTCAGGACATTCTGGTCCGCAAGGCGCGGATGGAAGGTAAAGAGGCCTGCTGGGTACCTGGTACCGATCACGCTTCCATTGCTACCGAGGCCAAAGTGGTGGCGATGCTCAAAGAGCGCGGCATTAACAAGCGTGACCTTACCCGCGACGAATTCCTCGAATATTGCTGGGAATGGACGCACAAATACGGCGGCATTATTCTGAAACAGCTTCGCAAACTCGGCGCTTCCTGCGACTGGGACCGTACGCGCTTCACGATGGAGCCGGATTTGTACGATTCGGTGATCGACGTTTTCATTGACCTCTATAATAAAGGAGAAATCTACCGCGGCCACCGCATGGTGAACTGGGACCCTCAGGCGCGCACGACCGTGTCCGACGAGGAGGTGATCATGAAAGAGGTGAATCAGAAGCTAGTTTACCTGCGCTATCCGCTGGTCGGGGAGGATGGAGAAGGGAGCATGGAGGAAGGGGTTACGATCGCGACTACCCGCCCGGAAACGATTATGGCGGATGTGGCGATTTGTGTGAACCCTGCGGATGAGCGTTATCAGCACTTGATTGGTAAAAAAGTGTTGATTCCGTTGATCAACCGGGCTATTCCGATTATCGCGGATGATTATGTGGAAATGGAATTTGGAACTGGCTGCTTGAAAGTCACTCCGGCACACGACACCAATGACTACGAACTTGGGAAACGTCATAACCTGCCGATTATCGATCTGTTGAATGAAGACGGTACATTGAATGAAAAGGCGCAGATCCTGGTAGGTGAAGACCGTTTCATTGCACGCAAGAAGATCATCAAGTTGCTCGAAGAGTCGGGTAACCTCGTGAAAGTGGAGGAGTACAGGTCGAATGTAGGACATTCGGAACGTACCGATTCGGTGATTGAGCCAAGGCTTTCCGAGCAGTGGTTTCTGAAAATGGAGAAAATCAGCAAGCCGGCATTCGAGAATGTGATGAACGATACGGTGCAGCTGATTCCCGCGAAATTCAAAAATACCTACCGCCACTGGATGGAGAATGTACGTGACTGGAATATCAGCCGCCAGCTATGGTGGGGCCACCGCATTCCGGCTTACTATTTGAACGACGGTACCATGATCGTCGCGAAGTCGAAGCGGGAGGCATTGCGCAAGGCGCAGCATGAGTTGCAGCTTTTTGCATTGACAGAAGAAGATATCAAGCAGGATGAGGACGTGCTCGACACATGGTTCTCGTCATGGCTTTGGCCGATCTCCGTTTTCAATGGTATTAAAGAGCCGGAGAATGAGGAAGTAAATTACTATTACCCAACCAATGACCTCGTAACTGCACCGGAGATTCTTTTCTTCTGGGTGGCGCGGATGATCATTGCGGGTTATGAATACCGCGGCCAGTATCCGTTCAAGAATGTGTACCTGACGGGCATCGTTCGGGACAAGCAGGGCCGCAAAATGTCGAAATCGCTGGGTAATTCACCCGATCCAATCGACCTGATCGATAAATATGGCGCGGACAGCATTCGTACCGGCATGCTTTTCAGCTCACAGGCTGGTAATGACTTGCCTTATGACGAAAAGCTGATCGAGCAGGGCCGGAATTTTGGTAATAAAGTATGGAATGCCTTCCGTTTGGTAAAAGGCTGGACCGTCGATAGCGAACTTCCGGTTCCCGAAGGTTCGAAACTGGCGGTACAGTGGTTTGAAAGCAAATTGAACCAGACATTGGCGGAAGTGCAGGACCACTTCTCGAAATTCCGTATTTCGGACGCATTGGGCTCGATCTATAAACTAATCTGGGACGATTTCTGTGCACAATACCTCGAAATGATCAAGCCGGGCTTCGAGCAGCCGATCGATTTGTCGACTTACGACTCGACGCTCGACTTTTTCGATCGCCTGATGCGTTTGCTGCACCCGTTCATGCCTTTTATTTCGGAGGAAATCTGGCAGAACATCATTGAAAGAGGCGAGAAGGAATCCATTTGCGTCGCACATTTCCCGCAGGCCGGAGAGTTTGATCAGGCGTTGCTGAATGACTTTGATATATTGTTTGAACTCGTTTCGTCGATCCGTAACCTGCGGAATTCGAAAGGCATTAGTCCTAAAACTGCATTGCCGCTGGCGATTCGCACAGATTCAAACGAGCGCTACAATGCATTGACGCCGCTGATCGAAAAGCTGGCGAATGTGGAAGGCATCAGTTATGTGTCGGGCGAGGCGGAAGGTACTTCGTTTCGAGTGAAGTCGGATGAGTTTTTTGTTAACCTGGCCGACGAGCTGGATATGGAGGCGGAGCGCGAGAATCTTCTGCGTGAATTGGAATACACCAGAGGCTTCCTCGAATCGGTGATGAAAAAGCTCTCGAACGAACGCTTCGTGGCTAATGCCAAAGGTGATATCGTCGAAAAAGAAAGAGCGAAGCAAGCGGATGCCGAAGCGAAGATCGCCACATTGACCGAGGCGTTGGCAAGGCTTAAATAAACGTCAGAAAAACAACTCTTTTGTAAAGCACAGGGCATTAGTGCCTTGTGCTTTTTTGTTATGCAGGAATACGATTTAATGTCTGCATGACATTTAAAAAGTGCAAAGCGACGACCACGTAAAGGGCTCACCCTTAGGATTGATCAATGAATTAATGGGGATAAAATTATATTCATTTTTAAAAAATTTTATTAGTTCGAACTGTTTGGAAATAGGAAAAAACCGGGTGTAAATTTCCCTCCAATCTCATGTAATTCAATTGACTATGGCGACGAAAACAGTACAGGACCTGGTGGTGCCGGTGGGTGTGACACTCGACCGGTTTATCATGCACAGCCAAAGCGCATTTCCCTATGCGACGGGCGAGTTGTCGCAGTTGCTCCGTGACATTGCGCTTGCCGGGAAGATCATCAACCGGGAAATCAACCGCGCAGGGCTGATCGACATTGCCGGCGGAAATGGAACGGAAAATGTGCAGGGTGAAAACCAGCAGAAGCTCGATATCGTCGCCAACGTACGTTTCATCCGTGCATTAAAAAATGGGGGAGAAGTTTGTGCGATCCTTTCCGAGGAAGAGGAGGACATTATCCACACCGGCAACAATCACGGCAAGTATGTCGTGGCCATGGACCCGCTGGATGGTTCTTCCAATATTGACGTGAATGTTTCCATCGGCTCGATTTTTTCTATTTACAGAAGGGTGACGCCTATCAATAGTCCGGCTTCGATGGAGGATTTCCTGCAAGGCGGCCGCAAGCAAGTGGCGGCGGGTTACATTCTTTATGGCTCGTCGACGATGCTCGTGTACTCGACCGGCGATGGCGTGAATGGCTTTACGTTCGATCAGTCACTCGGGGAATTTATTTTATCACACAAAAATATTGGTACACCTGCCGACGGTTCGATCTACTCCGTCAATGAGGGGCACTACCACAGCTACCCGCCATTTGTGCAGCAATATGTGGCGCAATGCAAGTCAAGAAATTTCAGCGCGCGTTACATTGGTTCACTCGTGGGTGACTTCCACCGGAATATGCTCAAAGGCGGCATTTACCTTTATCCATCCACTAAAAAGGATCCGAAAGGCAAGCTGCGGCTGCTTTACGAATGCTACCCGCTGGCATTCATTGCTGAGAAGTCGGGTGGTAAGGCAAGCGACGGTTTTGGAAGTATTTTGGACATCCTGCCGCAGTCGTTTCACCAGCGTTCGCCGCTTTACATAGGCTCGGCGGGTCTTGTCGACGACGTTGTGAAGGGCTGATAACCGGCTACCGTTTTAGTTTTCGTAACTTTGCCGAATGCAGACTACGCAAAACTCATTCGAGCAGTTTAAGCTCAACCGTCAATTGCTCAACGCGATTGAAGAAGCAGGTTACACCGAACCGACACCCATTCAGGAGCAGGCGATACCCGTGGCGCTGGCCGGGCAAGACATTCTGGGCATTGCTCAAACCGGTACCGGTAAGACAGCCGCTTATACATTACCCCTGTTAATGCGCATTAAATATGCCCAGGGACAGCATCCCCGGGCATTGATTTTGGCTCCTACCCGCGAGCTCGCGATGCAAATCTCGGACGCTATCACGCAGCTCGGCAAGTATACCGACATTCGTACAGTGGTGCTCTACGGCGGCGTGGGGCCGAAAACGCAGATTGAAGCGCTGCGTAAAGGCGTCGACATTATTGTGGCGACACCGGGGCGGTTCATGGACCTGTATTTCCAGGAGGAGATCGTCGTGAAGCATCTGAATGTAATGGTGCTTGATGAAGCGGATAAAATGATGGATATGGGCTTTATGCCGCAAATCCGCAAGCTGCTGGAAGTGATTCCGCGCAAAAGGCAGAATATGCTTTTCTCTGCGACGTTTTCGGGGAAGGTCGAAAACCTTTCCTATGAATTTCTCGAATTTCCTACCCGGATCGAAGTTACCCCGCAGGCTACGGCTGCGGAAATGGTAACACAGACCCTTTACGAAGTGCCGAACTTTCGCACTAAAATCAATCTGTTATCTTATTTATTGGAGGACAAGGAGGTCTTCACGCGCGTGCTCGTATTCACGCGAAGCCGTGAGGTGGCCGGACTTGTGCATCAAAATTTATTGAACCGGGTGGTTCCGGAAGCTGAACTTCGCGTAATCCATGCAAATAAAGGCCAGAATACGCGTATCAATGCAATGGAGGCGTTCAGGGAAGGGAATATCAGGGTAATGGTAGCGACCGACGTCGTGGCGCGTGGCATTGATATTACGGAAGTGAGCCACGTGGTCAATTTCGATGTGCCTTTGATTTACGAAGACTATGTGCACAGGATCGGCCGGACGGGTCGGGCCAATACAGTGGGCAATGCAATTACTTTCATGACCATTGCCGATGAGTACCATATCCGCAAAATTGAGGCGATGATCCGGATGGAAATTCCGAGGGCGGAGTTTCCGGACGAAGTTTACATTGCCGAAACGCCCTTCCAGGAGCGGCAGGATATGCTGCGGGAGATCGATAACCAGCGACGTAAGGAAGATCCAACATTCAAAGGAGCGTTCCACGAGAAAAAACACAGTTATCCGCAGGCGAGGAAGGGTTCGGGGAATACCAGTAGGGGACGTAGGGCTGCGGGCGGAAGAAGTAAACGCCGGTAATGCAATACAATTCCAATAAAACCGTTTAACTTGGACAATAGAAACCTGTTCTTCTATTAAAGTCAATTATGAAAGAGTCTGTTGTAATTTGGCTTGCCTTTTTGATTCCTGTGCTGGGCTTTGCTCAAAACACGCATCTGGCAAGCGCGGGTCCAAGCACAGATACAAACGTAGCCCCCAAAAAGCCCCTTGATTTAAAGGAAAGGCGTATTCTCCCGCTCTTCGGAGAAGTGAGTAAGACATCGGAGCAGATTGATGAAGAGATCAAATTCCTGAGCGAATGTGACAAATCATTTTCCAGCCGCGCAGAGGCCAGCAGTTTCTTCGCGACCCGTGCCTGGGAGTATTTGCAGGAGGGTTCTCTGGACACAGCCTGCTACCGCTTCAATCTTGCCCAACTGCTGAACGACAAGAATGTGGAAGCTTACTGGGGGCTTGGGGTTGTATCGTACCAGCGCGAAAACTGGGTGGATGCAAAAAGAATGCTGAGCAAGGGCGTGAGCCTGCAAGGAGACAATGTACCGCTGCTGGTGGATTTATCGACGGTTGAACTCAAACTGTACGCGATCACCAGCCGGAAAGAGGAGTTGGACGAGGCAGGCGAATTATTGAAACATGCGGTTTCCCTTGATTCTACCTATGCGCTCGGTCAGTATAACCTGGCGCTGTTGCATTATAATCTCAATGAACTTGACAAGTCGTGGGAGCATTTGCATAAGGGCCGGACGCTGGATTTTAACCAGCTGAACCTCGATTTTGTTGAACTTTTGAAAGCCAAGATGCCCGATCCGCAAGGATTTTTTAAGTGAAGTGGCATGGTTCCGAAATTGAAAAAGTCTCCCAAGCGGGAGACTTTTTCAATTTACATGTTATTGGAAGAAGAATCCTGCTGGTGCGATGCCTACTTTGACAGAGTCGACCAAGCTTCCATCGGCGCGATAACGAACCGCGTAGCCTGCCTGCGTATAGGACGGGCTCACGCCTGCGTAAAGCAGTCCTTGTGACGGATCAACTGCAAGGCCATAGAACGGGCGCGGAATCAATGGGGTAACCATGGCTATCTGCGTATCGGTAATGGAGAATTTGTAAGTGCCTCCTTGCTGTTTACCAGCGCTGTCATACCACGAAAGCACAAAGAAAATGGATTTCAAATCATTGCTGAATGTAAAATTGCCGGGTGTTTTGGTCCCGTCCGTCGCAATCGTCAGCGTTGCTTCGGTAGCGTTGGTTTCTGTATTAATGCGCAACATTTTATTGCCGGCATTCACCCATAGTTTTCCGTTCGCATCAACACCAACCGGATTGGCAGCACCTGATGTCGCAATGGGCGACGATGCTTCATCGGTGTTTGTATTGATGATCGCCAGCTTGTTTCCGGCAGCCCATTGCGTAGTGCCTATGTAAAGCTTCCCACTAGCATAGGCCAGGTTTTCAGGGCCATCGGCTATGTTGATTTTTTTGGTAACCTTTTTGGTGGTCAGGTCAATAACCGCAATATAGCCGGTCGAATATTTGCTGACGTCCGTTCCCCAGCACGAAACATAAGCTTTTCGGCCTGCGATAACCACTTCGCGAGGATTCTCTATATCCGGTGCACCAATGGTACCTTCATCCTTGAAAGTGTACCGTTGTACGAACTGGACTTTATCCTGGCCGGCAGACATATTATCGACAAGAATAATACCTTGCTCTTCGGAAGCAGTATAATCCTGCACGCCGCCCTTCAATGCCGTTCCGTTTGCCACTGCGAAAATATCGGCGGTTGCCGTGTTGTTTTCCCGCGCGAAGTAGGAAATAGCACCGTTATTCTGGGAGAAATTACCCTCATTCATTACAAAAACACCGCTCACATAGTCTCCCTTCGGAGCCGGGTCGCTTTGATTACAGGACCATACCGCGAGGGTTGAAAAAGCTACTGCTAATGAACTGGCTAACTGTCTTTTCATTTTCATTGATTTATTGAGAATCGTAACTAAAGGTTAAACTTAATGCAAAACTTCTTCCCGGCATCGCATTATTTCTGACATTTAAATAAAACGTGTCGGTGAGGTTGCGGACTTGCCCCTGTAAAATGAGCTTGAATTTGTAAAAGGTAAAGCTCGTTTCGGCCAGCAGGTTTACCAGGCCATAACCGTCCAGAAACTGTGAATTGTCGAAGGTTGTATAGCGCTTGCTGGCCGCCTGTAACTGTCCCGTAAGCTTCGTGGACTTGAACTGCACGAATGCATTTGCATTAACCGTATGTTCAGGTACAAATACCAATTGTTTGCCTACAATATCCTGCGAGTAATTGTCGTAGGCCTTCTCCTGGCTGCTTTTGTTGAATGCATAACCCACGTCCAGTCCTGTTCGCCAGAAACCGGTTTGTCGCTGATAGCCCAGTTGCAATTCAATTCCCCGGGCCAGTACCTGTTGCAGATTTTCGACCCGGTAGCTTCTCGATGGATTCCAGTAAGTCCAGTCTTTAATTCGGTTATGGTAAAAAGTTGCGGTGGTTCTTAGCGTGCCGCCGAAAGCCGCTTTAAATATCTGTTCAAGGCCGATTTCCTTATTCCAACCCGTTTCGGGGTGGACATCCGGGTTACCGAGGTCCTTCCAGTAGCGTTCGTTCAAAGTGGGCACCCGGTAGCTGCGGCCATAGGAGCCTTTCAAGGTAAGGTTGTAAAGCGCTTTTTGAATGAAACTATATTCCACACCAACCGACGGTGTGAACGGTGGATTGAAACCCGTAACGAGGCCCTGCCTAAGGTTAATGGAAGTAGTAATCCGCGCTGTCGGTTGCCAGCGGGTGAGCAGGAAGAAGTCCGTGCGGTTCTCGCTCGCTGGCGAGAGCGCGTATCCCGGTACGCGTGAACGATAATGCGTCCATTCTCCCCCGGTTTTAAGGTGAATAGGATTGATATTGTTGCCAAGATTTAGCAGAAAATCCTTTTCTATTCTCGAAGCGAACTTATCCGTTATTGAATGGTCGGGGTGGGAGAGGTCACCTTTGGCATAATCTATGATGTCGCGTACCCAGGCGGTGCGTAGCGTGAGCGTCCGGACCTGATAGCGGAACATCGTACGATAGGCCGTAGTTTGGGTCATTTCACGACCTTGGATATCGTCGGGCGTCAGCGTCAGTTTATTGTCGGTGAGCCAGATGTGTGCGGAAATTTCCTGGTCGTTTTGTCCGTGGAGGAACAGGTCCTGTACAATGCCTTTTTGAAAAGTTTCGGTAGGCAAGAGTGCGTAAGTGTTCCGGGTTGGTTTGGGGTAATCGTTGTTCATCCTGCCATAGTAAAGTGCCGTTTTCCCTGAGAAAGCCCATTGGTTGTTTAGTGGCACTAGATAGCGGATATCTGTTCGGCTCTGATGGTTATTGAAGCTATCATATTGTCCGCCATCAGACACATGAAACGGCGTTGCCGATGCGCGGCTGTCAAGCAAAATACTTCCGCCCACGGCATCGGAGCCCACAACACTCGCCGCGGAGCCGTACTGAACCGAAAGCTGGTCGAAACCCGCCACGGGAATGGTGGAGAAGTCCGTTTGTCCGAGGGTAGGCGCATTGATGTTGAGCCCGTTCCATAGGACAGCAGTATGGTTGGCGGAGGTGCCCCGGAACGAGGCGGTATTGAGCTGGCCCGGCCCGTAATTTTTAAATGCAATCGGGGTATAAGCGGATAACACGTCACCGATATTCTGATAGCGTACCTGCGCGAGCGAAGCGGAGTCGATGCGCTGGATTTTCAGGCCGCTCATAAATTTTTGAGGGACAAATCCCTTCACGATGACGGGGTCGAGAGCAATGGAGTCTTTTTGTGCATAAACCGGCAGTGTCAGCGCAAAACTTGCCCATAACATCCAGCATCCCACAAGTCTTAAGTTGGTAAACACTCTAAATCGCAATGATTGGCGGCGATCTTCTGTTTTTCCTCCGAAAACGGTCCGATCAAAATGCTCTGGCAGGTCTCCTGGCTCGTCTTTCGCACCCGGAGCCTTCCCGTCGCAGGACAGTGGCACGAAGAATCGGGCACGTGTTGGCAGACTTACAGTTGCGGGGACAGCTTCCGGTGCTAACGGAATTCCCTATTAAGCCTAATCGCTGACTAGAAGCAGCTTATGGCACCAAGCGGGTGCAAAGGTAGGTATTTCCCCCGACTTTCCGTTGTGTACGATAACCGCTATCTTTGCAGCAAATTCTGATTGCTTTTGGCCGCTTCTACTGAAAATTTCCCGACCGCATCCTCCCTGAAAGGCATTTACCTTATGCTCGGCGCCGCATTTTTTTTCTCGCTTACGTCGGCGATCTCGAAATGGCTGGGAAGGGAGTTCCATATTGTACAGCTGGTTTTTTTCAGGAACATTGTTGGGGTGGTTTTTATCATTAGCAGCATCTGGCAACGGCCGCTGAGGCAGGAGGGCGGAAAGTTGGGACTGCTTATTTTCAGAGGTGTAGTAGGAACATTGTCGCTGTACATGCTATTTTATGCAATCCAGACGCTTGGACTCGGCCGGGCTTCTACCTACCAATATACTTACCCAATTTTTCTGGCGCTTTTCTCCTGGCTGCTCATCGGAGAAACACTGAATGGCAAGGAATGGATGGCTATATTCGTTGGTTTTACCGGTATTCTGTTCGTGTTCCGGCCCGATCTTTCGTCGTCGCTGCGGGATAATGCATTAGGTTTGGGCAATGCACTGTTGACGGCCATTTCTTACTTGTCCATCCGCCAGCTTGGTGTCGTGTACGACACGCGCGCGATCATCCTTTCATTTATGCTCAGCGGGATTGTAATGCCTATTTTGTCGATGCTGGTCGGTACGTATTATCCTATGGAGCATTTGGATTTTCTGATAGGTACATTCAGATGGCCGGAGAATACCTGGCAATGGCTGGGTTTTCTCGCATTAGGGTTTACGGCGCTTTTGGGACAAAAAATGCTTACGCAATCATTTACTTACGATAAAGCCGGGCGCGTCGCTGTGGTGGGTTATTCCAATATTCTTTTTTCGGTGCTGATCGGCTTTCTGATGGGAGAGGCGATTCCGACGCTTTCTATGCTGACGGGCATGTTGCTAATCATTACAGGAGGCATTCTGGTGTCTCTGGCAAAAACTAAGAATGCTTAAAGCCGCTCATTGAATGCAAGCCGGTTCATGAAGGGATCGACTACCGTTACCGAAATGGCATTCCATGGCTCCTGTTCGAGTCCCGGGCGATTGTATTTGTATTGCTTTTCATTGAGTTCCTTGTGGAAATCACGCACGCCAGTGCATTCGATGAAGACTTTGGCGCCCGGTGTGCAATCGCCATGGTGTTCGGAGAGGTGGAGCGTCAGGTCTCCGCGCGAAACTTGCATGTAGAGCGGTGCATCGTCGGAAAACCGGTGTTCCCAGTCGACCTGGAAGCCGAGCCAGCCGATGTAAAATTCCCGTGCTTTGGTTTCGTCAAAAATGCGTAAAATTGGGATGACTTTGCTGGCTTCCATGTTATTATGCTTTGGCACCTGACGCGCAGTCCGTGCCATGATTTGTGAAAGAGATTTGTCTAAGAGCAAGAAATCTAAAAAATTACTATGAAACGACTCCTGTCAATACTGATAATATTTCCCGTAATGCTGGTATTCCTTGCCGGTTTCAAAGCCGATACGGGTAAAAGGCGTGCAGCCGCCGAAGGTATTCAGTGGCTGACCATCGAAGAGGCATATGCCAAAATTCAGAAGGAGCCCCGCAAGATCCTGATCGACGTCTACACCGACTGGTGCGGATGGTGCAAAGTGATGGATCGCGAAACGTTCAAAGACAAAGCCGTTACCGAATATATCAACAAGAAATATTACGCCGTAAAGCTCGATGCAGAGCAAAAGGGAACGATCAAATTGGGCGACAAGCAGTTCAAATACCTTGAACAGGGCGGTCGCGGCATCCATGAAATCGCATTGGCATTAACGAATAATCAGCCGAGCTATCCCACAACGGTTTTTCTGGACGATCAATTTAACATGATCCAGCCACTAGCCGGTTACCTGAAAGCGAAAGAATTCCATCAGATCATTACCTTTTTCGGAGAGGATTACCATAAAAAGCAGGACTTCGAAAGCTATAAAGCGAAGACTTACGGCACTTTGTATCCTGCGAAATAGGCGTAAGTTAACTCACTCAGCTTCCTTATAAAGAGATGAAAAAGCCCAAAATAGTTCTGGACGTTATAAGGGAAGAGCAAGGTTTTAGCGCCATTGCTGATATTGCCGACAAATTTATTGGCACGCAGGGCGATAGTATGGAAGAATTAAAACAAACCATCCTCGAAGTGGTCAATCTGACTTTCTCCGAGGATGGTTTGACTTATAGTATGGATGAGATCGAACTAAGGTAACCTATCGAAAGACCTGAAACTTCGCTTCATTAAGTTAAAGGACAACATTCCTAAACGGCTTCTCCTTCCTGCATTCTTTCGGCATTCTCAGCGATACGCAGTTTTTCGATCAGCTCGGCGATATCTCCTTCCATTACAGCAGGGAGATTATAAACCGTGTAACCAATGCGGTGGTCGGTAATGCGGCTTTGGGGGTAGTTGTAGGTGCGGATTTTATCGGAGCGGTCGCCGCTGCCCACCATGGATTTCCGCTGCGAACTGATCGCGTCATTGTGTTTCTTCAACTCGATCTCGTACAGGCGCGAGCGGAGCACGCTTAATGCGCGTTCCTTGTTTTTGAGCTGCGAGCGTTCGTCCTGGCAGCTTACCACCAGTCCGGACGGAATGTGGGTAAGACGTACCGCGGAATAAGTCGTGTTTACCGATTGTCCACCCGCACCTGACGATTGGAAAGTATCGATACGGACATCATTCATATTGATCTGCACATCCACCTCTTCCGCTTCCGGCAGGACTGCCACTGAAGCCGCAGATGTGTGAATGCGGCCCTGAGATTCTGTCGCGGGGACACGCTGTACGCGGTGTACTCCCGATTCGAACTTCATTTTGCCGTACACATCCTCTCCTTCGACTTTACAGATAATCTCTTTATAACCGCCGTTGGTACCTTCGGTATAATCCATTACGGATGACCGCCAGCCCATTTTCTCGAAAAAGCGCTGATACATTCTGAAAAGGTCGCCGGCAAAAATAGCAGCTTCGTCGCCACCGGTACCGCCGCGAATTTCCAGGATGATGTTCCGGCTGTCGTTAGGATCTTTCGGGATAAGTAGCTCCTTAATGGTCTGTTCGAGCTCTTCCAGTTTGGGAGTCAGTTCATCCAGCTCCTCTTTGGCCATTTCGCGCAGATCTTCGTCTTTTTCAGTCGCTATAAGTTCTTTGGTACCGGCAATATCCTTCTGCAACTTCTGATAAAGTGCATATTGCTCCACGATCTTGCCAAGGTCCTTGTATTCCTTGCTGATCTTGGAATAACGTGCAGAATCGGAGACTACTTCCGGTTGTATGATTTGTTGAGAAACCTCTTCAAACCGTTCTTTTATAGCTTCTAATTTATCGATCATCTTTATTGAATATCTTTGGCATCTCGCATTCGGGGCACAAAGATACGCATTTTAGCTAAATGAATGGTTTCAAGGGACTGGCTGCGTGCTGTGAGAGAAACCGTTTGATGGATTAAACAAATATTTGGAACAATGAAAAGAATCATATGCATTGCCATGTTGGCAGTAGCTTTCACAAGCTGCGATTTTAAAAGCGGCCGCATCGAAAACACAAAAGAGCTAAACAGGGAAATCAAAGCCTCGCAGATCAAACGGGTTACAAATGTGCAGCTGGTATCATCAGCCGACGAATGGGGCAAGAAAATCGCGCAGATCGCAGAGAAATCCTTGAAAGGCGAACTGGAAAAGAACCCGGATGCCGGACTGGCACATTGCCGTGACCTGAGCGGTATTCCGGTGATCGCTGCATTGGAAAAGGAATACGGAGTTAAAGTGGAATTGTTCGGGATCAATGACGTAAAACGCGCCGATTTGCACGCCAAGGAAAGGGAAATACTGGATGCCTACGCTTACAGTGCGAAAAGCAGCACGCAAGCGGGAGATAATTTACAGCAGCTCAACGACAGCCTCCTCGTGTACAACGCGCCTGTTGCGGCGGGAAGCGTCATTTGTAAAAAATGCATGGCTACCCAGGACACGACTTTTGCTGTCTGGCGACTGCTTTTTAATAAAAAGGAGATCATCAGGAAGCTGGATGCGAAGCAGTTGAAGGATTGACCTTCAATCCAGGAACTTAGCTGAATGCAGGGGACACGGTATTTGATATGGGAAGCCCGCAATGTCATAAAAATGAAGGGGGACTGTGACAACCAACAGCACCCCCTGCATTTTTTATTTCCCGACAACCTGATAGATATCGTACCAATCTTCCCGGCTCAGCTTGATATCCGAAGCGCTAGCACCATTACGAATGCGGGCTTCGGAGAGCGATCCGATAATGGGTAACGTCCCCAATTTCATGAGCCAGGCTACCGCCGTTTGTTCGATATTGGCATCGTATTTCTTGCCGACCTCATCCAGTTTGGCCCTCAGGCGCACTGCTTTTTCGTCGGTACCATTCAGGATTTTTCCTCCCGCGAGGGGCGCCCAGGCAAGCGGTTTGCTGAAACTCTGTTTGATAAAATCGATACGGCCATCTTCGATTGCGGTCGTATTCATCAGGTTCAATTCAATATGGTTCGTGACGATCGGAATCCGGAGGTACGACGCAAGCAGCTGATGCTGGAAAACCGTAAAGTTGGCGACTCCAATGTGTTTTGCCTTCCCCGAGGTTACGATTTCGGCCAATGCCATGGCGGTCTCTTCCGGATCGGCCAGCAGGTCGCTTTGATGGAGCAGGAAAATATCCAGATAATCGGTTTTGAGCCTTTTGAGTGAGCCGTTAATGCTGTTGATAATGTGCTCGCGCGAATTATCGTAGTAGGTCAGGTATTTATCCTCCGACTTTCTGATACCGCACTTGCTGAACAGCACAATGTCTTCTCGCTTGAAGGATTTGTGGGCAATGATCTTGCCGAAATGTTCTTCAATCGTATGATCGCCGTAAACATCAGCATGGTCGAATGTATTAATGCCCAGGTCGAGGCAGAGGTTGACCGTTTTTTCAATTTGCGTGGTGGTAATGGCACCCTCGTCGGTCCATCTCCAAAAACCATAAATTGCTTCCGAAACCTTCGGGCCGGAATCGCTGAGGCTTACTTTTTTCATCGGTGGTAGTTTGAATTCTTGCAAAAATATCTATTTCTCCAATCGTTTATCCCTTACGATCAGATAAAAATCATTGTCCAGTTCAAGGTAGCCATAGTCGTAAACGAAGCGATAAATGCTTCCTTTGAGGGTCGGACGGATGTTGGTAATCAGGTTAAAATCAAAGCCTTTGGCCATTAAAATGTGCTTGGTGGTTTTGGATTTGTCATCGGGACAAAGTTCTTCCAGAATCCGGCGGTTCTTCCGGAGCTGGTTATTAATATTTCTGATAATGTTGTGAGAATCCGAATTGAGCCGGTTATTGAAGCTGTTTCGGCACATATCTGAGCAAAATTTTTTATCGATCCTACCCGTGAGAGGTCTGCCGCATTCCTGACAATTTACCATATACCTTTTGTTTCGCCGGACCGCTTTTATCCGGGCAGTGTGCATATATTTTCCTGGCCTGCAATATAGTAAAATTCATTTGCGACGACGGCCGGCTTGCATTTTTCCGTTTGCAAACGGCTGCAAATGCTTTCATATGACTATAAGCGGTTAAAAACCGACTTCTGTTTTTCACCCATTACATCTTTGCATTGTCGGTTCACTTTATTCAATCCGGCAGCAGTATTCATCATCTAAACATTATCAACAATGAACTCGGTAAAATTAATCGGAAATGTAGGCCGCGAAATCAATGTGAAGGAGTTTGAGGGCGGTAAAATGCTAACCTTTTCACTGGCAACGGACGAAGGTTATGTTAATAAGAACAAGGAAGAGGTCAAGAATACGGTCTGGCATACCGTGGTCGTGTGGCGGGAACTGGCACAGCGCTGCGAGACTTTCCTGACGACAGGTAAAATGGTTTCGATCGAAGGTAGGCTAACCTATCGGCAGTATGTCGACAAAGACAATCGTACCGTAAGGCGCACGGAAGTGACCGCGCATAAGGTGGAAGAAATTCAGAAGAAACAGGAGGCGGCGGTGTGAGCAATTCAAGTGACGCAAGCGTGTTATAACAGGCCTCATGCCTGGGTTCAAGATGAGGCCTGTTTTATGCTTATGAGAGGCTCTTTTCGAGAGTAGTTTTCCAGTTATTGTATGCGTCGCGCGTGGCCTGTACGTGATTTGCATCGGGCTCGATCGTGCGTAGCGCCGTAAGTCCGACAAATGCATCTTCGCGGTTCTTGTAATAGCTTAGTCCGAAACCGGCAGCGCGGGCTGCCCCTTGTGCGCCATCGGTGTTGTAAAGCTCGACGGTGGCGCCAGACACGTTAGCAAAGGTTTCTCGGAAAACAGGGCTCAGGAACATATTGGCTTCTCCGGCACGGATATTCTTGAGAGACACACCTACCGTTTCCATGATTTCCATTCCGTAATAGAGGGCGAAGACAATGCCTTCCTGCGATGCACGCGTGAAATGGCTCAGGCCGTGGCGGCTGAATTGAAGCCCTTTAAATGTACTTCCGGGATCCTGATTTTCGAGCATACGCTCGGCTCCGTTACCGAATGGAAGGCAGAAGAGGCCATCGGAACCCACAGGCGCCTGTGCGGCGAGGTTGTTCATTTCTGGATAAGAGATATTTCCCTGGAACAGCGCATTGCGAAGCCAGCCATTCAGGCTTCCGGTCCCGTTTACGCACAGCAAAACGCCATAACGGGATGCTGAGGAAATCGGGTTCACGTGCAGGAAAGTATTGACACGTGATTTCGGATCGAATTTAATTTGATCGCTAACGCCATACACTACCCCGGAGGTGCCGGCAGTGGCTGCAACCTCACCCGGTTCGAGTACATTTAGGGAAAAGGCGTTGTTAGGCTGGTCTCCGGCACGGTAGGTGACGGGAATGCCCGCGCGCAAGCCGAGTTCGGCAGCGGCAGCGGCGGTTACTTTTCCTTGCTCCGCAAATGTCGGCAGTATCTCGGGAAGGATATTTTGGTTGAACCCGAAATGATCGAACAAGAAATCGGCCGGGCGCTGGTTCACGAAGTCCCAGAATATTCCTTCGGAAAGCCCCGATGGAGTGGTTACAACCTCCCCGGTCATGCGGGCGGCCAGGTAGTCGCCGGGCAGCATGAATTTGTGAACTTTCGCGTAAACATCGGGCTCGTTCTGTTTCACCCAACCCAGTTTCGATGCCGTGAAATTGCCCGGAGAGTTCAGTAAATGAGGCAGTACGTATTCCTCACCCAATGCTTCCATCGCCTGGTTACCCACTTCGACGGCGCGACTATCGCACCAGATAATGGACGGACGGAGAACGTTCAGGTTTTCATCCACCACCACGAGCCCGTGCATTTGGTAGGATATACCAATTGCGCCGACCTCTTCTGGGGATACGTTTGCTTTTTTAATAACAGCCTGAGAAGCAAGACATGCATTTTCCCACCACATCTGAGGCTGCTGTTCAGCGAAGCCAGGTTTGGGAGCTGCAATGGTCATTTCCCTTTCCGGGTAGAATGCGGAGGCGGCAACTGCCCCGGTATCTGCGTGAATCAAACAAGCTTTGACGGACGAACTGCCTAAATCGAATCCAAGGAAATACATTGCGAAATATGATTATTTTGATTTAAAAAGCTTCGATGTTTAAATATAAGCGCTAAAAAGTACAAAAATGTTCAAATAACTTTAAGAAAAGAAACATAATAAGTGTAATTTTTACACTTAAATAAAAATGTGCTGCATCCATGCGGGAAAGTGACGTCAGAACAGTCAGAAATTGGGTATATTAAGGACGCGATGAAACTAAAGGGTTGATTTTAGGGTCTCCTTTGTGTTTATCTTGCAAGAGGTCAAATATCTATGCGATATTTGAGGAAAATTTCAAGTTGCTGACATCCTTTATCGGGAATTATGAAGAAAGTTGTACAAGTTGTTCTCATTGGTGGGCTGTTTTTTTTGTTTTCGGAGTTTCGCCCGGTAGATCGAAAATGGGAAAAGCAGTTCTCCCGCCTTGACCGGGAGATCAGAGAAAATAGCAAAGCCTATGCAACACTGGGCGATGCAACCAAGACCATCGGGCACCGGCTTACCGGAAGTGTCAATGGTGAAAAAGCAGAGGAATATGCATTCAAGCTTTTGAAAAGCTATGGTTTCACCGATGTGGTTTATCAGCCTTTCGAAGTGGAAGCATGGATGCGGGATACTGTGACCCTCTCCATCGCTCCTGGCAGCAGCGACAATTTTCGTGATGTTCCGGTAGTATCCCTGGCACATTCGCCTGTGGAATCCAATCTGCAAGGAGAAATCGTGGATGTCGGCAACGGATTGGAAGAAGACTTTCTGGCTCTTAAAGATAAAGTGAAGGGCAAGATTGCAATGGCAAACATCAACCTCGTGGGTGTAACGGGTAAAAAGAATTTGCACCGGTCGGAAAAGACAGCATTGGCAATCAAATATGGAGCACGGGGAATGATCATGGTCAATGGCGCGCCGGGCAAGATTTTACTTACCGGAACCGCATCGGTCACGGGAGCTATTATCTCTATTCCTGCTGTGTGCATTTCCAATGAAAGCGGCCACGAGATCAGGAAATGGATTAAGGACGAAGGCCCTCTGGAAGCGCATATTGATATGCACAACATTTCGAAGCCTATCAAGGCACGGAATGTAATTGCCACGCTCAAAGGGAAATCGGATGAGAAAGTGATTATCGGTGGTCACCTGGATTCGTGGGACCTGGCTACCGGCGCTATTGACAATGGCATCGGTTCGTTTGCGGTAATTGATGTGGCCAGAGCATTCAAGGCATTGAAAGTGAAACCAGAACGGACCATTCAGTTTGTGTTGTTTATGGGCGAAGAGCAAGGATTGCTGGGCTCAAAGCATTTTGTAAACGAACTCAAAAAATCCGGAACGATCAACAAGGTTTCTTACATGATGAACCTCGATATGACGAACGATCCCAATGGTGCCAACACATTCGGACGGGACGAGATGGTGGACTTCTTCGCAACGGTGGGCCAGGCTATCCGTTCGGTGGACAGCGACTATAAGAACGAGACTACAAACAGGGCCGGCCTGCACAGCGATCACCAGCCATTCATGCTGGAAGGCGTTCCTATTGCTGGTTTGTCCGGACATCTGGAACCCAATGTTTTACAATGCTACCATGCGGATTGTGATGATTTCAGTCTGGTGAACAAGGAGCAGTTGGAGAATACCGTACGCATTGCTTCCATGTACCTGTATGCACTCTCTAATGCAGAGAATATTGCGGTGAAAAAGTTGTCGGACCAGAAAACCCGTGATTATCTTATATCGCAAGGCTTAAAAGAAGAACTGATTATCGGCCAGGAGTGGCGCTGGGAACAGTAAACTACTGCCGCAATAGAAAGTACAATGCTAGTATTTCCGAATGCCAAGATCAATATCGGTTTAAATATCGTCGAGAAGCGCCCGGATGGGTTTCATAACATCGAATCCTGTTTCTATCCCGTAGGTTGGTCGGATGCGTTGGAAATTACCTTGGCGGAGAAGTTTTCATTTCTTTCCGATGGCATCACTATACCAGGCAATGCAGATGAAAATCTTTGCACAAAGGTGTACAAAATGCTCAGGCGTGATTTTGATCTGCCCGCCGTTAAAATACATTTGTTGAAAACGGTGCCTATCGGTGCCGGACTTGGGGGAGGATCGGCAGACGCAGCTTTTACCATCAAAGCGCTGAATCAGTTGTTCGATCTGGGAATTTCCATTGAAGAACAAGAGAAATACGGCAGACTTATCGGCAGCGATTGCGCCTTTTTTATCCGTAACAAACCGGTGTATTGCTTCGAAAAAGGCGATCAATTTGAAGCAATTGACATTCATATTTCCGGGAAGTGGATAGTGCTCGTGAACCCCGGAATCCACATTTCAACCGTTGAAGCATATTCTGGCGTAGTCGCGAAACGAAGCACTGAAAATTTACGTAATATACTTCGGGAGCCGATCGCTACGTGGAAAGGCCGTGTTATAAACGACTTTGAAGCAACCCTTTTTAAAACACACCCCTCTTTAGAAAAAATAAAGGAAAAGTTATATAGCCTTGGTGCGGAGTACGCAGCCATGAGCGGTTCAGGATCCACGCTGTTCGGCATTTTCGGGCAGGAGCAAAATGTAAAAGAGCATTTTCCCGACTTTCGTCTCTGGCAGGGGTTTCTTAAATAATTTAACCTTCGCGTTATGTATTAAGGTGCAAAATAGTCGTTATATTCACTTTGAATTGCGCTTTTCGAAGATATCAATGATTGGGAGATGAGTCCGAAGCACACAACTAAGCAAACCGAAAATCCTTTCACCAAACGTCGTGAGCCGCTTGGCTTTATGCTTTGGTTAGGGGTTGCGGGTAGCTCAGTGCTTTTTACTTCGATCTTCGTCATTTTCCTCCTCCGGGCACACAAAGAGACGGCGCACCTCGTGGCATTGCCGGATATGTTCTGGCTAAGCACGCTGGTTATCCTGTTCAGCAGTATTACGCTTCACGAAGCGAACCTCGCTTTTACAAACGAACGTTTCCTGCATTATAGGGTATTTCTGGGCGCAACCCTCCTGCTTGGCTTCACGTTCATCATGCTGCAAACGGGGGGATGGATGGAAATGGTCAATTCCGGCATTTTTAGCGGTGTCAACACTTCCGAAGGGTTTATTTACCTGTTGACGGGCCTACACCTCCTGCATATGATCGGAGGCGTGCTGTATTTGAGCTATCTGTTTAGAAAAGCAATCAAGAACAGAAGCTATGTGGATTCGTTCGTGTACAGCGTCAATCCTCCAAATCGCCTTCGCATTAAACTTTTTACCCGCTACTGGCATTTCACAGGAGCGCTCTGGCTTGTAGTGTTTATTTTCCTGATCGTCCTTTACTAAGCATTCGGGTCCGAAAAGATACCTTCCCGCAATTGCATTCCCGAATTCGTATATTTGGAATCCGAGATGTAATAACATGATCCCTGCGCCGCCGCCAATCCGTACCGACCTTTTTTCGTTATTCATTCTGCTGGGTTGTGTGCAGGGGCTGATTCTCGCATATGTTTTCCTGTCGCATGCAAGGGGAAGCAACCGAGCGAACCTCTTCCTGGGAATACTTATCCTGGCGATGTCGGTCATTATCAGCGACGTCTGGTTGGGATACACCCATTACATGTTCCGTGTGCTGTGGCTGGTAGATTTCAGCGAACCGCTGAACCTGCTGATGGCCCCGACTGCTTTTCTTTACACCCAGGCAGGCGTGAACCAAAAAATGCCCAAACGTGCGTGGCTCCATTTCTTACCCTCGGTGGTGTACCTCGTGTACATGTGTTTGCTCATATACCCACAAGACCTGACATTCAAGTATAACTCGAACATCGGCTCTTTCCACCCGGAATTGGAGAGGATCGAGGCCGTGCGGTACGGCAGCGATTGGATGTTTTACCCGAAATGGCATATCAATGACCTTACATTTGCCAGTATGGTTATTTACAGCATTGCCGGTTTCTGGTTTCTTACCAGGGCGTTCCGGGCACGGGGGACTTCGTTCTTTACGGGTGAAAAGAATTCGCTGACCTGGTTCCGGGACATGTCTTTACAATTGGCATTCCTGATACTGGTTTTCTTTGTCGTCCGAATCTCATTTCGACATGACCTCGGCGACCATATCATCGCTGCATTTATTTCCCTGATCATCTACATTATCAGCTTCACGGTGTTGAGGAAATCACTGTTTTTTCACGAGCCGACAGAACGAACCACGCGGAAATATGAAAAATCGTCGCTGACGGAGGAAATACAATCTGCGACGCTGGGCAAGCTGGAAGCGGTAATGCTGGCGGAAAAGCCGTTTCTTGATCCTGGGTTTTCCTTGCCGGCGCTTTCCAAACGACTCGGCGTATCGACCCACCATTTGTCACAAATACTCAATGAGGAGTTGGAACAAAGCTTTTTCGACTTTTTGGGTGCATACCGCATTCAGGAGGCGCAGCGGCTGCTTGCCGATCAGGACAATGCCCACATCAAAATTGAGGAAATCGGGCAGATGGTAGGGTACAACTCTAAATCCGCATTCAATACGGCTTTCAGGAAGATAACCGGTACCACACCCTCCGAATACCGCAAACAGCACGCTAATCAGAAGTTCTGACTTATCGGGAAGAACTTCGAACGGATCAGAACGGTCGTTTGGGACCGGTTTCAGACACTAGTTTTGGGCATCACTCAAAACCTATTTGTCATGGAAACAAAGCCTGTCCAATCTCATTCATTATCCAACAATATCCGCCGATACGATCTCGATTGGCTTCGTGTGCTCGCCTTCGGAATCCTGATCTTCTTCCATGTCGGAATGTTTTTTAATCACTGGGGTTGGCACATTAAAAACAATGTGATCACGCATGCCGTGGAATGGCCGATGCGGTTCAGCAGTCAGTGGAGGATGTCGCTGCTATTCATGATTTCCGGCGCAGGAGTATATTTTGCACTTGGGACCCGTGGGCCGTGGGCTTTTCTGAGAGAGCGTTTTGTCCGCATTTTCATACCACTCATTTTTGGGATGTTTGTCGTCGTGCCTCCGCAGATTTTTTTCGAGCGACTCACACAAGGCCAGACTTACAGCTATGGAGATTTTTATAAAACGGTGTTTCAATTCGTCCCTTACCCGGAAGGCAGTTTCAGCTGGCACCATTTGTGGTATCTGGTTTACATCTTCTGCTATTCACTATTGGGTTTGCCGTTGCTGCTTTTGCTGCGCCGCCATGCGGGTTTTACGCAGCGGGTCGCGGCATTCTTTGCCAATCCCTGGGCTTTGATTGCCGTGCCGGTAATCTGGCATGTGGGGGGAAGTGTTTTGCTGGAAGAACATTTCCCTACTACACACAATCTGGTCCGCGATTGGAACGAGCACTTTCACGATTTTACGCTTTTTGTGACCGGCTTTATGATTTGCACACAAGCCCGCTTCTGGGAAACGTTTCAGAAATACCGGCAATTGACGCTGGGCATCTGGATTACGCTGACGATCGCCCTTTATGCCTATTACTGGACAGTCGACAAGGATATGGACGCTATGCAATGGCTTGTGTATGATGCGATCAAAACGACGAACGCCTGGTGCATTCTGCTTTCGATCTTTGGATATGGTTATACTTACCTGCAATTCACGAATCCATTCCTGAAATATGCCAACGAGGCGGTGTATCCGTTTTACATCCTGCATCAGACGGTAATCATCTGTCTGGCCTACCCGATTATCCAGGCGCCTGTGCATTGGTTTTTGAAGTTCGTTTACCTGTGCATAGCCACATTCGTGATTTGCCTGGGCATGTACCACTTTCTGATCCGAAAGAGCAGTCTCCTTAGGGTGTTGTTTGGATTGAAAGCGTTGAAGCGAAGTAAAAGCAGTGCGACCGTGACGCCTATTTCTTCAATATCTTGAATTCTACGCGGCGGTTCTGCTGCTGGCCTTCCGGTGTGTCATTTTTGGCAACCGGCTTGGTCTCGCCGTAGCCCTTGCTGGCAATGCGGTCGGGTTCGATGCCTTTTCCGATCAGGTATTCGCGAACGGCGTCGGCCCGTTTCTGAGAAAGATCAATGTTGAATTCGGCGCTACCGGTATTATCAGTGTGCCCGCCGAGTTCGATGGAAAGCGTTTTGTTCTCTTCCATGGAAATGGCAATGCGGTTCAGCTCACCAAAAGACTCGTCGCGGAGCGTGGCTTTCCCTGTGGCGAAGAAAATATTGTTAAGCCGCACGATCTGCCCTTCTTCAATCGGGATGAGTTTCAGTGATTTGTTGGCAATTTCCTTGAAGCCCTTATTGCCATTACTGGTAGAGTCGGTAAGGTCGATATTTTCCCCTTCTGCGATGAAATTGGGAGCGACTGCCCGCCAGCTGTATTTCTGGCCGTACGGAAGCACGAGTTTATATTCGCCAGTGGTAGGGTTGGTCGTGGCGGTACCTACTTCTTCGCCGGTAGCGAGATCTTCGTAAATGATTGTCGCTTCCACCGGCTTCCCGGTTTTGGAATCGATTACTTTTCCGCTGATCATCACCACAGGATCCGAAGGTGGCACTACCGCCACGGGAGCCTCCGCCGTCGAATCGGCCGGAGAAGGTTTGGGTTGCAGGTTATAGCGAACAATGTCGCCTTTGCCTTCCGTGTCTTTGAAAGAGACCATATAGGCGAAATCACCCAACGCGGAAATGGTGTAGTAAGCGTCGTAACCGTCGGTGTTGATGGCAGGACCTAGGTTAACGGGCCTGCTCCATCTTTTCCACGATTTGTCGATCCGCTTGCTGTAATAAATATCGTTGCTGCCTTGGCCGCCTTTCCGGTCACTCGAAAAATAGAGCGTCACGCCGTCAGGCGCGAGGAATGGGGTGGTTTCAGTGAAATCGGCGGTGTTGATTTCAGGACCGAGATTCAAAGGTTTCGACCAGCTACCGTCTTTTTGCTTGAAGCTTACGTACAAATCGTCGACTTTGCTGTTTTTCTTTTCGCTGAAAGACATGACCAACGTTTTACCGTCGTTGGAGAGGTAACCGCAATCGAATTGGCCTTTGCTGAGTTTGGTATAACCAGGAATATCCAGCTTGTTGGGAGCGGACCAGCCTCGCGCCGTTTTTTTACTGGTTGAAAACCCGCGCGTTTCGTAAGTCCCGTTTTTGTATGCTCCCTTGATTAACAGCGTGTTGCCGTCGGGTGTAATGCTGTAAAGGCTATTGTAGTCTTCCTTATTAAGGGGCGGAGGTAGCCGCCTTGCCGGCGTCCATTTATCGCTTTTGAGTTCTGAATACCAGATATCCTGGCTGCCTTTCGGGCCGTGCGTGTTCTGCGGATGGCTTACCCTTGAAAAATAGATCGTTTTACCGTCGGGGGAAATGATCGGACTGATTTCATTGTATTCGGTGTTGACCGATTTTCCGAGGTTTTCCAGCTGCGCATGGGCACAAATGGAAGTGGCGACCGTGATGGCTAATAAGCAGAAAGCACGCATTGTTCTGACAGGATGGCTAGTTTTTATCTACATACAACGACCCGTCCAGCGGCTTATTTTCCGCATTTTGCAAACGGAAGGCTTCCATTTTTTCAAGGAGCGTTGCAGGGTCTTCCCCAACTACCAAAAGTGCACGGTTATCGGGCCTCAGAAAGCCCTCTTCCACCATTTTATCGAGTTGTAGAAGCAAAAGATCGTAAAATCCGTTGACGTTCAAAAGGCCGACAGGGCCGTGGAATATGCGGAGCTGTGCCCAGGTCAGGATCTCGAAAAGCTCATCGAAAGTGCCGTAGCCACCGGGTAATGCAATGACACCGTCGGACATCGATACCATTTTGGCTTTACGCTCGTGCATCGTGTCGACGAAATGGAGTTCCGACAACGTCTTATGCGCCACTTCCAGCTTGGCCAGGAAATTCGGGATAATACCCGTAACAAACCCGGCATTGTCCATTGCGCCATCGGCCACACGGCCCATCAGGCCCATATTGCCGCCGCCGTAGATGAGTTTGATATTTCGCTTTGCCAGTGCTGTGCCCAGTTCGTAGGCGGTTTCGGCATATAGCGCTTTCTTTCCCGGATTTGAACCGCAGTATACAACTATGGATTGCATCGGATGAACGGATAAGTGTTTAAGCAGGATATCCCGGCAGGCTATGCCAGAATATCCGCGGCCAGTTTTTTCAGGTCAATATCGCCGAAGGTGCCGGAGCTCATCAGCAGCAGGTTGGCGTCTTTCCAGGCCAGTGACTTTAAGAATGCTTCCAGTTCGGCCGAATTGGTAAATACTTTCAGGTCATCGCGCTTGAATGCCGCTTTGATATCGTCTTCCGACAGACTTTCCAATCGCTTGTGTTCCAATGTCAGCGGATTGAAATACACGATCGCCACATCGGCCGCTTTTAGTTTGCGGCGATATTGGGATAAAAAACTCTTGTTAAGGCTGCTGAATGTATGAAGCTCCGCGCAGGCTACCAGCGTTCTGTCGGGAAATTGCTCTTTCAGGGCGTTGGTAGTCGCTTCGACTTTGGAAGGCGCATGGGCGAAATCACGGTAGACATTTACTGTTTTATTCGTTCCAAGTAGTTCCAGGCGTTTTGAGGCTCCTTTGAATGTGCGGATCGCGTCGTAGAACTGCTCGTCGGTCACGCCTAGTCGTTCGCAGACTTCGCGTGCGCCGCTGATATTTTTCATATTATGACTTCCGAAAACAAGTACCGGAACCTCGCCCTGCTCGGCGGTGATCAATATGGTCTTATTATCCTCGATCCGGTGCGGATGTACAGCATAAGGTGTGCTGGCCACATCCGGACGTTCCTTCCGGCCGATCACATCGAGCATATCGTCCGTTTGGTCAAAGATGATCGCGCCGGCTTTCGGCAGCGAATCGGCCAACAGCTCGAATTGCTTCACATACGACTCCCAGGTCGGGAACACATTGAAATGATCCCAGGCAATGCCGCTGATCAATGCGATATGCGGCTGGTAGTGGATAAATTTCGGGGTGGGATCGATCGGTGAAGTAAAGTACTCGTCGCCCTCGATCACGATCAGCGGGGCATTCTCTGAAAGCTTCACCATATTGTCGAAACCTTCAATTTGTGCGCCGACCAGGTAATTGAAATTCCTTTTATTGTATTTCAAAACGTGAAGTATCATGGAGGTAATGGTCGTTTTTCCATGACTGCCCGCGATCACGACGCGTTGTTTGTTCTGGCTTTGCTCAAAAATATACTCGGGATACGAATATACCTTAATCCCCAGCTCTCTTGCTTTTGCGAGCTCGGGGTTGTCCTGCCTGGCGTGCATGCCGAGAATCACGGCTTCCAAATCGGTAGTGATTTTTTCCGGAAACCAACCCGTAACAGGCGGAAGCAAGTCATATTGTGCAAGGCGGCTGGACGATGGCTCATAGATCTCATCATCCGATCCCGTTACAACGAATCCTTTTAAATGTAGTTCGATGGCCAGATTGTGCATGACACTACCGCCGATCGAAATGAAATGTATTTTATGCAAAGATGAAGATTGACTCATTGACAATTCTAAAAAACTGATTCCGTTCGAAAGTTAGCAAGAATTGGCCTTCGGGCAAATCCCGCCCATGCGCTATTTCCCGGCATCTTTCACGAACTTGATATTTTCCTGCGTACCGTTCTCGTGCACAAGGCCGATTACGTAAGCACCCGAAGCCAGGCCCCGTATATCGATTTCACGGCGCGGCTTGTTCGAACTATAAACCACCTGACCCGCAACATTGATGATCCTGACCGTTTTGACATGCTCCCAGTCATCTGCTGCGATCGTTACCCTGTCGCTGGCCGGATTTGGATACGTACTTGCAACCGGGGTGGTTTTGAAATTCAGGTTAACGATTTTGCTGTATGAGAAGGTCTGGTCCCGGTCGACCATTTTCAGGCGGTATAGATTTTCACCGGCCGCGGGGCTGATATCGGTGAAATTGTAACGGGTAACAGCATTCAATACGTCCCCTCCCGCTGGGAGCGACCCAATGCGCGTCCATTTCTTGCCATCGGCACTCCGCTCCACATCAAATTTTTCGCTATTTACCTCTTCGGATGTCGACCAGGCAAGCAGTGCTTGCTCGCCTTCTTTCATCGCGGTAAAGTTGATCAATTTCACTGGTAATGCGCGTCCGACCGGAACGACCTTCGCCGCGGATTTGGCAACGCACCCGCTTCGGGTCGATTTGGCGGTATAATTGTAATCGCCCGGTGAATCCGGAGCAGTAATCGTAATGATACTGCCCGTCCGGTTGTTGGCACCCTCGCCGCTCCACTGGTAGTTGGCCGTATTGCATTCGGGCCCCTGGCAATTGACGCTGAGTGTCACCGGCATTCCGACAACGGGTTTGGTCGGCGAGGAGCTGACATTCACAGAGTAGGAGCACGGCAGGTAATTGCCGCTATCCCAAACGTTTTCCCAATAGCCCGTATCCGTCATTCTGATGGATTTAGGTTGAAGGTCCGTTTGCCCGAAATTCTGTCCGCCGATCTGGTTCCAGGCGTCGAAAAGGAAAGTTCCTGTGAATACGTTCGGAAAAATATTGACAGTCACGGCTTCCGCCCGTGCAGGTGGCTGGTAGGAGGGCGTAATGTATTGCTCGCGGCACAATGCGAGCGTGGGTGCGAGCTGCGCCATTTCAATATCATTAAAATGCATGGCAATATGCACATAGTCCGCGCCATGCTTATAGGCACGGGGAAACCATTCGTACGGAATGCCGCCATTGATTCCCGAGCCGCCGTCGGGTTGGCCGAGGTCGGTCGGGTCGAACTCGATGCCTGCTATTTTATTGGGATAAGTACCTTTGATGACGTCGACTCCCATTATTTTTCTCCACAGATCCCATTGGTGACTGCCGTCGGTATGGTAAATACCGTCCGAAAGCTCCAATGCGAGTAAGAGGGTGCTGCTGTGCAAATGCCAGTTGTTACCCTGTACCGAGCCAAAGTCGGACACGAAATGCAATACTTTAATGGAAGAATTACGGTTTTTGACGGTTTCGTAAAAACCTTTGAAAAGCTTCAACAAACCCCATGCTGCAAACCGGTGCAGGTCGCGGCCCATTTCAGAATTGTAATTTCCGTCGGTTGGCTGGGGAGCGGTGGCAATAGGATAGGAGGTTCGGCCCCAGGTAGCATTGGTTTGGCCCGGAAATCTTATCGGAAGGAACTTGGTACGCCATGCCTGCAATGCTTTGGCCTCGAACATTCCGGCGTAGTTGACCGAGTTGACGACTTTATTAGGCATGTAAAACTCTTCTGATCCGTTGTTGCCCATCGCGACATATAAAATCCTGGACGAATAACCTTGCACCTGCGCGAGTGCATCGTCTACGAAAGCGAGGAAACGGCCTGTTGCATATTCAGAGAAGACCGACGGGACCGTATGGGAAATGGCCTCGCGCATGAGCGAGCCGTTGGAGAGTTGCGCAACATCCACGGTAGAAAGAAAGTTGTCGTTCCAGTACCCAGGCCGCAGATAGGAGAAGTGAAGGGCCACCTTCATATTCGGGTTGATGTCCAGAATCGCTTTGACGGCCTGGGCCATCTTTGCGCGCTGGTAATTACCGAGGGTTGGCTCATAATGCTCCCACTGTATGTGCAGCCTGATCGCCGTCGGACTCGCGTCCTTCCCGTTATATTTGAGGTTCGCGAATTTCAGAATGTACTGCCATTGCTCGGTATTGATCCCGTTGGGTGCCGTTCGGTCGAATCCGTAGCCGGTGGTGTTGAGGATCAGCTCTCTTTGCGCCAGAAGCGCGGTGGGCCGGCCGGATAACACGGCCAGAAAAAGTGCGATGGTTAATAAACGTGAGTAGTTGGGCGGCGACGTCAGACGTTTGAAACGCATAAAATTTTCGTTCGGTGGGCGGTTATAGCTTTTTAGATTCGTTGAGACAGATTTAATTTTATCTATAAGTGATATAGAAGTTTATGGAGTTACAAATAGCTGCCTGGCGGGGACGGCCGTTTTGTAAACCCTGTTGAGTGTCAGGATGGAAATAGAAGAGGAATTTTAGTTTTTAAGCCTGATAGGCGAACAGCTCAATATAATTTGAATTGACAACTTGATAAAGGATGGTATGAATAGGATAGAAAGGTAGAATATTAAAACTAGATTTCAAGAGAAATAGAAAATAAATTCTACAAGCAGTCATAAAAAAACGCTCACCTGTGTAGATGAGCGCTGGATAACGGGCAGATCCGGGCGGAATTATGCGAGTTTTTTATACTTGATTCGGGTCGGTGTAGCGTCTGTACCGAGTCTCTTACGACGGTTTTCTTCGTATTCTGAGAAGTTACCTTCAAACCAGTAAACCTGTGAATCGCCCTCGAATGCCAGAATGTGGGTTGCGACGCGGTCGAGGAACCAGCGGTCGTGCGAGATAATCACGGCACAGCCCGCGAAGTTTTCGAGGCCTTCCTCCAATGCGCGAAGCGTGTTTACGTCCAAATCGTTGGTAGGCTCATCAAGCAGCAACAGGTTGCCGCCCTCTTTCAGGGTCATGGCAAGGTGTACGCGGTTACGCTCGCCGCCGGAAAGCGTTCCCACTTTCTTTTCCTGGTCGCCGCCGCCGAAATTGAACCGGCTCACGTACGCACGCGCATTCGCCTGCTTGCCCCCGAGCATAATCCAGTCGTTGCCATCGGATATGCTCTGGTATACGGTCTTATTGGGGTCGAGGTTGTCGTGTTCCTGATCGACGTAAGCGAGTTGCACGGTCTCACCTACTTCGAAATGGCCCGTCAGCGGTTTCAGCTGGCCGGTAATGAGTTTGAACAAAGTGGTTTTACCCGCACCATTTGGCCCGATAATGCCGACAATACCATTCGGCGGCAATGCGAAGCTGAGGTTTTCGTACAGCAACCTGTCGCCGAAGCCCATCGATACATTATGTGCTTCGATAACCTTGTTCCCAAGCCTTGGGCCGGAAGGAATGAAGATCTCCAATTTTTCTTCCTTCTCGCGGCCTTCCTCGCTGAGCAATCTCTCGTAAGCGCCCAACCTTGCCTTGGATTTGGCCTGGCGTGCTTTCGGCGCCAAACGCACCCATTCCAACTCGCGCTGCAATGTTTTCTGACGTTTCGATTCGGTTTTTTCTTCTTTTTTCAGGCGTTCCTGCTTTTGTTCCAGCCAGGATGAGTAGTTGCCTTTCCATGGAATGCCCTCGCCGCGGTCGAGTTCGAGGATCCAGCCGGCTACGTTGTCGAGGAAGTAGCGGTCGTGGGTCACGGCGATAACGGTTCCTTTATATTGTCTCAAATGCTCTTCGAGCCACAGTACCGACTCCGCATCGAGGTGGTTGGTAGGTTCATCCAATAAAAGCACATCCGGCTGGCGCAACAGGAGGCGGCACAACGCAACCCGGCGCTTTTCTCCACCCGAAAGTGTCGATATCAATGCATCCGATGGTGGGCAGCGGAGCGCATCCATCGCGATTTCGAGGCGGTTGTCAAGATTCCATGCATCGGATGCGTCGAGTTTTTCCTGCACTTCGCCCTGTCTTTCCAGCAATTTGTCGAAATCTGCATCTTCTGCACCAAACGCCTCATTGATCTCGTCGAATTCTTTCAATAGATTTACAATTTCTTGTACACCTTCTTCTACAACTTCGCGAACGGTCTTGTTCGGATCGAGTTTCGGCTCCTGTTCGAGCATCCCGACGGAGTAGCCGGGAGAGAAAACTACCTCACCCTGAATGTCTTTGTCGATGCCGGCGATGACGCGCAGGAGCGTCGACTTACCGGAACCGTTCAGACCGAGGACGCCTATTTTAGCGCCGTAGAAAAAGGATAAATAAATGTTTTTAATAATATGTCTGTTGGGAGGAATGATTTTGTTAACCCCCGACATTGAGAAAATAATGGTTTCGTTACTCATTTTTTGTTTAATTTGTGCGTAACAAATATCGTTATATATCCCTACACTTAGCAGATAAAAAAAAATTGAAAGAATGGAAAATGCCACATTGAATGATGAATACGGCTACGTTAAGGACAGCAAAGTATTTTTAAAGGGGTATCTGGATTTCCCCGACCGGCAAATTGGAGAAGTAAAAAGGACTGAGCAGGAAGCGATTGACTATTTCAAGAATCGTTTTAACATTGTCCTGAACAAAGTAGAGCAGCTGGAACGCGAAATTGATGAGGCACTTAATAAGGGCTCCTATCTTACCAAACTGATCCAGTTACAGCGCAAGTTGAAAAGTTTTGATGCATTGGGTGATTTTGTGCCATTGCTCAGAAGGCTCGAAGAAAAAGAAGAATATCTCAAAAGCCTGATCGAGGTTAACCAGCTCAAGAACCTGGAAATCAAACGCGCGCTGATCGAGGACGTGAAAGTTGCCGCCGCCGTGACCGATTATGCTACTGCAACGGACCAGATCCAGGAGATCAAAGCCAAGTGGATCCGCACCGGGCCGGTCGATAAGGAATATCAGGATGAAATCGAGACCACATTCCAGCAGATCCTGGATGATTTCTTCCAACGCCGTCGTGATTATTTCGATGAGCAGAACAAGCTCAACCAGCACCGTATAGAAGAGTACGAAAAGCTGATTAAAATTACGAAGACACTCAGCTACGCTAAAGATCTCGACGAAGCCTATCAGAAGGCGAGAGATGTGCGCAATGCATGGAATAATGTAGGGGAAGTTCCGCCGAAGCGCTTTTTCAAAGTCAACAAGGCTTATCGTCACTTCCTCAAACTGTTCTACGATAAATATAATGCGGCTAAAGGTATAGAACCGAAAGTCCGCATTGACCCGCGTATCGTGGAACAACAGAAACTGCTCGCCCAGGCCGAAGCGCTTCTGAAATCTCCGGATATCATCGAGGCGTCGCAGGAAGCAAAGGTTCTGCTTAGTAAATGGAAGGAGATCAAGATTCCGTTCAAACTGGCGGATAAGGAATTGGCAGAAAAATTCCGGATGGTTTGCGACAAGATATTTGAGCTCAGCTACCTGGCACGCGTGATCAGTCGCAAATATCCGGCTTTCGAGCTGAAAAGCCCCGAAGAGCAGCTCCGTACCAAATACCGCGAGCTCGAATGGCTTACCAAGCGTGAGAAGAGCGACCTCGAATTCGCGCAGCTGGAATTTGACCGCACCGCTACCGGCGATCCCGAGCAGGACAAACAGGCCGTGGGGCGCATCAATATTCAGAAACGTAAGGTTCAGATGAAAGAGCGCATTCTTATTGAATTTGAAAGAAAATTGAAAGCTATAACCGGCTAGTGCCGCATAGACGACTTATTAATCACCAAATTGGATTGCAATACCCTGGTCTCGAATTCGGCCGGGGTATTTTTGCTTTCAATGAGGTCCAAAAGCAATGAAGTAGCCTGCTGGCCCATTTCGAACGACGGCTGGGTGACCGAACTCACCGGCGGATCGAGGAGAGACGACATGGCGATGTCGCAAAAGCCCACTACCGCTACGTCATCGGGCATTTTGTAGCCTAGCTGCCGCAATGCCCAGTGAATACCCATGGTAATGCGGTCGCTCGCGCCGAAGATAGCGTCGGGACGCTCGCGGAGGGCCATGAGTTGGTAGGTGCGCTCGGTACCGCCTGCCTGCGTAATCTCGCTGTGCAACACCCATTCTTCCTGGAATTCGATCCCGTATTTGCGCAATGCATCCTTGTATCCTTCCAAACGGAACCGTGTAATGGATACCGGTTTCGGGCCGGCAATGTGCGCAATACGCCGGCAACCCCGCTTGATCAAATGCTCCGTAGCATCGAACGCGCCTTTGTAGTCATCCACCCGCACCTTATGTGTATGCATGGCGTCGCTTACGCGGTCGAAAAACACCACGGGGATGCCCTGCTCCTGCAAGGACGCGAAATGGTCGATATTCTCCGACTGGCTGGAAATCGCTACCACCAGACCATCTACCCGGCGCGAGGCAATGTGCCGTGTGGCGGAACGCTCGCGTTCAAGTAGCTCGTGGCTTTGGTAAATCATGGTATGGTACCCGCGGCTGTACGCAATATCCTCCACGCCGCCGATCGCCGAGGAGTAGAACCGGTTGGCGATATCCGGTACGATCACGCCGATGGTTTGCGTGCGGTTTTTGAGCAGGCTGATCGCGATCGGGTTGGGATAATAGTTAAGCTGCTCAGCCAGATCGATCACCTTTTGCTTGGTTTCTTCACTGATCTCGCTGCTGTCGCGTAGCGCCCGCGACACGGTCGATTTGGAAATGCCGAGTTGTCTTGCAATCTCTTTGATGGTGATAGAAACCTTTTTCATTGGAATATATTGAAATAGTACAATCCTCCTAAAAAATCCAGAAAATAGACTAGCGGTCAATGTTGCACAAAGCCGCTGGTGTCCGCACAAAGTTCCGGGAAAAATTGCGGGAATGGGAACGGTTCCGGGAACGGTTGCGTAAATTTATTGCTTTTTTTCAAGATTTATTTTTGTGTATCAGCGAATCAGTATTTAAACTAGGTAAATGATCGACGAAGACAAGGGGCTAAATACCACTACAATTCCAGGAAATTTTCTATAATTAACCTAGCTCAGCTAACATGGAGACAAACTCATTTACCAGTACATTACCATCAGCCTGTTCTCAGAAAAGTATACTGGAAACCCTGTTTGGCAGAGTAGTGACTAACGGTGATTATAATGCCTTCCGCGAGTTGTTCACACGCCATTACAGGTCGCTTTGCAACTACGCCATGCGCGTGGTGGTGACGCGGGAGATCGCAGAGGAAGTGGTGTCCGATGTATTTGTGAAACTTTGGAAAAATCGTGAGCAGATTGAGGTCCATACTTCGTTTCAGGCTTACATTTACAGGGCTGTGCGCAACCAGGCGCTGGATTACCTGAAACTGCGTATCCATCGTCAGAATGAGCGGGATTCGCTGGAATCGGTGCAGTGGAATATGAACCACGCCGACCATTTCTCGCCCGCGGAAGAACTGTCGTACAACGAATTTTACGAGCATATAGAAGATTGCATCCAGGCATTGCCGCGCCAGTGCCAGCTCATTTTCCGCCTCAGCCGCGAGGAAGGCCTCCGCTACCGCGATATCGCAGAGCGTTTGGATATCTCAGTCAAAACGGTAGAAACCCAAATGAGCCGCGCATTGAAAGTACTGCGCGAAAGGGTGCCGGAGCATAGGTTGGTAGCGTAGGGGCTTTAAGCGATAGGCTTTAGGCTGTAAGCAGGTTGCTTTAAGTTCGCAAAAAATAACTGAACTAACAATAAAAATAACAGCGGTGCGTAAGGCTTAAAGCTTATAGCCTAAGGCTTATAGCTTACAGCTTATCGCGCCGCAAGGCATCAAATGGCATTAGAACAAACCTGGCGTTGGTTTGGGCCTAACGATCCTGTTTCGTTGCAGGATATTCGTCAGGCCGGAGCAACCGGAATCGTCACCGCATTACATCACATTCCCAATGGTGAAGTTTGGGAAGTATCAGAAATCCAGGCGCGTAAGCAGCTGATCGAAGACGCCGGCCTTACGTGGTCGGTTGTGGAAAGTGTACCTGTACACGAATCGATCAAGACACGCTCCGGCGATTTTGAGAAACATATATTAAACTACCAGCAGTCGCTCCGTAACCTGGGGCAATGCGGTATCGACACCGTCTGTTACAATTTCATGCCCATTCTGGACTGGACGCGCACCGACCTGGACGCGCCGATGAAGGATGGTTCAACCGGTTTGCGTTTCGATGCAACGCAGTTCGCCGCATTTGATCTTTACCTGTTGGAAAGACCAGAGGCCGGGGAGCTGTACACCGAGGAGCAAAAACGTGCTGCAAAAATTTGGCTCGACTCGGCGTCAGAGCAGGAGAAGCAAAAACTCGTCCGTAACATTATAGCCGGTCTGCCGGGTTCGGAAGAAAGCTTTACAGTGGAAGAATTCAGAAAGGTCTTGAAAACCTACGAGCACATCGGCGATTTTGAACTGCGTACGCATTTGTACCAGTTTATTCAGGCGATCGGGCCGGTAGCGGAGGAAGCGGGGATCAGGTTGGCGATTCACCCGGACGATCCTCCTTATCCCATCCTCGGACTACCACGCGTTGTGAGTACTGAAAATGACGCAGAAATGCTGCTGAAAGCGTATGACAAGCAAGCCAACGGTATTTGCTTTTGTACGGGCTCCTATGGCGTAAGGCCGGATAACGACCTCGCCGGAATGGTGGACAGGCTAGGTAGCCGCATTCATTTTATCCACTTGCGCGCCACCAAGCGCGAGCACGACGGCAGCTTTTACGAAGCCGATCACCTCGACGGCGACGTGGATATGTACGGCGTGATGCGGGCATTGGTATTGGAACAGAAAAGGCGGGAAAATGACGGCAGAACCGATTTGAGAATGCCTTTCCGTCCTGATCATGGCCACCGTATGCTCGATGATTTGTCGGCTACGAAGCGGACCAACCCAGGTTATACGGCCATCGGGCGCCTGCGCGGGCTTGCGGAGCTGCGGGGCCTCGAATACGGGATTGAAAGAAGTTTGTGATTGTAATAAGAAAGAGAATGGAAACGATTAGCACCGCTGTACAAAAGACCTTCATTTCCGAAGATTTCCTCCTCCGCTCGGAAACTGCGCGTATCCTTTACCATGATTATGCGAAGGAAATGCCGATCATCGATTACCACTGCCACCTGCCGCCCGATCAGATTGCGGAAGACAAGCAGTTTGAAAACCTGACGCAAATCTGGCTTTACGGGGACCATTACAAATGGCGGGCAATGCGGGCAAATGGTATCAACGAGCGGTATTGTACCGGCGACGCGAGCGATTGGGAAAAGTTCGAACAATGGGCGGCCACAGTACCGTATACAATGCGCAATCCGCTCTATCACTGGACGCACCTCGAATTGCTGCGCTATTTTGATATTGATATACTTTTAAATAAACATACGGCCCGCGAGATCTACGATGAATGCTCGGCCAAACTGCGCCAGCCCGATTACTCGGTGAAAAGCCTGCTGAACCGCATGAACGTGAAGGTAATCTGTACCACTGATGATCCAACGGACTCTCTCAGTTACCATAGCGCAATCAGTGAAAGCGGTTTCGATATCCGCGTGCTGCCGACGTTCCGGCCGGATAAGGCGATGCTCCTGATCGATTCACCGGAGGATTTCAAACAATATTTGTCCAAACTCGCGCAAGCAGCGGGTACGGGAGAGATTACTTCCTACGACGCATTGCTGGCCGCGTTGCGGAATCGCCACGATTTCTTCGCTTCGATGGGCGGCCGCTTGTCGGATCACGGTTTAGAGCATATTTATGCAGAATTCGATGAAACTGCGGCGCGTGAGGCATTTGCTGTTGCATTGAGAGGCGAGAAACCTTCGGCTAATCAGGCGCTGGCATTCAAATCGGTGCTGTTGTATGAAATGGCTAAGATGGACCACGCCAAAGGCTGGACGCAGCAGTTTCACCTCGGGGCATTGCGCAACAACAACGAGCGTATGCTCCGCGAACTCGGCCCGGATACCGGCTGGGACTCGATCGGCGATTACAGCCAGGCGCAGGCGCTTTCGAAGTTTTTGAATAAACTCGATTCGACGGATCAGTTGGCTAAGACGATTTTGTATAACCTCAATCCGGCTGATAATGAAGTGCTGGCTACGATGACGGGTAACTATAACGACGGTACTGTTGCCGGTAAAATGCAATTCGGCTCCGGCTGGTGGTTCCTGGATCAGAAGGATGGTATGGAGCGGCAGATGAATGCATTGTCGAATATGGGCTTGCTGAGCCGTTTCGTGGGAATGCTTACGGATTCGCGCAGCTTCCTGTCGTACCCGCGACATGAATATTTCCGCCGTATTTTGTGTAACCTCATCGGTCAGGATGTCGAGAATGGCGAGTTGCCGAGCGATATTCAGTGGCTGGGCAAGATGGTGCAGGGTATTTCCTACAACAACGCCAACAAATATTTTGGCTTTTGATTAAAATCCGAATTTAAATACGCTAATAAAAGGAATAGCCCAGACATTTGTTGTGGGCTATTTTAATGTTAATACTTAATTTTGGCGCGTAATCATTTTTCAATGGCCCGTCAGGGAGTTCATTCTTTGGCAAACGGGCAATAGTTTAAAATATGGCTCAGATAGTATCCTTCGGGGAAGTCCTTATGCGGCTTTCCACTCCTGGTTTTTCCCGTTTTGAACAAGCCCGTCAATTGAATGTAACATATGCTGGTGGCGAAGCGAACGTTTCGACGGCGTTGGCATATTGGGGACACAGCACGGCGCACGTTACCCGTTTCCCTGATTCGCCCATCGGACGTGCGGCGGCTCAGTACCTGCATTTCCATGGCGTCGATACGTCCCACATCCTTTTCGGAGGCCCCAGAATGGCCGTTTACTTCCTCGAAACCGGGGCTGCGATGCGCGGCAGCCAGATCGTGTACGACCGCGCCAATTCATCCCTCGCAACGATCGACCCGAAAGAACTCGATTGGGATAACATCCTGAAAGACGCGGAATGGTTTCACTGGGCAGGTATTACCCCGGCATTGTCGCAAGAAGCTGCGGACGCATTGCTCGACGGCATTAAAGCGGCCCGCAAACGCAACATTACCGTTTCCGGCGACATTTTCTACCGTGCGAATTTGTGGAAATATGGCAAAAAACCTTCCGATATCCTTCCCGAGCTAACTGCTGGAACGGATGTAGTAATCGCCAACAGCATCAATATCAAGGAGATTTTTGATATAGACGGAAACGATTTTGTCGAATCCTGCGTCAATTTACAGAAGGCTTTCCCGCAGGTAAAAACGGTGGTGGATACTAAAAGGACGTCGATCAGCGCGTCACATAACTTGCTGAGGGCGTTTTTGTGGAATGGCAAAGAGCTGCTCGAAACGGAAGACATTGAGATCAACCCGATTATCGACCGCGTAGGCGGCGGTGACGCATTCATTGCCGGCCTTATCCACGGCCTCATTACCTTCGACGACCAGCAAAAGGCGCTGGAATTCGGGGTAGCGGCTTCGGCATTGAAGCACACCATCGAAGGCGACGCATTGATCTCGACGATTGCCGAAGTGGAAGCCATACGTCAGGGAGAGACCTCAGGAAGAATCAAACGCTAGTAACCTGGCCAACAATCATGGATAAAGAAACAACATTGATATTATTGAACGAAGTCGGCGTACTGCCGTTGTTCTATCATGCGGATATTGAAATCGCCAAGGAGGTAATCAATGCGGCATACCGCGGAGGTGCACGCGCATTCGAATTTACGAATCGTGGCGACAATGCCTTTAATGTGTTTACGGAACTTCTGGCGCATGTAAAGGAAAGTCTGCCCGGCCTGTCAATGGGAATCGGTACGATTTACGATGCTGAAACCGCGCAAAAATTCATCGATGCCGGCACTGATTTTATCGTGACACCTTGCCTCAATCCGGCCGTAGGCGAAGCTTGTTTGAAAGCTGGTGTCCCCTGGATTCCGGGCGTTTCTACATTGACTGAAATCTATAACGCACAGCAAGCTGGCGCGGAGGTAGTGAAACTTTTCCCGGGCGAAGTGGTGGGTTCCGCATTCGTGCGCGCAATCCGCGGGCCTATGCCGAATGTGAAAATTATGGTTACCGGCGGCGTACAGCCTACCAAGGAAAGCATTAACGAATGGTTCGGTGCTGGTGCCTACGCTGTCGGCTTAGGCTCAAACCTGTTTCCGAAAGACGTGGTAGCACAAGGTAACTATCCCTGGATCGAGCAAAAAGTAGCTGAAAGCATCGCGCTCGTGAAGGAGTTCCGCGCGAATAGCTGATTAATATTCCAAAATATCGCTTAGGCGGGTGGAGAAGTCCACTAGTACTTCACCGGCCGAAAGCGTTTCTTCAAAATGCACCGCAAGTTGAGGCTTGCCCGGCTCGTAAACGTAGGTCGTCTGACTTTTCGGACACACTAGCCAGGCAAGCCTCACGCCGTTTTCAATCCACTTCACCATTTTTCGTTCCAGGTAACGCAGGCTATCTGTTTTGGATTTTAATTCAATCACAAAATCCGGTGCCATGTATGGGAACGAATTCTTTTCATCGTCTGTCAGCGCATTCCAACGGTCTATTTGTATCCAGGCAACGTCCGGTACCCGCATGGACCTGTCTTGAAGAAAAAAACCTCCATTTGATTCAATTACCTTTCCTCCCTTTTTCTTGCGGTTCCAAATAGCTATTTCGGCGATTAATTCACTGTTGTTAGAACTGCCAAGGAGAAAGGTGGGTGTCATAGTGATGTGTAGTTGACCGTGTTCATCCCTTTCGACCATTAAATCGGGGTTGGCCACGCAGAATGCGACCAACTCGTCGTCGGTGAAATACGGATGTGCAGGTATGTTCAATGGGAGAATCATAATGTGCTTTTTATCAAATATAAGCATTTGTGAAAACGAAAGCCAATTGACTTTCTCCTGCATAAGTTTGTAACTTATAAGGCAATTAGCCGTGACAAAGTTATGCTTACCGTTGCCATCATCATTTCGCTGGTCTTGCTTTCGCTCGGGTTTATCGTGACTCCGGGTAATGCGAAATACCTGTTATCCGGGTACAATACGATGTCCGAAGCCGATCGCGCGAAGATGGACATTGTTTCCTACGTCAAGTTTTTCAATCGTTTCCACATATTCCTCGGTATCAGTGAGCTGGCAGGAGTGTTGATTCTGAATGCTTTTAATCCTAACTGGGCTACGGTGTTTATGGTTGTCTACCCCCTTCTGGCATATGTCTATATGATCGCTGTCGGGAACCGATACTATACGGGCACGAGCGGCCAGCGGGTAGGCACCTACATTGTCATGGCCATTATCCTTGTGGTGGTAGTGGGCGTAGGTTATTTGATGTTTATGGGCATGAGGAACAGCGAGATCTTCCTGACTACCCGTGCATTGGAAATCAAAGGCCTGTCCGGGATGAAAATTGCGCGGGATGATGTGACCGGGTTCACTGTTACCGACAGCCTGCCTGATATTTCGAGCAAAGCGAACGGTTTCGCAGGCGGAGAGTTTGCGAAAGGGGCCTTCAAAACAGAAGACGGCCGGATTGTCAGGTTGTATATCAATAAAAAATCTCACCCGTACCTGCTGATCAAAACAGTAACGGATGAGATCTATTTCAGTTCTGATGCCATCTCGGCCGAGGAACTGTATAATCAGCTCAAAGCGTGGAAGTCCCGGTAAAGACCGGCTCGATCATATAACCTTTCACGGCGTCGGCAAAGCCCGGCAGTAATGTAAGGTCGGTATCCCAAAGCGATACATCGCCCAAAACCTGCTGTGCCAGATCTACCGGCGACGCAGCATTCTTCCACTTTTCATCAAAATAGGCGGCTGCATCGCACCGGATTGGATACTGCTGACCATCGCGCTCGCCGTAGTAAGCATTGTCCTTATGCACGACAGGCCTCATAAAACGGAGGAATGCGGCAAATCCTTTGGCAAATAATACAGGTACATCGTCCGATTTCTGATAATGGTTCAGAAGTGTCGGAATGTTGCGCATCTTCATCTTCGCCGTGTATTGCACGGTAATATCTATCAGCTGGTGGCGAATGAACGGGTTGCGGAAGCGGTCGAGTACCTGGTTGCCGAACTCCTGCGCCCGTGCGGGATCAACAGCGTACGGGATTGCAGGCGCAAGTTCTTTCAGCATTACATCGGCGATAAACTGCGCGGTTTCGGTATTTTCCATCGCTTCACGAACTGTATCGAGGCCGTGGAGATAAGCAAGACCGGAAGCTAACGTATGCGTGCCGTTTAATAATCTCAATTTCAATTCGCGGAAGAGGTCGATATTAGGTTCGATCACCACCCCCTTGTCGGCTTGTGCGAAGCTCAACACATCGCGCACATGCTGGGTGCCTTCGATGGCCCAGAGGCGGTAAACTTCGGAAACGATCAGCAGATCGTCGCGGAAGCCTTGTTTTTGAGAAAGCACCTCGATCGTTTCGGCATCGGGCTTGCCGGGAACAATGCGGTCTACCAGTGAGCTGCAAAAGTGGTTATAGTTTTCCAGCCAGTAAATAAAAGCCCTATCCAGACCGTGCCGTTGTGCCTGTTCCAGCACGATGGCTTTCAGTTTCGGACCGTTGCCGACGATCAATTCGGTAGGCACAATCACCATCCCCGATTCAGGAGCACCATTAAATGCTTTGTAGCGTTCTAACAAATAGGCCGTCAGTTTGCCCGGAAAGGACACCGGCGGGTTGGCGAAAATGTCATCGTCGACCAGCTGGATACCCACTTCCGTCGTATTTGAAATAACAATATTAAGCTCTGAGCTATGTGCACATTCGAGGATATCGGCCCAGTCGCTGGCAGCGGCCAGGGTGCGGCTAATGCTGCTATTGATAACCGTCTCATCGATTTGCCGACCGTTTTCAATTCCGCGGATGCTGTGGGAGAAGATATTCTGCTGCTCCGCAAAGGCGTCGGTTCCCCCGGTGCTGGTTGATTTCACGACAACGATCCGGCCATTGAAAATACCCTGCGCATTGGCCTTGTTCACAAAATAGTCGGGCAGGCCGCGCAGCAGTACTCCTGTACCGAACTGGATAATTTTTTCAGGCAATGCAAGAAGTTTCCGGTGATCGGGAAGAAGTTCGGGCTGCTGGTCGAGCAGTTGGGGAGAGAGCTGCGGTAACGACATTTTTAAATAGATAAAAGGTTTAACAATATGACGCCGTTTGGAAAGCATAACCCCTAAACAAAAAGAGGCACCTTTCGGTACCTCTTTTGCATATTTTCAAGTCTGGTTTAAACCGTCATGGTAACATATCCGCTTTCCTCTTTTTCTTTCTTTTCATCGGGGAAAACGAAGTTCATCGGGTTGTTCACTTTTTCGGGAAGGAGCGCAATCCCCAGCACTTCATCCACCTGGTCCACGTAATGGAAAGTCAGGTCTTTGATGTAATTGGCAGGTACTTCTTCCACGTCCTTGCGGTTTTTCACACAGAGAATAATCTCTTTTACTCCCGCGCGGCGTGCAGCGAGGATTTTTTCTTTCACACCACCTACCGGAAGTACTTTTCCGCGCAAGGTGATCTCACCCGTCATCGCGATATAAGGTTTCACGCGGCGTTGTGTAAATATCGAAGCCATGGAAGTGGCCATCGTCACGCCCGCGCTAGGCCCGTCCTTGGGTACTGCGCCGGCAGGTACGTGTACGTGAAGATCGTAGTGATTGAAAATGCGGTAATCGATACCCAGCCTTTCTGCGTTAGCTTTGAGGTATGACAACGCAGCCACCGCCGACTCTTTCATCACGTCGCCCAGCTGGCCGGATAATGTCAGCCCGCCTTTCCCACGACTCAGGCTCGTTTCAATGAACAGGATTTCACCACCTACCGAAGTCCAGGCGAGACCCGTCACAACGCCAGCGAAGTCATTGTCCTGATACAAATCCTTATCAAAAATCTCCGCGCCGAGGTACTTCTCGATTTGGTCGGCTTTAACGGTCTTAGGATAATCCTGCTCCATTGCTACCGATTTTGCGATCTTTCGGATAACAGTGCCTACCTTCTGCTCGAGGTTGCGCACGCCCGACTCGCGGGTGTAGCCTTCAATCACTTTCAGCAATGCGGCATCGTCGATCTTCACATCGGTCGATTTCAAACCATGATCTTTGCGTTGTTTCGGAACGAGATAACGTTTCGCAATCTGCAATTTTTCTTCGATCGTGTAGCCGGTCATTTCGATGATTTCCATCCGGTCGCGCAATGCGGGGTGAATGGTATCGAGCGAGTTGGCGGTGGCTACGAAAAGCACCTTCGAAAGGTCGTATTCTACTTCGAGGTAGTTGTCGGTAAACGACGAGTTCTGCTCGGGATCGAGTACTTCCAGCAATGCGGAAGAAGGATCGCCGCGATAATCGGAACTCACCTTATCGATTTCATCGAGGATGAACACCGGATTGGCAGAACCTGCCTTTTTGATATTCTGGATGATCTTACCCGGCATTGCACCGATGTACGTCTTGCGGTGCCCGCGGATTTCGGCTTCGTCGTGCACGCCACCGAGCGCCATACGGATATATTCCCGGTTCAATGCCTTCGCGATGGACTTGCCGAGTGAAGTTTTGCCGACACCCGGAGGGCCGTACAGGCAAAGGATCGGCGCTTTCAAATTCCCTTTCAGTTTCAACACCGCCAGGTATTCGATAATGCGTTCTTTCACCTTTTCGAGACCGAAATGGTCAGCGTCGAGGATTTTCTGTGCCCTTACCAGGTCGAAATTGTCTTTGGTATATTGTCCCCAGGGCAAATCTACCAGTGTTTCCAGGTAATTCATCGTTACCGGGTATTCCGGGGCCATTGGGTTAACGCGCTGCAATTTGCCCAGTTCTTTTTCGAAATGGGCTTTCACCGGCTCCGACCATTTTTTCTGGCTGGCTTTCAGGCGGATTTCGTCGAGGTCGCGCTCGGGGCTGTCCATTCCCAACTCATCATGCAGAACTTTGATCTGCTGGCGAAGGAAATAATCGCGTTGCTGCTGGTCGATATCCGAGCTTGCTTTCGTCTGGATTTCACGTTTCAATTCCAGCATTTCGATTTCGCGCATCATGTATTGCAGCAAAAGCGTAGCCTGCTTGTGACCGTTACGTTCTTCAAGCAATTTTTGCTTATCGGCTATCTCGACATTGATGTTCGACGACAGGAAATGGATCAAGAAGATCGGGCTTTCGATGTTGTCCAGCGCAATGCGTGCTTCCTGCGGGATCTCAGGGTTCAGGCGCATGATCTTGTGCGCACCGTCACGAAGCGATTGCAGCAGTGCTTTCGCTTCTTTTTTGGTAGGGCCCACAAAAGAATCTTCGATAGGCCGCACTTCGGCGGTCAGGTAAGGCTCCTCGTTTACAATGGCTTTGATTTCGAAACGCTGACGCCCCTGCACGATGATCGTCACATTACCATCCGGCAAGGTGATCATTTTCAGGATTTGAGCGACGGTACCGATATTGTAAAGATCCTCAGCGGTAGGATCTTCCTTGTTTGGAATAGCCTGAGTGACGGCACCGAGAATACGCTGATTGATATCGGAGTTGCGGTATATCTTTTTAACAAGCCTGATGGCTTTCTGGCGCACGACTGTCACGGGAATCACCATCCCCGGGAAGAGCACCGTTTGCCTGATCGGAAGTATCGCTAATTCATTTGGAAGTTCAAAAGGCTCGTCAGAGCCGTCGGGGCCACCAAGAGGAACGATTTCAAGGCTATCCATGTCCGAATCGGACATCAGCAGCCGGCTATATAGATCAGAAGGTTCAAATTTCATAGGCATTCTGTCAAATTGACAGATAATCTTTTCCCAATATATAAATAATGACTTTCAAAAGAAAGGCATTATAAAACAAAATAGCCGTGCCACTACACATTATGTCATGCATTTTTATGAGCGGTCACAGACCAGTTACAGCAGGTGAGAAGTCTGTCCTTTTTTAAATAAAAACGTCCTTTTTTCGGACTGGAATTTAAGATTCGTCATATTGACCTGATCGTCAAAAACTTCCATAAGCGTAACATTCAAAAGCTTACAGCCGTTCAAAGCGCCCTGGAAAGGGATTTCGAGATACACCCACGTTGCATCCGCTTCCTGTTCTTTTCCGACATATTTGATAGGGACATTTTTTTTCTGACTATCTGTCAAGACAAATGATTTACGAATGTATTCTTCAACGAAGCGATCATTTTGATCATTGTCCTTGATCACGAATCGTTGTCTGGAGTGGCTTTCCGACAATGCTTTTTCAAGATCATCCGTAAATATCCGGATACTTACTTCGAACGATCGCGACGACACATTGTATTGCATTTGCGTCACTGAAACGTGGTAATCGTGCTTCGGTTTGAAGGACGTGAGTAGGAAAAGGGAGGAAAGCAGGAAAGGGAGGAAGGAGGAAAGGGAAGAGGAAAAAGTCAGAAAGTCAGGAAAGCGAAATGACCTTCCTGACCTCCTGACTAATACATTCCTTTCCTCCCCTTCCTCCATTCTCCCTTTCCTCCCTCTTTTTAAAATACCGCTTTCCATACGTCGTTGAAAATGGCGAATGCCATCAGGCCCAACAAGAGTACCATTCCTACTTTCTGGGCGTTTTCGAGGAACTTGTCGGAAGGCTTGCGACCTGAGATGATTTCATAGGACAGGATTACCGCATGGCCGCCGTCCAATGCAGGAATAGGCAATGCATTCATGAATGCGAGCACCATCGATAGCAAGCCGGTCAGCTGCCAGAAACGGCCCCAATCCCAAACGCCACCAAACATACGTGCTATGCCGATCGGTCCGCTCAGTGCTTTGGAGGCAGACACTTCCCCGCGGAATATTTTACCGAAACCTTTGATATTGTTATACACCACACCGAAGGCATTTTCCGTGCCAATGACCACCGCTTCGCCGAAAGTATATTGAACGACTGTGAAGTCGAGCAGGGTTTCTGGATAGAAACCGAGCGTACCGTCTTCGGTTACGGCCACTTTCAAGGGTTTCTGTTCCGCACCGCGTTGTACTACCAATGTAGTTTCCTTGCCTTTCAGCTTTTCAAGTTGGGTCTGCAATTCATGGAAGAAACGGATAGGCGTGCCGTTGATCGACGTAATTTTGTCTCCGACTTCCATGCCCGCTTTTTCGGCAGGCATTCCCGGAATCAGCTCACCGATTTTGAAAGGTTCGATCGCGCGGATGAAATTGCGTTTCTCATCAGGGTCGGACAGTTTTTCAATGAAATTGTTAGGGATCTCGATCTGCACTTCCTGGCCGTTGCGGTCGACGGTGTAAGAACTGTTGCTTCCCAGGAAAACCTCCGAACTGATCACGTCGCTGAAATCCGTGAAAGGTTTGCCGTTGACGCGCACGATCTTGTCGCCGGTTTTCAAACCGATTTCCTGTGCCAGTTCGCCGGCCACGATACCATATTTATTTACCTCATTAATCGAAAGGAACTGCTTGCCGTCGTGGTACGCGATTGCAATGAAGATGACGATACCCACGACCACGTTCACGATAATACCGCCGAGCATGACGATCAGCCGCTGCCAGGCCGGTTTCGAGCGGAATTCCCACGGCTGCGGCTCCTGGTTCATCGCCTCGGTGTCCATCGACTCGTCGATCATCCCGGAAATTTTCACAAACCCGCCCAGCGGGATAGCGCCTATGCCATATTCTGTTTCGCCTTTCTGAAAACTGAAAATTTTAGGAGGAAAGCCTATAAAGTATTTTTCAACCCTCATTCCGAACAATTTTGCGGCGGCCATGTGCCCCCACTCATGCAACCCCACCAGGATCGACAGGCCCAGGATAAGCTGCCCTGCCATGATCAATATTTCCAATGCTTTCTGTAATTCCATTCAGGTTTTGTAATCGTTACGGGTTAATTGTTAATCAAAAAAGTTCGACTTCCGCTACCGGATCAGTGTTTTAAACGTAAATGTAAACAGTAAAGTTACGCAAATCCGCAAACAACCGTACAAATGCCCGGTATCAGTGTGCAAGCGGGGTTTTGTCGGGGCCAATAGCAATGCCCATCATCCGCATCAGTTCCGAGGCATTGAAACTCCGGCAGATCCCTTCGTGCAAACGGTAATCAAAATGCAGCTGGCCGTTTTCCACATCCGACCGGAAATGGAAGTTGTGAATGTAAGGCTCGGTAGCGCCCCACTCGCCTAGTTCGAGGTCGTGGGTGGATACCATACCTGATGCTTTTTTGGCATGCAGCTGCCGAATCAGCGCCTCCGCACCCCGGTGGCGGTCGGCGGAGTTGGTACCTTTGAGAATTTCATCCAGTAAATAGAAAACAGGTGCTTGAGCCTGCTCGTCGGCCAGTTCAAGGAGTTTCCGGAGCCTTTTTAATTCTGCATAAAAAGAAGAAGTGCTTTCTTCCAGCGAGTCCTGCGTGCGCATGCTGCTGAATACCCGCACAGGCGAGCAAGCGAATGCGCCGGCGCTCACAACCGCGCCCATTTGCGCGAGTACGAGATTTAAACCAATTGTCCTTAAAAAAGTACTTTTCCCAGACATATTCGAGCCTGTAACCAGTATTGTCTTGCCCGTACCCTGCATGGCAAAATCGTTACTAATCCGCTTTGCCGCGGGAATCAGCGGATGGCCGAGCGAAGCGGCGGCGATGGTAACTTCAGAGACATGATTGACAGCGGGAATAATGTACTCCGGATGGGCAAATGCGTGACCGGCCAGACTGTTCATTGCTTCGGTGTCGGCCAATACGTCGAGCCAGTCGGTGAGGTGCTGGTAATGCACAGCCTTCCAGTCTTCGAGGCTGGCGAGGCAATGCATATCCCAGAGTGTGGGAATGCCTATGAAAATGGCGAAGTAAGGATTGTTGCGGTAATCCAGTTTTTCGAAGAGGTTGCCCACTTTCGCCAATGCGGCCGAAGAGCCGGTAATCTTCGCCTTTCTTGTTTGCCACCACGTCGACTCATACGGTGCATGTTCCGCTTTTTTCAACAAATCCGAATAAGCGGTGAGCGTCTGTCCCATCGATGTCGTGCGGTTGGCGAGTAGTTTCACAAATTCGGCGTAGCGGCCCAATATGAAAAGATGGATTCCGAGGCTGACGAACACAACAATGCCTGGTAGGATGCCTGCGAAATACAATATCGCGATCAAAAGTGTCAGCAAAGGGTACCAGCGCAATGGCAATGCATTTCTCAATGGCGCGGGAAATGGTTCAACGATCCATTCCTGAAATTCGCCCACGTGCTTGGCTGCGTGCGCGTGAAGCAAGGCGGTCGCTTCCCATTGCTGGATGTGCTCGGGGTGATGGCTGAAATCGGTGGCGGCTGTTTGCCGGAGCCCTACCTCGGTTGCGTTGGCTGGATTTTTGAGCCAATTGGCAAGCCGGCGGCTTCCTTCGGCGGTGCGGCTGCGATTGAGGAGTTTGAAAAGGGAAAATTCGCCGAAGATGTCCAGATCATCGGAATAATTATGGTCTTTTTCGCGGAATTCCGAGCCGGTTTCGGGTCTTTTGAAACGGAGATCGAGGCGGGCAAGTTCATCGTCATTAATGGCGATGAGGTTTCGCTGAAAGTTCCGGTGGCTACGGGCTTCCTGTTGCTTCCGCATCAGGATAAGGAAGATTATGAGCAATACCAATATCCCTATTCCCCAATGGGCGACGCCCGTTTTGTTCCAGACTACCGCCAGCACCACCATGCCTGCAAATGCAGCCAGTCGCAGCAGGGCTATATTTTTAAATCTTTCATGCTCCCTTTGTTCCGCTATGGCCGCTTTTTCTTTTTGGGCTTGAAAAAATGTGCGTGATTCGGAGCGGGATGTTTCAGTGCTTTTCATGAAAGGGTTTCAACGTTTTCAAATTGGAGTTTGATGAGGTTGGCGTACAGGCCATCAGGAATAGTGCTCAATGCCTGGTGCGTTCCCGACTCAGCGATCCGGCCTTCTCGAAGGACATAGATCATATCGACTTTCCGGATAGTAGCCAGGCGGTGGGCGATCACGATCGTTGTACGGTTTTTCATCAGTTCGTCCAATGCGACTTGCACGAGCTTTTCGGATTCCGCGTCGAGCGAGCTGGTCGCTTCGTCGAGAATGAGAATTTTGGGATCTTTTAAAATAGCCCTTGCAATGGCAATGCGCTGCCGCTGGCCGCCGGAAAGCTTAATACCCCGCTCGCCGACGATGGTCTCAAATCCTTCGGGAAAGGACTCGATAAATTCCAGCGCATGGGCGCGCTCGGCTGCGTCAATAATGGCTTCACGAGAGGCGGAAGGTTTTCCGTATGCAATGTTCTCGTAGATTGTCCCGCCAAAAAGCATCACCTCCTGCGGCACGATCGCGATGTTTTTCCTTAATGCCGAAAGGCCATATTCCCTCACCGGCTTGCCGTCGACGAGTATTTCACCTGACTGATATTCGTAAAAGCGCATCAGGAGTTGTACAATGGTGGATTTACCTGCACCGCTGTATCCTACCAAAGCGATTTTCTCGCCTGCCTGCACATCTAGTGAAACGCCTTTCAAAACTGGCAAATCGGGACGCGAAGGATAGGCAAAATGAATGTCCTCGTAAGTCACGCGGCCTTCCACATGACTTGCCACTGCATTTTGTGCCTCATCCACCGAAACCTCGGGCGTTTCTCCCAGGATCTCGAAGATGCGTTCGGACGCACCCACCGTGCGGCTGATTTGGGCATATAAATCACCCATTCCGCTGATCGACGCGCCGATAAAAGTGGTGTAAAGAATAAATGTGAATAAATCCGAAAGACCGAACTCGCCAGCTTGCACTAATGCGGCTCCGTACCACACTACACCCACGATCCCGCCGAATGTGGCGAAAATGATAAATGATACGAACCCACCCCGAAACCGCGCCGCATACAATGTAAGGTCCACCACCCGATCCAGAATCGTCCGGTAGCGGTTGATTTCCAGTGGCTCATTGGTAAATGCCTTTACGACGTTCACCGATTGCAAGGTTTCCTCCACCACGACATTTGCCGCTGCAAGCTGGTCCTGCGCCTTGCGGGAGAGCCTGCGTGTGTGACGCCCGAAGAATACCGAAGCCACGCCCAGTATAGGTACCGTCGCGAGCATGAAAAGCGTCAGCTTCCAGGAAGTATAAAACAAAATGGACATTCCGACGATCAGCGTAGCCAGCTGCCGGAAGAGTTCTGCGAGCGTGAACGACAGCAAACCTTGCAGTTGTGAAACATCGGAAGTAATGCGGCTGGTGAGCTCGCCCACGCGACGTTCTTCCAGGAATGGGACAGGCAATGTGATAATCTTGCTGAAAACGTCGAGCCGGATGTTGTTGACAGCCTTTTCACTGACTTTGGAAAAGAGATAGATCCGGAAGAACGAAAATATGGCCTGACCAAACAGGACTACGAAAAGCAGCACGGTGATTTGATTGATCGTAAACCGCGATTTGCCCTCAATGACCTCGATAATGCTTCCCACCAGTTTCGGAAATGCAAGGGACGTGCCGGTCGACAATGCAAGGAACAGCATCCCCGCCACGAACATCAAGCGATAGGGCCGCAGGTAACGCAAAAGCCGGAGCGTGATTTTTAATCCTTCCCACCTGATTTTTTTTACGGCAAATGGAGAGGGGGTTTCCTTGCCGGGCAAGGTTTTGCCAGTTTCATTATTGGCCATTGGATATAAGGTACACCGGAAACCAGTTTTAATCCGGCTTTGATTAACATTCGATAGTTAGCCTGCAAAAGTACGCATTATTTCAAAGCCATCCGGGCGGGACTACCCGGGCAGGACCACCCGCGCAGGGCGGGTTCCGGGAGGCATTAACGCCAAGTTTACGTGCGATTGTCGTTAAAAATTCCTAATTTTTCAATGAACGGACGATGTGTCTTTTTGCCGGCGTAAAAATGTTGTAAAAAACTTGCAAACCCCAGGCAACCCTGTGCCGGATTCCCTCGTATAGGTTAAAAAAGCAAATAGCATGCCCGAGTATAACTCCGCCGTTCTTCAAGAACTACTCGACGGCTGTTTACAGAAAAACCGCCGCAGTCAGGAGCTGTTGTACAAGCAGTTCTACGGCTATGCTATGAGCATTTGCTTGCGCTATACACGCAGCCGGGAAGAGGCGAAAGAAATACTCAACGATGGATTCATGAAGGTTTTCACGAAGCTCGAAAGTTTCGATGCAAGCCGACCATTTAAAACCTGGTTGAGCAGAATCATGATTAATACAGCCCTCGATCATTACAGACAGGAAGTTCGCAGAGATGTTTTCGACGACGTGGAAGTCGCGGAACAGGTGTCCGTAGACGAAACGGTTATCAGCAAGCTTTCACATGACGAGCTGGTCGGACTGATCCAGCGCCTGACACCGGCGTACCGGCTGGCATTCAGTTTGTCGGTCATTGATGGCTACACACACGAAGAAATTGCAGAACAGCTGAATATTTCAGTTGGGGCGTCAAAGTCCAATTTGTCGCGTGCAAGGGAAAAGTTGAGAGACATGTTATCCAAGATTAAAATTGACGACTATGATAGAGTTGCCAGATGACGAACTGGACAAGCTCTTCAGAAAGTCATCAGAAGAGCTTGATCCGACATACGAACCCGATGACTGGAATGACCTGCGGAAACGACTCGACAAGCAGGATGGAAGAACTCCGGCCGGATGGTGGCGGAAATGGTGGCCGCTGGGCGTACTGGCGTTGCTGATACCGGCGGGGATTGCGCTTTATTCCCTGGAAGGGGAGAAGGGAGGAAAGGAGGAAGGAGGAAGGAATGTTACGTTGAAACCGGAGCATGAAGTAGCGCGGGAGGATGGAGGAAGCGAGAGAGGGGTAGTGGAGGATGGAGGCGTGAAGGACGGTAGCGGCGAGTCAGATATTGTCAGTGAGTCAGGTGTTGTCAGAAAGCCGGGAGATTTGGAAGAGGAAGCCTTAAAAACGGCTGCGGGTGTTGATAAAGGAAAGCTGACTGTGGATAATGCAAAAGAATTGGTTGCTGAGAGAAATAAAGTTGCTGGTAATGGCAAAAAAGGTATTGGTAGTAAACTAAAAGCCAGTGCAAAAGAAGCTGGTAAATCTTCCTCAAAATCAGAGTTGAATGCTGCTGTTGGTAAAAACGGCAGAAAACCATTGCCCCGGAGCCAATCTAAGGCAGGCGGAGTGTTCTTAGAGCCTAACCGCTCAAGAGTGGAAGGAGGCGACGGGGCTCTTTCTATTCAAAACAATGCAAAAGCGGAAGGCAGGGAGACGTCCTTGTCGCAAGCAACGGGCCGGCAGGACGGCAATGCGGCTTCGACGGAGATACAGCCGGCACTTGCTGGTGAATCGTTGACAAAAGCAGATGTACGGGACCGCGCATTGATTCCTGCATCCGCATTGGATAGTAAGGCGTTGAAATGGAATGTGTTGCCACTGCCCGGGGTTTCCGCGCCAGAGCAGGAGGTTGCGGCCGGGCCTACGCCGAGGCAATCGTCCATGTCCGCAGATGACCGGCCGCTGATGGCGTTCAGATTTGGTTATTCGCCGGACCTGAGCACGGTAGGATTGAAGGATTTTTCAAAGCCCGGAACGTCGGTGTCGCTGTTGGTGGAGTATTCGGTTTTACCAAGATTGTATTTGCAAAGCGGCGCGGTTTGGAGCAGGAAGGATTACTATGCACCCGCGGAGGCTTATCAGTTACCCAAGCATGGTTATTACCCGCCGCTGGCATTGAGCGGAATAGACGGTGTGTGTAAAGTGTTGGAAATACCCCTGAATGTGCGCTATGATATTGCGCTGGGTGAAAGGTCGCGTTGGTTTGCAACAGGTGGTTTTTCATCCTACCATATGAATAGTGAGAAATATAAATACTATTACATCGACCCTAACGACCCTAATGCGCAGACAAGACGGGGTTGGAATGGGGAAACCGGCTGGTATTGGCTGAGTCATGCCAATATTTCAGCAGGCTACGAATACAGAATATCCCGTAAACTATCGCTCCTCGCAGAGCCTTCTATCCGGATGCCGCTCAAACGCGTCGGCTATGGAAAAGTGAACCTCATTACTACGGGCCTCTGGCTATCGGTGCGCTACACCCCTGTTTTCAAGTGAGCACTATGCCCACATTATCGCTGAATTGTATCTTCTAATTAATTTATTATTACTATGAACTCAATTGAAAAAGGAAGCATGAAAAGAGGCGAATTCCTAAGAAGTCTTGGGCTCAGTACCTCAACGTTAATGGCATTCTATTGCCTCGGCACCACTATGACGGCCTGCGGATCGAAAGACGATGATCCGAATCCTAATCCGAATCCAGATCCGGGTACCGGCGGCAGCGGAATAACAGGCACTACAAGCGGCACGGCTATCAATTTCACGGTTGACATGACCAAATCTCCCTACGACGAGCTGAAAACGGCTGGTATCGGTAAGGTAATCGGGGATGTGCTCGTAGCCAAAACGAGCGGAGGCAGCTATGTGGCTTTGAGCAAAATTTGCACTCACGAGGGAAATCCGGTTGCATACAGGTCATCGTCCAACGACGTTTTCTGCCAGACTCATGGTTCTACATTCAGCACTGCCGGGGCGGTGACGAATGGTCCTGCCACGACTCCGCTTAAAACGTATAATGTAACCGTTTCTTCCGACGGCAATACTTTAACGGTGAAAGCTTAATCAGAACTGACTATGAAAGTACTCCGCCTACTCGTGATGTTGATGGGTTCATCAACAGTATTATATGCGCAGGACGACTTGCTGAACGAGTTGTCGAAACAGGACAGTGCGCAAACCGTTCCGGTCAGCGCCACTTTCAAATCGACCCGCGTGGTGAATGGCCAATCGGTGGAAACGATGAAAAAGAAGCATCTCGATTTCCGCATTTCGCACCGTTTCGGGAAGTTGAACTCAGGCGCTTACCAATTTTTCGGGCTCGATCAGGCTACGATGCGGCTCGGCTTCGAATACGGGTTGACGGACGATCTGATGATCGGAGTGGGCCGCAGCACGTCGCAGAAGGTGTATGATTTTTTTGGTAAATATAAATTACTGAAACAAAGCACCGGCGCACGTAATATCCCGGTTTCGGTGACATTGTTCGGTGGAACAGGCGTAGCCACGGTGGATAAGGAGCGCGATTTTCAGGATAAACTGTATTACTCCGCCCAGGTACTGGTAGCGCGGAAATTCGGGGAGCGCTTGTCGCTGCAACTGTCGCCAACCTATCTGTACCGCACTATGCCGGACGTGACAGGTGACGAAAAAGTACTCTTTGCCGTAGGTATCGGCGGCCGTTTCAAGCTCTCGAAACGCGTCTCATTGAACGGTGAATATTTCTATACCGCTCGGGAAAAGAATACTTTGACAGCCCCTTACCACGATTCCATGTCGTTCGGCGTCGATATCGAAACCGGCGGGCACGTTTTCCAACTGCATTTTACCAACTCCCTCGGCATGATCGAGAAACAGTTCATCGGCGAAACCACCGGCAGCTGGGGCAAAGGGGATATCCATTACGGGTTCAACATTTCCCGTACATTCAGCTTTGACAAGAAGAACAAGAAGCAGCCAAACTGATCCAGACTATGAAACTGCATTTTTTTCGCGTGGCCTGCCTGGCCATGTTCAGTACCGCTTTGCTTTCCGGGACCGCATTTGCACAAATGTTTGCCACTTCGGGCGGTAACACGCAATTCTCAGCGTCGACTCCTTTGGAGAATATTGAAGCGGAGAATAAAAAGTCACAAGTGATCCTGAATACAGCCAACAACGAGATAGCGATCCGGATGAACATGCGGGACTTTTCTTTTCCCAATAAGCTGATGCAGGAGCATTTCAATGAAAACTATATTGAATCGGAGAAATATCCGACAGCTACGTTTTCAGGAAAGGTAGATAAGGCCCAGGATTACACCAAAAACGGCGATTACGATGTGTCGGCGACCGGGAAATTCACGGTTCACGGCGTTACCAGGGAGCGGACGATCAAAGGGAAAATGAAGATCGAGGGCGGAAAGATCACGATCAGTTCCGATTTCGAAGTAGCGCTGGTGGACCACAAGATCGAAGTGCCGAGTGTGGTTTTCGTCAAAATCGCGCAGGTAATCAAAGTGAAGGCGCAATATGCACTGTCGCCTAAAAAATGATAAAGACCCGGCAACATTTAAGCATTCGCCGGGTCTTTATTAAAACTGTGGGGTGTTACAGACTTGGTAAGCCTTTCTTGAACTTGCCAAGTCTTTTTCATTATCTCCTGCGACGACGACGGGCAGGTTTTCTTCGCACCGGCTTTTTCCGTACCGGTGCTTTTTTGACGGTCGTCTTGCGAACCGGGGCCGCTACGGCTTCTTCTTCCTCGTCTTCGCTTACAGCTTCTTCGGTCGGAACAGCCGTTTCGGTTATGGATACGGCCTCGCTGGTCTCCTTTTGATCCACGTAAGGTAAGCGCACCGCTGCGATCTGCTCGATATTTGAAGTGCTTTCGATCGGTCTCAGTCTGAATGAGTAGGAATACGGTTTTGCGGGCAGCAGATATGCCTCGTGGACGCGTGGGGACCAGCTATCGTCACCGCCCAATCCCATTTGCGCGAGGTCTATGTTTACTACCGTCGAAATGCCGCGGCTCAGTATCGCTGCCCGGCGTTTGGCGGCGAGCAGGTCTTTGTCCGTATAATCATGGACGTTGAAATTGAATGCGGTATCGCTCAGCACCAGCAATCCGGCTCCTTCGGCATTGGTCACCGCAGCCCAGCGAACGCCGGTCTTATTTCCATTTTCCTGCGGAGTAATGTACGGGAAATGCTGTTCAGCTACTGTGCCGGCGTAAATGCCTGTTTTTCCACTCGTTTTGCGGTCGGCATAAGTCTCGTGGGGGCCGTTGCCATACCATTGGGTTTTGGTAAATGTAGCGGGCATTCTCAGTTGCATTCCCACTTTGGCCAGCGGCGGCCATTCGCCTCGCGGTGTAAATGTGTTTTGTATATGAATGTCGCCCGAGGCATAAACCATGTATACCGATTGCACATCCATTTCACCTTTGGGCTGTTTCAATGTCTGGTTGAGCGTCACCTTGTAGATTTGGGCGGTCAATCGCTGGGTTTTCATCTCTGAAGAAATGCGCTCCAATGTATCGAGGCCGAAGTTGCGCCATTGGGCAGCATAGCTTTTTGCACCGCCGCCTTCGTCATTATCGGTTGGTACGCGCCAGAAATTGGCATACGGACCGCTTTCGAGCATTTCTTCCCGTTTGTTTTTAAAAGAAATCATCCGGCCTGCGTTTTTGTCGAAAACCACGGTGAAATCCTGTCCCGAAATCTGTACGCGGGCGGCGGTAATCTGCACAATGCGGAGGGGGCGCTCGCCGTACAGGCTGAGGTTCGGGCGCGGGGCAGCTGGTTTCACCACGGGTACCTGATGCCAGGCGACTTCGTGGCCTTTCGGAGCCCAGAGTGTCGCTTCTTTTAATCTTAAACTGAGGTTTAGAAAATACTCGGCATTGGGTTTTGTCGAAGCCTGGAGTTCGTAAGGAATGGTGATCTGCTGTTTCTGGTGTGCCAATGCATTCAGGTTGGCAATGCTTCCGCCTTTGCCCACAGGCTTCCCGTTCTCCATCAGCGACCATACCAGTTCATAACCGTGCAGCGATTGAAAATCGTAGGCATTGTGTAAAATGATATTCTTTACACCGGCTTTCAACGTGTCCGGCGTTTCAAACTTCACATATTGATATACTTTCTTCACCTCATTCAGCTCGGGCTGGGGCGTACGATCAGGGTTCACGAGGCCGTCGCCGGCATTGGCGCCGTCGATGTAGTTGAAATAATCCCAGTATTCGGTGCCATCAGCACGTTTCAGTTTTAGACCCTGGTCGACCCAATCCCAGATGAAGCCGCCCTGCATGGTTGGGTATTTTTCGATCAGGTCCCAATATTCTTTCAGGTTACCGATGCTGTTGCCCATCCCGTGCGCGTATTCGCATACGATGAGCGGGCGGGTTTTGTCCTTTTTGACCAACTCGATCATGTCCTGCGTGGAAGGGTACATGACTGAAACAATATCGAAATTGCTGAGTGTCGTCGGTTTGTAATCCTTTCTTCCCTCATAATGAATTGGCCGGGTAGGGTCGGCGAGTTTGATGAAGTCGCCCATATCCAGGAAATTCTGCCCCATTCCGGACTCATTCCCCAGCGACCAGATAATCACCGACGGGTGGTTCTTGTCCCTTTCGACCATCGCATTGCCTCTCGCCAGAAACGCCGCGCGCCATTGCGGGTTATCAGCCAGGATCATGTTTTTGCTCCAAAGTTCATGGCTTTCGATATTCGCCTCGTCCATCACGTACAGGCCGTATTGGTCGCAGAGGTCGTACCATTCGGAGTTATTGGGGTAATGCGAAGTTCGCACAGCATTGATATTGTGCTGCTTCATTAAGGTAATGTCTTTGATCATCGACTCACGGCTGATCACGCGGCCGGTTTCCGGGTCGAATTCGTGGCGGTTGACCCCCTTAATCGTTATCGCCTTGCCATTTACCAATAGCTGGCCGCCTTTAATCTTCACATCCCTGAATCCCACGCGCTGGCTAGTCGCTTCGAGGACCTTACCGTCGGAATTCATGAGCTGGACCGTCAACGTGTACAGGTTCGGCATTTCGGCGCTCCATTTGGCGGGGTTAGGAACCGGCATTTCGGCACGTACTGCCCCCTCTTTGCCCATTTCGAGCGTGCCGATCATCTGGCTCACCGGCGTGGTAACGACGTTTTTGGAAGCATCATATAATGTAAAAAGCACCTGATGAGCGTGAATGGACTGCTGTCCGAAGTTCTTGACATAGGCGCTCAATTTCAGCGTTGCATTTTCATGATTGGCGTCCAGAATCGTCCTGACTGAGTAATCGGTTAATACCACTTTAGGTAAAAGCAGCAGGTTTACATCGCGGAAAATGCCTGAGAGCCGCCAGTAGTCCTGATCCTCCAAATAACTGCCGTCTGACCAGTTGATCACTTCGACGGCCAGATTGTTTACTCCGACTTTCACATCTTCCGTCACATCGAATTCGAATGGCGTCATGCCATCCTCATGGTAACCGATGGCGACGCCATTCAGCCATACATAGCAAGCCGATTGTACGCCGCCGAAATGGAGAAATATCTGCTTATCCTTTACATCTGCGACCGTAAATGTAGTGCGATACATGCCCACTGCATTGGTATCAGCCGTAATCCGCGGCGGGGTGGCTTTGAACGGGTGTTTGATATTGCTGAAAATCGGACGGTCGTATTTACGACCCTCGCGCGCGCCCACGACCTGCCAGTTGGATGGAACCGGTATATTATCCCAGCCTGCGTCGGAAATTTTAGGATCGAAAAAATTAAGTTGCGCTTTCGAAGGATGCTGCGCCCATTTGAATTTCCAGGTGCCATTCAGCGACTGCACGAACGGGCCTTTTTTGTCCATGGCTAACGCCGCTTTTTCCGTGGTATAGGGGAAGAAATCGGCACGGGGCTTTTCGGTATTGATGCTGATTACCTGCGGATCCTGCCATTCAGGAATGGCCTGGGCCTGAGTCGTGTGATTCAGAATTTGTATTAGAAAAAGCAGTATGGGTAATCCGCGGCGTATAGAAAATTGCATATCACTTCCTGTGGTAACATTCGTGCGGTGCTTTGTTTGAAAGGGTGAAAGCACGCGCTTTTATTTTGGAGGTTAAAATTAGGGATAATCAAAAAGAAACGGACGCAAAACCGGGGCAGCATGAAGTTTTATTTGAAGAATGCCTTTATTTTGCTTCCACATGTAAATTCTCTTTTATGTTGTTAGCCGTCGACCTTGGCAATACCGATACTGTTTTCGGGCTTCATGATTCCGGTAACTGGGAGCACATCTGGCGGATGCGCTCGCTGGTGCAGGAAAACGAGGCGCATTACGAGTCGAAACTCCGGCTGCATTTCCTGGAAGCCGGGTTGTGGTTCGGGGATGTGGAAACCGTGGTATTGAGCAGCGTCGTGCCTGCACTTACACCCGTGATACTGAGAATGCTCCGCTCGTTATTCGGCGAAGGTGTGATTGTGGTAGGGCCGGAAATTTACCCTGCATTGTCTATTGAAATCGACCATCCGCATGAAATCGGCGCGGACCTTATCGCCAATGCGGTAGCGGTATCGACGCGGTATAAAGAAAATTGCGTGGTCGTCGATTTTGGTACTGCATTGACATTCACAACTGTGTCCAAAGACAGCAAAATTCTCGGCGTAGCTATATTGCCGGGTTTAATCACCGCTGTGAAGGCACTGTTTGCCAATACCGCGCAACTGCCGGAAGTGCCACTGCAACTTCCGCCTTCGGCCATTGGTAAAAACACGGTCGAGGCCATTCAGGCGGGCATTCTGCTAGGGTATGAAGGGTTGGTCAAATCGCTGCTGGGCCGCATTCGCACCGAGCTGGGCGGCGAATGCATTGCCGTAGCTACCGGCGGACTATCTTCCATTATCGATACTCTGCGCGACGAGTTTACAGAAATTGACAGAAAGTTAACATTGGACGGCCTCCGCATTATCGGCGAGAGCCTCAAGACTTAGTTTTGAAATAACCATCTTCAATTAACGGCAAGTCCGAAACCGGCTGATTGTACAAATACACCCAACAATCAATCACTACTTCCTGACAATCCCTGACCACCTCCTGGCCACACCTGACAGGCACCACTTTCCTGACGTACAAACTCGCTGCCTCATCTTCCAGAATGTCCTCATATTCATCCAGTTCTTTCAGTATCTCGGGGAAGTGAAGCTGGTAAATTTCCCCGTGCACGCGCGTAGGTGCATCAGGCTCGTATAATGCGCCCGGGTACCATTCCACGCGGAACAGTTTTCCATTGAAATATCCTTTTCCTATATAGTTTGAAGACAACCTGAGCTTCTGTGCATAGGGATTTTCAAAACCCTGCATCAAAGTGCCGTAAGTGAATAAATTATATAACTTTTCCATTCTAGTGCCAGAAGATCAGAAATTCCGCTAAATGCAGAACTGTATTTTTCTTATATTTACATGTAAGCTTCTTCATTATACTAATATACCGTTATGTACGAAAAGAATCTTGGTACAAAACAAAAAGCACTAAGGATCAACCTCGATCGCCGGATCTACGGATCGTTCGCGGAGATCGGGGCAGGTCAGGAAACGGCGGCTTACTTTTTCAAAGCCGGCGGCGCATCCGGAACCATCGCTAAAACGATGTCGGCCTACGACATGACGTTCAGCGACGCGATATACGGGACAGAGGAGGGCGGGCGATACGTGGTGGAGTCCCGATTGATGAAAATGCTCAACCGCGAGTATAACCTTGTGGAAAAGCGGCTCTCGGAAAAACGCGGTGTCGATAGCACTTTCTTTGCATTTGCTAATACCGTTGTAGCCCTCAATTTCCAAAAAACGAACGAATCACACGGCTGGATCGGGCTGCAATTCCAGCTCACGCCCATGGGCCCGACGAACTACGTCGTAATCCATGTGCGTATGCGCGATGATGAGAACATTCTGCAACAACAGGCACTCGGCATTATCGGTGTAAACCTGATTTACGGTTGCTATTACTATTACAAATCACCCGAAATTCTGCTCATGTCGCTCATGGACGATCTTACGACCGACCGGATCGAGATTGATATGGTGCGTTTCAGCGGGCCCGATTTTGCCAAGGTAGATAACCGCCTCATGAGCCTGCGCCTCGTGAAGAACGGCTTTACCGATGCCGCATTGTTCGGCAGCGACGGCGGCGTATTGCAGCCTTCCGAAGCATTGTACAAAAAGCACATTCTCATGATGCGCGGCCGCCTGCGCCCGATCACGAACGTGCATATCGACCTGATCAGCAATGGTCAGCGGCAGTTTTTGGCAGAAGAAGATGTGGATGAATCTAAAGTGGTGCTCATTTCGGAGCTCACACTGCATAATCTGAAAGCCGGCGACCGCGATATCGACGAAAAGGACTTCCTCGACCGCGTGGACATTCTCTGCTCGCTGGGGCATATGGTAATGATTTCCAACCACCATGAATATTACCGGTTGGTGGCCTATCTGTCGCGATTGACGAAACTGAAATCCGGCCTGCTGCTCGGTAGCCCGAACTTGCAGGACATTTTCGAGGAAAAGCATTACCAGTTCCTGCAAGGCGGCATTCTGGAATCGTTCGCGACGCTGTTCAGCCGAAAGGTGAAATTATACATTTACCCTACGTTGCAACCCGACGGCTCGGTTTACAGCTGCGAGAACTTTCGCGTGCCGGATCACTTGCGGCCGTTGTTCCAATATCTGATCGTGAATGACAAGATCGAGGATATCAAGAACTATAATATCGAGCATATGCACATTACCACCGACTCGGTACTTGAAATGATCAAGCGCGGGGAGCCGGGGTGGGAGAAGCTCGTGCCGGAGAATGTGGCTCAGATTATTAAGGAGAAAGCGTTGTTCGGGCTTCCTAGTGAGAATAACTATGTCGATACCGTGAAGCAGATTCACCAGGCTGTGGGGAATTTGTAGCGGCATTTTTTATGCCACGAAGGCACGAATATTCACGAATGCTCTTCGTGAATATTCGTGCCTTCGTGGCAATTAAATAATAATCATTCTTAGCTTTTGGATATAAAATCCCCCTTATGTCCAAAATCCTAACTCCGCCAACCACGTTTGTGGGCAGGCTCAAATATCTCGGTCCCGGTTTCATCCTTTCCGCTGCTATCGTCGGCTCCGGCGAACTAATTGCCACCACCGCATTAGGTGCCAAGGCAGGCTTCGTCATGTTCTGGTTAATTGTCCTGAGTTGTCTCGTCAAAGTCGCATTGCAGCTGGAATTTGGCAAGAATGCCATTTGCACCGGCACATTCATCATGCACAATTTCAACAATTTGCCCGGGCTGCGGCTCGGCAAGGCGCATTGGAGTATTTGGCTGTGGCTTTCATTACAGGGATTGAAACTGCTGCAAGTAGGCGGTATTGTCGGAGGGGTTGCGATTGTGCTGAACATGGCATTTCCTCTTGTTTCAGTCAATTTGTGGGCAATTATCTCGGTGCTGATCACGTCTTTCTGGGTTTATAAGGGTAACTATGGTCCGGTAGAGAAAAGCTCCCTCGTGATGATCATTCTTTTTACGGCCATCATTCTTATATCCGTCATTTTGCTTCAATGGACGCCCTATGCCATCACCTGGCCTCAATTTGAAAGTGGGTTACAGTTTTCACTTCCTACCGCATTGGTTGCGACGGCATTCGGGGCATTCGGGATAACCGGCGTGGGTGGCGATGAAATCATGTATTACAATTACTGGTGTATCGAAAAAGGGTACGCCGCCTACACCGGCCCGAACGACGGGACGAAAGAATGGTCCGATCGTGCCAAAGGCTGGTTTCAGGTAATGTACCTGGATGCGGTGTTGTCGATGATGGTCTATACGATTGTGACGGCCGCGTTTTACCTCCTCGGCGCAGCCGTGCTGCATACAGGGGGCCATGTGCCGGAAGGTTACCAGATGATCGACACCCTTTCCCGCATCTTCACAGAAACACTTGGCCCGTGGGCAAAGAATATATTCCTGATCGGCGCATTTTTTGTGCTTTATTCTACATTGTTTACGGCCGCGGCGAGCTGGGCGGGGGTTTGGAGCGATGCGTTCGGGCAGATCGGCTGGATGAAGTTTGGCTCGGAACACGAGCAAAAGCGGAGTATCGGCATTATGTCCTGGATATTGCCCATAGCCTGGTGCCTCTTGTTCCTCTTTTTCCAGGCACCGGTAAAAATGGTCATACTCGGGGGGATCGCAACTTCAGTGTTGCTTTTACTGGTCGTGTATGTGTCACTCGTGTTCCGTTATCGCAGCCTACCGGCCGCATTGAAACCATCGGCCTTGTATGACGTATTTTTCTGGATAAGCGTGCTCTCGATCCTGCTTGTAAGCGGGTATGGCGTTGTTCAAATTATTTAGGAAAGAGTAGTACTTAATTTTAAATGAGTAGTATTTTTTGATAGTGAGCGAATAGGGGAGTTACTTCTCGTTTTCGTCTAACTGATTGCCGGTCAGACAGGATGCATTCATTCCGAAATCCTAAATTCTTTCATATGGACAAACCAAACGAAGTATCGAGAAGAAACTTTATCAAGAACACCACGGGAGCTGCGGTAGCGCTTTCTATTCCGACCATCATTCCCACAAGCGCATTTGGGGCGAACGATCGCGTACGCGTGGCCGTACTGGGCGTGAACGGCCGCGGGCAGAGCCATATTTCCGGTTTCAATGCGCTGAGCAATGTAGAAGTCGCTACCCTCTGCGACCCCGACAACAACATTTTGCAGAAGCGCGCGCAGGAATTTGAGCAGAAGACCGGGAAGAAGGTCAAAACTGAAAATGATCTCCGTAAAGTTTTCGACGACAAAACGATCGATGCCGTTAGTATCGCTACACCGAACCATTGGCATGCATTGGCGGCGATCTGGGCTTGCCAGGCCGGAAAAGATGTGTATGTTGAAAAGCCGGGTTCACATAACCTCCACGAAGGCCGGAAGCTGGTGGAAGCAGCCCATAAATACAAAAGAGTAGTGCAGCACGGCGTCCAACTTCGCAGCTCGGAGGCATTGAAAGAAGCTGTGAAACATCTCCGTGATGGGTTGATCGGCAACGTCTATATGGCAAGAGGCCTGGTCTACAAATGGCGCCCGGACATCGGTGACAAAGGTACTGAGCCCATACCAGCGGGCCTGAATTACGACCTCTGGACCGGTCCTGCCGAAATGAGGCCGTTTTCCCGCAACTACGTGCATTACGACTGGCACTGGCATTGGAACTACGGTAACGGCGACATAGGGAACCAAGGTATCCACGAAACCGACATGTGTATGTGGGGCCTCGGTGTCGAAAGCTTCCCGGACAAGATCACGTCCTCAGGTGGCAAATTCCTCTGGAACGACGCAAAAGAAACCCCGGAAGTGCTCAGCTCTTCATTTATATATACCAAAGAAAAGAAGATCATCGAATTCGAAGTGCGGCCCTGGATGACAAACGACGAAGGCGGGGTGGGTATTGGCAATATCTTCTATGGTTCGGAAGGTTACATGGTGGTGAAGGGTTATGATTATTACGAAACCTTCCTGGGTAAAGATAAAAAGGCGGGCCCATCGCGAAAAGCGGGTGGCGACCATTATAAAAACTTCATCGACGCTGTGATAGCCAAAGACCCGAAGTTGCTCAACGGTCCCGTTGAAACAGCGCATTTGTCTTCCGGTCTGGCGCATTTAGGAAATATCGCTTACCGCGTCGGTCGAGCCCTTACTTTTGATAACAAGACGGAGAAATTTGTGGGAGATGAAGAGGCTAACAAACTGCTAACGAGGAAGTACCGATCGCCTTATGCATTGCCGCAGGTAGTGTAGGCGTGGCATTGGAGTGATTTAATAATTGTTCATTGGAAAGTTCCCTTTGGTTCAGTAGCACCCGAGACTATTGGGTACTAACGATAGATGATACAAAAAAACGGCCGACAGTAGAACTGCCGGCCGTTTGTATATCTATTACCGTTCTCTTCAGAGAACGGACTATAAAACAGAGAAATCAAACGATTCCAAATATTTCGTGGTGAAATTCCCAGATTTAAACCCAGGATCATCCATCAGTTTAATATGGAATGGAATCGTGGTCTTAATCCCTTCAATCACAAACTCTTGCAAGGCACGCTTCATGCGTGTAAGCACCTCCTCGCGTGACTGGCCGCTGACGATCAGTTTTGCGATCATCGAGTCGTAGTTGGGCGGAATGGTGTAGCCGCTGTAAACGTGGCTATCGATGCGTACACCGTGACCGCCAGGGAAATGCAGGTTGGTGATTTTACCCGGCGCAGGACGGAATCCGTTAGCAGGATCTTCCGCATTGATACGGCACTCCATCGCGTAAAGCTTTGGCGTGTAGTTCTTTCCGGAGATGGGCTCGCCTGCCGCTACTTTGATTTGCTCCTTAATGAGGTCAAAATCCGTGACTTCTTCGGTGATAGGGTGCTCCACCTGGATACGGGTGTTCATCTCCATGAAGTAGAAATCACCGTGTTTGTCGACGAGGAACTCGATCGTACCGGCACCTTCGTAACCGATGGCCTGAGCACCTTTGATGGCCGCTGCACCCATTTTCTCACGCAATTCGGGCGTGATAATAGGGGATGGCGTTTCTTCTACCAGTTTCTGGTGACGACGCTGGATCGAGCAGTCGCGTTCCGAAAGATGGCATACTTTCCCGAACTGGTCACCGATGATCTGGATTTCGATGTGACGAGGCTCTTCCACGAATTTTTCGAGGTACAAACCGTCGTTTCCGAATGCGGCCGCAGACTCGGTACGGGCGTCGTTCCACGCTTTTTCGAACTCTTCCGGCTTGTTGATGATCCGCATACCACGGCCACCGCCACCAGCAGTTGCCTTGATAATGACCGGATAACCGATACCTTCGGCCAGTTCCTTACCTTGTTCAACGGATTCGAGCAGACCTTCCGAACCGGGCACAACCGGTACGCCGGCTGCGATCATGGTTGCTTTCGCAGTAGCCTTATCGCCCATCCCATTGATCTGAGCGGCGGTGGCTCCGATGAATTTAATACCGTAATCCGCGCAAATTTGCGAGAATTCGGCGTTTTCGGACAAGAATCCGTAACCCGGGTGGATCGCATCCGCGCCGGTTACTTCTGCTGCCGAGATGATATTCTGGATGCTCAGGTACGATTGCCTGCTGGGAGGGGGACCGATACAAACGGCCTCGTCGGCAAACCGTACGTGAAGGCTGTCGCGATCGGCTGTCGAGTATACCGCGACAGTCTTAATGCCCATTTCACGACAGGTCCTGATTACACGCAGGGCGATTTCGCCCCGGTTAGCAATGAGTATCTTTTTAAACATGTAATTCAGTGAGTTTTCGTTCGCTGCGGTTATGCAGGTTCAACCAGGAATAATGGCTGGTCGAATTCTACCGGAGTTGCGTTTTCAACCAGGATCTTCACGATTTTACCTGATACTTCGGATTCGATTTCGTTGAATAATTTCATCGCTTCGATCACGCAAACTACTTTTCCGGGTTTGATCTCATCACCGATGTTAACGAATGCCGGTGTTTCCGGGCTGGATGCGCGGTAGAATGTACCGATCATCGGGGACTTAATCGTAATAAGGTTCGAAGAAGCTGGTTCTTTGGAAACCGCTGGCTCGGCCGGAGCGGCCGGTGCAGCTGCTGCGGGAGCCGCAGGAGCGATTGCTGGCGCAGGCGCCGCAACTTGTGCCGGAGTATAGGCTACTACCGGTGCCGTGGCAAAGCGTTTTACCTTGATTTTCAGGTCTGCCGTTTCAATATTCACTTCATCAAGTCCCGACTGGGCAATGAAGTCAATCAGTTTTTGGATTTCTCTGGTTTCCATTTAATTAAGATTTAACTCTTTCTACGTATTCGTATGTGCGTGTGTCAACTTTGATTTTTTCACCTTCGTCGATGAAAAGCGGTACCATAATGCGTGCACCGGTTTCTACTTCGATGGCCTTTTTAGGAGAGTTGGCAGTGTCGCCTTTCAGCCCCGGCTCCGAATAAGTTACCACCAATTCCACGAAAGGAGGAAGTTCGCAAGTCAGCGCTGCATCGTTTTCAGTATTGATCAGGATCTCGACTTCCTGTCCTTCCTTCATCAGGTCGGCGTTGGTCACCAGTTTTTCGTCGATCAGTACCTGGTCGAATGTTTCGGAGTTCATGAAGTTGTAGCCAACTTCATCTTTATATAGGAACTGGAATTTGTGACGCTCCACGCGCACGGGCGTAATGCCTGCGCCTGATGAGAACGTGTTGTCCAGCACTTTGCCGCTAGTAAGGCTTTTCAGTTTGGTACGTACGAACGCGTTGCCTTTTCCGGGTTTCACGTGTTGGAATTCAATCACCTGAAAAAGATCATGGTTGAAATGGATCACCAAACCGTTACGCAAATCTGCAGTAGTTGCCATTTTTATGCTAATGAATTGTATGATAATGCTTTAATGAAAATCACATGCCTACGCTTCGATACCCCATTTGAGGTACATAGCGCCCCAGGTAAAGCCTCCGCCGAATGCGGCAAGAATCAGGTTGTCGCCTTTTTTAAGTTGTGATTCGTAGTCCCACAAGCATAGCGGAATTGTCGCCGCCGTGGTATTTCCGTATTTGTGTATGTTCATCATCACCTTGTCCATGCCTACGCCCATGCGGTTGGCGGTGGCTTCGATGATCCGGCGGTTGGCCTGGTGAGGGACCAGCCATGCGACGTTATCGCTGTTCAGGCCGTTGCGCTCCATAATATCGGCGGCGATGTCGGCCATGTTGGTTACCGCAAATTTGAAAACCTGCGCACCATCCTGATAAACGTAATGCAGCCTGTTTTCCACCGTTTCGTGGGTAGGCGGGTAGCGGCTCCCTCCGGCTTTCTGGTTGAGATAAGGATAACCCGCCCCGTCAGACTTGATGATCGAATCCAGGATGCCGTTTCCGGACATGTCCGGTTCGAGAAGTACCGCGCCGGCCCCATCACCGAAGAGGATACAGGTCTTGCGGTCGGTGTAATCGACGATCGCGGACATTTTATCCGCACCTACGACGATGACCTTTTTATATTTTCCGGTCTCAATAAATTGTGAGCCGAGCGTCAATGCATAAATAAAACCCGAGCAGGCAGCCTGAATATCGAAGCTTCCGATATTACGGATGCCAACCATGTCGCAGATGAGGTTGGCTGTGCAAGGGAAAACAAAATCAGGTGTGGTAGTAGCGCAGATGAGCAGGTCGATTTCTCCGGGACTTGTATTGCTTTTGGCCAGCAAACCCTTTACAGCCTCCGCACCCATATGTGAACTTCCTAAACCTTCGCCTTTCAGAATACGTCTTTCTTTGATGCCTGTGCGGCTAACGATCCACTCGTCGTTTGTCGCAACCATTGTTTCCAACTCTGCATTAGTCAACACATAATCAGGCACATAACCTTGTATTCCTGTTATAGAGGCTTTAATATGGGTCATGATAAATCAACTATTCAAAATCCGAATAGATTTGGTAAAAAGGGACAGTTTCAGTTTTTTCATAGTCATGTGGTTGTCAGCATCCGTCGTTAGCTCAATGCCTGGGCGATGTGCAGGTACGCTTTGGATTTCACCTGCTTGTAAGCCCAGTCAACCATATTTTTGATGGCCAGAGGTGTCGACACCCCGTGTGCGATCATCACATTTCCATTCACCCCGATAATGGGACTGCCTCCGATGGACTCGTAGTTCGTTTGGTCGATAAAATCGTCCTGGAAACCTCTTTTCTTCGAAATCTCATACAGAGACTCTCCGAGTTTGAACAAAATATTGCCGGTAAAGCCGTCGGTAACGATCACGTCGGCCTTGTTAATGAAGAGATCTTTCCCTTCTATATTTCCGATAAAATTGATGCGCTTGTTTTGTTTCAGCAGGGGATAGGTGGCCTGCGAAGTGAGGGAGCCTTTTTGCTCTTCTTCCCCGATATTCATCAGTGCAACCCTTGGCTTGTCGATCTGGAAAGTGTGCTGGGCGAAAATCGAGCCGATTTCGCCGAACTGCGAAAGGACCTCCGGTTTGCAATCGGCATTGGCACCGATGTCGAGCATTACGGCATAGCCGCCTCCTACCTGCGGCACGAGGCCCGCAATGGCCGGACGGAGAATACCTTCAATGGCTTTGATGCTGAAAAGGGCGCCCACGTGCATGGCACCTGTGTTTCCTGCACTGCAGAATATATCTACCTCTTTTTCTTTCAGAAGCTTGAAACCCACGCCAATGCTGGAATTGGGCTTTTGAGAAAGGGCTTTGGTAGGATGTTCCCCCATCTCGATTACATCTTCTGCGTGAACGACGTCAACATTAGTAGGAGTGAAATTGTGCTGGTTGAAAATCTCCCAGATCACGTTTTCACGGCCAATTAAAACGATTCTCGCCTCGGATGGTAGCTCAGAAGAGGCTTGAATGACCCCTTCAACAATTGCTTGCGGAGCTAAATCTCCCCCCATAGCATCTACCGCAATTTTCATTTACACGCTGTTATTTTGACAAATAAGTTAGAAACCGAAGGTGTAAATTTAGCAGATGTGCCGCAGTAAAAAAGAATTTCGCAACAACTTTTATAGGGCTGCTGCGAAATTGAATTGCTCATCGACTGAAACTAAACCGTTTTAGTATAGTTCTCAACTACAACTTTACCTCTGTAAACCAGGTTGCCTTCGTGTACGTGTGCACGGTGCAATTGGTGGATTTCTCCGGTTGTAGCATCAGTTCCCAACTGCTTTCCGGTAAGGAAATCGTGCGCTCTGCGTGAATCGCGACGGGTGCTGGAATGTCTCCGCTTAGGATGTGCCATGATATTTTTGGTCTATTGTTATTTACTTTTTTATAATCTGAGCTTGTGCTCTATCTTTTTATCCGTCAGCTGAAGCTGACGGCAAATTGATTCTTTTTCTGCCCCTTCAATCCTCTACCGTCGGTTTTAACCGACGGATCGAAAGAGAAGGCTTTTATTTTTTCAAGTTTTTTAAGGCTTCCCAGCGAGGATCGATCTTTTCTTCATCCTCTCCTTCTTCCCCTTCCTCCGATTCTCCGCCGGAAGTGTACACTAATGTGCCTTCTTCCTCATCATCCTCCAAATCGAACTCGTCTTCCTCTGTCCGCAGGCTCGGGTGGAGCTTTTTTACCGGTAACGACAACGCGATGAAATCGAAAATATAACGCGCTACGTTGATCCTGTTGGTGTTACGGCTGATGATCTCGATCTCTTCCGTGAGCTCCTCATTGTGATCGCCGAATTTCAGTATAATGCGTTCGTCGGAATCAATCGGTTCTTCGAACGTTTCCAGGCTGCGGTCGCAAGTCAGGGTTACGCTTCCTGTTGTGTGAAAACGAAGTTGGATCATCGTCGCCGATTTATTCAGGATCACGTGCGTTTTAAAGTGCCCGTGCTCAATCAGATCTTGCTCCATTTCCTCAAAAAAAGCGTCGCCAGACTCCATATCATAGTCATACTGTTTGTCTTCCAAACCGTAAATGTCTATGTTGTATTTACTTAGCTCTTTCACTTTTTCTGTCAAAAGGAGTGCAAAGGTAATGTGTTTCAGTTTAATAAAAAACATTGGGCCGGAAAATTGTTGCCATCCCGCCGCTAATCTGTGTGCTATCAGATTTTCCGCGCCGGATTTCCGAAATAGGTCGCGCCCGCCGGTACATTCTCCACCACCACTGATCCCGCGCCGATCCGCGCATTCTTTCCAACTTGGATGCCGGCCACGATCACTGCGCCCGAACCGATAAACACGCCATCGGCCAATGTCACGCGGTCGTTTACGATCGCGCCCGCGCCGATGGTCACGAAATCGCCCACAATAGCCGATGTGTCGATAATAGCGCCCGTTTGCACCAGGCAATGATGGCCAACCACCGTGCGTGCACCGATGGTCGCACGGGCTGCAATGAGGTTGCCGTGCCCGATCGACGCCATGCCGGAGATCACCGCGCTATCGTGGATTGCATTCACGGGCATATTCTTGTGTTCCTCGTTCAGCGATTCTACGAGGCGTTCCCGCACCGAGCGCTCGCCGATGGCGATGAATGCCTCGCATTTGGAACCTATTATATTAAGGTAGCTGGTATCGTCGGTATTGCCGAGTACGCTCACTTCTCCGAACTCCTTACCGTGCAGCTCTGCATGGTCGTCGAGGAAGCCGTAGACGATTACATTGTTCCTTCTGAAAATATCGAGCGCCTGCATACCAAGGTCGCCGGCGCCAAAAATTAATACGGGGTTTTCCATAATTGATGTTGGTATTGAATAAAAAGTCTTCATCCGAATGGTTAGTTCAAATGAAGACTTAAAAATTGAGCTTAAATATAATGTTTACAGGAATGTTACCCTGAAAACGAATGGACTGCCGTAGGGCGACAGGTTCTGTCCGCTGTATTTATCGATCTGGCTGTCATAACTGAAATTGTACAGCGCCGTTAAATGCACGGCTTTGATAAACTTCCCGCCGATGGGTTGCGAATAGGAGGCGCCGGCCATCGGCGAACCCAGCCATTGCCGCTTCTGATAGGATCCTTCCACATTCAGCGCTTCAAATTCACCGATAATATTAACCGGCGGGATCACATTGTACATCATGAATGCGCGGCCGCCGTAATAAGCGGTGTTGATATCATAATACTTATACCGGAAATACATGATCGTCGCGCCTACACCGCCCACGAGCTTTTCGGTCAGCTCATAGCCTGCCATGGGCGACACGTTAATATTTGTAACCGTTCCGAGACTCAGTCCAAAGCTGCCTCCAAGGCGCAGCCTTTCGATGAACTTTCTGTCTTCGAAATCGGCTAGTTTCTTCTTCTCTGCCAGCACCGGCTTCTGGTCCTGGGGTTTTCTCTCAACAGGAGGTATTTCCTTTCTTTCCGGCTGGTCCTTCCGAAGCGAATCGGGGCGGTAGTATTCATCGTTCTGCGCCATCAGCGAAGGACTTGTCAAAACCGCCAGGAGAAACAGGAATGGCAGGAGAATTTTACTTTTCATCTTAAAATCGTTTATTTTATAATGTTGTAACTGGTAACGTAGGACTATCTGATTTTTGTCTACCGATACTGCGCTTCCGGCTCCTCTTAACACCACGCGTTTCGTCTATGCTTTATCACATTTCGGTTCCTGACCCACAATCCCGTTTTCTCGACATTACCTACACCATCCCCGAAATCAATAGCGAACAGATCGAAATTCAGCTGCCGGCATGGCGCCCGGGGCGGTACGAGCTTCAAAACTTCGCCAAAAATATTCAATTTATCGAAGCGACCTCATCCGCTGGTCACAAACTGCCCCTTCATAAAGTAACCAAAGACCGGTGGCGGGTTGGAACGGCCGGTCAAAACGAGATACGCATTCATTATACCTACTACGCGTCTATTCAAAATGCGGGCAGCAGCTATGTAGATGAGGAATTGTGGTATCTCAATTTCATCAACTTCTGTATGTACACCGAGGGGCGGATTACCGAGCCTTACCGCGTAGAGCTCGACTTGCCCGATGGTTACCAGATTGCCTGCGGATTGCCACCGGCAGGTAAGAATGCATTATCGGCGAGAGACTTTTACCAACTGGTGGACAGCCCGATGTTGGCTTCCGAAACCTTGCAGAAATGCGAATATGAGGTTCGTGGTGTCCAATTTAAAATATGGATGCATGGAAATCTTAAACCCAACTGGCGGCGCATCGAACGTGATTTCCGGCGCTTTTCGCGCGAGCAGATCGCGATGATGGGAGAGTTCCCGGAAAAGGATTACCATTTCCTGAACCTGATTTTACCCAACGCATTCTACCATGGCGTGGAGCACCAGAACTCGACGATGATCGTGCTCGGTCCCGACGATGAAGGCGAAGGCCTCTATTCCGACCTCCTGGGCGTGAGCTCGCATGAACTTTTTCATGCCTGGAATATCATCCGCATTCGCCCGGCGGAGCTTTTGCCTTATGATTTTACCAAAGAGAACTACTTCCAAACCTGCTTCGTGGCCGAAGGCTGCACGACTTACTACGGCGACCTTTTTCTGAGGCGCGCCGGCGTTTTCAACGACGATGCTTATGTAAAGGAGTTGCAGGTATATATGAAACGCCATTTCGAGAGCAGCGCCCACGCCGCGCAGTCGCTTGCGGAGTCGTCGTTCGACCTTTGGTTGGATGGTTACGAAAAAGGCATTCCGAACCGGAAAGTGTCGGTTTACCACAAAGGCGCATTGGTAGCGCTTATTTTGGATTTGTATTTAAGGAAGAAAACCAATCACGCCCAGTCGCTGGACGATGTGATGAGGCTGCTATGGGTGCGTTTTGGCAAGCCATTTATCGGGTACACGCTTGAAGACTACATCGGCATTGTAGAAGAAGTTGCCGGCGAATCGCTGGAATGGTATTGGGAAGAGTGCATTTTCAGCGCAACGCCGCTCGAAGACCGCCTGAACGAAGCCCTCGCATTTGTAGGACTGCAAATGTCGGTTTTCAGCAATGGTAATGTGCAGCTGAACGTGCTGGATGATTTTAAGGCGCAGTTGCAGCGGGAGAAATGGCTGGAAACGGCGCAGGTATTGACGGTTGAAGAGGAGGAGTTGGAGGAAGAAGAGGAAGAATGAGGGAGACTTCGGCTGTCGGCAATCGGCCGTCGGCTTTTTGTGGGATGTAGCGTGCGAATGCAGGGATTTTATAATTTCGATAGCCGACTGCCAATAGCCGAAGTTCATCCCAATTCCGCCTTCAGGGCTTCTTCGAGCTTCCGATACCGGTATTCAAATCCCGTTTCGTGCGCAATTCGCTCGTTCACTACATAATTTCCTCCTAACACTACCGCTGCCATTTCTCCAAAAGCCAGTTTTAATGCTAATGCAGGGACATTAGGAAGCCATTGAGGGCGGTTTAGGGTTTTGCAAATGGCTTTTGTAAGTGCTTCATTGGTCACCGGCGGAGCTGCGACGGCATTGTAAGCTCCATGCCAGCTTTCGTTTTCCAGCGCTTCGATATACATTCTGCACATATCATCGAGGTGGATCCAGGATATCCACTGTTTTCCCGAGCCGAGTGGTGCACCAAAGCCGAAACGCGCGGGGAAAGTCATTTTGGGGATTGCTCCGCCGTCTTTGCTGATCACAATGCCGGTCCGGAGTTTCACGGTCCGGATGCCCAATGCGGCGATTTCATCGGCTGCTTTTTCCCATTCAACACTTACATGAGAAAGGAAGTCGTTGCCTGCGGGTGTATTTTCCGTATTTCTGGTATCGCCGGTATCCTGGCCGTAGTAGCTGATGCCCGAGGCCGACGCGAATGCGACTGGTTTTAGCAGCTTTTCGGCGAGCTTTCGGGCGATGAGGCGGATTGATTCAGTTCGGCTTTCGAGGATGGATTTTTTGCGTTCTCCTGTCCAGCGGCCCTCGCTGACATTGGTACCGGCCAAATGCACGAGGAAATGTAGGTTGTCCAATGTGCCTTCTTCAATGTAACCCTTTTTAATATCCCACTCAAAAACCTGGACAGACGGGATACTGGCCTTTTCACGGCTCAGGAATGCCACTTCGTAGCCCTTTTCGAGCAACATTTGCGTCAGCCGCCTGCCGATAAGGCCGGTACCGCCGGTAATCAGTACTTTCTTTCCCATAAATGCTGGTTTGAAAAAAGCATACCACCCTAGATTTCAGCGTGCTGCGAACCGTCGCCCGGCGAGGCGTCGCCCGGCAAATCGTTGCCCGGCGAACCGTCGCCCGGCGAACCGTCGCGCGGCGGCTCCTGCTCGATCGCCTGTGTTACGCGCGCAACCATTTCTTCTACCGTTTCATCGGGGTGGAAATGCATAGGTGGTTTGAACTGTACCGTCAGTCGGGTGTTCCTTTTTTTGAAACGCAATCCTTTCTTATCAAAAGCCCTTCTGAAACCGTTAATCACGACCGGGATCACGATCGGGTGATGGTCGTTGATCAAATGCGCGGTGCCTTTGCGTACAGGGGCATACGGTTTGGTGGTTCCTTGCGGGAAGCTCACCACCCAGCCATGCTGTAAACCCATGCCGATGCGGTCCTGCGCGGAGGTGTCGAGCTGGCGTTTTACATCTTCGCCATTGGCCCGCCACGATCGTTCGATGGTAATAGCGCCACCCATACTGAACACTTTGGGTAAAAAACCACCTTTCATAGTTTCGGCGGCGGCCACGTAGTACATTCTGGCACGGGGCGAAAGGAGGTAAAATGGCGGGGATATCGTGTCTTTATAGCCCCATTTAACGGCACAAAAAATATGGAAGAATGCAATAACGTCGGCGAAATAGGTCTGATGGTTGGAGAGGAACAACACGCCCTGGTCGGGCAGGTCCATCAGGTTTTCGGTGCCGGTAATGCGGATTTTATTAACGGCCGTGTAGCGGTAATAGGTAAACCAGCCCAATATGAAAATGAGTAACCTTTTAACAGCGAGGTAGTTGCCAAACGGGTCTTTTTCGAATAAACCCAAAAAGTCCAGCCGGGCGAGCCAGGAGGGAAGCGTGCTATATGTGATTTTTCTAAAACTCATAGTGCAGTAGAGAATGCATCATGCAATGAAAGTCAGGGTTCTTGTTTTAAAAGTTTTTTACCACCCGGGTTGCGGACGAAGACGTAATTTAGATAATATGCGAGCCGAATGGAAAATATTTTTCTTTGACCGCCGAATAGCGTTTCGCTGTCGGGCATTGTCATGTATTGTCATGTATGGCCAGGTGTTGTCATTGGTTGTTCACTGACTATGCATGACAACACCTGGCCATAAATGACTTTCACGCACAACCATTCAAAATCATACCATCGGAGGTCGGTCAGCATCTGAAGTCACTATTTGGCATGATTCTTTGCATATAAATCAAGAGAACATTTAATTTTGACCATCTCCTTCATTCAAGTCATTTTTCAAATTTTATGAAAATGAAATACGCATTTCGCATTCTGCCGGCTTTTGTGGCGGCTGGAATGCTCGCAGGTTGTTCCAAAAATCCGGTGACGGGCAAAAAAGAGATCGTCTTCATGTCGCAAGAGAAAGAGATCGCCCTCGGAGCCGAATCGCACCCGTCTATTGTAGCCACGATGGGCATTTACGACGATAAAAACCTGCAATCCTTCATCAACGAAAAGGGTATGGCTATGGCGAAAATTTCGCACCGGCCCGATTTACCTTATAAGTTCTTCATCGTGGACTCTCCGGTCGTCAACGCATTTGCAGTGCCCGGCGGTTACGTATATTTTACCAGGGGAATTATGGCGCATTTCAACAATGAAGCCGAATTTGCCGGCGTACTCGGGCACGAGATCGGGCACATCACCGCTCGTCACTCAGCGCGGCAGCAGACTTCACAGATCTTTGGTCAGGTAGGCCTTGCGGCAGGGATGATCCTTTCCCCGCAGGTACGCGCGATGGGCGAGCAGGCGCAGCAGGCGCTGGGCTTGCTCTTTTTGAGTTACAGCCGTGACCACGAGACCGAATCTGACAAAATAGGGGTCGATTATTCGAGTAAAATCGGGTATGATGCCAAAGAAATGGCCGATTTCTTTGGTACACTCAAAAGGATTTCTGAAAAAGCAGGCCAGGCCATTCCTACGTTCCAGTCAACGCACCCCGATCCGGGCGACAGGATGCAGAAGGTGGGCAAGCTGGCAGCCGAGTACCAGACTGCACATCCGGGCAAGTACACTGTCAACCGGGATGTTTATCTGCGTAAGATCGATGGCATTATTTACGGCAACGACCCGCAGCAGGGATTTGTGGAAAATAACACTTTCTATCATCCGTCGCTGAAATTCCAGTTCCCGGTGCCCAGCGGGTGGCAATATGAAAACTCGCCGATACAGTTTCAGATGGCGGCGAAGGACGGTAAATCCATGATGCTGTTCACGCTGGCGCAGGGTAAGACATTGGAGGAAGCGGCTCAGGCAGTGGTGAAGAATTATGGCTTGAAAGTCATCGAGAACAATAAGGCTAGCATTAACGGTAACCCGGCGATCGCGATGGTGTCGCAGCAGGCGGAGCAGGATGCGAACGGCCAGGCAGCGGCTGCAACAGCCAACACGATACAAGTTGCTACCTGGCTGATCCAGTATGGCGGCAACATTTACGCCATTCACGGCGTGGCTTCAGCGGGCAATTTTGCGGCGAATGCGGGCCAGTTCCGCTCGGTGGCGCAGGGTTTCAAATCGGTTTCGGATCAGAATATCCTCAACCGCCAGCCGGAACGCATTCGCATTAAAACCGCTCAGCGTGAAGCTACACTCCGGGACTTGCTGAAAGACAACAACCAGCCTGACGGCAAACTCGACGAACTCGCGATCCTGAACGGAATGGCGCTGACCGACAAGGTGACAAAGGGTACTTTGTTCAAGACATTAGGAAGGTAAAATATACTTTCAAAATAATGAGAGCGGTGGCACGATCGATGTCGCCGCTCTTTTTGTTCACCGTTCATCCTGACCATTCTACCACTAGTCCAGAGACCAGAAACTTTTCACTTTAAAATTTGGTTGACATATCAACACAATATACCTTTGTATCATCATGAGCGCAAATATAGATAGCTGGCAGAACCTTAGAGAAGAATTGAAGAACTCCTTGCAGTTTAAATTGGGAGCCGTGACGAAGACGGTTTTCAAGAAAATGAATGCGGAGCTCGTCAATGAAGGAATACCCGTGCTGGCTGAGCAGCTGCCTATCCTGATGGTTGTATATTTCCAGGAACAGGCGCGCACGCAGCAGGACATTGCCAATATTTTGCAAAAAGATAAAGCGGGAATCCAGCGCTCTGTGCAGACTTTGCACAAGGATGGTTTCCTGAAAATTGAAAGTGATATTGAGGATAAAAGAAAGAACCTGATATCGCTTACACCAAGCGGTAAGTTTGTCTGCGAGCGCATTCAGTCATTGGCGATCGCTTTCAATAGCCAGATTATGGAGCATTTTACAGAGCAGGAATGGACGACGTTCCTTGGTTATCTGGACCGCGTCGTCAAAGTAGTAGACAAATAATATTTTTTTAATTTAATAGTTGATATATCACCAGTAGAGGCGTCAACTATCTATCATTAGCCACAATAATCAACAACAGGTCAAATGAAAAGTAAATGGATAGCCGCAATCATCGCAGTCGCCGCCTCAGTGGCGCCGGGCTGGGCGCAGACGCGCCTTACGCTCAAAGATTGCATTGCCTATGGAATCAAGAATAACGGGAATGTTAAAATAGCTCAGTATAAGGAAAGTACGGCTGTGCAGCAGGGACGGGAAGCGCTGGCGGGTTACCTGCCGCAAGTGGCAGGTAACGCGTCGCTCGACGATAACCTGAAACTGCAATCCACCGTATTGCCGGGCGCGCTTTTCGGAGGAGAGGACCGCCGCGTGGCGCTGGGTACCAAATACCAGAGCAATGCGTCGGCGCAGGTGGACCAGGTGATTTTCGACCAATCGCTGCTGGTGGGCATTCAGGCCAACAAGCCGAACCAGGAGAATGCCGCATTGAACTCGCGTAAGACGAAAGAGACCATCATATATAATGTGGCCAATGCCTATTACCAGGTATTTGTGACCTCGCAGCAGATCGCGCTTTTGAAGGATAACCTGGATAAAACCAGCCAGATCCTGAGCACATTGAAACTGCAACTCGACAATGGTGTAATCAAGAAAGTGGATTACGACCGCACCCAGGTGAATTTGAACAATATCAAATCACAGCTCACACTGGCAGAAAGTAACCTTACACTGGCCGAAAACCAGCTGAAATTCCAGATGGGTATGCCGCTGAGCGACCAGCTCGTGCTGGCAGACAATCCGCTCGACCAGCCATTCAAAATTGTGGAGCCGACTCCATTCGATGCTTCCAATCTGACGGATTTCAAGATCCAGAACCTGAATATGGATTTGCAGCAACTGGAAAAAGCCCGCATTAAGGCAGGTTATTTACCCAAAGTGTCGGTTTATGGCCGTTATGGCGTGCAGGCACTGGGTAACGACCTCGGTGCCTCGTGGGGCAACTGGTTCAGCTATGGTGCTATCGGCTTGAAAGTGAGTGTCCCCATTTTCGACAGCTTCCGCCGCGATGCGCAATACAAACAGGCCGATCTGAACCTGATGACGCAAAAAGAGCAGTTGAAACTCAATGTGCAGAACTACGAATTGCAGAACAGCAACGCATTGACCCAGCTCCAAAAAGCGAAGTCGAACCTGGCCAGCGACGAAAACAACGTGACTCTTGCAAAAGAAGTGTACGACGTGACCACGCTCCAATACCGCGAAGGCACTGTACCGCTGACCGACCTCCTTAATGCCGAAACTTCGTACAAAGAGTCGCAAAGCAACTATATCAATTCCATGCTGAGCTACTACCAAGCGAAACTCGGATTGGAGCAGTCAACTGGCAGTCTCAACGAGTTTTACACAGCATTACCATAAAATACACTTCATCAACAAACATTCACTCACTGGCTCATTCAGTCATTCACTCATTCAAAATTATGAAGCGAAAACTCATCATCATAGGCTCTATTGCCATCATCGGCGTTCTGATCGGCTTGCGACTTGTTGCCAACAAGGCGAAGATCGACGAGAAAAAGAAAATGCCCGATAATAAAAATGTGACTATTCCGGTAACGGCCGTTGCCGTGCAGGAGGGGAGCGCCGATCAGCAGCTGATTCGTACGGGTAGTTTGATTCCTTTTAAAGAAGCTGAAATTATGGCTACCGCAGCGGGGAAAGTACTGGCTGTGAAATACGAACTCGGCTCGCACGTGGCGCAAGGCGCGACCATCGTGAAAGTGGATAGCCGCCTGAAAGAGCTGTCTCTTGAAGCTACCGAGTTGAATATCAATAAACTGAAAAAGGATACCGACCGATATTCCAAATTGCTGGCAGGTAATGCGGCCACCGAAATTCAGGTAAACGATACCAAATACAACTACGAAAACGCCTTGAACCAGGCCGAGCAAATCAAACAGCAGATCAGCGACGCGTCCATTCAGGCACCGATCAGTGGCCGCATTGTAAAGAAGAACATCGAGCCGGGAGAATTTGTGAACGTGGGTACTTCGCTGGGAACGATCCTCGACGTGTCTCGCCTGAAAGTGCAGGTGATGATCAATGAGAATGATGTTTACAAGCTCAAAGAAGGACAGCATGTGCAGGTGAGCACCAGCATTTTCCCGGGCAAGAAAATCGACGGCGTGATTTCCTACATTGCTCCGCAAGGCGACGAATCGCATAACTACCCGGTAGAAATTACCGTGAAAAACTCGACAGAACTCAAAGCCGGTACATTCGTAACGGTTGAATTTCAGCAAAAAAGCAGCACACAATCACTCCTGATCCCACGTAGCGCGCTCGTGGAGAGCGTGCGTAACCCGTATGTGTACGTGGTGGAAGGCGGTGTGGCGAAGCAACGTAAAATCGAGGTGGGCCGCGAAGTAGGCGATAACGTGGAAGTATTGAGCGGCCTGAAATCCGGCGAGACAGTGGTTACAACCGGACAGATCAACCTGAGCGAAGGCGCTGCGGTTACCGTTACAAAATAATCTTCATCAGCAAACTGAAAGAATTATGTCAATTACCGAAGTAGCCGTAAAGAGACCGCTCTTCATAACCGTAGTATTCGTAGTACTGATACTGTTTGGTTTGATTAGCTACAACCAATTGTCTTACAACTTGTTGCCTAAATTTGAGGCCAATGTTGTGAGCGTGATGACGACCTACCGCGGAGCTTCTGCCGACGAGGTCGAAACGAACGTCACGAAGCATATCGAGGACGCGGTATCGGCCATTGAAGGGCTGGACCAGATCAACTCGACTTCGCAGGAAGGCGTTTCATCTGTAATTATTCAGTTGAAACAAGGCGTTAGCGTCGATCTGGCGCAGCAAGAGGCGCAACGGAAAGTGGAGCAGGTGATTTCGCTCCTGCCCGACGATGCCGATCGCCCTGTCATCAACAAGTTCTCGACCGACGAAATTCCGGTTTTGAGAATGGGTGTGACTGCGAACCTATCGCCGTCTGCATTGTACGATTTGATCGACGACAAGCTGAAACCGCAGCTTTCGAACGTGACGGGAGTGGGGCAGGTGACCATTATCGGCGGTACCGAGCGCCAGATCCAGGTGAATATCAGTCAGGATAAATTGAAGGCCTATCATTTGTCGATCAGCCAGGTTTCGGCTGCGATCAACAATGCGAACACTTCCTACCCGGCTGGTCAGGTGAAAACGCAGGAAGACCAGTTGTCTATCCGTTTCGATGCCAAGCTCACTACTGTTGCCAATCTTAGAAATGTGATTGTAGGTAAATCCTCGAACGGTGGGCAGATCTTCCTGCGTGACATTGCCGAGGTGTACGACGGCGTGGCCGATGCTACGGCTGTGAACCACATCAATGGCCGTCCGTCGGTTGCATTGCAAATCCAGAAACAATCTGATGCGAATGCAGTGGACGTGAGCAAGCTCACCCGCGAGCGCCTGACGAGTCTTGAAAAACAATATGAAGCACAAGGGTTGAAGTTCAATATTGCTTCCGACCAATCCATTTATACGTTAGCTTCGGCCAATGCGGTGGTGTTTGACTTGGGCCTCGCGGTACTGATCGTGTCCGTGGTGATGCTCTTGTTCCTTCACAGTTTCCGCAGCTCGATGTTTATCCTGGTGGCGCTGCCGTCGTCGATGATCCCGACATTCATATTGATGAGCCTGATGGGCTTCTCGCTGAACCTGATGACGCTCATGGCGCTCTCCCTCGTAGTGGGTATCCTCGTCGATGACTCCATTGTAGTGTTGGAAAACATCAACCGTCATATGGAAATGGGCAAGAGCCGTTGGCAAGCCGCATTGGATGGTCGGGCCGAGATTGGCTTTACGGCCTTAGCGATCACCCTTGTGGACGTGGTGGTATTCGTGCCGCTCGCATTGACGCAGGGTCTTATCGGTAACATTCTCCGTGAGTTCTCGCTGGTGGTGGTATTCTCGACATTGATGAGTTTGCTCGTGTCATTTACATTGACCCCATTACTCGCCTCACGTTTCGGCAAGCTGGAAGTTTTGGATAAAAACAGCCTTTGGGGCCGTTTGAACCTCGGCTTTGAAAGATTCCTGGATAATGTCAAAGAAGAATACGGTCGGATTCTGACATGGGTACTGGGGCACAAACGCTATATTTTCCTGCTTTCGATCTTCCTGATCGTTGGTTCCATCGCATTGGTGCCGGGGGGATTCGTGGGAGCAGCATTTATGCAGCAAAGCGACCGCGGGGAGTTGAATGTGTCGATTGAACTGGCGCCTACCGCGTCCGTTTATCAGACCAACCAGGTTGCTCAGCGCGTAGAGAAACTTCTTTTGGCGAAACCAGAGGTAACCAAAGTATTTACCAACGTAGGTTACAGCAGTACCGGTTTGGGAACCACTTCCAACAGCAACATCGCCGATTTGACGGTTCAGCTAGTAGATAAAAAAGAGCGTACTGTTTCGTCTGAGGAATTTGGTCAGGGTATTCAAAAAGAAATCCTGCAAATACCGGGCGTAAAAGTGACCGTAGCCCCGACCTCGATCACCGGTAATGCCAACCAGGCGCCGATCCAGGTAGCCGTGAAAGGTACCGACATGGCCGTGATCCGTAAAACTGCCGCGCAAGTGAAAGATATCGTTTCTTCTGTGCCGGGTACCTCCAACGTGGATTACTCGGTGGACGACCCGAAACCGGAAGTAGGCGTGACCCTCGACCGCGAGAAAATGGCGCAGCTCGGCATCAATGCCGCCGAAGTAGGGGCTACCTTGCAAACCGCATTCCGCGGCGATGACCGTTCGAAGTTCAAGCAAAATGGCAAGGAGTACGATATTATGGTTAATCTCGACCAGTTCGACCGCTCGAAGGCCGACGACATTCGTCAGCTAACTTTCGTGAACAATCAGGGCAAGACCTTCGAGCTCTCGCAATTCGCAACCGTGAAGGAAGGAATGGGAGAAAGTGTACTGCAACGCATCGACCGTCTGTCGTCGATCACCATCAATTCGCAGGTAGTGGGCCGCCCATCGGGTTCCATCGGTGCCGATATTCAGGCCAAAATGGCGAAAGTGAAGCTCCCCGAAGGCATCAGCATCGAATACCGCGGTGACCTGAAAAACCAGGCCGATGCATTCGGCAGCCTCGGAGTGGCATTGTTACTTGGTATCGTTCTGATCTACCTTATTATGGTAGCGCTCTACGAAAGTACCATTTACCCATTTGTGGTACTCTTCTCGATCCCGGTTGCACTCGTAGGCGCATTGACCGCCCTCGCATTGACCATGGAAAGCTTGACCATCTTCTCGATCGTCGGTATGATCATGCTCCTCGGTCTGGTTGCTAAAAACGCGATCCTGATCGTCGACTTTGCCAACCAGTTGAAAGAAGAAGGATATGCGTTGAAAGAAGCGCTTATCGAAGCAGGCAAGGAACGTCTCCGCCCGATTTTGATGACCACCATCGCGATGATCGCAGGTATGTTGCCTATCGCATTGGCCTCCGGCGACGGTGCCGAGGTGAAGAATGGTATGGCCTGGGTGATTATCGGTGGCTTGACTAGCTCGCTTCTCCTGACATTGTTCCTGGTTCCTAGTGCATATTACGTGGTAGATAAGATTAAGGAGCGGTTTGCAGGGCGAAAGAAGCGGAAAGTGAAAGAGGAGATGGTTTTGGAGGCGTAGTATTCGCTTTGCGGCATACCGTGACCCAATGTTACGGTGCGCTGCACCTATAAATATCTTGGGTGCTCTGCACCTGCTACAATTATTACGGCGCTCTGCGCCTGGCTTTATGGTCCAGGCGCAGAGCGCCGTAATAATTGTAGATGAAATTAAAAAAATCGGAAGGTGCCGCGCACCGTAAGACAATCGTGGGATGGTTCGTTACACCCTCACGCTTTCAATGCGTTGGATAAAGAACACCAGCTCCCGGAAAGTCATAAAAATGTCACTAACGCGCGGATTGTAGCCGGCCTCCTGTTGAAATGCCATTGCATCGCTGTAAATGCACCAGAGATGGTCGAGCATTTCGGTAGGGCTGCCTGCGTTTAACAGTTCTTTTACTTGCCTGCCATAAGCGAGGCATACCGAATCCTCGGATTCGGTTGTGTGTGATTTTATCATGTTGATAATGTGTTAGGATGAATGAAAATGCCCTGCATTAGGTGTCCTAACGCCATTATCAGCGTCCGGGGGACTTTCGAAACACCCACACCATAGCAGGGCAAAACATTGTAGCTTTTTCATGATTGATAATGTTTAAGGAGGGTATAAGTTGGGAAGCTACTTGGAGAAATGCAAAGTGAATCGATTGCAATTTTCAAACGGTAAGAATGCGCGAAAATTGGTATTTTTCGGTTTAACCTAAGCTTCGACCAATTTGAGAATCAAAATTTGTCTTACATCATTATTGATCATTACCCAAATGAATGCTTTCGGGCAACAAAAGCAGCGGTCAGTCGAAGCATTGATTAACAAGGAAGACCCAGGCTGGCCTTTGGTTTTGGAATGGATTGAAAAGGCGACAAACCCAGTTGAGCTATTACCAGTTGATAGCCTCCGTGCGCGGCAGGCACTGTACGATATTCAAGTTACGACCCGCTCGCCTATGGGAGCAATCGTATTCATGAGTGGCGGAATTTTGATTGATCATGGTTGGCTAGGCATCCTGGGTTCGGGAAGTGCAAGACCAAGCAGGGTACTACCCATCTGGCAAAGAACCATTCAACTTAAAGCTTCTGAGAGCAGTCCGGCATAGTCGCAGACGATGCAATTGGTGGAAGCTAGATGGCGAACGGATGTTTCGTTGTTGATTTCTAAACTTAAACTCCAGAAGCAAAATGAGCAGTTTAATTGACCGAAATCTTTGGAGCCGGATTACCCTGACTGGCAACTTTTCTCCTCTTGGGCTTAACTTCCGCTTGCATTTGCGCCGCTTCGGCTTTCATGATTTGTTCAATTGTTTCAAACTGAATAATCGGAGCCTTTCCGACGAGTAACGCGAGTTCAATCAATTTGGAAATCGTAAAGTTGAAATTGCCATTCAAAATCTGGGATACGTAGGAAGGAGAAACGTTCAATTTCTCTGCGACCTGTTTTTGGGTGAGGTTGTTCTCTTCCATGTAAGTTTTGAGCAGATTGAAAACCTCAATCTGAACATCTGTCAACCAATAGGTAGGGCTCCTTAAAAGATCCTCGCGGTTTTTCATACTAATATGCAGTTACTCCTTCTGAATGAATGTCATTTACCAGCTTTATGAGATATTTCAGATCGGCTTTCTGGTTATTCTTGCGGCCGCCGAGCAAGATTACTTTGCCAGTCTTTTCCAGTTTAATCAGGTAAAAGCGCAGATTCTTACTTTTAGCTTCGTAAAGTTGGAAAGGTAATTCTTTCGAGTGAATGAGGCGAAACATAGTCTTAGGCAGCATTTTCAGATCACACACCTTTTTCAGGATGTTGTAAAGCTTATCTACTTCGTTGGCTAAGGTAGACTCAGGCGAAATCTCGTGTTCAAACTCGTCGATCTGGCACGATTTGTTGATGACAAGCTTATACAATTTAATTCTTGTAGGTCCGAGCCTGTCGGATAAACGGATGCTGAATTTTGACATAAAGTTAAGTTGTAACTTAATATTTGTCAAGCCTGGTATTCGGCTCGTATCAGCATAAGGCCTTGTGTGTGCTTACATTAATCTATTTTCAAATTACCAATGAGTAGCGTGTAGGAATAAGTGAGCAAACGGTTAAGTAGACGACAAGAAAAAAGGCCAGCAACTGTCGATTGACAACTCCTGACCCCCATGACTTAATGACAAGAAGAAATGGCCTACTTCCACTTCTCCCCAAGCACCTTCATCCAATAACCCCCAACCACCGACCGCGCCCGAAAACCGACCGACTTCCCATTGGTGGTTTCATGCCAGTCCGATAGCGGAACGCGGTCTGTTGTCCCATTGACATACTTATAAACAGGCAGGATCAAAGCCTGGAAATCGTCGGGTTTGTCGGCCAGGGTAGCAGTCCAGACGATCCAGTCGGATTTGGAGTAGGTTTTGCGGCTGTCGAGCGGCAGGCCGAAAGGCTGTTGTTTGGTGAGGTAGTAAGCGATTTCTTTCTGGGCGACGGTTTTGGGAAATACATTTAAGCCGAGCAGCTTGTCCCAAACGAGGTTGTATTTCTGGCTCCAGGTGCCTTTTTTATCGAAGGTCAATGCGTAGTGATCGCCGTCGGCGGCTATTTGCATCCATTTTTGGGCGAAGTCTTTGGTTAATGCATTTACTTCGGCGGCTTCCTTCGTATCTCCAAGCTGCTCCGCAAGTTTGGCGTAGGAGGCTAGCCCCATAATGGATTTAATGGACAGGTTGGTATTGCGCGCCAAATGCCCTGCGAAATCGTCGGTGCAGAGCTGGTTGGCGGGATCGAAACCTTCCTTTTTCAGGTAATTAGCCCAGGTGGTGAGGACTTTCCAATGCTTTTTGGCAAAGTCAGTGTTATGCTCGGCTTTGGTGATCGCGTAGGTGAGGATAAGCATATTGCCGGATTCTTCCACGGGCATGTCCTCGCCGTAGGTCTGTCCGTTCGCGAGCGGGTAGGTGCCTACGTCGTGCGCGGCGAAAGGTTTGGCCCATTTACCGCTTTCGGAATAGTGGAAAATGGGTTCTATCATGCCTTTAAGCAACGTCGGGTTGTAAAGGAGGAATAATGGAGCCGATGGATAGGTGACATCGACCGTTCCAATGGAGCCGTTGCTGAAATTCTCTTTCGAGAAAAACAGCGGCGTGCCGGTTGGATCTGCAACGAGTTTGTGTGCTGAAATGGCCTGGCGGTAGGCGAGCACGCAAAGCTCGGCATATTGCTTGCCGCCGGCGTTGAATGCGTCGTCGTAAATCGCCTTGTCGGTATCGTCGCAGGTTTGAAGAATTTTAGTAAAATCGGTTTCCGCGCTTTTCAATTCACCGGCGATGGTTTTGTTGCCATCCTTGTTCCACCATGGGCGGAGGTTCTGGCCGAAATATTGTACCGAATAGCCATCATCATAAGCCAGCAATGCATGCAGCGATTTGCTCTCAGCTCCTACTTTTCCTGCATTCAATATTAAACCCATTGATTTGGTATCCGCAGGAGCGGCACCGGCCTGATCGACGCTAAGTGTGCCTTTGGAGGCAAACTCTTTAACAATATCTGTTGAGATCCCGATCGCAGAACCTTTCACTGTACTTTGTGGTGCGGAGAGATAGGCCTGCCCCCAGTCAATGCGGACGTCGTCGCCTTTTCTGGCTAGCGGATTTTGGACGGAATTAGCCAGAGATAATGTAGTCAAACCATCCCGGTTGGCTTCTTTGCCCAGTACCGACTGGCTGGCATCGTTGGTAGCCCAAAGGCCGGAGACCGAATGGAGAATACTCACATCGTGCTGTTTGCCGTCTGCTGATTTGACTTCATATACAACATAATTTACAGGACGAGATAACAAAGTCAGATCTCTCAAAATCAAAGGCGCCACAAAGCGGACGGTCAGTTTCACCGGACCTGCATCGAAACGGTAAATCGATTGCGTAGCCTTCAATTCCAAACCAGTTTGTTTTGCCGGAGCAACGGCTTCTGCACCTTTGGGGGCGATTTCATCTGCCAGGCCAATGTCGATATAGCCCGGTCCTGCACCATTTTTTACATAAGCGGCCAATGTGTTTTTGCCTTTTTTCAAAGCCTTCACGGCCGCTGGGCTCATCGGTTTGAATTCGTAATCGCTTGTGTAGCAGGGCGCGCAGTCGAATGCAGGCACGCCGTTGATGAAAACCTGCACGTCGTCGTCGTGGAAGATATTCAGGACAGGTTTTTCAAAATCGACGCTAGTAAGGTTGAAATCACGCCGGTACCAGAGCTCTTTTGGGAATTCTGTGCCGCCTTTGAGCATAGCATCGTTGCGCTCATGCGTACCGAATGGCGCGGGCCCCTGCTTCCAGGTGCTGATATTGTAGCCCTCTTTGAACCACCATTTGGGATCCGGCTTAGTGGTCGTGAATTTGGCGTTGTAAGCTTCCTGCTTGGCAGTCGGCAGGATGGTCTTCATTTCAGCGGTAGCAACCCCCATAAAGCGGTAGGCTTTGCCGTCGACACGGATGAGGCCGTCCATCGGATGGGGTTTGCCGGTCCAGTGTTTGGTGACGGAGCCAGCGAGCTCGTCGCCGAACGACCATACACTGGTGTAAGGGTCGATGGTTACCAGCGGCGTGGCTGGCGGCCGGATGGATTGGGCAAAAATCGTTGAAGTTGTGAGTAATGTCAGCGCGGTAAGCCAGCGTTTGGGCATAGTTTTGGTTGGTTAGGGGGTATGGGTCATGGTATGACGATCACTTCTTCGCAAACGCGGCCTTCCCGCTATCCAGAAACGAAGCAAACTTCACCGGATCCAAATCGTAATTTTTAGGAGTTACAAGCAAGTTGCCTTCATGATCCACGAGGCAGTAATGCGGCTGTGCATTATTGTTATACTTGACAATTTGCAGGTCAGCATTCTGGGCGCCGATGGTTTTCTTCACCTTGTTATCATATTTGGAAGTATACCATTGCGACTCGGGAAGTTCCGTTTTATCATCGACGTACAATGCGACGATCACGTAATCTTCGCGGAGGCGTTGCAGAACGGCGGGATCTACCCACACGCGGGCCTCCATTTCACGGCAGTTGACGCAGCCGTGACCTGTGAAATCGATGAAAACAGGTTTATTGACTTTTTTGGCATAAGCTAATGCTTCCTGGTAATCGAAGAAGCCTTCGAGCTCGTGGGGTAAATGGAAAAGGTCGGAGTACTTACGCGCTTCTCCGGAAAAGGCTGATGGCGTGGCAGCCGCAACGCTTCTTTTATTCAGGTCAAAGTCCAGTGTCGATTGCGGAGGCAGATAGCCAGCCAACGCCTTCAATGGAGCGCCCCACATGCCTGGGATCATGTACACAACAAATGTGAAGGTCACAATCGCTAGCAGCAGGCGCGGAACGCTCACTTTTTCAATAGGCGAATCGTGCGGCGTGCGGATCTTACCGAGCAGGTAGAAGCCCAGCAATGCGAAAATGACAATCCAGAATGCGAGGTATACTTCGCGGTCGAGCAAATGCCAGTGATAGACCTGGTCGGCAATGCTGAAAAACTTCAAAGCCAATGCCAGTTCAAGGAAACCGAGCACCACTTTCACGGTATTCAGCCAACCGCCTGATTTGGGCAGGGATTTCAGCCATTGCGGAAACAATGCAAAAGAGGTGAATGGGATCGCAAATGCAGCTGAGAATGCCGCCATGCCCACAATAGGCTTCACCACTTCGCCGCCCGCCGACGCTACCAGCAAGCTACCGACGATCGGGCCGGTGCAGGAAAAGGACACGAGCACTAATGTGAATGCCATAAAGAAAACGCCGGCATAGCCGCCCTGATCGGCTTTCTGGTCCATTTTATTCACAAAACCACTCGGCAGCACGATCTCGAAAAGGCCCAGGAACGACAGACCGAACGTAATGAATATCGCGAAAAACAGCAGGTTAGGAAGCCAGTGCGTGCTGAGGAAGTTGGCAAACGCCGGGCCATTCAGCCGCGAAACGACGGTACCAATTAATGTATAGATCAGAATAATAGATATACCATATACAAATGCCTTGAACTTGCCCTTTTCCTGGTTCGTGAAAAAGCTCACGGTCATCGGGATGATCGGGAAAACGCATGGGGTAAGCAACGCTAATAAGCCTGAAAGGAATGCGGCCAACGCAAAGCCGAGTAAGGAGCCGCCGGCAGGAGCCTCGGCCGCCGAAGCTTCGGCACCCGTAGTACCGGACGCAGATTTTTGGGTCGCTGCAACGGCCGAGCTATCACCTGTGGCAGGAATGTCTCCGGCCGAAACGGCTATCGATGTATCATTCGAGTTGGCGGAAGCAGCCGGCGCAGTAGTAGGTGTTAGGGCCGGTTTGTCTGCCGGTGTAGTGGCTCCAACAGTGGGCTGCTCAGTTGTGTTGGCAGCGGCGGCGACTTTCAATCCTTTAAACTCGAAATCTTCTCCTCCCGGAATGCAGAGCCCGCTCACATGGCTGCAAGTCTGGTATTCGGAAGTTCCCTTGATAACCGGATTGTCCGCAAGGATTTTGACTGTTTGTTTGAAAACACCCTTTCCTTCGAAATAACGCACATTACCCTGCCATACTTCTTCGAATTTGGTCTTCGGATTCTGTGGTTTCAGTTTGCCGACCACTTCAAAAGTATTGTTCTTTTCAAAGGTAAAAGTAGTCAGCATCGGGCCCAGGTCGGGGTCGAAGTCAGAGGAGTACATATACCAGTCCTTGTCGATGGTTGCGGTAAAAACCAGGTCGACAGTCTCACCTTTTTTAACTTCCGGTTTGGAAAATGAATAGGTCCAGTGTGCTTTAGCCTTCTGGACTTGCGCCTGCGCGAAGCCGGCTGCTAAAAGGCAAATGGTGAGAATGAGTATTATACCGCGTTTCATGTCGATGTTTTGGGGTAATGGCTTTGCCCGGGATACTGTCAGCGGACACCCGGCGATCAATCTACAATTTTGATAGAGCTTTCTTAACCAACGTAATTTTCACAAAAAAATTCATCAATTGAAATTCCCTTTTCAGCGATTCGCGTTTCTGCTACCTTTGTCGGCTCAAATCCAGATAAGTTAACAGTTATTAACATGTCCCAGACCTTATACGTAGTCAAGATCGGCGGTAATGTGATCGATAATCCCGAAGCATGTACCCGTTTCCTGAAAGCTTTTGCGCAACTCAACGCACCCAAAATCCTCGTCCACGGCGGGGGGAAGGTGGCGACACAGGTAGCGGCCAAGTTGCAGATCGAAACGCAGATGGTCGACGGTCGCCGCATTACCGACCAGCCGATGCTGGATGTGGTAACGATGGTCTACGGAGGATTGGTGAATAAAAACCTGGTGGTACAACTGCAAGCTGCCGGCTGCAATGCCATCGGTCTCACCGGCGCCGACGGGGGGATCATACGTTCGGTCAAGCGACCTGTCAAAACGATCGATTACGGATTTGTGGGCGATATTGAAGCCGTGAATGGAGCACAGATCAGCGCAATCCTGGCTAGCAGCCTCACACCGATCATCGCGCCATTGACATACAGCGCCGAAGGCCTCTTGCTCAATACAAATGCCGACACCATGGCCTCCGCGACAGCCGTAGCGATGTCGGAAGCATTTGAAGTTAATCTGATTTATTGTTTCGAGAAAAAGGGCGTGCTTTCCGACCCCGACGACGATGATGCGGTGATCAGCAAACTTATCCCGGCTACTTATGAAGAGTATAAGGCAACCGGTGCGATTAATAAAGGTATGATTCCGAAGCTCGATAATGCATTTGCGGCATTGAAGGCAGGTGTGAAGCAGGTGACGATTTGCCATGCGGATGAGCTGGCGAATGCGGTTTCCGGTGGGGCGGGGACGGCGATTGTATCTGATTAGTTACATATTAATTCTGGTCAATTTTATAGCCTAATTATTAAATTTTCTTAAAATTTAATTTAAAGTTCTTAAATTGCATGAGTTAAACCCACTCATTACCATGCTGTTTCGAAAAGGCCTTGTTCTGGTTTTTTTGCTGTTGTTGTGTGATTGGTGTGCAGGCCAGGCTCCCGAGTTTTATAAGGATGTACAACCGATTATTCACGCTAACTGTGTTCCGTGCCACCGCGCGGGCGAGGCAGCTCCGTTTCCGCTGGTGACGTTCGAGGACGTTACCAAACGCTCCAAGTTTATCAAACAGGTAGTCAGTTCGCGGTATATGCCCCCCTGGAAGGCCGATAACCATTATAATTCCTTCGCAAACGACCGCTCGCTGAGCGAAAAAGATATTAAAACGATCGTCGGGTGGATCGATGCCGGTACACCCAAAGGCAAGGCTAATGTAAAAGCCGAGCAGGAGCTGCAGGCGCGCCTCGATGCCGGAACGGCTTATAAACGCAAGCCGGATCTCAAACTCAGCATGAAAGACGCATTCACGCTGAAAGGCGATACGAAGGAGCGCTTTGTGATGTTCAAGATCCCATTTGAAATGGCGCAGGAGGCGAATGTGGAGGCAATCGAGTTTACTTCCAACAACAAAAAGCTCATCCACCACGCCAATTTCGCAATCCATCCCGTGCCCGATGCGTCGGTCGACCTGTATAACACGGTCGATTTTGTAGATCTGAGCGGTCCGGAAGGTGACAAGTATTACGAATGGGTCAAATACAAAAAAGAAATGACCTACTATGGCGGCTGGATCCCCGGCACGACGGTGGAAGCCTACCCCGAAGATATGGGCTGGATAATGCCCAAGCGGGGCGTAGTGCTGCTCACGGTGCATTTCGGGCCCAGCTCGGTGGATGCGCAGAGCATCGACGGCTTGAATGTTTTCTTCAAAAAGACTCCTATTAAGCGTAAGGTAAAGGTGATCAGTCTTGGGTCTGGAGGTATTGGTGAAAAGGATATTACACCGCCGCTGATGATCTTCGCTAATGAGGTGAGCAGCTTCAAACTGCGTATTGCGAACAACCAGCCCGACATTTCACTGCTGTACGCCTGGCCTCACATGCACTATCTGGGTAAGGAATTCAAGGCTTATGCGACGCTGGCTACGGGCGATACCGTCGGCCTTGTGCATGTGCCTGCGTGGGATTTCCGCTGGCAGGAGATTTACAAGTACAAAAAGCCGGTATTGCTGCCAAAAGGGGCCGTGGTGACGATGGAGGCTACTTACGATAATACGGCAAGTAACCCCGCAAATCCGCACAACCCGCCGCAGTTGGTGATGTCAACGGGCAATATGCGGAGCGATCAGGAGATGATGACGCTCATCCTGATGTATGTCGACAGGCAACCTGGCGACGAGGAGCTTGTTTTCAAGTGGAATTGATTCTTACTGGTTTATAAACGGTATTGCATGGGTAAACTCTATTATCTGTTGTTTTTGCTGCCATTTTCCGTTTTCTCCCAACCTGTTTTCAAGAAATTGTCCCCGAAAGAAACCGGGGTGAATTTCATAAACCGGATCGAGGAGAACGATTCGCTGCACATTTTCCGGTATGAGTATCTCTACAACGGAAACGGGATCGGTGTGGGCGACTTCAATGGCGACGGCAAACCCGATTTGTTCATTTCCGGCAATACGGTTCCTAATAAGCTGTTCCTCAATCGTTCCCGGGAGGAAGGCATTGCATTTGAAGACGTCACCCGCAAAGCGAAGCTGGAAGGTAATGGTAAATGGGCAACAGGCGTGAGCGTCGCGGACGTAAATGGCGATGGCCTGGCGGATATCTACGTTTGCCACTCCGGGTTTTATCGGAAGCTGGCGGATAAGAACAATGAGCTGTTCATTAACCAGGGACTGAAAGGTGGTGTGCCGGTTTTTAAGGAAGTAGCGGTGGAGGCGGGTTTGAATGCGATCGGGTCGCAGTCGACGCAAGCTGCGTTTTTTGACTATGACAAAGACGGGGACCTGGATATGTTCCTGCTCAATCACTCCAATCACACTGTCAATCCGTTCCTGAATACCAGGGAAATGCGGGCAACACCGAACCCTTATTTCGGCAACCGGCTTTTCGAGAATGTCGGCGGAAAAGGAAAGTTGAAATTTCAGGATGTGACGCAAAAAGCGGGCATTATCAACAATGCCCTGAACTTCGGACTAAGCGTGGTGGTGGCGGATATCAACCAGGACAGTTGGCCGGACTTGTACACGACGAGCGATTACACGGAGGTGGATTGCTATTATGTCAACAACCGGAATGGTACGTTTACCGAGTCGTTGCGCAAGTCGTTTACGCACGTTTCCAGATTTTCGATGGGCGCAGACGTGGCCGATTTCAATAACGACGGCCGTCCCGATGTACTGACGCTCGATATGCTGCCCGAGGACAATCATCGCCAGAAGTTGCTCAAAGGTCCGGACGTATACGATCAATACCATTTGCTGCTCGACAGCGGATATTATCATCAAAATATGCGCAATATGCTGCATCTCAACCGTGGAGCCGATGAGGCAGGTAATGTGCGTTTCAGCGAAATAGGGCAGCTGGCAGGCGTAAGCAATACTGACTGGAGTTGGGCAGGCCTGATGGCCGATCTCGACAATGATGGCTGGAAGGATTTGCTCATTACCAACGGCTACTTGCGGGATTTTACCAATATGGATTTCCTGAAATACACCGTGGCCGACGAACAAATGAAGGAAGCTGCCAAAGGCAACCTGAATTTCAAAACCTATAATCTGGTGCAAAAAATGCCGTCCAACAAGCTCAGGAACTACTTATTCCGGAACACCGGCAAACCTGGAAGCTTTGGTTTTGAGGATGTTTCTGAAAAATGGGGCATGAATGAGCTGGCGGTTTCCAATGCGGCTGCATATGCGGATTTTGATGGTGATGGCGATTTGGACATGATCATTTCGCATATTAACGACCCGGTTTCAATTTATCAGAATCAAACGAATAGGAAGGGCCTGACACTCCGCCTCCTCGGCCGGAATGCCAACTCCAGGGCGTTCGGCGCGAAGGCGCGCGTGTACGCAGGGGGGATCATGCAATATGCCGAGCTCTATCCGGTGCGGGGGTACCAGTCGACGGTCACTACCGACCTGCATTTTGGCCTGGGTAATGCAGGAAGTGCCGATTCAGTGAAAATAGAATGGCCCTCTGGAAAAACTACTTTCCTGGGCACTCAGGCGGCCGGGTTGCTGACGTTGAATGAAACCGAAAGTATTGACCCAAAGCCCAATGCGCCTGCTTCTGCTCCCTGGTTTCACAAAGTGGCTGCACAAACATCGGGAATCGATTTTGTGCACCAGGAGAATGATTTTGTGGATTTCAAAGTGGAGGTTTTATTGCCTTACCAGCTTTCGCGGCTGGGCCCGGCACTGGCAAAGGGTGACGTGAACGGTGACGGTCTCGATGACGTGTTTCTGGGGGGCGCCTCGCATCAATTCAGCGTGCTTTATATTCAAAAGCAGGATGGTACATTCGAAGGCGCTAGCGCCCAGCCATGGCGTCAGAACGTAATTTGTGAAGAAGTCAATGCATTGTTTTTCGATGCTGACCGCGATAGCGATCTCGATTTGTATGTGGTAAGCGGGGGGAACGAGTTCGACGAAAATGCCCCTGAATACCGGGATCACCTGTATTTGAATGACGGAAAGGGCGTTTTCAGGGAGGAAGTACTTGCGCTTCCGTCCATGCGTAACCCTAAACAATGCGTTGCGGCGGCGGATGTGGATGGTGACGGAGATCTAGATCTTTTCGTAGGAGGCCGCGCAGTGCCTGGCTCATTTCCCACACCCGCGAGGAGCTATTTGTTAAGGAATGATTCTCAGGGAATTAATGTGAAATTTACGGATATTACCGCTGGTGTGCCTGCGCTACTAAGCCCTGGTATGGTTACAGCAGCTGTTTTCACAGATCTAAATGCGGATAAAAAGCCGGATCTGCTGCTAGCAGGTGACTGGATGGCTGTAATGACTTTTAAAAATACGGGTGATACGTTTGAAAACCAGACAGTTGAAGAGCTGAAAAACTCCGATGGGATGTGGGCTGCCGTCGAAGCCGCAGACCTTGACGGTGACGGCGACGTCGATTTCATTCTCGGTAATGCAGGTGTAAATAACCAATACAAACCTACACCCGAACGCCCGGTAACGATCTACTACGACGATTTCGACAAGAACGGCGTGATAGACCCGGTTTGTACCTACTATATCGGCGAAAAGAGCTACCCCATGTTCTCCCGCGACGAGATGCTCGACCAGATGACTGCTTTGAAAAGGAAATACACGAACTACGCTGGTTATGCCGATGCTACCATTGAAGACGTTTTCGGCAAAGATGCCGTCGAAAAGAGCAAGAAAGTGTATTGCAAGGAACTGAGCAGCATTGTGTTGGAGAACCTGGGAAACTTCGGGTTCAAACGGCATGCGCTTCCTGAAACCGTTCAGTTTTCAAGAACGAGCAGCATTATTGCGCAGGATTTAAACAGCGATGGTAAAACGGATCTGGTCCTGGCAGGTAATTTTTTACCTTACCGGGTTCAGCTCGGGCCTTGCGATGCGTCGGTTGGGGTCGTGTTGAAGCAGACAGCGCCTTTTCAATTTGAGGTTCTTCAGCCTTCGGAAACCGGCTTGTGGGCAGGCGGCGACATCCGGAGTTCGGTTTTGTTAAATAATAAGCGTATATTGTTTACCGTTAATAACGACCAGCCCGTCTTGCTCGAATGGAAAAAGTGATACGAAATAGGGCTCTCCAATGCTTCGTGTATGCATTATGCATGCTTACGGGTGTGTATGCACAACCGGGTACGGCCCTGCTGCACCGCGCAGAGCAGAATCTTACGCGGGTGATCGTGCACGACATATTTTCGCCGCCGGTGGCGAGCCGCATTTATCTTTATGCCAATGCGGCGGCTTATGAAACGCTGGTACTGGGCCATGAAGGTTATAAAAGCCTTTACGGGCAGGCTAACGGTTTCCCCAAAATAGAAGCTCCGCGCGATAAAGGCTGGGCTGCATCGGGGGATATTAATTATAAACTGGCTGCGTTGTATGCCTTTTTCAGGACTGGCGGGCGGCTTGTGTTTTCAGAACCGATGTTGAAAGACAGCATTGAGAGCATTCTGGCAAACTGTGGCGAGCGTGACGAGATCGTTTATCAAAATTCCCTGCGCCTGGGAGAAATGGTGAGCGATAGCATTCTGGCATGGTCGGCGCGCGATAATTATGCAGCCACGAGGAAAAAACGCAGGTACACATATAGCAAGGAAAGAGGAAAATGGACGCCTACGCCGCCCGGCTATATCGACGCCGTGGAGCCTTATTGGAGCCAGATCCGCCCCGTTGCGCTCGATTCGGCAGGGCAATTCAAGCCCGTTCCGCCTCCGGCGTTCAGTACCGAACCCTCGAGCGTGTTTATGCAGGAATTGAAAGAGGTTTATGACAAAACACGCGGTCTGAGCAGGGAAGAAATCCTGATTGCCAGTTTCTGGGATTGTAATCCGTTCTATCTTAATACACAGGGGCATTTGAACTTCGCAACGAAGAAACTTTCGCCAGGAGGCCACTGGATTTCAATTGCCGGGCAAGCCACCGAAAGCGTCGGGAAAAGCTGGATTGAATCCTCGGCCGTGTACCTGCTTACTTCTATCGCATTGTTCGACGGCTTTATCAGTTGCTGGGACGAAAAGTACCGCAGCCAGTTCATCAGGCCCGAAACGGTGATTAATGCCTATGTGGATGAAAAGTGGCGCCCCTTGCTTCAAACACCGCCATTTCCGGAGTATACCAGCGGGCACAGCGTGATATCAACAGCCGCTGCCGAAGTGCTGGAAGCGGAGCTGGGAAGAGGCTTCGCATTTGACGATGACACCGAGACACCTTACGGGTTGCCAGTGCGGCATTTCGCATCTTTCGCGGCGGCGGCTGAGGAAGCGGCGATCAGCAGGCTTTATGGAGGAATTCATTACCGCTCGGCCATTGCGAACGGACAAAAGCAAGGTAGAGGGGTTGGATTACAGGTTATTCAGAAAATACGGCTAAAAGATACAATAAGCAAATAGTCTATCACTATTGTATGTTAATTATTAATATTTTTTAATAAATGTTATATTTTTATTAACAAAAATATTTATTTTTGACATTACAATGCTTTTGATGTGCAAAATGGGAATTGGCTTCGGCTGGTTGCCGGTCTTCGGATCAGAGTATGTAATCCTTTTAAACTTAAACCACCTAAAATTTCAATTTACCAAATTTACCATGAGACAAAAGTGTACTACTTTAACACGTCTGGTAATATTGCTCCTCCTCCTCACCGGAAGTACCTGGAGTATGGCCCAAGACAGAAAGACCGTCAACGGGACGGTGCTTGACAAGGATCAAAATCCTTTGCCCGGCGTTTCCTACCTCATCAAGGGAAGCAGCGCAGGCGGCGTAACAGATGCCAACGGAAAGTTCAGCGTGGCTGTGCCTTCCAGTTCAGCTGTGCTGGTATTTTCATCAATTGGATTTATCACTAAAGAAGTACCGGTGGGCAATGCCACCCAGTTGACTGTCAACCTCGAGGACGACAGTAAAACGCTTAATGAAGTAGTTATTACCGGCTTCGGTATGGCCAAGGATGCAAGGAGACTATCTTATTCTGCCCAGACAGTGGAAGGAACTTCTTTGTCCCGCACCAATAATGCCAACCTGGTGAATGCTTTGCAAGGCAAGATTGCCGGTGTGATGATCAACCAGGGTGCTAGTGGACCGATGTCATCTTCCAGGATCCGTATCCGGGGAAATGCCTCGTTAAGCCCTAACACCCAACCATTGTTTGTAATTGATGGTGTTTTGATCCGTCCGGGAACTACCGGGGCCGATTCATGGGGTGGTGCGCAGGATTTTGGTAACATTATGAAAAACATTAACCCTGACAACATCGAATCCATGAGTGTTCTGAAAGGCTCAGCCGCCAGCTCACTTTACGGTTCGGAAGCTTTGAATGGTGTTGTGCTTATTCAAACCAAAAAAGGAAGAGAAACCAAGGGATTGGGTGTTTCGTACAACCATTCATCGTCATTTGAAAAAGCTTATAAGATCATCGACCTGCAAAATCAGTTCGGCGCTGGCTTGGACCCTACTTTTTCAAAAGGAACGGACGGTGTAGATCAGGTAGATGCTAATAACTGGTTTTATTCTTACGGACCAGAGTTCAAAGGGCAGCAAGTACGGGATATCGACGGCAGAATGGTACAGTGGAAGGCAAACGATCCCATCAAGTTTTTCAACACGGGTAAGTACATAAACCATAACGTTGCTGTGGATGGCGGAAATGACCGGTCTAGTTTCCGGGTGTCTTATTCAAATCTGTACAATACTTCGGTGATGCCGTCGGGTACGGAAATGAAGAGAAACAACTTCAATGTAAGGGGCACCCAGAAGATCGGGAAAATATTCAGCCTTGATGTGTCTGCGGATTATACCAGCAATAACCTTCTGAATCCGACCAACCAGGGAAGTAGTTACAACCCTATTTTCAAGTTTGTATATTATCGTCCAAGGAACCTGGACATCGACTATTGGATGCATAATTACACCGATCCGACAGTTGGAGGACGTAGAAGAGGCGCAAACGACCCATACAGCGTTACAGACTTTATGTGGGAGATTAACGAACGCAAGAGAACGCGGAATGAGAAGATATTCCGGGGAAATATTGACTTGACAGCCCAAATCACTCCCTGGTTGACTGGTTTGCTTCGAAGCAATCTTCAAAACGAGATTTATACAGGGGAATATAAGAAGCGTGGAGACGGCGCGCGTTTCTCCGGCAACGATGAGTACAGTACTTATGCTACCAATAACAACCAGTATCGTGTGCAAGGTTTGCTTTCCGCTGCTAAATCATTTGGTTCAGATTTTGAATTGAATTTCAGTGTAGGGGCCGAGACCAACAAAATCAACGGAGGCAGAGAATTTAAAAATGGTACCAGCGGCGGGTTGAGAATTCCGGAAGTATATTCGCTTTCCAACTCTATTAATGTTGCTACTGCAAGTGCCGCGCTTGTTCCTTCGAAGAGAACAGATGCTGTGTATGCTTATGGTGACCTGACCTATAAAGGCATGCTGACTCTTAATGCCAGCTACCGTCGCGACTGGACTTCTACCCTGACATACAAAAACGGAACCGGCGACTGGTCGTATGATTATCCTTCTGTGGGCCTTTCCTGGATCGCGACCGAATCTATCAAAGATGTTCCGTCATGGCTGACATTTGGTAAACTTCGCGCCAGCTTCGGATATACTGGTGGAGATACGGATGCATGGAGCACCAACCGCACCGGTATTTACAACCCAGGAGACAACTATACGCTTCCTGACGGAACTCCGCTGGCATCATATGGCTTCAGAGACAGAACTTTGCCTAACGCAAACCTTAAAAACCGTTTGGCACGTGAACTGGAATTGGGTACCGACATCCGTTTCTTCAATAACCGTTTAGGAATTGATTTTACTTTCTATAACAAAATCACAACCAACGAAATCCTCACTGTGGGTGTTCCTCAAGAGTCGGGATTAACGGGACGTATCATTAATGCCGGTAAAATCAGAAACCGGGGTATCGAGATTTTGTTGACTGCCACTCCGGTAAAAACGGAAAAAGTTACCTGGAATACAACATTCAACTTTTCCCGCAACAGAAACAAAATACTTGAACTTGTACCGGGAGTTGATAGCTATGAGTTGAGTCTGGCATTCGGAAACGACGTAAGATCTATCGCACGCGTAGGCGGAGATTACGGAACGATTACTTCGGCGTATGCATATGCGCTGTATCAGGCGAAAGATGCCAGCGGAAATAACATTGCCCATCCATCCAATGGACAAAAGGTAATTGGTGCTTCGAGTAACGCAACGGATGGCTATCCTACCTATTTGCGGAGCGGGGCATACGGCCAGGGGTCACGTGACTTGGGTACAATGCTTGAGAAGTTTCTCCTGAGCAACACCAACAGCGTACAATACGGCAATTTCAATCTCAATGTTCAGGTTGATGCCAAAATTGGCGGGCTCATGGCATCTGCTACTCACCAGTATGGTTCTTCTAACGGAAGTTTGAAAAATAGTTTGCCAGGAAGAAATGCTGCATTGGGCGGTGTAACCTTTACCGATGCATCAGGCAAAACACGCGACGATGGTATTATTCCGGAAGGCGTTTTGGCAGATGGTTACAAGGTTAGTGTCGATGGCAAGGAAATCGACCTGGGAGGAATGGCTTATTCAGAAGCTGTTTCAAAAGGTTACCTGAAGCCGATTCCAGCTTACGCATACTATGAGAACCTGACGCAGTGGGGTTCAGGTATCCGTGAATATTCAGTATTCGAGAACTCCTGGGTGTCTCTTCGTGAAGTATCAGTTGGATACAATGTTCCTTCCAGTCTGATCAATAAATTTAAGATTCAGTCTTTAAGAGTAGGATTGGTCGGCCGCAATCTGGCTTACCTCTATATGACTGCTAAGGATGGAGTCAATCCGGAAGGATTAAAGAGCAATAATGCAGGAGAATTTGCTGAATATGGTGGTGCGCCATTCACCAGAAACCTTGGTTTTTCTGTAAACGTCGGCTTTTAATAACAGGAATTGACAAAAAAATTGAACGAAGTAACGATGAAAGTATATAATAAAATTCTCTGTACGACAATCCTGCTGATGGTAGGGGTACTGTCGTCTTGCGACAAACAAGATTTTGTCGACACGAACATTGATCCGGACGCATTATCCTCCATTCCGCCGGAGAATCAGTTTGCGAACGCCTCAAGGGGTATCCACGGGCAGGATTTCGAAGCCTTCTATGACTTCTATACCAGAATTATGCCATGGATGCAGTATGCAACGGACGTACGGGGCAACCAGGGAGCTTTTACTACCAACGTTTCCAACTTTTCCAATCGCTACGGAGCCCTGTATAGCGCCGGTACGCAGCTTGTTGATGTTGAGAAGCTGGTTGAAAAAATGAGCGAGTCGGAGAAACCGAGGTTTGTTCACATGATTCGTATTGCCCGTATCCTGAAAGCTTATTATGCTTTCTACGTATCGGATATTTATGGTAGCATCCCGTACAGCGAAGCCTTCCAGGGTCGTTATGGCGGAACATTGAAACCTGCTTACGATACACAGCAGGCATTGTTTGCCAAGCTGGATGAGGAACTGAAAGAGGCCGTATCTGTATTGAAGCAAACTCAAAGCGCTCCTCAGATTGCGCTTGGAAATTACGATTCGTATTACAATGGTGCTACTCAGAAATGGGTTAAGGCGGGTAATGCACTTCGACTGAGAATTGCACTGAGGCAGATAAAGAGCGATCAGGCAAAAGCAGCAGCCGTGATTGGCGAGGTATTGGCCATGCCGGTTGAGGATCTGATGAGTTCAAACGAAGACGGTTGGGTTTTCACCGCAAGCAAATCATTCACTGAAGGCGGAAACTGGAATCCTACCAGTTTGAGGGCTACCAAGCCGATGGTAGATTTTATGTGGGAAAACAAGGATCCACGCCTGGATGCATTTGTGGCACCTAATTCGTACAACCAGACTAACATCAATCTGCTCATTGCGGACAAACAGTTGCCTGCGGGAACTACCGAACCTGCACGCAGATATTTGGGTAGCTTCACCAGCCCGGATCAGGCAACGAACCCGACAATCAAGGCTAGATATTACACTACGCGTACCGTAAAATCGGGAGAGAATTCGATAGTTGTGGATACATTGAGCTATCTGCAGCCAAGGTTATTCCGTCCCGCGGAAGCGGATGCCAATGGCAAGGCTGGAACAGGGTTGGTTTATATTCCGGTGCTCACCTATTCGGACTATTGCTTTATGAGAGCCGAAATTGCTGCCCGCGGACTTGGATCAGGCGCTAAGGAGTGGTATGAAAAAGGGGTGATAAGCTCGATTCAATGGTATGATATGATTGGTACAAAATCTCAGCTAACCAATTATACACCTGTCACCCAGGCTGAAATAGATGCTTATTTGCTTAAACCGGCGGTTGCATTTAATACAGCCAAAGCACTGGATCAGATCGCTTCACAAGCTTACCTGCATTTTTTGAAGCAACCTTCTGAGGGATGGGCTCTATGGAAGCGTACGGGTTATCCGAATGCCACAAGCGCCGTTGCGTTGCCAGTATTGACAAACAACAATGCTGTGCTTATCATCCCGCGTCGGGCACCTCTTTCTCTGCTTAACGAGAATGATCAAAATTATGCGAATCAAAAAGCAGCATACGACGCTATGGCAGGGATCCCGGGTTTCGGAAAGGATCCGCAGGACGCTACCGGTCGTGTATGGTGGGATAAGCCTTGATTTATTAATATAGATTTAGTTAACAAACGCAAAAGGCAGGCCGATTGGCCTGCCTTTTTGTATTAACATATGGCTTCAATGAGTTAATGCTTATTGATTGATCACACAGCCAATCGCGTCAGCCCGGCTTTTAAGAACGATTTCTCCATTCAACACCGCTTCAATGGCATTCCTTAAATACAATTCGGTGGCCTTCGCTCTATTTTTTCCCAAAGCATAATACCAGTTGTCGATTGCACCCCGGTAAAGTATTTCCCCTTTGGCATTGACGAGAACGGCTTCGGGCATGACAGTCGCCTGGTATTGTTTTACCTTCTTCAAACCGGGATCCGGATAGCCGGGAATAGCGGCCTGGTATTTATTTAAAAACTGTTGGATATCTGCCCGTTTGACGGTTGGGACAGGGAATACCGCTTCAAACGCTATACCCCTTTTCGAGTAATCCGAACAAATACTTTTGATCTCGCGCATGTAGGCGTTCGAGACGGGGCACTCGGGGTCGAGGAAGAAGACGACTTTGAGGCTACCCGGTCCGGCATGGCCGTTGGCGGCCGCTACCGGTCCGAAACCCATGAAGCATAGCATCCAAACGATGGCGGACCGGGTTCGCATGACTTTTATTTTAGTAGTGCTTCAAAAGCGGTGGTTATTTTATCATACCCAAACGCCCCAATCTCCCGCTTCATTCGTGCACGAATGGCATCGGTTTGCAAGTTGCCAATACTTCCCTCGTGGCTGTGTTTCAGCTCGCGCGGTGCGGCATAAGTACCGTCGCCGATTTCGGCCCCAACCTGTTTGTAGGCATCACGGAAAGGTACTCCGGCGATCACAAGTTCGTTCACCCGCTCCACGCTGAACAGCAGGTCGTATTTCGGATCATCGAGCAGGTTTTGTTTTACTTTCAGATGTTCCAGCATGAATGCGGCGATGTCGAGGCAGTCGAGGATCTCGTCGAATGCAGGCAGCAGGATCTCTTTCAACAATTGCATGTCGCGGTGGTAGCCGGATGGCAGATTGCTCAATACCATAGTCACCTCCATCGGCAATGCTTTCATGCGGTTGGTTTTGGCGCGGAGGAGTTCGGCCACGTCCGGGTTCTTCTTGTGCGGCATAATGCTGCTGCCGGTGGTGAGGTCGTCGGGCAATACAATGAAGCCGAAATTTTGGCTGTTGTAGAGGCAAACGTCCATGGCAAGTCTCGAAACCGTTGCCGCCAGCGATGCGATTGCACTCAATGCAGCTTGTTCCGTGCGCCCGCGGCTCATTTGGGCGTACACGACGTTGTGATGCATACCTTCGAAGCCCAGTAGTTCGGTGGTGAGCTGGCGGTTAAGTGGGAACGACGACCCATAGCCAGCGCCCGAGCCCAGCGGGTTGCGGTTGGCGAGGCGGTAGGCAGCGTTCAGCTGGATAGTATCGTCGATGAGACCTTCGGCGTAGGCGCCAAACCACAGTCCGAACGACGACGGCATGGCGATTTGCAAGTGTGTGTAACCGGGGAGCAGGTCATTTTTGTGTTCTTCCGATTTGCGCGTCAGCACGTCGAAAAGCTTTTCGGTAGCCTGTACGACCTCGAAAAGCCGGGCACGTGTATATAGCTTCATGTCCACCAGTACCTGGTCGTTACGGGAGCGGCCGGAATGGATTTTTTTACCGGTATCGCCCAGCTTGCGGGTAAGCAGCAGCTCCACCTGCGAATGCACATCCTCGATACCTTCCTCGATGATGAATTCGCCCTTCTGGATTTGCCCGTAAATGGCTTTGAGTTCGGTTTTCAATGCGGCCAGATCGTCCGCAGTGAGAAGCCCGATAGTTTCGAGCATGGTGGCGTGGGCGATATTGCCCAGCACATCGAATTCGGCCAGATGCAAATCCATCTCGCGGTCGCGGCCGACCGTGAAACGTTCTATTTTTTCAGAAGTGACAGTATTTTCCTTTTGCCAGAGTTTCAAAATGCAGGAATGATAAAATTTATGGATTTAAAATTTCATCACAAATTTAACACCATTAGCTCATTCCTTTCCCTTTTTCCGTCGACTGAAGTCGACGGCCAGGGAATTTTTTGTTGTAGGAATTTTTTTGATGTGTTACCAAATGCGGGGTTTTGCGTATCAATGAGACCGCCAGGGGTTTATTGTTGGACGTGTTTAAATCTTCTATTGGTATGAGTTGGAGCCGGATTTGGATTCATGTTGTTTTTGCGACGAAATATCGTGCGCCGGTACTGCGGGACGAGATTCGAATGAAAGTGTTTATGCATATCAAGGAGTATGCAATGTCGAAGGGGATCGAGTTGGATGTGATCAACGGCTACTTCGATCACGCGCATTGCCTCATTTGTCTTACCCGGCAACAGACGATAGCGGAGGTAATGAAGATCATCAAGGGAGAGTCGGCGTATTGGATAAATAAGAACAAGCTGACGACAACGAAGTTTGTCTGGCAGGACGACTATTGGGCTGTAAGCGTCAGCGAGCGCCATGCTCCGTTTGTGAGGCGCTACATCTTAAAACAGGAAGAGCACCACAAAGGCAAAACCTTTGAAACAGAAATCAACAAATTCATGCAAAAATATAGCTGGACAAATTCCAACAAGAACTAAGCCCTAAACACTCCTTATCAGAAGAGAAAGAAAATTATTGTTGATTAAAAATCATTCAATCATTCAATCATTCAATCATTCAATCATTCAATCATTCAATCATTCAATCATTCTCTTAATCGCCACAAACCGCTTGCTATAATAAGCGGCATTCAGCAGGTCGTAGCGGATGCCGCCTTTCCAGGCCGAATGGATGAATTTGACGTAGCCGGGCGCTACTTCGGTGATAATGCCCACATGTCCGATGCGCTTGCTTTTGGTGCTGTTGCCTTTGAAGAAAATAAGGTCGCCGGGCTTGGCATCATCGAGCTCTACGGCCTCGCCGTGCTCAGCTTGCGCTGCGCTGGAATGCGGGAGCGTGATATTCCATTGATTGAAACAATACCGGACAAAACCAGAGCAGTCGAAACCTCGTTTAGACGATCCCCCCGAGCGGTAGGGGATATGCAGGTGCTTTGTCGCGAACGATACCAGCGACTGCATCGGGTTCAGGGTGTCGGCGGAAGCTTCCTGAGACTTTGGGATCTGTGCGAAAGAACGGTTGCTTAATAAACAGGCAGCAAACAATAACGCGGATACGATGACTGAACGAATCAAAAAATGCATGAAATCGAAAGTGGGTTCAGGACTTTAAAAGGTCAAACAGGAGATTCTATGGTTTTATAATACGAATACCTCAGCTTTGTAAAGCTAACGACTTTTTTGCATTTGTCTTATTTTAACAAATCGTTAATTTTTGCAATATTTTGTAAATCACTGATTTGCCTATTTAAGGGTTACTTTCGTTAAAGTAAAGGTTTAAGCCCCCATTTTGACTACTTTTGTGGCGGAATCAGGATAGCTTACTAATTAATACGCTCAGATGAAAACTACCGACCGTTATCTCCAGCGCGGTGTATCGGCTTCAAAGGAAGATGTGCATAAGGCCATCGAAAAGATCGACAAAGGGCTTTTTCCAAAGGCTTTTTGTAAAATAGTACCGGATACCCTCGCTGGTGATCCCGCGTATTGCACGATCATGCACGCCGACGGCGCCGGTACCAAAACATCCCTGGCGTATTTGTATTGGAAAGAAACCGGCGATATTTCCGTTTGGAAAGGCATCGCGCAGGACGCGATCGTGATGAATACCGACGATTTGCTTTGCGTGGGTGCAACGGGCCCAATGCTCTATTCATCGACGATCGACCGCAATAAAAACCGCATTCCCGGCGAAGTGATTGCAGAGGTGATCAACGGCGCAGAGGAAGTGCTGGATATGCTTCGCAGCTATGGCGTGGAGATTTACAGCACCGGCGGTGAAACGGCCGACGTAGGTGACCTCGTGCGGACCGTGACCGTGAACAGTACGGTAATTGCCCGTATGAAGCGCTCGGAGGTGGTGGATAATGCAAATATCCAGGCCGGTGATGTGATCGTAGGGCTTGCTTCTTACGGACAGGCTACATACGAAAGCGAATACAACGGGGGGATGGGCAGCAATGGTCTTACTTCCGCAAGACATGATATTCTGGGTAAATACCTTTCCAAATATACCGAGAGCTTCGACCCGGAAGTAAGCGACGACCTCATTTACAGCGGAAGCAAAAAACTGACCGACGAAGTCGAGGGAACGCCTCTGAATGTAGGTAAGCTGATCCTCTCGCCTACACGTACCTACGCGCCCGTGGCCAAAGCCCTGCTCGACGAACTGCGCCAGCAAATCCATGGCATGGTACATTGCAGTGGTGGAGCTCAGACCAAAATTCTACATTTTGTTGATAACCTTCACATTATCAAAGACAACCTGCTTCCCGTGCCTCCTTTGTTCAAGCTTATTCAGGAAGAAAGCGGAACGAGCTGGCAGGAGATGTACAAAGTGTTCAATATGGGCCACAGGCTGGAAATTTACCTCCCGGAAGCCCACGCTGCGCGCGTGATTGAAATCTCGGAATCGTTCGGGATCGCTGCGCAGGTAATCGGGCGTGTGGAAGCTTCCGATGAGAAAAAACTGACCATCAGCAGCGAATACGGTACTTTCTATTACTGATTGCCCTTCGTTATTGCAAAATACTGAGCCTCCGGAAGTTATCTTCCGGAGGTTTTTTGTTTCCCGCATTTCCGGCAGTAAAATTCAGGCATGACAATTGTAGTATGATTTCGTAGTAATAATAGAAATAGTGTTGTTTATTAACCTTATTTCATATGAAACATATCAACAACTATCCAATACTGCGGGGCCATGTCCTGGTGTTTTGCTTCGTTCTCGTCGCTGTGCGCATTTACGCGCAAATTCCTGATATCAAAATTAACCCGACGCCCGTCATCAGCGGGTTGACCTCGGCGATGCAGCTCGTGCATGCAGGTGATAATTCGAACCGGATTTTTATTGTCGAGCGCTCCGGCGTTATTACCGTATTCAATCCCGGGGCTTTAACGACCCCTATCCAGTATCTCGATATGAATAGCGGCGGGCAGGTAGTTTCGCAGACGGGAGAGGGAGGTTTGTTAAGCATCGCATTCCATCCCAATTTTCTTACCAACGGATTTATTTATGCCTACTATACCGACACCGCCGGTGACCTGGTGCTCGCCCGATACACGTCAGCGAACCCATTGGGAAACGTCGTGCTCGCCAACACGCGTGTGGAGATCCTGAAAATCCCGCATCCGGTCAACACCAATCATAATGGAGGGGAGCTGCATTTCGGCCCGGAAGACGGCTATTTGTATCTTTCTACCGGTGACGGCGGGGCCGGTTACGACCCCAATATGAACGGGCAGAGTACGATCAGCCTCCTGGGAAAGATACTCAGGCTGGATGTGGACCCGCCGCTGGGTTCCGGGTTGCCTTATGTCATACCTCCTTCCAATCCTTTCGGGAATGAGATCTTTATCCGCGGATTGCGAAATCCGTTCCGCTGGAGTTTTGATAGTGAGACCTATGACTTGTGGATTGGCGATGTGGGGCAGGATACGTGGGAGGAAATCAACCATGTAACGGCCGGTAATGCATCCGGGACCAACTTCGGTTGGCGATGCTTCGAAGGAAACGGCTACACACCGGGTATCGCAACCAACGAATGCCCCGATTCGGCGAGTTTTACCAAGCCGGTTTACATTTATCCGACGCGTACAGCGAGGGGTAATTCTGTAATCGGCGGGGTGGTGTACCGCGGTAATGTGTGGCCAGTGATGAAGGGTTACTACATCGGAATGGATTATGGCTCGGGCGATATTCATAAAATCAATTCGGACGGGTCTGTGAAGGAGTATGAAACGTCGACGTTTACGGGCGTGAGAGATATCGGGGAAGACCAGTCGGGCGAGATATATGCCGTTACAGCCACAGCTGTTTATCGCATTGAAGCCGAGAATCCGTTGCCCGTAACGCTGGTCGACTTTTCGGGAGCGCCCAGCGCGGAAGGGGTCCGGCTTGCGTGGCAGACTTCCATGGAGAAGGATTTCAAGTCTTTCGACATTCAGTACAGTCGCGATGCCCGTCAGTTCGAGCATATCGGCTCGATTCAGGGAGCTAATGCGGCGACTGGTAACTGGTATTCATTTACACACACTACTCTGGAAAGCGGGGAGCTTTATTATCGTCTGAAAATGACGGACATGGATGAGAGTTTCAGGTATTCCAAAATAATCACGGTTAACCGGGGAACCGAGAGCCAGGGTGAGCTCTTTGTGCGGCCTTCGCTGATCAGCACGAGCGAAATGAATTTGTTCGTGGAAGAGCCTTTTCAAACTGTCGAAATTGTGAATGCAGGCGGGCAGGTAGTGCTTACCGAGAAAATCGGGGGCAGGAGCGGACCTGTCAACATCCCGCTCGGTAATACGGCTTCCGGCATATATGTGGTGAGAATGGCCGGGGCCGACCGGGTGATACAGCAAAAGGTTTTGGTGTGGAGGTAATCCTTTTTAGCGAATCAGCGAATACCTCAAAAACAGACATTCCGGAAGCAACACTTCCGGAATGTGATCATTATACAACCCTAAAACCCAATTTATGTATGGCAATATTGGATGATCAAAGATAGTGGATTTATTCCATATTGTTGGATATAATCCAAATTGTTTTGCCTCTACTCTTGTAGAAATTTCCTGACAGCAACCCAAGGCGTCCGCAGGCCATTTGTGGAACGATTATTGCGATAATTCTTTGCGCGCGTTACTGCGTGTACCCGAAAGCACCTTTACTGCAACGTTCCATCCATGAAAATGAAGTCATTCCGACACACTAACCCCCGCCCGACAAACGACGGGGGAATGAGCCGCAGACGCTTTTTTCGTCAATCTGGGGTAGCGGCCTTGTCAACAATCCTCCTGACGTCCTGCGATAACCTGCTCGACAAAATCATCCCTTCCAAAAAGGACAAACGCGACAAAACGCTCGCTTTCTTCGGCGACAGCCTCACCATCGGGACCGGCGGCAGCAGGCCGATGGGCGCCTGGGTAGGCGACGTTTTTTCGGAACGGCCGGTATACAGTGATGGCATCAACGGTCAGATTGCATTATCGATCGCGATACGGCAGGGCGGGGTGCCTTTAACCTTATCTGTCGCAGGAGGTAAATTCAATGGAACGAAGCCAGTGGCAGTCACGAAGATCAACAATGAGTTTCTCTCGACCCCGCTGAATGGCAACGTTTACAGCCGCACCGGTACGCTCGCAGGCGTGCGATGCACTATTACGCGCAACTTCATCCCGGATTTAGGGGAACGCTATACGGTAGAGCCGTTGGCACAAAACGAGACGGAAACATCGACCGAAGCGCCGGTTGATGTCGAGATTCCCGATGATTCGGTTTTTGAACTGGACGATGCGGTGAAAATGCGGACGGCTACGCAGGTCCTCTGGTACGGGCGGAACGACATTGGCCAGGGAAAACCACAGGAAGGGGTTCTCTCTGCGATCAAGAGTTCGGTGGACTACATTGCAGAGCCCCGGCGGTACCTCATACTCGGGATATTGCCTGCAATTACCGAGCGCAAAGGAACTGAAGGTTATGCGAAACTCACCGCATTCAACGATGAGCTCGCGTTATTGTACCGCGACAAATATGTTCCGATGACGCCCCCCACTGAATCGGAGATGAACGCCATCGGATTCACGCCGACTGCCAGCGATTTGGAGGACATTCAAAAAGGGATTTTCCCCACCCGAATGCGCCCGGCGAATAAATCGGATGAGATTCACCTTAATGATTCCGGTTATCGGATCATAGCGAACAGGGTTGCTCAAAAAATCAGGGATTTGAAGTATTAGACTGAAATTCAAAGGGAATCGGGTCATGAAAAGTATTTTTTAAGGAAGGCGTCTTTTGAAACTAACGGCGACTTAACTAACCCTTATGAAAAAATACAGACTCCTGATTCTCTTTTTGTTAACCCTTTTGTTTGGGGCGCGGGCCCAGCAAAAGGACCCGGTTGGAAATGTAACGGTTACCTCCGAAAACACGAAAACCGGTGTGTACACCAGCGACAATGGTGAACTGCAAGTGAATGTAGCGCCCCGGGACATCCGCAAATACAAGGCTGCAGGCGTCGTGCGCTATGGCGACTTTGGGGCGCGGGGCGATGGGAAAACGGATGATGTGGACGCGATCGCCGCCACCCACGCATTTGCCAACATGCATGGTTTGCCGGTGAAAGCCAGCGACGGGGCGACTTACTACATTGGAGGGAAAGAACGTACCGTGATAATCCAAACCGACACCGACTTTGGAAAGGCGGCATTCATCATCGACGATAGCGAAGTGGAAAACCGCAATGCTTCGGTTTTTACAGTGAGCTCGGGGCTTAAACCTTTTAAGTTGGAATCCATTACTTCACTGAAAAGGAACCAGGAAAAGATCGACGCGTCTTTGCCAGGTCCTTGCCTGATCACCGTCACCAATTCCAATGTAAAGCAATACATCCGGTTTGGGCTCAATCAGAACAATGGATCTTCGCAAACGGATATTTTTGTGGTGGATAAAAACGGCAGGGTGGATATGAAAGCGCCTATTATCTGGGATTTTGACCAGATCACCGACATTACAGCGCTGCCCATCGACGAAAAGCCGCTGAAAATCATTGGCGGGCGTTTTACCACCATTGCCAACCAGGCCGAGTCGAAATACACCTATTATAACCGTAACATCGCGATCCGGCGGTCGAATGTGCTCGTGGAGGGGCTGGAACACCGCATTACCGGCGAAGGGGAGCATGGTGCGCCTTATGGCGGCTTTATCAATATCGGTGATTGTTCCTACGTGACGGTGAAGAACGCGATTCTAACGGGGCATAAGACTTACAGCACGATCGGTGCGGCGGGCAAACCCGTTTCAATGGGCACCTACGACCTGTCAGCCAACCGGGCGCTCAATGTGTCGTTTGTCAATTGCAGCCAGACCAACGACATCAACGACAATACCTACTGGGGCATTTTAGGTTCTAATTTCTGCAAGAACCTGCTTTACGATCACTGTACGCTTTCCCGGTTTGATGCCCACCAGGGCGTTGCCAATGCCACCATCCGGAATTCGACGCTCGGCCATATGGGGATCAATGCGATCGGCAGCGGGCTATTGCTGATCGAGAACTCCACCATCCGGGGCAGAAGTATCGTCAACCTCCGGCCCGATTACGGCAGCACCTGGCAGGGCGAGGTGGTGATCCGTAACTGCGTCTTCATTCCCATGAATGGCAAGCCTGCCAACGCTTCGCTGGTCAGCGGTTCCTACTCCGGCCAGCATGATTTTGGTTATACTTGCTACATGCCCGAAAAGATTACCATTGAAAATCTCCGTATCGACGATACCGCTCATCCTGAAAACTATCAGGGCCCGGCGATATTTACCAATTTCAACCCGGAAATGACGGACGGCACTTACCAGGAGAAGTACCCGTACGTTAAAACCAAAAGCGTTGTCCTGAGAAATGTTACCACGGCCAGCGGCAAGGCCGTGAGAATTAGCGATAATGCATTTATGTTTAAAGATGTAAAAGTGAATGGCGAGGGGAATTAACCAGCCTTATTAATGGAACCGCTTCTCTATAAAAAGGGCGATATCGACTATTGGTCAATGCCTCCGGCTGAGGCCGTAAGTCATTTGGTGGAAAGCTTTTGGATGTTAACCAACAAATCGGGAAAGCCTTTGGCGGTTACGGTATTGCCCGACGGCCGGATCGATGCCAGCTTCTCGTTTGGAGACAGGCAGGGCATTGTGCTGCTCGGGTTAGAGAGCGGACCGTCGCGGGCAGAGATCCCGCCGGATTTCACCCTGTTTAGCATCAGCTTTCGACCGCTCGCTGTCGGCTATTTATTCAAAGACTTCCTGCCGATCCTGCCCGACAGCGCCACGGTACTGCCTGCCGATTTCTTTGGAGTAACCATGGATGGATTTCAGGATATCGAACAGTTCTGTGCGGCGCTTACGGAGAACATTACAGGCATGCTAAAAAAGCGCATCGATGAGCGCAAAAGGAAGCTTTTTGACCTGATTTACGCAACCAATGGCTCCATTAGTGTAGGGGAGTTATCCGAAAAGACTTTCTGGACCAGCCGACAGATCAATCGTTATTTCCGCGACACCATCGGCGTCTCCTTGAAGACCTATTGCAATATCATCCGTTTCAGGGCTTCATTTCAGCATATCAGGGAAGGAAGGCTGTTTCCCGACCAGAACTACGCCGACCAATCCCATTTCATCCGGGAGATCAAAAAATACGCGGGCGTTGTTCCCAAAGAGCTCGCGCGAAATAAAAACGACCGATTTATCCAATTTTCAACCTTGCCGCCAGCCTAGTTTTGTGTCATAAACAACAGCAATATGATACTTAACCATCAAAAAATAGCGATTGTCGGCGGCGGCCCGGGTGGGTTGACTTTGGCAAGATTGCTCCAAATGTCGGGCGCTGATGTACGTGTGTATGAACGTGACTACGGCAAAAACGCACGCGTACAGGGCGCCACGCTCGACCTGCACGAGGACTCAGGATTGGAGGCACTGCGGCGTGCCGGTTTGTTGGAAGCATTTTACGATAGTTACCGGCCGGACGCCGGGCGTATGAGAATTTTGGATAAACATGGCGATATTCATGTGGATGATCATGCAGCCGAAAAAGCTTTTGCAGAAGACCGCCCCGAGATCGACAGGGCACCTTTGCGAAAGATCTTATTGGACTCGCTGCAAGAAGATACAGTGGTGTGGGATAGCCAGTTTGTTTCCATGGAGCGGCAGGACGCAGGCTGGCTGATGTATCTCAAAAACGGGACGCAGGCTTACGCCGACGTCGTCATTGCCGGGGACGGTGCCAATTCCAAGATCCGGCCGTATTTAACAGCGCTAGCTCCCGTATATTCCGGCGTGACGATCGTAGAAGGCAACATTTACAATGCATCGACGAATGCCCCGCGCCTCTGGGAATTGGTAAGAGGAGGGAAAATCTTCGCTTTCGGCGATGAGCAGTCGCTGATTTTGAGCGCCAAAGGCGAAGGAAGCCTGTCGTTTTACACCGGATGTAAGGTTAGTGAGAACTGGGTACAGGAAAGTGGTATTGATTTTACCCAAAAGGACGGGGTATTCGCCTGGTTTAAAGAAGCATTCGGATCATGGAACGACTTTTGGCAGGAGTTATTCACGAGCAATGAAATAGGACTTATCCCCCGGCCGCAATATCATTTTCCGCTCGACCAGCGCTGGGAATCCCTCCCGAACCTCACAATGCTTGGTGATGCCGCGCACAGGATGCCTCCCTACGCGGGCGAAGGTGTAAATATGGCTATGCAAGATGCATTCGAACTGGCGGAATGTCTCACAAGCGGCGCATTTACCGACATTCACGCCGCCATTGCTGATTATGAAGATAGGATGTTGAAAAGGGCGTCGCAAATCACGCAAATGAGCCTGGAAATGACAGCAATGCTGCATTCGGCCGATCCGATAGCTCAGATGGTGGCAATGATGAGCGGGGAATAGCTCGTTACCCCCAGTTTTGCTCCAACGCAAACCGCAGCAGACTGTTCTTTCCCGTCAGATTCAGTTTTTTGGCAATATTCATCCGGTGATTAGACACCGTTTTTTCACTGATAAAAAGCTCTTCGGCGATTTCCTTGCTGGACTTGTATTCCGAAATCAGCTTCATAATGTGCGTTTCGGAAGGCGTAAGCAATGCTTTCAGGTCATTTTTCGATTGCCGTTGCAGGGCCGATGTCTTTTTAAGAAGATAAGCTGAGATCTCGGGGCTAAGGTAAAGATCGCCGTCGTTGGCCTTGTAAATGGCATGTACAATGTCTGAAACGGCGTTTTCTTTGAGCACATAACCCAATGCGCCTATTTCCAGGGCTTTCAGAAAAGGGGCCTTTTCCTTGTGCATTGTAAGAAAAATGATCGGAAGGGCTGGGTGGATTTGGAGCATTCTTTCGGCGGCTTCCAGTCCGTTCATACGGGGCATATCGATATCCAGCACCACCACGTCCACGTTTTGCGACTGAAATGCATCCAGCGCTTCCTGACCATTTTTTGCACTGACGATCACTTTCAGATCGGCATCCATTTCGATCACTTCTTTGAGCCCTTTCAGAAATATCGGGTGATCGTCGGCAATCAGCAGTCTGATTTCCATGGTCAAAAGGGAATTTGAATATAAATAATGGTACCGGACGGTTTGTTTTCCAGGATTTCAATTTGCCCGTTGAGGATATTGAGCCGTTCCCGGATACCGATCATTCCGAAGCCCCCTTTACCGGTCGAAGCAGGGCGGATGCCGACACCGTTGTCTTCTATACGTATGGTGATCATGGTATTTGTTTTTTTAATCTGAATGCGCGCCGCCGTCGCCTGCGCATGTTTGAGAATATTGTTAAAACACTCCTGTACGATCCTGAAAACGTTCATTTCATTGGATTTAGAGAGTATATTATCAAAGTTTTGAATATCTGTTTCCAGTTCGATCAGGTCGGTTTCGATCACATCTTCCAGCAAGCTATGCAGCGATTGCGTGATCCCGAGCAGTTCCAGGTGCAATGGGCGCAAGTTGTAGGAAATATTGCGAACTTCCTGAATGGCTTCGGCGACCATTTCTTCGAGATCTCTGATCTGTTTTTCACGCAACTCAGGTTTCTCCGTGCCTCTTTTGATCATCAGTACCTTGTTTTTGACCATTCCAAGACTTTGTCCCAGGCTGTCGTGCAGCTCGGCTGCCACGCGCTTGCGTTCGCTTTCCTGCGAACCGATCAGTTGCTGCGAAAAAAGTGTTGCCTGTGCCAGCGCCTCCGCCTGGGTTAGTTCTTTTTCCCTTTTAAATGTGTTGAGCTTGTTGGCTAATGCAAAGGAAAGGATAATCGCTTCCAGGCCGGACCCGATCTGATAGGCGCCTTCCGTAAACCAGTTTTCCGGAAAAATAGCCATATCCTTCATCATGAAAATAACAATGCCTGCTAGTAATGCGGTGAAACCCATCAGATAATATCTGGCCGGTTTGAATCCCTGTTTAAGTACCACAAACCCGACGGAGTTTGAGTAAATGAGGAAGAAGCCCACTGTGAGCCAGCTGATTTTAAAGCCCAGCAGTAAATGACCGGAAAATGAAAACCCGACGACGGCCATGCAGGATACGACGATCAGCCAGCCCATTTTCCTCAAACGCGGGCAGTAGTGCCTCGTATTCAGGAATGAATTGGTGAAAAGCAATGCGAATATAAACGCGAGGCTGCCGGTATAGTTGGAATGATTGGCCTGCGGGAAATCGGGAACAATGAATTGCAGAAAAAGACCTTTACTGTAACCAATATTCAATGCTACGAAGAAAATATAAAATACATAGTACAGATAAGTACGCTCCCGTATGGAGATGAATACGAACAGGTTATAAATAATCAGCGCGGCAATCAGCCCGTAATAGAATCCGTGGGCGATGTCAGTCTTTTGGCTGTTTTCATAAATGTATTGCAGGCTCGATATTTCAAGCGGTACGCGTATGATGGAGTTGCTGCGCACGCGCAGGTAGATCGTCGTGGTGTCCCGCCAGACGAGGTTAAGCGGCAGGACCGTCTGGTTGCTGAGGACGGGGCGTTCGCGGAACGGCATTGCCGAGCCTACATTCGTGATGTAATTAACCATATTGTCGTAACCAGGCGCCGTTTCTACAAACAGGTCGACCTGTTGGAGGAATGGCGCCTTTACGTGCAGAAACCACTCCGCCGGCGTTTTGCTGACGACCCGCATTTTCAGCCAGAAAGTAGAAGCGCTCGGGCCTACGTTCAGGGTTTCCTGGGTCATTGGCCGGAATAATTCCGGCTTAGCCTCCACGTCGCTGTGCTGCAATGCATGAGTAGGATCTTCCAGCACCAGCATATTTTTTCCGACAGGGTAATTGGGCCGCCCGTAAGCGAGCTCGATTACAGGCGGTTCTATGGTTTGACCCATTGCGGTCATGGCAGACAGCAGGTACAAGATGACTACGAATCGACCGGCGGGTAACATTGTATCAGCTGAGAACAGGTGTTTTAATATTGAGAAGGTCACTAATGTACTGTGTACAAAGCAACTGAGGGTTATAATCTTTGAATTCCTGGCTGAGTTTTTTGACATTGTTTCGATAGGTATCATCTGCCAGCACCTTTTCCACACCCGCCCTGATTTGTGCCGGTGTAGGGAATTCCGTTTTAAGGTCGATGCCTAATTTGAAATAGCCGATCCTGGCATTGATTTCGTTTTTACCTTCATGAATACCGGCGGCAACCAGCGGCAGCTCATTTTGTATGCCCAGCATTACCCCTCCGTAGCCTCCGTTCGTGACGTACACATCACAATGCGGCATGATGTCATTGAAAGGAATAAAGTCGCGGATAACGATATTCTCCTGCGGGTACCGCGCCCGTAACGCTGCCGTGCCCGTTCCGCCCGTGGTAGCGATTACCAGCACAGGCGTGTCTTTGAAGGCTTCCAATGTGGGGACGAGGATTTTCTCCGGGTCTCTTTCCAGTGTGCCCTGCGTGACCAGGACCACCTTTCCATATTTTCCGAGTTGTTCGCCGAGATCGGTAGCGCCTCTGCTGCTTTTTGAAAACGGTAGGAGTGGTCCCACAAACCGTACTTTCTTGCTCAGATCGGAGCGGCTGTACTCGAATCCCGGGGTGCCGCTTTGCAGGAGAAGGTCTGTTTTCTTGCCCAGTACATCGAAGATATTGCCGCCGACCGGAACCATTCCGTGCTCGCGGAAAAGACTGGCGAAGAGGCTAGCAGCTTCCCGGAAGATGACCTTGTCGGCGAAAAAGCGAAGCAAATCCTGTTTCCTGCGTCCGAAAAAGCTGGTTGAAGGCGTCATAGCAAGCCCGGTTGGAGGCAAATCCCGGGAGGTTTCGACCAGCGGGAACACGCCTATCGACACTACTTTCTTGTGCAGTTTTTCCTTTACAAACGGCATACCGGTGAATGCGATATCGCTGATCAGTAAATCGAATGACCACGACTCGTTGATCTCCCTGATATCTTCATAAAACTCCGTCGATCTGAGGATAAATGCGGTTTTCAGGTCGTATTTCAGCTTCCCAATAGTCCCACGGATTTTGTCGCGCTCGGGAAAAAGGATGTGTACATTATGCTGGTTGAAATCCAGGGCATTCTTAAAAGGGTAGTAAGGGATGCCGAGGCCTTCGATTTTGTCCTTAAAAATGCTTCCTGAATACCATCTCACATCGTGGCCGAGCGATTTCAGGTGCATGGCGATACCCGTGAGCGGGTTGAAATGGCCCTCGTAAGGCATGTTGGCAAATAGTATTTTTTTCATGGCTAACTTAAATTGATTTTTCTTAAAATAGATGTATGTTATTGATATTTAATGTATTGATGCGGGGGGTGTAAAGTCAGTTTATATTTGCTAAGATGAATGCAACCTCGACGCTTTTCGTGCCGTAAAGCGGGTTGGACGGAGCTTCCTCCTCCCTCACGAAAGCTCCGTTGCTGATCTGCGCGGATTGTCCCGAAGTTGCCCATGCGGGAGCCGCAGATTCAGTCGTTGTTTCGCGCGACTGGCTCAGGATGGACAGCGATATACACAGGATGGATTTGAAGAATGTTTTCATGGCTGACAGACTTTGTGATTCAGATAAATGTCTTTGTCTTTCGACATCACAAAATTACCAGCCCGACTACCCGCATAAAATGGAGGTTACTGCCCATTTTCATAGGTAGTACTGCTCATTTTGGGGTTAAGTGATGGTTTTGTCGATACGCTCGATGCTGTGCAGAAGTTACGGGAAGGGAAAAATATCAAAACGGTATTTTGCTCATGCGCTTAAAGCTTCACCGCATGATAGTAATGGTTTTCTCCCTCATCCTCGAATTCCCCGATAAGTGAAAGTCCCGATGCAGCCAGCAATTCTTTATATTCCTCTGCACCGAGCGATACCGATTCTATTTCTGTAATGGCATCGTTCCATTTCATTTTTTGAGATGGGGCCGTAAATAAGAGCCTTCCGCCGGAGTACAGCGCACGGGCCATTTTGGGAATTACTACTTTCTGTGTTTCTGCCGGTAAAAGGAATATCAGGCCCCAGGCAATGATGGCATCGAATTGCCGATTGAAAAAGAGGGAATCTTCTGCCGCCTCGCAGGCGACGGGAGTATTGGGGAAGTTCTGCTGGAAGACCTTAACCATTGAAGGTGATGCATCCATCGCGTAGACGGTCAAGCCTTCCTCTACCAATGCCTTCGAAATCGGGTCGCCTGCACCACAACCTACATCCAGGACCGTGGCATTCAGAGGCAGCGACCTGGCCCACTGCCTGACGGACGCCGCGCCGACTCCATCAATGCCCTTGGAACGGCAGCGGATGAATGTGGCGGCGTTGGCTTCGTATCCGTTTGATTTGTCCATGGGTGGGCGGTTTGTGTTTTGAGATTGTAATGCGTTGACAATCGGGCGCTTCACGCTAGCACCCCTTCGTAGCGCTAAGATACAAATGACGCTCAATTGGTGCTCCTATTTATTTGGCCGACTTCCAGTTAGCCAAGGTTTCAGCACCTTCGTCACCTGAGGCATCACCACCCACGTAAGCAGCCCTACCATACATCCAGCCACGATCAAAGTTTTGAGTGCAGGATGCAGCTCCTGAATGTGCGGACCAAGAACATAAGTTAAGAACAAGCTGGTAGGATAAACCCCGCAAAGTGTTGCCACCGCCATTCTCCATCTCGGCGGAGGAACCGGAGAGCGAAACCAGGCTTCCAGACCCGTCAACTCGCGGTAAACCGGCTCCTCCGTCAGCGTCGATGCGTAGGCTTCCCAATCTTTGAACAGCTTCGAATTATAAAATGCATCCCGCTCAGCCTGATCGGCGAAAGTTCTTAATATCCCGATTTCGCGGCTGTCGTTGCCTGGCAGCGCCGTCATCATCGCTGCCCCATGGACGCCGCCATGGAGGAACGAGTCGCCCAGAAAACGTCGCAGGGCGTCTTTGAATTCTTGTTCTTTTCCGGGGAGGACTTTGCGGGTGATGGCTACGTGTATGGGCATTGGGGGATGTGGGTTGGGAAGTGGTGTCGGCAAATTTATGAAATAGTAATTGTAGATTCGACGAAATACTTTCTTGGGGATTTTCACTGAAACCGTTGATTTCCGAGACCGTTGGCTAAAGATCCCAAACTGGTTACGATCCGCACTGAACAACGCCATTCTCCCAACCCTTTCTTGATCCAAATATTCACCTATATTTGCTCCGCGAACTTTATTAAAATTTCATGGTGCTTATGTTACAGTTTAGGTTTGAAAAGTGGTCTTGGAGAGGCATACGGGTGAAAGTCCCGAGACCTATCATAGCACCTGCTTTGATGAAGTTCGCAGTGACCTCTCCTTGTTTATTCACCATCAATCCATTTAGGAAATGCGAACTTCAAATGGTCCAGGTGTTGGCTCGAACGAGGATTCAGTCAACCCCACGAATGATGCACGTCACGCATCAAACATCAGCACGCCGCTAGTGCAATCACAAGCCGAGTTTTGGTATTTAGTCGAATCGCAAGGCTGCAAAGAGCTGGCGCATTCGCTTCGAATGATCCACGATCTGGCGCTTTATCATTCGGACGTCCCGTTTAATGCCGAAGAAAAGTCGGCGCTCTTTGATCTGAAAGTGCTTTGGGAGGGCTTCGAGAAGATGGGAGAAAATGTTTAGGAAGTAGGGGCTGCGGTGGCAGTCCTTTTTTATTTTCAAATATGTGAAAGTTCAAGTGACCCGGTTATTGACAGTAGTCTATGCAAATCTTTAAAAACAACAAGCAAACCCTCTCCACGCTCCTCGAAATGCCTTTCAAGCTCGAAAGGGAAATTCAAAACCTCTTTGAACAGAATCTGGAAGTGCTCACTTCGCTGAAATTGGTGAAGTCGGAGTTTACGATCAAGCATGCTCGCATTGATACCCTGGCGTTCGATCCGGAAAGCAAGGCGTTTGTGATTATTGAATACAAACGTAGCCAAAATTACAGCGTAGTGGATCAGGGCGTGTCGTATCTGAACCTCATGCTGGAATACAAAGCCGACTTCATCGTCGAATACAACGAAGCGCAGCAGGCGCATCTGAAACGCAGCGATGTGGACTGGTCACAGAGCCGCATTATTTTTGTTTCTCCCTCGTTTACGGAATTTCAAAAGCAGTCTACGAACTTCAAGGATCTGGCTATTGAGCTGTGGGAGATCAAGCGGTTTGAGAATGATATCATAACCATCAACCATTTAAAGAAATCTAAGTCGGCCCCTAGCATCCGGCAAGTGCAGCAGAATATCGATACGGAAATCGGTAAGGTGACGGAGGAAATTAAAGTATATACGGAGGAAGATCATCTGGCTGGAAAGAGCGATCATGTCAAGGAGCTTTATGAGGCTTACAAGGCGGCAATTATCAATCTGTCGCCCGATATCGAGGTAGAAGCAAAGAAGCTGTATGTGGCTTTCAAAAAGCCCAGGAATGTAGTGGACATCCGCATTCAATCGGAGTCGCTGAAAATGTGGATTAACTTAAAGAAGGGCCAGCTTCTGGATGAAAAAGGATTGACCAGGGACGTGTCCCAATCCGGGCATTGGGGAAATGGAGATTATGAATTGGTTGTCAAGGACACAGCTAATCTTGAATACATCATGAGCCTGGTGAAGCAAGCCTTGCCTATCATTTGAACAGCACAAAAAAAGGCCCTGAAAAATCAGGACCAAAACTAGCGAGGGAGACGGGTCTCGAACGGCATCGGCCGCCGCTCGCGATCCCCAGAACGACAATCTGGTGCTCTAACCAACTGAGCTACAACCTCCGTTTCGGAGCACAAAAAAAGGCCCTGAAAATTTCAGGACCTTTACCGGGAGGGAGACGGGTCTCGAACGGCATCGGCCGCCGCCCGCGACCTCCAGAACCACAATCTGGTGCTCAAACCAACTGAGCTAGAACCTCCGTTTTCGAGCACAAAAAAAGGCCCTGAAAATTTCAGGACCTTTACCGGGAGGGAGACGGGTCTCGAACCCGCGACCCCCAGAACCACAATCTGGTGCTCTAACCAACTGAGCTACAACCTCCGTTTTGAGGACACAAAATTAGGAAAAGGTTTGCAGCTTGCAAGAAAATCTTAGAAAATTTTTGCGAACTGCAAACCCTTTCGCAAGCCGGAGCTTGATTATTTAGCCGCAGTGTACAGTGCGTCAGCAGCTTTCCAGTCTACAACGTTCCAGTAGGCGTCGATGTAGTCGGGGCGCTTGTTTTGATATTTCAGGTAATAGGCGTGCTCCCATACGTCGAGACCGATCACCGGGGTACCTTTTACGTCCGCGATGTCCATCAATGGGTTGTCCTGGTTAGGAGTAGAAGTGATTGCGATTTCTCCGCCTTCTTTTACGATCAGCCATGCCCAGCCCGATCCGAAACGGCCGGTAGCTGCTTTTTTGAATTCGTCTTTGAATGCAGCGAATGAACCGAATTTAGCGGTGATGGCCTTGCCTAGCTCGCCGGTTGGCTCGCCGCCGCCGTTTGATGAAAGTGATTTCCAGAAAAATGAGTGGTTCCAGTGACCGCCGCCATTGTTGCGCACAGCAGCCGGTGCTTTGCTGATGCCAGCCAAAAGTTCTTCTATGGTTTTGCCTTCCAGCTCAGTGCCTGCTACTGCTGCATTCAGGTTGGTAACATATGCCTGGTGGTGACGGTCGTGATGTATCTCCATGGTCAATGCGTCGAAGTACGGTTCCAATGCATTGTTTGCGTAAGGTAAGGGATCCAGTGTAAATGCCATTTTTCAGTGTAGTTTAATGATTAATAAAATTGTTTTAACAGATAGGCTAACAGCAGAATGGCGCTTTATGTTCTTAACTCCCGGAAAAATTTGAGTAGTAACTGCTGGGATTCCATTGCCATAATGCCGGTTACGAGCTTGGTTTTCGGGTGCAGCAGCGGTTGGCTGATCCTTGAAAATCCCCGCTTTTCGTCGGTTGCGCCCACTACCACACGCTTTACCTGCGTCCAGTAGAGCGCGCCCGCGCACATCACGCAAGGTTCCAGCGTCACGTACAAGGTGCAATCGGTGAGGTATTTAGAGCCCAGGTGGTCGGCGGCGGCGGTGATGGCAATCATTTCGGCGTGGGCAGTGACGTCGTTGAGCCGTTCGGTTTGGTTATATCCCCTGCCGATGATCCTGTCTTTGGCCACCACGAGTGCGCCAACAGGGATTTCGCCTTCTTCATAGGCCTTATGGGCGAGCGCGAGGGCTTCTTCCATAAAGTAGTGATCAGTAATGTCTGCCTGTATGTCCATAGGGCGGTAAAGAAAACGGGACATCCATTGCATTGCAACAAATGTCCCGTGGTGTTTGATTAAATCAATGATCAGGGCTTCATTACACGCTGGACGGTGCTCAGATTGCCATTCTGGATGCGCAGCAGGTAAAGTCCGGAAGGATAGTTAGCGAAATCCACCTCCGTTTTTTGCTGTTTGATAACCTGGGTTGAACGCGGGCGACCGTTGAGGTCTACTACTTCGATTTTCGCCTGCTTCGGTGAAATGGTGCCGGTTACTTCCACGGTGCATTTACTGTTGATTACCGTCGGGTAAACCTTCGCCCAATCTGCCGGAGCAGGCGGCTCCACGCCAAGGATAGGGTCAACCTGTACTCTTGCCGTACCCACACCCGTACCGACGCCGCAGCCATTGGTCACTTTGGTAATCGCGTAGGTAGTCGTCGTTCTCGGCGCCAGCTTGAAATTGAAAGGCGTCGCATTTGCGGTGATCAGCGTATCCTTTATTCCGTTGTTCAATGTGATTGTCCATGGCGCTTTTCCGGTGATGTCGGCTTTCAGGTTGGCGAATTCACCTACGAGAATGGTTTGTGCTCCCGTCAAAGTAGCAACCGGCAGCGGGCTTACATTGATCGTGATGGCACTCACGCTTCCTTTTACGGTGAAATCGGGATTGGTACCCGAGCTGATTACTCTCACAAAATAGGTCCCTCCTTTGGTAGTGTCCGGGAATGTCGCCGAAACGGAGTTCGCTGTCGCCGTCGACGCGATCGTATAGAACTTGGCATCGACATTTTCTTTCGCTACCTGCAATTTAAAGGTATTGCCGGCAGGGAAATCGCCCGACTGCTGGAATGGCACCGTAAACGGCTTGCTCGCGCAGATTTCGGATACAGACGGACTTCCTGAGTTGATGGTCGGTACTTTTACGGTAACAACCGCCAAACCATTGATCGTTCCTTTACCGCAAGCATTGGAAACTTCGGTGAGGAGATAGCTCGTGGTGGTGCTTGGCTTAACCTGCACCTGGTGGTCGGCCTGGTCGGTGGTATCGGTCAAGCCACTCGACAAGATGTAAATCCACGGGCCGTCGCCGGTGAATTTGATATTGATCGTCGCTGTCTGTCCTAGGTCGATGGTCGGGTTACCCGAAATCGTCGCGGAAGGCAATGATTTGATGTGGATCTTAATCTCTTCTTTCGGGCTTTCGCAGCCATTAGAGCCGGTTTGCGTTACGTAGAATGAGTAATCCTGAACCTTCTCTGTAAACGGAGTGAACGGAACGCCCTGGAACTCGGTATCATTTGCCCCACGGTACCATTTCAGGATCGATCCGGTTGCATCCAGTACCGGTGCCACTTCATTCTGGCAGTATTCCAGGTATGTTTTGGTGGTAGGCTTTGGAGTCGTGTTGATTTTGACATCGATCTTCGCACGATCGCCGGCACAGCCTGCCAACGTTTGTCCCACGTAGTAGGAAGTGATTCCCCCCTCGGCAGTTGACGGTGTCGGTGCATTAGGGCTCGCAGAGCCGCCGGATGCATTGGTTCCGTACCAGTCCAAAGTTGCATTGGCGGATGGCGTAGCTTCAAGCGGCTTTGCAGCTATAAACTGGCAATATTCGATCAGAGACTGAGAGATACCTGGCAAGCCTGGAAGAGGCTTCACGAGGATTTTCTGTGAAACACGAGTGGTGCTTTCACAACCTTTGGCGCTCGACTGAGTTACATAATAAATTGTTTCTTTCGCTTCTTTCAGGTTAATCGTAGGTGCAGTTGTGCTGGCGGTTCCACCGGTGGCGGCTGTATACCATTTCAAAGTGTTACCTGCTGATGCCTGTGTCGGGAAAGTATAGTTTTTATCCGAGCGCTCCTGGCAGAGTGCTTCCGAGAATGGCGCTAATGCGGCGGGAGTAGCATTGACAGTCACATCCAGCTTCGCACGCGGGCTCTCACACGTAAGGGTGCCGTAGGTGTTCGATTGCGTAACATAATAGGAAGTTGTCCCAGGAGCTGTCGCGGTCGGTGTCGGAGCTGTGGTTGTGCCCGTGCCGCCGGTTGGCCCGTTGTACCATTTATAAACGGCGCCCGAAGGAGTCAACGGAAGTGGCTTCGCACCAACGCAATAGTCAAGTGGTGTAACGGCAGGTGCCGCAGGAGTATCTTTGATTATGACTTCAATTTTCGCACGTGGGCCTTCGCACAATCCCGGAGAGGTCTGGCTGACATAGTAGTTGGTCGTTCCGACGGTAGTGGTAACAGGTACAGGTGCACCATCCAATGCAGTGCCGCCGCTTGCGCTGGTGTACCATTTAAGGGCGGTACCGTTCGCGGTCAAAGCAGCTGGTGATGAGTTCTGGCAAAGGTTTACGCTTGCCGTTACGGTAGGAGCAGTTGAAAAATTCTTTACGACAACGGCCACTTCTTTTCTTTGTACGCTTTCGCATCCGTTCACCGTCTGCGAAACATAATATCGCGTTGTTCCTACGGCTGTGGTGACAGGCGTTGGAGTGTCTTTTAATGCGGTACCACCACTGGATGACATATACCATTTAAGGCCGGAGCCGGTCGCAGTCAGAGGCGTGGCTGCTTCATTCAAGCAGTATTCAACCGGCGAGGTAGCAGTTGGAGGAGGCGTTTCACGAATGGTTACTTTAATTTCCGCCTTCGCGCTTTCGCAGCCGGGAGACACCGTTTGAGTAACAAAATAACTTGTGACACCTGCCGGAGAATTCGCTGGTTTCGGTGCTGCCGCAAGTGCCGTTCCTTCACTATCATACCATTTCAATTTCGTGCCGGTTGCAGTTAACGTTGTAGTAGGGCCATTGAGACAGAATTCTACGTCGGCAACACCCGGCTTAGCCGAAGGCGTACACGCGGTAACTACGACGTCAATTTTAGCGCGTTCGCTTTCACACGTGCCAACGGTTTGGGAAACGTAGTAGGATGTAGTCCCTGCCGTTTTTGTGTCAGGGGTGGGTGCTGTGGAAGACGCTGTCCCCCCGGTAGCATTTGGCCCGTACCAGTTGATTGTACCACCGCCGGACGGTGTAGCCACCAACGGGTATGCCTTATCATTTACTGTATACGACACAGGGGTTGTAACGGTCGGTTTCGCAACAGGCGGACAGGTTACCACCACGTCAATTTTGGCACGGGGGCTTTCACAAGCGCCAGGCTTCTGAGATACCCAATAGCTCGTGGTACCGGGGGCATCGGTTGACGGCGTTGGTGCTTTTTTGTCGCCTGTCCCGCCGGTAGCGTCGGTGTACCACAATAGATCTGCCGATGGAGTTGCGCTCAATGCCGTTGCTTTGGCACCTTGTACGTAGTTCACTGGCGATGTTACAGACGGAGCGGCAGGTACATTATTAATAGTCAACGGATCACTCGGTGATCCGTTGACTTGTAGCACCAACGCAATCCTTGAAATAACCCTGATTTTATAAGCCGCACCTGCAGTTGCTCCGGCTGGGATTGTTGCCGTGATGGGCGAAGTTTTTCCTGAACCGATCTCGGTAGGATTTAAGCCAAATGCTCCAGTCGCATCCGATAGTTGTGCAATAAAGTCAGTGTTGGCTGCGGGAGTTCCCGTGAATGTAAATGCAACGCTGACATTGCTCCCTGCGCAAACGGAAGCTGGCGTTATTGCCCCCGTGGTAATCGTTGTTTGTCCGAATGAAGCTGCCAGGCAGAACAGCGTGGCGAAAATGGTAAGGAAACTCTCTTTAATAAATGTTTTTTTCATGTATCTGTCTTAATATCTTTCCGCTAACCTTTTGATTGGTAAAGTTAGAGATATTTTTCAAATACGCTGAAGGTGATTTAAGGAAGCTGGCTTTTCCGTTGAATCAATGAACTATACACGACATCCTGGATTTTCCGACGTGTACGCTGGGTCGTGATCGCCGTGTTTTCGGCATCGGGATTGACGCGGTTGGAAAGAAATATAAATACAAGGTCTTCCTCCGGGTCCACCCACACCATGGTACCCGTAAAGCCCGTATGGCCGAACGAGTTGACCGAGGCTTGCGGCGAAACATAGGAGCTGTTCCCGTCCGCCGGCGCCTTGTCCCAACCCAGCCCCCGGTGGTGCGATTCGTCATACATACGCGAGAAGAAGGGCACGGTAGCCTGTTCGTAATAGCGTTTCCCGGCGTAGTTGCCCTTCCAGAGGTTCATTTGAAGTAAAACAGCCAGATCGCGGGCAGTACCGAAAAGACCGGCATGGCCTGAAACACCCCCTACAATCGCGGCCATCTGATCATGCACGGTTCCTTGCAGCAATTGCCCGCGGAAGCGGTAATCCTGTTCGGTAGGCGCAATCTGTTTTTCAGGAAAACGGCGCAATGGGTTGAAGCCCAGGTAGGGCAATCCGAGGGGTTCGTAAATGTTGGCAGCCACAAAAATATCCAGCGGCTGCCCCGTTATTCTTTCTACGATTTTTTGCAGCGTCAAAAAGCCGAGGTCACTGTACAAATAACCATAATTGCCGGCCCGGTCGCGACGGTTATTCATGGGCGATTCCACCACCCATTTCCAGACAGAATCGCGTAATGCGCCTTTGGCAAAAAGTTTAGGGGCGACTTGCAGATAGTAAGCGGTATCCTGCTTCGAACTGTAATATTCAGGCAGCAGCCCTCCTGCGCTGGTTTTGGTCCTGTCCCAAAGCGATGGATAGAAAGAGATCAGGCCGGAGCGGTGCAGGAGCAGGTCGCGAACGGTGAAGTTCTGTTTGGAGGTGCCGACCAGTTCCGGGAGGTATTTGGATGCCTTTTCATCCAGGCTGATCTGCTTCCGGTCATACAACAGCATGACAGCCTGCAATGTAGCCGAAACCTTCGTGAGCGAAGCCAGGTCGTAAATCGTTTCGGGCGTAACGCGGTCGTTGGTGCGGTAGCTCAGCCCGCCGAATTGTTTTTCATAAATGATCTTGCCCTGTCTGGCTACAAGTATTTCACAACCGGGAAAAACATGGTCATTCACCGCCGCAGTAGCAATTTCATCGATTCTTTTAAGAGAAATGCCGTCGATACCCACGCTTTCAGGCGTACCGAATGCAATGCGGTTGATAGAAGTAATGTTCACGCCGGTGCCCGTTTTATACGCCAATACCGAAACCGGAAGGCGCCCTTTGGAGCTCAATGCGCCGAAGATAATCTGCGGTACGATCTCCTGCTGATCCTTGCCGTCCTGGTTCGCACAAATCAGCACGTCGGTGGCAGGGAAATACTGAATGGCATAAGGCGTCCCGAAAAGGCAAAGAACGACTTTCTTGTTCTGCTGTTTGAGCTGGTTTACAAAATCGACCATGCCCGTGGTAACACCATAATTCCGGGCCGGCTTGGAGCTGATGCCATGAATGTCGACGATAATTGTGTTGTAAGGTTCCAGGTACCCCAGCATTTCGGTGATCTGCTCCTGCGACGACGGCCCGTCGTAAAACGAGTAGTTCCGCATGGGTTTGTAGGTCGAAAGCATTTTCTGGAATGCCGCGCTGCTGCCTTCCCCCATGCTTACCGACGCCATGGTGTTGTCGATTACGGAGCCGATCGGAAGCAGGTTATTGTCGTTTTTCACAACTGTCACCGAAGCTTCGCACAGCTCACGGTATAGCTCCTTGCTCTTCTCGCTATTCAGGTCGGAATAAAGGTTGTTAGTGTCGATAGGCTGGTATTTGTTCAATCCGGCCCAGTATTTGGCCTGCAAAATACGTTTGACCTTATCGTCGATGATCTTTTCGCTGATCTGTTTAGAGTTAATGGCGTCCTTGATGCGCGCCACCGTCTCCGCAATGCTTTCGGGGTAAAGCAGCACGTCGTTGCCGGCTATCAATGCTTTAAGGTTTACGTCCGCGGCTTTCCCGTTTTTCAGCACGCCGCGCATGTTCATGGCATCTGTAAATACCAGTCCGCGGAAGCCGAGGTCTTTGCGCAGGAGGCCATTAACTACCTTATCGGAAAGCGAGCTGGCCTGGTTGGGCGTGTTATCCAATGCGGGAATGTACAAATGGGCATTCAGGACGCCCATGAGGCTATCCGCGATCATCTCGCGGTAGGGGTACAGGTCCGTGTTGTTGAGTTGTTCCAATGAGTGTGTCAGCACCGGCAATGTGAAATGCGAATCCGCATCCGTGTCGCCATGGCCGGGGAAATGCTTAGCCGTCGCAATAATGCGATTGTGCTGCAAGCCCTTCATGTACGCGACCGACTTCCGGGCTACGTTCTCCTTGTCTTCACCGAACGAACGTATACCGATCACCGGATTAGCTGCGTTGCTGTTCACATCTGAAACCGGTGCGAAGTTGATGTGAATACCGAGGCGTCTGCATTGGCGTGCGATATCGTCGCCCATGCGGTAAATCAGCTGATCGTCCTGGATCGAGCCGAGTACCATTTGTTTCGGGAAGGAAATGGTGCTGTCGAGGCGCATACCGAGGCCCCATTCGCCGTCGATACCGATGAAAAGCGGAATGTTTGAATGTGATTGGTAACGGTTGGTAAGCTGCGCCTGCCCCACCGGGCCACCCTGGAAGAATATCAGGCCGCCGATTTGGTAGTCGTTGATCAGCTTATCGATGTATTTGTAATGGGATTCGTCGCGGTTCGAGAAAGTCGCCACCATGAAAAGCTGACCGATCTTCTGCTCGATGGTCAGGGATTTGAGGGTGCTGTCTACCCATTGATTCTCGGGGAGGACGATGACCGGATCGCGGTGCTTTTTAGGGGCTTTGTGTTTCGATTCGGGAGCGGCAGCAGGTACAGGATTGACAGCGACCGTTTTGACCGACATCATTTTCCACGCGACAGATGCCATGGAGGTAAGCACTACCAGCGCCACTACAATCACTACAACACGAAACCGGCCGAACCACCAATTTTTCATACCTGGAAACACTGACTTAACGAGGGAATGTTAGGTTTTACAACTTCAACAACTGATTATCAAAAGTTACAATAATAACAATTTTCCGGCGCTTTGAATCCTGAAAAATATCGTTTTAATGCAATTCTAATATTTGTCTGGCCGAATATCGTCTTGGTAATTACTGTCGGTACATTAAGCTTGCTGCGTGAGCTTTTTGAAAATATCTTCCAGTGAACCGCCCGTTTCGCGCAGTGCCTGCAATGAGCTATCGCTGACTACTTTTCCTTTGTTAATGATGATCACCCGGTCGCACAACGCCTCCACTTCCTGCATAATGTGCGTGGAGAAAAGCACTGTTTTGTCCTTACCGGCCGTGCGGATCACCTCACGAATCTCCTGGATCTGGTTGGGATCTAGGCCCGTCGTTGGCTCATCGAGGATCAGCACATCCGGATTGTGCAAAAATGATTGCGCCAGTCCCACCCGTTGCCGGTAACCTTTCGAGAGTTGTCCGATCTTCTTCCTGCGCTCCGGTTCCAGCCCGCACATCGCGATCACTTCATCTACCCGCGCATTCAATGCGGCGCCACGCATTCCGTACAGTTTTCCCGAAAAAAGCAGGAATTCGGTTACGTACATATCCAGGTACAGAGGGTTGTGCTCGGGCAGGTAGCCTATGGCCCTCCGCGCAGGCATGGGCTGCTGCATCACATCGAAATCCGAAACTTTGGCGACGCCTTCGGTAGGTTTGAGGTAACCCGTCAGGATTTTCATCGTAGTCGATTTCCCTGCCCCGTTCGGACCCAGGAAACCTACGATTTCACCTTTTTGAAGGCTAAATGAAATCCCGTCGACCGCCCGCTGCGTTCCGTAAACCTTCGTCAGATTGGTGACTTCGATCATGTATTAATTTTGAATGAGTGAATGAATGAATGATTGAATAAGAAGTCAGGAATTGTCATGTATGGTCATGTGTTGTTTCTTGTATCCTGACATGATGGGCTATTCCTGACCACGCATGACTACACCTGACTACGCCTGACCACCCATGACTACACCTGACTATTCATGACTACGCCTGACTACACCTGACCATTCCTGACCATTCATGACTACACCTGACCGCGATCAGACTTTCAGGAACAACTTATTCCTGTAAAGTAAATACATAAAAGCCCATTGTACCGCGATAAATGCAATTACTTCGCCTACCATTTCCACTGAATGCGGGAAATAGCTGAGTATGCCACCGAACAATGCACGGGCCGTATAGCCAAAGTCGATGAACCGGCCGACCATGTATATCACAATCGAATTCATACCTATTACCACGAAAAACAGCGTCCACTTGCGGTAATTGAGCACGTCTACGATCCAGTAGAACAGTGCCAGCAGCAAAGTACTGAACCCACCTGCACATAAGACGAACGAGCTGGTCCAGAGGTTTTTGTTAATAGGGAAAAAGTAGTCCCAAACGAGGCACAACAGCAGGCTGACGATTCCTGCGAAAACCAGGTAGGTGACTTTACTTTTCTGAGAAATGACTTCACCGCTGGTCCGCAGCAACTCGCCGGCGAAGATACCCATTAGTCCGGTGGCAATGGCGGGGATCGTAGATACGAGCCCCTCCGGGTCGTGAATGGTGAGGTGCAGGCGGCCGGGGATCAGCATTTTGTCGATATAGCTGGCCGGGTTGCAATCGATGGTGAGCATGCCGGCACCACAGCCCGGCACGGGATAGAACATCATGAACAGGTAATAGCCGATCAGCAGTCCGCCGAACCAGATCCAGCGTGCGCGGTAGCCGAAATAGAGGTAGATAATCTGCGCGAACATGCCCGCAAGCCCGATGCGCGCAAGTACGCTCGGGTAGCGCATCTGCGACCATTCCGTTTCGAAAAGGCCGTTGTTATAAATGATCCCTAAAATCACGAGGATAATCCCGCGCTGGATCACCTTCCGGATTAGTTGCGACGGCGGTACGCCCTTTTCGAGGCGGCTTCCGAGCGAGAAAGGAGTCGAAACACCGGCCATGAAGAGGAATGTGGGAAAAATAAGATCGTAAGCCCTGAAACCGTTCCATTCGGGGTGGGTAAACTGGTGGGCCAGGAATATCGCCCAGGACCAGCCGGTCGCTTTGGCGAGCACATGGAAAATCTCTTCGCCACCCGAAATCCAGAACATATCAAAACCACGCAACGTATCCAGGGACAATAACCTTTGTGAAGGAGCACTATCTTTCATCTGATAAAACAGGGTGTAGGGAAATAAAATTTGGAAAATAGAATGGAGTTTGAAATAAAACCAATAGCAACTACTGTAAAGATTGCAAAAAATACCATCCGTGATTCCAGCAAAAACTATATTTATTTGAATAAGCCTATAAGTCTCGCTGATAATGAAAAATGGGAGTGATATATGATGGTATACACAACTACCGTTATAAGCTTCGAATTTTTAACCCATCATCACCCCATGAAAAGGATCCTGACGCTGATCTTCGCCCTCGGCCTGCTGCTTGGCGGCTTTGCCAATTCCACATCATTCGCACAGAGCCGCCGTAGCGACGATCGCCGTAGCGACGTTCGCCACGACGACGAAAGTTTCCAAAGCGACGAACCCACCACCCATAGCAAGCTCAACAACCGGCGCCTCGAAAAGAATATGGACAAGTACGCCGACCAGCTTCAACTCACGAAGCGGCAGCAGAAACAACTCAAAAAGATCGACCGCCGATATGCGAGAATGGAAAGGAAAATGAAACGTCGGGGCGATAACAAGCGCAACGACCGCAAGCGCCTGGCCGAAGAGAAGCGCATTGAAATCATTGAGGTACTAACCCCCGGACAGCAGCAGACGCTGGAAGCACTCTCGAAAAAGGGGCGGTTTAGTTTTGATCAGTTGTTTGGAAAGTAGGACTTAGGATACCGTCAACTCATAATAATTTGGGATTAAAATCCAGAATAATCATAATATTTTTGGAATTTAATCCTTAAATATCATAATTTTATTGGATTCAATTCCTGAATTATGATAGTCAGAAGTCAACAAGAGGCGGCGTTAGCCTATCTTTTTAAAGGCAAAGCGCTTATTATTTACGGTCCAAGGCAAGCAGGGAAAACCACTTTCTCTGAACAGCTGCTTGCAATCGTTGCTAAAAAGACACTGAGGCTCAATGGCGACGACGCCGATACCAGGGAAGCTTTTCTCCGTCCGAATGCCATGCTCATCGAAAGGATAATCGGGGATAACGAGGTTGTATTCATCGATGAAGCACAGCGCATTCAGGATGTGGGGCTTGTGATCAAAATTATAGTCGATCGCTTTAAGCATGTACAGGTAATAGCAACAGGCTCGTCATCCTTTGAGTTGGCTGGCAATATTAATGAACCACTCACTGGTAGGCGGTACGAAATGCAGCTGCTTCCCATTTCGTATGAGGAATTGGTTAGATACACTGATTACCTCACTGAACAACGGCTTTTGGAACAACGACTGATTTATGGCTCGTACCCGGAAATCGTCACCGATCCTGTGAATGCTGAAAAGCATCTCAAACTGATTTCGAATAGCTATTTATATAAAGATTTGCTCGTGCTTGAACAGATCAAAAAACCTGTTTTGCTGGAAAAGATCGTCAAAGCGATTGCATTGCAGCTGGGGAGCGAGGTGAGCGTTACAGAAATCGGGCGGTTGGTTCAGGCAGATAATAAGACCGTGGAAAAGTACATCGATTTGCTGGAAAAGGCATTTGTACTCTTCACCGTTCCTGCATTTTCAGGCAATGTGCGCAATGAAATCAAAAAGGGAAGAAAGATTTATTTCTACGATAACGGAATCATCAACGCGGTTACCAACAATTTCAACTCCATTAAAAACCGAAATGACGTGGGTGCATTATGGGAAAATTACCTGATCAGCGAGCGCAAAAAGTTTTTGAACGCGAAAGAGCTAGATGCAAGAATATATTTCTGGCGGACTACCCAGCAGCAGGAGGTGGATTATATAGAAGAAGTAAAAGGGGAACTGCGTGCGGTTGAGTTCAAATGGAATCCGCATGCGTCTGCAAAGTTTCCGTCGACCTTTTTAAATAACTATCCCAAAGCAAAAAATACGCTGGTAACTCCTGCTAACCGCGATCAGTTTCTAACCTCGCCGGAGTTCTAAACGTTTAACAAACATCGAAAACTCACTATCACTGACAATCCCTGACCACACCTGACCCAATGACTATTCATGACTACACCTGGCCACCCACGACCCTTACTTCAACCCTTCCAGCCAAGCCTCAACCGTCGGCCCCGACAAATCGAATAGCAACCCCGGCAGAATACCGACGAGGATCGTCAGAATGACCAGCGGCACGAGCATGAACTTCTCCCGGCGCGTGAGGTCGGTGAGGACTTGTGTGGTGGCGTTTTTGTACCAGAACGAACTGAAAAACATCCGTTGATAGGTCCAGAGAAAATAGCCGGCAGCGAGGACGATACCGAGCGTGGATATCGCCGGAATCCACACGGGCAGGGCGTCGGACTGGAATGCACCCATCAGCGTGAACAATTCTCCGACGAAGCCAGAGAAGCCCGGCAAGCCGAGCGAGGCGAAGAATGCAATGCCCGTGACGACAGTATATTGCGGCATCACGGTGATCAGGCCACGGTAATGGTCGATACGACGATCGTGGGTGCGGTCGTAGAGTACGCCGGTGAGCAAGAAGAGCATTGCCGACAATATACCGTGGCTAACCATTTGGTAAATGGCACCATTGAAACCTTCAGGAGTGAATGCCGCAATACCTAGCAGTACGAAGCCCATGTGTGAGACCGACGAGTAGGCGATCATTTTCTTCAGATCGTTTTGACCCAGTGCATTGAAACCGCCGTAAACGATCGAGATCATACCGAGAATGGCGAGCGGAATGGCGCTGTACAAGGCCTCGGCCGGAAAGAAGCCGTCGACAATCCGGATAAAGCCATACCCACCGATTTTCAGCAAAATACCTGCCAGCACGACTGAAATGGGCGTAGGCGCTTCCACGTGCGCGTCGGGCAGCCACGTATGCACGGGCACGACGGGCAGTTTCACCGCGAAACCAATAAACAGGAACCAGAATGCGAGCAGACGGACCGGAATATCGGCAATGAAAAACTCCGACGCGGCACTCAGGATCGAGCCCGGAATATAGTTGCCAGGATCGGCCAGGTAGGTGAAACGGAATGTATGGATCAGTTGCTCCGGCGCGATCTTTCCATCAAAAAGCCATTGCTGGATCTGCGGGATCATGTCGGGATGGACCGCGTCTTCGGGGCCGATGAGTCCAACGGCACGTGCGGTTTCTACCGGATCGATCACCGAAAGGTAAAGGCCGATCATGACGATCAGGATCAGCAATGAGCCCAGGAATGTGTAAATAAAGAATTTCAATGCCGCATACTCGCGCCGCGGGCCGCCCCAAAGGCCGATAAGGAAGTACATCGGCAAGAGCATGAATTCGAAGAACAGGTAAAACAGGAAGAAGTCCTGGGCGAGAAAACAGCCCATTACGCTACCGCTCAGCAGCAAGTACAGGCCAAAATACGCCCTCGATTTATGATTGACATTCCACGAACTGACAACGCCCACCAGCAATACGACCACCGCCAGCAGCACCAGCGGAAAGCTGATCCCGTCCACAGCCAATGCATAGTCGACCGAAACAACGCCTAGCGAACCGATCGGCAGTGTGATCCACTCCCTTACCTCTGAAAGTTGCAACGCAGCCTCCTGACCATTAAATGACAAATACGATACCCCAACAACCACTACTTCCAACAACAATGCAACCAGCGCGATGAGCCGGAAATTATGCTGACTGTCGACCGGCCAGAATGCGACGGCAGCAGCGCCCAGTAGTGGTATGGCAATTAAGAAGGTGAGTATATGATCAATCATCAAGCATTAATTTAACCGGCCGGGCTGCATTATATCGCAACCAGCCACAATATCAATAAAAAGACGCCCATTACCGCCACGATATAGTACGACTGTATCCGGCCGCTCTGCATGTTCCGTGCAGCCTGCCCGGCGGAGCGGATGGAGAAAACGGTCAGATTTACCGCACCGTCGACAAACGTCCTGTCGAACCAGGCAATGAAATGTCCGAACACCAGGCTGCCTTTCGCGACCAGATCGACGAAGGCATCGACAATATTTTTTTCGAAGGCTTTGAGGTACTTCGTGATAAACTCAAAGGGAATGAGGAAATATCGTTCATTGGAATAACCGCGCAGCCAGTTCCACGGGCTCTGAGCGGGCTCGCCCGCCTGTATCGGATCATTCACTTTGAATGGATTCTCGGCACTGGTTTCGCGGTAAGCCAGGAAGATCGAAACGAATGTAACGGCGCTTGCCACAAACGGCACCCATTCCAAATGCTCGCCATGCTCTTTCCCGATCCAATGCAGGAACCAGCCCTCGGCATTGAATGGATTAATGGAAAACCAGAAGAACAGCGATAATGCGGAAAGCAATGCCATTGGGAGCCACATGGCTACGGGCGACTCGTGCGGGTGTACGCTTGCGGGGAACCGTTTTTCTCCCCAAAAGACCAGCCAAACCTGACGCGTCATATAAAATGCCGTTAACCCGGCCGATGCAATGACCAGTACTGGGAACAAGTAGCCTAATGCACCAAATTCCGAAGCCCAGAGGAAACCTTCTGTGATAATGGCATCCTTGGAAAGGAAGCCGGAAAAGAACGGTAACCCGGCCAAAGCCGCCGCGCAGATCAGATAGCAAATGAATGTAATGGGAAGCGCTTTACGCAATCCGCCCATGGTGCGCATATCCTGCGGATCATAATCAGGCAATTCATCGCCCGGCGTTACCGCGTGGATCACCGAACCGGCGGAAAGGAACAAGCCTGCTTTGAAGAATGCATGTGTTGCCAAATGGAACAAGGCCGTTTGCCAGCTTCCAAAGCCGACGGCCATCACCATCAGTCCCAATTGCGACATCGTCGAATAGGCGAGAACTTTCTTGATATCCCAGCCTTTTAATGCTTTTACGGCACCGGTAACCATGGTAATGGCTCCAATGATAAGGATCACTAATCGTGCATCAACGGTGAGCAAAAACGATATTCTTGCCAACAAAAAAATCCCTGCCGCGACCATCGTTGCCGCGTGGATCAATGCTGAAACGGGGGTAGGGCCTTCCATCGCATCCGGTAACCAGCCTGAAAGTGGAAACTGGGCCGATTTCCCTACACAACCACCAAAAAGGCAAACGCCGATGGCGGTGAGAATGCCGGGAGGGATGGTCCCGATTTCAAGCGAAAGCACTTCAAAGTCCGTAGAACCGATATAGTAGAAGAGCATTAATATCCCCGTCAGAAAGGCGGCGTCGCCAATGCGGTTGAGTACAAATGCCTTCTGCGCTGCCCAAACGGGTCTTTTTTTTGTATACCAAAAACCAATCAGCAGATAAGACGACAGCCCAACCAGCTCCCAGAAAATGTACATGACCAGCAAGCTGCCGGATAGCACAATGCCGAGCATCGAAAAAAGGAAGAGCTGGATGAATGCAAAATAACGGTTCACATTCCGGTCGTCGTGCATGTAGGCGGTCGAAAACAGCTGTACGAGCAACGCCACGAAATGCACGATGACGAGCATCATCGCCGACAGCATATCGAAACGGAAGGAAAGATCAATAGAATGGCTTCCGACGGTGAGCCAGTGAAATCGGATGTAATGATCGGCTCCCGGATCGGAGGAAGTCAAGCTGATAAACAGTCCTGCCGCGGTAGCCACTATACCGATCCAGCCTGCGAATTTATTTAGACTTTTTCCACCAACCCACAGCAACAAAAAGCACGAAAACGGCAAGCCCAACAGCAAATAAGCAGGTAAGTGGAATGCGGTGTCGGGCATAAGTGCGGGAATGCGTTTAATTTCGGCAAATATCCTGAATTCGCGACCGAATTCAAACAATGCTAGATGTCTTTCTCAATATCGTCGATCTTCACCGACCCGTGGACAACTTCCAGCAGTTCGCGCAAGTCGTACGTGGAGCGATTATACGTATTCCCGAGGACAATGATCACCGCGTCGTCTTCGGGGCATACCCATAGCATGGTGTTGTAACCCTTCCACCAGCCGCCGTGGTAAATAAACCGGGGCGTATGGTCCTCCTTAATGTGCATACGGAAACCGTAACCGTAATTGCGGATACCGTCGCGCTCGAAGCTGCGGGGCGTGAATGCCTCATTGAGCATCTTCTTTCCGAGGATCAGGCCTTTGGTGAGGCCGTTATAAAACCGGTAAATGTCGAGCGTGGTCGAATAAAGGCCTTTATCGCCGACGACTTCATCGTAATAATCCTTTTCCAGCCTGCGCCCGTACTGATGACCGTCAGTCCGGTTTTTGGTGGCTGCGATGGTCGTGTCCGTTACGAGGTAGGTATTCTGCATGCCCAAGGGCGTGAAAATCTGGTTGTTCAGGTATTTGCCGAATGAGTCTCCTGTCACTTTTTCGACGATCGCGGCAAGGACGCAGTAATTGGTATTGCAATAGTTGAACGAGCGGCCCGGGCGGTTGTAAGGCGTCGGGGTAGGAATTACTTTGGCGTACCAATCCATGATATCGAGGTTATCAGGATATTTCCGGCCGTGGCGGACGCTGTCGTTGAACGAGTAAATGTAATTCGGCAACCCACTGCGGTGGCTGAGCAGCATATCGACCTTCACGCCATGGTAAGGGAAATCGGGGAAAAAGCGCTGCACCGAATCGTCGAGCGCGACGCGGCCTTCCTGAACCAGCTTCAATACCGCTACCGCCGTAAATGGCTTTGAAAGTGACGCCAGCTGAAAACGTGAGTCCGCTGTGAGCGTGTCTTTCGCCTTCATATGCGCGAAGCCGAAGGAATTTTGGTAAAGTATTTTGCCTTTCTGAACTACCAGTACATTGCCGTTGAACCCGGCGTTCCTTTTGCGCCTGAAAATATCCTCGATCTTCGCGATTTTCTCCGCCGTTTCGGCATCGGGATTCGTCACCGGTACGGGATCGAGGTTTTTGACAGACTTGCCAGACACGGCCACGTCCGGGGAATCGGTTTTGTTTTTTCTGACTAACCCCCAGGAGATCAACAAAATAATCAGGACGGCAACCGCCATCCACCACACTTTCGGCTGCACTTTTTTCAACATAGGCTTTTGGCCTTTATAATCGGAACGTTGCTATGCTAACGACGGATCGGAAGCATTTTCTATACTTTACTCTTACAAATTAAGCGCAGAATGCCTTACGGAACCAACACTTTCAAATGTTCTTTTCGACCATTCTTTTGATATGTAACAAAATAAATGCCAGAATGGAGCGCACGTATAGGGATAATATGAATGTACCCGCGGGCGTCGTCTTCACGCCGGAACGGGACGGGCATTCCCCAGGATGTGTGCAGAGTCAGTACCGCGTCGCGGCTGTTGGGGGCTGTCAGGCTGATGATTTGGGATGTCGGGGGATTGGGCGCGATCCGAATCTCTGCCGATAGTTCCGGGTTTAAAACGGCAATCGGTTTGCAGGTGGTGAAACATCCGTCCTGATCTACCAGTTTTAGCCGGTAATAGCAGATCCCCGCCGGTGGATGGTTGTCGTAGAATGCGTAGGAAGTCCGTTCGGTAGTTTCCCCAGAAGCAGCTATTGTTCCAATCGCGGCGAAGTCTTTCATATCACCGCTTCGCTCGATCACGAATTCGCTGCTGTGCTTTTCCCAGGAGGTTTCCCATTCCAATGCAGTCTGCCCGCCTTCCGAATGACCTTTGAAATAAGTGACGTCAACCGGTAGGATAATGGCCAGCACATCTCCATTCACCGAGATTTCGTCAAACCATAACGTCCCGTAAATGTCGACCGAATTGTAGGCGTAAATGCGGACAGTGAAAGTGTTATTCGACAGGTTATTGTAGCTCACCGGAATGTTGTAGGTATTGAATGTCCCGTTGTTGCTGATCACGAATGCATTCAGATCGGTAGCAAAGCCGTCCATACTCGTCCGGACTTTGATGCTGTTGGGGCCGTTGTTCGAACGGCGGAGGCGGAAACCGATGGAGGTAATGTTGTATTTAAATGAATTGGCTGTAAACGTGAACTCCATATACCGCGAGGTCGAAAAGCTCGCAGGCCAGGGCCGGATGATGTAGCCGACTACTACGGCACCGCCGCCTCCGCTGTAAACCGTGGGTAATGTAAATGTGTTGGGCCCGCCAGCCAGGAGGGCGCTCGAAGGCGTGAAGTTGGCATGGTCCGAGGCGCCTGCCTGGGTGTAATCCATCGTCCATTTGACGTGGAACGGCTCCTGCGCATTTGCATGCAAAACAAAAAGCAGTACTGCGGCCAGGGCCACAATACTGCTCTCAAAGAATGGTATGTTCCTTTTCATGTGCGTGTTGTTTAAAGTAAAACTTACACTAACTGCTTTACTTTTTACGTAAAGCCATGAAAAAGGTAACAGCTTGTAGAATAATTAAAATTCTGCGCTCTTAGGGTAACGAGGGAACGGGATCACGTCGCGGATGTTACCCATGCCGGTTACGAATTGCACGAGACGCTCGAAGCCCAATCCGAAGCCCGAATGCGGTGCGGTACCGAATTTGCGGGTTTCGAGGTACCACCACAGGTTTTCGGGGTCGATACCGATCTCTTTCACGCGACCGAGCAGCTTCTCGTAACTTTCTTCACGCTGGCTACCGCCGATGATCTCGCCGATGCCGGGGAACAGTACGTCCATGGCACGCACGGTTTTGCCATCCTCGTCGAGCTTCATGTAGAACGACTTGATCTCGCGCGGATAGTTGGTCAAAATCACCGGCTTTTTGAAATGCTTCTCCACCAGGTAACGCTCGTGCTCGCTCGACAAATCGATGCCCCAGCCCACCGGGAACTGGAATTTGCCCTCCTTATGCGGCTTCGATTTCAGGAGTATGTCGATCGCTTCGGTATAAGTCAGTCGCTCGAACGGATTGTCCACCACAAATGCAAGTTTTTCCAGCAATGGCAGCGAGCGCTCGTTCTGCGGTTTGTTCTTTTCTTCTTCCGTCAGGCGGTTTTGGAGGAAATTCAAATCATCCTTGCAGTGGATCAATGCATAGGTAATTACTTTTTTGACGAAATCCTCCGCCAGGTCCATATTGTCTTTCAGCTCGAAAAATGCCATTTCCGGCTCGATCATCCAGAACTCCGCAAGATGGCGGGTGGTGTTGGAGTTTTCTGCACGGAACGTTGGTCCGAATGTATAGATTTTCGAAAGCGCCATCGCGCCCAGCTCGCCTTCCAGCTGGCCGGAAACGGTCAGGTTAGCCTCACGGCCGAAAAAGTCTTCTTTAAAATTGATCGCACCTTCTTCTGTACGTGGCAGATTATTCAGGTCGAGGGTGGTCACGCGGAACATTTCGCCTGCACCTTCGGCATCAGAAGCCGTGATAACCGGTGTATGCAGGTAGAAAAAGCCCTTATCATTGAAATACTGGTGCACCGCGAACGCCAATGCGTGGCGGATGCGGAGGATTGCGCCGAAGGTGTTCGTACGCGGGCGCAGGTGGGCTATCTCGCGTAGGAATTCCAATGAATGCTTTTTAGGCTGCAACGGATACTCCTCAGGGTCGGCCGTTCCGTACACCTCGATGTCGGAGATTTTCACCTCCACCGTTTGTCCCGCACCTTGTGAGGCGATCAGCTGGCCGGTTACTTTAAGGCATGACCCGGTGGTTACTGTCAGTAGTAATTCGGCAGAAAACTGACCGGGTTCAGCCACTGCCTGGATATTATTGATGGTCGACCCGTCATTCAACGCGATGAAAATCGCGTTTTTGCTTTCTCTTTTTGTTCTTACCCAGCCCTTTACGACAACCGATTGGTTTTCAGGCGCAGTCTGTAAAATGTCTTTGATTTGCAACGGTCCCATTTTGTTCAATTCAATCTTTAAAATGTCAGCCCGGAAATGCCCGGTTTTTTACGAATGAGGCGCAAAATTACAAATTCGGCCCCGAAAACCTATTGTAGCGCTGTAACTTACTTTTCTGTGGAACCCAATGATTGTACAGTCTGGTTTTCAACGTAATTTTACCCGCATCAACCCGATTAAAGACCCAATTGCCTTGAATAACCGACTTGCCATGATATTATCGGTGGTTTTCCACCCGCTGATACTCACCACATATCTCTTTGCATTACTGTTTTTCCTTGTGCCCGACATCGTAGGCGTGAGCGCATTCGAGTTGCCCGCGCGGGGAAGCCTGCTGCTTTTGCTTTGGCTGAATACCTTCATTGCACCGGCGCTCATGATGTTCTATTTTAAAAAGATGGGCATGATTACCTCGTTCTACGTGGAAGATGCCGCCGAGCGCCGCATTCCTTACCTTGCCTGTGTGATCATTTACGGGTTAGCAACTTATCTGTTCGGCTGGCAACTGCAACCGATCGGCGAGATTGCCCCTCAGATTTCCGTCATTCTGGCGAGCGTGACGCTTTCGCTGATCGTGGTGGCTATGGTGAGCTATTTCTGGAAAATCAGTGCTCACGCTACCGGTATCGGGGGCGCTATTGGTATGCTGTCGGGACTCATGATTCGTTTCGATGAAAGCGCACTGCTGCTGCCGTTGCTGCTCACGATACTCATCGGCGGCTGGCTCATGAGTGCGCGCCTGCAACTGAATGCGCACACGCCCCTGCAAATCCTCGCGGGCGTATTTTGCGGCTTGCTAGTCAGTAGCGGCACCGTGTATTACTTCTTTTGATACAAAACACTTCACGGCATGTATCAAAACCTCATTTTCGACAACCGCGACGGTGTCGTGCGTATTACGCTCAACCGCCCAGACGTTTTCCACGCCCTGAGCCCGGCACTCATCGCCGAAATCATCAACGCCATCCAGACCGCCGCTGACGATGAATCCGTGCGAGTAGTGCTCCTGACCGCCACTGGCGAAAAGGCTTTCTGCTCCGGCGCCGACCTGAAAGAAGCGAATGCTTCCGGCAAGAGTGCGGGTGAAATTCTGAGGGACTATTACGAGCCGATGATCACCGCCATCCGCGACATCCCCAAGCCGGTGGTATGCCGGATGAACGGCCTGGCCGTAGGTGCCGGTTGCTCACTCGCACTTGCCTGCGACATGGTGATCGCGGCCGAAGACACCTATTTAAGCCTGGCATTCGTGCAAATAGGCCTGATGCCCGATGCCGGGGCTACATTTTTCCTGCCACGGCTGATCGGCCTGGCTCGCAGCTTTGATCTTGCTACAAACGCGCAGCGCATTTACGCCAGTCACGCGGTGGACATCGGCCTGATCAGCCGATGCGTGGAAAGAGAAGGGTTAGACGCCCTGGTCGAGAAGCAACTGCAATACTACCGCCATGCCCCGACCCGGGCCATTGGTGCGATGAAGCATGCGTTCAATCAGTCGATGCACTCCAACCTTCCTCAAATGCTGGAAAAGGAGCGTGAAAGTCAGGAAATGCTTTTTGGAACAAGCGATGTGCGGGAAGGTGTCTCGGCTTTTTTAGAAAAAAGGAAACCTGATTTTCAGGGTACTTAGGCTTGTTTGTGAAAATATTTTGCTAATTTTATCTATCAGGATTTGTTTCTGCAAAAACTATCCCCTACATTTGCAGTCCGATTCGGAAATGGTTTCGTAGCTCAATTGGATAGAGCATCTGACTACGGATCAGAAGGTTTGGGGTTCGAATCCCTACGAGACCACTTGATAATCAAGCACTTATGAGATAAAACTTGTGAGTGCTTTTTTTATTTGCAAACAATTTCACAAACATCCTTCTTGCTGAGTCCTTGGCTCTTCTTATCTTCTTTACTGATTGTTATTTGCGCTAAGCTATTGCCGCTGATTGTGGTTCAATTTAATCACTTTTTTGCTGACAAATAGTACCGTGTCGATAGTGCTGATCTTGGTTTTAGTCCCACGTCTAGCCACGCCTCAAATTTGCGTTCTAGAGAGACTTCTCGGTTGTGTGTGAGCCCTTCGCTGTTTTGCACGATAGGATGCTTTAGGCGTTGAATTTGAGTGTTTAATGAGTGCGTTAAGCTTCCTGTTGCACAACTATATGCTATAATACGTGATAGGTTAACTAGTTTTGGTTGTTTTTGCTCTATCTGGATTTTTCCGTTTGTTCATACGTGCTCTCTTTCACGCATAGAAGTTCTAACCCCTGAAAGGGGGTGTACCCAAACCTGTAAATACTGATGGGGGCTTGTTCAATAAGGGGTACTATTTTTTATCTATAAACTAGTTTTTTGTTGATATCGAAAAATCTCCTGCTAATTACTAGCAGAAGATTTTTCGATTGGCCACGTGAGTTTTCAACGTTGCTTAACTTCCTGAATATTTCTTATATGGCAACAGATAGAACGGGTTATGCCTGTTTTCCCAGTCCCGATACCATTTCCAAAAGTAGAGCGGATTACTTTTAAAAGTCCTATAAAGAATAGTATCTCCCGGATTTTCGGCTTTATACGCATTGAATTGGCGTAATAAATCATTGTACTGATGTTCAGGTGTTCCGCCTTCTAGGTAAGCTCCGGTTGTTGCAAAATCTCCACTCCCGCTGACGAACTGCGGGCTTTCACTCTTCATGGATTCAGTAGCAGTAACCATTCCGATAAATACACTTACAACGGGGACATTGGAAATCAGGATAATTCCAAACACTGCTGCCAAAATAAAGAAATTCCGCCTTTTCATTTTCGATTTTAGTTTGTTGAGGTAGGAGCTATCAAATTATCCCCCGTTTTGAGATTATACGGGCCATATGTCGAGGTATTAGTGTAAATATCTTGCCCTAGGGCTCCCGGCGTCATGCCCAACCCTAGTGGGCCAATTTCTCCCTTACCACTAGGCATTGGCACATACGGGTTCATGATGGCGGCTGCCACGCTGGTACAGTTCCTCTCCGTGATATGATACTCTGGCGTCCCTATATAAGCCACCTGATCATACACCTTTTGAGCTTGATCGGCGGTGAGGTTTGACGATACAGAAATGTCATAAGTCGAACCGCCATCATCGCCCCACGCGCCCGCTGAGTACAACAACAATCCTGCCTTCCATTCTTTTTGTACATAAAAACCAAAAACTAGTCGTTTTGTTTCTTTTGTTAACGAGTTGTATTGTTCCAAACCTAAGTACGTATGACCCGGCTTACGGTCAGGGAGGACTGTTTGAACCAATGCCTTGGTTTTTGCGATCGGTTGATCTATATAAATTGTCAACTTGTACTGAAATTTAGGATCTTTCGGCATTCCATCCGCGCCTATCCCAAATACATTCTTGAACCGCTGCGTCAAATTTGTAATCGGGACTTTAGGTCCGGCAAATACGTAATTTCCTTCATAGTCACTTAAGCTTATATCACCGGGCAGCATTGTCTCGCATCGGCAACTCGCACTGCCATAGGGAGAAGTTTGTCCAGGGAAATCTTCAACCCAATAGCATTTTGGATATGTAATTTCATACAGTTCGCAAAACGTACCATTGTGCGTATAATCCGTGCAATTTCCGTTGATACAGACTTTGTAATAGTAATCGGTACAAGTACCCCTCGTTTCCCAGACCTGATCACAGACTGTCCCGTTGCCTTTCCCGTTCCTAGCCTCCTGTAAGCGTAGCTGCTCTTCTCCATCGACACTCTTCAATAGCCCCGCAGGCATGCCGTCTTTGAATATAAATCCATTCAAGAGCCTTCCCTCCCAGTCCCTGACCGTCATTGCTCCTGTAAAAGTGGAAAGATCATTATTGACCGATTCTCCTCTGCTTAAATACTCAATGACTTTCGGTGTGTATCGATTAAAATCATCTTTAAAAATCCATAAGTAAGTATCTCTATTGGGAGATTGTCCGGCCTTATGATGTTCAATGGGAACAACCACTAACGGCTGCCCATTGGACATTTTGCTCATAAAAGCTCTTTCCCAAAAAGTCTTCCTCACTCTATTATTAGACAGCGATGCCTGACTATTTTTTAGGTAGTCATTTTCGAACCAATTTTTCGCAGTTGCGAGAGTAACCACTGAATCTGATTGAATATCGTTAACCAGCTGTTTGCCTCCACGAATGTCGTCTTCTTTACATGCCCAAAAGCTACAACTCAGTAAAGAAATTAAAATGTAGAACAAAGAAATCTTTTTCATAAGGGATTAATTTGAAGTTTGAAACTATTTCCGACTTCAAATCTCCAATCACTTACGATAGCATCCTTTGATAATTATCAAAATCGTGTCAACAAAATTGCCTGTTTTTGTATTTCGCCCGGATTCTGCTCAGGTGCTCTTGTGTAATGCCTAAATACGAAGCAACGTATGCGAGCTTTGTCCTTTGGAAAATATCTGGGAGTTGTTGAAGTAATCTTTCGTAACGTTCTTCCGCGGTGCAGAAAGCGTACAGCTTCATCCTTTCATCCAACAACAAATAATTGCTCGTTACCATTAATCGCCCAAGCCTCTCAACTATCGGAAAATTCTGGAAAACCGGTTCCAACTTTCTATATTGGAGGCTGAAAATTTCTGAATCCTCCAGTGTTTCGACGTTATAAATAGAGGGCGAGCCTGTGAATAAGCTATCAATAGCGCTGGCAATTCCCCCTTGTGCAGCAAACCAGGCAGTCACCTCCTTCCCATCCTTATAGTAAAACACGCGAGCTAGGCCGGATGCTAAAAAATGAAATTCATTACAAACTTCGCCATTAGAAAGGAGTGTGGTATTTTTACCAAGCTGGCGATGAACGGTAATTTTATTGATTGCTTCTTGAGTCTCCCGTGATAGATCGACTATGCCATTAAGATAGTTGATGAATGCATTCATGCGACAATTCAAATACCTGTTGTGTGTTTCTAAATTTGAAGAAAAAATATTATTAATATTTCTGAATTTCAGCAAGTTAAGGAGGGTGTGGGCTATGTTGACAATTCATAATCCCAGAACTAATTTCAACAATTTTTTGGCTTTTGCCAAATCGGCTTTTCGAAAAGACATCGATGACTAAGGCGACTTTAAGTTTTATCCAAGGGAGCTAACAAAATATCCGATGTTCAAATAATTACAGGCTCTTGTTTGGCTAAATCACTCTCCAGATTCAGGAAACAGATTGTTTGGGAAGCTTCGCTGCGGTATTTCAGGTTGTTTCTAAACCAGGTACGTAGGACGACCTAGGACAGGCTGAGAGGTAGACTCACTAAAAAATGCTACCAAATTCGCAGTGGTGTTTCTTCGAAAATCATTTTCGCTATCTGCTTCATTAAGAGTAAAGTTTTTGTTGAGGCAGGGATATGGTTACATTGAGCTATGTTTCCATTTAGACCAAATATTTTTGCGTTCTGAGGCATTTTTGAGTCTTGGAATGGTCTGTTCTCTATTAGGAAGGCATAAGGCGTTCTATGACGATAAAAAAATAGTTAGAAGATCTGTTCTTGATGAATTTTTCAGTGTCCTATCCCGCAACACACTTATTTGCTAGCGACAGGACAAAAAATTAGCGGAAGTTGGATTACTCGGGATACCCACGCTGGGTAGGACAATAAAATAGGTGGAAGGAGGAGTAAGTATGTGGGATCTTTTAGGACACGGTGTTATTTTTTCGTTTATAAATCCAGATCTGTAATTTAGATGCTCGACGTTGAGGGATGTATTAGGGGTATATAGGTGTATGGCACGCGTTTTGTTCTTGTTAGGCATTTTGTAAGTATCCCGTTTCTCAGACAGTCATTTGTTGGTGAATTTTCTTTTTCACCAGCGATTCCTTCCATTCAAATGGTGTCAAATTGCCCAGTCCTTCGTGTGGTCGTGGCTGGTTATATTCTTCAACCCATTCCGCTGTTAATTGCCTGACCTGATCCAAATCGAAGAACAAATAAGCGTCTAATACTGCTTCTCGGTACAGTCGGTTAAATCGTTCGATGTAGCCGTTTTGGGTCGGCTTACCAGGCTGTATATACCTGGTTTCAATCCCTTTCTCCTCACACCAGATCGTAAAATCTTTCGAGCGGCCCGCCGCAGCGGGTGAATTCCGGCCCATTGTCCGATCGGATCGCTTTTGGGAAGCCTCTGCTTTCACCGATCCGATTTAGGGTTCGGATGATTCGCTTTGAAGAAAGTGAAGTATCCACGTCTATACCCAGAGCTTCCCGCGAGCAATCATCGATAATATTGAATCCGGGCCGCCGGTGCGGTGCGAAACTTGCGGTTGCCAATCAGACTATCACTCATGAAATCGACGCTCCAAACTTCGTTTATCTGCTCAGGCTGAATCAAAGGCTGCTTGATTCGATCAGGCAATCGCCGTTTTCCCTTTCGCCTCTTATTCAGCTTCAAAACTTGGTAAATGCGGTGAACTCGCTTATGAGCGCAGCGGCGCACCGCTCCACGGCTTACCCGATCTGCGCAGATAGGCAAACAGTTTTCTAAACCCGTATGAAGGGTGCTTGAATGCCAAGTCTTGAAGCGACTCAATTACCTCTGAATCATCTCTCTTACTGCTATAATAGTATTGAGAGCGAACAAGGCTAACGATTTTACAGGCTCTGCTCACAGCGATGTCGTGCTCGCGAACAATCTCCTCTGTCAATTCCCTTTTTGCGGCAGAGCCCAGCCTTTTTTTGCGAAAATCTCTTTCAAAATCTGATTATCAAGGCTCAGGTCGGCGAACATTTTTTTTAAGCGCGAGTTCTCTTCCTCCAAGTCCTTCAACCGTTTGACGTCAGATGCTTCCATGCCGCCGTACCGGCTTCGCTTCGGCGATCCGATTCCAATTATAAAAAATGGCTTCGGAAATGCCATGCTGCCGGCAAATCTCCTTAGTTGGGATGCCAGCTTCCTGCTGTTTGAGGATCGAAACGATGGCACGGGCCACCCCGCTGCGTCTCTGTGAATCTCGTCTTTTTCATCAGTTTAAAATTAAGGTTTAATCTCTAATTTCAAACTGCCTGCCGTTTCGGGACACTTACACATTAAAACCAGGAGGGCGAACTTATAAAAGATTGCAAGAACTTACGAGCAACTCTGGGCCAAATCACACCGGTGATTTTGGTGAGTGAAGTGGTGAAGTCAACTCCTTTTTACAGACATCTGAACTGTATTGAATATATATAATAAATTATATTACGTATCATTTGACACATAATACCGACCGGAAGATTTAGAGGCGCCGGAGATAGGTAAACGCAACCAACTCAATGCTTTTAAACTCGTCGTTCTGACACTTATTGCAATCCAGCCATCTCTCTACCATCTTCAGCCAATCCATGAACAGAAGAACTGCTATTACCCATGTTGCGACGATGCTCGGTGGGGCATTATCGGCCCCGACTTTGTTAGCCATGAAGCGATGGGAAGGACACGAGTCGTCGGACGGTTTTCCATCGGAGTTTAACCTGACAGAAGGCCAGAAAATGATTGTGGCGGAAGTCGCTGAAATGATTATTCCGAAGACGAACACGCCCGGAGCAAAGGATGTGGGCGTCCCGGCTTTCATTGTGATGATGTTGCAGGATTGTTATAAAACGCCGGAGCACAGAAGTTTCGCAGCAGGATTGGATAACCTGGAAAAGAAGCAGTTTTTGAGCTTGAATGCGGAGCAAAAAATGGCGGCATTAAAGCAGGTCGAAATGGATTCCGTCGATGAGATGAAGGCATACCAGGTACAGCAGACCAAAATGGGCGATAACGAAGACCGGGAACAAATGGCGATCCAGGCAAAGGGTCTGCCTTTCTGGCGCCTGATCAAAGAGCTCACTATGCTGGGGTATTTTACTTCCGAAGAAGGAATTAAATCGTCATTTGAATATGTGCCGATTCCCGGAAAGCTCGAAATGATTAAAATGAAGCCCAATCAGAAATCTTTCGCGTACTAATCTCCCGTCTTACCATGAACTTAAATTTAAAATCAGATAAAGCACATACGTTCGATGCAATTGTGGTTGGTTCGGGAATGACCGGCGGTATGGCGGCAAAGGAGCTGACGGAAAGAGGTTTGCAGGTACTCATGATCGAGCGAGGGCGCGAAGTGAAGCACATTGACGACTACGACACAGCCATGAAAGGCCTGTGGGAATTCGAGCATAGGGGAAAGGTTTCGATCCATTCTGCCGAGGAATATTGGGCAAACAACCGTTTCGGGACTTTGGCCAATGAAGAAACCGGTCCGTTTTTTACCGACGATAAAAAGAACCCGTATATAGAGAAACGGCCATTCGACTGGATCAGGGCATATCACACGGGCGGAAAATCCATGCATTGGGGCCGGCAGTCGTACCGGATGAACAAAAAGGATTTTGAAGCGAATGCCAGAGAAGGCATCGCGATCGACTGGCCGATCCGGTATGAAGATCTTGAACCTTGGTACACGCACGTCGAGAAATTTGTGGGGATCAGTGGGCAGGCCGAAGGCTGGGAGGTATTGCCGGACGGTCATTATCTGCCTGCTATGCCTATGAGCGCTCCGGAGCGGTATTTCAGAGAGACGATGATGAAGAAACTGAACCGCCCCGTTACGATCGGACGCGTCGCCAACCTTACAAAACCGCAGCCCTGGCATACGGATCTCGGGCGTGCGTCGTGTCAGTATCGCAGCAAATGCGCCAGGGGATGCCCGTACGGTGGTTATTACAGCTCGTTGTCGGGCTCCATACCGGCTGCGAGGAAGACCAACAGGTTGACGGTTCTTCACGATACCATCGCCAGTGAGATCATTTACGACGAAAAAACGCAGAAGGCCAAAGGGGTGCGGGTGATTAATCAGCATACGATGGCCGTAGAAGAGTTTTTTGCAAAAATCGTATTCCTGAATGCGGGGTCGATGAACTCGGCGGCACTGCTGCTGAACTCGAAGTCCAGCCGTTTTCCAACCGGATTGGGCAACGACAGCGATCAGGTAGGCAGAAATATCATGGACCATCACCTGGGTGTGGGCGCGAATGCGACGGTCGAAGGATTTGAAAACGACTATATTTTTGGTCAGAGGCCCAATGCGTTGTACATACCGCGTTTCCGAAACTGGGGAACGGATAAAAAGGACTTCCTGCGTGGATACGGGTATCAGGGAGGCGCGAGCAAGTCGGATTGGAAACGGGGTATCACGATGAATGGCTTCGGCGCCAGTTTTAAGGAGGATATGTCACGTCCTGGCACGTGGACGATGGGGTTTGGCGGTTTTGGGGAGATATTGCCTGATCCGTCGAACCGGATGTTTCTTGATAAAGACAAGAAAGACAAATGGGGTATTCCAATAATCGTTTTCGACGCTGCTTTTGGTGAAAACGAATTGGCGATGCGGAAAGATATGATGGCGTCGGCGGTGGAGATGCTGGAAGCAGCCGGTTTCAAAAACGTTGCCGGGTTCAACCGGCAGGACACGCACCCGGGGCTGGGCATCCACGACATGGGAACCGCACGCATGGGCAAAGATCCCAAAACTTCTGTTCTGAACAAGTTCAATCAGGTGCACGCCTGCCAGAATGTGTTTGTGACCGATGGGGCGGCTATGGTTTCTTCTTCCTGCGTGAACCCGTCTATCACTTATATGGCCATGACCGCAAGGGCAGCCGACCACGCTGTGAAGGAATTGAAGAGGCAGAATCTGTAAATGGATCAGGCCCGGTTTCTTCCCAAAATTACGAGTGCAATACCTCCAAGGATCGCAACAGATGCAATCGCGAGGTTGAACGTTACATGTTCTCCCAGGATGAAAACGGCGGCGGTCGAGGCAATCACGGGAACGGTCAGTTGTACGGATGCGGCCTGCGCGGCTTTGAGCGAGGGTAATATGCTGTACCAGATCGCGTAGCCCATACCAGAGGAAATACTGCCGGATAGGATCGCGAAAAATGCCCCTTGAGAATCAATAGCGCTGGCTAATGGAAGGAAAAGCAATGAAAGGGGCGCCGCTTTGAGAAAATTACCGGCGGTCGCTGTAAGCGGGTCGCCCTGCTTTCGTCCGAGCAGCGAATATACGCCCCAGGCCATTCCGGCAATGGTCATGAGTAAGGCGCTGAATGGATTGGGTGCGTGGATTCCGGGTGCAACGAGGATTACCAGCCCTCCAAAGGCAGTTAGTAAGCCTGTCCATTGTATAATGCGTAGTCGCTCGCCCTGGTAGAGGCCGGTGATAATCATCGTTGCCTGCACGGAGCCGAAGAGGAGCAAGGCCCCGGTTCCTGTGGGTAGATTTACATAGGCGAACGAAAATGCTACGGCATAGGTCAGAAGGCTGAGGGCTCCCTGCCAGGAGCCGGCGTTGCGAAGTTTGCCTTTGCGGAGCAGGACTATCGAACAGAGCGTCACCGCGCCGGCCAATAGACGGATAATCGTGAACGTTGCCGGGTCCGTAGAGGTCTGGCTAAGCGCGATCCTGCATAGTAATGAGTTGGCCGCAAACGCTGTCATTGCCAGGGCTACTTGCAGAATAATCCGTATGGTTATCGATCGGGCAGCCTGGGTCATTTTGCTTAAAAAGGATATTTCTCGCAACTGGTCTTTTTCAGCGCTATCAAATGCAGCGCCTCGCTCGAATAAATGCGGGCAATGTTGCCTTTGGGAATGAACGAGTCGATGAGCGTCGGGTCGTCGGAGAGGATGTACTCGTAGCAGAACTTTTTCTGTGCGTTTTTCAATGGGGCCAGCTCCTTCATATAACGGATATAGTCCATCTGGCCCGGGCGCCGTACGTCGTTATCGGTGGCGCTCCAGAAATGGTAGTAACCCACGTTTCTGCGGAACATGACGCCGACGTTGCGATCGGCCGGGATGTGCGGGCGGAGTTCTTTAAAGCTGAGGTAATTGTCAGGGTTGCTCAGGAAGTAAGCCCTGTCTCGGTTCATGGAAAGGATATTGGAAGTGCGGTCCTGATCGTAATAGCCCGCTTTTTCCAGTAATGCAAATACTTTGGTTCTTTCCGTGTAGTCAGGCCATCTTTTCAATGGATGGCAGTTGTCTTTGCCTGGAAATTCGTAGTAATCGCTCAGGTATTTTTCGTAAACTCTTCCTACCTCGGCGCTGCTTTCGCAAATCGCTATGGGAATATGTCCTAATGCTTTTCGTGTGACAAAATTGATGGAAATGAGCTCCTTACTAGGGTTGCCATACACGAATGGCAAGGAGGAAATCAGCAGTGGGATGATCAGGTAAATCGCTTTCCAGCGGAATTTCAGCGAGTACACGCAGGCGATCATGACCGCGCCCATGGCGAACAGCGGCATTTGCGTGCGCGTGCTCCAGAGCTGGAATTTCATTAACGTACAAAACAGCAGGAAACCAAGTGCCGAGCAGGTCCAGAACCATTTGATGTTCCGGTTCAACGGCAGGAATAGCAGGAGAATCCCCGCGCCGACGATCAGCCAGAAATGGATCGTGTTCGGGATCATATCCTCATGCACCGAGTATTTAACCGAAAACGGATCGATACTCAGATCGGGGTCGTCGATGTTGACACCTATGGTTTCATGAAATGCCCTGATCTGTTTGTCCACGGCCTGATTGAAGCTCGTGATGGGCAAGCCGATGTTTAGTCCGGCGTTTTTAATCACATTGGATAAGGTGTAAACAACGGAATGCTTTTTGGCAGGCAGTTCCTCGGAGGCGAACGGCGTATTTTGCAACGGGCTCATCACATGCCCGAAAAGCGCGTAGTTCCGGTAAAAGAAGGGAGAATAGGTAATGATCATCAATGCAAGCGCTACACCTAACACTTTCATTGCGTATGCGAAGCGGTATTGCACCAGAATGCGGACGCCGAAATAGATCGCAAACGGTATGGCGAAGATCAGAATGGTATATTTTGAAAACCCGCCGAATGCCAGCGATTGCATCATCGCTACCAGGGCCAGCGCAGATTTCTTTTCCAGTAATTCAAAACCGAAATACACGAATGCAATGAAGAAGAAGCACCCGCAAAGGTCGACTTGCGTGCTGGTACTTTCGAAAATGCCGATAGGCAGAGTGAGGAAGCAGATCGATGCCAGCAGCTGCCCGTCTTTGGCGAGGCCGAATTTTTTGGCAATCAGGCTAATCCCGCATATCGAGCCGATGAATGCACCGAACTGGACCAGGCCTGAGAACTGATCGGAGCCTGACAGCAGCACGGTATCCAGCACAATATATTCTGCAAATACATTGAGGTACAGCTGCTGCAAATGCATGGTGGGGAAGTGATCGAGGTTACCATTATAGACCCAGATCAGGATCCGGTTCAAATGGTACATGTGGGAGTCAAAGTTGTTCGGGGCGGCATATATCGCCAGGAACAGCAATGGCAGCATATAGAGCAGCGCTACGGCTATGAGCACTATTTTATGGGTTGCTCCAAACCCTGTCAGGCGAAATGCGCCTTTTAACGCGCCCAGTTTTTTCAGGTCGATTTTTCCAGACCGGTGAAGGTAATAAACCAGTCCGGACACTCCCAATACCTCTGTTATCCAGAAAACCAGCGCCGAGGTGGTGTTAATGGCGTTGAAGAACGAGGCTATCTCGTTGTAAATGAATATAATGCCTGCGTTGGTGATCAGCGACAGGATGAACGACCGGCGTAGGTTGGTATAAACGCCCGTTTCAGTGGAGCGCAGGAAAAAGATTGCAAAAATACAGACAAACGAAATCAGGAGTAAACAAATACCCATAGGAAGTGTCAACGAACTGGAAAACATCAGAGCCGGGCTCCGGAGCAGCACGTGCGTCGGAGCCAGATTTAGCGGTGCAAAGGTACGCGATTATTCGGGCCGGAACAGGATTTGTTAGTGTACGCGCATGATAGGCGTTTTTTGTGCCTCTTTCAGGAAACCACATTGCGCGGGGTTCCCGATTGAAAACCTTCCAGATTGCCGGCGACCATTTGAAGTAGTCGCTGTCGCGCTTCGAATGTCGCCCAGGCGACGTGCGGCGTAATCACGCAATTTGGCGTTGACAGCAATGGATTATCGGCCTTCGGCGGTTCTACCGAAAGAACGTCCAGCCCGGCAGCTGCGATAACACCATTTTTGAGTGCATCGGAAAGATCTTGTTCGTGAATGAGTGGTCCGCGACCGGTGTTGAGGACAATCGCACCCGGTTTCATTTTTGCAAGGCTTTCCCGGTTGATAATCTCTCTTGTTTCCTCTGTAAGCGGGCAATGGAGGCTGATAACGTCGCTCTGCCGGAATATTTCATCGAGTGAAACCATTTCCACGCCCTCCGTCGGCACGGGGTGTTTCCGGTATGCGATCACTTTCATCCCGAAAGCCGCGGCAATCCTGGCGACCTGCGAGCCGATATCCCCGAGGCCGATCAATCCCATGGTTTTACCGGCCAGCTCATGCAGGGGCGTTTTCCAGTAACAGAAATCAGCGGAGGCCGCCCAATCACCGGCAAATACACTTTGGCTGTGCGTCTCCACGCGGTTCACGATCGCCAGCAGCAATGCGAATGTCTGCTGTGCCACAGAGGCCGGTCCGTAGGCTTTTACATTGGTGACTGTAATACCCTGTTTTCTGGCTGCCTCAATGTCGATATTGTTGAAACCCGTTGCCATTACGCCGATATATCGGGCTTTGGGCAATTGCGCAAGCGTGTCGCCGGAAAGTACCACCTTATTGACGAGCAGTATCTCGGCATCCTTGGCCCGTTCCACAATCTCCTCCTTCGCCGAACGGTCATAAATGGTCACATTACCCAGCTTTTCAATAGGCGCCCAATCCTGGTCACCGGGGTTCAGAGTATAACCGTCGAGAATTACGATGTTCATGAATTTGTAGTTAAATGTTTTTCCAAAATGATACGTGCACGGACCTGCCAAGTACTACGAATGCTTTGTTGTAGGCTCAAACTTTGAAATTACATGAATTCTATTTTGAAATTACATGAATTCTATTTTGAAATTACATAGAATCTATTTTGAAATTCATAAAAAAGCCCTTCCGAAATAGCTCGGAAGGGCTTTGAAAATTATCGGTATAACGCTAATTCTTGGGATCTGTACTAACTTTTGCTCCGCCGACGCCTTGCATTTGCATCGGGTTAGGCGCTTTTTTCTGTTGCTGCTGCTTGAAGATCTGGAACCGGGTCGGTTGTGCGATGCGCGGGAACGAGTTGTTCTCGGTGTCGATGTCGGCGATCTGCTGGTACGGGTCAAGCGTCCATTGAACGACCTTCTTTTTGGTTGAAATCACCTTGTTGATCTGCACATCGTTGAAGCGCCAGATTTCCGCGGGGAATACAGCCACAGAGTCCGTGCCGTCTTCGAAGCCCATTTTGACGATCACCGGCATGGGTACACCGCCTTTGTTTTTTATAGACAATGTGTAAAAATTAGTGTTCTCCTGGATCAGCTGACGCTCGCTTTCGGTTAATGTCGCCAGGTATTGCTCGTATTTCTGCTTGTCGGCGTCGGTTACTTTGAAAGGATCGTAGCGGTTGTAGAAATCGGCCATGGTCGAATCCTGGGCCACTACCGTTTCGCCCTTGGTTTTGGCATCCTGGATTTTGCTCATAGTCAATTTCTTGCGTGCATCTTCCTTGCGGGCGATCTCCTTCTCGATAGCCGGGTTCTGCGTGTCGATGCTGAACCAGTCGACAGTTACGAGGTCCTGATCCACAGGTTCGGTGCCGTAGAACCAACCTTTCCAGAACCAGTCGAGATCCACACCCGAGGCATCTTCCATAGTGCGGAAGAAATCGGCCGGGGTAGGACTCTTGAAACGCCAGCGAGTGGCATATTCTTTAAATGCATGATCGAACAGTTCGCGGCCCATGACGGTTTCGCGGAGGATATTCAGCGCTGTTGCAGGCTTGCCGTAAGCATTAGGTCCAAGGCCGATGACATTCTCAGCCGAAGCCATGATCGGACTCAGTACCGATTTGTCGGACGACATGTATTCCGTGATCTGGTTAGGCTCGCCACGGCGTGTAGGGAAGTTGTAATCCCATTCTTTTTCGGCCAGATATTGGCAGAAGGTATTCAAGCCCTCGTCCATCCATGCCCACTGGCGCTCGTCGGAGTTGACGATCATCGGGAAGAAGTTGTGGCCCACCTCGTGAATGATCACACCGATCATACCGTATTTTGTAGCTTCAGTGTAAGTACCATCTTCTTCCGGCCGTCCGCCGTTGAAGCTGATCATCGGATATTCCATCCCGCCGCCTGCTACCGAGTGGCAGGAAATAGCCACAGGATAAGGATATTCAAATGTACGTGCGCCATAGGATTTCAAAGTGTGGGCCACCGCGCGGGTCGAGTATTGCTCCCATAGCGGGTTACCTTCTTTGGGATACACCGACATGCACCAGATCTTGCGGCCGCTTTTGTAAACGTCGCTCTGCATGGCATCCCAAATGAATTTCCGGCTGCTCGCGAAGGCAAAGTCGCGTACATTGTCGGCTTTGTAGATCCAGGTTTTCTTGCCCGGGTTCTTGTTTTCACGTTTTTCGGCCTTTTCCGCTTCTGCCTGTGTCACGATCATGACCGGCGTTTTAGAAGTTTCGGCTTGTTTAAGGCGTTGTCTCTGCGTGGGGGTAAGTACCTGTGCGTAGTTCTGGCATTCGCCGCTGGCAGCTACCACGTGGTCTGCGGGAACGGTGATAGCCACTTTGTAATTACCAAAAATCAATGCGAACTCGCCCTGACCGAGGAATTGCTTGTGGTTCCAGCCATTCACGTCGTCGTAAGGCGCGAGGCGCGGGAACCAGTGCGCGATGAAGTAATTGGCATTCCCATCTTTCGGGAAAAACTCATAACCGCTGCGGCCGTAGTATTCAGTGATATTGTAATTCCAATCCACGCTGAACACGAACGGCGTGCCGGGTTTCATCACCATCGGAAGGTCGATGCGCATCATCGTTCCGTTGATGGTGAACGGCAGTGCTTTGCCGGCCTTGTCCTTTACGGCAGTGATATTATAGCCATATTCCACCTTGGGGTCCAACGAAGAGCCGCGGCCGGTGTTCAATGCGGCCAATTGAGCAGTGCTCATTCCTTTTTCGTTGATGGTGCCTGTACGCGAGAGTGCAGCGATGCCATCTTTTTTGAAAAGGTTCTGGTCGAGCTGCATCCAGATGTATTTCAGGTCATCGGGAGACTGGTTGTAAAATGTAATGGTTTCCGTACCCGTAATGCGGCGGTTGTCGTCGTCGAGTTCGGCTTTAATGTCGTAATCGGCCCGTTGTTGCCAGTATTCCTTGCCCGGCGCTCCGGAAGCGGTCCGGTAGGTGTTAGGCGTGGGCAAGGTGGTACCGAGTTGTTCAAAACGGTCGTTGGCCTGGTAATTGGGAGAAGTGGGGAGCTGCTGTGCCGTGGCGCATAGCGACACGAGCAGCATTAGTAACGGGAGCAGCGTTTTTTTCATAAATCGTTGGTCATAGATAGTTTGGTTGTTATGAGTCGACAGGCATGCCTGCGAGTGTGCGGAAAAGTTCGTTGTTCAGGATCAGCGACAGCGCCATTCCGAAAATAATGCCGGATAATATCTGTATCCAGCTCAATTTCTGGACCCTCAAAAGCTCGATCACCGCAAATGCGATGACTAATATAATAAAGACGATAATGAGTTGCCCCAATTCGAGCCCGACATTAAAACCGAGCAAAGGATTAAAAATGTCGGCTTCCTTGCCCAGCAACGCTCTCAGGTAGTTCGAAAAACCCAATCCGTGGATCAAGCCGAAACCCAATGCAAGCGGATACCTGAAAGCCGGAGCCTTCTCTTTCGGGGCATAGGCATTCTTAGGTATTTTGTAAAAAAAATTGAGAAAAGCTGTAATGAGTATGGTAATCGGGATCAGCAGCTCGATCACGTCAGGGTTGACATTGACATATCCCAGTGTGGATAATGCCAGCGTGATGGAGTGTCCTGCCGTAAATGCAGTTACCAGTACGATGACTTTTTTCCAGTCTACCAGCGTGTAGACCGAGCATATGGCCATGATGAAAAGAATGTGATCATAGCCGTTGGAATCAGTGATATGGTTGAATCCTAATTGAAGGTAAGCCTGAAACTCCGACATTAAACTAGGGTTAGGAATATGTGACGCCGGACAATTTAATTGTCAAGACAAAAATAGATAAACCCGAAGATATTTCTTTCGGGAGTGGAAACCAACAATGTGGTTAAAATGCTACAAGGTGCAGCCCGGTTATCTATTCTACAATTCCCTGGCCTTTTTCGGCACCGAAGTCGTCGAGATCATGTACAAACCCGTTGATGACCGCATATTTCACTTTCCCCCCTTTTTTCAGGATGAACGTGGCGGTGGCGCCCAGGCCCGGCGTGCCGGTCGGTACCGCTTGCCCGCTTCTGAGAATATGCAATGGCGCGGTGGTGAAGTACAAGCCCAGCGCGCGGGTGTTCGCGTCGGGTGCGAGGCGTACGTACGTGTAACCTTCTTTAAGCAGGTTCAATGCATTCAGCTTGCTGATTTCACTGACATTCTTGAATGCGGTCGGATAAAGCTTCCCCTTTTCGATGGTAAGCCCCGTAGCATCGACTTCCTGGCTGCCATACTGTGGGTGAAGGTCGCCGAAATCTTCGATCTTGCTGTAATAGAAGAATTTGCTGGCATTCGCGTAGTTGACCTCCGTGCGGTTAATGCCCAAGTCGGCCGTAAACGATTTGCCCGACTGCCGCACGGTTGCATTGCGTACCACGAGGTCGTATACCCAGCGGCCGTTTTCGGGGATGTTGTAATATTCCTCGCGGTTCTCTTTGGTGAGTGAATTGTCCGAAATCTTGTCCAATGCCGACAAAATGGCCATGAAATTCAGCTGGCGGATATATTGCTTCTCGGGATCGCCCACATAGCCGCCCGATTCGATCAATACCAAGGTAGTACCCCACTTTTGTACATTATCCCCGAACCCGCGCGGCTCGTGGTCGTCGGAGTAGCGCGCTACCTGGCCCGGGATGTACTTTTGAAGGACCTTATTCATGCCCACAATGAGCTGCATCGAGCGCTCGCGCACATCGTTGATCGATAGTTCATAATCATAGGAAGTCGCCAGGAAGGAGATCGTTGCTACTTTCGGGCTGCGGCCTGCCGAGTAACGTGGGCTCTGGTCGTGGAGGTTGAAGCCGTAATCCGGTTTCAGACGGTCCACAAGGCTTTTCAGGATTTGTGCTTCGGGCGTCTGGCGGGCGGCGGCGTCGCGGTTCATGTCGATGCCCTGCATGGTCCGGCGCTGGTAGCGTTCGGCCCCATCGGGGTTCAGCATGGGGACGAAATAGAGGGTGGTATTGTCGAGGAGTTTCTTGCGGAGGTCGTCGAAGCCATCGTCTTTGCCTTCGAGGAAATTGAAAATATCGAAGCTCGCCATGGTAGCCGTCGGCTCGTCGCCGTGCATTTGCGTCCACAGGAGCACTTTCTTCTTGCCGTTCCCGACTTTGATCATCTGAATGGTCCTTCCTTCAAAGGATTCGCCCACTTTCTCGATCTGGTACAGGGCGTTACCCTGCCGTTTTGAGATGAGAGGAAGAATGTCTTTTTGCTTGAAACGGCGCTGGATCAGGGAAGTTTCGCGGTAGGTATCGTGAACTTTGAAAAGACGGTCGGCAAGTTCTTTGGATTGTGCCTGGGAATCAACGGTAATCAAGGTAATGAGCAGGAAAAATAGTGGCAGAATGATTGGTTTTGTCATGGTTCAGGGCCATTTGTTAACCGCAAGGTACGAAGTTTTCTCTAAGCAAATTTTAATGTAATATTTACGCCGTTTGTTAGCCGCTTATTGTAATTTTTGCTTACATTTGTGGCATGTTAACAGCTGAAACATATCATTTGCATCATAGCCTCTCGGCTTTCGGACGTCTAGGGTGATGTGTTTTTGCAAGTAGTGTTGTAATAAGGTTGAATACATAGTATCCCAGAAGCCCGATTGTTAAGATCGGGCTTTTTTGTTGTCGATTTCAAGCACAAATTGGTATGAAAACCGTCATTATCAAATACAATGCAGGCAACGTGCAGTCGGTCATGTACGCGCTCGACCGCATCGGCGCGAGCTACCTCTATACCGACGATGAAGCCGAGATCCGCTCCGCCGACAAGGTGATTTTTCCGGGTGTGGGCGAAGCAAGCACCACCATGAGCTACCTCCGGAATGTGGGCCTCGACAAGGTGATCCCTTCCTTGAAACAACCCGTGTTTGGTACCTGCGTGGGCATGCAGCTCATGTGCCGCTTTTCGGAAGAGAACAATACCGAATGCATGGGCATTTTCGATGTGGATGTAAAGCGCTTCCCGGCAAATGCAGGCCTGAAAGTGCCGCATATGGGCTGGAACAATATCTCCGGTTACCAATCTCCGCTTACCGCGGGCCTGCCCGATAATGCGTACGTCTATTTCGTACACAGCTATGCGGCGCCGATCTGCGAATACACTGTCGCCAGTTGCGATTATGCATTGCCATTCAGTGCGATGCTGCATAAGGATAACTTTTACGCCGCCCAGTTTCACTGCGAGATCAGTGGCAATGCCGGACAGCAAATCCTCGAAAACTTTCTCAAACTCCGATAAAAACAGCCTGCCCTAATCCATGATCCAGATTATCCCCGCTATCGACCTGATTGAAGGCAAATGCGTTCGCCTCACGCAGGGCGATTATGGTCAGAAGAAGATTTACAATGAAAACCCGCTGGAAGTAGCACTGCAATTCGAAGACGCGGGCTTGAAAAGGCTGCATTTGGTAGACCTCGACGGTGCGAAGGCTAAAAAGGTCATCAATTGGAAGGTGTTGGAGAAAATTGCTTCCAAAACTTCACTACATGTCGACTTCGGAGGCGGCGTACAATCGGACGATGACCTGAAAATCGCATTCGAAAGCGGTGCAAAGCAGGTTACCGGCGGCAGCATTGCCGTGAAACAGCCTGATTTGTTCGAACATTGGCTCAAAACTTACGGCGGCGACAAGATCATTCTCGGTGCAGACGCTAAAAACGAGAAGATCGCGGTGAGCGGCTGGGAAGAAGGAACGGCCATTTGGGTCTATGATTTTGTGGAAGAATACGTGGAAAAGGGCGTGAAATACACGATCAGTACCGACGTAGCCAAAGACGGCCTGCTGCAAGGTCCTTCTTTTGATTTGTATAAAAACCTCCAAGACAAATGCCCCGACCTGAACATCATCGCCAGCGGCGGTATCGCGGGTATCGAGGACGTGGAGAAACTGGCGGAAATGAATATCTATGGTGTGATCATCGGTAAAGCGATTTACGAAAACCGGATCAGCCTGGCCGATTTACAGCGTTTTTCAGTTTAAAATATGCTTACAAAACGAATCATTCCCTGTCTGGATGTAAAAGACGGCCGGACGGTCAAAGGGGTCAATTTTGTGAACCTGCGCGATGCCGGCGACGCGGTGGAACTTGGCGCGATGTACGCCGCGCAAGGAGCCGACGAGCTGGTTTACCTCGACATTACCGCCACTGTGGACGGTCGTTCGACATTTATCGACCTCGTCCGCAGAGTAGCGCAGACCATTAATATACCTTTTACAGTCGGTGGAGGCATTTCCTCGATCGCGGATGTATCGGCGCTCCTACATGCAGGCGCGGACAAGGTTTCGATCAACTCCGCCGCCGTGCGTAATCCCGACCTGATCAATGAGCTGTCGCTCGAATTCGGCAGCCAGTGCATTGTGGTGGCAATTGATACGCGCTACATCGAAACGGAAAACGGTTTTGAGCACATCGTGCATACGCACGGAGGCAGGAAAGCGACGGAGATACGTTCGATCCCCTGGGCGAAAGAAGTGGAGGAGCGGGGTGCAGGCGAAATCCTGTTGACTTCCATGGATACCGATGGCACAAAGAACGGTTTCGCATTGGAACTGACTGCGACGATTTCGGGCAATGCGAATGTTCCGGTGATTGCCTCCGGTGGTGCGGGTAATATGGAGCACTTTTACGACGTATTTACAGCAGGGAAAGCCGACGCCGGACTGGCCGCAAGCATTTTCCACTTCCGTGAAATCGATATTCCGGATTTGAAAGATTACCTCAAAAACAAAGACCTGCCGATCCGGATGACCCGGTAGTGGCGCGGAGTTTTATCAAAATATACAAAACCGGCTGACCGGCACGCGCCGACGTTGCGGATAATCCGGGATGTTTTAATTCATAACCAAAAATGAGCGAGACGTTTTCATCCATTGATTTTAATAAATCGGCCGACGGCCTGGTACCAGCTGTCATCCAGGACGTAAATACCGGTAAGGTGCTGATGCTGGGCTATATGAACGCCGAAGCGCTGGAAGTTACCAGGCAGCAGGGGACTGTTACTTTTTTCAGCCGCAGCAAGCAGCGCCTGTGGACGAAAGGTGAAACGTCGGGCAATTTTCTGTTTGTAAACCATATTGCAGCCGACTGCGACGGCGACACGTTGCTCATTAAGGCTACGCCGGCGGGGCCTGTTTGCCACACCGGTGCGGATACTTGTTTTGGGGAAAAAAATAGCCAGCCGGAAATTGCTGACACACGTACAGGCGAGGCTGCATTTCTGAATTACCTGCAGAAAAGTGTGATCCGCGAAAGAAAACGGAACCCGTCGGATGCGTCTTATACGACCAGCCTTTTCAAAAAAGGGATTAATAAAATCGCGCAGAAAGTAGGGGAAGAGGCTGTGGAAGTTGTCATCGAATCGAAGGATAATGACGACAATCTTTTCAAGAATGAAGTATCGGATTTGCTGTTCCACCTGCTCGTTTTGCTGGAACAAAAAAACATTGACTTAGATGAGGTAATTGACGTACTTCGTAGCCGTCACCAATAAAAACCAGATCTATATGAAGCTGCTCCTGCGTCTTATTATCAGTACTTTGGCGGTAATGGTTGCCGCAAATTTGGTACCCGGGGTTGTAGTAGCCAGCACAGGCACAGCCATTATCGTGGCGATTGTACTGGGTATTCTCAATACATTCCTCAAACCGGTCCTGCAAATCCTCGCATTACCCATCACGATTCTGACGCTGGGGTTGTTCTATTTCGTCGTCAATGTTTTCATTATTTACCTGGCTGCGTCGCTCGTCGACGGCTTCCGGATCGACGGTTTTATTTCCGCATTGTTCTTCGGCCTGGTGATGTCCATTGTCTCCGCCATTCTTGGTATGTTTTTGGATTAATGTGAAAAAAGTCTGTTGTTCAGACCTTAAAACGTTTCACATGATTTGAAATATACCGCTATGCTGAGTCAACTGGAAGAAATCAAGGACACCCTTTTTAAATATTTCGAAACCAGGATCGATCTATTTAAAATCGAGACCCGCGACAAGATCGAGCGGGCTGTGGTGATTGGGGTTTACGCCGCCATATTGTTATGCATTGGCCTTACGATCCTGATTTTACTGGTCATTCTGCTCGGGACATTCCTGAACGAATGGCTGCATAGTGATTATCTCGGGTTTGTGATATTGCTCGGTATTTTCATTATCAAGCTGGCGATAACCATCACCTGGAAAGAAACCTGGATCAGGCTGATCCGGAAAATAATCGTTCGTTTTGTCAGCACGAAAGAGGAATAATGCTTTTTGGCTGCTTTATTTGGCAATAAGTTTCCCTGAATTGCTATTTTTGGATTCCTTTTGAAAAATTCTCTGACGCTATTTAAACAGATATGAAATGAGTTCTTCAATAGATTCTTCGGTTAAAATCACTAAGCCGTTTTCATCGGATACGGACAAGGAGAAAGAAGGTTTGTTGCAGGACGCCGATCTGTACCGCGACAAGCTGGAAACGCAATGGAGCGGACTTAAAAAAGAGGCGACGGAATACGGCAAGCAGGCGCTGATCATCGGCGGGGTAATGGCGACGACATTCGTGGTCATGAATGCATTGCTGCCAAAAGGAAAAAAGAAAAAGGAAATTTTGGTCGAGCCGGTTGAACCTGTCGAGAAGAAAGTCACCAAAATCAAAACCCAGTCTGCGGTCGGACAAGCCGTTCAAAGTTTAGCCTGGACATTGGCTGTGGGGTGGGCGCGCCAGAAGCTGAAACATTTTATTGAAGACGAACGAAAAACCGAATGAAAGCAGCGAAACACCAAATCGCAGACCTCCTTTCCGAACGTAAGGCCGAAAAAAGGAAATCGTTTGCTGTTCTCCTTGATCCGGATAAAATTAACCTTTCCACATTTCCGAAATTCCTCGAATACGCGGCCGGGCACGGTGTTGACTTCTTTTTTGTAGGCGGCAGCCTCATTACCAACTACGCCATCGACAAGCTCATCGCTGCGATTCATGAATATACCAGCATTCCCGCGATACTTTTTCCCGGAAGCAGCCTGCACATCGAGCCTACTGCCGATGCCATTTTACTGCTTTCGCTGATCTCGGGCCGCAATCCCGAGCTGCTCATCGGCCAGCACGTTATTGCCGCACCGTTATTGAAAAGAAGCAACCTCGAAGTATTGCCGACAGGCTATATGCTCATCGAAAGCGGCAAGCTTACGACCGTATCCTATATCAGCAATACCACACCGCTCCCGCGCGACAAGCCGGGCATTGCGGCATGCACTGCGCTCGCGGGTGAATACCTGGGTCTTCGGAACATTTTCCTCGATGCCGGCAGCGGCGCATTGTTCCCCGTTCCGGGTGAAACCATCGCAGCGGTACGTGCAGCCGTAGACACCCCGATCATCGTCGGTGGAGGGATCGACTCCTATGAAAAAGCTGACGCTGCATTGCAAGCAGGCGCGGATGTGATCGTGGTCGGCAATGGCATTGAAGCTAATCAGGAATTGCTGCCGGAAGTAGCTGCCTGTGTGAAGGCTTACAACGAAAAGTTGCAGAGTGTGTAGGGGGATAGGGGGAATTAATAGGACAAATTAAAGCGAATTAAGAATTTTCTAAGGAAATTTTAAGTTCTTGGAAAAATACAAACTCAAAATTTAGGAATATTCAATTCGTTCATATTACCTTTGCATCGAACCTTAATTACACCCAAGAAATGAAAAAATTCTTTGCATTTGCGTTTGTTGCCGGGATGGTAGCTTTCGCTGCTTGTACTAGCAAACCTGCTGACGAATCAGCTGATACTACTGCTGTAACTGTTGAAACTCCTGCTGTTGATACAACTGCAGTTGACACAGCTGCTGCTGCTGCTGACACTACTGCTGCTGATACTACTAAGAAGTAATCAGACGTACAAGTCGAAAATCTTGAAGAGCCCTATGAAAGTAGGGCTTTTCTTTTTTTATTCGGGGTATGAAAAACGTGTCTTTGGGTTCGTATGTGCCGGAGGGGGCAGCCGAGTATTGCCAGGAGTTGTATCGCATCCACCGCTTTGATTTCTTTCTCTCACGCCCGCGCCGCACCCGCCTGGGCGATTTTACAGTAAAACCCGGCATGATTCCCCGGATCACCGTCAATGTTAATCTGAATCCTTACAGCTTTCTCATTACCTACCTGCACGAGGTGGCGCATTGCGTTGTTCATTACAAATACAAAGGCCGCGGCCGCAGGAGGGTGGCGCCGCACGGTGTCGAATGGAAGCACGAATTCAGGGAATTGCTGGCGCCGGTCATGCATGAAAGTATTTTTCCGAAAGACATTCTCGTGCATTTGCTTCGTTATGCTCAAAATCCCGCCGCCTCTACCGGCGGCGACCAGAAACTTTTTAATGCGCTCAGAAAATACGATGAGCAGGAATTGAATACCGGCAAAGTATGCCTGTTTCAGTTGGACGAGGGAACCAACTTCGTTTTCCAGAACAGGACGTTCACACGCGGAACGCTCAGGCGTACGCGCGTGCTCTGTACGGACAAGGCCTCTCAACGTCTCTACACGATCCCTGCTCATGCATTGGTTGAAGCATGCTGATGTCCGGAAAATGGCCTGCCGAACAGTTTTAAGCTGTCTGGCGGTGCTGGTTTCTCTTATTTCCTATGCACAAAAATCGGTATTGTCGGAAGGACAGTGGTTCAGGCTGGCTGTAACTGAATCGGGTATTTACCGTGTGGATGCGGATCTGTTGTCCAAAATGGGGGTCGATGTTGCCACTGTGCGGCCGGCCGGGATCCGCATTTACGGAAACGGCGGAGCCATGCTGCCGCAATCCAATCAATCGGGATATGTGAATGCATTGACGGAAAATGCGATCTGGGTCAGCGGTGAAGAGGACGGAAAGTTCGACAAGGGCGATGCCGTTTATTTCTATGCGGAAGGCCCGCATATCATTCAATACGATGCTGCGAAAGCGGAGCTCCGGCATCAGCTCAATTATTATTCCGATTCGAGTTTCTATTTCATCACATTTACTGAAAATAATGGGTTGAGGGTAAAACCTGCGGCCGGCCTGTCCGTCACCGCTTCCAAAACAATCAAACAATTTGACGACTACTGGTATCACGAAACAGAATCGTCCAACACACTCAAATCAGGCCGTGAATGGTGGGGCGAATACTTGGGAAGCCCCTCGGGCTTCAGCATAAATGTGTCATTGCCGGGTGTGGTATCCTCATCGGATTTTAAGTTGAGAACATCGACAATCGGCGCCGCGCAAGTGCCTACGCGCTTCGTATGGCAAGTGAATGGCGGCGAGGTAGGGCAGGAGGCTATCGGCACGGTAAGTCCCGGTACGTATGACGTAAAGGCGCTGCAAACCGGGAATACGTATATTGTGAAGAATGCGCCGGCTTCGGGCAATTTTACCATTGGTGTTACCTATAATAAGAACGGTCAAAGCTCAGCAGAGGCTTATCTCGATTACGTGGGCTTGCAGGTAAAGCGGGAATTGAGGAATTACGAAGGGCAGCAGATCTTTCATTTCCTGCCGCAGTCGACGGATACCGTTACCTATCAGTTTGCAGGTGCTTCCGACGGTTTCAGTGTTTGGAATATTACAAACTCACTTACGCCGCTTTCAATATCGCAAAAGGATGCGGCGGGCTCTTTCCGGTGGACTGCCGCAGGCGCCAAAACCCTTCAGAAATACATTAGTTTCGAACCGGGAGCCGCGTTTCAGCCGGTAAACTGGCAACCGGTCGCCAATCAGAATATCGTTGCATCGCCGACGCCTGACATGCTCATCGTTACGCCTGCTGCGTGGGCGTCAGAGGCCAACCGCCTTGCCGCGTTCAGAAATACCCAAGACGGTCTGGATGTACTCGTTGTCACCACCGAACAGATTTATAATGAATATGCTTCCGGCCGGCCGGACATTACCGCAATCCGTGATTTTGCCAGACAACTTTACCGGAAGGCACCGGGTAAATTGAAATATCTTCTATTGTTCGGCGATGCAACGTACGACTATCGAAATCTCGTCAATAACCAATCGGAGGCACAGCGCGCCGTGTGGGTGCCCGTGTATGAGAGCAGGGAGTCGCTGAACCCTGTTTATACGTACTCTTCCGACGATTATTTTGGTTTTATGGATGCTAATGAGGGCGATTGGGACGAGACTACGGCCGGTGACCATACGGTGGACATCGGCATTGGCAGGTTACCGGTGAAATCGTTGGCAGAGGCAAAAATTGTGGTCGACAAGCTCATGCGTTATGAATCGTCCTTCGGGATATGGAAGAATAGCGTGCGGTTTGTGGCTGACGATGGAGATGGGAATATCCATCAACGCCATGCTGATCAGCTTGCCAGCCTTATTCAGGGCAGGATGTTTTCGACCAGATCGTTCCTTGACGAGGTCCCGCAAACGACCACCGACGCAGGGCAAAAAGCACCGGCCATTAACCAGGCGATCCGAAAGGCGATCGATAATGGCACGCTGATATTGAATTACACGGGACACGGTGGCACGAGCGGCTGGGCAGAGGAACAGGTGTTGACATTGGCAGATATGCTTTCGAGCAGGGGAATGGACAATTTGCCGCTACTGATCACCGCTACCTGTGATTTTGGCCGTTACGATGATCCGGGTGTCGTATCCGGCGCAGAACTGATGGTTTTGAGTCCGAAAGGAGCGGCGGTTGGGGCGATCAGCACCACCCGGCCGGTTTATTCCAGTACCAATTTTGCTTTGAACAAAGCTTTTTACGAGGCATTACTGAATGCGAAACCGGGCCAGCGGCTGGGAGATTTTTTTAAATACACAAAAAACAATGCGCTTGCCGGTAGTCTGAACCGGAATTTCACACTACTGGCCGATCCGTCGATGACACTGTCGCCCGGAAGGAAGGGGGTCCGGTGGAGTTCGCCGCCCGATACCCTGCGTGCTTTGCAAAAGGTTACGCTGAGAGCTGAAATTTTCGATCCGGTGACCGGAAAGGCTGATGGCGATTTTAACGGAACTGCCAGATTGCTGATTTACGACAAGCCGATCGAATTCCGCACGCTCGGGAATGAAGGTACCCCGGAAACCTATACCGAATTCCGTAGCAAGCTTTTCGACGGGAAAGTGACAGTAAAAAGCGGCCGTTTGCAATGCCACCTGCAAATTCCGAAAGACATCGACTACCGGATCGGCCTTGGGCGGGCGAGTGTGTATGTGGTAAGCAGCGACAGCACTGAGGATGCTTCGGCGCAACTGGCATTGGTGGTTGGCGGAAGCGCCGTTCAGCAGAAGGACACCATTCCGCCGAAGCTGACGGGTTACCTCAATACCCCCGCTTTCCGGGATGGCGACACCGTCGAACCGTCGTCGGTACTGGTGTTGCACATGAGCGATGCGAACGGGATCAGTATTTCGCGTGCAGGTATCGGCCATGATATTACGATGACATTGAATGATACGCAGACCGTAGTTTTGAACGATTATTATGTAGCGGATTTGGATAATTATCAATCGGGTAGTATCAATTATCCGTTAAATAATCTGCCTGCCGGAAAATATATTGTCCGTGTAAAAGTGTGGGATACGTATACTAACTTTTCTGAAATAGCGTTCGGGTTTCTAGTAGGTCCCGCCAAGGGAATAGCGCTCAGCACCTTTAATATTTACCCTAACCCATTTCAGAAAGACCTTGTATTCGAGCTGGGGCATAACCGGGTAAATGAGGACGTAGAATTAATTTTTAATATATTGCTTGTTAATGGGCAACGTTTGGGCACTTATAAAAAGCTTTACTATAACAGCGAACCGGTTATCAGGGAAGTGCTGGACGTGGCGCAGTGGCTGAGGACGGTACCGGTGGATCAATCCCTGGTTTATCATTTAGTGATCAGATCGTTAAAAGACAATTCTACCGATCTGAAAGCCGGTAAGTTGATAAGGTCTCCTTAAGATAATAAAACTTATCAAATTTTTAGTAATAACTATCTTTCATTGTATTTTTGACCCTTTAAAGAAGCTGATACAGGCACTTCCTATCGCAAATCCAATTTCTATGAAACTTTTTTTTGTTACATTATCCTCACTATTCTTTTTAACATCAGGTACGCTTTTCGCCCAGCAGGATTCTACCAGAAGAATACCAGCATCACCACTTTCCTTTCTGACATTTGCCCCTGATGCTAGAAGTGCAGCAATGGGAGAAGCCGGTGTAGCACTCAGCCCGGACGCAAATTCAACCTATTGGAACGCAGCGAAGCTTCCCTACAATACCAAGGATTTTGGCATTTCAGCTTCTTACACACCATGGCTCCGTTACCTGGTTGATGATATGTGGCTCGGTTACCTTACAGCCTACAAGAAATTGGGAGATCGCCAGGCAGTAGCGCTTTCTGTTAACTATTTCAACAACGGCGAGCTCGATTTGCGTGATGCGGTAGGTAATAATATTGGTTATTTTAATTCTCGCGAAGTCGCTATCAACGGAACTTACTCTCGCCAGCTGGGCAGAAACTTCTCAATGGGTTTGACCTTGAAATATATCTCTTCCAACCTTGCCGGAAATGCGGTAATCAATAATGTTTCATTGAGCCCTGCACGTGTAGCAGCGGGTGATATCAGCGCGTATTACAGAAAACAATTCAAAAATGAAGATACCGGCAGCGAACTCGTTTGGTCGTTGGGTGGTGTACTTTCAAACCTGGGTGGTAAGATCAACTACGGTTCCAGCACAGAAACAGAAAACTTTATCCCAACGACGCTGAAAATCGGTACCGGTCTGTCGTATACCGGCGATGGAAGAAACCGTTTCAATTTCATTATCGATTTCAGCAAATTGATGGTGCCTACACCGGACGGCAAAACCAATATCAATACAAAACCATTGCTGAACGGCGTATTCGGCTCGTTCTCGGATGCTCCGGACGGGTTTAAAGAAGAGATCCAGGAAGTAGCGATCGCGACTGGTCTGGAATACTGGTATAATAATATCTTCGCTTTGAGAGCAGGTTATTTCGGAGAGAACAAAAACAAAGGCGACCGCCGCTTCTTCACTGCCGGTGCAGGTCTTCGTTTTGCAGACAAATGGGGTGCCGACTTCGCTTATATGTTCCCGACAACACAGGGAAGCCCGCTTGCACAAACATTGCGTATCACTTTGTCGCTCCAGTTGAACAAAGCTGAGAAGCTCGATGTAGGCGACAGCGAAAACTAAGCCTTAACAGAAATTTAATTATTCAGAACGAATGGCGTTATTGCAACGTCATTCGTTTTTTTATACTCACCGCTGCCCATGTCACTGGACCGTACGATTGCCCCTGATTTCAAAATTATTCAAACTGTAAGCCTGCCGGAACCTCAAACCTATACCCTCGACAATGGGATCGCGCTGCACGTGATTAATATCGGGGAACAGCCGGTGGTACGTCTCGAATGTATCTTCGAAGCAGGTAACTGGTATGAGAGCGAAACGGCGGCGTCCTATTTTGCAGTCAAAATGCTGACCGAAGGCGTGGAGGGAATGACTTCGCAGGAAATCAGCGAGGCTTTCGACCAGCTTGGGGCGTTCACTGACCTCACTCACACATCCGACCGTGTGGGAATCGTGGTGTATTGCCTTTCGCGCTTCCTGCCGGAAGTGTTGCCGCTGGTGCAAAAGCTGATCCGCAGCGCTACCTTCCCGGAGAAGGAATTCCAGGAGTTGAAAAACATTACGGTACAGAACCTGAAAGTGAACAAGGAAAAAACGGCATATCTGGCTACCACGGAATTCAGGGCGCGGCTTTTCGGCGAAAGTCACCCGTATGGACAAAGTCAGAGTATTGAGGGGATCGAATCGTTGGGAATGGATGCGGTAAAAGCGCATTATGACAGCTTCATCCGGGAAGGAAAATTTACAGCGGTACTCGCTGGCCAGGTTAGTGAAGCAGATGTACGGCATGTAAATGCGACCTTAGGGCAGAACACCTTCGATAGAGAGTCCGATAAGGTTTCATTCAATGCTTCCGAGGTTTATCAGGGCGACGAAACGATCGTTGAGCGGCCGGAAAGTGTACAATCTTCGATCAGGATGGGCCGGGTGCTATTCAATCGCCACCATCCCGATTATTTCAAAATGCTGGTGACGAACGAGATCCTTGGAGGTTACTTCGGGTCGAGGCTGATGAAGAATATCCGCGAAGAAAAAGGCCTTACTTACGGCATTTCCTCGCATCTGGTGACCTTGCGTCACGAGGGTTATCTGATGATCGGTACGGACGTGAAAAAGGAATTTACCCAGCAAACCATCGACGAAATCAAGAAGGAAATACACCGGCTGCAAACCGAACTGGTGGGAGCGGAGGAACTGCAGACGGTTAAGAACTTTATGGCCGGAGAATTTGCTGGGTCGCTGAATACGGCCTTCGAGGTCGCCGACCGCCGTAAGATATTGCTACTGGATAGCTTGCCTGCCAATTTTTTCAATCAATATATTGACCGCATTCATGCCACTACCGCGGAAGATGTGATGGCGATGGCGAACAACTACTTACGTCCGGAGGATATGGTAACTGTAATTGCGGGAGGTAAATAGTTACCGATTGGCCTTGTCCAGCGCAGCCTTGTAAGTTCTCAGGCAACGTTCCCTCGCTTCTTTATGGTCGACCATCGGGACAGGGTAGGCATCGGTACCAAACTCCGGGACCCATTTTTTGATATACTCCATTTTAGGGTCGAACTTCTCCATCTGTGAGGCCGGGTTGAATATCCTGAAATAGGGTGCGGCATCGGTCCCGGAGCCGGCTGCCCATTGCCAGCCGCCGTTGTTGGCAGCCAGGTCGTAATCCAGCAGTTTTTCGGCAAAATAGGCCTCACCCCAGCGCCAGTCGATGAGCAGATGCTTGGCCAGGAAGCTGGCGGTGACCATCCGCACGCGGTTATGCATGAAGCCCGTCGCATTGAGCTGCCGCATACCGGCATCTACCAGCGGATAACCCGTTTTGCCTTCACACCATTTCTGGAAATCGGCCTTGTCGTAGCGCCATTTAATGAAATCATAGCCTTTCCGAAATGCCTCACCCTTTCCTACATGCGGGAAGTTGGAGAGAATTTGCTGGTAGAAGTCCCGCCAGATCAACTCATTCAGATAGACATCGCTGTGCCTCCGGGCCTGACGCGTAAGCTCGCGTATGCTCACTGTGCCGAAGCGGAGGTGAATGCCCATGCGGCTGGTGCCTTCTCTGGCAGGAAAGTCGCGATCCCGGGCATAATCTCTCAATAGTGTATGACCGATATGATCCGATGGGAATTCAGACCTAACCTTTTCAAAGCCCATGTTTTTCAATGCGGGCAATGCGGCACCGTGCCACTTTTGAAGATGTCCGAAATACTTTTCAGTCGGATAGGATTTGATGTAAAAATCAGTGAGTTTCTCTTTCCATGCTTTGCTGTAAGGTGTAAAAACAGTGTATGGCGTGCCCTGGCCTGTTAGGATTTCCTGTTTTTCAAAAATGACCTGGTCCTTGCAGGTTTTGAAAACAATACCTTTTTGCTTTAAAATCCGGTAAACCTCCCTGTCACGGTCGGTGGCGTAGGGTTCGTAATCGGTGTTGGTGTACACTTCGGCGATGTCGTATTCATCTACCAATTTTTCCCATATTTTGACGGGGAAGCCGTATTCCACCAATATATCGGCATCTTTTTGCTTCAACTCCTGCTGGATGCTTGAAATAGCATCATGTATAAAAGTCAGCCTGGCGTCTCTCTTCTCTTCCAGGTCGTCGAGGATATTCCGGTCGAAAATGAAAAGCGGGACCACCGGATAGCCTGAGCGTAAGGCATAGTAAAGCCCCGCATTGTCATGTAGCCGAAGGTCTCGGCGAAACCAGAATAGCGCGATTTTATCTTTCGTTTTCAGGGGCATTCCGCGCGGTGATCAGGGTTGAAGGATATTTGGTATAACTTAACTACGAAGTAACTGCATTTTTGGATTTGAAAACGGCTAATGAGAGCGGCTTTTAAATCGTATATTGCGGCATAATGCAATATTAATTTAACCTGTATTCATGAAATTACAACTCACGATCCTGTTCAGTCTTCTGTGCCTTACGGTTTTCGGCCAAAAGAATACCGAAAAGCAGGACTGGAAGCAGCTCTTTAACGGAAAAAACCTGGATGGCTGGGATATCAAAATCCGCGGCTATGAACTGAACGACAACTATAACAACACTTTCCGGGTGGAAGATGGCAAAATGGTGGTTCGTTATGACAAATACGATGATTTCGCTCAGAAATACGGGCATATCTTCTATAAAGGCGATTTTTCCTATTACCGCATTGCTGTTGAATACCGCTTCGTAGGCGAACAGGCTCCAAAGGGCGAAGGCTGGGCATGGCGTAATTCCGGCATCATGGTGCACGGGCAGCCGGCTGCGACAATGGGTAAAGACCAGGACTTTCCGGCGTCGATCGAAGTGCAGCTATTGGGTGGAAATGGTAAGACCCGCACGACTTGTAACCTTTGTACGCCCGGTACCAACGTGGTGATCGACGGTAAGCTGGTAACGCAGCATTGTGTTAATTCAAAATCAAAAACTTACGATGGCGACCAGTGGGTACGTGCCGAGGTGCTGGTATTGGGCGATTCACTGATCCAGCATTTTGCAAATGGTGAAATGGTGCTCGAATACAACAAGCCGCAACTTGGCGGCGGAAACCTGGGCGGTGCTACGGACCCGGAGGTAAAAATTGCCGGCAAACTGCTTGACCATGGCTCGATATCCCTGCAAAGTGAAAGCCACCCTGTGGAATTCAGAAAAGTGGAAATCCTGGATTTGAAAGGCTGCATGGACCCGAAAGCGACGAATTACAAGTCCTACTATGTGAAGGCGGATAACAGCAAATGCAGCTACGGCAAGAAGAAGTAATATAAGTTTTAAACAAAAATGCCCGGGGTTCCGCAGAGCCCCGGGCATTTTTGCATTAGTATTACTATAATCTCACGATTTCCGCACCAATCGCGTTCAGACGCGTATCGATGTTCTGGTAACCGCGGTCGATCTGCTCGATATTATCGATAATGCTCACGCCTTTGGCCGACATTGCTGCAATGAGCAATGCAACCCCGGCACGGATATCGGGGGAAGTCATGCGGATGCCGCGGAGCTGTGTCTCGCGGTTGTGGCCGATCACCGTTGCGCGGTGCGGGTCGCAAAGGATAATTTGTGCGCCCATTTCGATCAGTTTATCCACAAAGAACAAACGGCTTTCGAACATTTTCTGGTGAATCAGAACGGTTCCCTGCGCCTGTGTGGCTGTTACGAGCACGATACTCAGCAAGTCGGGTGTGAAGCCGGGCCATGGAGCGTCGGCCACGGATAGCGTAGAACCGTCAAGATAGTTTTCAATGCGGTAGCGTTCCTGTGCAGGGATAAAGATGTCGTCACCCCGGAATTCCATTTGAATACCCAGTCTTTTGAAAACATCGGGAATAATGCCCAACTCCGGAATGCGGCAATCTTTGATGGTAATTTCCGATTGCGTCATCGCGGCGAGGCCAATGAAGCTACCGATTTCGATCATATCCGGCAGCATCGTGTGCTCGGTGCCTTTCAGCTCGCTTACGCCTTCCACCACCAGCAGGTTGGAGGCAATACCGGAGATTTTGGCTCCCATGCGGTTCAGCATTTTACAAAGCTGCTGCAAATAAGGCTCGCAGGCTGCATTGTAAATGGTGGTCGTGCCTTCGGCCATTACCGCAGCCATCAAAACGTTAGCGGTACCGGTTACCGAAGCCTCGTCCAGAAGCATGTAGGTACCTTTCAGATTGGCAGCATCGACGCGATAGAACCCGCCGTCTTCTTCATCATAGCTGAATTCCGCACCCAGTTTCTCGAAACCCAGGAAGTGGGTGTCAAGCCTTCTCCGGCCGATTTTATCGCCGCCCGGACGAGGAATGCGTCCTTTGCGGAAACGCGCCAGCATAGGGCCGAGCAGCATCACCGAGCCCCGCAATGCAGCCGCTTTTTGGCGGAACGAATCCGATTCGAGGTAATCGAGGTTGATATCGTCGGCTTCGAAGCGGATGGAAGTTTCGCTCAGCCGTGTGCGGCGTACACCCAGATCGCCCAGGAGGTTGATCAGCTGGTTTACGTCGCGGATATTCGGGATGTTATGGATTGTCACGGGTTCTTTGGTCAGGAGCACAGCACAGATGATTTGCAATGCTTCGTTTTTAGCGCCTTGCGGCACAATTTCACCCTTGAGACGACGATCCCCGGTAATTTTGAATGATGCCATATAAGATTTTGGGCAATTGAGACGGTATAAAATGAAACCTGGATTTTACATTCCAGGTTTTTTGCGGTTGTTATTCCGGTTGTTGTTATTGTTGTTGTTCCGGTTTTGAAACTTGTTCCGGTTGCGGTTCTGATTGCCCTGGTTGCCGCCGCCCTGCCTTTCTGAATTGTGGGATTGGGCTTTGAAGTTGTTTCCGCCCATCTGGTTCACCCGGTTCCGCTCCTGGTTGTTATTGCGGTCTTTCGGCGCAGCATCAATGGGTCCTGATTTACGGATATAATCAATTTCTTCCTTCAAACGGCCTTTGCTAAGTTGTTCCAGCTGGCTGAGCAACACACTGTCTTCGGGGTTATCCTTGTTCCATGCATTAAAGAATGAGCGCATCAGGCGGAAAATGTAGGAAACGAATGCGAGGCGGTCTTCCGGGTTTTCGGTCTGCGAAGCTTTTTCCAGTAGCAGATCTATATTACGGCCGTAATGGCGGAATTGCAGGTTCTGTTGATTGTAGCCGACCCGTAGCGGTTTCTTGCCCAGCGCCTCCTTGGATGGTGGTGGAAAAGGACTGTCAACATCCAGTTCGAAACCGGAAATAATGTACAGGTCGTCCCACAACTTGTTGGTATAATCCTGGTTATCCCGCATGTTGGGGTGTATCTGACGCATAAGTTCGACCAGGATGTGCGCGTAGAGAGTGCGCTTCGCCTTGTCCTCTATCTTGACGATGTGGTCGGCCAATTTTTGTACGTTACTGCCGTATTCTTTCAATGGGATATCTTTTTTATAATGGACAAAAATAATAAGTTTTTGTGGAAACAAAATGAGGTCCAGCGGTAAAACAGGCTTTCCGAGCCGCTTACTTCAGGGAGTGTAAACCAAATATCCCCGCATACCTTCGGGGGAAAATGCAGGCTGGTACCCGGCTTCCGGAGGATGAACCGTGTAGTAATAAAGTCCGGCAGGAGTTCCGGGAGAATGTGTTGCAGGAATCCAGAAGCATTCATGACGACCCACGTTACAATGTAACAGTTTTCGGAAAACGGTTGTTCCCAGCGGGTTATGGATGTTCAATTCGAGGTCGGTCGAGATAAGTCCCCAGTTTTGAATCGTAAACCTAAACCATTGGCCCGACGGGTTGGGCGAAACAGTTACCTCTACGGGTTGGGCGTAACCAGCTATTTCAAAATGAATCTGGTACGGCGGCGGCGAATGTCCCGTCTTGTCGCGGCATTGGACGGTCAGCAGGTATTTGCCGGAAAGTAATGCGGGTTGAAAGGTGATTTCATAAAATCTCCCGGCACTATTTTTCCCTGCGGCGGTGCTTAATGGCACTCTCATATCGGTACATCCCGGGCAGAGCCTTTTCAGCCACACGGCCGCCATAGTCGTATCATTATCCGTTGCGGGTAGGTTTTCGTCGAAAACTCGGACCTGGATTATGGGTTTCCCGGAAACCATCTCTCCGTTTTGAATGCGCCTTCCGTCGACGAAAACCTGTAATAATGGCGGCAGGTCAACGGATTGACTGTCGGCCAAAGTATCCGGGATCAGGGAAGGAAAAATGCGGATGGCCGGGTCGCCATGGAGCGTCATCTGCTGGACCGTAATGCTATCCAGTATACCCGGGTTACGTGAGAGATTTCGGCGGATGGCTTCCTGCTGGACTATGCCAAACGGTTTGCTCGTGAATGCGGTGTCGGCCAATACCTCGTAGAAAATATCGGTGTAACGCTTCAACGCGGTCGATGGGCCATTGAAAGTATGAGCCAGAAAAAGGACTGCCCCGCTTTTGGGCGCGAAAATCCAGTCAGAACTCAATGTTTGGGTTGAATAGAAAATACTGCCCGCCGCGCAGCCGTTCACGATCACCGCCGGATAGCGCGGATGGTTCTGGTAATTCCCCGAGGGATCGCTCGCGCGGCCGATGTCGATGTCGGTAAGATCAAGGGAGGAATGTCCAAACAGGGTAATAAGCCCGACGCCTTCATTGACTTGCTTATCAATGTGAACTTGCTCAACTGCGTTGTCTGTAAGCTTCGAAATCGTTGTTACCCTATCCGCGAGCGGTGTGGTTTCAAGTTTCTTTTCAAACGACTGCACGTAAGATCGAAAGACATTCAACTCGTCCCTCGATCTGCCACCACTTAAATGCAATATCCGTTTCCGCCAGGTTGCTGACGGGCGTTCGGCTTCCATGGCCTGTACCTTGCGAAGGTAATCGAGTAGTTGCCGGGAGTTTAGCGCATTAATGCGGCCAATCGAAACGAGCGGATTGTAAGAGCCCTTCATGGTTGCCAGGGCGATATCCGAGCCCGGCCAGCCGGCATTCGGTACCATGTCCGTCTGCCACGAATCCTTCATTTTTCGTGCTTTTTGAGGGTCTATCGATCTTCCCGCCAATAATATGAATTTCAAATTTCCTCTGTCATGCAGCGCATGAACCGCATTGCGAATGCCTTGCGGACCAGGCTGACCCGCATTGAACTGATCATAAAGTTCATAGCTGTAAATAACTGACGTTTTATACCCGCCTCCGGCTTCGGATGTGCGGTAGTGCGCATATTCTTCGACGGCGTCGTGCCCCTGTACTCGTACCCGCATCAGCGGATGTGTGATGATGAGATATTCTGTTTCGGGATCAATCGGAGAGAATTTTACTATACGTGGAGGCAGGATTTTCATGGGCTCGGGTGCGATGCGCGGGCCCGCTTGCGGGTAGTATATACGAGCGTACGAGAGCGACACGTGCCCGCCCGTGCCTGCGGGAAGGAGCGTGAGTGTTAACTGACCGGTTTCTTGGAAGTCCTCAACAAGAGTTTTGAAGTGAATAACTTTGGTTTCGCGGCCGGTTATATTCAAATCAACCAATTTTCTTTTCAGATTTTGGCCGCTACCCAGCCAAAGTGTAAATGAATGCACACCCGGAGACCAGCCCGCGAGGAACATTTCACAGTCAATGTCCGGTGGGTTTTCTTTAAATAGATTATTGATTTTAAATACAATTTCAAAAGGTGTATGCTCCGCTATTTCGGGGCCTGTCCAACCTTCACCTTCATCATAGGCGGTCAGTAACGAACCGGTTTCATAGTTGCTTTCCGGTGGGAAAAACTGGCCGGGTAGGTAATGGGAGATGAAAAGTTGCACGGATTCTCCCCAGTGGAATGCGGCACTGTCGGTGACCGTGCCGGGTGTCGGGAAGCTGGTCCTTAATCCGCGTTTCTCGTTTTGCCAGGTCAGAAAATAGGCGGTGGTGTCGGAGTAGAGGTTAAAGTAAAGGTGGGGCATGGCATCGGGCTTTGCATACAGCGCAGTATCGGCATAGCCGTCATTTTTTTTTCCAGAAAACAGTATGTAGGCATAGTGCGTTAGCCTGTCCGATAATGCACCCACGATTTCGATGGGGACTTCGTAGCCGTGTGCGAACAGCTGAATGCCGGAGATGGCGATGGAGTCCACCGGAATGCCGATCTGTGAAAGTTCCTTAGCGCTGACTTTATAAATTCCGGTTTCCGCGACGGGAATGCGTAGGTAAGTCTGCCGGTAATCGATCCATTCGTTGCCGTAGCGTTCCTGCGCATTGCATCGGGTATACCAAAGAATGCAATGGAAGATTAGTAAGGTGTGTGTAAAAATCCTTGTCATCGTCTTTAATTTTTTGATGCACAAGGGTAGCCTGCAAGACCCGGTGGCCTATTCCCGCGGCTTGCGGATGTACAGGTTCATGGAAAACGCATACGCATGATCGTCATCGGTACCATGAAATTCTGAACTCGCCAATTCCCAGTCGGCCGGGTCGAATGCCGGGAACCAGGCGTCGCCTGCTACTTGTGCGTGTACAATGGTTAAATACATTCTTTGGGCGAGTGGAAGCATTTGCCGGAAAATACTCGCACCGCCTAATATGAATACGTCCGTTTCATCGGAAAGTAACGCGATCGCTTCGGAAATATCTTTGGTATATTCCACATGCGGCTCAGCCTGCGCAGGCGGGTGTGAGGTGATAATCACATTCCGGTATTCCGAATGCAGCGCGTCAGGCGCTTCAAAACTTTTTCTTCCCATAATGAATGGTTTCCCCGCGGTGACTTTGCGGAAATGCGCCCATTCATCGGGCAGGTGCCAGGGCAGGCTGTTGTTCAGCCCGATAACGTGGTTTTCGGCCATAGCCGCGATGATATAAAGTTGCGGTTTCATATTTAGTGATCGTTCTTTTTTCTCTTCTCTTCTCTTTTCTCTCTTTCTTTCTTCTCTCTCTATCTCCGTCGATTAAAATCGACGGCAAAAGATAGTTTATTGCTGTCGGTTTTAACCAATGGAGTGTAGTGAGGGAATAATTCGGCGGGCTTTTAGTAGTAAACAAATGTTTAGCCGATCAGCATTTAATTTGACCATTCATCCTAACCATGACATCTTTTTAACATGGTACCTTGCATCGCAAAGTACCTGTGTATACCTTTGTATTGTTAGAAGTTTTAATTCTATCTGTTAGCCATGAACATATCATTTTAAATTAACTCATGAAACCACATGAATATTGAAAATGCCCAAGTGCAGATGCGGAAGGGAATTTTGGAATTCTGCATCCTGCACATCATATCCCGGGGCGAAGTCTATGCTTCGGATATGTTGGATGAACTCACGTCCGCTCACATCATGGTGGTGGAAGGAACATTATACCCTCTTCTTACCAGATTAAAAAATTCGGGCTGGCTGGATTATAAATGGGTGGAGTCGTCTTCGGGCCCTCCAAGGAAATACTATGTTTTGACGGATGAGGGGAAGGTCTTCCTGGACGCAATGCAAGCTACGTGGTTTGAACTCGCCGACTCGGTGCAAACCGTGATTAAACGCACAGAGGAGTTGAGCAAAACGGCTTCAAGCAATCTTCCTGACCCTAACTGATCACTCAAAGACATTCGATTATTTCAATCATGAAAAAGACAATCAGCATAAATATAGGCGGCATTATCTTCCATATCGAGGAAGATGGCTACGAGAAACTGAAAGGGTATCTCGCCTCTATCCAGAAGTATTTTTCTTCGTTCGCGGATAGCAAAGAGATTCTTTCGGACATTGAGGGCAGGATTGCGGAAAGGTTTCTAAACAAACAGAAAACGGAAAACAAGCAGGTGATTTCGCTGTCGGACGTCGACGAGCTGATCGCTGCCATGGGTACCGTGGCCGATTTCGAGGCGATCGAGGAAGGCGGGGAGTTCATTGCCGATCCGCTCGAAACGGCTTCTGCACAAACATCCGCACCAAGGCAAGAAACTTTTACCTCGGCGCCGAATGCGCCTAAAACAGAGCCCGCAAGGCCGGGCGCACCCCGGAAGCTTTACAGAGACCTGCGCAGGAAGCTTCTGGGCGGCGTGGCAGCCGGTTTGGCGCATTACTTCTCGGTAGATGCCATCTGGGTCAGGCTTGCGTTCCTATTCGCGGTGATTGGCTTGCCGGCAGGTTCGGGCATGCTCGACATGAATGCGGAGGAAGTTTTCGGCCCTATTTCAGGATTTATGGTGCTGGTCTACATTGCCATGTGGGTGGCATTCCCTGGCTCTACGACACTCGAAGAGGATGCGCATATTAAGAAATTTTACCGCGATCCGGATCGTAAGGTCGTCGGTGGTGTAGCGGCCGGTGTGGCTTCGTATTTCGGGGTCGATCTGGGTGTGGTGCGTTTCCTGTGGGTATTGTCGATTCTATTGTTCGGGACCGGTTTTCTGATCTACATCGTACTGTGGGTGATTGCCCCAAATGCCAACACGCTGACCGAAAAAATGGAAATGCAGGGGGAGCCTATTACCCTCTCCAATATTGAGTCGAACATCAAGCAGAGCCTCAATTTGGAAGAAAGAGGGGGAGAAGAGCATATCGTCACCAAGATATTGTTGTTGCCTTTTCGCGCCATTGGGCTGGTTTTTTCGGCGCTGGGGAAGTTGCTTAAAGGCCTCGGGCCGGTTCTGAGGATATTGATCGGCGCGTTCCTGATCGGGATGTCGGCCTTAGGATTGTTGGGCATCGTGATTGCGGCAGGCGTAGCGTTGGGCCTTACCAGCGCCGGGGTATTCGACGATCTGCCGATCCCCATGCTGATTTATCAGGAATTGCCCGAAATCCTGATCCTTTCCGGTATTCTGGTGGCGGCTATCCCGTTGGTAACCTTCCTTTTGCTGGGGCTCACATTGATTTCCAATAAAAGGATCGTCGGTGGAAGCGTGTGGCTGACATTACTGGGTCTTTGGATTGTAGGTGTGGTCGGGGCCACTGTGGGCGGGATTAACTACCAGCGGAATTTTGCTAAAAGAGGGGAAGTGACTGAAACCACCTATTACGCTGTGCCGCGCGGGACGCTTACTTTGGATTACGATTATATCTATGATGAAGAGAATATAGATGTAGATGTACGATTGGCGGGTTTCAATGCGAGAGATAGTATCAAGCTTGAAAAAACACTTCGTGCAAGAGGCCGGTCCCGTGAGGATGCTCAGAAAAATGCACTTGAGATCAAATATGCCCCGCAGTTCCGTGATTCGGTTTTCGTACTTACAGAAGGTCCGACGCTTTCAAGCCGCTCGCGGTTCCGCGATCAGGAGATCGATCTGACGGTGAGTGTGCCTTATAATAAGCCTTTCGCCATGAAAAGGGACTTTTATAACCAATTGAACGATTGGGAGAGCAACCAGAGACACCTTAAAAGATACGACCTGCATGACGCCGACGATGTTACCTGGAATCAACTGGTTTGGGTCATGAAACAAGATTCGGGACTGGTTTGTACTAACATTCCGCTCAAATACATCCGGAGCGAGAGCAGCGAAGGCGAACAAGATGGTTATTCTTTTGAATACAACGATAATAGCGACCTCGAACTGGGCGAGCGAGGCAATTACAGCAAACAATTCCCGGTTTCGGATTTCAGAAAAGTGGATATCGGCGGTGCCTATTCGATCATCATCCGTCAGGGCACCGAATACAGTGTAACGGCCGATTCGGATAACCAGGAGAATATTGATGACATCCGAGTGGTCGTAGAAGACGGCGTGCTCCGTGTGAAGCGCAACCGCGAGCTCAACCTCTTCGATCACGAGAAATGGGAACGCATAGGGATCGTGATTACCATGCCGACCATCGAAAACCTGTCGCTTTCGGGAGCCAACAAGACATTGGTGACCGAGTTCAAAGATATACCGAAATTGGATGTGGATATTTCGGGTGCTTCCAAAACGGAGCTGAATGTATTCACAGACCAGCTATCGGTGAACGTCTCCGGGGCTTCGAAAGCTACACTGAGAGGTTCGGCGAAGTCGGCCAAGCTGGATGCCCACGGTGCCTGCAAGTTGACGGCCACCGAAATGAATATCCAGAATGCGGATGTGAATGCGTCAGGGGCATCGAAAGTGGAGTTGAGCCATGTGCCTAACCTGAACAAACATGCCAGCGGCGCGAGCAAAATCAACGTGCAGTAATATTTTAAATGCCGGTGCAACGTCGCCGGCATTCTTTTCATCTTTTCTGAAAATCTAACTTATTAAACCATGAAAAGAACGCAGCTATTCCTTATTGCAGCTCTTCTGATTACCGCATTGTCGTGCCAGGTATCTGCACAGGAGACCCGCAAATTTTCCGTTTCGGGCTTCAACAAGCTTTCTATCGGCAGCGCATTCAAAATAGATGTAAAGCAGGGAGGCAGTTTCAGCGTGACAGCCACCGGCCGTTCGGAGGACCTCGACGATATGGAGTCGGCAGTGAAGAGCGGTACCCTGCATTTGGGTTATAAAAATAAAGGCTGGAATAAAAACCGCAAGACCGTCGAGATCAGCATTACCATGCCCGCCCTCGAAGGGGTTGACTTCTCCGGCGCTTCCAAAGCCAATGTGGCCCGTTTTACCGGTGTGAAGAGTATGGAAATTGATGTTTCCGGGGCATCGCAGGTTACCATGAGTGTGGCCGCTCCCAAAGTGACCGTTGATCTTTCCGGCGCATCGTCGCTTACGCTTACCGGCGAAGGCGATGTCCTGACCGGTGACGTTTCGGGTGCATCATCGCTTAAAGGCCGTGATTTCTCCGCCAAAACCGTGAACATCGACGCCTCCGGCGCCAGCAGTGCCGCCGTATTGGCCAGCAACACTGTAAATGCCGAAGCCAGCGGTGCCAGCAGCATCCGTTACTCGGGCGGAGCGAAGGACATCCATTCCAGCACCTCCGGCGCGAGCTCGGTCAAAAGAGAATAAAGAAAACCATTTAATATTCACCACGAACTACAAACAAGGCCTGCGGTTGCGGGCCTTGTTTGTTTTTTAGGGGCATTTGTAATTGAAAGTGGTGGTAATTGCTGAGCCTTCCGGAGCTCCGGCAGACGTCTGGGCAGATGATTCCGGCAGTCCGGATGAGTTGTATTGATAGGTCGTCCTGGTTTCAAATACCTGGTTGCTCGGAAAAAGCGTCGTCTTGTCGCCGATGAGATTGTTGACTCCATCAGTTCGCTGGGCGGTTGAGATCAGTTCCGGAATGCCTTTAAATTTTTTAGGAATGTCATTTTCGGGGTTTTTGTGGTCATCATAAAATAGTTCGGTAATGTAGGCTTTCTGCCCATTGGTGCTACTTTGTACACTTGTCATATTTCCGCGTGCATCGTATGTGATTTCAAATACGCTTTGGGCGTTGGTTATAGACGATACCAAGCCCATTTCATTGTACTTTGTTTCGATAGTTACGACTCCGTTCAGATTTTTTTCCAACACCGAACTGATTACTCCGTTTTTGAATGTGGTCATTGCACTCCCATACGTGGCAGTGGTAACTGCGGATATTGGTTTCCCATTGCCGTCGTATTGGTAAACTTTGGATTCACTGGATTCCACGACTGGCAAGCTCACGTTATTTCCGAGAAATGTGCTTTGCCGTTGAGTTGTGGAGGAAGCAACGTGCCCCGATTCGTACTTGTAATCGGAGGTTTCCACGTCTTCGCGGCGGAAATTTTTGAATTTGTACTGCTCGAAAAGAAAAGTTCCGGCTTTGATGCCTTCGAACAAAAACACCTTCCGCCTAATCAACTTAGTAAGGAAACCATCGGCATCGTAGGATAGATCAAACTGTACGGTTTCTGTTCTTCGCACCAAGGCAGCGTTGTTGGAATCCAATTCTTCGCTCTTATAAACGTTAATTGAGCTGAGCAACTGTTTCTGATCGTTGAATTTTACGCCGGTTGAAGAAGTCAGTTTTGTTCGTACCGACGAGCCCGGGGCGTCAGCTACACTTGTTTTGCCCAGAAACAGACACTCGGAAGGGGGCACCACAACATCATGATCATTTTTTGTACACGATACAAGCAATGCCAACGCGATGAGCATGGGAAGTGACCTCATTGAAATATGCATGGAAAATTGGAATGTAGAGATTGGTAGCATAGAATAAGCGTTTACGGTATGATATTGCGAGTAATCCAGACTTTGTTGTTTAGGGGCATTTGTAGCGGAATGTGGTGGACATGCTTTCCCCGTTCGGAATGATTTTTGGCGCGGAAGAGGCAGGTAATCCATCGGCATTATATTGATAGACGGTCTCGGTGTCATAGCTTGGCGCTCCAATGTAACTAGTGAATTTTTCGCGGACCAGGTTATTCACACTCTCGGTACCGACAACGGTCATTACATTTTCCGGTATACCTTTAAATTTTACCGGGATATGCGTTTCGGGATTGACATGGTCGTCATAGCTGTATTCCTGAAGGTAGTTGGGCTGGCCTTTGTCTGAGAACTTGACACTTTTTATGTTGCCTTTGGCATCAAAGTCGAATTCGTATAGATAGTTGCCGCTTTTCGTCGTTTTTCGGTTGCCTTTCTCATCATAGAGGGTTTCTAGTGTCACCACTCCACTCGCATCCTTCCTGATTTCCGATGCGATCACCCCGTTTTTAAATGTGGAAATGTCGGAGCCACTGGCGCTGGTAGTCAGTGCCGACAGAACAACATTCTGGCTATTGTATGTATATTTCTTTGTCAGCTCGCTTTCAACAACAACCTGTGCATCACTATCACCCTGTGAACGAACGGTAGTTTTAGTGGTAATGGCCGTTGCTCGTCCAGACTCGTATTGATAGTCTGAGGCTACAATGGTTTCCAATCTGAATTTCAAATAGTTCTTATTGTAATATCGATATGAAAATCCAGTTGTTCCTTCATACAAGAATACCCTGGTTTCGACCATTCTTACCAAAAAACCATCCGCATCATGCTGTGGGACATAGTCTGTGGTGGTTGACTGCTTCCACCGGTTGAAAGCCTCTAAGTTGTCGATCCGCCTGGCCGTAACGAGCTGCTTTTTGTCGTCCAGCACAAGCTCATTCCCCCATTCACCTTTGGGATGTTTGAGACATCCTCGTCGAAGTTTTTCCGGCGAAAATACAGCCCTGCACTGGCTCGTGCTCTTTCTTTGAACAGGCAGCAAGAAGGGCTATTGCCAACATGGCGAATAGGAATTTGAACGAAATGTACATAGCTAAACAGTGGTTTTACGGCGGAAACTTGTAAGCAACCTTTAATAACTTTAACAATTTGAAATAAATCAGTTTCTTTTACAACTTGCACCGCTCAACATGCATTACTGACATCACACATGAACAGAAAATATTTACTATCCGCAGTATTTGCCCTTACATTTATTCATCAAATGGCAATGGGGCAGGGGCGTTCCAAATTCGGTGGACGTTATACCGATCCGTTCGGGGTGCTGAGCGTGACGGCGGGGATAGGTGTGGCCTATTACATGGGTGATCTCAATGACGGCATCCATATGAAGCACCTCGGGCTCGGTCCGTCGGTGTCGCTGGGTGCGTTATACCGGCTCACCGAGCACGTGAGCGCACGCGGGGAGCTGCGTTTTTACCAGGTTTCCGGCGACCAGAAGTATTCTAAAAATTATCAGAATAACCTTTCATTCAAGACATTCAACCCGGATATCAACCTGGGTTTGCAGGCAGATTTGTTTGCCTATAACCGGCACGCGCCGATCAATCCTTACTTATTCGGAGGCGTTGGATTTACTTACCTGAGCCCGAAAGCAAAATTGGGTGGCACCTGGTACAGCTTGCCCGAGCTCACAACCGAGGGCGTCAAGTACAAGCGAATGCCGCTCGTCTTGACCGCAGGGGTCGGGATATCCGTCAAAACTACCAAAAGGCTGAGCCTCGGCCTTGAACTCTGCAATAACTTCGTCAATTCCGATTACCTCGACGACGTGAGTACGGTTTATCCCAATCCCGACCAGCTGCCGAGCGACATTGCCCGTGCACTTTCAGATCGCGCCCCGGAGATCGGCGAGCCAGCACGCCAGCCGGGCTGGAACCGCGGTGGCGCCAAAAGCAAAGACAGCTATTTGTTTTTACAGGTGCGGGCAACCTACCTGATCGGCAACCGCGCCCAGAACCAGGAGCGCAAAAAGACCCGTTGCCCTAAGTTTTAAATACATCACCATACCAACATGCTGAAACCGAAAAAGCCCCATCAATCCGAAGTAACCATGACCGAAATGGTGCTTCCCAACGATACCAATACACTCAATAACCTGATGGGAGGAAGGCTGCTGCACTGGATGGACATTTGTGCGGCGATTTCGGCGCAAAAACACTCCAACCGCATTGTAGTAACGGCTTCTGTGGATAACGTGTCGTTCACGGAACCGATCCGGCTTGGTAACATCGTGACCATGCACGCCAAAGTGACCCGCGCATTCAATTCTTCGATGGAGGTTTTTCTCGAAGTTTGGGCAGAGGATATTCCGGCGGGACAGCGGGTGAGTACCAACCGAGCATTCTACACTTTCGTGGCGGTTGACCAGAATGGCCGGCCTATCGAAGTACCGCCGCTGGAACCGGAGACGGCCGAGGAAAATGAGCTGTATCTGAGTGCCCTCCGCCGCCGGCAGCTACGCCTTGTGCTGGCCGGACGTCTGAATGCAGCCGAAGCTACCGAGTTGAAAGCGCTTTTTAAGGTGGAATAAGGCGGTAGGCACGGCATAATTTGGTAATTTTGCGGCATTAACACTTGTCACTTATGCCCAAGCAAATCATATTTTCGGATAAAGCACCGGCCCCCATTGGTCCTTACAGCCAGGCTGTTAAAGTAAATGGCACTGTTTATGTTTCAGGACAAATCGCTGCTGAGCTGGCTAAGTCCGGGGACATCAAAGCAGAGACCGGGATGGTCATGCAGAATATCGGGCATATCCTGGGAGCAGCCGGCCTCGGTTTTCAGAATGTGGTGAAAGCCAGCATTTTTCTCCGCGATATGAACGACTTCGCGTCTGTCAACGAAATCTACGGCAGCTTTTTTACCAAAGAACCTCCCGCCCGCGAGACCGTACAGGTAGCACGCCTGCCGAAGGACGTTAACGTCGAAATATCCGTTGTTGCGGTTGAATAACGAATGTCAGGTGTGGTCAGGAAGTAGTCATTTATAGTCAAGTATAGTCAGGTATGGTCAGTAAGTCAAATTTTGGATGGACGGAGAATCAATGACAATCAATGACTACCCAGACAACGAATGACCCACTTGACAAGCAATGACAACACCTGACAACAAATGACAATACCTGACCGCGCGGCGGACCGCAACGAATGACCACACTTGACCACCAATGACTATTCATGACTACCAATGACAGTACCATTGAACTTAATTTTTGAATAAATGAATAACAAACCTGTCAGGGTGCGTTTTGCGCCTAGTCCAACCGGTCCGTTGCACGCGGGCGGTGTACGTACGGCCCTGTATAACTACCTGTTTGCACGCCAGCAAGGCGGGCAGATGCTGCTTCGCATTGAAGATACCGACCAGAACCGCTACGTTCCGGGAGCCGAGGCATATATTCTGGAAGCATTGGAATGGCTGGGTATCGGTATCGACGAAGGCCCGCAGCAAGGCGGCCCGCATGCGCCTTACCGGCAATCGGAGAGAAAAGAAATGTACCGCGAATATGCGGAAAGGCTCGTTCAGGAAGGGAAGGCGTATTATGCTTTCGACACGCCCGAGCAGCTGGACGATATGCGCAAACGTCTGGAAGCTGCCAAAGTAGCTGCCGTACAATATAACGCGATCACCCGTACGGAAATGACCAACTCGCTGACATTATCGGCAGAGGAAACGAAAGCGCGGCTTGAAAGCGGTGACCCTTACGTGATCCGGATGAAAATCCAACCAAAGGAAGACGTTCGTTTCAATGACCTGATCCGCGGCTGGGTGGTGGTACATTCGTCACAGATTGATGATAAAGTGCTTTTGAAGTCGGATGGTATGCCTACGTATCACCTGGCGAACATCGTGGATGACCATTTAATGGGCATTACCCACGTGATCCGTGGCGAAGAATGGCTCCCGTCGGCTCCGCTGCACGTGCTGCTGTACCGTTACCTGGGCTGGGAAAGCACTATGCCGCAGTTTGCACATTTGCCTTTGCTCCTGAAACCCGATGGAAACGGTAAGCTTTCGAAACGCGACGCGGATCTGGGCGGCTTCCCGATCTTCCCCTTGGAGTGGACGGACCCGAACACCGGCGAGAAAGCCCGTGGTTTCCGCGAAGAAGGCTATTTGCCTGGGGCAACTGCTAACTTTCTCGCATTGTTGGGCTGGAATGCAGGTACCGAGCAGGAGATTTTCAGCATGGACGAACTTATTGCCTCGTTCAGCTTCGACCGCGTGCACAAGGCAGGGGCGAGGTTCGATATTCAGAAAGCTAATTGGTTCAATCAGCAATACCTGAAACAGCTGGACGATGCCGCAATCATCGAAGAGCTGAAACCATTGTATGCTGCGAAAGGCATTACTGTCAACCAGGACCAGCTCGTGCAGATCGTGCATTTGCTGAAAGACCGCGTACATTTCATCAAGGAAATCGTTTCGGAATCGCTCTTTTTGTTCGCAGCGCCTGAGGAATATGACCAGGATGTGGTGATCAAGAAGTGGAACGAGGAGGCGGTGAATGCGATCGGTGTTTTCAAAGATGCATTGATTGACTTTGAAGGCAACTTCGTAGCACACGATATTAAAGATGTACTTTCCGCGACTATGGAATCGGCGGGTATTAAAATGGGGAAAATCATGCAGGCATTGCGCCTGGCGGTGACCGGCGCAGGTGCTGGCCCGGATTTGATGATCATTATGGAGATACTCGGCAAAGACGAGGTTGTGAGAAGGCTCGAAACAGCGCTCAGCCGTTTGTCAGCGCAAATCAGGCTGGCGTGAAGCCCTGCCGACCGCAGGATCAAAAAACATTGGCACCGCGGGGATCATTACATATTTTCGTAACAAGTGAATAACGGGCTGCGCTGCGGCCCATTGGCATCAAACACATGGCTAAGAAAAAACAGTCGGAAACATCCAAGCCTGCACCGGAAAAACCACGCGTGCATAAGGACCTGGAAGGCTTTGATATCCAGATCAACTCGTTCGGTGAGATCACCACGAGCTTTGATATGGACCGTATCAATGAATTTTTGAATAAAAATGTGGATGATAAGAAACTCCGTGACCGGGAGGATATCCCCGGCCGAAAAACCCGGAAATCGAAGAAAAAGAGTTCCGAGGAAGAAGAAGAGGAGGAGGAATAACAGGGCGTCCATGCAGTTCGTTTTGACCAACCTATAAAACCTTTACGAAAAAATGATCTCACACGAAATCGATTACAAAATCATCGGCGACGACATTCAGGTCGTTGAAATTGAACTCGACCCGAACGAAACCGTGATCGCCGAAGCGGGCGCTATGCTTTTTATGGAAGACGGCATTCAGTTCGAAACCAAAATGGGCGACGGTTCGGAAGCAAACCAGAGTATAATGGGTAAGATTTTCCAGGCTGGAACCCGCTTGCTCACCGGCGAATCGCTGTTTATGACGCATTTTACCAACCGCGGGGTAGGTAAGAAGAAAGTGGCTTTCTCGGCGCCTTACCCCGGAACGGTGATGCCGATCGACCTGTCGAAAATCTACGGAAACGAGCTGATCGTTCAGAAGGATGGTTTCCTTTGCGCGGCCATGGGTACGAGCATGAAGATCCATTTCAACCAGCGTTTCGGGTCAGGATTGTTTGGAGGGGAAGGTTTTATCCTTCAAAAACTGAAAGGCGACGGGATGGCGTTCGTCCATGCGGGCGGCGTAGTGATGGAGAAGCAGCTGAACAACGAAACCCTGCGGATCGATACCGGTTGCGTAGTGGCATTCGAGCAATCACTAAGCTTCGATATCCAGCGTTCGGGCGGCTTGAAGTCGATGGTATTTGGTGGCGAAGGGATGTTCCTGGCGACCTTGCGTGGTACAGGCCGTTGCTGGATCCAGTCGATGCCGATTTCCAAACTGATCCAGCGGCTTTCAGTTTACGGCCCCAACAGCCGTAAGGAAAGCGGTTCGGTGATCGGAGGGTTGGGAAGCCTTTTCGAGGATTAAAATGTTCATGTCACGCTGAGCGGAGTTGAAGCGCCTTATAGTACCGCGCTTCGACTCCGCTCAGCGTGACATTCGTTTTTACTTCAAAATATAAACTCCTTTACCTGTGCCGAGCCATATTTCGCCGGAAGGACTCTGTCCGATGGCAAATATGCTTTCGTCGAGGTCTTTCAGCTCCCACTTCCCGTTCCGGAAAACGCCATATTCCTTGTCATCCCAAAATGCGGCCCATATCCGGTTGTCACGATCGACAAATACCTGCTGAGTCATGTAGACCTTTTTATCCTCTTCCGGCAGTTTGATGATCTGGGAGGATTGACCGTTGAACCGGAATATTTGCGGGCGGTTTGGCACAATGGTGCTCGAAAGTCCGTAGTCGATGGAAGCTAGCAAGTCATTATTTTTATCGGTCACGATGTTACCATAGTAGTAAGGGTTGAAACCGAGTTCTTTTTTACCAAAAACATCCCATTTATCATCCTTGATACGGACAATGGAGGTAGCGGTGACTCCGTCGTTAAGTGCGACCCAGACGGTATTCTGCTGATCGATCGCAATGTCCCCTATCAGGCTGCTGGGAAGCTTGGAATTTTCGGGCGTGAAGGTGGAAAAGTGGTTCCCATCATATTTTACCAAACCACCCTGACGGAACGCTCCCGCCGAAAACCATATATTGTCGGCGCCGTCAACAGCCAACGAACGCACTGCATTACGGGGCAGATTGTATTCGCCGGACCCGTACCGGGTGAACTTTGAACCGTCATATTTGACCAGATCGTCGGTTCCCAGCCACACATTCCCTTTTTTATCGACTTCAATATCCCAGATAGCCGCCTTGTTCAAAATGGAATTGGTAGAATCAAAAACCGCTATGCTCATGCCGTTATGCCGGATGAGCCCCTGACCGAGGGTACCGAGCCAGGCCGTGCCCGATTTGTCGAAGGCGATGGAAATGATGTGGTAGTCTTGTAATCTGGCGCCTTCAATTTCGAGCGGGGCGGGATTTTCGCTGTCTTTTTTGCAGGCATTCAACAGAGCCAAAGCGCATACGATCAGTAGTATTTTTTTCATGGGGCAAGCGGTTTGGAGTTTTGAGGAACGAAGAATCGACGTTAGGGACACGCCGGCTAAGGGGATAGTTGGAACATCCTCATTATTAATAAGGTATGTGTTATTTTAGTTAAAAACAACACTTCGAGAGCTGGTTTGTCCGTCCCGGATTATTTGAAGAATGTATTTGCCGGCAGGTAATGGATAATGCGGACGGACGGAAAGCAGTCCGACAGCTTCACGTGCCGAGATTTGAACAGGATGTTCACGGCCGGCAGCGTCGAAAAGCCGGCAGGTAGCGCCGGTTTCTGACGCTGGAATAATGTAAAACTGTTGTTGCGTGACCGGATTTGGGAAAACGGTCCAGGGAGCCGGCGCACCATCCCGAAACAGTGCGACAATCGTTGAATAGGATACCGTGCCGTTGTTATACCCCATTTTAACCCTGTAAAAGATCGTCCCGCTGCCCGATAGACCGCTGTCTGTATCAGTATCCGTAAAACTGAACACACCCGATGAACCGCCAGCTGGCGCAGAGAAGGTTTCAAGATCGTTGTAATGCAGACCGTCGGTCGTTTTCTGGACCGTCATCGAAGCAAGCCCGGGGACCGGCGCAAGGGCCCAGGCAACGTGGATAGTACTGCCCACATTCCTCACACCAATGGTATTGACATATTCGATTGTTCGTATTACACGCTCCACGTAAACCGGTTGCGAAATGCTGCCGGGGAGGACTGGGGCAAGGCCTGTGAGGCGAATGCGGTACTCTCCGTCCGGCACCCCGGCAGGCATCAGGATTGGGAGCGGACTGGCAGCACCTGTGCCTATTTGAGCAATAAAGTTCCCTTGCGTGTCCAGTAACTCGGCAGCGATTTGCACCGTTGCCGGGGTATTGCCGGTGATTGTAAATGGCAGATCAAATGTCGCGCCAGGATACACGCGTGCGGGCGTTACGCCTGTGTGTAACGCGTATACTGGCTGCAAAGGTACGGTCTGGGCAATCGCTGTGTCAGCCAGGCTCCTGTTCCAGGCTGTGGCTGCGAGGGTGAGTCCCTGTATTCCGCCGGGGACATTTTCAAAATGCGCAGAGGCGGGGCGCGGGATCTGGATGGTATCGAGGTAAGGTCCCTGAAATGCATTGAAAGCAGGCAGCGCTATCAAGCGGTTTTGGGCGTTCAGAACGGGCAGGTAAGGGTCTTTCAACTGATTACTGGCAGAGTTACGGGCAATGTACCAGGGAATATTGTAGCCCGAATCTCGCCGACTGTTCTGGATGAGCGTCCGGATTCCGTCGAAATATTGCGCTTCGCTGAAACCGAGCTGCGCGTCGTTTTCCCCATGCGCCCACAGTACCGCGCGGACGCCCGTCAGGGATGTCATGTAACGCATCGTATTGACAATATTGCTGTAAGGCTGCCGGTTGGGCCAGTATTTTCCTACATATAAATTATAGGCGTCCTTCCCCGACGCAGCGTCGCGGTAATTTTCGGAATTGGCAGCTGCCCATGCCGTATTGAAAAACAGCACCGGGGTTTTCCATCTTCGAAACAGCAGGTCACCCAATTCGCCCCAGTACCATGAAGTTTCACCATTTGGAAAAATATAGTTGCTGCTTTTGAGCGGCTCGAACACCGGAAAAGGCATAGGACCGTCGGGGGCCACGGTAATGTTTTCGTTGTTGAGGGTTTTGTTGATTGCATTAAAGGAAATCACATTCGGCGAAGCGTCTTTTGCACCGAGTCCGGGCAGGCCCATTGCATTGGAATTGCCGGCAATGAGGAAAACTTCGCCTACACCCACGCGGGCGACAATTGCCGAATCGGTGATTCCGTTGCTTGCCGTACCGGTCAGTTTGAGTCGGTACCAACCGGTGTGGGCAGTGAATGTGGTATACAGAAATCCCTGCGTCAGCTGGTCTGCTTCCAACAGCTGCTCTTGGACAGTATTAGCATTGCCTTCAATGGGAGTCAACACAGCGCTAATGCGGGTATACGGGTAATGAGCATAGGCGGTGATAGAAATGGAAGCTGCGCCCGATGCATTGCGTTGCATGACCTGGTTTGAGACCGGGCTTGTGATTACCAGCTGTGCGCGCACCAGTACCGCGCCTGCGAGTGTGAAAAGCAGGGTTAACAGGCAGTGAGCGTAGCGTTCGGCAGCAGGGCAAATCCTATTCAGCATCTGCAAATTGTTTTCGTAAACTTAGACCTTGAATATAACGGAAAATGGCTTTCCGGGCGGGGTGTCGGTACAAGAACGAAAAAAGCCGACCCTCAGATGAAGGCCGGCTTTTATAAAGCAGATAAGAAAGTTCTAGTTGTAACCCGGGTTCTGTGGTTTCAGATTCGGATTGTTTTTCATTTCCTGGATACCTAACGGGAACAGCAGGTGTTTTTCCAGCAATGGAGCACCACCGCTCACGTTCAGGTTCTTGTGGCCTACGAAGTTGTCGAACTTCTTGGTCTCCTCATTGAATACTTTACGCAGACGTACCATGTCGAACCAGGTAATGCCTTCGTAAGCGAATTCGTGCCAGCGCTCTTTCCAAACCGCCTCTTTGAAGGAAGCAGCAGTGTAAGTGCCAATCGCAGGTGTAGTCAACTTGGCGCGGTCGCGGATGCTTTTGAAAGCTTCGTAAGCCTCGGTATTGACGGTACCCAGCTCCGCTTGTGCCTCTGCATACATCAGCAACACGTCCGAGTAACGCATCTGGTTTACGTTGAGGTTGTTGAGACGGGTAGGGGTAATGCCCGGGCCGCCCAATGCAGCGATGTTGAAGTATTTGAACACGTATGGAGCGCCGAGATCGAATTTTTCGCCTGTACCATTAGTGTAATAGGTGGTATAGAACCATCCTTCCTGGTCTTTGGTACGAAGATCTCCCTTTTCATACGACTCATAGAACGACTTCGTAGGTACTGTGCTGCCGGTTCCGCTGGGTCCTGCATAAGTTACGGCCTTGAAGTTCGGGAAGAAGTCGTTCAGCGGGAAGCCGGCCACCACAGTGTTGTACTGGATCTGGAACAGATGCTCCATGCGGTTTTTCAGTTTCTCGTCGTGCAATTCCTTGTAAGTAGGGAACAAGCCCAGCGTAGAAGGGTTAGCCTTGGCATAAGTGATCACTTCCAGCGCTTTGTCGGCCGCCAGTTTGTAATGCGACTGTCCTTTGGACAAAGGAAAACCGGCCATGGTCAGATATACTTTGGCCAAATAGGCTTTCACTGCCATTTTAGATACCCGTCCGTTGGTGTTGAAATCGGCAAAACCGGCGGCTTCGGCAGCCTGGAGGTCCTCGACGATCAACTTGTAGACTTCCTCTTGTGATGTTCTTGAAGGGAAGAAGTCCTCAGACTCGGCCGTCTGAGGCTTGGTGATCAAAGGCACATCGCCCCACAATCTCACTGCATAGAAATAAGCCCATGCACGGAGGAAGCGCGCTTCGCCGAGCAATCTTACTTTCTGAGCTTCGTTAGCAGCAGGGAACTGGATGGTGGGAATTTTCTCAATTGCCAGGTTGGCATTCGCGATCACGCGGTACAAGCCGTTCCACCAGTTGCTGATATGGCCTGTGTTGCCATCATAGATGAGGGCATACAGGTTGTTCAGGTCGGAGTTCTGACCTGTTTCGGTTGTAGCCGTACCGGTTGGCGCTTCGAGCATTTGCCAGTTAGCCGAGAAAATACCTGCGCCGTCACCAAAGAAACGCATGTCGGCGTAAGTAGCTGCAATGGCCGCTTCCGCGTGGTCGGGGATGGTGTAGAAGGTATCCGGTTGAAGGTTCGACGGATCCTGCTCATCGAGGAAGTCGGAACAGGCTGTCGGACCGAGCAGGATTGCTCCGCAGAGCAAAAGTTGATAGAATTTTTTATTATTAAGTTTCATACTGAATGTCATTTTGAATGATACAACGGTCCCGTCGATTAGAATGCAACCTGAATACCTCCCAGGAACGTGGTTGGTTTAGGATAACTGTGCCAGATCATACCTTGTGAGAATACGTTGTCGCCATCGCCGCCACGGATCGGAGTTTGCTCTGGGTCGCCAAACGGATATTTGCTGATGATGAAGAAGTTCTGAGCAGAAACATAAAGTCTCAGTTTGCTCATTTTCAACTTGCTGGCAATTTCTGATGGGAAGTTGTAACCCAGTAACAGGTTGCGGCCGCGGATGAAGGAGCCGTCGAAGATCCAGCGGGTATCCACGTTGGTAACATAGCCAGCCTTGGTATCGCGAACCTGTGCGATCGGCGTATTCTGGTTTTGAGGGGTCCATGCATCCAGTACGGTGGTGTAGCTGTTAGCCAACGCCTGGCGGTCTTCGCTGGCGTGCAGGTTCATGTCCATCAGATCGTTTCCGTACGAGAACTGCAGGTCGAGGGTCAGGTCGAAGCCATGGAAACGCAGGCTGTTTGAAAGTGATCCCCATCCTTTTGGAGAACCGTTACCAATAATGCCGCGGTCAGCATCGGTGATCGCATTGTCGCCGTTTACATCCTTGTACTTGATATCACCCGGCAGCATTTTCAGGTTGCCACGGTAGCTGGTGAATTTGGCAGCCTGGTCGGCCTCAGCTTCGCTCCATGTTCCCAGACGGGTCAATCCCCAGAATGCGCCTGCCGGTTCGCCGATGCGGATTACGCTCGTTTGGTTGGTGATGGAAGGGCCTCCCACTCCGAAGATGTCCGCTGGTGTTGCCAATGACAATACTTTGTTTCTGTTGAACGAGATGTTGAAACTGGTGTTCCATGAGAAGTTTTGCTTTTCGATGTTCACCGTGTTCAAACCAAACTCGAAACCTTTGTTCTCCATGGAACCGATGTTACGACGGATAGTCGCGTAACCGCTGGTACGGGGTACCGGCGCATCGAGGAGCATGTCGGTGGTTTTGCGGTAGTAGTAGTCCGCTTCGAGAGAGATTCTTCCTTTGAGGAAACTGATTTCGAGACCACCGTCGGTTTGAGCTGTTTTTTCCCAACGCAAATCGTTGTTGGCAAGCCTGTTGATACCAGTTCCACCGAAGCGGGTGTCGCCATAAATAGCAGCGTAGTTAGACCGCAGCAAGCCGAGTGACGAGTAGGGGGGAATTTCCGAGTTACCCGTTAAACCGTAGCTGGTGCGAAGTTTCAGGCTTGAAATAATCGGGTTGCCTTTCAGGAACTCTTCGTCAGAAACTTTCCAGGCAAGGGCGGCCGACGGGAAAAATGCAAACTTATGGTTGTCACCGAATTTCGAAGAACCATCCGCGCGGCCAGTCACTGTCAACAGGTATTTGTCGAGCAAGGTATAGTTCAAACGACCAAAGTACGAGTTAAATGCAAAGCGTGACGCACCTGACACATAAGGGTTAGATGAAGGTGCTACCGATCCTGCCCCGAGGTTGTCGAAAGTGTAATAGTCCGTAGAGAAGTTCTGGGCACCTACACCGGTTGTGGTCACATTGGTTTCCTGCCAGGAAATACCCGCGAGGGCATTGATCGAGTGGATACCGAATGTTTTGTTGTAAGTCAACAAGTTCTCCCACGACCAGAACGTCTCTTTTCTGTTTTCTTTTCTCGCAGTACCAAGTTCGTTAGGCGTAAGTGTACGTGTTTGCGACTGGTTAACTTCCTGGTTGATCACGTTCACGCCCAATACGGTCCGGAATTCAAGGCCTTTTGCAAGCGTAACGTTTCCGTAAAGGCTACCCAGGGTGGTTTGCGTGTTCAGATTGAATTTACGACCCATTAAACGGTGTACGGAACTGAATGAACCCTCAGCACCCGGATAATCGCGGTTGTTGGCATAAGATCCGTCCGGCCATTTCACAGGAAGGAAAGGAAAGTCCTCCACCATCTGACGAGGTACTGCGTCGTTGATATCGACAAGGTTTTCGGCCTGATTGTTGTAGCTCAAAGTACCGCCCAGACGCAACCATTTCTTCACCTGGTCGTCGATGCTGAAACGGGTTGAATAGCGTTTCAGGTAGGATGTTTTGATGAAACCCTGGTCATCGCGGTAGTTAAGTGACAGGGAATAGGTGGTTCGCTCGTTACCGCCGCTGAAACCGAGCTGGTGGTTTTGAGAAACGCGGTGCTGGGTCGACTCGTCGAACCAATCCGTGTCGTAGTTGGGAGCAAATGTACCGTCAGCACGTTTGGTGAATACGTCGGGGTGAGCAGCTGCCAGCTGTGCGCGGCGCACGAGCGGATCGTGGGTTTTATATTTACCCGCGTCCCAACCGGCCTTGTCGAACTTCTCCATGTTCTTGTAAGCGAGGTCCTCGACGTCCATATATTGCTGAGCATTCAGTACTTTCGCTCTCTTCGGACCCACTTTTGGGACGCTCAGGTCCAGACCATAAGTGATGGTACTTTCACCTGATTTACCTCTTTTGGTGGTAATCATGATTACCCCATTGGCGCCACGCGCACCATAGATAGCCGTCGACGAAGCGTCTTTCAATACCTCCACCGACACGATGTCGTTCGGGTTAATGAAGTCGATCGCCTGGCTTTGCTGGTTCTGGTTTCCCTGAGGAAGCATTACACCATCCACCACGTACAACGGGTTGTTAGACGAGTTGATGGAGCTGAAACCACGGATACGTACGTTGGCACGACCGCCCGGGCGACCCGAGTTGACGTTCACCTGCACGCCCGAGATTTTACCCTGCAATGCCTGGTTCAAAGAAGGAGCGGGGCGCTCTCTCAGTTGTTCTTCTTTCACGGAACCTACCGATCCGGTAAGATCGGATTTCTTGGCGGTACCGTACCCGATCACGACTACTTCACTAAGCGCCTTGGAATCAGGAGCCAATGAGATGTCGAGAGAAGTGCGGTTACCCACGGTTACCTCCTGGCTAATGTAACCTACGAAGCTGAAAACCAGCGTGGCATTGTCAGGTACGGAAAGTGTATAATTACCTTCCCCATCGGTGGTAGTACCGCTGCTGGTACCTTTTACAACCACGTTTACACCGGGGAGACCGTCGCCGGTTTCCTTATCGGTGATTTTTCCTTTGAGTGTTTTATCGGCGCGGATCGTAGTGGCAATACCGGAGTTGGCGAGGGCTGCGTTCACCAGCAATGGGCTTGCGAGCGCGGGCAGAAGCAATAAAGAGTTACGGATGCTCCTCATCTGGAGCAACCATGGGTTGGTATCGGAAATTTTCATGTAGTAAGGCTTGTTAAACGTTTTTCATGCAGTCTTCGAAAACACGTAGAATTTTAGTCTCAGATCTCTGTTCGTTAGGCTTTTGCGTTTTTTGTTTAATCATAGTTTGCGGTTTACAGTTAAAATGTTTCGGTGAGTAGTTAAATAATTATAGCTGGTATTCGATAAATCACATTCCGGTGCGGCCGTAACTATCCTTGCCAGGGTTTTTGAATCAAATCATGGTCACGAATCCTGACAACACTATGTCAAAAAAGGCAAAAAGATAACGTTACGTTTTCCCTGACGGAGGATGGAATGGATGGCGGATGTCCGGGACTGCAACCGGCCACCTACCGGATAAATGCTTCAAAAAGTCAGTTGGTGTCAGTTTGGCATTACTAAAAGTCTTTAAGAAAACGCGTTGCAATATTATAATATTTAACAATAGATTTCGAATAAAGCGGGCGGAAAAATGCAGAATTATTTATGCAAACGTTTGCATAGTGATTATACGAAATTGTCATTTTCTTACGAAAAATCAACCACTTAGAGGTTAATTTTGGATAAAAACAATGTTAATTTTCACTTCCGGCGTTCAATGGAATTTTTGTTAAAATCCTATAATAATGAAGTGTAACCGACTGGTTTTTTGCTAAAATCCTATAAAAAAGCCCTGCTGCGAACGCTCGAAGCAGGGCTTTGAAAAATGAACAGGAGATCAGGCCAGATCCACGGTACGTCCGGTCTTCACCGATTCGTCGCACGCGAATGCGATCTGCAAGCTGGTCACCGCGTCCTGTAAGTGGTCTGTCAGGTCGAGGTCTTCATTGATCGCCCGGAGGAAATAGCGTTGCTCGCGGTTGCAAAGTTCCTGGTGATCCGGCTCATCTTCGAGGTTAATCCACGTGTCTTCTTTCACAAACTCATCCGAGCCGTTCAGGTCGGCATGGTGTACACGTATCGATTCGGTCTTCGTATGTGCTTCTACGGAAGAAGATTTTCCGGTTCCGCCTGCATCTTTGGCCACGATTGAAGCCGAACCTTTCGGCCCGATCACGTCTTTCACAAAGAACGCGGTTTCGCTGATCATCGGGCCCCAGCCTGCTTCGTACCAGCCTACTGAGCCGTCTTCAAACCAGATTTGCAGTTGTCCGTAGTTGTAATTCCCTGCCGGAATATCTTCGGTGAGGCGGGCGCCGATCGCATTTACGCGGAGCGGTTTCGAGCGGGTCATCTGGCACATCACGTCAATGTAATGCACGCCGCAATCCACGATCGGGCTGAGGCTCTTCATCAGGTTGCGGTGCACACCCCACATATAGCCGTGGCTTTGCTGGTTGAGGTTCATACGCATGACCAGTGGCTTGCCGAGACCCTGCGCTTCCGTTACGAAGCGTTCCCACGACGGGTGTACACGGAGGATATAACCTACCACTACTTTCTTATTCGCTTTTTTGGCAGCCTCTACCACACGCTTCGCACCTTTAACGGTGTCGGCAAGCGGTTTTTCGATAAACACGTGGGCGCCGGCTTCGAGTGCCTTGATCGCGAAATCCTCGTGGGTATCAGGGTAAGTCGAGATACAAACCGCGTCGGGCTTGGTTTCTTTCAATGCTGTTTCATAGTCATTGAAAAGGGCATAGCCGCCGCCTAATTTTTCATTGAGGACTTCCTTGCTTTTTCCGGTCGAAACGATCCCGCAGATCTCGAAACCATCCAGAAGCTGGTAGGCAAAGGCATGGGAAGCACCCATATTCCCGCAACCGACTACCAGTACGCGGATGGGGCTTTCGTTTTGAAAAGATGACATAGATTAAAGATAAATGTTAAGATTATGGGTTAGCAGGAACAAGGGCATGCAACATTGCAGCCTGGTTTGGGTGTCAAAATTAGGCATTAAAATCCGTATTAGGCCAGTTTCGTTCCAAGTGAAAAAAAATCCCGTTTCGGTGATAAAATTCTCTTTGAAAATCGAAATAAGTGTACGATAATGCATGAATTTTGTTACTCCTCATCTACATGTTCATGACTAACTTTTTACTTCCTATCAGACCGTCCGGTCTGTGCCGCGGGAGCGTTTTGTCCATACTGTTCCTGTTGTTTTTCTTCACTTTTCAGGCTTTCGCGCAAGATGATTTCAAACCCAAACTGGGGCTGATCGACCGTGCTTCGCTCGAAATGACGGCCTACCCCGGCGACAGTACTGCCGATGCCGTTTACCTGTACGACCGTGGAAACGTCAATTTTAGTTATGACGACCAGAAGGGCTTGCTCATGACAACTAACATGTGGGTTCGGATCAAGATCCTCAAAGAATCGGCACTCTCGCGAGCCTCAGTGAGCATTCGATGCTACGATGGGCCGAGCTATAAGGAGCAGGAGTGGGTGGAGGACCTGAAAGGCTACACCTACAACCTCGAAAATGATCAGATCGTCCGCACTGAACTGGAAAAGAAGACCGTCCGGCGTGAAAAATCGACAGAGTCAATCGCTACTACCAAGTTTAACCTCCCGAATGTTAAAAAAGGTTCGATTATCGAATATTCCTATTCGGTGGTGTCGCCGCTGAACGTGAAAAACGAACCCAGTCCGTGGTTTTTTCAAACATCAGTCCCCTCCCGGTGGAGTGAGTACAATATAGTGATCCCGAATTTCCTGGATTATAAAATGACGATGGGAGGTTACCTGCAACTTTATATCAACAAGCAGGAAGCTACTAATGTTTCGGTAGGACACTCAAGGTTTGATGGCGGCGGAAGGTCGTACCGGTTTGTGGTAAAAGATGCCCCGGCGTTTGTCAATGAGCCATTCATCACCACGGAAGCCGATTATCTTTCCAAGATCATCTTCGAGCTTGCGAGCGTGACTGTACCGGGGCAAATGACAAAAAACTATTCGCAAACCTGGGAAAATGTGGACAGAACGCTCGACGAGGCGAGGTGGTTTGGCGCGGAACTCCGCCGCAGTGGCTTTTTGAAGGAGGTACGCGATGAAATCGCACAGAAAACAACCGACCCGACAGAAAGGATGACGCTGGCGTACAAACATATCCAGGACCGCATGAAATGGGACGGGTACTCCGGGCTTTATGCTGGCGACGGCATTAAAAAGGCTTATGATAACCGGAAAGGCAATGCGTGTGACATTAATCTGATGCTTACCGTATTACTTCGTGAGCTGGATGTGGAATGTGATCCGGTACTACTCAGTACCCGCACACACGGTTATCTGCACCAGCATATCCCAATGCTCGAAAGCTTCAATTATGTGATCGCGCAGGTGAAGATCGGGGAGAAGACCTATTTCCTCGACGCATCGGAATCGTTCGCGAAGCCGGGGATGCTACCTGAGCGCGCATTGAATGGTTTTGGCAGGGTGATCCCCAAGAAAGGCCAGGGCCGGTTTGTTGAGATTAATCCGACCGATTCGGGCAGCAAACTGGAAATGATCACTGCGCATATTTTGCCTGACGACGGAACGATCAAGGGTAGTTACAGCATTTCCTATGGCGGTTACGAGGCACTCGACTGGCGCTCGTCCTATGCTACACAGCCTGACAATGTTTATCACGATGCATTGAAGAAAGCCGTTCCTGAATGGAAAATTCAGAATCTGGCGATCAAAAACAAGGCCGAGGATTACAAAGGGACTGTGAATGTGAGTTGTGATTTTGAACTGGAAGACGAGAATGCGTCTCTTGGTGTCTTCTATTTCAATCCCATCATGGCAGGCCGATGGACAAAAAAACCGCTGAAATCCAGGGAACGCATTTATCCTGTCGATTTAGGAACTGGAATATCGAATTCCTTTATCGCGAATTATACACTTCCCGAGGGGTATGCCCTTGAAGAAATGCCTAAGGCGGAGATCGTCGTGCTGCCCGATAAAGGAGGTAAATTCTCCTATCAGGTACGCCAAACCGGCAATGTAATACAGGTCAATAGTATGGTCCAGGTCAGCAGGACACGCTTCACGCCCGATGAATATGGACATCTGAGAGAGTTTTTCGAGCGTGTGGTGCAGAAGCATGCGCAGCCATTGGTTATCAAAAAGAAGTCCATTTAATACCGCCCCTGTTTCATGCAAAAGTTTCAGTCACTTTTTGGGAATACGATCCTATGTATAGCGGTGCTGGCATCGGCATCAGTATCAGCCCAGGCCGATTATAGCGTCGATAAAATCAGTCCGGCACTTGCAAAAGATGCCGACGCGGTAATTCGTGTCGACGAGTTGTTCTGGGATATCAAATCGCAGGCGGAGGGTGTCCAGCGAAACCGTTTGGTGGTCACTATCTTTAATGAAAAAGGGGAAGATCGGTACGGATCGACGCAGGAATGGTATGACAAGTTCAGGAAGGTAACCGAATTGTCGGGGACCTTGTACGACGCTAATGGCAAGGTGGTGAAGCGTCTCCGGAATTCCGATGTCGAGGACCGCGGGGATAGTTTTGCCGGAGGCGATATTTCGGATCACCGGGTGAAGACTGCCAGTTTTGGCAAGAAAAGCTATCCGTATCCTTATACTATCGAATTTATCAGTGAAGTGCGTACGCGGAATATGATGTTTTTTCCCGACTGGACGCCTGCTCCCGCGGAGGGCTCGGCGGTGGAATATTCCTATTTCAGGGTTAAAACACCGGCCGGTTTTGCGTTCCGGTACCAGGAAAGCAACGGAGCTCCCGCGGCGAAGAAGTCAAAGGATGCCGACGGCTCGGACATCTATGAATGGACACAAAAGGATTACGCCAGGCCGCGATCCAACGATTTTTACCCGTTACCGCATTTCGACCGGATTCCATTGGTGTTTACCGCGCCTTCGGATTTCGAGGTGCAGGATTACAAGGGGAATCTCAATACTTGGGAAGATTTTAGCCGTTTTTACTATACACTTAATGCCGGCAGGGACTTTTTGCCTCCAAATATCCAGGACGAAGTGAAGGCGTTGATCAAAGGCGTCCAATCCGACAGGGAGAAAATAGACCGGATTTACAAATGGATGCAGGGAAGGTCCCGTTACGTGAGCATTCAATTGGGAATCGGCGGATGGCAGACTATTGATGCGATGACGGTTGCTAAAACCGGTTACGGTGATTGCAAAGCGCTGACTAACTTTACTCTAGCCGCGCTGAAAGTAGCAGGCGTGCCTGCCTGTGCGGCATTGATCCGGGCCGGGAAAGAAGCCAGGATCAAGTCTGACTTCCCAAGTAGTAAGTTCAATCATGTGATCGCTTGTGCATTTGCAGGGAAAGACACCGTGTGGCTCGAATGCACAAGTCCGAACACAAAACCTAACTTTATGGGTAGTTTTACAGGCAGTCGTCCGGCTTTGCTCGTGCTGCCTGCAGGTGGAAAACTTGTGATGACGACCGACTACAAAGCGACTCAGAATGTAAAGGTAAGCAGGGCGAGCGTGAAGCTTAACGAGACGGGCGATGCTGAGATCGAGGTAAGGTCGAGGTACACAGGCTTGCAGCATGAGCCTCGTGTGCAGTTGATCCAGTACAGTACAAAAGAGGAACAGGAGAAGTGGCTGGTAAGCCATATTAATCTCCCAAGCTTGGATTTACGCCATTTTGAGCTTGTGGAAGGAGTGGAGCTGGAACCGTCCGTGACCGAAAAGCTCAGTTTGAACGTCCGCAACTGCGCCAGCAGAACAGGTACCCGCCTGTTTATTAAGACTAGCCTAATGAGCAGGACATTCGATATGCCCGCTACTACGGAGCGTTCATCGGATTTCTACCTGCCCGTTTCAGATTACAACTTTACCGATCTTGATACTATATCGTATGAAGTTCCGGCCAACTACAAATTGGAAACGACATTGCCTGCATTCCAGATTGCTTCCGCATTTGGCAGTTACGAATTGGAAACGACCTATGAGAACAACAAGCTCATTTGCGCGAGGAAAGTGGTAATGAACGGCGGACGCTACGGATCGGAGGATTTTGCAGCCTGGGTCGATTTCTTGAAAAAGATCAGGAAAGCCGACAGGGCGCAGGTGGTGTTTGTCGAAAACAAGCTTTGAGGCGATTTTAGAGACTATGTTAAAATATGTAAGGAATTGATTAAAACATGTGAATATCCGCATGGAAGCATGGATTAATTTTGAACTAAAATTTTAACATAAGCAGGATATGAACAAAGAAGCATGGTCTGGCATTTTCCCAGCGTTGGTGACGCCATTCAAATCAGATGATACAATTGATTTTGAGCTGTTCGGCAAGAACCTCGAAGCGCAGGTTGAAGCAGGTATTACCGGGGTAATCGTAGGCGGTTCGCTCGGGGAAGCCAGTACACTCACCCGCGCCGAGAAAATGGAACTGGTGAAATATGCTAAACAGGCACTCCCTGCCGGCCTGCCGGTGGTGCTGGGTATCGCCGAGCAATCGACAGCCGAAGCGGTAAGCATTGCGAAAGAAGCCGAAAGCGTTGGCGCCGACGGTCTGATGATCCTCCCTCCAATGCGTTACAAGGCCGACGATGACGAAACTGTGACCTGGTTCAAGACCATCGCCGGAAGCGTTTCGCTTTCGATCATGATCTATAATAATCCCTACGACTATAAAATTGAGGTAACGCTGCCTATGTTCGAAGAACTTGCGAAGGTTCCGAATATCCACGCGATCAAAGAATCGACCCGCGACGTGAGCAATGTAACGCGCCTGTTCAACAAGTTCGGCGACCGCTTCCGCGTATTCTGCGGTGTGGATACCTTGATCATGGAAGAGGTGATGCTCGGTGCCGACGGCGTGATCGGCGGCCTGGTGGATGCATTTCCGAAGGAAACCGTTGCGATTTTCAACCTGGTTAAGGCCGGTCAATACAAGGAGGCATTAGCGATTTACCGCTGGTACCTGCCGTTGCTCGAACTGGATATTCATCCCAAACTCGTACAAAACATCAAACTGGCCGCAGCCAAAATGGGCATCGGATCGGAATACGTACGTGCGCCGCGTCTGCCGCTCCACGGTGCCGAACGCGAGAAAGTGCTCGCGATCATCGACCAGGCCATCGCTACCCAGCCTGAATTGCCCGATTATTTGAATTTGACGGTTGACGTGGCGTAACACAAATCTTCCGGTGCGCTGCACCGGAAGATTTGTAATGATCCGAAGCCCGGAAGGGTTTCCTGTTATCCGGATGGCCTCTACCCAGGCAATACCTGTAATATTGACAAAAAATGCGCTGCATGATCGTTAGATTCGCTGCGTAGGATTGTTACCTTTTTGTCAAAACCATTCATTATGAAATTGTCCGATTTAGACCTTATTCTTGAAAAAGCCCAGGAGGCATTCGTTGCGATGAATGCCTACGCATTGCGCCGCCGGGTTGCATTGATGAACACCATTGCCGATGAGATCGAAGCGCTCGGCCCCGAGCTGATCCAGACTGCCATGGCGGAGTCCAACCTGCCCGAAGCACGTTTGAACGGCGAAAAAGCGCGGACGGTATTCCAATGGAGAAGCTATGCCGATGCGGTCGAAAAAGGATATTCGCTCGACGCGAGCATCGATACCGCGAACCCGCAGCGTGCGGTGCCAAAGCCTGATATCCGTAAAACAAATGTAGGATTAGGCCCGGTGGCCGTATTTGGTGCCAGTAACTTCCCATTCGCATTTTCGACGGCCGGTGGGGACACAGCGAGTGCTATCGCAGCGGGCTGCCCGGTGGTAGTGAAAGCACATCCCGGCCATCCGAAAACTTCACAGATCATGGCGGATGCCATTAGTCGTGGAGTTGCCAAGAGCGGTTTCCCGGAAGGCACATTTGCACACATTTTTACCGATACCATTGAAGAGGCGCAGGCATTGGTTGCCCATCCGGTGATCAAGGCGGTCGGTTTCACGGGATCCAACCGCGGCGGTATGGCATTGGTAGAGGTAGCCAACAAACGTAAAGAGCCTATCCCGGTGTTTGCGGAAATGGGAAGCATTAACCCTGTGTTCCTGTTGTCCGGGAAGTTGGGCACCGCGGGCGCCGAGTTGGCGAAGCAATATGCGGGCTCGCTGACATTGGGTGTGGGGCAATTTTGTACTAACCCGGGACTGCTGATCACAGAAGATAGCCCTGCTGCGGACAGCTTCATCGAAGCATTGAACCAGGAGATCGTGAATATCCTTCCTGCACCGATGCTGAATGCCGGTATCGCGATCGCTTACCGCGGAAACCGCGAGAAAGTGATCGGTCAGTCGGGGGTAGAACTGGTAGCGGTAGCTGCCACGGAAGCTGGCGAAGGTCAGGGTGCAGCGACGGTCGCTACGGTCTCGGGTGTAGATTTCCTGATCAATGACGAGCTGCAAACCGAAGTCTTCGGTCCGTTTGCATTGATTGTTAAATGCCGGAATGCCGATGAAATGTTGGCGGTAACCGAAAAATTGCATGGCCAGCTGACGGCGACATTGCTGGCGACAAGCGACGACCTGGCCTCTCACCGCGAGTTGGTGGCAGCCATTCAGAACAAATGCGGGCGGATTATCTTCAACAACTTCCCAACGGGTGTTGAAGTCTGCAAATCGATGCACCATGGCGGACCGTTCCCGTCGTCGAGCAACTCCCAGTTTACCTCGGTAGGCCCTGACGCGATCAAGCGGTTTACCCGCCCGCTAAGCTTCCAGAACTGGCCCGACGAATTTTTACCCGATGAATTGAAAAACGCCAACCCGCTGGGTATCTGGCGGACGGTGGATAATGAGGTGACGAAAGAAGCTGTAAGCTTTAGGCTGTAAGCTATAAGTACAGTTAATGAAAAATGAATAAAGCCTATGGCTTAAAGCTTATAGCCTAAAGCCCCAACTATACCCGGCCTAAAGCATACAGCTTAAAGCCTGAAGCCATATTATGCGTAAAACTTTTTTCTGTATCGACGCCCACACCTGCGGCAATCCTGTTCGTGTAGTCGCAGGTGGCGGGCCGCTCCTTGAGGGCAACAGCATGATGGAGCGCAGGCTCCATTTTTTGAGGGAATTCGATTGGATCCGCAAGGGCCTGATGTTCGAGCCCCGCGGGCACGACATGATGAGCGGTAGCATTCTCTACCCGCCCATTGATCCGGCGAATGATATTGGTGTGCTCTACATCGAAACCAGCGGCTGCCTACCGATGTGCGGCCACGGAACGATCGGTACTGTTACCATTGCTATCGAAGAAGGGCTGGTAACCCCGAAAGTGCCTGGTAAGCTGCGCCTTGAAACGCCGGCAGGGCTGGTACTGGTGGAATATATGCAGGAAGGCCGGAAGGTGAAGTCTGTCAAACTCATCAATATCAAGTCATTCCTTGCGGCTGAGAAACTGACTGTGGAGTGCCCTGATTTGGGAACGTTGACGGTCGATGTTTCCTACGGGGGGAACTTCTACGCCATCGTAGATCCCCAGGAGAATTTCAAAGGCATTGAAAACCATACGGCCGATCAGCTGATTAGTTGGAGCCGCGTTTGCCGCCAGCGGATGAACGAGCAGTACACATTCGTTCACCCCGAAAACGAACATATCAAAGGCCTGAGCCACTTCCTCTGGACCGGCGCTCCGTTAGACCCGACTTCGACGGCGCGTAATGCGGTATTCTACGGCGACAAGGCCATCGACCGCTCTCCATGCGGCACGGGCACGTCAGCACGTATGGCGCAGTGGCACGCGAAGGGCAAGCTCAAAAAAGGCGACCGTTTCGTGCACGAAAGCATTATCGGCTCCAAATTCATCGGTACGGTGGAGGAAGAAACGACCATCGGCGACAAACCCGCCATGATCCCCGGCATCGAAGGCTGGGCCGTTATCACCGGCCACAATACCATCTTCATCGACGACGAGGAGGATCCTTATGCGTTTGGGTTTCAGGTTTTGTAAGGGCTGTAAGCTTTAAGCTATAGGCCTTAAGCTGTGGACCCTAAGGCTGATAAAAGTTGATGGTAAAGGTCAATTACAGCTTACGGCTTAAAGCTTATTGCTCAAAGCAGATTATTAATAATTAAATAAACGAAAATAAAACAGCTGTAACCTTTAACCTAAGGCTTATGGCTTACAGCTTATAGCTTCCAATGAACGTTCAAAAAGGCAGCTCCGTCATCATCGGTGGCGGAATTTCGGGTCTGGCTTCGGCCTATTATTTGCTCAAAAGCGGATGGAAAGTGACGTTGCTCGACAAGGGCGATCTGTTCGATAACTGCTCCATCGGCAATGCGGGCATGATCGTGCCGAGCCATTTCATCCCACTCGCCGCTCCGGGCATGGTTTCGAAGGGTATCAAATGGATGTTCAACAGCCGCAGCCCCTTTTATGTAAAACCATCCCTCGATTTTTCGCTCATTTCGTGGGGTCTGAAATTCATGAAAGCTGCGACCGAAGCTAACGTCGAGCGTGCGGCACCGCATTTGCGGGATTATCATTTGTTGAGTAAAAAACTGTATGAGGACCTTGTTAGGGACGAGAACCTGGATTTTGGACTGGAAGAAAAGGGCATATTAATGCTCTATAAATCAGATAAAACTGGTGAAGAGGAAATACATGTAGGTAAGCAAGGCCAGCAACTGGGCCTGGACATCGATATGCTCAACCGCGAGCAGGTACAAGCATTGGAACCGGGCATTAAACTCGACGTAGCCGGTGCCGTGCATTACCGCTGCGATGCACATTTGTACCCAACGGCATTGATAAATGGTTTGATCAAAAGCATTACCACACTCGGCGCTGAAATTGTCAAAAACACGGAGGTGACCGGGTTTGATATTCAAAACGGGGAAATCAGAAGAGTTAAAACGGCTGCGAAAACGTACGAAGGTGATCTGGTTGTCATGACCGGCGGCTCATGGCTGCCGCAACTGGCCAAACAAGCCGGGTTATCCATTCCGGTAATGCCCGGCAAAGGTTACTCTTTCATGGAGCCCAACTCCGCACATCCAATTGTGCACCCCGCGTTGCTCCTCGAAGCCCGCGTGGCAGTAACCCCTATGAATGGGCAGGTGCGCTTCGGCGGTACTATGGAGCTCGCGCCGCTCAACAATCAGATCAATATGAACAGGGTGGAGGGGATCGTCAATTCCATCCCGCAATATTATCCTGAACTCAATGTAACCGTTCCGCAAAAGGACCGCATCTGGTACGGTTTCCGGCCTTGCTCACCCGATGGATTGCCCTATCTGGGGTATTCCAGAAAATTGAGCAATCTGATCGTCGCCGGTGGGCACGGTATGATGGGTATCAGCCTCGGACCCGGCACCGGAAAAATCGTGGCCGAACTAGCGGAGCGTATGAAGCCTTCCGTAGATGTCGCACTGTACGATCCGGAACGTTATCAATAGGCGGGGCCGCCTAGGTCGGGCCGCGCAGGCGGGGTCGCCCAGGGCTAAGCAAGGCGGCATTTCGGGCCATTTTGGCCCGTGGCGGGGCGGGGATATTGTGAGTAGTCCAAATACTTCGTAGTTTACACAGTTTAAAACCTGACCTAATAACCTATTACCCCTTATGCCACAAGAAAACACCTCTTTCAAGCCCTCACTAGGTCTTGTTGACGCCACGATGCTCGTTGCCGGCAGTATGATCGGATCGGGCATTTTTATTGTCAGCGCCGATATCATGCGCAATACCGGCAGTGTGGGTTGGCTGATGTTCGTGTGGCTCATCACCGGTTTCATGACGCTCACAGCCGCATTAAGCTATGGCGAGCTTAGCGCGATGTTTCCCAAGGCTGGTGGTCAGTATATTTATCTCAAAGAAGCTTACAATCCGCTGATCGGCTTCCTGTACGGTTGGAGCTTTTTCACAGTTATCCAAACCGCCACTATCGCCGCCGTGGCCGTCGCATTCGCCAAATTTACCGCTTACCTCATCCCGCAATTCAGCGAGGATCTGGTCGCATTGGACCTAGGGTTTCTCAAAATAAGTCCGGCCCAGCTACTGTCCATTGTCGTCATCGTGGTACTGACGTTTACGAATACACGTGGCGTCAACAGCGGGAAAATCATTCAGACGACATTTACATTAACCAAACTCCTGAGCTTGCTCGGCCTCATTGTTTTCGGGCTGATCTTCATGAAACCCGAAGTATGGGCCGCCAACTGGGGTGAAGGTATGTGGGATTTGCACAAACTTGCCCCAGACGGCAGCATTGAGTCCTATACCACCATCGCCGCATTCGGCGCCATTGCGGCATCTATGGTAGGCTCCATTTTCAGCAGCGACTCGTGGAATAACGTGACATTCATTGCCGGGGAAATCAAGAACCCACAACGCAATATCGGCCTCAGCCTGGCATTGGGGACGATTATTGTAACAGTCATTTACGTACTTACCAACGTCATGTATACCGGCGTGCTCTCCCTGCAGGAAATCGCAGCGTCCGACAAGGACCGTGTGGCGGTAACTGCATCGCACGTCATTTTTGGCAATTCGGGCACGATCGTCATCGCGGTAATGATCATGATTTCCACTTTCGGTTGCGACAACGGGCTGATCATGTCGGGTGCGCGCGTGTATTACTCGATGGCGAAAGACGGCCTGTTTTTTCGGAAAGTAGGTCGACTGAACAAGAACGCTGTACCGGAAATCGGCCTTTGGTTGCAATGCGTAATCGCCTCCTTGTGGGCGCTCAGCGGGAAATATGGTAACCTGCTGGATATGATTTCCTTCGTGGTCGTAGTGTTTTATATGCTTACGATCATCGGGATATTCATCCTCCGTAAAAAACGCCCCGACGCACCGCGGCCTTACAAGGCATTTGGCTACCCATTCCTGCCTGTTATTTACATTATCATGGGGGTGGCATTCTGCGTGCTGCTGATCGTCTATAAGCCGGAATACACCTGGCCGGGGCTGATCATTGTGCTATTGGGGATCCCGGTTTATTATATGGTTGCCAGGAAAGAGGTGGCAGCTGTGGAGCAGGATTAAATATTTGAAAAACGTTAATGTCACCCTGAGCGAAGTCGAAGGGGATAGGTGTAATGCCTTTACAAGCAATAACGCCGTACTGACTGTCTTCGACTGCGCTCAGACTGACATTGGGTAGTTTGTTGATGAAATGCATTGATTACTGTTCCAGCAGCTCGTCAAGGTTACCAAGTGCCATCGTGAAACCTTCCTTGAAGCCCATCTGCATGATCTGCTCGATGTCCTCATATTTATCATATTGAATCACGACAGAAACCGTAGTGCTGCCGTCGGCTTCGGTGAAAGTATTCGTCCAGGTCGATCGCGCGAAATCTTTATTGATCTCCCCGTTTTCATCACAGAATGCGTCGATTGCCGAGAAGCTTTTTTTCGCATCGATGGTGAGGTAATCCGCTTTTGCCCAATGCTCTTCGCCCTCAGGGCCTACCATGGCGTAAAGCCAGGTACCGCCTTCGCGAAAATCCATCGACTTGGTGCGTGCTTTCCACGGACGTGGCGCCCACCATTGGTCGAGCAACTCGCGCTGTGTCCATGCGGCCCAAACTTTCCCCACCGGGGCGGCAAATTCCCGTTCTACATTGATACGGTTATTCTCCTTGTCTACCGAAAAATTCATTACTAAGCTAGTTTTCATCTGAATTGGAATTTAGGTTGATTAAAAGTTGATCTAATTGATTGAAACGGTCTTCCCAGTGTTTTTTGAACTGTGTCAACCAGTGGTCGAACTCTTTCATTTTGACCGGATTGAAATAATAATGGATCTCCCTCCCGACCTTGTTCTGCGTAAGCAGATCGCAATCGGCGAGTACCTTAATATGCTTCGAAACCGCCTGCCTGGAAGTATCAAAATGTTCTGCCAGCGCATTAGGCGTCATAGACTGTGCCGCGATCAGCACGAGAATGGCCCTTCTCGTCGGATCCGCAATAGCTTGAAAAATATCTCCTTTCATATACGATCGAAATATGCAACTTGATGGTTGCAAATATATATGCAACTTTTGGGTTGCGCAAATTTTTTTGTAAATTATTTTGATCTGTTTGTATGGAAGTATTTACCGGAAGCTAATTTTTGTGCACATTGGATCATAATCGCACCTTAAAAATTTGATCTATGAAAAGTATGTACAATTTGTTGACGCACAGGGTATTGGTTGCTGCTGTGGTCATCGCCTTTACCGTCACAGGCTGTCGGGAAACTTCCATTGAAAATCAACCGTCTGCACCTTCGGAAAATTCCGGTAATTCGTTGCGGACAAGCGGTGAAAATGAATTTGTAGAAGGGGAGTTGCTCATCCAGTTTAAAGAAGGCGCGTCGGCAGCTGCCAAACAAAAGGCTTTCGAAAAAGTAAAAGGGCAACCCGTAGAGAAAATCCTGACAAAGGCCATGGAGCGGGCGGGGAAGAAAGAGGGGCTGGCGCTGGTGAAGGTTAATAAAAACGTCCTGGAAGCCATTGCGGAACTCAATGGCGCCGAAGGAGTGGAATTCGCCGAGCCCAATTATGTGTATTACCACACCGCAACTTCGACCGACACTTATTTCACAAACGGATCGCTTTGGGGCATGTATGGCCCATCCACAAGCCCAGCGAGTACTTACGGTAGCAATGCAGCCGCAGCCTGGGCAGCGGGAAACACCGGAGCCGCTTCGGTGTACGTGGGCGTGATCGACGAGGGCATTCAGCTCACCCACCCTGATCTGGCAGGCCAGGTTTGGGTTAACCCTGCCGATCCGACTGACGGTGTCGACAACGACGGCAACGGCCTTGTAGATGATACCAACGGCTGGGATTTTGCCAATAACGATGCCACCATCTACGACGGAGGCACCAAAGGCTCGCTCGACGACCACGGTACCCACGTATCCGGTACCATCGGCGGCAAAGCGAATGGACAGGGAGTGGTTGGTGTAAACTGGAATATCAGGCTTATTTCGGCGAAGTTCCTTGGTCGCCGCGGCGGCACAACGGCTAATGCAGTGAAGGCGGTCGATTACCTCACCAATCTTAAAAACCGCGGTATCAACATCGTGGCAAGCAATAACTCTTGGGGAGGCGGAGGCTACTCGCAAGCATTGTACGATGCTATTTCGCGCGCTAACAATGCGGGAATCATGTTCATCGCTGCTGCCGGCAACTCCGGAACCAACAACGACGTTACCGCGAGCTATCCATCCAACTACAATCTTCCCAACGTGATTGCCGTTGCGGCTATCGATAAAAACGGAGCCTTGGCCAGCTTCTCTCAATACGGAGCTACCACCGTTGATATCGGCGCGCCAGGCGTTGCTATCAATTCTACCACAGCCTACAACACATATTCATCTTACAACGGTACCTCCATGGCGACCCCGCACGTAACCGGCGCGGTGGCCTTGTACGCATCCACGCACCCGGGCGCGTCCGTCGCACAGATCCGCAACGCCATCCTGTCCAGCGCCGTGCCTACGGCTTCGCTGGCCGGAAAGACGGTTACTGGCGGAAGGTTGGATGTGAATGCGGCTTTGAGTAAGTAGGTTGATTTTCGGATTGATGAAAGGGGAATGGCGTTGGGCTGTTCCCCTTTTATTTTTCGAATATATTACTGACCTCAGTAGTTGAATTGTGAGTTGGGGAAGTATTAGGTTATCCAATTTTCCAGCACAATCTCATCAATTCTCTGAAGGTGTCGAGTATTATTGGTTAGCAACGTTAGATGATATTTAACGGCCGTAACCCCGATTAAAAGATCAAAATCGTCGAGAGGGGTACCTGCCCTTTGTAGTCTTGCCTTTTCTCGGGCAAATAAGTCAATGGAGTCAAAAATGGGTAATATCTGTACTCCCGCAAGAAAGGCGAGTAAGGCCTTGAAATTGTGTTCAGGTCTTTCGCTTTTTTCTACGCCAAATTTCAATTCTGCCAGCGTAATTTCTGAAATATAGCATTGTTCGGGTTTAAGCTTGTCAAAACGGTTTCGAAGATCAAACTTACCTTTCATGAAATAGATGGCAATGTCTGTATCGATCAGGAATTCCTTCAAAGTGGTTCGTTTTGGCGATTGGAAATTCGACTGCTCCGGATGTCTTCAATGATTTCTTCGGCAGATTTTTCAGAAATAAAGGCACCAAATGCTTCTCGAAAGGTAGCTTTTTTCTTTCTGGTCGAGATTTCCCCGGTTTTGCTAAGCCTGGACACCAATGCGGCCCTGTCATCGGCGCTCAGGTTGCCTAGAAGTGATGCATATGCATCGACAAGTGTAGTATTTCTCTTTGTTGGTTTCATCTTCCTTTAAATTTACAAAAAAATGCCCGCATGTACACTAAGAGGATACCCCTCAACGACGCGAGGCCGACCTTCATGCACCGCAGGCATTTTCTGAGTATGGAATGCAAAGTTAATCCTTGCGTAAACGTCAAGTCAACTTGCTTGATAAGCGAAACCGGCCACTTATTCATTTCTCCTTCAATTGAACGGTTGCGACTTTGTAATTAACGGTAAGCGGTTTAAGTTTACCTCGTCCAATCCAAGAGTAGAGTTACTGCCGAACATTCCGTTAACAGCCATGAACTGGTTGTGAATGGTATTTCTATCAATGAACGGTGCCGTAACTACCGTAATGGACTACATTCCATTGCTCTACTCTTGAGTTGGACAACGGCAAGTGCGGCACCGTTTATTGCTGCATTCTATCATCAACCTGATAGCTATGCACACCGATTTTCATCAACAGCGCCGTGACCAGGCGGCATTCAAGTTGCTCAAAGATTTTCTGAACGACGATGTGGATCTTGTGGAATTGGAGCACGTTCTCAATGATATGCTCCTTCATTATCTCCGCCCTGCGCACGAATGGAACATCTCGCGCGAGCATGCGCTGTACGCGATTGATAATAGCGAGATTTTGATGCGGTTGCTAAGGAAGATGCGGGAGTTTGGGATGCGAGAGGAGATGATTTGATTACCAGCCTTTGGGAACACCCACGGCTCTCAATGTTGCATTAGCCTTCTCTGCTTTTTTTACAAAAAGAGGTTCATTGGCATACCTGTCCGCAAGATTTGGGTCAATCTTGAAGCCTTTCGGAAGTTTCTTGTTTTGTGATGCGGTTTTCATAGTTATAAATTTATTAAATTTTAGTGACAAGGAATGCTTCGTAAGGGACATCTTTCTTAAAAAGTTCCCATTCGCTATCCAGTAGTCCCTCGACTTTGAAATCCATTTCAATTGAACACAGGTGCCGGGAAATAGCAATACGATATAATCTTGTTCGGACCTCGGTGCTTCCGGTAATATAAACTTTCGCTTTTGGATATTGACTCGTGAATGTAAAAAGAGTCATTGCAACGGTCGCCAGTACCTTTTCGCTATCACCGTTGTTCGAAGTTGCCAAATCATCCAGATCGCCTGTGATAGGATCCTGATCACCGAATCCCAGATTGTAGTAATCTTTAAGATCGAGATCGTAATATCGCACTACTTTGGTGATGCTTCCCTTGGTGCCGATACTTGTGAATTTGTAATACTTGTAATCGTGGGAAATGAATATGTCAGAGTACTTTTCCAGCATGAAGATGAAGTATATATTCTTGAATTGGGAATGGTACCCAAATTAGATAATCGCCTTCACGCTTAAAAGTAGGGCGGCGGTTGGTTGCACATTAGCGCGAGCCGGCAAATAAATACTATTGATTCAACACCACCGTCGCCATCCCCCGACCCGGAATCTTCACCCCATCCTTCAAGTTGCCAACTTCTGACCGTTGCATATCAACCCCCTTCTCACCGGTAGTCAAATAAACCTCCGCATTTTTCACCTTAAATCCACCAACCTCCGGCAGCAAAATCCGCTCTTCATTCCCGTAATTAATTGCTACCAGCACGATTTGCTTCTCATTCGCATAAGCCGAAACCATCAGATCCTGCGCAATTTGCTCTTTGCTGAGGTTATCGCTGCGTTGGATATTCAACCGGTGCATTCCAGGGCGGACGAAGCGGCTGTAATGGCCCAATGCCCATAAGTTCTTGGTGGCGGTAATGGTGCCGTCCACGTACTCGCGTGACGAGGGCGCGAGGGCGATGAGGTAATAGCGGGTGTCGAAATCGGGGCTGCCCGGCTCCCAGCTATTCCAGAGCTGCCAGGCGGCGGCGTTGCCGTATACAAGGTCGTCATGGATGACTTTCGAAAGGAACAGGGCGCAGTCCATGGCGGGGATGCGGCCGGTTTTGCCTTCTCGGTAGCCGTCGGCGAGCATGGAGTATTCGGTTTGCCAGAAGGTGACGCCGTATTTGGCGGTGGTGTCGGCTACGTGGCGACGGATCGCGATGCGGGTGCTATCTCCTTTGTCGGTGAAGTAGCTGTGGCCGCCGATCAAGCGCGGCAGGTGTTTCAGGTTGGTTAATGCCAGCTCGCTCTTTGGGTCGAAGAAGGCTTGCGTTTGTTGGGTAGCGTTACCTGTTTTTCCGTAGAGAAAATCGAGTTGGGCGGCTTCGGTGATCAGGATTTGGGAGGTAGAGCTGGTGGCAGTCAATGCGCTGTCGAGGGCTTTGACTACCTGGGCAATCTCGTCGCTGCGCCAGGGGCTGCCTTCCTGCTTGGCGCCCTGACCCGGGGCGTGGTACCAGTCCCATTGCGGCTCGTTGACCGGACTGATGTAGTTGAAATGCAAACCTTCCTCATCGAAATGCTTCAAAACCGTGGCCAGGAAGCGGGCATAGTCGCCGTAATGCTCCGGTTTGAGATTTGAAATGTAATCTTTCGTTGTTTTATAGCCCCGGCCATTCTTCGTAAACTGCACGGGTGGCGTGTTGGAAAACGCGATCAGGTTCTCGACGCCGTATGCTTTTGCTTTTTTGGTAAACCAAATATAACCGGGCTGCTTCGTCCAGTCATAAGTCCCGTCGGGGCGTAGAAAGCATTCCACGCGCTTGCGGAAATCGGTAATGCCGCTGCTGTCGCCCTGCTCGGCAGTGCCGCCGCCGATATTGAAGCGCCATGCCGAAAGTCCGATGCCTTTGGGGTTGCCACTGGCGTCGAATTCCCTGCTGAATAGCCATTCGGCCATTTGCTCGCGGTTTTGAGCGGGCCAGTGTTTGGCGATACCCTCGGTGAACCAGGCACCGGCGGCACCGAAGTTGTCGATTCGCTGGGCCTTGTTTTTAATGTCTATTTTGATGGTCAGTTCTTTCGGCTTTTGGGCATGGGTAAGAACCGTGGTAAGCATTAAAAGAGTAGTGAGCAGCAGTTTTTTCATGATCAGTATTTAAAATACATTGAAACCCATTGCAAGGAGGACAAGTACGACGATCCAGCCCGCCGCTTGAAGCAATAACGGATGTTTATATTTCCCCATTAATCGCTGTTTCCCGCTGGCTACGAGCAAAATGGCGAGGGCAATGGGAAGTACGAAGCCATTTAATGTGCCCACGAACACGAGTACTTTCACCGGCCGGCCAACGAGCAGGAAAATGATCGTAGAAATGAGGATAAAGACAATGGTCACGTACGACTGGTACCGTTCGATCAAAGGATGAAAAGACCGAAGAAACGAAATGGAAGTGTAAGCGGCACCCACCACCGAAGTAATGGCAGCTGCCCAGATCATAAGTCCGAAAAGTTGTCTGCCGAATGCGCCCGTGGCATTTTCAAAGACCGAGGCGGCGGGATTGTCCGGGTTAATGCTTGCGCCGGTGAGGATAATGCCGAGAGTAGCCAGAAATAGCAAATAGCGGATCAACGCGGTGATGAGGATGCCGGTAGATGCGCCGCGGTTCACCTCCTTTAATGCACTTTCCCCGCGTAAGCCTGAGTCGAGCAGGCGGTGCGCGCCTGCGAAGGAGATGTACCCGCCCACGGTGCCGCCCACGAGCGTGAGGGTGGCGACAGGGTCGAATTTTTCAGGGAAAAAGGTGTGCTGGATGGCGTTGCCCAATGGCGGATGCGAGGTAAATGCGACATACAGAATGAGGGCGATCATAACAAAGCCCAGGATTTTGGCAAAACTGTCCATCGCTTTGCCGGCTTCTTTGAAGAGGAAAATGCCAATGGCAATGGCTGCGCTGACAATGGCGCCGGTTCGTACGTTGACGCCCGTCATGGCCTCAATGCCGAGCCCTGCACCGGCTACGTTGCCAATGTTGAAAGCCAGGCCTCCTGCGACGATGAGGAATGCAAGAAGGTAGCCAAGACCTGGTAAAAGATCGTTGGCGAGGTCCTGAGCGCGTTTGCCGGAGACGGTAATGATCTGCCAGATATTAAACTGGACGGCAAGGTCGATCAGTATTGACAGCAGGATGATAAAGCCGAAGCTGGTCGCCAGCTTTTCGGTGAAGACCGTCGTTTGAGTCAGGAAGCCGGGGCCTACTGCCGAGGTGGCCATCAGGAATGCCGCGCCTAGCAGGGCGTTTTTGTTTTTTGACATTTTGTTTTGCCACGGATTACACGAAGAAGCACGAATGTCTTCGTGTTTAATTCGTGCCTTCGTGGCATATTAAAGTTAAACACCATAACCTCCGCCCCCAGGAGTTTCAATAGTCAAAACATCCCCCGCGTTCACTTTCAGGCTACAAATTCCGGGTAATTCATTAATCGGACCATTTGAAACGAGCATATGCCGGCCGCAAGCGCCATCGCCGCCTCCGGCCAATCCATAAGGCGCATACCGCCGGTGCTGAGCCAGCAAAGTAACCTGCAACGGCGCCAGGAATTCCAGTTTCCGCAGGATGCCATCCCCGCCGCGCCAGCGTCCCGCACCACCGGAACCGCGACGGACGCCGAATTCCAGCAACCGCACCGGGTATTTCCGTTCCAGCTGCTCAGGATCGGTAATGCGCGTGTTGGTCATGTGCTGATGCACCGCCGAACGACCATGGAACCCGTTACCCGCGCCTACGCCGCCACCGATGGTTTCGTAATAGCCAAACTGTTCGTTGCCAAAAAGGAAGTTGTTCATCGTTCCCTGGCTGCAAGCCGCCAGGCCAAATGCTTTCAGCAAAGTGTCCACCAGTCGCTGGCTTACTTCAGTATTCCCGCCAACGACAGCCGGGCATTGCCACGGATCGTCGGAGAACTGAGGGTGCAGGAAACTGTTGTCCGGCAGTTTGATCTCTACATCTTGCATTAAGCCGTCATTCAAAGGAATTTCCTTGTCCACCAAAAGTCTTAAAACATACAGAATGGCACTGTACAGAATGGAAATATTGGCATTCAGATTGTTCGGATGAACGCCCGATGTGCCGGTAAAATCGAAAATTTGCTTATCATCGGTTATGCTGATTTTTACGGCTATCCGATAATTATCGTCCAAAAGCTCGGAAGCTTCAAAGACCTGCCCCTGCAACGGCTGCAATGCATTTCGAAGCTGCGAAACGGCCGTTTGTTTCAGCATTCCCATATATTTTCGCACTGTTTCCAGGCCATGGTTTTCCACCAGTTTCAGCAATTGCGCGCTGCCCTTTTTCAGTGCCGACAATGCAGCAATAATATCGGCTTCATTGGAAAGGAACGACCGGGTAGGGTACGGCCCGCTTGCAAACAGCTCTCGCAATGCCTCCCATTGAAGCTCGCCCGCCCTTACCAGATACTGCGGCACGATCACTACGCCCTCCTCGGCCAGACAAGTAGCGTCCGGAGGCATCGAACCCGGAGTTTTACCACCGACTTCGGCATGATGCGCGCGGTTGATCACGTAGCCTATGCAAGTTTCGTCCTCTGTAAATACCCCGGCGAGCAGCGTAATATCCGGCAAATGCGATCCGCCATACTGCGGATGGTTGGTAATCACCACATCGCCCGGACCAATGGCGATGGCCTCGCGCACGAGGCGCCCGCATATGCCCATGCTACCCAGGTGCACGGGAATGTGCTGCGCGTTCACGAGGAGTTCGCCGTCGGCGTCGAGTAATGCGCAGGAGAAATCGAGGCGCTCCTTGACGTTCACAGAAAACGCAGTCCGCTGCAACTGGACGCCCATTTCGTCGGCAATGGCTTTGAAGCGGTTGGTGAAAAGCTGTAATGCTACTTCCTCGCTTTGCTGACCGCCGTGCGTGGCACCCACTTCCGTTCGCCAGGCTATGGCGTCCTGGCCGTGCTGGATCACCAATTTCCAGCCTTTGGGCAAATAAGTGGTGGAAGTATTGTTGAGCAGAATGGAGGGCCCTTCCAGCTGGTCGCCGGGTTGGAGACTGTCCCATTCGTAAACGGCTGTTTCAGGTAGTTTTAGGTCAGTCAAAAACGGCTCACTATTGTTCGAAAGCTGTGCTTTCGGGCCATTTTTAATGAGCTGCAATGGATTAATGCCGGGGCCACGCTCCTGCACTTTTAGCTTAATACTCTCCAACTCCACCACCGCATTGGCAGGGTAATAACCGAATTGCGCGCGATAGGTTTCCTCAAAAACAGCCAGCGTGGTATCGCCGGAATAGGGGACTTCAACCGTGTTCTCCTGGCCCGCAAAACGGAGGTAAGCATGGCAGAATACTGTTTCAAAGGCTGCAATACCCTGATTTTGTAAAATACTTGCGGCCCGCTTTTCCAGTGCTTCCTGCCACTCGGCAATGCTTTGTGCAGCCTCGGTCCAGGGAGCGAGGATCTGTTTGGAAACAATCGTGCTGATAAGCGCCTCACCAATGCCCGCCGCGCTGAAAAGGCCGCCGTCGTAGGGCAGCAACACTGTGTTCATATTCAGCAATTCGGCCAGCTGGCATGCGTGCAAGCCTCCGGCACCGCCGAAAGTGACGAGGGCGAATGCATTCGGATTAATGCCTTTTTCCACGGAAATCTTACGGATCGCGTCAGCCATTTTTTCGTTGGCGATACTTTCCAGACCAGTGAGGATTTCCCGGTGACTGAGCAGGTTGCCGGTCTGGGATTGAATGCCCGTGCGAAGTTGTTCCAGCCTCGCAATAGCGGCTTCGGCATTAATAGGAATGCTGAATTTGGAAGTTTCCAGCTTGCCGAGCAGCAGATTGATGTCTGTTACAGTCAATGGACCGCCCGCGCCATAACAGGCCGGGCCGGGTGATGCGCCGGCGCTTTCCGGACCGACTTGCAGCGAAAAACCATCAAACCAGCAAACGGAACCGCCGCCCGCCGCCACGGTTTCAATGGCCAGGGTAGGATTATGAAATTCAATGCCGTCGATTTCGGTAATGTATTTCAATTCCGGCTGGCCGTCGATCAGCGCCGTATCGGTGCTGGTACCGCCCATGTCGAAGGTGATAGCCTTGGGAAAACCCAGTTTTTGGGCAAAATTGGCGGCTGCGACCATGCCTCCGGCCGGGCCGCTCAGGAGACTATCCTTAGCACGGAAACCGCTTACTTCGGAAAGACTGCCCGTGCTGGTCATGACTTGCAGGCTGCCGTCGGTTAACGCGGCACGGATATTGGCCAGGTATTGGTCGAGGACGGGGTCGAGGTAAGAATTTACTACCGCTGTTTGCGTCCGGCGTAAATAATGCGAAAACGGAAACAGATCGGATGATGCGGATATGTATTTTGCACCATTTTCCCGGAACCACTCGGCTAGCCGTGATTCATGTGCCGGGTTTTGGTAAGAATGTAAAAGCGAAAGAGCAACTGACTTGTAATCAGTAGGTGCTTCTTTTGATTTGAAATCAGTTAAATCCAGGGCTTCAATGACAACTCCGTGGGCGTCCAGCCGCTCATCGACTTCCAATACTTCGCTGTAAAGTAATTTCGGCTCGGGAATATTGAGTTGGAAAAGTGATGGCCGCTGCTGGTTACCGATATAGAGCAGATCTTTAAACCCCTTCGTAACAACCAGAAGTGTTTTTGCTCCTTTCCGTTCGAGCAATGCATTGGTACCTTTGGTAGTGCCCAATCGCATGGCAATGCGTGGAAGTGGTTGATCGAGCGGTGTTTGTGTGAGCAGGCGTGCTGCGAGAATGGGCGCTTCTTCACCAGTGGTTATTTCAAAATCAACAGGTCGCCCGAACGGAAGATTGTCGGCCAATTTGATGGTATGCTGCTGCCGGTCGATGTTTTCAATGCGGCTGGGCGTATCAGTACCCTGCAGTTTAAATGTATAATTTTTGAAAAGACCGCCGTCGTATGGCCACGAAGCTTCGAAACGGTAGATTTTCTGGCTGAGTTTTTCGGTAATGCGGCCGCGGAGGCAACTGGAACTGAGAACTTTGATGCGCGTTTTATTCCCGGCCGGATCAATGGCCAGACAGTCGGTAAAAGTCCCGCCGGTGTCGATCCAGATTCGCCAGGTGGATTCGGATGTGGTTTTCAAAAGAACGGTTTAAGAGCATAGATAATCAGTCCCCAATTTAGCCAATTCGAGGCATAATGCGTGGATTGGGCAGTATTAAGTGAATTTGGGTGAGTTTGGACCGCCCGGCCCCAGCGGAGCCTCCTAAACTATTCCTGACTACCAATGACAACACCTGACAACACCCCTGCAACGCCTAAATATCCCTAAACCCCTTCTGATATTCCCCCGGTGACATGCCGGTCGTCTTTTTAAACACCCGGTTGAAATTCGTCACGTGGTCGAAACCGGTCTGGTAACAGATATCGGAAAAGCTGTCGAATTTGCCGGAAAGGATGATTTTGCAGGCCTCGTTGATACGTACTTCATTCAGAAAGCTGACGAAGGTCTTGTCGGTATGCTTCTTGAAATAGCGGCAGAATGCCTGGGGCGTGAGGTTAGCAATTTCGGAGATTTCGGCGAGCGAAATGTGGCGTTTGTAGTTGGTGACCAGGTATTGGAAAATGCGGTCCATGCGGATCCCCTCGACTTCGGAGATGACTTGCTCGCTGTTGCTCGTCGCAAGCGGTTTGAGGTCGCGCGTGGTAGAGAACTGGTAAAGCAGCTTGATAAATGCTGCTACCCGCTGACTTTCCTTGTGGTGAATGATTTCCGAGATGATTTTCTGTACCGCCTCCCGCGCTTCTTCCGGAATCTGAAAGCCGTTATGCACGCCGTTTACGAATTTCCGGATATTGGCCATTTCCGGCAGGCTCAGTATATTTTGCGATAAATAATTGGGGTCAAAAAATATGGAGACGGAGTGGATCTGCCTGGGCTCGTCGGGGTTGAAGTAGGACTCATCGTTTTTGAAAATATGTGACTGGTTGGCCCCGATAATGTAAATGTCGCCCGATTCGAACCGTTGCATGTAGTTCCCCGCGACCAGTATTCCCGTACCTTCTACCACCCATTCGATCTGTACCTCGCGGTGGCGGTGCAAATGCGGATAGTAATGCGGCAGCTTTTCCTCCTGAACAACAATTGTACTTTCGCGGGAAACGGGTATGGTGAATTGTACGACTTTCATAATATTAAATATACGCAGGAAGGTTGGTTAATGCTTCATGGCGGAAGATGTTTTCGGTAGCCCCTTTGTATTTATCATAGGAGGCAATCGAGTGGAAATAACCAAAATTTCTGAACTCGTTGCAACGAATCCCGGGTGCGACAAATCTGCGCACCCGGGATAAGTAGTAAGAAAATGAATTGCCTCGTTATTTCAGCATAATCTTCTGCGGCATGCCGAAAAGCATCTCGCCGACACCCGAAGTCTTCACGCCGATGCGCGCGTATATGTACTCGCGTGAGGCAAGGTTGGCTGGAAGGCCGGCAGTCAGCGTGATCGGTTTTGACAAGTCGGTGATGTTTGCTGCTACCTCCTGCGCATTACCTACGTTGTTACCAGGGTCGACGATCATGGTAGTGCCAATGTAAAGGTTCACCCTTTCGATGGTACGGCCGGCCGTAGCCTGCTGCACATTGAAAGTTGCCGATACCTTGCCTTCGCCTTTGGAAAACACTTCGTTTTTGAGGATAAAGAAGGGATTGACTGGCACATCAATCTCTTTGGAACCACGCAATTCGACGTCGATGGAATCGGTATTGTCTGCCCACGGGCCATTGCCGCGCAGCCTTACGAGTTTGTAGTTACCGTCAAAAAGCGACGCCGAAAATGTACCGTCCTGAGCTACATGTACAGGGATTTTGGTAAAAAGCTGGTAGCCATGCTGCCAGAGTTCGAGCTGCACACCATTCGAGCGCAAGCCTACGGGTTGTCCCTCGAATACAACCCTGCCTTTCAGCACCGATTTTGGCTCGGTGCGGTTATCTTTTTCGCATCCGGAAAGGCCGGTCATCAATGCCAGCAGCAGCGCGGGAATGCCTTGTATGATTCTTGATTTCATTGCTTTTGGAATTAATGGAATGGATTGCGGACGATTTTCGGATTGTTATCGATCACTACCTGCTGGATGGCCGAGTAGTAATTACCCATCTGGAAGAACCGCGGCGCACGGAAACGCGGCGCTACAAGTTTGTCGAAAACATATTTGCCATGCGTGGCGTGGCCCGGGCGTACTACGCGGTAAGGATATAGAGCGTACATCACCGCATCCGGATTGGACGCGTTGCCGTTCCATACTTCATGTGCAATGCGCCATCTTTTCAGGTCCCAAACACGGTGGTCTTCGAATGCCAGCTCTACACGGCGCTCGTTTTGCAGCTTTTCGAGTGTAAGCGTTTTCAGGCTGTTGGCGGGGAAACCGGCACGTTCGCGGAGCGTGTTAGCGTATTTCAACGCTTCCGCATTCTGCCCCAGTTCGAATGCAGCCTCGGCGGCGTTCAAGTAAATTTCGCCCAACCGGAAGCGTACCCACCACATGTCGCTGCGGATACCACGCGTGCTCGACATCGCCGTTTGGTCCACGTATTTACGAAGGTAGAAACCGGTATTGGAAACCTCGGTTTGAGAACGTTGAGGGCCGGAAGCACCGGTAAGGAGGCCGCCGTCATCATAAGTGGAGCCCAAAACGTTGGATTCGACGGTTTTGAAAGCATTGGAAGCATTGTCCCACACTTTTACACCCGCCTGGATCTGCACTTCCGTGCCGCGAAAAGTTGTTCCGGGAAAGATCACCGTTCCGTAGAGCCGGGCATCTTTGTTGGCGAAAATGTCCTGCAACTTATCGTAATAAATGTAGTCGGTATTGCCGGCATTGCGGTTTTTCAGCTCTCCAGAAGTACCATCCAGATATTCATAGTCTTCTACGAGGTTCAGCGTAGGTGTTATGGACGACGACGACAGGTTGTCCTCCCGCACATTGCGCGCGATGTTGTCGTAGGTAAAGCCGTGGCGCTTGTCTTTGCTCACCAGAAAATCCTGCGCCCAGATTACCTCGCGGTTGGCGCTCTTTTTGGTGATGGCTTCGTAGAAGTTCACGCCTTTATCGGGGTTCGATTTGTACAATTCATAACTCCCGCTGTTGATAATTTCCTGCGATGCTGCGAGCGATTTGGCATAGTAGTCATTGGCTTTACCCGCGGAAATACCTACCTCACCACCCGGTGTGGAAATAGGTGACGCCATTTTGCCATTGTATTTGGCAATGGAGGCGGCATAGAGCATCGCGCGGCTTTTAACGGCCAATGCGGTGAACTTGTTGGCGCGGGTGTTGCTGGTACCATTGCCGAGGAGGTCCTTTACGGCATCCAGCTCGCTGGCGATGAAGTCATACACTTCTTCTTCCTTATTACGCGGCTGTTGCAGCGCGGCCGGGTTGCCGTCGAAGTTGTAGATCAACTGCTTCGTCACCAGGGGAACACCGCCCATGCGTTTCACGTGCTCGAAATACACGAATGCACGCAGGAAGCGCAATTCTGCGGAAAACTGTGCTTTTTGTGCGTCGGAAATCTTCACGGCGTACTTCTCGATGTTCTCCAATGCGAGGTTGATGTCGCGGATGAGCCCGTAATCCCATAGCCGCCAGCGGTCGAAGGCGTAGTTAATGATATTGTTGCGCGCATCGTCGTTATTGGACCACATGGCTTCGTCATAGGCGGCAAAATCCTGCCAGCCTTCGCGGTTGGTTGCATTCACATCACCATTCGAGCCGTGACTGAGGTCGGTATGGTAAGGCAGGCGATCGTAATAGTTGGCCAAGAGCCCGGTGATCATCTTCGGATCGTTCCAGACCTGTTCTTCGAGGATGATGTTCTGCGGCTTGCGTTCGAGCCAGTCGTTGCATCCGGCAAAAACGAGCATGGAGGCAGAGACAAATATTTTCAGTGATAATCTTTTCATAACCAGTTTTTAGAAAGTGAGGTTGAAACCTGCATTGAACAATCGCTGCTGCGGATACACCAATGCATTACCCGATGAAATCTCCGGATCGATCTCGTACTTCTTCACATTGTCGATCGAGAACAGGTTGGAGGCATTCACATAAATGCGCAACGCGGAAAGGCCCAGCTTTTTGGAGATTTTCTGGTCGAAAGAATAGCCAAGCTCGATGTTGCGCAGGCGGATGTAACGCACATTGGTGATCCAGAAATCGCTTTTCCGGAAGTTCACGTGGCTGGTATTGTCCTTGCGGATTGCCGGGTAGGTGCCTGGAATCCATTTGCTGTTCGGATCGAACGGATCTTCGCGGTGCCAGCGGTCTTCGAGCATGAAATGCGGCGAGGTACCGTTATTCTGGTAAGGGATCTTCAACTCCCAGTTGCGCTGGAAACTTTGCAGCGAAGCACCGGCGAAATCGAAGAACATCGAGAAGCCTTTGTATGAAACGCTTCCGTTCAATGCGAAGCTCAAATAAGGGTTAGCACCTTCCGCATAGCCGATCGGACGTTCGTCGAGGGCGTTGATCATGCCGTCGCCATTCACATCTTTGTAAATAAAGTCGCCCGGAAGCTGGCTGCGGTTGCCCTGGCCGTCATTGTCCACTTTATGGCTTTCGATCTCTTCCATTGATTGGAACTGGCCCACCACCTGGTAACCCCAGTTGATATTGCCCCAGCGGTCTACATAACTATCCCGGTACTCGTTGTAAGAGTTGCCAAAGCGCGGTTTGTAAAAATCGAGGTCGCGCCGGCGCGACAATGTCGCATTGGCACTCAAAGTGTAGTCAACCTGGCCTGCCGAGCTTTTGTAGGTCAAAACCCCTTCCAGACCGCGGTGGGTATCGGAGTTGAGGTTTTCGTTCGGCAGGGAGTAACCGACTTCGGAAGGCAGGAGCACGTCGTAACGGGCAGCGGGCAAGCCTTCGCGCTTTCTTTCGAAAATATCAAACTGGCCGGAGAGCTTTCCACCCATTAAGCCAAAATCCAGACCAATGTTGGTCGTAATGTTAGTGATCCACGAAAGTGTGGTGATCGGCAAACCTCTCGGGCGAACGCCAATGGTATAATTGCCGTCGAAAATAGCACTGCCTTGCAAGAAGTTGTAGCCAGGCAGATAACTGAATGGCGCCACCACAAAGTCGTTGTTGCTTAGACGGTCGGCACCTGTGCGGCCGTACGAGGCGCGGAGTTTCAGACTGCTGAATACATTTTCAAGCTTGCCTTTGAAGAAATTCTCCTCCGAAATACGCCAACCCGCCGAAACGCCCGGGAAGAAGCCGTATCGTTTGCCGGGCGCGTACAGAAACGATCCGTCATAGCGGCCCACGAGTTCGAGCAGGTATTTTTGTTTGAAATCATAATTAATCCTACCTACATAACCGGCCCGCGCTTCGGTGCTCCATTCGTCGATGAGCAAGTCCTGGTTGGCAAACGACATCAATGGAATGTAGTTGTTCGGCGGAACGGTGTGGACCACCAGGTAAGTATTCACATTGTCGGAACGCTCGTATGCGGCTACGGCAGAGATATCGTGGTTGCCGAATGCCTTGGCATAACTCAGCTGGAACTGTGCAAACCGGTCGACGATATTGCGTTTCCGGCGTTCGCGCCAGGGATTCTGGTTACCACCGCCTGGTACTACATTATAGGTATCGTTCTTGGCGTCGTAGGTGTAGGCATCGTAAGTATATTCGAAACCGTCGAAATCGAAGTTGGTGAATGCATAGGAATAGGTTCCTTTCGCTTTCAGTCCGAATTTGAAATCATATTCGGCGTAGAAGTTGCCCTTGATATTCCGCCAGACCTCGTCGATGTAGCCGGTCACGTCCTTTTTATAGGTAGCCGGGTTTACGTTCACGTTGTGGGTCTGGTTGATGTATTTTGGATTATCGTTCGCATAAGGACGTTCCGTAGGCCACATGGTGAAAATACTGAGGAACGGGTTGAAGTAGTCGTCCAAACCCGGAACACCCACCTGGAAGCGGTCTTCAATACGGCCGCTGATCTGTGTCCCTACCTTCAAACCTTTCGTAAGACTCGCTTCGACGTTGGCCTGGATGTTGGTCCGCTTGAAGTTGTAATCGCGGATCAATGCATCCTGGTTCAGGTGGCTGATCGACAGGAAGTAGTTCATCTTATCGCTGCCGCCCTGCACACTTGCATTGCCGAAGTACTGGGGCACATTCGGGCGCATCACCATATCGTAGTAATTAAAGCTCTGATAGCCCTTTTCGGTACCGACGCGCCATTTTTCCAGTTCCGCAGGGGTAATGGATGGCGTGCGGCCCTGGTTCACATCCGATTCCACGAGTCCGCGCATGTGCTGGTACGCATTGGCAGGCTTGGGGTACCGCGTGAAGTTTTGCAAACCATAGTAGCCCGACAGGCTGATCTTCGTTCCATCACCTGCCTTACCTCTTTTGGTAGTCACCAAAACCACCCCGTTGGCGGCCCGCAGACCGTATATCGCCGCAGAAGCGTCTTTCAGGATCGAAACACTTTCAATATCGTTCTGCCCGAGGTTATTAAAGCTGGCGGCGTCAGAAGGCACTCCGTCGATGACGAACAGGGGTGTACCCATGTTCCGGATTTGAATGGTGGTGGCGGCACCTGGGCGAGCGTCGGCCTTGCGGGCGGTGATACCCTGCACGCGGCCTACCAATGCATCGGAAGTCCCGATCGACGGTGTGCGGATCAGGTCCTTGGCCTGAATGTTGCTTACCGCGCCGGTCACCGCTGCCGAAGATTGTGTGCCGTAACCCACCACAACCACTTCCGTGAGCTCCTCGCTGCTAGGCAGCAAGGTTACCTGAATGTTCGATTGGTTGCCGATCGCGATTTCCTGCGAGGAGTAACCGATGAATGAGAATGAGAGTGTGGTGGCTGTTTCTGCCACGTTCAGGGAGAAAGTGCCGTCGGCACCCGTAATGCTTCCGGTGGTGGTGCCCTTCACGACGACGCTTACGCCGGGAAGCGGGCTGTTCTTTTCGTCGACGACCTTTCCGGTAATCGTTTTGTCGACCGGTTTCCGGTAAGTGAGGGCTGGTTCGAAGCGGAGTTTTTCCGACCAACCTTGCTGGGGCGACAGGCATCCTGCCGCCAAAAGGGCAAAAAGAGGCCTGCGAAGCCCCAGCAAGGGGTTTCGTCTGTTTTGGTTGTTCATTGTTAACCTGGGTTAGATGTGAGTAGTTGTTACAGCATTGTCTTTTTATTGACCTTTATTATTATTTATTAATAAAAATTATTGAATAAATACTATTTTAAAAATGATAAAAAAATAACCTTCCGGCGGGTTTCGGTACCCGTCGCACATTTTTGTCTTTCGAAATCAATCATCCAGATCCGCAGAGGCATTTAAAATGCCCCGCGAATCTGAACGTTGATAGTTATACGCTAAGCTTGATTGAATTTTGAAAGCATAGGCGAAGCACAGTTTAGAATTATAACCCTTTGTCCTTTACAACTTTCATGACCCCGGTCATCAGACGCCAGTGGCCAGGGAACGTACATACATACGGATAGTCTCCAACCTGATCCGGTACTACAAACTTCAAGCGGTAAGTCTGGCCGGGGTTTACGAGCGGTGTCGCGGCCAAAACCTGAGGGATATTAGGTACATAATTCTTCTCTGCGCCGTCTTTGGCGGTGATCATCTTGTCGGCAGCAGCGCCGATGATCTCGGTAGACTTGGGACGTCCTACCACAATGTTGTGCTGCATCGCATCCGGGTTTTCGAACACGATCTCAACCGTTTTACCAGCCACCGCGGTGAATTCGGTGACAGTGAACTTCATTTCTTCACGAATAGCCTTAATCGTCACGACTTGTACATTCGGGTCGGTCGCTACTTCTTCCTTAATGCCATAAGATTCCAGCAGGGTGGTGTAACGGCTGCTCAGGTCATCCGGGATCGTGCTTTTTACGCTTGCCAGCAGTTTTTTGCCTTCGTCGTTAGCTGTCTCCTGACGTTTAGGATTCCATGCTCCGAGAATGCCTTTCACGATCGCATTGCGGCCTTGTGGGTCGAGTGATTGGGAAGTCTGAATGAGTTTCAATACATCGTCACCGCTTGCATAGGAAGTGTAGCCGCGTACGGTACGTTCGAGGGCGAAGTCGGAGAGGCGGTCGAGACGACGCACTTCGAACGACTTGCTCATCGTGTTGTTTTTGTTCTCATCTTTTTCAGGAACCACATTATCCACATCCACGGTCGCGGTTACATTCACTTTACCTGCTTCATCAGATGAGAAACCGAATGCAGTTTTCCACGGACCGTTGTTACCTTCTACGAGCTTCACCGTTTCGCCCGGCGCGATGCCGTTGGTGAGTTGGCGGCTGATGTAATTGGTGTTCAGAGAACGGCTGCGGATACCCACATTCACCGTCGGCACCTGCTCCTTGGTCACAGGTATTGACCCGATGTTGGTAATTTCGATCACCACGCGGGCATATTCACGTACGTAAGGCGTTTTCGGCTCGATCGTAATGTTGGTTACCGCAAGGTCAGCGGAGCCCTGTACCGTCACTTTGCTTGCGCCGTGGCCTTCGTGGTTCATTGCCGAGTGGTCTGCGTGGCTGGCAGCGGCTGTTTGTTGGGTAGCACCCGCTGAACCAGCTTTCGCAACACGTTGAGCAATGTATTTTGTGCGCAATGCTCCGTCATGCGAGTTCAGGATAGCGGCAAATGCATCCGGCATCCAGCGGTCTTCTGCATTGGAATAGGTATCCAGCAATGTAAGCACAGCCGTTTCGATTTGCGGAGTCAACGGAATTTCAGAGAATGCCAGGAGCGTGTTCAAGACTACCAACGGCTCTTTGTCATGCAATGCATCGGCAGTGAGCAACACTTCGCCGGTCGCGGCGGTGCGTGGAAGTACTTTTACAGCCGTTTTGCGTACATCGTTGGATGGGTGTTTCAATGCTTCCACCACCACCGGCAGTACTTGCGGGTCGGAGATCGCATTCAGGCCTTCCAATGTCCACAATGCGTGGATAGCAGCGGTATTCAAGCCGATTTCGTCAACCGATTTGTCTTTAACGAGTTCAATTAGTTTTGCAACCACATCCTTGTTGCCGCGTTCCACCAAAAGGCGTTGCGCGTGCTGGCGCCAGAACATGTTGTTGTTTTTCAAAGTCGCTACCAATTCTTCCGGACGCGATTTGCTTAATGCAATCGGCGTGTACTTCGGTGCATTCTTCCAGCCGATGCGGTAGAGGCGACCATGGGTGAAATCGCGCAGCGGCGTTTCGTAGGCGTTACCTTTTCCGTTTTCGGAGCCCTTAGGAGTTGGGTTGTGCTGGATGATGTAGCTGTACCAGTCGGCTACCCATACGGCGCCATCCGGGCCAACTTCTGCAAATACGGGAGCGACCCATTCGTCGGCACCCGCGAGGAGGTTGAAGCCGAGTTGATCCTCATAATCCGTACCTTTTTTCACCATCACATTCTGATGCAGAATGTGGCCGGTAGGCTCGGACACGAATGCGACTTTGTTCCAATATTGCTTCGGATAAGCGCGGGCGGTGTAGAAGTTATGGCCTGCTGCGGCAGTAAATCCGCCGAAAACGTCAACCTGGCGTACTTTCTGGGTGATCGGCTGCATATCCTTGTGCGTATCGGTGCTGCGGCTGCCGTTATCGACTTTGCTTGCTCCGAAATAGCGGTTAGGAATGGCGCTGTACCAGCCGTGCGAGTTATTGGCCGTTGAGCCGAACAGATCGCCGGCCTCATTGAAGCCCAATCCCCACGTGTTGTTCGAGGTTTTAGCCACGATTTCCATATCCGAGCCATCCGGTTTGAAGCGGAACAATGCCTGGCCGAAATCGAGCTGTTCGCTGTTGCCTACTTTGCCTTTGAAGCCCGAGTAACCTACTGAGCCATAAACCCAGTTATCGAAGCCGTAATGCAGGTTGGAAGGTCCCGCGTGCGTATCGCCTGTGCCAAAGCCGGAGAAGAGGATTTTCTTCACGTCAGCCTTGTCATCTCCGTTAGTATCCTGCAAAAAGAGCATGTGCGGAGCTTGTGAAACTACCAGACCGCCATTTGCGAAAGTCATACCGGTAGGAATGCTCAAATCATCGGCAAACTTGGTGAATTTATCAGCCTTGCCATCGTTGTTGGTGTCCTCACAGATCAGGATGTAGTCGCTGCCGCCGGTATCCTTGCGTTCGTTGGGATAATCCTTGGTGATCAGGACGTACAATCTGCCGCGTTCATCCCAGGTCATCGCGATGGGGTGCATGACGTCGGGTTCGTGTGCGAAGACGCTCAATGTAAAGTCAACCGGGATTTGGATGTGCTTCACCGACTCTTCCGGTGAAAGCGGCAGTTGCTGCATTTGCGGACCGGGGCGCTGCTCATAGTTGGGCAGCTTTGCCTCGCGGTATTCGAATGGCTTAGGCGCCAATGCGGCCAATGCTTTGCGCGCATCGTCGTTCACGGCCCACAGAATGCCTTTTTCAATCAGGTCTGCAAAGCCTTGTGTGCCCCAGGTACGCTCGTCGTGGCCATATGCGGTGTAGAAAATACGGCCTTTACCATGTGTTCTCACCCAGGTATAAGGTTCTTTCTGCTGTCCGGGACGGTCTTTCTCCTGGTCTTTCTGGATCAGGCGCTCGGTGAGTACGACGTTGTCGGGTTGCAGCAACGTGTGCAGGTACGTTTCATCCACCGTTTTGAATGGCTTCACGCCTGCGATGGCGGGATGGTCAGGCTTGGTCCATACCGGCTGGATCGTATCCCAGGTATGGCGCCAGAACTGACCGCCGATCAGTTTCACAACTTCCGGGTTGTTGCGGAAGCAATAAGAAGCGCAGTGAACAGGAATAAAACCTTTTCCGCTGGCCACATAGTCGAGCAGCGACTTAGCCTGTTGCGGCGCGATCGAGTCCCAGTTGGCGTACAGCATCAATGCGTCGTACTTGTTTAGCGTCTCGGGGTTCAGGTCGTTGAGGTTATCCGTGTAGGTAAAGTTGATGCCTTTGGGACCCAATGCAGCCATGATCTGCGGAACGCGTTCTGCGGGCTTGTGATGGCCTTTGTCGCCCAGAAACAGGATTTCCAAACGGCGAGCCTTCGCTTCACTTTTGGAAGTTTTAACCGACGCGTTCTGGGAGTTTTGCTGAGAGGCACATCCCAGCAGGACAATACCTAAGATAAAGGATAACGCTTTGGTTTTCATTAGATTAATTGTTTCTTGTTGTATTTAGGAACTAATTAAAATCTGTCAACTCCATTTATAAATTTCCTGGAAATCAAACAGATATTCATTTTTGTATTCAACTTCAAAGTCTCGCAACATTTGAAGGTATTCTTCGCGGAACGTCGTTTTTCTATGATGCTCCTCCTGGTTGGCAATGTAACGGATCACATTGTCGATGCTGCTACGGCTGTACGAAAATGCTCCGTAACCTTTTTGCCAGCTGAACATCGGGATATTGTGATGCTCTTTAATCCACTTGTTCGAGGATGTTTTAATATCTTCAACCAATGTCGGTAACGGTGTTGATGGATTGTAACCAATCAGCATATGTATGTGATCGGGCATTCCATTAATCGCCAAAGGTTTCGATTTATGGTTGAGGATGATTCCTCCGACATAGGCATACAGATCATTTTTCCATTCTTTGCTGACCAGACTTTCGCGGCCTTTGACAGAAAAAACAATTTGTATGTATAGCTGTGTATAGGTATTTGCCATTTTTTGATAATGTGTGTTGTTGTGATAATTTACCGCGTGTCTCTACAAATCTTGCGGTGCGCTGCACCTTGGCATTTGTATTGTTTTACCGCGTGTTTTTACAAATCTTGCGGTGCTCTGCACCTTGGTATTTGTGTTGTTTTACCGCGTGTTTTTACAAATCTTGCGGTGCGCTGCACCTTGGCATTTGCGTTGATTTACCGCGTGTCTCTACAAATCTTGCGGTGCGCTGCACCTCGGCATCTGAGTTGGTTTACCGCATGTTTCTACAAATCTTGCGGTGCTCTGCACCTTAGCATTTGTCTTGGTTTACCGTGTGTTTCTACAAATCTTGCGGTGCTCTGCACCTTGGTATTTGCGTTGTTTTTCCGCGTGTTTTTACAAATCTTGCGGTGCACCTACGTTAATCTTCTATTCTCTATGCATGGTGCAGAGCACCAAAATACTTGTAGAAAATCCAGGCGTCACCCCATTTTTCAAGGTGCAGAGCACCGAAAGATTTGTAGCACAGAAAAATTTGTTGACGTTGTGGCGGTTATGATTTGGTTGTTTGGGAATGGATCATAAACATTTCTAATGCCGTTTTATTGATTCCATTTTATCCTACCAAACCTTTTCACCTACACATTCTTAAAATCCGGCAACTTGATGATCGCGCCGCCTTGCAATGCCGATTCGTGCGCCAGGATACCTACGCTCGTCCAGTTGGCCGACTGCCATGCATTCGGGAACGGGTCGCGGTCTTCGATCAATGCGCTGATGAACTCGTGCGCCAGGTGCGGGTGTGAACCACCGTGGCCACCGCCTTGTACGAACGACAAGTGTGCGTTATCATCCAGGTTGTAAACACCGTGACCGGTGAAATGACGGATTTCCTCCGGCAGATAATGTGCGTAGTCAGGGGTAGGCACTCGCTCGGGGATTTCATGCTCAGGCTTCTTTGCGGTGTGGATTACGGGATCTTCACCTTCGATCAGCGGCCATTCGAATGATTTTTTGCTGCCGTAAACCTCGAAGCTCTCGCGGTACTGACGCGCCACGTCGAACAATGAGCGGTATACATAAGCCGACAAGTCGCTGTCTTTGAATTTAATATGCGCCGATTCCACCGCGAATGGCGAGTTGTGGATTTTGATCAGGTCTTCGGAGATCGTTCCTGAACCGAAGCATGAAACGTATTCCGCTTCCAGTTTCAGCAAGCCTGCTACCGGGCCCACACAGTGCGTCGCGTAGTGCATCGGAGGCAATCCTGGCCAGTAATCGGGCCAGCCTTCCATATCCTGCTGGTGGCTCGCTTTGAGGAACTGAACTTTGCCCAGCTCGCCTTTTTCGTACAATTCTTTAACAAACAGGAATTCGCGGGCGTATACCACGGTTTCCATCATCATATATTTCTTGCCCGTTTCGCGGGTCGCTTTCACGATCTCGATGCAATCCTCCACGCTCGTAGCCATCGGTACGGTACATGCCACGTGCTTGCCTGCGCGAAGTGCTTTCAATGTCTGCTCTGCGTGGTTGGGGATAGGGGAGTTGATGTGGACTGCGTCGATGTTAGGGTCTTTCAGTAGCTCGTCATAGTCGGTATAGCGGACTTCAATGCCATACTGGTCGCCGATTTCATTCAGTTTCGATTCGGTACGCTGGCAAATCGCGTACATATTGGCATTGGGATGTTGCTGGTAAATGGGAATAAACTCGGCTCCAAAGCCTAATCCGATAATGGCAACATTAATTTTCTTAGACATATTGATTAACAGGTTAATGATTCAGTAGATCAGCGGTTTAACAGAAATATGCATTGTTTCTGCTCAGACCGCCCGCCGGATGGACCGGTGTTTCAAGATGAGTTGGTGTGGACAGTAATCGACAATACAATTTTAAAGCAAAATAGTGCTAAAAACTTTTCAAGTTTTGATTAGTACTGTGCGTATTTTGATCTATTTTTAAGTTAATATCAGTTTTAATGCAAAAAATAGATAGAAAAAGCGCTCGAAAAGGTCGATTTTGCGATAATTGAGCCGTTTTCTTTACCAAAATTCCCTTTTTATGATCCGACCCGCCCGTCCCGAAGATGCTGATTCCGTAGCGCCGTTGCTGATTCTCGGCATGGGGCATATTGCAGGTATTTTCGCACGCTCGGATAACCACGCCGATGCGATCCCCTTCTTTCGTGATTTTTTTCTGCATCCGGCCAATCAATACAGCTATACCAACACGCTGGTTTTCGAAACGGAGGCAGGCGTTATCGGCTCCATCAATGGTTACGACGGCGCCTTGCTGCATGTGTTGCGACAACCTGTGCTGGATAAGCTCCACGAAGCGGACCCAACCTTCGATCCGGACGACGAAACCGGTCCGGGAGAATTCTACTTCGATTGCATCAATGTACACCAGGGGCATCAGGGAAAGGGCATTGGAAGTCAGCTGATCCGCGCCTTATGCGTACATGCAGGGGCGCTCGGGCATGCTCGTGCAGGACTGATTGTGGATAGAGTGAATCCCGCTGCCAGGAAACTGTACGAAAGGCTGGGTTTTGAAGCCATCGGCGAGAAAGACTTTATGGGGCACCGGTACTTCCATATGGTGCGCGATCTTTGAAATGTTGCCGCGTCACGCTGTTTTTATGCCCGAAGAAGCCCTTGGATAAGCTTTGATTAAACGGCTCTTGTTTATTATCAAACGGTTAGGTTGAGGTTTCGAAATTTGTAGATGGGCGTCTGCAAATTTTGTCTAAATTGCTTTTTTATTGTATCGAGCATCCCATATAAACCTACCTCATGTTCTTAAGAAGAGACTTCATCAAAGCGGGTGCATTGGCGGTCGCCGGCATGGCTGTTCCGAAATGGTCGTTCGCAAAAAGTGCTGATTTTCCTGTGGTCCGGATTCCGGTCGATAAACGCAATTTCACAAGTCCGGCCGTGGAAGCGACCATTGCCCGGATGAAAAAGGTAATCAAAGATCCCGAACTGGCGTGGCTTTTTGAAAACTGCTTCCCGAATACAATCGATACCACCGTACATTATAATCCGGTAGACGGCAAACCCGATACCTTCGTGATTACCGGCGATATCGATGCCATGTGGCTGCGCGACAGTACGGCGCAGGTTTGGCCATATTTGCCCTTGCTGAGAGATGATCCGAAGCTGAAAGACATGGTGGCAGGGCTTGTTAACCGCCAGACCAAGTGCATTCTCATTGATCCTTACGCCAACGCATTTTACGACCGGCCGAAAGAGAGCGAGTGGACCAAGGATCAGACGGACATGAAGCCTATGCTCCACGAGCGTAAATGGGAACTCGATTCGCTTTGCTATACCATTCGTTTGGCCTATAACTACTGGAAAACCACCGGTGACACAAAACCCTTCGATGCCGATTGGTTGAAGGCAATGGAACTGGTGCTCAAAACTTGCAAGGAGCAACAGCGCAAAGACGGTCCCGGGCCTTACAGGTTCGGTCGGGTAACCTCCTGGTCGACGGATACTGTGCCTGGCAACGGCTATGGTAATCCGATTAAGCCGGTGGGGCTGATTGCCAGCACCTTCCGCCCGTCGGACGATGCGACGATTTTCTCGTTCTTCATTCCTTCTAACTTCTTCGCGGTCGTTTCGTTCCGCGAGGTAGCAGAGCTGTTGGAAAAAGCATCAGCCACGAAAAACGCGAAACTGGCGGCTGATTTCAGGGCGCTGGCGAGTGAAGTAGAAGCTGCGCTGAAAAAGCACGCCGTCATTGAGCATACGGAATTTGGGAAAATCTACGCATTCGAAGCCGATGGTTTTGGAAACCATGTGATGATGGATGATGCCGGTATTCCGGGGCTTATTAGTTTGCCTTACCTGAATGCTGTTTCGGTGAAAGACCCGATTTATATCAATACGCGTAAATATGTGCTGAGCGATTCCAATCCGTATTTCTTCAAAGGAAAGGCGGGAGAAGGGTTGGGCAGTCCGCATACGCTGGTGAACCAGGTCTGGCCGATGGGGATTATCGCACGCGCCATCACCTCAACCAGCGACAAAGAGATTGAAGCGCAGCTGAAACTGCTTAAAACAACCCATAACCACACCGGTTTCATGCACGAGTCATTCGATAAAGATGATGATTCGAAATTCACGCGTAATTGGTTTGCATGGGTGAACACGCTGTTCGGCGAACTGATCCTGAAACTCGAAAAAGAGCGCCCGCACTTGCTGGCGAAAGTATATTAGGCATTTGCACGATGCCATTCTCCGATGCCTCCCGGACTACAAACCGGGAGGCATTTTGTAGTACCGGACTACGGGGTTTCTGCTAAACCGGACGCAATCCTGAGCCGGCTGGCGGGCTACATTTGGTTCAAAAACAATGTCACATGCAAACCGCCACCATCCGCAATGACTGGACGCTCGACGAAATCGAAGCCATTTACAACCGCCCTTTACTGCAACTGATCTATGATGGTGCGACTGTTCACCGCCAATGGCACGATCCGGAGCGCATTCAGGTGTGCACGTTGTTGTCCATCAAAACCGGCGGTTGTCCCGAAGACTGCGCCTATTGCGGACAAGCCGCACGGTACCAGACAGGCATTAATGTAAAAGCATTGATGAAAAAGGATGATGTGGTAGCCATCGCCCGTCGTGCCCGTGAGAGTGGTTCGAGCCGTTTTTGTATGGCCGCGGCCTGGCGGGAAGTGAAGGACAACCGCGATTTCGACCGTGTACTCGAAATGGTGACCGAAGTAGCCGGGCTGGGACTTGAAGTATGCTGTACGCTCGGCATGCTGACTGAAACCCAGGCCGAAAAGCTCAAAGCCGCCGGCCTTTACGCTTATAACCACAACCTGGACTCTTCCTCTGAATACTACGACCAAATCATCACCACGCGTACTTACGACGACCGCCTGAACACTGTCGACCATGTGCGCAATGCAGGTATATCCGTGTGCTGCGGAGGTATCATCGGCCTTGGTGAAACCCGAGAGAACCGCATTCAAATGCTCCACACTTTAGCCACGATGCCCGAGCACCCGGAGTCCGTACCCGTGAATGCGCTCGCCCGCGTACAGGGAACACCGTTGGGCGATATGAAAAAGGTCGATACCTGGGAAATGGTACGCATGATCGCCACCGCCCGCATCCTGATGCCCAAAGCGATGGTTCGACTCAGCGCCGGACGTATCGAGATGAGTGAATATGAGCAGGCATTCTGCTTTATGGCTGGTGCCAATTCTATTTTTACGAATGAGAATGGGGAGTTACTGGTCACGCCGAATCCGGGAATTGGGCAGGATCGGGAGATGATGGAGGTCTTGGGGTTAAAAGCTTTGGTTAAAGAGGAGGTGAATGCTTAATTACATCATTACTGGTTGGGGGGTCGAGTGTGTCCATAGTTCTCTTAATAATAGGTTGATGGAAGATTACGTTAATTTCGAACTCTTGTGTGGGGTAATCCCACATGTGAGGGGTAAATTTTTTATTTCAACTTAAAAGAGATGATAGTCTTTTCGTGAACGTCGCCAAAATCGGCCAGGATCTCCTTCATGCGCTTCTGCGAGATGCCCTTCTTAAAAGTATAATCACGCCATGCATTGCGGTATCTGCCTTCTTTGGTTTCTGCGGGGATCGCGGGGTAGATGTTTTTAAGCCACCACTCGAACGCTTCCTCCACAGAGCTGAAAGTTTGCATGAAGCGAAGTAAATGATTTGTGGGAAAAGTCCACCAATTATATCCTGTTATTATTTTGTAACGGTTAAGCGTAATTAAGAACGAGATCCCCGGGAATGTCGAGTTTAGTTTTAATTACTTCCAACAATGCAGGATCCGGCTTGTGATCCTCCCAAATGATCATTTCCAGCTCCTTTTGCGAGATGCCCAGTGTCAGAGCAAGGTCTTTTCCTTCACGCTTCATGTCATACATCCGGCGTTCAAGAAATTCCTCGAATGTAGAAGGCTCGGGAATGGGGTAAGCGTTCTTCTCATATTCCATTAAGGCCTCAGCCATTGCTCGGATGTGTAGCTTCTCATCAGCAGTAACGTTAGCTTCACCTTTCTTCATCAAAGCTCCCGCCTGCTCGATCAGTGCGGCATGTTCATCGTCGTTGGTGACCGTGTAGGTTGGTTTCAAGTCTTTCATAGTAATCGAATATTAATCTTATCGTACTGTTGGTGCGTCCCGATAAATCTGATGTAGACGGTGCGGATGTCGAAATGGATTCGGCTTATGAGTCGATATTTGTTGCCCCGGATGTTAAAAATATACAGATCATTGCCTACCGAATCCACAGAATTAAACTTTTGTTTTAGGTCGTGGAATGTGGAAAAGCTTTCCTTTTCTGTTGTTTTAAACCAGTCAATTAGTGCCTCTTTCGAATCAGGGTGTTTATAAAAGAAATTGCGGAGCGTTGAATAACTAAATATAACCATAATGTTTGATGAAGTGCTAATAAAAATCCCTGATAAAACTAAGTGAGTCTCAGCTTTATCAGGGATCTCTTTATCAAGTCTCCTATTTGACTTATTAGACGGAAGGGCAGTTAACTAACGGCAGCCTTCGCATGGCCGGCGGTATGCGGCGCGGCATTTTTTCTCACCACTTTCTTCTTCTTAAACTTCCTCCCAACCCAAATCACCATCCCCGTAACCGGCAAAGTAGCGGTAATCAAAGCAACAATCAGTGCCGGCACCTTCGTAGGCCATCCCCAAATGCTCCCGGTGTGAATCGGAAATACGAGCCGCCGTACTTTCATACCCGTAGTTTCATCATCATAAAGGCGCTTACCGAGCAAATGGCCGTCGTTTTGATCGAAATACAAGAAATCGACGACGTTGCTGACCGAGGCGGTTTCATTGACTTTGGAAACGGTAATGGAAAGACTGTCCGATTCGGGCAATGTGAACTGAATGCGGCCCGGATGGGGGAGGAGGCGATTGGTTTCGGAGATTATTTTGGCTAATGTGCCCATTGACGTTGTATTCCTAATGCCAACATTCGCGGGCGCCTCGCGTTTTTGCTGCGGTTTGCCGTCGAAGGTGAGGTAGATCATATTGTTGACCCATTGATAACTCCAAACGAGGCCGGTTAATGCGATCAGGAAGGTGAACGGCAATACATAGAAGCCAAAAACAGCATGCAAATCCCAGTTGAGGCGCTTGAATTTGGCATTCCATTTGATGGTAAAGCGTTGTTTAGCTTGCTTGCGGTTGGGCCACCAGAGAGCAAGGCCGGTGATCATGATCACGATGAACATAATGGTAGCGACACCGGTAATGGCTTTGCCAGTGTTTTCCAGGCACAGGTAGCGGTGCAATTGGAGCACAATATGGAAGAAGGATTCATTTTCGCGGCGTGTGTCGGTGATTTCAGCGGTGTAGGGGCTTACAGCTACTGAAAAGACATCCTTTTCTTTCTTGCCTTTCACCAAACCAAATATGACCGTTCGGCTTGGGTGGGGCTCGATCACAATGCGGGCAATGCGCTGCTTGGGGTAGGCGCTCGCGACGGCGGAACGTAACTTATCCAACGGAAGCGTTGATTGATCCTTCGACGCTTCTACGACGTGGAACTTCGGGTAAATGACTGGTTCCAGCTCCTCCTCGAAAACCAGGATGCTTCCCGTTAGCGCCACTATAAAAACCACAAGGCCGGAGGAAACCCCCAGCCATAAATGCAGTTGCGACGCAATTCTCTTGAATGTCTTTTTCACAGATTTATGAAATAGCACGCATTAGAAAGTGTAAGAAATGGTCGCCATGAAGTTGCGTGGCGCGCCCGGGAAGAGGCGCAGGTAATCATACCCGCCTACCCAATAGGTCTTGTTACCCAGGTTGTTGAGGTTGACCTGGAACTGGAATTTGTCGATTTTGTAATAGAAAGCCCCGTTCAGCAAAGCGTAGCCGGGCAATGTCTGGGTGTTGTTCAGCGATAGGTTACGCTCCGTTACGAAGTTACCACCGAGCCCGACGCCGAAGCCGCTCAGGAAGTTGTCCACGAAGGTGTATTTTGTCCATACACTGCCCTGGTTTTTTGGCGCATTGGGTTTTTGCAGGTTCACCAGCACCTGATCAGTGGCCTTTGAGCCCGCATCGGTGATCTTCGCATCGTTGTAGCTGTAAGTCATGATCACGTTCCAGTTCGGAAGGATATTCCCGGTTACGTCGAATTCAACCCCCTTTGCAGTTTCCTTACCCACCTGGATCATCAGGTCGGGTCGGTCGGCTGCATTGGCTGAATACAGGGTGTTGCTCTGGGTGATTTTGTAAACCGAGACATTCGCGGTCAGGCGGCCGTCAAGCCATTCCGTTTTTAAACCAGCTTCCGAAAGGCTGCTGCGAATCGGGTCGAATGGCCCGCCGGATAGTGGGTTGCTTTGTACAACAGGGTCTTGCGGGTTGTAGCCCTGGGTGTAAGTACCGTACACATTGACATGGTTTGTGAGTGAATAAACGGCCCCGATGCGCGGCAGCAATGCATGCTGCGTTACATTCTGCTCGTTGTTGGTGGTGTAGCCTTTTTTATCAATGTAGGTGTCGTAGCGTAAGCCGAGCAGAATCTGCAACTTTTTGATTTTCAGTTGTTCCTGCAAATACAACCCGTGTAATTTATAAAGCACCGGAGTGGTTGCAGAATTGGCCGTCACGTTGTAAATATATTTGGAAGGATCTTCCATGTTGTTGTTTTGCAGCGTAAGGTCGTAGTGCGAAATATTCGGCTTGGGAATGCTGTAAGTAACGCCGTTCTCGGTATAGTTGTAGAACACATACTTTTCTGGCGTTTTGGGATTGTAAGCTGCTGCACCGCCGGCTTTGAGCAGGTAACCGTTCGCGGTCTGCTGGCCTGAGCCTTTCGGCGTCGACGATTGGATAAAATCGTAACCTGCTACGAGTTTGTGCTCCGCAATGCCGGTGTTGAAATTGTGGTTGAAAAACAGCGATACGTTATCCATGAACGACTTCGTTTTACGGACAAACACCTGCCGCGCTACCAGGTTTTCGATAGCCTTTCCTGCCGAATCCACAGCATTCGCGTTACTGCTGCGGTGTTCGAGGAGGTCTTCAGAATAGCCCGTACGCAGGTAAGCGACGTTGAATGAGGTATTCTGAGTAAACTGGTGGTTCAAAGAAGTGGTAATCAGGTAGGTTTCTTCATTGAGATAATCATTCACTGCATTCAGCGAGGTGCGGATCGAGCTCGAATACAAGTCATTTCCCTTCACAGACTGGCCACGGTCGAGGCGGCTGTTGGAACGGTTGAAAACGAGGTCGAAGTTGATGCGGGTTTTGTCGGTAGGCAGGAATGATACGGACGGCGCGACAATGATGTTTTTATCAAACTGCATATTGCGGAAGCCTTGTGCATTCACATAGCCCAGGTTGAGGCGGTAAAGCAAAGTTTTGCTTTCGTTCATCGGGCCGGTAAAATCGGCCAGCGTGCGCAGGGTATTGAAGCTGCCGGTCGTAAAGCTCAATGATTTCCGGGGCATATCGAGCGGTTTTTTGGTCACGCGGTTGATTGTCCCGCCAGGCGAAGTGTTGCCGTACAATGCGGATGCAGCGCCTTTGATGACTTCCACGCGTTCGAGGTAGTTTACCGGCGGCTGTTTCCAGAAGCCCGAAAATGTACGCAGCCCGTTCACGAGCTGGGTAGTGCTGCCGCCGTTCATCCGGAAGCCGCGGATCGTGAGATCATCATAGAATGTAAACTGATTTACACCGCTCATGTTTTTCACGGCGTCGCCCATCAGGAACACCCCCTGGTCGCGCATTACTTCCTTGGTAATGTAAGAAATAGCCTGAGGAACTTCCTTAATCGGCGTGGCGGTCTTGCTGGCGATAAAAGAGAGGTCGTTTTTGTAGCTGGTCCCGCGGTTACCGACTATTTCTACGGTTTGTAATTCCTGGGTATTTTCTTCGGTAGTGATTTCGAGGGTGGCGGTTTCATCTGCCTTCACTTGCACGTTGCGGTTGATACGCTTGATGCCCACACCCGTACCAACGAGTACATAGTGGCCGGGTACCAACGCTTTAAATTCAAAATCGCCGTCAGCATCTGTCAATGTTCCATGTCCCGTCCCTTTGAGGATCAGGTTGATAGATTCCACTGGCTGGCCCGCGTCGTTCTTAATATTACCTTTAATCTGGCCTGTTTGCGCAAAGGCGGTGAAGCAACAAAGAGAAAGGATGAGTAAACAAAATATCCTCATGATATTGGGGTTAAATAGACTGGCTATGGCAAAACGAAGCCAAAAGTAGTCTTATTTAGACCAATCCCAAATAATGAATTCTGTTATTCTGTACTCATTTTTTAATTCGTTCTAATTGTTCAATTTTTTCTGTTAATACTTTTATTGCCAGTTAAATGTGACTTTTGGATACATTTAACTGGCAATAAAAACAGGAAAGATTATCCCAAGTTGGATTTGATGAATGCCAGTCCGTCGCGCATCAGCTGCTCTTCCGAATCGAACATCTTGCGCCAGATGTTGGCCACCGGCAGTTTCGGGCTGAATGCCTCGATGCTGATCCACCCATCGTATTGGATGTCGCGGATTGACTGGAAAACGCCTTCCCAATCCACATTACCCTTGCCGGGCGTGGAGCGGTCGTTTTCGGAAAGTTGGATGAACGAAATGCGGTCGCCGGCCTTGCGGATGGTGTCGCCGATATTTTTCTCTTCAATATTCGCGTGGAAGGTGTCGAACATGATCTTGCAGTTCGGATGGTTCACGTCGTCCACGAAGCGGATAATTTCGTCGCCGCAGCTGGTAAGGTACAGCTCGAAGCGATTGAGGTATTCCAAACCCAGGGTGATGTCTAGAGACTCTGCGTAGTCGGCTACTTCACGGATTCCCTCGATTCCCCATTGCCATTCTTCTTCCGTGGCCGGTTTTCCGGTGAAGACACCCAATGCCGAATGGTAGGGACCCATCAGGCGACTTGCACCAAGTACGAGTGAGCAATCCAATGCACGTTTCAAATGATCGATCGTGTGGCGGCGCATGATCGGGTCGGAACTGATGAGGTGCTCCGAAGGCCCGCAGATCGTGTCGGTCTCGCACGCGAGGCCCAGGCTATCGAGCTTCTGTCGGAACTTGAACCAATGGTCTGGATTTGTATTGAAAATAGGCACCTCGACGCCGTCAAAACCGATCTCTTTGATGAGTTCGAGGGTAGGAAATAGGTTTTCATCAATCTGGTTTCCCCACAAAAGGAGGTTCATGCTGTATTTCATCAAAATCGAATTTATTTCGCTGCGAATGGATTAGGCGGGATGCAAGTGCCCCTGTCTTTTCAGTATACAATCTTAAAGTAAAAAAGTACTGTTCAATATACACGATTTGACGAGTACTTAGCTGATATTGATAAGTTCGCGTCTGCTTGAGTGAGTAACGGGGTAAAATCGACTCATTGACCAAAATATAAAAGTGGCGGCCCTTTTGGAAGGACCGCCACTTTTTGAAGCTAATGTTCAATGTATATTACTGCACGCGGCTGAAAATGAGCTGGTTGTTATTTTCGTAGTACAGGATCAACCGATTGGTTTTCAAATCGTAGAGGTTCACGCTCGGCAGTGCGTTGACGAACAGGTTACCCCAGCTCGTTTCTGCTCTTTCGGTGCCGCCGCCGCCGATCTGGATCGTATTTTGCTGAGCGGTTTCGTAAAAGCCTGTAAGAATATTGGTGGAAGTAGTGCCTTCCAGCTCGCCTTTATCTTTAAAATTGAGGCCTATATCCATCACGCCTTTCGTGGTAGCAGGTTTATGAATGGTATCGTCCTCTTGCACAATACTCTCCAATTGCCATTTGCCGGTCAACTCCACATTGCTGCTGATTGTGGTAGTTTTTCCACAGCCCGTCAGCAGCGAAAAAAACAGCACGGATGCTGTCGGAATTATAAGGGCTCTCATATGCGTAAATAAATTTCAGAACTACCTATGATTGACATCGTACTCGCAAAAAAGGTTGCAAAAAAGTTGAGCGGCTCTATAAATCTACAAAAAATATGCCAGTCGTCCGAGCATGGACGGTATAATTTATAACGGTTCCAGGACTAGATTCTTTTGCCGATGGCTCAATCTATTTTTTGTGAATAAATTCGGTAAATGATCATATTTTGATATTAATAATGTAATATTGCTGATCTTTTGGGTAAAATCCTGACAGAATATGAAAGCACCAATCCACAAAAATATCGAGAGCCAGGTACGTACCGTGACGGTTCACGAGCTCAAAGAGCCCCATTTCGATCCCAATTGGCATTTTCATCCGCATTACCAATTATTTACCGTTCTGGAGGGAACTGGCAAACGGTTGATTGGGGATTCCATCCAAACTTTCAGCCCCGGGGATACGGTATTTCTCGGTCCGGACGTGCCGCACCTTTGGCGAAGCGACCCGGCCTATTTCGAAACGGGTTCATCGTTGATGACCCATGGCATCGTGCTCTATTTTCAGGAAGATTTTTTAGGTAAGGACTTTCTCGACAAGCCCGAAATGCTGGGGCTTCGTCAGCTGTTGGCTGATTCCAAGAGAGGGATTTCCTATAAAGGCGCGCTCTCGGAGCATATTCGTGACGAACTGATCTCGCTCACGACTACGGAAGGGTTTAAAGGCATTCTGCAACTGCTGACGCTGCTCGACAAACTTGCGCACGACAATTCCGGCGAGTTCATTTCGAGCTATGGCTATGTAAACAACTTTAAGGTATCGGAAACCGAACGAATGCAAAAAGTGCATAACTACGTGTTGCAGCATTTCTTCCAGGAAATCCGCCTCAGCGATGTCGCCTCCCTTGCCGGCATGACCGAAGCAGCATTCTGCCGTTACTTCAAAGCCCGCTCAAACAAGACCTTCATCGACTTCGTCAACGAAATCCGTATCGGCCACGCCTGCAAACTCCTGCTCGAAGACAAATGGACCATTGCACAGATCGCCTACGACAGCGGTTTCGATTCGCTATCTAATTTCAACCGGAATTTCAAGAAATACATCGGGCACACGCCGCGGGAGTATAAGGGGAATTATTGATGATATCTGAACCTATTGTTACTTGCCGCTATCTAATGGTCAATGTTTGCTGATTGACTGTAACATTGAACTGAACTTCTGCTTTCAAGGCACTGAAAACTTTCAGGATGGTATCAATGGTTGCACTATTGGTGCCATTTTCGAGTTTAGAAATCTGTGCCTTTTGCACTCCGACGAGTTCTCCAAGTTGCTCCTGCGTTAGATTCCGCTCTTTACGAATGGTTCTGATGGCTCTTCCGAGCAGATCCATGCTTAGCTTATGTTCATGTGCATCTCTGGCAGGAGTACCAATTGGGCCTATGTACTCGTCTTTCAATTCTTCCAAAGTGTATACCTTCATTTTTGATTTTCCCATGATTATTGTTGTTCTTCAAAATATCTAGCTCTAATTCTTAGCGCTCGTTGTATTTCCTGCGACGGGATTTTCGCCGACTTCTTAATGAAACCATTGGAAGCTACTACCAGCGTGTTTTTTGTATCTGACTTGTCCCAAAAGGCAAGCAGCCGAATTTCATTACCATTAAAAGTTGTCCTTAATTCCCAAATATGCTGATGAATTTTTTTTAACAGTCTGGGACATTCGTTTGTGCCGCCACTCCCATGTTGTAAAATATTTTATCTACCGCCTGCGGTTGAAGGGTACGAAGAAACCGATTGGCCTCTTCTAATATTAGTGTGTTGAAATAGTGCATGTGGTGAATATAAAGATAATGTGTGTTTCCAAATTTGGAAACTTCTAAGGTAAAAAAATATCCTGACCAGTCAATGCTGAGCCAGGATATTTCAAAGCATTATCCTTTCACATTATTAGTCCCATACTTCCCGCGTTGCGGCCGTGAGAGCATGGCCGTGGCTTCCTTATCATTAATGAATTGTTCCTTTTTCGGATCCCATTTCACTTTGCGGCCGAGTTTCATGGCCGTGTGCGCGAGGAGGCACGCGGTACATGAGCGGTGCGCGATTTCGGCGTGGCTGATGGTCTGTTTGCCGCTCTGGATGCTTTCGATCCAGTTCTGGTGCTGCTCGGGGCTTTCGTACAAATGGATTTCATTTTCTCCGATTACCGAACCCAGAATTTTTGGATCGCTGGCATAGAATGCCTTATTCTCCTTGGCATTTTGTGCTGCAACCGGGTCGGAGGCTGTAACGCCTACATTTCCACGCGAAACGAAGATCCAGCCGTCTGTTCCTTCGAATTTCACGCCATTAGGGTTGGTACCGCCGATTTCCATTTGTACCCCATTTTCATACAATGCATTTACCAGGAAATCGCCATGCACGTCCCAAAGACCGGAACCCTTTGCAGGGAATGTGGCTTTGCCTTCGATCTCAATCGGGCCTGTGAGTTCGGTATCCATCCCCCAATGCGCGATGTCGATGTGGTGCGAGCCCCAGCCGGTGATCATACCGGCACCGAATTGTTCGAGACGAAGCCAGCCCGGACGGTCGTTGATGTCCGTTTGCGAATGGACACGGTCCAGCGTGTAGTAAACCTCCGGCGTCGAGCCGAGCCACATATCATAATTCAAGTTGGATGGAACGGGCATAGGCGCCGGATTTCCACCGGCAGGATCACCGGGGAGGCCCACATATACTTTTTTCAGCTTTCCAATACGGCCATTGCGCACCAGCTCGCAGGTGCGCTTGAACTGCGGCCATGGGTTCATGGATCGTTGTTGGCTGCCCAATTGGAAAATAACCCCTTTCTTCTTAATCATATCGGCCATCTGGCGGCCTTCGCGTATCGTGAGCGAAGTGGGTTTTTGCATATAAATGTGCTTGCCGGCAACGGCAGCCTCCATCGCTGGCTGTGCATGCCAGTGGTCGGGCGTACTGATGATGACCGCGTCGATGTCTTTACGACCGAGAATTTCATGGTAATCATCGTACGTTTTTACTTCGAGGTATTTGTCTTTGCCGGTACGTTCGGCGTATTTCCGTTCAATCCATTCCTTGCCTTTCGCAAGGCGGTTTTTATCAAGATCGGCCACGGCAATCACGTGTGCGGCTTCATTTTTGATCACTTCCGGCAAGTCGTGCGTAGAACCGATACGACCGAAGCCGATCTGTCCGATATTGATTTTGTTGCTCGGCGCATTCTTACCGAAAACGGAGGCCGGCACGATGGCAGGGAACATCGATGCTGCGATAATGCCTGCTGTACCTTTTGCGGTGGCTTTCAGGAATGCCCTTCTGTCCTGATTTTGCTCCTTCTGATCTTTCATGTTGTATGCAGATTTAGGATTGATGACTAATATGTTGGTGGTTATTTCGAAAGTGCCGGAATAGTGTTTCGCGCCGGGTCTTGCGGGCTCGTTGCGTAAGCCCTGCTGTAATTTCTGGGTTTCTGCGGCCCGATTGCCCACTCAATGGCACCAAGGATGTGTTTACGAAGGTCCTCCTTTTCATAATCCTCCTTCTGATGTCCAAGCGATGAGTAGAATGAACGTCCGCCATCGTATTCATGCCACCAGACAGAGGGAAACACGCTTCCAAATGTATCCAGCGCCTTTCCGGCAGGTTTTTGAATGGTTAAGTGATCATTTACCGCCAGTACATTCAGATTTACGCCGAGTTCTTTGATAAAATAGAATTCATCGATTTGCCGCTGCCATTCTTTTCCAAGGTGTGCAAGCGAAGGGTTCTTAGGATCCAGGATTTTGACTGAAAAGCTCTGCCCCGGCTCATGCCAGAAGAACGTTCCGCCCAGCAGGTCCTTGAACCACCGCCACTTACGCTCGGTACCCGATGCCGAATGTAATCCCACGAAGTTGCCGCCTGCCTGAATGTAGCGCATTAAAGCCACCCGCTGCGCGTCGGTGTCGAAAACGTCGTTGTTGGTATTCGAGAAAACCAGGCAGTCGTATTGTTTCAGGTTTTCATCCGTAAACTTCGAGGGATCGGAAGTGGTGTCTACGGCGAAACCATGCTGTTTTCCCAGGGCGAGGATCGCTGTTTTGGAATTGGCAATATTGTCATGCACATAACCCTTCCCGTTTTTAGTATAAACCAGTACCTTAACTTTGTTCCATTTGATTTTTTGCGCGTGTGTACTTACGAATCCCCCCAGTCCGAAGAATAACAGGCAGAGAAGGCATGTTGTCAGGATGTTTTGTTTTTTCATTGACACGAAAAGAAAAAGGTTTAACTAAAATCCAATTGAATTGCCGCCGTCCACAGGCAGTGTAACGCCGGTAATGAATTTTGCGGCCTCCGAACTCAGGAATACTGCTGCCCAACCGATGTCGTCGGGCTTACCCCAGGTACCCATGGGCGTGCGGTCCATGGCTTTATTGCGGCGCGAAGGGTCGCCATTCATGGCGGTTAGCATCATCGGCGTTTCGATGAAACCGGGGGCAATGGCATTTACACGAACATTATAGGGCGAAAACTCCGTGGTTAATGCCTTCACCATTCCTCCAACGGCGGACTTCGATGCGGTGTAAGCCACCACGCGATCGATACCGTACAATGCAGCCATGGACGTGATCATCAGAATGGAGCCGCGCTTGCGTTCTACCATCCGCTTGCCGCATTCGCGGGTGATCGAGAAGACAGCATGCAGGTTGGTCTGAATAACACGGTCGAAATCCTCATCGGAAACTTCAACGGCGTGTTTTTTCATGTTAATACCTGCATTATTAACCAGAATATCTATTTCCCCCACTTCCGCTTCGATCGTTTCGATCAATGCAGGCAGCGATTTGAGGTCTGTAATGTCATTGACAAAATAGCGTGCGTTCGCACCGAGCCTGGGTAATGCTTCTTTCAAAACATCCTCGCGTCTGCCCGTGATCACGAGTTGCGCGCCCGCCTGTGCGAGGCATTGCGCTATGTAAAAGCCGATTCCGCTTCCCCCGCCGGTTACGAGTGCAATTTTACCCTCCAGGGAGAAGACATTCAGTGATGGTATTGTTTCGATTTGAATATTCGTGGACATTATTTAAAATCTATAAATCTTGATTAATAATCCTGAACCGACCGTGCAACGCTCATTTCGAGTCCCCGCAATTCGGCCAGTGCCTTAAGCCGACCGATCATGGAATAACCGGGATACGTCTTTTTGTGCAGATCGTCGAGCATCTGGAACCCGTGATCGGGGCGCATAGGCAGCAGGTTGTCAGAATAATGTGCTGCATCGCGGCGCAGCTCTTCCTGATGCAATGCCTTGACAACCTCATACATATCCACATCGCCATCCAGATGCGGTGCTTCGTGGAAATTGCGGTTGTCACCGGCCTCTCTTTTGGTGGTTCTGAGATGAACGAAATGAATGCGGTCGCCGAACCGCCGAATAATTCCCGGCAAATCGTTATCCGCTCTGACGCCCAGTGAGCCGGTGCAGAATGTGATACCGTTTGCCCGGACATCGCATGCATTCATCAGCTGCGCGAGATCGGCTTCGGTGCTCACGACCCGCGGCAGGCCGAGTAAAGGCCGCGGCGGATCGTCGGGGTGGATACAGAGGTTAATGCCCAACTCTTGCGCCACCGGCGCCACCTGGCAGACAAAGTAATACAGGTTTTCGCGAAGCTCACGATCTCCGATCGTAGCATAAGCATTGAGCAACTCCTGGAAATTGGCGAGTTCAAATGCCTCCTCTGAACCTGGCAGGCCCAGCAAAACGGTGTTTGTCAGTCCCTGAATATCGGCGGGTGACATGCCTTGTAATTTCTGTCTGGCCGATTCGCGTACCTGCTCGTCATAATCCGCCTCAGCACCAGGACGTTGGAGAATATAGAGATCGAACAATGCAAAGTCCACCCATACGAACCGCAGCGTTTTGTGGCCTTCGGGGAAGGTGTAAGTAAGATCGGTGCGCGACCAGTCGAGTACCGGCATGAAATTGTAACACACTGTCCGGATTCCCTCCGCTGCCAGATTACGCAAAGACGCTTTGTAGTTTTCAATGTACTGCTCGCGCGACGGCAACCCTTTCTTTATATGCTCATGCACCGGAAGGCTCTCTACGACCAGCCATTTCAGGGTAGTGTACCGTTCATTGCCCGCTTCGACTAGCGAGATCCTTTCCCGGATCGCGTCTTTCGTCCAGACGTCGCCGACCGGTATCTGATGCAGCGCAGTGACGACGCCGCTGCACCCCGCCTGACGGATGTCCATCAGCGAAACCGGGTCATTCGGGCCGAACCAGCGCATTGTTTGAATCATAAGTAACAGGTTTTTTATAAAAATATAAATATTATCTTGTATTGTAACCGATTGCATTAACTTGCCATAAATTCTGGCCGCAGGGATTCCTGTCCTGCAATAGACGGGAAACGCGCCTGTGATCCCCTACAAGAAAAGAATAATGGAAAAGGAAATTACCATTTACGACCTCGCAAAAATACTCGCATTGTCGCCCGCGACTGTGAGCCGGGGATTGAACGACCATCCTGCGATTAACGTTAAAACCAAGGCGCTCATTGCGGAGAAGGCAGCCGAGCTCGGGTACCGTTCCAACACATTTGCGAGCCATTTGCGGACCCGCAAGACGAACACGCTCGGTGTGATCGTGCCGAGGTTGAATAGCAATTTTATGTCAACCGTATTGGCGGGAATGGAGGAAGTAGCCAATAATTTCGGGTATAACCTGTTGATCAGTCAATCGTTGGAGTCCCAGTTGAAGGAGCAGGCCAATGCCAAAACCATGTTTAACAGCCGTGTGGACGGCTTGCTGGTCTCCGTCGCCTACGATACCGATTCATTTGAACATTTCTCCACCTTCATCAACCGCAATATTCCTGTCCTGTTCTTCGATCGCATCATGAATCATCCGCAATGCGGCGCGGTAATTATCGATAACGAGCAGGCCGGCTACGACGCAACACGCCATTTGCTGGATCAAGGCTGCCGCAGGGTCATGCACGCAACCGGCGACCTGCGAAGAAATGTGTATGCCGACCGACTAGAGGGTTTCAAACGGGCGATCGCTGATGAGAACTTGCCGGTGGATAATCGACTTGTTATATCGACCGACCTCAGCCAGGAAGCGGGTAGGATCATAGCTGAGCAAATAGACGGAATGGAAGAAAAACCGGACGGCGTTTTTATTACTAATGATCTTTGTGCGGCGATCTGCATGCAGGCTTTGAAAGAAAAGGGGTATGAAATCCCGGAGGATATGGCCATTGTTGGTTTCAATAATGATCCGGTTTCACAGGTGGTGTCGCCGCAGCTCACAACCGTTTTTTATCCGGGCTATCAGATGGGTAAGACAGCGATGACTACCATGATCGGCCAACTAAATGGGACTAAAATCACAGACAATTCAGAACCAATTATCCTGCGCTCTAAACTGATTATCAGAAGGTCGTCGATTCGGTTGGATAAGTCGTAAATTGCGTTACATTCAACGTTTGCCAATCGCATTCTCCTGTAATTCATTATTTTTGAAAACAAAGCAGAAATATGGAAGCTGTGGCTGAAAGACTCTATTCACTGGAAGAATACTTCGCCTTTTGTGAAACCCACGAAGGCCGGTTTGAATTCGTCAACGGAGAAATCATCGGGATGTCTGGAGAAACAACTACTTCCAATAGGATTGCTGGGAATATTCATCGCTACCTCGCTAAAATATTAGAAGATAGCTCATACGAACTCTATCAAAACGCTGTAAAGTTGCGAGTTGAAGATGGCAGGGTTGTTCGTATCCCCGATTTTCTGATATGTGAAGAAAAGGGCGACGCTGTTCGGTATACTACTTTACCATTGCTTATAGTTGAGGTATTATCGGAAAGCACAGCCAAAACCGATCGTGTTGAAAAGCTTCACGAATATTCCTCGGAGCCTTCACTGCAATATTACCTGATAATCGAACAGGCCAAATGCCAGATTGAAATGTACATCCGTGATGGTGAGCGCTGGTATGTTGAATTCTATGACAAAATAGAAAATGTAATTAGATTGCCTTATTTCAAAGCAGACTTGCCTCTTAGCGTAGTTTACAGAAAAGTCAGCTTTTGATTTTGTAATACCCTTTCAAAGAAAAAACGATGACATTGTCATCGTTTACGGAGTATACCAATCTGTGTTCCTTATCAATTCTCCTCGACCATTTGCCGGAAAGATTTCCTTTTAACCCTTCTGGTTTTCCGATGCCATGGAATGGTGCTGATTGAATGGCTTCTAAAAGTTGCTTGACTCTTTTTAGAATTTGTGTATTACCAGTCTTTTTCCAGTATTGCAAATCGTTCAAAGCGTCAGACGTCAACTTTATTTCCATATGTCGTCCAGGGTTATCTTGGTAGTGCGTCCTCTTGCGACATCCTGATCACCCCGTTTGATTTTGGCTACAAACTCGGCATCATAAAGGGTTTCGCGGTCTTCTGTTTTGAAAGATATATTCAACTCTTTGAAGAATGCTTCGATCGCATTACGCTCATTCTCGTTCTTCGGCTGCACGATGAAAGTTTCCATAACTTGAAATGGTTTATATCAAAGTTATGAATTTTCGAAAACCTCTCCAAAGCAGTTAGAGAATGTCAAATACCCAAATTGTCAATTTAGTCGCAACACAAATACCTGCTGCACCCCCTTCCCGGCCTCATTCTTCAATAGTCTGTTAAATGCAAGCACCTTCCCATCCGCTGACCATACCAGGTTGCTCGTAGCAAACTCCGATGGTTCGGTCAAAACCTGGATTCTCTCTTTGAATGGTGCGTCTCCCACCGCGCAAAGCACAATGCTTCCTTCATAAACATAGGTAACATGCTTGCCGTCAGGATGCCAGCGCAGGTTGCCGGTAATGTCGGAAGCGCATTCGGTGACTTGGCGCGGCTTGCCGCCATTTGGGGAAATGATGAAAATCTGATTGACCCCCTTGGCATCCCCGGCAACAAAAGCAAGTTGACTGCCGTCCGGTGACGACCGTACAATGCCCGCACAACCTGGATGTGGCGTGTTGGCGGTAAAAGTCAAACGACGTTGCCTGGTACCTTTGGGTGGCATCGGGAAATCGGTGAGAGTCCCTTCCAATGGCCCTAGTGGTCCGGATTGAGTAATGTCTTCGGGAATATCGACGATGAAAACTTCGGGTACGTCGCGGCCGTTTTGATCCTTCACAGTGCCAAGAAATGCCCGTGCGATCTGGCGGGTGCCATTTGTGTCGGTATAACCATTTGTTCCAACCCAGCTGTCACTTGCCGCGTGGCTAATTTCATCGCTTCCAGGAGCAGGATTTGGAACAACTCGAACTGCCAACGCGCTGAACCATTCGCCGGATACATTTTCCGCATTTTCATCCACTTTAACGGCCCTCACTTTTTTGGAAACACCAATTGTCCGCAGGTTACGCTTCTGCCCGTTCGAGTCTTCCAGCGCTTTCAGGATAGCGTCGTTGTAGGTGAACCCGATCCATTGGCCGTCGCCGCTCCACTCGTGCCGGTGCGTGCCTCCGCGTAGCGCGCCGGGTGTGAATGGGGGCGTCACGTCACGCGCATCCATGTATACGGGCACGTTCGGGCGATCGTCGTAGATGATCACGCCGGTACGGCGCCATTGCTGGTAGGGATTCTCTTTGGTGCTGGTGGAAAGGCCGTGAATAAATACAACGGCGTTTTCTTTGGGGCTATAACTCACAGCCCCGGCACCCGGGCCCCAAACTGCATTGCCTTTAATATCAAAAAGGACTTGTTTCTCTCCCGTTTCAATATTCACACGCTCGATCCGCGCCGATTCCGCGATTCCCCCCTCGTCGGTTCTGGTGTCATACACGAGCCATTCGCCATCGGGCGAAAAGTTGTCATTATTGTCCAGGTCGTGGTGGTAGGTCAGGTCGTGCGTGATCTGTTTTTCTGCGATGTCGGTCTGGCAGGATTGCATGCTCAAAAATGTTAGGAACGTTAAAAGCGGAATAGAAACAAGTCTCATGGGTAAATCTACTTTTGGGGGCCGGTAATGATGCCGAGGTAACGGCCCATCCAATAGGGGAGGAGCCAGATATCACCGGCGCTATGCTCACCGGAACCGTTGCCGCCGTTCCGGTCGAGGCTGAACATATTACCATTATGCCGTTGAATAGGGCGTTCATCCGGAGGTAAGACTTCTTTCGTGGTCTGTTTACGGAAGTTGGGTTCGAGCTTTTCGATGTCCTTGCGGTGGCTGTTCCTGATCACCCAGTCGATCAGGTCCATCGGATGCTCTTGCAAATACCATACAGATTCGTTCAGGTCAAAATCTTTGGTGCCTGTTAATGCAGTGAAAATGTTCCAGGCTCCTTCTTTCTCGGGGCGTTCCGCCTGCCAGTGGTCGATAATCTGCTTCTTGTAACTGGCTTTGAGTGTATCGTTGAAAGCGTAGCGGTAAAGCCCCCAGTACCCGAGGAAATACATTTCGTCGTCGGAGTGGTTCCAGCCGTCGGACATGTGTTTCGCATGCTCGTCGGCATCCTCCGGTGCCCGGCCGATTACGCTCATGGGCCGCATCATATTCTCGAAATAGCCGTGCTTGTTCATCAACTCGAATGCTTTTGTCTTGTATTTCTCCTTTTTGGTAAAATGGTAGGCTGTTTGCAGCATAGCGACGATGTTGGACGAGTTCAGCTTGCGGTCGCCTACATTAGTAGGAAATGCATTCACATAGTCGGGATGCCATTTGCCCCACATAGTAGGTTTGCCGTCGTAGTCTATCAGATACATATTGTTTTTTACAATGTGCGACATGACCGTATCAATGAGCATAATGGCCTGTTTCTTGATTTTCGGGTCGTCAACCAGTTCTGCGGCCGCACCGAAGGCGAAAATATGCCCGATCACTTCATCGCTGCTGGTGGTCGATTTCCAATCCCATTCCTTCTCAGGAGAATGCTGCCACCGTTCAACATCGTGCAGCTCATTGATATGCCCCGAACGCTCAAAGGAACGCGCCGGAAATCCGGCCACGGGATTCACGGTGTAAAGTCGTTCCATGGCGTCCATCGACTCCCGGCAGTTTTGCAATGCCTCGGAATCTTTAGTGACTGCATACCGGAAAATCTGGCCGCCAAGGTACATGGATGTCCAAAGGCCGTCATTATCCGAATCTTCGGTGTAGCCGGTCGACAAATCGCCGTGATTCAGCCCGGTAAGTTGCGAGTTGAAGCCGTTGCGGATGTGCCGCAGGCGTACCTGTTGGTCAAACAGTTTAGCTTTCTCTTCCAAAGTCATCGATTTGAACTGGATTTGTCCCAAACCTTTGGTCGTTAAAACCAGTACCGAGTTCTTAGGCCCCTTTTCAATATCCAAAACAGTATTACCTGGGAGCCAGCGCTCTCCAAAATAATAGTCAAACTTGCCATCGCCGCGCAATGCAAATGCGCCCATATCGGAGCCGAACCATACTTTGCCGTTCACTTCTTTCACGGCGGTAATCCTGGTAACGGGCAGTTTGCGGTTAATGCTGCCGGTCTGCTTTCCGGTTGGAATATCCAAAGTAAGGTAGCCGTCGCTGGTACCAATGATGATCTTCGTTTCTTTGGAAGTAATATCAAATGCGGTGAAATCGGTGCCTGCGAGCACTTTCGTCAGCTTTTTGTCCTGAACACCCAGTTTGTAAAGCGATTTGTTCCCCAAAATCCAGAACTGGTTTGCATTATCCTGAAATGCTAGTCCTATCACAGCATCGTCGGGCAGCTTGCCGTTCCAGAGGTTCTTCGAGTCTTTGATCAATTCGAGCGAAGCACCATCGGAAACGAGGAAGGTAAAATCCTTGCCGCCCGCGAGCAAGCTGGCCTTTGGAAGACTGTGTCTTGAAAACAGCGTTCCAGCCCAAGCATTGCTGAACACCACCTGGTCGGTGAGGTAAACGAGTTGATTTTCGTAGGAAATGAGGTTGCTGATGTTCTTATCCTTCATGTAGCGGTAATTCCGGTCGGGAACGACTTTGCCGGGGTAGAGGAATTGCCCCGCAGAAATGTGCCGAAGTCCCTCTTTGGCCAACATCTGGATAATGCCGTTGCGGTCGGCGGCAACCTGTTGGAGTGAACTCTGAGTGGTATCAGCATAATATTTGATACTTAAATCCTGCAAATAGGGCTTGTCCTTATGCACAGGTTGTACCTGCGCACGTGCGGAAGCCGCGCCCGTCAGTAATAGGAGGGATAATAAAAAGTGCTTTTGCATTGTATTGAGTTGGTTATTTAACTTTTTTCCTTCTTTCCATCATCTCTTTCCAGGTGGTGAGGATAATGCCTTCCGACTGGATAAAATTTTTCAGGTCGGGATCGAGCATCGAGCGCATGTCGGCATATCGCGAGCCGCCCGATGCACTGATGTATTTGAAATCGTCGGTGACGTCGCTGCTGTGGACGATCATCATCGCCACGCCGGGTTGCATTTTGCGGATCGTTTCGATGAACTTTTGAGCCTTGTACTTACCCCATTGTTCGGGTGTGACGTCGCTGCCTTCGGGCTTCCAGTCGCCGCTGATCGTGTGCAGGTCGTCGAGTACCGGCAAGCCGGCCGCCCATATTTTTTGTCCGAATTCGGCCGAGCGCTTGGTGATTTCAGGTTCGGGAAGTTCTATACCTTCTTTCCATTTGCCCTCCGCTTTCAGCTTTTTGACCAATGGATTGTTCAGGCATTCTTTCAAAAGCTGGTTGTTTCCGCCGGGGAACATGACCGGAATGCCGAATTCTGCTCCGACTTTGATATACCTTTCCAGATAGGGGATATGCGCGAACAGCGTTCCCATATGCGAATCCATATGGGTGGGTTTCAAGCCGAGTTTCAATGCACGGCTCAGTTGCGCGCGTATTTCCTGCTCCACCACATCCGGGCTGGCGTGTTTGATCACGTCTTCCACTTCATGCCACATACATCCCTCATCGTCCACGAGCCCTTCCGAATGTGCAATGCCGTTCAGCGGTGGCCAACGGTAATCTTTCCATTCCGAGGTGAGTGTTAAATGCAGACCGGCATCCATACCTGGGTTAGCGACGGCGAATTTGGCAAAACTCGCTGCCCACGGGCACGGCATCATAATGCTGCACGAGGTGGCAATGCCATTCTGTATCGATTTCTTTGCGCCCTCGTTCGAGTAATGCGACATTCCCGCGTCGTCGACATGGAAAATAATGACCTTCGCGCCTTTGGGCCAGCCGAGTTTTTCGGCATAGGTCTGTTGTGCTGATGTTTCTTGCATGACCAGTAATAGCAGGTTTATGAGCAAAAGATAGGTCTTCATATCGAATGTTGTTTCTATTTTGAAATCATTCCCAAATATCGGCCCATCCAATAGGGTAGGAGCCAGAAAACCGGCTCACGTTCCACTTGCGGGGCACCGCCGGCTAATGTCCATGGATTTTTGTCCCATCGGACGGTGAGCCGTATGCTGGCGGGCTGTAATTCGCTTACTTGTTCGTCTTCCAGAACCGGCGTGCGCACCACTTTGATATCCTCCCTTTTCCGGTGATCGATCGGCCAGTCTACCAAATCCAGCGGCGTGTCGATCAGGAAATCCACGGAATTTTTCAGCTCCGCCCTTTTGTCGAGACATTCGTTGTATATAAAGTTAATCAGCGGGTTATGGTCGCCTTTGCGCTTCGAGAACCACTCTTCCAGGTGATTTTTATAAAATTTCAACCGCTCGGGATCTTGTTCGCAATGGATCAGGATCGGGTAGAGGTATGCTTGTAACACCACGTCAAAATAGATGAACCAGGCTGGGTTCTGTTTCGTTACCTCCTTCATATTGTCGAGGTAATGCTCTTTTTCGATCAGTCTGATATACTCATTCTGGTATTTGGCATTGCCGGTCATGAAATGCGCCAGTTTCAGGAATGCGAGCATTTCCATCGAGTTCTGGTTCCGGTCGGGCAGCCATTCCGGATCGCGGTTCAGCTGGTCTGGCGACCATACTGACCAGCGGGTAGCCTTACCGTCCACATCTGCGAAATTCAGCTTATGCTGCATGAGATAGTCGACGATCCTGCTTACGTGTGCGGCGATGATTTTCTTTTCTGCGGCGTCCGCTACGAGTGTATAGTAGTGGTAGTAGCCAAACATATGCCCGCACATTTCATCGCTGCTCGTATCACCTTTCCAAAGCCACTTTTTATCGCCCGACAAATGCCAGCGTGTTTCCACGGGTTTGAACCGCGGCTCCTTCACGAGCTCGTCCGCGCGCTCGCGTTCCGTATACGCGCGGTTGCCATCGTGCATGTGGGTCCACGTAGCGGGTATGATCGTGCGCGCAAAGAAGCCGTCGGTACCGGTTATCTCCTGCAACATTTTCAGGAAACCGAATGCCTTTTTCGCATTCTCCTTGGCAATGGGATCTTTCGTAGCAGCGTACCTAAAGCTTTCCATCGCGAGATAGTTGCCGGTGTACTCACCATCGTTGTCATCGTCCTCAGGTTCCCAACTCGTTGTATCACCCGGAATGCGCAAATGCGCCTGCCCGGCGATCCACGGAGCGCGGATATGCCTTTTCATCAAAACATTATAAAAGAATGCGCCTTTGGACGCTAGCGTCATATCCCGCTTTTTAATGGCGCTTACACCCTGCGGCGTCGCTATCCACGCATTGCCATCATGGTCAAATGCAATATCATTGACCCGATCGTCCAGCAGCCACCTTCTTGAAAACAGCAACGAACGGCTGCCGTCTTTCCGGAAACGTATTACGCCGGTCTGCGTGCCGACCCACATCGAGCTGTCGGGAGCGAGACGGACGGCCGTGACATAGGTAGAAGGAACGCCGTCGGCTGTTCTCAGTTCCGACTCCTTTTTTCCGTTATTCTGAATGGTAACTCCGCCCAGGCCGCCAATCCAGAGCCTTCCGTCATGGTTGAATGCTAAACCTTTGGTGTAAGCGGCAATCAAAGCGTCTGTTTTATAGGTGTGTTCCAGATGCGAGGGAGTCCAATGGTAAAGTCCCACATCGGAGGCTATCCAAAGGCCGTCTTTCCCGTCGCTGATCACATCGCGCACTGACTTTGCTACGGCTGCTTTTTGTAACGTAAAAGCGGTCTCATTACCCGCCCAAAAGCCGTTCGGGCCGATCGCGTAAACGGTGCCTGCATTGGTGCAAATCGTGGAGATTGGCCCAATAGGTCCATTCACCTTGCTGACTATTCCATTTTGATGTTGGTATAACCCATTCCACGTTCCCAGCCAGATTGTACCTGTTGAATCCTGCGCCAAAGCAAACGAAGGCCCGTTCGAGTAGCCATCTAGCACGGGTACCCAGTTACTGTAATGCTTCATTTTACGAAAAACACCTTTCGCCGTAGCTGACCATACATTACCGTTGCGATCGGCCAGGACTGCCCGCACGTCGTTGCCCTCCATCGGATAGGCTTCGTGATATTCCTGAATGAAAGCCTCATCCTGGTAAAAGGAGGGTTCATTTCCGACAGTTTTATCATTCTTGCACGCGATGAGCAGCGACAGGCATCCGCAGGTCAGCCAGGCAATCAGCTGTTTTTCAAAACGTCGCATCAGGCTTCCGCGTAGTTTTCGCTCTCCTGAAACAGCAGGCTGATCAGTTTTTTATGTTGCGAGAAATCGGGGATGAGCAGTTGCGCGCCTGCGCGTACGAGCCGTGGGCGCTTGGCTGGATTGTGCCCGAAGCGCTGTACTTCGTTGCTCGTAATGCCCACCGAAATGCCTCCCGCGCGGCGGCCTTCGCGTATTTCGTCGGGGCCATCGCCGAATACCGCCAGTTCTTTGCCTTGCAGGTTATTATCTCGGATGATCTTCTCGATCACCATTTTCTTTGAAAACTTGGTGTAATCGCGCAATGCACCGTAAATTCCACCGTCGAACAAATCGGCGTAGCCAAGCATCCGGGCTTCGTTTTTCACATCTTCGGCATCGGTACCGCTTGCAAGGTACATGGTCACGCCGCGTTGTTTAAGTTCCCGCAGAAATGCAACTGCACCTTTCAGGGTATAGTCTTCCTGGCCTAGTTCTCCGTTGGTGAGCTTTTCCATGCGCTTGTTCACCATCTCCATCAGGCCGTCGTTGTAAATTTCCTTGTACTGGAATTTATCAAGGATCTGGTCTTCGGGCACAAATCCGAATTCACGCACCAGGTTTACCAGCCCTTCCATCTGGTAAATGGTCTGAATGCCCGTGGTTTTGTGAATGAATGCCTTGCATTCGGCCTGTACTTTATGGAATGTGCCGGCATCGATCGTGTCGTACTGTTGCCCGAGAATGGATTTCATCATCACAGGCTCCATAATCTCTTCCCAACCCTGCCGAAGCGAGCTGATGGTACCATCGTGATCGAAAACGGCATAGCGTATATGTCCCAGTTTGTCAAGGATCTCCGGCACGCAGATTTCGAATTCCGTTTCAGGATAGTAAACCGCTGCGCGCTCGTTTTCGGCAAGGTCGGCATTGTAAATGTAATCCGGGTCTTTAGCCACCACGGCAATTTCTTCGCCGGTTGCGGTTCCGGTTGTAAATAGCTTCTGCACGGTCACCGCCGCTGCAAAATTGCCGAACAATGCGGCCTCGGCAGGCGATAGCCCGGCAGCAAGGCAAAGCGTAATGGCGCTGATCGCCGTATCGCCCGCACCGACGGTGTCGAGCTTACCTTTCAACTGAATGCCGGGTACTTCATGGTAGCCGGCTTCGTCGAATGCGATAATGCCGCGCTCGCCGCAGGTCACAAACACGGGCTTGTGGTACCGGCTGAACACTTCGGTGCCATAACCTTTCAGATCGCTTACAGGCACGGTTTCATCCGGTGCAACATTCAGGCCATTCAAAGAAGCGATCTCGCGGTCGTTGCATTTAAGATAGGTATTCCGGAAGCTGTCGTTGAAATGCCGCGAATCCAGCATCACGATTTTGTCGGGATATTTAGTGAAAAGCGTGTTCACATCGTCGATAAACGAAACGTTGGTAATGCTCCCGGTCACCTGCTGGTTAAAAATCAATGCGTCGCATTCCTGTAATGCTTTTTCAAGCGCGGCTACAAGTTGCTTGTCCGTATCGACGCTCCTTTCATTATATACACCAAAATCAATGCGTGGCTCTTCCTGGCCGTCGACGAGCCGTTTGAGATAACTATATGTATTGAAATTGTCTTTCTGGATAATGAATGCGCTCGTGTCCGCACCGAGCTGTTGGAGCTGTGCTGTGAGTTCCCGTCCCTGCATGTCGTCGCCTACTACACCGATCACCCTGATCCCCGCCGGTTTGAGCGCGGCAAGGTTGGCCACGACATTCCCTGCCCCTCCCGGCGTATAGTAATGCCGGGCAACGGCCTGGGCCTGCAAACCGGTTTCAATGGAAACTTCGGAAGTGCGGTCGTCCATGACCCAGTACGAGTCGAGACAGAAGTCGCCATACACGGCGATCTGAACGGCGGAGATTTTCTCCAGTATCTGATTGATGCGGCTTTGATCCATGAGCAAAGGTTAGTCTGGATTTAGGATAAAATGGATATGGATGTTGAGGTGTTTTTGGGTAATACGACCGATGCCGGAAGGAGGGCTATCGTAACACCGGCGATTTGCAGCAAATGTTATAAAATTGTTAAAAGCTGCAGTCGTAAAACGGAAGCGAAACTGTCGGTTGTTCCCAAGTATTTTTCGCTAAGAACTATCTGGAAATGAGGAAATATGTGATAAATGATAAGTTACTATTATGTTATGATTAAATCGTACAATGATGCGCAAAATGAAGATATTTTTACGCAGTTTGCGATTTGAATTTTAAATCCGGAGGTGTAGATTTATCAAACAATTGCAAATACGCCGCTCAATACAAAGCATCGCCGATTGTTTCGAAAGCAGAATTTTCCGCTGCCAGGGTGATGTTTGAAACAACTTTATTTTAATACCTGACTGATTACCTATTATTAATAAAGCAAAATTGATGCCGGCTGATAAATAGGATCAAACTAAGAATAAAAGTTTTTTAATTAATACAGGAATCTCTTTACCTAGTTCCCTTTTCTATAAGCTAAAACTGTACGACTGTGGCCTATCCCGACGAAAATACCCTGATCAGAGTGACGCAAGGCGACGAAGCGGCCTTTGCAGAATTGTATAACCACTACAAAACACCTGCACTGCGGTTTACGGTTTCACTGCTCAAAGATGAGGAAGAAGCTGAAAACATGGTTCAGGACGTGTTTATCAAGATTTGGGTAAGACGTACCCAGATCAAGCCGGACTATAATTTCAATTCCTATCTGTTCACTTGTCTGCGGAATATGGCATTCGACCATTTCAAAAAGCTGGAAAAGAGCGAGCAGCTGCGTAAGCATTATATGGAGGCAATCCGCGCTGCGGGTGAGGAAGAACGGGAAGAGGCCGAGAGAAGGCTGACCGTCGTGCAGGCAGCTGTGGAATCGTTGTCGATCAAACGCCGGCAGATTTTGAAGCTGAATATTGAAGAAGGGAAATCCTATCAGGAAATTGCAGAGTTTTTGAGAATATCCAAAAATACAGTGAAGAACCAATTGGTGAAAGCAAAACAGATCCTGCGCGAAAAAGTGGATCTGGCAACGATATAGCACCCGGGTTAGTCCAATATTATATATTCCTAAAACCTTGAAAAGCAGAAGCACCTACGCTTCTGCTTTCCTTTTTGGTTTATTTCATATCGTTCAGCTTGCCGAGGTCGATGGCTTTCAGGGCATCTTTCAGCTGGTCTACGCTGAGGTTATTCCCTTCCACATTCACGACGTAACGGTCCGCGACCAGCACGTTGATTTCACCGGATTTGCTTTCGTTGTTATATTTCTCAAAAGCCTTGTAACCTTCGATCGTCGTCGTCTTTTCGTAGCCGGTGGTCGTTTCCTTATCTATTTCGGCAATTGACCAAGCCGCGAGCGCCATGGTCGAAACGCCGGCAATGCCTCCGGTATCCACGATTTCGACGTCGAGCGTTTCATCCGAGCTTCCTTTATATTTGGCCTCGGCGGTCGAAACCGTAAAGCCCATGGCGCCGGTTTTTTCGCCGGTAGCTTCCGTGCGGCTCATACCGGCCAGGGTTTCGGGTAAAAGGTCTTTCAGCTTACGGAAATCCACCGGGTCGACGGCCTTGCGATCGCCCATTTCCTTGGCTTTATCGGCAATAGCCTGAAGAGCGTCGGCCGGACTGTCGGCAGCGGCTTTTTCCTCGGCTTCTTTTTCTTCCTGTTTGCTTCCGCAACCGGTCAAGAGCAGGGCGCATGAAAGAAATGCGGCAATAAAGGATGTTTTCATCTGACAGTTGTTAGAGTTGTTTCAAACTAATTACAATGTAATGAAAACGCCGCACTGATGCACGCCTACTCGTGTCAGGAGATTCAGCTGGCTACCTCCATGGGATTTTGCCGTGAGCGGATAATGAAGTACAACCCGAGCAGTACAGCGGGGATACTCAGTATTTGTCCCATATTCAGCGCATAATTGGCTTCGAACGCTTCCTGGTTTTCTTTCAGGAATTCATACAGGAATCGCAACGTAAACACCCATACGAGGAACACACCGACCATCAGCCCGCGTGGTGTGGCGGCCTTGTATTTGTTCCAGATTCCGAACAGGACGAACGTGAGGATGAAGCAGGAAATGGACTCGTAAAGCTGTGCCGGATGGCGCGGGATTTGCAGAAACTCGGTGTTTTGCCGGAAAATGAATGCCCAGGGCAGATCGGACGGCTTTCCGACGATCTCGGAGTTCATCAGGTTACCAAAACGGATAAATGAGCCTCCCAATGCAAAGGTGATGGTAAGGCGGTCGGTGACCCAGAAGAACGTCTGGCCCGTGCCCCGGCGGGAACGGGCATACAGCCAGAGCCCGGTCACGGTGCCGATCACTGCACCATGGCTCGCAAGCCCGGCATATGGAGGTAATATTACTTCCAGGGGATTTTTAAACAGCACTTCTGGTTCATAGAAAAGGAAATGGCCTACGCGGGCGCCGATGACGATGGAGAGCACCATATATAGTGTCAGCGAATCGATATCTTCCAGCGTCTTTCCTTCTTTCTTGAAAATATAGATCATAATTTGCTGGCCGATCAGAAAGCCGGCTGCGAAGAGAAGACCATACCAACGGACAGGGAAGGGACCAAAACCGGCGATTTCCGGAATGGTAAAAATTTCGGGACTGACGTCCCACATGATATATGAAAGCATGCGTTTGTGATGTTAATGATCAAATATACTAATATGAGACAAGACGCGAAATGAAATTTTTACTCATAGCCCTCGTGCGGTTTTATCAGGCGGCACTTTCCCCTTATTTTCCTAATTCGTGCCGCTATACGCCTACCTGCTCGCAATATATGATCGAGGCCGTGCAGAAACATGGCCCGTTCAAAGGCGGTTGGATGGGATTGAAACGCATTGCACGGTGCCATCCCTGGAGTGGTCACGGTCATGACCCGGTACCCTGAATTATCCAATGGCAACCTTCCGGAGAATGGAATCGATGATGGTCGTCGTGCGCACGCCGTCGGCTTCGGCTTCGTAGTTCAGCAGAATGCGGTGGTTCATAATGTCGGGCGCGAGTTCCTTGATGTCCTCGGGCAAAACATAATCCCGCCCTTCGAGGTAGGCCAGCGCTTTTGCCGCGCGATTGAGGTAAATCGTAGCCCGCGGCGACGCGCCGAACTGGATGTAACGTGCCTCGTCGCGAAGCCCGTAATCGAGCGGCCGGCGGGTGGCGAATACCAGTTCGATAATGTAGCGTTCGAGCGTATCGGAGATATTGACCTTGTTGACTTCGTCGCGAATTGCGAAAATCTCTTCCTTGTTTAGAATAGGCCGGATTTTATATTCATAATTGATATCTGACATCCGACGCATTACTTCCAGTTCCTTCATCTTGTCGAGGTAATCGACGTAGACTTTCATCATAAACCGGTCGATCTGAGCCTCAGGCAGCGGATAGGTGCCCTCTTGTTCCACCGGGTTTTGGGTGGCGAGTACTACAAAGGGGCGGTCGAGGAGGAAGGTTTCATCGCCGATCGTCACCTGCTTTTCCTGCATCGCTTCGAGCAATGCGGACTGCACCTTCGCAGGGGAGCGGTTCACCTCGTCGGCCAGGATGAGGTTGGAGAAAATAGGTCCTTTTTTGACTTCGTAATCGCCTATTTTGGGTTTATAGATCATCGTCCCGATCAAATCCGCCGGGAGCAGATCGGGTGTGAACTGAATGCGCTTGAATTCCAGGTGGAGTACTTTGGCCATGACATTGATGGTCAAAGTTTTGGCAAGTCCCGGAACACCTTCGAGGAGGATATGGCCCCCGGTAAAAAGGCCTATCAGCAGTCGGTTCAGCAGTTTGTCCTGCCCCACTACCACCTTGCCCATTTCGTCCAGAACCTCCCTGATTTTTTGTACGTACATGAAAATGAGGTCAAAATTTTAAATGGATCAGGCCCATATAGCTCTTACGAAGCGGTCCTTACCATTGATATCACGAAGGATTTCCACGTTTTTATAATTCCTTTCTTCAAAAACCTTCCTGGTTTCGGCGCCGAAATGCTCGTTGATCTCGACATAGCATTTGCCATGCTGTTTCAAATGGTGCACCCCAAAATCCGCGATGGCTTTGTAGAACAGCAGCGGATCGTTGTCTTCCACAAACAATGCCTCGTGCGGCTCGAAACGGAGCACATTCGGGCGCATACTTTCTGCCTCGGAATAGGTTACGTACGGCGGGTTGCTCACCAGGCAGTCGAACTGGACGATATTGCCGGGGAGGGGGAAGGTCACATTGAGCATATCCTGTTTTGCGAACGTCACATCGGCAATGAGCTGGCGGGCATTCTCTCTGGCCACTTCCAATGCTTCGTCGGAGACATCCCACGCATGCACGCTTACATGCGGGAGGAAGCGTGCGAGCACGATGGCGATACAGCCGCTACCGGTCCCGATATCGAGGATGGAAATGTTTTTATCGGGCTCCGCATAGTCGCGTGTTACCATTTGCACCAGCTCTTCGGTTTCGGGACGCGGAATGAGTACCGCCGAAGAAACGCGGAATTCGAGGCCGCAAAACTCAGTAGAGCCGATGATATGCTGCACCGGTTCGTTGTTATTCAGGCGTTTGATGATGTTATCCCAGTCGGGCTGCGCCGTATTTTCGGGTATCGGACGATCCACCAGCACGTCGATATTACGGAGGCGCATATAATGCTCCAACAGCATGAACGAGATTGCCTGGGCCTCTTTTTCCGGATAAACTGTGATGTTTTTTACTATATATAAATAAAGCTGGCGTGCGGAAGTCATTTTCACTGATTTTGATCCAATGTCGGAAAGTTAGCAAATTATGGGAACTCCCGAAAGTTGAGTTTAAAAGGGCATTTGTATTTTTGCCACATGGAGACGCATAATCAATGGATGGAACGGGCCTTGCAGCTCGCTGAATACGGGCGCGGCGCAGTGAGCCCGAACCCGATGGTAGGCTGTGTGATCGTCCATGAGGGCCGGATTATCGGCGAAGGCTGGCACCGCGCCTACGGTGAGCCGCACGCGGAAGTACGGGCAATTGAAGATGTGGATGCGAAAGGTAATTCGCATTTGCTGCCACAAGCCACGGCCTATGTTACGCTTGAACCTTGCTCGCATACCGGTAAGACGCCCCCGTGCGCAGACCTCTTGGTGAGCCGCCAATTGAAAAAAGTGGTCATCTGTAATGATGATCCCAATCCGCTGGTTTCCGGCAGAGGCATTCGCAGAATGCGCGAGGCCGGGATTGAAGTGGAATGCCATGCGCTGGAAGCACGCGGATTAGAGCTGAACAAGCGTTTTTTTTCGGCTATGATGCTCAAAAGGCCCTACGTGATCCTCAAATGGGCCGAAACGGCCGATGGATTTCTGGGTTATGAAGCCGGTAGTCCCGTGCAGATCAGCGGAACATTATCGAATATGCGCGTACACCAGTGGCGTACCGAGGAAGATGCCATTATGGTGGGTTACAAAACCGCTTTGATGGACAATCCGCGGCTGAATGTGCGGCATTGGGTCGGAACAAACCCGGTCAGGATCGTTACCGACAGGCGTTTGCAATTGCCACCGCAGCTGCACCTGCTCGACAATTCGCAAAGCACAATCGTGGTCAATTATCACCGTGAGACAGAAATTCCCGCCGATCCGGAACGCTACGCACTACCCTCGACAGCCTATTTGAAAATAGACAAGGAATGCGATGAAATCGCGCAGTTGCTGGAAGGCCTGCAACGGCGTAAGATACAATCCGTTCTTGTGGAAGGTGGCGCAGCGGTGATCAGCGCATTCCTGGAAAGCGGCTTATGGGACGAGATCCGGCGCTGCCAGGGGACACTCGCCATCGGCCAAGGTGTGGCGGCCCCGGTTCCCAGGGGCTTGTTCAAAGGTTCGGAGCAAATCGGCGATGATTTGTGGACCTATTACAATCGTGTTTAAACGCTCCAGAGATTTTCTTCGGTCGTCCAGATTTCCCAGGCTTTTTCTGCTTGCAATTCAAGCATTTTTAGTCCGTTCATCGTAGCGGCGCCCTGCTCGCTGCCTTTTTTCAAAAACAGAGTTTCGGCCGGGTTGTAGACGAGGTCGTACAGGTAATGGCTTCTCGTAATCCACTGATAAGGGATCATGGGGCATTCTTCAGTGTTGGGGAAAGTTCCCAGCGGGGTCGTATTGATGATCAGCCGATGGTTTTCGATTACTTCCTGGGTAAGCCCTTCGTACGAAATGCAATCGTCGCTTTTTTGGCGGGAAACGAGCTTATACTCCATCTCAAGGTCTTTCAATGCCACCTGCACCGCCTTGGCGGCACCGCCGTTACCGAGTACCAGCGCCTTCATATACTTGCATGATTCTCCCCGTTTATCAAACCATTCCACGAGCGATTGCTGGAAACCGTAGTAATCCGTATTGAAACCTTTCGTGCTGCCGTCGGCGTAGATTTTGATCGTGTTCACCGCACCGATGCGTTCAGCCGAGGCATCGTCGAGGTCGTCGAGGTAGGCAATCACATCCTTCTTATAGGGGATCGTAACATTCAATCCGCGCAAGTCGTGCTTCTTTTTCAGCAGTTCGGGCAATTCTTCGAGGGATTTCATCTCAAAAAGCTCGTAACTGCTCTCTTTGATTTTCTCCCTGAGGAATTTGTCCGTGAAATATCGCTTTGAGAAAGAGTGTGTAAGCGGGTATCCGATCAGGCCGTATAAGTTCATAAGAATGCGTGCAACGAACGACAAAAATTTGGCCTGCTAAGTTATACCAGCCATCAGCTAATTACAAATGCGTGCAGAATTAGGGCATGTTAAATTCACGTATACGATTCATGGTTCGCGCGCTGGCATGGCTCATCACGCTGTGTCTCAACCGGTTTCCTGCACAGGTTAATTTATATTAAACAATGGCCGAATTAATTTGCATTATTAGGCTAAATGAGGTAGAATTACCTATCCTTTATCTGTACCAAAAATTATGAAGTGGAAAAATCTTTACTACACACTATTATTAGCTAGCCTGTTCACAGGGCATGTCAGAGGCCAGAAGCGCCAGGATTATCAAATCCTTCTCAAAAGCGGTTCAATTCTACCCGAGCGGAATATTTCATCCGTATCCGGTCGCTCCAATGCGGCATTCCGGCTTTCGAATACCGGGCAGAAGTCTCTGGTATTAATACAGTTCGACGACATTCCTACCGAACAAGAGCGACAGGAATTGAAGCGCGAGGGCATCGAACTTCTTGAATATATACCCAATTACGCCTACACGGCAACGATAGCGCCGGGTAGTAACCCGGGGGCATTGGCAAGAACCAGGGGAAGGGCCATCATGGAACTTAGCGCGGAGCAAAAAATGCAGCCAGGACTTGCCAACGGGAACATTCCATCGCATGCATTTGCCGGCCCCTCTACAATCGACCTTTGGATCAGCTATCCTAAATCTTTCAGTTATGAAGAGGTACAAGCCGCATTGCAAAGCAGGCAATACGAAGTGATTTCGGATCAATATAAAAACTACCGGATACTGACCGTCAGGGTGCCGGTGAAGGAGTTAAAAACGCTTGCCGGGCAGCCATTTGTGCAATATGTGCAGGCGATACCGCAGACGGATCGACAACTGAACAATAAAAGTACCACGAACAGCCGGGCGAATGTCCTGAAATCAGCTCTGCCCGGAAACAGGAACTTGTCGGGAGCGGGGGTGGTCGTTGGCATAGGGGACGAGTCTAATCCCCTGCGGCATATCGACTTCAATTCCCGTATCATCAACAGGGCGCCTATCGAAGCCGGTTCGCACGGACTTCACGTGATGGGGACGATGGCAGGTGCGGGTATTATGGACGAACGCTACACAGGTTACGCGCCTAAGGCGACCGTCGTAGCGCAAAGTTATTCATCGATCCTGGCCTATTCGCCCCAATATGTGCAGGATTTTGGTATGGTGATCACCAATAACTCGTATGGATCGGATGTGATTACCTGCGAAACGAACGGAACATATGACCTCCATTCATACATTTTGGATCAACAGGCTTTCGAAATGCCCTATCTGCAACATGTTTTTGCTGCCGGAAACAGCGGTAACACTACTTGTGCACCGTTTGCGTTGGGCTTTGGAACAGTCCTGGGAGGATATCAGACGGCCAAAAACGTCATCACCGTCGGCGCCACCGGCGAGGTCGGCGGGCTGATGTCGAATTCAAGCCGGGGCCCCGTTAAGGATGGCAGATTAAAACCGGAGATTACGGCGCAGGGCAGCGGCATTGTATCTACTATTCCGGTCAACTTGTATGGCAGCGGCAGCGGCACGAGTATGGCCACACCGGCTGTGTCGGGAGGGCTTGCGATGCTCTACGAAAGATACCGGCAGCTGAACGGGAACCAGAATCCCAAGAACGGCTTGATGAAAGCATTATTGGTGAATGGTGCCGTCGATAAAGGTAACGAAGGCCCCGATTATGGATTTGGCTATGGATGGCTGAACCTGCTTCGCTCAGTCAAAATGCTCGAATCGCAAAGCTATACCACGGGCCAGGTTGCGCATCAGGGAACCAACAATTTTTCTATCAACGTCCCGGACAATACGGCGCAGGTTAAGGTAATGCTTTATTGGAATGACCCCGCAGGCAATACACTCGCGTCGCAGAGCCTGGTTCATAATCTCGATCTTCAGGTAACCAACCCCGCCTCGAACATCGTCTTGCCGCGAATACTGGATCCGACCGCGGCCAATGTCAATAATGTGGCTACCACGGGCGTAGATAACCGCAACAATATGGAGCAGGTGGTGATCAACAACCCAATGGCGGGGACCTACACCATTTCGGTCAAAGGGACTACGGTAGGCCAGTCGCCGTCGCAGGAGTATTTTGTGGTTTACGATATCATTCCCAATTCACTCACCATTACCAACCCGATCGGCGGGGAGCGCCTGAAAGACGGCGACCCGATGTACATTTCGTGGGATGCCTTTGGGAATAGCGCCAGCAGTTTTACGGTACAGTACAGCGGTAATAATGGTGGTGTATGGACCAATATTTCTACCGTGGCAGCGGGTACCAGCCAGATTGCATGGTCAGTGCCTGTGGGAATGCGTTCGGACAAGGTGCGTGTGCGGGTGATCCAGAACAGCACCGGGACACAGAGCATTTCAGAGCCTTTTACGGTGATCGGAGTACCGGGTGTAACATTGTCGGCCTTGCAATGCGAAGGGTACATTTCGCTGGACTGGACAGCGGTAACAGGCGCGAGTGACTATGAAGTCATGATGCTGAAAGGGAAAGAGATGGTTCCGGTGGCCGTAACTTCCGGCACTAGCTACGCTTTGGGCGGACTGGTGAAAGATTCAACCTACTACGTCTCTGTACGGGCACGCCTGAACGGGCAGCCCGGACGCAGGGCGCTGGCGATTTCCCGTAAACCGGATACCGGAACCTGTGCGGGCAGCATTTCGGACAACGACCTTAAAATCGAATCAATAGTTACGCCGGCGTCATCGGGAAGGAAAAATACTTCGACGGAATTAAGTGGGGCCGTTTTTGTCAAAATGAGGATCAAAAATCTCGATGATGTGGATTTCAACGGTTCGTTGGATGTTGGATATGAGCTTAACGGCGTAGCGGTACCGATTGAAACGATTAGTCCTTTTATCGAAAAGGGTAAGACCTACGACCACACCTTCGCGGTGGGCGCCAATTTAGCCAATTCCGGGGATTACAATTTCAAGGTATTTATCCACAGCAATTCAGATAAGATTTCCGCGAACGACACGCTGGTGAAGCTTTTCAGACAGCTGCCCAATGACCAGTTGGCATTGCCATTTCACGACGACATCGAAAACCTCCCTGCGCAAAATGTGACGGTCGCACAAATGGGGCTTACGGGGGACGGACGGTATGATTTCAGTGCCGACACTGATGCCGGAAGGATCCGGACTTTCGTTAATACAGGCTTTGCGGCATCCGGTCAGAAAGCGCTGACGCTCGATGCGAACAGGGCCTATTCGGCGGGTAACACGAGCTACCTGACGGGCACTTTCAATCTGGCAGGATACAACATCAATACCGACGATTTACGGCTGATCTTTTCTTACAAAAATCACGGTCAGAAAACAAACAGTAACAATAAGGTATGGATAAGGGGTAAGGATACCGATGCCTGGGTCGAGGCCTACGACCTGTTTGCAAATCAGAACCTCACAACCCAGGGATATAAGACAACCGCTCCACTTGAAATAAGTGCATTGCTTTCTGCAAACGCGGAAAATTTCTCGTCGAGTTTCCAGGTCCGCTGGGGACAATGGGGAAAAATGATTACTTCCGATTATAGCAACGGGGCGGGCTATTCTTTCGACGATATCCGCATTGTTTCGGTGATCGACGATATTCAAATGCTGGCATTACTTGCACCGCCTACGGAAAGCTGCGGGCTGAGCAATGCGGAAACAATCGCTATTCGTATCCGGAACAGCTCCGCGCGGGACATCGCCAACCTGCCTATTGCCTTATCGCTGCCGAACGGAACAATACTCCGCGATACAATCGCAATGCTTGCCAAGCGCACGACCATCGATTTCACTTTCGGTCCCAAGGCCGATCTTTCAGCGGTTGGGGCACTGAATCTCAAAGCCTGGTCGGAATTGGCGACCGACAGCTTCCGGGACAATGACACACTTGCGGTGAAAGTTTTTAATGCTCCGGTACTGAGCTCATTTCCTTATCTGGAGAATTTTGAAAACGGAGACGGCTTCTGGAGTGCCAAAGGAACGAATAGCTCCTGGAAATGGGGGACTCCTACTTCGTCCGCCCTGAACAAAGCGGCTAGCGGGACGAAGGTGTGGAAAACCAACCTTGCCGGGGGGTATAACGACAAAGAAGAGTCCTATTTGTACTCTCCTTGCTTTAATGTAAGCAGTCTGACATCGCCTACACTGAGTTTTAGCGCGGCAATCGACCTGGAAGTGTGCGAACCTACCCCCTGCGATTATGTGTATATCGAATATTCCGGAAATGGCGGTCCGTGGACGCGCCTGGGGGCAGTGGGGCAGGGTACCAACTGGTACAATAAAACTTACTCGGGTAACGGCGCCTGGGCTTTACAGGATTATCTGCGCTGGCACGTGGCAAGTATGGCTTTGCCCACCGGGTTTACGAACCTCAAATTACGTTTTGTACTGATCTCCGATGGTTTCACGCATCGCGAAGGAATAGCTCTGGACGATATCCACATATTTGACAAAATTGCACCGATACTCGATAATACCGGTGGTGTGGCCACGCAACAGGTATCCGGTTCGGGTTGGGTGAATTTTACAAGCAACGGGAAATTGATAGCGTCCATTAACGCTAACGGGCAGAACATGGGTAGTACCGAGGTTCAGTCGTATTTGAATACGGCAGGGGTTAGAAATGGCAATGGCCAGTATTATCTCGACAGGAATTTTACGGTAAAACCTGCCAACAACGAACTCGCGAACCTGGCAACTGTCCGGTTCTACTTCCTTGAAACCGAGAGTGAGGCGTTGATCAACGCAGTGGGCTGCGGTACTTGCGGTAAACCCGTGAATCCATTTGAGCTCGGTATTTCCAAATATCGAAATACGGCGAACCCCGCGAAAGAGGATGGCTCGCTATCCAACAGCACCGAGGGCGGCTGGTCGTTTCATCCGGCAGGGGAAGTGGCGATTGTCCCTTATGACAAAGGATATTATGTTGAAATGAAATTGAAATCCTTTTCGGAATTCTGGCTTTCGAAAGCGTTCGTAGGAAATCCGGGCGCATTACCTGTCGAGTTGGTGAGTTTCAATGCCCGGAAAAAACAGGATGACCTGCAATCGAAAGACGTGATCCTGGAATGGGAAACCGCTTCCGAGGAGAATTTCGATCATTTCGACATCGAGGTGGCCAGCGGCGACGAGGCTTACCGACAGGGGAAATTCGTACGGCTGGCGCAGGTTTCGGGGGAAGGTAATTTGAAAAGCGGCCGGAAATACGAGTATGTCGATCAGCTGCCGGGCAAGTGGGGGAACTTGTATTACCGGCTCAAAATGGTGGATATCGACAGCACTTATCAATATTCCCGCGTGCGGCCGGTCGCTTTCGAAGCCCGGTCGGAATGGTCGGTTTATCCCAATCCTTCAAAAGGCGTTTTCTACCTTGGCGACAAAGTTCCTGAGAGCCGCTCGGTTTCCGTGAATGTGTATGACCTGCACGGGAGAATTTTGAAGCAACTCGGCGGCGAAGCATTGGGGCGGGCGCAGAAACGCAAGGTCGACCTCTCCGGCCGTGAATTTGTAGAGGGAATATATGTACTGGAGGTGGTGAATGGAGAAACAAAACAGGCATTCCAGGTGTTGAAAAACTGATGTAACCTTTGCTATCGTTGAAAAAATCCTCCTGATGCAGCATATCGGCAGGTAAAAGCGAATAGCTTTACAACAGACCGCATTTTTATGAATGTCATGAACAAAGTTTTACTGGTCCTTTGCCTCTTCGCACTCTCTAATTCTTATGCTCAAACCGGAAGATCAGCCAATTCGCTGATCCTCGACACCGATATCGGCCCGGATTACGACGATGTAGGCGCAATGGCCGTCATGCATGCATTGGCCGACAAGGGAGAGGTGAAGCCGCTGGCAGTGATTTCTTCCAATAAAAATGAATTGGTAGTACCTACTATCGAAATCCTGAATACCTATTTCGGTCGTCCCGAATTACCTACCGGTGCGCCTAAGGGAAAAGGGGCGAGTTTCGGGGCCACACAAAAATGGCCGGAAATGCTGGTAGAGAAATATCCGCATAAAATCGAGAAAACGTCGGATGCGCCGGATGCAGTGGAAACTTATCGTAAAATACTAGCCAAGCAACCCGACCAGAGCGTTACCATTGTTACGGTTGGCTTTCTGACCAACCTCGCGGATTTACTGGACTCAGGCCCGGATGCTAATTCACAGCTGTCGGGAAGTAACCTTGTCCGTAAAAAGGTAAAGCAACTGGTGTCGATGGCGGGCGGGTTTCCGAAGGGGCGGGAATACAATGTGCTGGTAGATTCGGTTGCGTCGGCCAAGGTTTTTGCAGAGTGGCCTACCGAAATCCTGTTTAGCGGTTTTGAAATTGGAAAAGAAATCAAAACCGGTAGGCGGGTAATCGCAAATGAAAATCTGAAAAGCCCTGTGAAAGATGTTTTTGCGATGGCGATGCCATTGTCCAAAGGCGACGCGGACGGCCGGATGAGCTGGGACCAGACCGCCGTATTGGTGGGCATCCGGGGAATTCAGCCCTATTTTGGTGTAAAACGCGGAAGGATCATCGTCGACGGCGGGAATAATAGCTGGCAGGACGATCCTATGGGCCCGCACGCGTACCTCACACCCAACATGCCCTTCGAACAGCTTACCGCGCTGATCGAAGGACTGATGATGTGGCAAGGCAAATAGGTTTTTAAACTACCATTGAAGTATCAAGTCGAGCAGTCGGAACATCGTCGCCGGCCGCCGGGTCGCCGGCCGCCCTTTTTATTTTGTCAAAATCCGCATTCAGTTTTTGCACGAAAAGTGCTACATCGAAGCTGTGCACGACGATATTCGCTCCTTCCTTCATCCATTGAATCTGCCTTTCGGGTTCCAGCGAGAAGTGGATACCGATGGCCAATCCTTTGGCACGTGCGGTGCGGATGATGTAGGAAACGGCTTTTTCAAACTCCGGATGGTCATATTGTTCAGGTAGCCCAAGGCTTACCGATAAGTCGTGCGGGCCGATGAAAACGGCGTCCAGCCCCGGGACCGATAGCATTGCATCGAGCTTATCCATCGCGGGCACGCTTTCGATATTGGCAATGCAGATATTCCCTGCATTATATTTGGCGACATAATCCCGCATATGGTCGGGCAAGGGCATTGCGCCGCTCAGGTAGTTCTGCAAGACTTCGCCTTTCAGCGGCCGGTACTTGGTAGCGCCTACCAGCTCCGTTATCTGCGCCACGGATTCGAGATAAGGGGCAACGATGCCTTTTGCACCTGCATCGATGGCCTGGCAGGCGAGGTAGGGATCCGGGCACGGAATGCGCACAATGGGTGTAATGCCCAAATGTCGGAATTGCTGACATAATGCAGCCATTTCCGCCCTGCCTAAGGGAATATGCTCGGTATCGATGAACACGAAGTCGACAGCCGTTTTCTTCACAGCCGCTGGCCACATCGGGCCGGTGGAGGTAATGCAGGTGCCGTATACATTGCCTCCGTTTTTCAGTTTTTCGAGTAATGTGGATTCCATTGTGATATCTCAGTTATTGTTTCATCAGCCATATCTCCGTCACTTGCGAGCCACGCTCGCCTTCGCCGCAAGTCCATTCAAAAATAACTTTGCCGTCAGCAGTAGCCGCCTTAGGTACATTGAATTCGAATGTGGGCTGCTCGCCGGTCTGTATAAAATCGTGGATCGTCTGGCCGTCGTCGGTGGTCATGCGCATGCGCGAGCGGAAACGCCCCGTGTACGAAATGCGGATGCGATACGTTGCGTCCGGATCGAGATTGTCGTAACGGATTTGCAATGGCTGGTCGTAGAGGGTTTTGGCTTGTTTCATCCAGGCACGCGGGGTCACCTGTCCTTTGAAGCCGGTTGCCTGAATTTCGTCCACCCATTCTTCTCCTACCAAACCGACACCAAAACCGATCCGCGGCGATCGTAAACTACCCGGATCGTTTTCCCAGGATAAGGCCGGTACAACGCGGTACCAGCTTTCAGGGTCGCCGAAATGGTCGTAAAACCCACCCGGGCCCGGATCTGTGCGATGCAGTAACTGATCGATCTCTCGTAGCATCTCGGCTTCGCTGGCCAGCTTTTCAATCCTTTTGAATTGATCCAGTAAATAAGGCGCATCGTTCAACGGCATGTTGATCAGATCCACAAAATTACCACGGCCCGACATGGCGCCGTGTTTTTTCATGGTCAGCTGCGCGCCGATGCTCTTGAATAATGAATCGGCCAGATCGTAGCATTTTTGCTGATGCTCCGGGAGAATACGTTCTTTCCACGCCTTTTCCAGCAGACTCTCTGCGTTACGCATCGCTTTCACCGCCCCGGACTTGCGGGCCGATGCCAGTGCACGTCGCGCCTGCTGTTCCAGTTCGAGTTCGTAAATGAGTCGCTGGCGGGTATAATCGTCGAAATATGCCCGGATCAACCCCATCTGGAACCTCGGGTTTTGTAGTAGTTTTAAAGGTGCATTTTTTTCCATTGATTGCCACTGGCGGAGGGTAATACCGATCCCGTCATTGCCGACGACCTCGCCGCGCCAGTTTTTTTCAAGATCGACGATCGCCTGCGCGCCTGCCTCCTTGTATTCAGGACCGAAGAAAAGTCTGGCATAATCGCGTAAGGTTTCGATAACCGGCATTTCAGGGTCCCAATCCTGATCGCTCCACACAAACTTGTTGACATCGTCATTGGTCCCTTCCGAGTAGCTCACGCTGCCGATTCCATATTGGTCCAATGCATTATGGATCGCCTTTTCATCAAAGGGACGCGGATTGATGCTCTCGCGCCCGAGCGTCATCGCCCATGCGAGGTCCCAATGCGGCACCGGATATTGCGCCGAATAGTTATGAGTGATGTCGGGATAATGCCGGATCGGGATCGACGGTTTAAGGATTTCTCTGATCTTCTGCACGGGAATCTTCACCCAAGGCCCGAATACCACCCCGCCGAACCATGGATATTCTTTGTTAGCATGGCTGAAAAACGCATCGAACCATTTCTGGGTAGGGCGGAAGATCTGGGGCGAAACCCAGATTTTGGCTTTGGGATGGTATTTCTGTAATACGGTCGCCTCTTTTTCCAGCCATGCGAAAAGTACATCTGGTTCCAGTTCGCCCGGATCACCAGCGGGTACAAACACGCCGTCGAGCTTCGGTAAGCTTGCGAATATCTGGTCGCGCTCGACGAGCTCCTTCGCAATGGAGTCGGGGTGGACATAGTTTTTACCCATATTCGGATACCAGATCGACACATCGAGCCCATATGATTTACAAATGCGCGACTGCTCGATGATCATTTGCGCCGCAGGTATTTTCATATGACGGCTGGTAGCGTCATCGTCCGTCCGCGGAGGAAGAATTTCGATGGTATTTGCCCCGAATAATGCCAGTTCACGAATATACTGGTCGAAACCGGCGACGGAGAATGCATCATAGGCATTCGTTTTGGGGCGGTAACCGAGCTGGTGGCCGCGCATCGGGTACCGCGGGCTGGTGCTGATCGCGAGCCGTGCATTGACCTGCAATTTCCCGCGGCTCATTTCTGCCTTTCGCAGGAACCGTCCGACGCCGTACAATATTCCCCGGGCATCTTTTCCTGCTATAATAATGGTATTCGAAGGGCCAGTGACCAGCTTGAAACCCTCGCTTTTTAATTCTGGTAATGTGGAAACAGCATTTCTGTATGGCTCCGGCACTTTGCTCAGGTCACTCTCCAAGGCGATCAGGATCACGTTAGCCGTTTTAGGAAGCTTTTTCGCAACAGGGAGTTTAACACCCGTCCGCTTTTCCACCTCATTTTGCAGAACTTCAATGCTTCGGAGCAATGTAGCCTTGTCGCTCGGGCTGAAAATCTGGCTTTGGGATAAATCAAGCGATTGCGAAAGCGCGATGCTGGTCCGCAGGGCGACTGTCAGAAGGATAAGAAACCGGAAAGGTGTTCGGTAAGGCATGGGTTAGAGCTTAATGAAAATCCGTTTTTTATAAAGAAGGTAAACCGGGATGAAATTGATACACACAAAAAAGAGCGCGTAAAGCATACTGGCGAGGCGCGGTTCCATTCCTGTTTGCGATAGTGCTGCCACAGCATGGTGGTTCAAAGTATCGCCACCGGCAGGCATAATGTAAAATAGCAATGCAAGAATATCGGCCAGAACGTAAGCGGCAATTGCATTAGCCCCGAAAATGACACCGGGTGCAATGCCTCGCTTACCACCGCGAATGTCGATCAGGAAATGCAGCGCGCCGAGCAGCATGGAAGCAAAGCCGGAAGTTACCAGCACAAAGGAGCTGGTCCAGAGGTTTTCATTGGTAGGGAAAATCAGGTTCCAGAAATAGCCCAATGCGGCAGTGGCAAAGCCGGCGGTCAGCAGGTAATTGCTTTTCTCGTTGGGAGATAGTGGCAGGAGGATCAATTGACCCGCGAGCATGCCGGTAATGGTGGTCGCGATGGACGGAAATGTGCTCAAAATCCCTTCCGGGTCCCAGGTGCCCTGCCACATTTTGCCTGGTAAATATTGCTGGTCGACCCACGCAGCCAGGTTTACACCCGGTTCGAGCGTTACCTTACCCACACCGGGCGTAGGGATGGTGGTCAATGCGAGCCAGTAGAGCAGGAGAATGGTAATGGCCAGACCGAGTTGTTGCTTCCAGCTGGTATTTAAGAAGAGGATCGCGCACACGAGGAACACGATCGCGATGCGGTGGAGCGTGCCGGTATAGCGCAGGTCGGAGAAGTTGAAATCGGGCAGCATGTTGAGGAACATGCCGACGGCAAATATTTTCAGCGAGCGGATGATGATCTTGCGATACAATCCTCCCTTCGGCGCGTTCCGTTTTTTGGAATAGGCTAATGCAATGGAAACTCCGACGATAAAAAGGAAGGTAGGTGCGATGAGGTCTGTAAATGTCAGCCCGTTCCATCGGGTATGCCGAAGCGTGGGAAACACAAAATCCTCGTGTCCCGGGAAATTGACCATGATCATCGCCGCAATGGTAAAACCACGCATTGCATCCAGTGAAAGTAATCGGGGCGAAGCGCCTGAAAGGTTTTCCATAGCAGCCGTTTATAGAGTTATGTACGGAGACATTGCACAAAAGGGCTATTTCCGACGCTTTTTGCACCCTTCACTAGTATATTTTGCGCAATTGTCAGTAATTAGGTAGTTGTATTCCTAACACCGGAAAATCATTCCCCAGCCTTTTTGACCCTATGAAGAAACTACTTCCGCTTTCGCTTGTCCTGTTTGGTATGCTGCTGCTTGCAGGCTGCAAAAGATCAGGCAATGTAAGCAAGGAACAGGCCGAGAAAATCGCAGTTTCCTGGAAGCTCGTCAGCAATTTTACGGAACCTGATGGAACGTTTAAAGCCCAGTTTACGATCCGAAACGGCAGTGATTTTACGCTGGACGGTTCTAACTGGAAGCTGTTCTGGAATATGTCGCCGCGGCCGATCCAGTCGAACAAAACGCCGGAACCAGCGGTCGTTGAGCATATCAACGGCGACTGGTACCAGATGGTACCGGCAAAGGATTTTCTAATGCGCCCGCGGGATTCGATGACTATTACGTACACCGGCACAGAGGGTGTCATCAAGGAAACGGATGCGCCGCTGGGCTTGTATTTTGTGTTTTATGATAACGAGGGCAAGGAAAAGGAAATCGTCGAGGTGGTGGATTATACGATCGAGCCATTCACTACTAAAGAGCAGATCCTGCGGGGCAAAATGGATTTGAAAGAGGTACCTACCGCCGAAACGCGTTATAAAGCCAACACCGCATTTACCAAATTGGGTGAGGAGCAGCTTTTAAAAATCATCCCTAGTCCGGTGAAACTCGTTCCGGGCGCAGGCACATTTACATTGACGGGCAAAACAAATGTATTTTATCAGGAAGGGCTCGAAAACGAAGCCAAATACCTGATCAGCAAATTAAAAACGCTCACCGGCACCGACTTGCCCATCCAGGCCGGCTTACCGGGCAAAAGTTCTTCGGAAGAAGCTGCCATTGTTTTGAAAACGGGTAAGGTCACGGTGAATGGGATTTCCAGTGAAGCATATAATCTGAATATTGGTCAAACCGGCATTACGATCGAGGGGAGTGATGCTGCGGGCGTGTTCTACGGCGTTCAAAGCCTTTTGCAACTCGCGCCGACGGACGCTTACCAGAAACCTGTCGCTTCCGTTGGTTTTGGATTTGTGCAGGTACAGGATGCACCCCGGTTCCAGTTCCGTAGCCTGCACTTGGATGTGGCGCGTAACTTCCAGACGAAGGAATCGGTGAAGCGCATTATAGACCTGCTCGCATCTTACAAGGTCAACCACTTACTGCTTTATACCACCGAGGACGAAGGCTGGCGGATCGAGATCGACGGTTTGCCGGAGCTTACGCAGGTAGGCGCACAGCGTCAGCATACGTCCGGCATGAATGCGAACGCATTGCACCCGGGTTACGGGTCGGGACCGGTTGCCCATGAGAAAGGCAAACACGGCAGCGGCTATTATACCAAGGCCGATTTTATTGAAATACTCAAATATGCCCACGAGCGGCACATTAAGATTATCCCTGAGCTCAACTTCCCCGGTCACGCGCTGGCGGCTATCAAGTCGATGGAAGCGCGGTATGAGCGGTTGATGAAGGAAGGTAAAGAGAAAGAGGCGAACGAGTACCGTTTGATAGATCCGGATGACAAATCGGTTTACATTTCGGCACAGGGCTACAAGAACAATGTCGTGAGCGTGGCGCGCGAATCGACCTACAATTTCTTTGTGAAAGTAGTGGATGAAATCGCGAAACTGTACGAACAGGCAGGCTTGAAAATGGATACTTTCCACACCGGCGGCGATGAAGTGGCGGATGGCGTGTGGACGAAGTCGCCGATGGCTGCCAAACTGCTGGCAGAGCATCCGGAGGTAAAAGGGCCGCGCTATCTGCAAACCTATTTTTTTAGAAAGCTCCTGCCTATGCTCGAAAAACGTAACCTGAAAGTGCATGGCTGGGAAGAAGTGGCGTTGAACAAAACGGAAACCGGTGCATACCTCGCCAATCCGGAGTTTGTGGGGCGCCAGGTATATCCCTACGTTTGGAACAATGTGTATGATGTTGACCTGGGTAACCGCCTGGCTAATGCGGGTTATCCGGTGGTGCTTTGTAATGTGACCAACTTCTATTTCGACATGTCGTACAACAATGATCCCAAGGAGCCTGGCCTGTATTGGGGCGGGTTTGTGGACACGCGCGACAACTGGGCATTTGCGCCGTTTAATATGTTCCGTACCACTGAGGAGACGGCCATGGGCAAGCCGATGAAGGAAGAGTTTGTAGGCAAGCAGCTGATGAGGCCAGAGGCACGCAAGAACGTTTATGGTGTGGAGGCGCAGCTCTGGAGCGAGACGATCAAAGGTCGTGATATGATGGAGTATTCGATCCTGCCCAAGCTTTTGGGTTTCTCTGAAAGTGCCTGGGCAGCCGAAAGGAAGTGGGAAAGCGTAGCCGACGATGCCGCCAGAAAGGCGATGATGGCCGAAGGCTGGAATATTTTTGCAAACTCGATAGCCCAAAAGCATCTCCCGAGACTAAAGTATATCAACGGGGGCTATAATTACCGCCTGCCCCAGCCGGGCGCGATCATAGAAAACGGAATGCTGAAAGCGAATGTGGAATTGCCGGGCCTGGCAATCCGCTACACGACCGACGGTTCCGAGCCTACCGAGACTTCACAACTTTACGAAAACCCTGTGAAAGTGTCGGGTACTGTTACGCTGAAAAGCTTCGATCTGGCCGGACGGTCGAGCCGCAGCAGCGTGGTAACAGCCCGTTGACCGAACTGATCGTTTAACGCAGCTTACAGCTCAACTCCTCACCGTCGATGAACATTGGTGTAGATCTCGGCGGCACGAACATTCGTGCCGGCATCGAGTCGGGTGGCCATATTACCCGGCAAAATCAGACATTACTGGCCAACAAACATTCGCTGTCGGCAACGCTCGACCAACTGATGGACGTCATCCGTCCGTTGACGGCCTATCCCGTGAAAGGTATCGGTATTGGGGTGCCTTCGGTCGTGGACGTGAACAAAGGCATTGTTTATAATGTCATGAATATCCCTTCGTGGGAAGAGGTCGCATTGCGCGACATTGTGGAAAAGGAATTCAACCTGCCGGTTTCGGTGAATAATGATGTGAACTGCTTCGTGCTTGGCGAGCACCGTTTCGGATTGGCACGGAAGTTCCAGTCGGTGATCGGCATGGCGATTGGTACGGGCCTGGGCTCGGGCATTATCATTGATAACCATTTGTACGCGGGAAAGAATTGCGGGGCAGGGGAAATCGGCATGCTGCCTTACAAGGATTCGATATTGGAAAACTATGTATGCAGCCGGTTCTTCGAAGAATCCCTGGGTATCGACGCGTTCGCGGCACACGAGGCGGCATTAAAGGGCAACAAGGAGGCGATGGAAGTCTGGGAAGAATTCGGGGTGCATTTGGGGGCGGTAATCAAGGCGATCATGTATACCTACGACCCCGAGGCGATCGTTATGGGCGGCTCCATTGCCAAAGCCAACCGTTTTTTCCAGGATAGCATGCTGGAAAGCATTCAGGATTTTGCTTATCCCGAATCTTTGAAAAAGCTGACACTGCTGCTATCGGAAAACGAAAATATTGCATTGCTGGGCGCTGCGGCATTGCTCGACGATTGATGTAATGCAGTTTTAGATTTAAATTAGGCTACCAAACCACGCGCGACCCTGATGCAAAGGAACATTTTCATCGTAGTACTGATCTTCCTGATCTTTTTCGTCATTTCCTTCCTGACCAATATCCTCGGTCCGATCATTCCTGATATCGTCAAAAGTTTTGATCTGAGCATTGGTCTGGCGGGTTTCCTGCCGTTTGCATTCTTTGTTGCTTACGGGGTGATGTCGATCCCGGCGGGGCTGATGGTGGAAAAGTTCGGCGAGAAAGTAATGCTGATCGCGGCGTTCCTACTAGCATTCGGCGGAGCACTGCTCTTTGCATTGGTCCCCAGCTTTTTCGTGGCACTGTTTTCACTTTTCCTGATCGGCATTGGAATGGCCATTTTGCAGGTGGTCATTAACCCCCTGTTGCGGGTTTCAGGCGGGGAGGAGAAGTTTGCATTTTACTCGGTGCTTGCGCAGCTGTTCTTCGGTGCAGCATCATTTCTGAGCCCGTTGCTTTATAGTTATCTGGTATTGAATGTGCACTCGGGGAATTCCGGTTTTTTGATTGATATATTAAATGGTCTGGTGCCCGAGAACCTGAAATGGGTTTCGCTGTATTGGGTTTTTGCGGTGATTGCGCTGGCGATGGTCGTAGTCATCGCCTTGGTGAAATTTCCGAAGGTGGAATTGCTGGAAGACGAGCGGATCGACGTGGGGAAATCGTTCGGCGAACTGGCGGCGAACAAGCTGGTATGGCTGTTCTTCCTGGGGATATTTGCCTATGTGGGTACCGAGCAGGGCATTGCCAATTGGATTTCACAATTTCTGCAAACCTATCATGACGTGGATCCGGCGACGACCGGCGCTTCGGTGATTTCCTATTTCTGGGGCTTGCTCACCATCGGTTGTTTCCTCGGTTTGATATTGTTGAAAATCTTCGATAGCCGGAAAGTACTGGTATTCTTCACTTGCGGGGGCATTGCGTCGTTGCTGATGGCCTTGTTCGGATCAAAAGAAATGGCTTTGATCGGCTTCCCGATGGCGGGTTTTTTTGCGTCGGTGATGTATTCGGTGATATTTTCACTGGCATTAAACTCCGTTCCAAAACACCACGGCACGTTTTCCGGGATTCTTTGCGCGGGTATTGCGGGTGGTGCGGTTGTGCCGCTGATCGTCGGGGGGTTGGGGGAGTTAGTGGGGCTGCGTTTTGCGATGCTCTTCCTGCTGATTCCACTGGGTTATATTTTAAGTATTGGAATGTGGGCTAAACCGCTCGTTAACAATGAAACGGTATCGAGCGTGAAGGAGCTGTTCAAGCTCGGTTGAAAGGATATTTATATGTACAAAATCATTCTCCTGCTCGACTTTGCGGAGGAATACAGTAAGAGCCTGATGAAGGGGATCAATGCGTATTCCAAAGAATTCGGCCCGTGGATCTTCTGCCGGATGCCGCTTTTCCATCGTGAGACGATCGGGATCGATGGTATTCTGAAATGGGCATTGGAATGGGGAGCGGATGGTATTGTAGGACAATTATATAATAAGGAAATCGATAAGATCGTCCGGGCCGGGATTCCGGTCATTGCGCAGGATTTCAAGGAACGCTTCACCGAAATACCCAACATCACCGGTGCCTACCATGAGGCCGGGCAAATGGGCGCCGATTACTTCCTCAAAAAAGGCTTTACCAACTTTGCATTCTACGGTTTTAACGATATCGTGTGGTCGCGCGAGCGTGCGGAAGGCTTTGAAGAGCATTTGCGGAAGAAGGGGCATAAAGTACATTATTTCGAGCATAAAAAGTCGCGTTCCACGGAGCTTTGGTATTACAAGCCCAGCTCGCTGAGCCGCTGGCTGAAATCGTTGCCCAAGCCGATCGGCCTCATGACCTGTGACGACAACCAGGGCCAGCACATCACGGAGGCGTGCAGGCACGTGGGCATACGCATACCCGAGGAAGTGGCCGTGCTGGGCGTGGATAATGATGAAATGATCTGCGACTTGTCCGATCCTCCGCTTTCGAGTATTGCACTCGATGTGGAAAAAGGGGGCTATGACGCTGCCAAACTGCTCGATCACATGATCAAGCATGGCACTACGGAATATTACGACGTGGTAGTACGTCCCACCCAGGTCATTACCCGGCATTCGACGGACATTTACGCCACCGCCGATGACCACATCGCTTCATCCTTAAAATACATTCACCAGAATATTGACAAAAACCTGCACGTTGATGAAGTTGTGAAGCAAGTACCGCTTTCGCGCAGGGCGTTGGAGAAGCGTTTTCTGGAAATCACCGGTTATCCGATTTACAAATACATCTTCAACCTGCGGATCGAGAAATTCACACAAAAATTGCTCGATACCGACATGTCAGTGTTTGAAATTGCACTGGATATGGGGTTGGGGGATAGCAAAAATATAGCCCGCCAGTTCAGGCAGGCTAAGGGGTGTAGTCCGAGTGCTTATCGGAACAAGTATCTTGCAGGGAAGTGAGGCTTGTGGAATTTTGAGTCTATGAGTTTAGAGTTTAAAGTTGAGGGTTTAAAGTTTAGAGTTTAAAGTTTAAAGTTGAGAGTTAAAATTTAAAGTTTTGAACTTTCAACTCTGAACTCATAAACTCTGAACTCATAAACTTTGAACTCATAAACTTTGAACTCATAAACTCCCTTACCAGATCACAATCCGCGACGAATCAGGCAGTACCATCTTGCTTCCGGCGCCGCAGCTCCATGCTGCCTGGAATTCCTTCAAATGTGGCAGCGGACCGTTGATACGGTCGCGGGCCGGTGAATGCGGGTCGGTTTGTACCTGGTTGCGTAACGCTTCGTCGGTGGTGTTCATGTGCCATACTTGGGCCCAGCCGAGGAAGAAACGCTGTTGCCAGGTAAAGCCGTCGATGGGAGCCGGCTCTTTCCCGTTGAAAGATTTTTCCAAAGCATAATAAGCCAATGTGAGTCCGCCCAGGTCGGCTACGTTCTCGCCGATGGTCAGTGCGCCGTTGATCTTAAAACCGGGTAATGCTTCGATGCCGCTAAAATAGTCGATGTAGCGTTTGGTCAGTTTGTCGAAATTGGCGCGGTCGGCGGCAGTCCACCAGTTTTTGAGATTGCCTTCGTCGTCGAACTGCGAACCCTGGTCGTCGAAACCGTGGGTAAACTCATGGCCGATCACGGCAATGATACCGCCGTAGTTGATCGCATCATCGGCATTGCGGTTATAGAATGGTGGTTGCAGGATACCGGCCGGGAACACCACCTCGTTGTTCAACGGGTTGTAGTAGGCGTTCACCGTCTGCGGGGTCATGAGCCATTCTTTCTTGTCCACCTCCTTGCCGATTTTGTCCACATTCTCCTTGTGCGCGAACAGCGATGCTGAAATCACATTTTCAAATAGCTTGTCCGGCGCGATTTCGATGGACGAATAATCCTTCCATTTATCAGGATAGCCGATTTTGTAGGTAAATGCTTTGAGTTTTTTATGGGCTTTGGCCTTGGTGGAATCGCTCATCCACGTCAGCTTGTCGATCCGTTCGCCGTAGACAGTGCGCACGTTCTCGATCATTTCGGACACCTTCTTCTTATCTTCTTCCGGGAAGTATTTTTTCACGAACAGCTTACCGAGCGGCATACCCAGCAAACCATCGGTGGAGCGGATCGCACGTTCCACGCGGCCTTTCTGCTGCTTGGTTCCCCGCATTACCGTTGCAAAGAAGCGGAAATCCTCCTGATCGAACTTTTTGGGTAAATAACCTGCGAAAGTCGAGAGCAACTGCCATTTGGAATACAGTTTCAGCGTCGCAATCGGCGTCGCCTTCAACAGCTTGTTCAGGTTTTGCAAATAAGGTTTGTTCTGGACAATCAAAGTGTCCGTCTTGATGTCCTGCTTATCTGCAAACGTTTTCTGGTCGAAATCCGGGATCAGCTTTTCGAAATCGGCGAAGGCCATTTTGTTATAAGTCTTCACCGGGTCACGCAACTCCACATTGGTCAGTTGCAGCTTAGCTACTTTAGTTTCGAAGTCAAGGATTGTCTGGCCCGGGTTGGCTTCGGGAAAGCCTGCCATGGAGAACATCTTGTCGACGTGCTTTACAAACTCGCCGCGCACTTTCACGGTGCTGGAATCGGTGCGGTCGTAGTAACTGCGCTCGCCGAGACTCAGACCGTCCTGTCCCTGGTAAAGGATGTTAACTTTGCTATTTCTTAAATCACCTTCCACACCGAAGCCGGTAACGGTTTCCACACCCACCTTCTGCATTTCGCCTGCTACCGCTGCGAGGTCTTTAAGGGAAGCCACCGCATTGATTTTGTCGAGATAAGGTTTCAGAGGCTCTAATGCACGTTTCTCTACCGTTGCCGTGTCGAGGAACGATTGATAGTAATCGGCGATCTGCTGTTCTTCGGTACCTTTCTTGCGGTTCTGAACTTTCGTTATCTCTTCGATGATACCTTTCAGGCGCACCTCCTTGTTCTCCTTATCCAGTATGCCGAAGGCGCCCCAGCGGCTTTCGGTACCCGGGATCGGGTTTTTCTTTTTCCAGCCGCCATTGGCATAGGAATCAAAGTCGTCGCAGGCTTTGGCTGTCGAGTCGAGCGAGCTCACATCGAAGCCGGGTACTTTGGTGGTGTCGGTTTCTTCCTTTTCTTTTTTACATCCTGCCAGGCTCACCAAAAGGGCCAGAGCGGCAGCACGGAATGCGGCTGATTTCATTTTTTGATGTATTTGTTTTTGAAGTATATAAAAAGACTTAGTGAATCCCACCCATCCAGCCTTTGATCGGCTTCCAGAATACGAGCAGGATCAAACCAAAAATGGTGGTAATGATGGCCACCTGGTTGAACAATGCCGGCATTTGCAACACATTCGATTCATCGAAACCGCCCGCGAAGAGCCCGGCGATCAGGTTACCCAGCGATGCGCCCACGAACCAGATACCCATTAATTGGCTCACATAACGCTTTGGCGCCAGTTTAGTGTAGGAGCTTAACCCGACGGGGCTCACGCAAAGCTCGCCAATCGTGTGCAGGAAGTAGGTAAATGTGAGGAAAAACGGCGAAGCCAGCTCCCCTTTCACTGCGATGTTCGAAGCGGCTACCATTACAAAGAAGCTCAGACCGAGCAATATCAAACCCATTGCGAATTTGACAGGAATGGAAGGGTTACGGTTTTTGGAAGAAAGTGATATCCAAAGGCTCGCCAGCACAGGTGCGAAGATCAGTACGAAAGTAGGCTGGAAGTTCTGAAACCAGCTCGAAGGCACCTCCCACCCGCCAATCATTCGCTGCGTGTGGCGTTCCGCGAAGATTTGTAATGAGGTGCCCGCCTGCTCGTAGCCTGCCCAGAACAATGCGATGGCCAGGAAGAGTATGATCAACACCCCGACCCGGTATTTCTCCACGCGCGTAAGCCCGCCCGCTACGAGGATAAAGAGGAAGTAGGCAGCAGAAATGGAAACGATAATGATACCGGCGCCTTGCGCGAGGCCCTGCGCGGTGGTCATATTAATAGTACCTGTCGATTGCAGCACGATCAGGAACACGACCAGCAATGCGATCAGGCCGTAGCCCAGCATTTTGTTGCTGCTTGATGCAGGTTCAACGGCTTCTTCGCTGGCTTCCTTCGCCGATGGTACTTCACCCAGCCCTTTCAGGTATGTAGCGCTTCCATACCGGAACACGATCAGCCCGAGCAACATGCCTATTGCAGCTGCGCCAAAACCCATATGCCAGTTGACTTTTTCGCCCAGATAGCCCACGATAGCGATACCGAGGAAGGAACCCAGGTTAATTCCCATATAAAAGATAGAGAATGCCGCGTCGCGACGTGCCCCGCCTTCGGGATAAAGCTCGCCGACAATGGAGCTGATATTCGGTTTCAGAAGCCCGGTACCAATCGCTACCGTGCTTAATCCGAGAAAGAATATGGCCGGTCCGGCGGGCAATGCCAGGATAATGTGCCCCAGCATAATGACGATGCCTCCATACCATATAGCTTTTTTCTGACCCAGAATGTTGTCGGCTAACCAGCCACCGGGCAGTGTAAGCAAATAAACGGAAGCAGTATACAGTCCGTAAATAGCCGTTCCTTCGGCTGCACTCATTCCCATTCCGCCTTTGATATTATCGAGGAGAAAAAGCAGAAGAATGGCCCGCATGCCATAATAGCTGAAACGTTCCCACATTTCGGCAAAGAACAAGACATACAGCCCTTTGGGGTGTTTTTGGGAAATCTGTGAAGACATAGAAAGAGAAGTGTTTTATTTGGTTTTTGGGGTTGTAAACAGACGTTTTTATCGTGCAAGATAGGAATTATGGGTAAATATCAATCAATCATAAAAATAAAAGCGGTAGCAGTTTGTGACGACTGCTACCGCTGTGAATAAACGTTTTACAACCGGCTTACTTAACGGAGAACGACCCTTCGCCGATTGAAAATCCCTCAGAATAGAGTTCGATGGTGTACTTGCCCGATGTGAATGGGGCATCGCGGTCGTACATGATACTTACGTCCTGATTGTTGTTGGAATACACAATGTCCTTGCTGATCGTGTAGGCTTGTTCCTGGCCGTTATATTGGAAAACGCCGGAGCCGGTTTTGGTGTCCGAAATGGTAGCGCCGCTTGGGTCGATGATACGGAGATAGATGGTTTTATTGTCCGTTGCGGTGAGCGGGTTCTTTTCGAGAATGAAATCCACGCGTACTTTATCGACTCTTTTTGACTTTACATTTTCGCCCTCGCGCACTTTGCCTTTGGACGATACCGCATACACCTTCACGTTACGTGCGCGCAAGGCCGCAGCCATGGTCACTTTCGATTCTAGCTCGGTGTTTTTGGCCTGAACGCCGCTTAATGAGTCGCGTACTGCCTGGCGGCTTGTCTGTAATTCGTTCCGTTCCTGGGTAAGGCCTTCGTTCTGGCTAATCAGCTGTTGATTCTCCTCGCGGAGCTGTGCAATCTCAGTGTCCTTTTTGGTGAGAAATTCCTCATATTCCTTGATTTTTCGGCCCATGCTTGCATTGCCCTTACGTAATGCCGCACGGTCACTTTCAAGGGAGGCTTTGACTTTTTGCAGTTCAGCGATATCGCCGCCCAGATTCTGTACTTCCAGAATGCGGGCATCGAGCTGTTTAGAGATCGAATCCAGCTTAATTTCGGAGGCCGCAAGTTCCTGAACCCGGGCTGTAAGGTCAGTTTCCTGCTTTTGGGTAATGTTGTGTTCCTTGTAATAAAGGTATCCGAACACTGCTGCCAGGATGGTCATCAGGATCAATCCGACTACCAGACCGGTATTGCTTTTTCTTTCCATAATCTACGTTTAGGTTTTGGTGATATAGTTTATGGAATAGGTACAAAAAAGTATGCCACTAATATACGTCGTGCTGTGATCATAATAGAAAAGCGGGCAGAAGACCAATGCTTCTACCCGCTTTTCTATTATGGATTTTTTGAATACTAATAATCACCACCTGCGCCGCCGCCTCCGAAGCTGCCGCCACCAAATCCGCCGAACCCGCCGCCATCTCCTCCACCAAATCCGCCGCCCCAGTTGCCCGATGAGCTACCACGACCTGAATGCGTGGTGTAGGGGAAGAATATAGGCGGAATCCCTATATCGCGATAGCCACGGTTACCGCCGCCACCGCCCCGGTTGCGGAATATGATGATGAGGATAATGATGAATATGATCACGACAATCAGCAGGGGAGGGAAGCCGTCACCTTCGCCGTTGTTCTGCTTCGGATCTGCCTTGTACTCGCCTGAAGCGTATTTGAATATCATATCGACGCCATCATTAAGGCCTTGGTAAAATTGTCCCGCTTTGAACTGCGGGGTAATTACCTGGGAGACGATGCGCTTGGCAATAGCATCTGGTATCGCGCCCTCGAGGCCATAGCCTGTTGCAATAAATACTTTTCGCTCTTTCGGTGCCCAAAGCAGCACAATACCGTTATTCTTGCCTTTCTGGCCGACGCCCCATTCTGTACCGAGCTTGAATGCATAGTCGGCGATAGGGTAGTCACCTAATGTCGGCACAGTCACAATCACGATCTGAGAGGATGTGGAATCATTATAGGCTACGAGTTTCTGTTCCAGCATCTGCCGTTCGTTGGGGTTAAGCTGGTTGGCAAGGTCGTTGACGAGCCTTGGAGGATCGGGTTTTGGGGGAATATCCTGCGCCTGCACGCCGGCAAATGCCGCGATGACAAGCAGTAGGTAAATGACGAATTGCTTCATAGTCTATTGGCCGAACGAAATATCATCCGGAAGTTCATTGATGTCGCCGGACTGGTAGGGGAAGTGTTTTTTCAATTGTAAACCGGCTTCCAGAATGCCGTGGCGAAGCCCTTCCTTAAACTCCCCGGCTTTAAAATGTTTGCGGAGGAGCTCTTTGGTACTGTCCCAAAAGTCGGCAGTGACCTTTTCGTCGATCCCCTTGTCGCCGAGTACCGCGAATTTCCGGTCTTCGTATGCGAGGTAGAACAATACCCCATTCCGCTCTGCGGTTTCGTGCAGGTGCAGGAAAAGGAATACCTCCTTGGCACGCTCCATGACGTCGGGCGTGGGACATTTCTTTTCGATATGCACTTTCACTTCCCCGGAAGTCTGTTTTTCTGCTTCCTGAATTGCCTCAACAATGTATTGCTGCTCTTCGTTGGTGAAAAATAGGGGTTCGGTTGCCATGGGGCCGGATTGATACGGATGGAGAAAAAACACTGCGCCGGGCTTTTTGGAATGGCCCGGCGCTGAAACTCAGAATTGTACGGTAGGCGCTTTTTCGGAGCCTGGAGCGGCTGTGAAGTAGCCTTTCTGGGAGAAGCCGAACACCCCGGCGAAGAGGTTGGTCGGGAAGGTGCGCACTTCCTGGTTATAGTCTTTCACGACCGTATTGAACTTGCCGCGTTCCACGGTAATGCGGTTCTCAGTGCCTTCGAGCTGGGCTTGCAGTTCGAGGAAGTTCTGGTTGGCTTTCAACTGAGGGTATTGTTCCACCGATACAAGCAGGCGTGACAGCGAACCGCTCAACTGATCTTGGGCCGCCTGAAATTTGGCGATGTTTTCAGGGGTAAGCTGGTCTGCATTGATCGTGGTTTGCGTGGCTTTGCTACGCGCCTCGATCACGGCCGTCAATGTGCTTTTTTCGAAATCGGCCGCACCTTTCACGGTGTTAACCAGGTTGGGAATAAGGTCTGCGCGGCGCTGGTACTGGCTTTCCACTCCGGCCCAAGCCTCTTTTACGACCTCATCTTTCTGTACGAGGCCATTATATTTACCGCAGCCAACGAATCCGAGAATCAGAACTACGACGATAACTGCAATGAGTCCTTTTGACATTTTAATATTCAGTTTAGAGTTATTGAATGTGGTTCAAAGTTGACCAAAGCTAGCAAAATCTTTAAGAAAAACTACATAACCGGTCCCCTGAGGCAATATGGGCCTGCTAGCGTGGGATGGCGGGTTTTGAAGTCAAAACCCGGTAAATTAATCTTCACCGACGCCGGCAACATTGTTCCAGCGGCCCCAGTTGACAGACGCCTCATAGTCCAGCAACAGGCTTTCAAAATACATGGCACCCCAGGTCCAGTTGATGTCGAGGTCGTCGACGAGGTATTTAGCCGCGGATTCACGTTGTGCTGCTGTAATGAAGCCGGTGGCAGCCAGCTTTCGGATGATACCATTTATTGCCTCGCTCTCGGTCTGCGCGTTTACCCATTTCTCGAATATGACATTATCATTCTTCCAACGGCGGTTGAAATGATGTTTCACACCGCTCGGCTTGAACATGCGCGGGCCGAAACGGAGCAATGTCCAATGCAGGAACTCCCTTCTCAGCAGGTTAGTAATGATAGCGTCTTCCGTTACGGCATGTGACTGGGCGGTCTTTACACTTCGATAAATATAAGATGCCGAAATGCAGCCCAGCGAGAGCCAGTCAGAAAGCCGGGTGTCGGTAAGCGGCTCTGCCGAAGGGTAGGCAATGTCTTTTTTGACATATTGCTCCACATATTCCTTCAAAACAGCCAATGCACGGGTTTCGCCGCCTTGTGATACGCCCGAGGTTTCCGATGGGATTTCATTCGGGTCAATGCCTAGTTCCGGCAACCCGGGAATGGCTCCGGCTTCGAAATCGGCGGGTAATGTGATTACCGTCGGCGTTGGGAACTGATCCTTTATTTTAAGGTCGTTACTCAACAGCCTTTCAAATTCCGGAAAGCCGGACGGTAGCTTCGATATCCGGAACGGGAGGTCAAATGCACTGATCATCGTGTCCATCCAGAACAGTTTGATATCGACGTTCGCCGTTTTGAGGTTTTTGCTCAATGAAGACTCAATGCGGGTTTCTTGCGGGGCGATTTCCTTGCTGGTGTAAACATAGTCGGCATTGTAGTCTTCAGCGAGCTTGGCCACAATCTCCTCCGGCTTACCCGTGCGTATGAGCAAGTCGCCGCCTTTTTGCCGTATATTTTCGCGGAGCTCGGCCACGGATTCGATCAGGAAGCGCGCCCGCAATGCGCCGGTTCTGCGGAAGCCGAGCTTTGTTTTTTCAAATTGGCGGGGATCAAAAACATATACCGGGATGATTTCATCGGCTGAGCCAACGGCTGCGGAAAGTGCCTGGTTATCCTTTAACCTCAAATCATTCCGGAACCAATAGATTATGCGTCGGGCCATTAATATAAACTGATAAGTATTCTTTGGGAAATATTAAGAAATGCAATTATACGAAAAAGCCCGCTGCGAATAGTTCGGTTCACAGCGGGCCCTCTTATGGTCGGCTAAATCAATAACTCAGGATTGTGAATTCCGTACGGCGGTTGCGCTGATGCTCTTCTTCGGTCTTTGCATTCGGAATAATGAGCTCCCTTTCTCCATAACCTTTGGCTTCCATTCTATCGGGTTCAATGCCTTTGGAAGCCAGGTAAGCCACAGCCGACTCGGCGCGGTTTTGCGAGAGGGTCATGTTATAAGCGTCTGTTGCGCGCGCATCCGTGTGTGAGCTGAGCTCGATGGTCATCGTCGGGTTGTCTTTCAGTATTTGAACCAATTTATCCAGCTCCACGGCGGCATCCGGGCGAATATTGTATTTGTTCAAATCGTAATAGATGTTTTCCAGAACGAAGGTTTTGTTCAGTTCCAGCTTGTCGAGTTTGATGGTAACGTTGAATGTCGTGTCTGTCAGTTCTTTGGTCAGGAATATCGGCGGAATGTTGCGGCCCGACATCGAGAATGGCTCGCGCTTGCTGATATAGCCTTTGCGCTGCACTAACAACTGGTAGGATTTGCCTTCTTCCACCGGCTGCCGGCCGAACTTGCCGTCTTTTGCAGTCGGGAATTCGGCGATTTGCGTATCCGAAGTGTCCGGAAGAATATGTACTATCGCCGAATCGATCGGGGTAGGGGTTTCGCCATTCGCGAGGACGGTACCGCCGAGGAAGTAACGCACCACTTTCCGCTTGCCGTTGATGTAGTTCGGGTTGTTCGGATTAAGCGGGTCGTTCGGATCGGTGTGTTTCGCGATTTTGGTCGTGTCCTCTTCTTCCGGTCCGGCAAAGTAGTAAATGTCGTCGTCACCCTTGCCGCCATCGCGGTTGGACGCGAAAAAGCCTTTGGTAAGGTTTTGATAAAACACCAGTCCGAAATCATCTTGCGGGCTATTGAATGGCAGGCCCATGTTTTCGATTGTGATTACACCTTGTGTTCTCGTTGCAGAAAACAAATCGAGCTTACCGAGACCAGGGTGTCCGTCCGATGCAAAATAGAGTTTCCCCCCCTCGGCTACATAGGGGAACATGTCGTCACCGGGGGTATTAATGTCACGTCCCATGTTTACCGGGCGGCTGAACCGGCCAGAGGCATCCATATTGGTGCGGTAAATGTCGATGCCACCCACACCACCTGCGCGGTTAGATGCGAAGTAAAGCGTTTTTCCATCGCGGGAGAATGCCGGCGATCCGTCCCACGCCAGGGAGTCGTTGATAGGCAGGATTGCAGGGGGCGTCCATTGGCCATTGATATTGCGGCTCATGTAAAGGTCCACGTCCACACCTCCGTTCTTTTTGCCGGTGTTACCTCTCGCAAAAACCAGTGTTTTGCCGTCAGGAGAGAATGCGGGTGAGCCTTCATTGGCATCAGGGGAGAAAATTTCCTGGCTAAACACCACCGGATTACCCTGTGTATTGCCCGGGTCAGACGCGATATTGATTTTATAGAGGCCCAGCATCGGCTGGCCGTTGTTCTTATAGATTTTTTCTTTTTTGGAAGAAGAGAAAATCAGCTCATTGCCGACTACCGTAGGCGAAAACTCGGAACCTGCCGTATTGAGGGGGAGCGATTTCAGCTCGACTTCCATTTTAGTGGTTTTCAACCGATCGGCAATTTTCAGGATTTCTACCTCGCGCAATGCGCGTTCCTGCAAGTTTTGCGGCACGTTCTCGCCTTTGGCGAATTCAGAGAATTGGGCGGAAGCGTCGGCATAGTCCCCCGTTGTTTTCAATGCATAAGCATACTGAAAGCGGGCATCGGGATTGGTAATGCCTCCGTCGAGAGCTTTTTTGTAGTAGGGAACGGCCTCCTTGAAGCGGTTGGAAAGGCGGTAGGATTCGGCGATTAGATAGCTTGTCTGTACCGGTTCAATGTTGGCTTCGGCGGCTTTCTGGAAACCCTTGATGGCCAGGTCGTATTCTCCGTTCGCAAATTTCTTTTGGCCGTCTTTGTATGCCTGCATCGCCGAGTTGCAGCCGGACAAATATAAACACGTGGCAAAACAAACTATGAGAGTAAAGTAACTCCGGAAAAGTTTCATAATGTGAAGTATAAAATCAAACGATTCGACGCGCACTGGGTTTCTGAAAAACAATACTAATAAACAACGATTGGAAATAAAATTCGGGATACCAGATAGGAAGAATTTTATTCGAAAAATGAGCTTTTCGTGAATTTCTGCTGCATTTATCCGTCTAAACCCGAGATTCTGTCAAATTCCAACGGTTACATACCAACCATTCCCTGACTACAACATGACCATTTCCTGACCACTTCCTGACAACCCCTGACACCGAATGGTAGGAAGTGCATGAAAAAAAGTTGTTAACGGTTTGTAAATCAAGGATGGTTTATTACTTTTGCAGTCCGATTTTTCGGGAAAAGTGTTTATATAACAAACGACCGGTTTGTTAACCGGATCAAAATCAAATTGTTAAATGCCTACTATTTCACAATTAGTCCGTAAAGGTAGAGAGACCATTACATGGAAATCCAAGTCTCCGGCTTTGGATTCATGCCCTCAGCGTCGGGGCGTGTGCACTCGGGTGTACACAACTACGCCTAAGAAGCCAAACTCGGCGCTTCGTAAAGTAGCCCGTGTTCGTCTGTCGAACAACAAGGAAGTGAACGCCTACATCCCAGGTGAAGGCCACAACCTGCAAGAGCACTCGATCGTATTGATCCGCGGTGGTCGTGTGAAGGATTTGCCAGGTGTTCGTTACCACATCATCCGTGGTGCATTGGATACCGCAGGTGTTAACGGCCGTAAACAACGTCGTTCTAAATACGGTGCTAAGCGCCCGAAACCAGGACAAGCTCCGGCAGCACCAGTGAAAGGTAAGAAAAAATAAAAAGTAACTCTCTCTGCTTTTATTAAGTAATTCAATTCTTATAAAAGGGAAGTAATCCTGACCATTACCTCAGGGTGAATAAGTTGCAAAACGAAACCTCGTTAAAAACATTAAGATAAAATGAGAAAGTCGAAACCTAAAAAGAGATATATCCTTCCTGACCCGAAGTTCCGGGACGTACAGGTTACTAAATTCGTTAACAACCTGATGTACGAAGGAAAGAAGAGTATCGCATTCACCATTTTCTACGACGCATTGGAGCTGGTTGAGAAAAAAACCAGCGAAAACGGTCTGGAAACTTGGAGAAAAGCATTGAACAATGTTACTCCTTCTGTGGAAGTGAAGAGCCGTCGTGTAGGTGGTGCTACTTTCCAGGTTCCAACTGAAGTTCGTCCTGAGCGTAAGCAGTCACTGGGCATGAAATGGTTGATCAATTACGCACGTAAGCGTGGTGAGAAAACTATGGTCGATCGTCTGGCTGGCGAAATCATCGCTGCTGCGAAAGGTGAAGGTGCTGCTGTGAAGAAGAAAGACGATACGCACCGTATGGCAGATGCCAACAAGGCGTTCTCGCACTTCCGTTTCTAATCAGGAGCGAAGACATAAATTATGGTCGGGAGCCCGGTTTATCCGGGTTCCCGATTTTTATTTTAGTGGTTTTGAGAAAAATAACTTTTCCTTAATTGTTTTTATAATCAACAATTTATACTTTTGCGCTCTGAATTTTCAAAACCAGCACTTTACGCTAAGAGGAAAGTTCGAACAGCTTCGCATTGAATTGCACTTTGAATATAAAAAAACACATCACCATCTGTCATGGCACGTGATTTAAGATTAACAAGAAACATAGGTATTGCTGCGCACATCGATGCCGGTAAAACAACGACAACGGAGCGTATCCTTTACTACGCAGGGGTTAGCCACAAAATCGGAGAGGTGCACGATGGTGCTGCTACGATGGACTGGATGGAGCAGGAGCAGGAGCGTGGTATCACTATTACATCCGCTGCTACGACAGTTAACTGGAACTACCGCGGCGAAAAATACCACATCAACATCATCGATACTCCGGGACACGTTGACTTTACCGTAGAGGTAAACCGTTCACTCCGCGTATTGGATGGCCTGGTGTTCCTTTTCAGTGCAGTAGATGGTGTTGAGCCACAGTCTGAAACAAACTGGCGCCTTGCTAATAACTATAACGTAGCACGTATCGGTTTTGTAAACAAAATGGACCGTTCAGGTGCTGACTTCCTGAAAGTTTGTAACCAGGTGAAAGAAATGCTGGGCAGCTACGCGGTACCTCTTCAATTGCCTATCGGTGCTGAGGATTCATTCCGTGGTGTGGTTGACCTCGTTAACTTCCGTGGTATCGAATGGAACGAAGCTGATAAAGGTATGACTTTCACCGAGGTGCCTATTCCTGATGATATGCTGGAAGAAGCTACTGAATGGAGAGAGAAATTGCTCGAAGCGGTTGCTGAGTTCGACGATACTTTAATGGAGAAATATTTCGAAGATCCTAACTCGATCTCGGAAGACGAAATCCTTGCCGCATTGCGCGCTGCGACCATCAGCATGAAGATCGTGCCAATGGTTTGCGGTTCTTCTTTCAAAAACAAAGGTGTTCAAACTATGCTGGATTACGTGATGGCTATCCTGCCTTCACCACTTGACCGCGAAAATATCGTCGGTACAGATCCACGCACTGGAAACGAAGTAAGCCGTAAGCCTTCTGAATCAGATCCTTTCTGCGCGCTTGCATTCAAGATCGCTACTGACCCTTATGTAGGTCGCCTTTGCTTCATCCGTTCTTATTCGGGCGTACTTGAATCAGGTTCTTATGTATTGAACAACCGTTCGGGGAACAAAGAGCGTATCTCACGTATTTTCCAAATGCACGCTAACAAGCAAAATCAGATCGATAAGCTTGAAGCGGGTGATATTGGTGCGGTAGTAGGTTTTAAAGACATCAAAACGGGAGATACCCTTTCTGAGGAAAAAGCGCCGATCGTACTCGAATCAATGGTGTTCCCAGAGCCGGTTATCGGTTATGCGATCGAGCCTAAGAAAGCTGCTGACAGCGACAACTTCTCGAAAGCAATTACCAAACTGATCGAAGAAGATCCGACACTCCAGGTTGAATCAAACGAAGAGACTGGTCAGACGATCATCAAGGGTATGGGTGAGCTTCACCTTGAAATCATCATCGACCGTATGCGTCGTGAGTTTAAAGTAGAGGTAAACCAGGGTGCTCCTCAGGTTGCTTACAAAGAGATCCTTACCAAGAACTACGAACACCGCGAGGTTTATAAGAAACAAACGGGTGGTCGTGGTAAATTCGCCGATATCGTATTTGAAATCGGACCACGTGATGACCACGAGCCAGGCCAGGAAGTTAAGCCAGGTCTGCAATTCGTAAACGAGATCGTAGGTGGTGCTATTCCTCGCGAATTCATCGCTCCGGTACAGAAAGGTTTCGAAGCTGCGATGATCAACGGTGCATTGGCAGGCTACCCATTGGATTCAATGAAAGTGCGTTTGTTCCATGGTTCATTCCACGATGTTGACTCCGACTCACTGTCATTCGAATTGGCTGCTAAAATCGGTTTCAAAGAAGCGGCACGTCACGCCGGTTCTAAACTGATGGAGCCTATCATGGCTGTTGAAGTTCTGACCCCGGACGAGTACACCGGTCCAATCACAGGTGACTTGAACCGTCGTCGTGGTATCATGCGCGGTATGGACACTCGTAACGGTGCACAGGTTATCAAAGCTGACGTACCTCTGTCAGAACTGTTCGGTTATGTAACTGACCTTCGTACGATGTCATCTGGTCGCGCTACTGCTTCCCTGACATTCTCTCACTACGAGATCGTACCTCAGAACATCGCCGATGGTGTGATCGAGAAAGCGAAAGGCCTCGTTAAAGCTTAATATGATGTAGTGCGTTGCAGGAGCGATTCTGCAACGCATTTTCTATGATATAGCCTGTGAAGTAAATGGTTCTTTCGCAGGTGTAATTGCCGGGGTCACCGGCGAGATTTTCTGAACCGGAAACAAACAAATACAATGAATCAAAAGATCCGTATCAAACTTCGGTCATTCGACCACAACTTGGTTGACAAGTCAGCTGAGAAAATCGTTAAGGCAGTAAAGGCAACAGGCGCGGTAGTAAGCGGTCCTATTCCTTTGCCTACAAAGACAGAGAAATTCACTGTTCTTCGTTCGCCGCACGTTAACAAGAAATCAAGAGAGCAATTCCAGCTTTGTACTTACAAGCGTTTGGTGGATATCTTCTCAACAAGTGCAAAAACGGTAGACGCCCTGATGAAGCTCGAATTGCCAAGTGGCGTTGACGTAGAGATCAAAGTTTAGTAATACCGGCTTATTCAGTTAAGCAACTACATAAATTGGATGAAGGTCCGGGTTCCTCTGGAAACCACATCTGAGCTCAGAAAAGCCTGACAGGCACAGGGTTATGCCACGGATCAGTCAGCTTCTTGAAAAATGAGGTCAGATGTTCGTTCATCTGACCTTTTTTGCTGATTATCAGCGAGAAATATTTTTAGGCTGTTAGGATATGAAAATCGTTTTTTCTACCTTTGCAGTCCGTTTTAAAGATTAAGGGGTTTTACCTGCTAAATTTAAATTTCAAACATGTCTGGTTTAATTGGTAAAAAAATCGGAATGACTAGTTTGTACAATGCTGACGGGCAGGCTCTGGCATGTACTGTGATCCAAGCTGGTCCTTGTGTTGTAACACAAGTTAGGTCCGAAGAAAAGGATGGCTATAAGGCTATCCAGTTAGGTTTTGGTGAGAAGAAAGAAAAGAACACCTCCCAGCCTCTGATTGGCCACTTCAAGAAAGCCAACACGACTCCCAAGCAAAAATTGGTTGAGTTCAAGGAATTCGAAGTGGAACATGAACTTGGAACTTCATTGTCCGTACAGGACATCTTTGAAGAAGGCGAGTTTGTTGACGTTGTAGGATCTGCCAAAGGTCGTGGTTTCCAGGGTGTTGTAAAACGTCACGGATTCGGCGGGGTAGGTGGCCAGACGCACGGTCAGCACAACAGGGCCCGTCACCCAGGTTCGATTGGTGCTTGTTCATTCCCATCACGCGTATTCAAAGGTATCCGTATGGGTGGACGCATGGGTAACAATCGTGTAAAGATTCAGAATTTGCGTATTCTGAAAGTGATACCTGAGCAGAACATTCTCGTTGTGAGTGGCTCGGTACCTGGTTCAAAGAATTCATTTCTAATCATTGAGAAGTAGTACCAATGGAACTGTCCGTATTAAATATAAAAGGAGAAGATACCGGCAAGAAGGTAAACGTGTCCGAGGAAGTATTCGGCATAGAACCTAACACGCACGCGATCTATCTCGACGTAAAGCTGTACCTGGCCAACCAGCGTCAGGGAACGCACAAATCTAAGGAGCGTGCAGAGGTTAGTCTCTCAACACGCAAACTGAAACGCCAGAAGGGAACCGGCGGTGCTCGTGCAGGTAGCATGAAATCACCAGTGTTCGTAGGTGGTGGCCGTATTTTCGGTCCACGTCCTCGTACTTACGGTTTCAAACTGAACAAGAAAGTTAAAGCTTTGGCGCGCAAATCTGCGCTTTCGGTTAAAGCTGCTTCTTCTGCTATCTCTGTTTTGGAAGCCTTCACTTTCGATGCGCCTAAAACAAAGTCTTATCTGAATGTTTTGAATTCCCTTTCATTGGTGAACACCAAAACATTATTGATCCTTCCTGAGATCGATAACAATGTATACCTGTCAAGCCGTAACATTCCAAAAGCGAAAGTTACTACTGTTGATTCGGTAAATACATATGACCTGATGAATGCAGACCGTCTTCTGATAAGTGAATCTGCGATTTCTATTTTGGAAACCCAATTGAACAAATAACAATGAGTGTACTGAAACGTCCGATTATTACTGAAAAGGTAACGGCTCAGGGTGGTCAAGGTAAATACGCTTTCGAGGTCTCCCTTACTGCAAACAAGGTAGAGATCAAAAAAGCTGTTGAGAAACTGTTCGGGGTTACCGTAGAAAGCGTTCACACCATGCGCAGCATTGGTAAAAGCAAATCCCGCACATCGGGAGGTAAGTTTGTCACTGGAAAAACGTCAACTATCAAAAAGGCGATCATTACGGTAGCCGAAGGCGAAGCCATCGATATTTACGGTGAAGCCTAGTTGAACGATTTCAAATCATTAGACGAGTTAATAGCAAATGGCAGTTAAAAAATTAAAACCTACAAGTGCTGGTCAGCGTTTCCGCTCGGCTCCTACATTCGAGGAGATCACCGCGTCGAAGCCTGAGAAGAGTCTTCTGGAAACCATCAAGAAAACAGGTGGTCGTAACAGCCAGGGACATCGTACCATGCGATATATTGGTGGCGGTCACAAAAGAAAATACCGCGTTATCGATTTCAAAAGAAATCGTTTCGACGCTCCCGCTACTGTCCTTACGATCGAATACGATCCAAACCGTTCAGCGCGTATTGCCCTGATCCAGTTTGAGGATGAAGAAAAACGTTACATCATCGCACCAAACGGCCTGAAAGTTGGACAAGTTATTGTATCCGGCGCATCAGTAGCCCCTGAGGTAGGAAATGCTCTTCCACTCGGATCTATGCCAATCGGTACGATTGTACACAATATCGAATTGACTCCTGGTAAAGGTGGTCAGTTTGCAAGAAGCGCCGGTGCGTACGCGCAGCTGGTAGCGAGAGAAGGTAAATATGCGGTACTGAAAATGCCATCGGGCGAAATGCGCATGGTACTTTCAACTTGTATCGCAACGGTTGGAGTTGTTTCCAATGCTAGCCACATGAACGTTTCGCTTGGAAAAGCGGGCCGCAGAAGGTGGTTGGGACGTCGTCCACGGGTACGTGGTGTTGCTATGAACCCTGTTGATCACCCGATGGGTGGTGGTGAGGGCCGTTCGTCAGGAGGTCAGCCTCGTTCTAGAAATGGTCAGTTCGCGAAAGGTCTCAAGACACGTAACCGCAACAAGCATTCTGAGAAATTGATTATCAGCCGTCGTAAAAAATAAGCAGTAAAACATGGCACGCTCATTAAAAAAAGGACCATATATCGACTTCCGTCTTGAAGCCAAAGTTGATGCGATGAATAACTCTTCTCGCAAATCAGTTATCAAGACCTGGTCGCGGCGCTCAATGATTTCGCCTGATTTTATCGGGCACACATTTGCAGTTCACAACGGGAACAAGTTTATCCCGGTTTATGTGACTGAAAACATGGTAGGACACAAACTGGGCGAGTTCTCTCCAACCCGTAACTTCCGTGGCCACACCGCAAAAAAAGATAAAGGAAGAAAATAATTTGTCGACGTAGCTGGTCCTAACGGACGAGCCGAGATCTGAAAAGAAACATGGAAGCAAGAGCTATATTAAAAGACGTGCCTACCTCTCCTCGCAAGATGAGATTGGTGGCCGACATGATTCGCGGACAGAAGGTCAGCAAAGCGTTGGCACTTTTGAAATTCCAACCGAGAGCTTCATCGCCGGTTTTGCACAAAGTGCTTCTTTCGGCTGTTGCCAACTGGCAGCAACTGAACGAGGGAGCGAAACTGGAAGACGCTGACCTGATCGTTAAAACCGTTTTCATCGACGGTGGACGTATGTTGAAGCGTTTGCGCCCTGCACCTCAGGGAAGAGCACACAGAATCCGTAAGCGTTCCAACCACATCACAATCGTGGTAGACGACGCATCGGTGTCAGTAAATGAAGCAGTAATCGAATCATAAGTAAAACGATCTATTTCGAATGGGACAAAAGGTTAATCCGATAGGTCTGAGACTAGGAATTGTTAGAGGATGGGAATCTAGCTGGTACGGAGGAAAAGACTTCTCTGACAAACTGGTTGAAGACGAGAAAATCCGTAACTACATCAAAGCACGTATCCCGAAAGGATCGATTTCGAAAGTAGTTATTGAACGTACATTGAAGCGCATCACATTGACGATCCACACTGCCCGTCCAGGCATCGTGATCGGAAAAGGTGGTAGCGAAGTTGATAAAATCAAAGAAGAGCTTAAAAAGATTACAGGCAAAGATGTTCAGATCAACATCTACGAAATCAAACGTCCTGAAATCGACGCGAAACTGGTAGGCGAAGCTATCGCTCAGCAATTGCAGGCTCGTATTTCTTACCGTCGTGCGATGAAGCAATCGATCGCTTCTGCAATGCGTGTAGGAACACAAGGAATCAAAATCCGTTTGGCAGGTCGTCTGGGTGGTGCTGAAATGGCCCGTACAGAAGAATACAAAGAAGGACGTATTCCTTTGCATACATTGAGAGCGGACATCGATTACGCTATCTCCGAAGCACAAACTATCTACGGTAAGATCGGTATTAAAGTATGGATCTTCAAAGGTGAATTGTACGGAAAGCGTGACTTGACTCCAAGCGCAGCTACTGCGGCATCCGACAGAGCTGAAAGAAGCGCACAAGGCGGCGAGCGTGGTAACGATCGCGGCGGACGTGGCGACAGAAGAGGCGGTCGTGACAGAAACGACGGCGCTCCACGTGGCGAAGGAGGAGGCGGTGATGCAGATCGTCGCAAACGCAACAAGAACAAGAAGAAGTAATCAGATACTTTCCGGTATCAAACCGGTTCAAATAGATTAGAATCATGTTACAGCCGAAAAGGACAAAATTTCGCAAACAACAAAAGAACAAAGGTTCGCACAACGGTCTCGCGACCCGCGGACATGAGATCGCTTTTGGATCGTTTGCAATAAAAGCACTGGAACCAGGTTGGTTGACTGCTCGTCAGATCGAAGCAGCTCGTATCTCGGTAACACGTGCGATGAAACGCGAAGGTCAGGTTTGGATCCGTGTATTCCCTGACAAACCGATTACCAAAAAACCTGCAGAGGTTCGTATGGGTAAAGGTAAAGGTGCTCCTGAGTATTGGGTAGCTCCTGTTAAGCCTGGAACTATCATTTTCGAAGCGACTGGTGTAGCGCTGGATACTGCAAACGAAGCATTGCGTTTGGCTGCACAAAAGTTGCCAATTAAGACAAGGTTCGTCGTACGCCGGGATTATCAGGAATCATAGTAGTCCGAACGTATTAAGAACCGCTAATTATCAAAAGCAATGACTAGTAAAGAAATAAAGAATCTGTCGCAGGATCAGCTTAAAGAGCAGATCGCCCAAGAGAGAGAGCGCTTACTCCGGTTGAAATTTGCGCATGCTATTTCTCCAATTGAGAACCCTCTGCGTATTCGCGCCTCACGTAAGGAAATTGCAAGACTCTTAACCGAGCTGTCGGCTAAATCTAACCAACAGTAAACAGTTTAGAAATTATGGAGGCAACAGTAAGAAATTTACGTAAAGAGAGAATTGGCAAAGTGGTGAGCAACAAAATGGACAAGTCCTGTGTGATCACCGTTGTGCGTAAAGTGAAACACGCCAAGTATGGTAAGTTTATGACTAAAACTACCAAGCTGATGGTTCACGACGAAACAAACCAGGTTGGTATCGGCGATACTATCCGTGTAATGGAAACTCGTCCGCTTAGCAAAAACAAGCGTTGGAGATTAGTAGAAATCCTTGAAAGAGCGAAGTAATCATGGTACAACAAGAATCAAGACTGTCAGTAGCCGATAACAGTGGCGCGAAAGAAGTACTCGTAATCCGGGTATTGGGCGGAACTGGAAAGCGTTACGCTTCGGTGGGCGATAAGATCGTCGTGACAGTGAAATCCGCTCTGTCTTCGAGCAACATGAAAAAAGGAACGGTTTCCAAAGCCGTGGTTGTACGTACTAAAAAAGAGGTACGTCGCAAAGATGGAACTTACATCCGGTTTGAAGATAATGCGGCAGTTTTATTGAACAACAATGACGAACCACGTGGTTCTCGTATTTTCGGACCAGTTGCCCGCGAGTTGCGCGAGAAGCAGTTCATGAAAATCGTATCACTGGCACCAGAAGTGTTGTAGGAAACATCAGTATTTCTTTAAACTGTTAAGAAGAATACCTCAATGGAAAGTACAAATAAAAAAGCACCGGCAAAATTGCACGTTCGCAAAGGTGATACCGTGAAAGTGATTTCAGGTAACGCAAAAGGCGAAACCGGCGTAATCACCAAGGTGCTTGTAGAAAAACAGAGAGCTACTGTGGAAGGTGTGAACATGATCACCAAGCATGTTAAGCCAAACGCTCAAAACCCACAAGGAAGCATCGAAAAACGCGAAGGCGCGATTCACATCAGTAACCTGATGGTAGTAGATCCTAAAACAGGAGAAGCTTCAAGAACCGGCCGTAAAGCGAACGACAAAGGAAAACTCCAACGCTATTCAAAAAAATCCGGAAACTTGTTGTAATCCGGATTTAGCCGAAAGCAGTCGAATTTTATAAAAGCGCGTGGGTCGGCAATCCACATAATCACTTTCAAACATGGCAACGCCTAGATTAAAAGAGAAATACGTTAGCGAAATCGTTTCGCAATTGAAGGGGAAATTCCAGTACAAATCAAGCATGCAGGTTCCCCGCTTGACAAAGATTGTTATCAATAAGGGAATCGGTGCTGCTGTGGCAGACAAGAAACTTGTTGACACCGGTGTAGAAGAGTTGAGCCTGATTACAGGACAGAAAGCGATCGCTACTGTTTCTAAAAAGGCGGTCTCTAACTTTAAGTTGCGTGAGAATATGCCTATCGGAGCGAAAGTAACGCTTCGCGGCGACCGGATGTACGAATTCCTTGACCGACTTACTACCATTGCAATGCCACGTGTACGTGACTTCAAAGGGATCAGCGACAAAGGATTTGATGGACGTGGAAACTATACTTTCGGTGTGAAAGAGCAAATCATTTTCCCGGAAATCAGCATCGAGAAAGTAGCGAAAATCACTGGTATGGACATCACTTTTGTGACCTCTACCAACTCTGATGAAGAGAGCTACGAGCTGCTGAAAGCATTGGGAATGCCTTTCACGAACGCGAATAAATAAGAAAATACTACTAAGATTATTTACCGACAATGGCAAAAGAATCAGTAAAAGCACGGGAGAGAAAAAGACAAGCGCTAGTAGAGCGCTACGCTGAAAAACGTAGCAAGTTGAAAGCTGCCGGTGACTGGGTTGGTCTTGACAAGTTACCACGTAACTCTTCTCCTGTACGTCTGCACAACCGGTGCAAAATCACCGGAAGACCTCGCGGTTATATGCGTAAATTCGGAATTTCCCGGGTTCTGTTCCGCGATATGGCGTCAGATGGAAAAATTCCAGGAGTTACAAAATCAAGTTGGTAAGAATACTTTCAATTCTGATTTCAATTACTTAACTTTGCACTCCCGTTCAAAAGGGGGTGTTTAAACTTGGCATAAACATGTTAACGGATCCCATAGCAGACTATCTGACGAGACTCAGAAACGCTATCAAAGCGAAGCACCGGGTTGTTGAGATACCTGCATCCAACATAAAAAAAGAGATTACAAAGGTACTTTTTGACAAGGGGTACATTCAAAGCTATAAATTCGACGAGGTTGGTCCTCAGGGAGTTATCAAAATCGCTTTGAAATACAATCCTGTGACAAAGCAATCTGCAATTGTGAAATTGGAGAGGGTTAGTAAGCCTGGACTACGTAAATATTCAGGTTCATCAACACTGCCACGTGTATTGGGCGGCTTAGGAACAGTGATCATCTCTACATCGAAAGGTGTAATGACAGATAAAGAAGCTAAGACACTGAATGTGGGTGGTGAAGTGTTATGTTTCGTGTATTAATATTTAAAAGTTATTCAGGAAATGTCACGAATAGGAAATAAAGTTATCACGTTGCCGGCGGGGGTATCCGTATCGGTTGCAGACGATAACGTAGTATCTGTAAAGGGCCCGAAAGGCACACTTACCCAAGCTGTTGACAGCGACATCACTGTTGAAGTGGAAGGTAGCGAGCTGAAAGTGAAGCGCCCTACAGAGCAGAAGCGTCATAAAGCATTACACGGCCTTTACCGTTCCCTGTTGAACAACATGGTAATCGGTGTAGGTGAAGGTTACAAGCGTGAGCTTGAAATTATCGGGGTAGGTTACAAAGCGAGCTCGACGAACAATGTTCTCGAACTTCAATTGGGTTATTCACACAACATTTTCATGGCGATTCCGGGAGAAATCAAGGTTACTACGACCTCAGAAAAAGGTCAGAACCCTAAGGTGATCCTCGAAGGTATCGACAAAGAATTGATTGGTGCAGTAGCAGCGAAAATCAAATCCCTTCGCAAAGTTGAGCCTTACAAAGGAAAAGGTATCCGTTTTGTTGGTGAAGTGGTCCGTCGTAAGGCAGGTAAGTCTGCTTCTAAGAAATAGTGCGTAGCCACCGATCAATGTTATAAACAAGTAAGATAAGATTTAAGATGGCTAACGCAAAAGCAGATAGAAGAACACGCCTTAAACTTCACATCCGTAAGCGGGTGAAGGGAAGCGCAGAACGTCCGAGACTATCAGTCTTCCGTTCGAACACAAGCATATATGCTCAGATTATCGATGACATTAAAGGGATTACCCTTGCAAGTGCATCATCGGTAGAACTGGGAGGCAGAAAAGAAAACGCAAACGTTGAAGTTGCTGCCCAGGTAGGTAAAAAGATCGCTGAGAAAGCGCAGGAAGCAGGTATCCAGGCAGTGGTTTTCGACCGTAACGGATATTTGTATCACGGTAAGGTAAAAGCATTGGCCGACGGAGCTCGTGAGGGTGGCCTGAAATTCTAAGTATAACAAAGACTATGTCTACAAATACAAGACCTTCAAAGGTTAACGAATCAGACCTGAAAGAGCGCGTTGTAGCGATCAACCGGGTAGCAAAAGTAGTAAAAGGTGGTCGTCGTTTCTCCTTCTCTGCCATTGTGGTAGTAGGAGACGGAAACGGAGTTGTAGGTTACGGATTGGGCAAAGCCAATGAGGTAACTGACGCGATTGCCAAAGGAATTGACGATGCTAAGAAAAACCTGATCCAAATTCCTATGCTTAAACATACCGTTCCTCACGAAATGGAAGGTAAGTTCAGCGGCGGTTTCGTTCTGATCAAGCCGGCTGCTCCTGGTACAGGGGTACTGGCGGGTGGCCCGATGCGCGCGGTATTGGAAAGTGCAGGTATCAAAGACGTACTTGCAAAATCCAAAGGTTCTTCGAACCCGCACAACGTAATCAAGGCTACAATTGACGCTCTTTTGAAAATGAGAGCTCCGCATCAGGTTGCTTTCCAACGCAGCGTTAAATTGGAAAAAGTATTCAACGGATAATCCTTCGGGATTATCCTCAATCTGAGAGTAATCATGTCAAAAGTACGTATTACACAAGTTAAAAGCACAATTGACCGCCCTGAGAAGCAAAAGCTAACGATCAAAGCGTTGGGTCTTGGTAAACTGAACCGGTCTGTTGAGAAAGAAAACAGCGATGCCATCGCGGGAATGATCCGCAAGGTAAGCCACTTGGTTAAAGTTGAAGAAATTTAATATACGAATAGTATGAATTTAAGTTCATTAAAACCGGCTGCTGGTTCCGTTAAGGTAGGAAAGCGGGTTGGACGTGGCCAGGGTTCCGGAAAAGGAGGCACTGCTGCACGTGGACACAAAGGAGCGCAGTCGCGTTCAGGTTACAGCCGTAAGCTGGGCTTCGAAGGTGGTCAGATGCCTCTTCAAAGACGTTTGCCTAAGTTCGGTTTCAACAACATCAACCGCGTTGAATACAAGGCGTTGAACCTGGATGCAATCCAGGCGTTGGTCGAAAAAACCGGAGCTGCGGTAGTAACGTTGGATCTGATTCGTGAAAATGGTCTCAGCGCGAAGAACGACTTGGTTAAGATCCTTAACCGTGGCGAAATTACTTCTGCGGTTGAAGTTCAGGCTCATGGGTTTTCTGCTTCGGCTATCGAGTCGATCGAGAAGGCAGGTGGTAAAGCAGTTAAATTGTAATTTAGCTGCGATACCCGACAGAATTTGTTTACTTTGAACAGAGCGTTGTAAGCCCAGAAGATGAAACGATTTTTAGAGACTATAAAACACATATTTGCGATTGAGGAGTTGAGAACACGTATTCTCAACACTCTTTTGTTTATAACGATCTTCCGGTTGGGGTCTTACGTTGCGTTGCCAGGTGTTGAACCTGATCAAATGAATGTATCCTCCGCAGGGTTGTTGGGGTTGCTGGATACTTTCTTAGGTGGCGCTTTTAGCAAAGCGTCCATTTTTGCGTTGGGTATCATGCCTTACATTTCCGCTTCCATTGCAATCCAGCTGTTGACTATGGCGCTGCCATATTTCCAGAAGATGCAGAAAGAGGGAGAATCAGGCCGTAAAAAGCTGAACCAAATTACCCGGGTTCTGACTATCGTTGTTACACTTGTTCAAGGTACTGCGTATTTGAATACCACTGTACCTGACGAGGCTCTTCTGGTTTCCAGAAGCATGTTCACCGTTTCTTCAGTATTCGTACTGACAGCGGGTACAATGTTCTGTATGTGGCTCGGTGAAAGGATCACAGACAAGGGTATCGGTAATGGTATTTCGATGCTGATCATGATCGGTATCGTTTCGCGTTTCCCTGGTGCGATCTACAAAGAGTTCGTATCAAGAGGTAGCGGCCAGGTTCTTGTGTTCGTATTGGAGATCGTTGCCTTGTACTTTGTGATTATGGGTGCGGTAATGTTGACTCAAGCTGTTCGCCGTATTCCTATCCAGTATGCTAAGCAGGTGGTAGGTAACCGTGTAATGGGTGGTCAGCGTCAATATCTTCCATTGAAATTGAATGCAGCGGGTGTAATGCCGATCATTTTTGCTCAAGCTCTGATGTTCATCCCTTCACTGGGTGCGTCTTACTTCGCTGAGAAAAGTGATTTTGCCAGCAACGTAGCAACGATTTTTGCTAACTACACAACCTGGCAGTACAACCTCCTGTTCGCAGTATTGATTATTGTATTTACGTTCTTCTATACCGCAATTTCGGTAAACCCTCAGCAGATCGCTGATGATATGAAGCGTGGAGGCGGGTTTATCCCGGGTGTAAAACCAGGCCAGCAAACATCTGAGTACATCAGCTCTGTGCTAGACCGTATCACCTTCCCAGGCGCATTGATGTTGGCAGTAGTTGCTACTTTGCCTGCATTCGCAAGCCTTTTGGGAATTTCGACTGACTTTGCTCACTTCTTCGGAGGAACTTCATTGCTGATCATGGTAGGTGTGGTTCTGGATACCTTGCAACAGGTTGAAAGCTACTTGCTGATGCGTCGCTACGAAGGTTTGATGAAGTCGGGACGTGTAAAAGGACGTACCGAGAGCGTAGCAATCTGAAATGATTTATCTTAAAACAGAAGAGGAAATCAACCTGATAAAGGTTAGTGCTCAGGTGCTCGGCAAAGCACACGCAGAAGTAGCGACCTGGGTAAAACCGGGTGTTACAACTGGAAAGTTGGATGCAGTTGCTGAGGAGTATATCAGAGATAATGGTGGGATCCCTTCATTCAAGGGATTCAATAGATTTCCGGCCTCTCTTTGTATATCGGTTAATGAAGTTGTAGTCCACGGGATTCCCGGGGGCTACGTGCTAAAAGAGGGGGACATCGTTTCTATTGACTGCGGGGTTAAGCTGAATGGCTATCATAGCGACAGCGCATACACTTACCCGGTGGGAGAGGTTTCCAAAGAGGTGATGAACCTCCTTACCGCAACCAAGAAATCCCTGTACAAGGGTATCGAGCAAGCGGTAGATGGCCTTCGGATCGGAGATATTGGCCATGCGGTTCAGAGTTATGTTGAAGACCGTGGCTATACAGTGGTGAGGGAATTGGTAGGACACGGAGTAGGCAGGGATCTGCACGAAGCTCCGGAAGTACCAAACTACGGAAAACGGGGCAAAGGAATACGGTTGAGAGAAGGTATGGTTATTGCTATCGAGCCGATGATCAACCTGGGAGCGAAAGCAGTAGTGCAGGAGCGCGACGGCTGGACGATCCGGACCAACGATAGAAAGTATTCCGCGCATTTCGAACATACCGTGGTTGTGAGAAAAGGAAAGGCTGAAATTCTGACAACATTCGATTACATTGAAAAAGTGACGGCCAATACCAGCCTTATGGTTGAAGTACAGTAACAAACGCTACGAATGGCAAAACAAGCATCAATCGAACAAGACGGAGTAATTCTCGAAGCATTGTCAAACGCAATGTTTCGTGTTGTATTAGAGAATAAGCATGAAGTGATAGCGCATATCTCAGGTAAAATGAGAATGCACTATATCAAAATATTGCCGGGCGACAGAGTAAAGCTGGAAATGTCTCCTTACGACCTATCGAAAGCCCGGATTACATATCGGTACAAGTAAGGGGATCGATTACCTTAAATTAACACTTAGTTTAATCAGATGAAAGTCAAAGCATCAGTAAAGAAGCGCAGCGAGGACTGCAAGGTTATCCGCCGGAAGGGTAAAGTGTACGTTATTAACAAGAAGAACCCACGGTATAAACAAAGACAAGGATAATAATTATGGCACGTATTGCAGGAGTAGACATTCCAGATCGCAAAAGAGGCGAAATCTCATTGACTTATATTTTCGGGATCGGCCGTAGCTCGGCTAAGAAAATCCTCGAAAAGGCAGGTGTTGATTTGAATAAAAAAGTGATCGACTGGACCGACGAAGAGTCTGGTGCGATCCGTGGGGTTATTGCTGGGGAATATAAAGTAGAAGGCGCTCTCAAGTCCGAAGTTCAGTTGAGCATTAAGCGTCTTATGGATATCGCTTGTTATCGTGGCCTCCGTCACCGTAAAGGATTGCCTTTGCGTGGTCAGAGAACGAAAAACAACTCACGTACTCGTAAGGGTAAACGCAAAACTATCGCGAACAAGAAAAAGGCTACTAAATAATAAAGTGAGCGGTGGAGTGATCCACAACTTATTCCAAGAGCAATGGCACAGAATAAAAGAAAAGATAAAGCAAAAAAGAGAGTGGTTGTTGTCGAGCCTGTTGGTCAGGTTCACATCAAAGCTTCTTTCAATAATATCATCATCTCGATTACCAACAGCAACGGACAAGTTATCTCTTGGGGTTCTGCCGGTAAAATGGGATTCCGTGGTTCTAAGAAGAACACTCCATATGCAGCACAAACTGCTGCACAGAGCGCTGCACAAGTTGCGTTCGACCTCGGAATGCGTAAAGCAGAGGTTTTCGTTAAAGGACCGGGATCAGGCCGTGAGTCGGCGATCCGTACGATCCAGAATGCAGGTATCGAAGTGACCACTATCCGTGACATCACTCCGCTTCCGCACAACGGATGCCGTCCTCCAAAACGTCGTAGAGTATAGTAATTAGTTAGTACCGGAAGGTACCCATTCGTAATTTGGACACTGGGGTTACAGAATGGTTTTTATCAATTTAGTAAACAAATAGTTTTAATGGCACGTTATACAGGTCCCAAAACCAAAGTCGCAAGACGTTACGGAGAGCCCATTATGGGCCCAAGCAAAGCGCTTGCAAAGAAAAATTACCCTCCGGGAATGCACGGAAAGGGTCGTCGGTCAAAGAAGTCAGAGTACGCTCTGCAATTGGCTGAGAAACAAAAAGTGAAATTCATCTACGGTATTCTTGAAAGACAATTCCGTAGCTTGTTCGAGAAAGCTTCTGTAAAAGACGGCATCACCGGTGAAAACCTATTGAAATTCTGTGAAGCACGTCTGGATAACACAGTTTACCGTTTGGGTATCGCTCCTACACGTCGTGCTGCCCGCCAGCTAGTTTCGCACAAGCACATCCTGGTTGACGGTGAAGTAGTAAACATCCCATCTTATTCATTGCGTCCAGGCCAGGTTGTTACCGTTCGTGAGAAATCAAAATCTCTTGAAGCTGTAACCGATAGCCTTGCAGGACATAGTTCAAAAGGTTTCAGCTGGTTGGAATGGAACGGTCAGGAACTTTCTGGCAAGTTTATTTCTTTCCCGGACCGCGAGTCAATTCCAGAAAACATCAACGAACAGCTGATCGTTGAATTGTATTCTAAATAATAATCTTCATATTACATGCACTCCCCGGATATCCGGGGTAGTGCTTTTTTTGCTGGCAACAGCACAATTTTGCGATCGCAAAGGTAAGGTAGCGTGATCAACTATCATTTACTACTATAAAAGGAGCAAGGACTATGTCAATATTAGCTTTCCAAATGCCTGATAAGGTCGTCATGGAGAAAGCAGACGACTTTCACGGGTTGTTTGAGTTTAAGCCTTTAGAGAAAGGATACGGCGTAACCATTGGTAATGCGTTGCGTAGGATTCTCCTTTCATCTTTGGAAGGCTATGCCATCACGAGTGTGAAGTTCCCTGGCGTACTTCACGAATTTTCTTCTATCGAAGGTATAGTTGAGGATGTTACGGAAATCATCCTGAACCTGAAAATGGTTCGTTTTAAAAAAGTTTCTGACCTGAGTGAGAGTAGGATCGTAGTAAACCTTAAAAATGTCTCCGTCATCACTGCCGGCGACATTGGCAAGTTTACAAGCGCATTCGAGGTATTGAATCCGGATCAGGTCATTTGCCATATAGATGACCAGAAGGAGTTCGAAATGGAACTTCTCCTGGATAAAGGCAGAGGCTACGTGCCGGCAGACGAACCACGGGCTAATGAGCTTCCGTTCGGCTACATCGCAGTAGACTCGATTTATACGCCTATCAAAAATGTGAAATACAGCGTTGAAAACACGCGTGTTGAACAGCGTACCGACTACGAACGTCTTTTGATCGACATCCAAACCGATGGTTCAATCCACCCGGAAGATGCATTGAAAGGCGCTGCCAATATTCTGATCCAACACTTCATGCTGTTCTCTGATCAAACAATGACATTTGAGAAGCAGAAAGCAGAAGAAGACAATCAGGTTGATGAGGAAATGCTGCGTATGAGAAAGCTGTTGAAGACTTCATTGTCTGAACTGGATCTTTCAGTACGCGCTTACAACTGTTTGAAATCTGCAGATGTGAAAACTTTGGGTGACCTGGTAAGACTCGAAATTTCTGATATGATGAAATTCCGGAACTTCGGTAAGAAGTCACTCACTGAGTTGGAACAACTCGTAGCCGACAAACAGCTCACATTTGGAATGGACGTGTCGAAGTACCGTCTGGACGAGGATTAATTAAATTCCATCATAAGTATGTATTCTGTAGCGCGCTAACCGCGCCGCTCGAAGCAACTAAACAACAAAACAATGAGACACGGTAAAAAGGACAATCACTTAGGAAGAACCGCATCACACCGCAAGGCGATGCTCTCAAACATGGCTTCCTCTTTGATCCTTCACAAAAGAATTGAAACAACCCTGGCTAAGGCAAAAGAACTTCGCAAGTTCGTTGAGCCTCTGCTGACTCGTGCGAAAGAAGATACTACCCACAACAGAAGGATAGCATTCTCTTACCTGAACGACAAAGAATCTACCAAGGAACTTTTCGGTGTCGTTTCAGACAAAATCGCATCTCGTCCGGGTGGTTACACTCGTATCATCAAACTGGGTAACCGTTTGGGTGACGCGGCTGAAACTGCGCTGATCGAGCTGGTTGATTTCAACGATGCACTGTTGCTTGCCAATGCCGACAAACCTGCTAAGACTCGTCGCAGCAGAAGAGGTGGTAAGAAAGCGGAGGGCGCTGTTGAAGCCGCTCCGGTTAAGAAAGAAGATCATCCGATCGTAGCGGAAACTGAGGCTCCTGCTGAGGAAGAAGCTCCGAAAACAGAAGAAACACCAGGCGAAACTGAAAAAGAATAGTTTGGAAATCGGAAATTGAAATATATGAAAAGGGTTGAACGGTCTCGTTTAACCCTTTTTTATGAGTGAAAAATCGTATTTTTGCACCAAAATTGAACCGGCTGCCTCGAAATGGCGTAAAACAGCCCGGAAAACAGATTAAACCATAATATGAATCAGAAAAAGGAAGCTCTGTTGTTGCTAGAAGACGGAACAGCATACAAAGGACTCGCTTTGGGTAAAAGTGGAACCACCGGTGGCGAAATTTGCTTTAACACGGGCATGACGGGCTACCAGGAAATCTACACAGACCCTTCCTATTACGGTCAGATCATCGTCAACACCAATTCGCACATCGGTAATTACGGGGTGCAGCTGGAAGACGAAGAGGAATCTGGCTCGGTTAAGATCCGCGGGATGGTTTGTAACACATTCTCACAGATCTACTCACGCGACACCGCTGATTTCTCTCTGCAAGAGTATTTCGAAAGAGCAAACATCGTTGGTATCAGCAATGTCGACACACGTCACCTCGTGCGTCACGTGCGTGAAAAGGGTGTAATGAACGCTATTATCTCTTCCGAAATTCTCGACGAAGCAGAGCTTATGAAAGAATTGAAGAAAATCCCTTCCATGGACGGATTGGAGCTTTCTTCCGAAGTAACAACCGAGGAACCCTACTTTATGGGCGATGAGGCGACTGCCAAATTCCGCGTTGCCGTGATGGATTATGGTATCAAGAAAAGCATTCTACTTAACCTGACTTCAAGAGGCTGCTATTGCAAGGTTTTCCCGGCGAAGACATCCTACGAAGAGGTATTGCAATGGAACCCCGACGGCTTCTTCATCTCGAACGGCCCAGGCGACCCTTCTGCAATGCCTTACGCGGTTGAAAACGTAGGTCAAATGGTGGAAACAGCGAAGCCGCTATTTGGTATCTGCCTTGGTCACCAGTTGCTCGCACTTTCGAGTGGGATCAATACCTACAAAATGCACCACGGCCACCGCGGCTTGAACCACCCGGTGAAAAACCTGATCACCGGTCTTTGCGAGATCACTTCGCAAAACCACGGTTTCGCTGTGAAGCCCGACGAGATTGAAAGCCACCCGGACATCGAGGTTACGCACATTAACCTGAACGATAAGACCATCGAAGGTATCCGCAGAAAGGATTACCCGGCATTCTCGGTGCAGTACCACCCGGAAGCATCGCCAGGTCCGCACGATTCACGTTATTTGTTCGACGAGTTCATCAAATTGCTCGAAGCGAGCAAAGCATAATAGCAAAAAGTCCCTCGGCGCAATGCAGAGGGACTTTTTAATTTTACTTTAATATAAACTTAAAGTTGCGCATCCAGCAACGCACGGAATTCCTTTTCTTCCATAAAACCGTTCTTGCGCGTGACGAGCTTCCCGTTTTTGTAAAGCAGAAAAGCAGGGATTTCTTCAACGCCCAGTTGCTTTACCAATGCCTTATTCGGGTCGTAAGCGATGGTTTCGATTTTGGCCTTACCCGCATATTCCTTTTGTAGCTTCGTTACAGTAGGCAACATTTTCACACAAGGCGGGCACCATTTGGCGTGAATGTCAATCAGGACAATCTTTTCGGAGTTTATGATTTTGTTAAATTCCGCTGAGCTCATGCCCTTCACGCCGGCTTTGTTGGCACCTTCTACGGCTTTGCCGGAGGTATTCCATTTCAGATAGCCGCCTTTCATGTCGTAAACTTCCTTAAAACCGCTTTCGTGCAATGTGTTAGCCGCCGCAGCACTCCTTCCTCCGGAGAGGCAGTATACATACACAGGCTTGTTCTTGTCGAGTTTTGCAATTTTTTCCTTGAAATCAGGACTTTTATAATCTATGTTCGCGGCTTTTGCCAAATGGCCTTCACCATACTCCTCGGGTGTCCGGACATCCAGGAGCTGGGCGTCGGCGGATTTCGTCAGCTGTTTTTCGAATTCATCGGTAGTGAGCTGTTTCTGAGCTTGTAAGGCAAGGGGTAAGCTAAGTAATGCGGTGGTCAGAATGCGGGTTAATTTCATAGTAAATGGTGTAGTTGACTAGCCTGTAAATTTAGTGTAAAATGATTTCGGGTTTATGGATGACGATTTTTTTGTGTTATTTTGTACCGTTAACCATATTCCAATTTTTAATCAAACCACAAGCTGCAAATGAGTACGATTCAGTCAGTACATGCAAGACAAATTCTGGATTCAAGAGGAAACCCTACAATAGAAGTTGATATTCGTACCGAGAATGGTTATCTGGGACGCGCTGCTGTTCCTTCCGGAGCTTCTACCGGTAAGCACGAGGCAGTTGAGCTTCGCGATGACGACAAGAGCGTTTACGTTGGAAAAGGAGTTTTGAAAGCGGTTGAGAATGTAAACGACATCATTTTCCCTGAACTGATCGGCTGCTCCGTATTCGAGCAGAACCTTATTGATAAAATTATGCTGGAACTGGATGGTACACCTAACAAAGCGAAGTTGGGTGCAAACGCTATCCTCGGTGTTTCCCTCGCCGCTGCGAAAGCTGCTGCACAGGAAGCAAACCTTCCATTGTACCGTTACGTAGGTGGTACCAACGCCAACACATTGCCGGTACCGATGATGAACATCCTGAACGGAGGTAGCCACGCGGATAACTCCATCGACTTCCAGGAGTTCATGATCATGCCCGCGAAAGCAGATACATTCTCTCAGGCATTGCGTATGGGTGTTGAAGTTTTCCATACTTTGAAAACCGTTTTGAAAAGCAAAGGCTACTCAACCAACGTAGGGGACGAAGGTGGTTTTGCTCCAAACATCAAATCGAACGAAGAGGCTATCGAAGTTGTACTTCAGGCTATCGAAAAAGCAGGTTACAAGCCAGGAGAAGAAATCTTCATCGCTATGGACGCTGCTGTTTCCGAATTCTACGAAAATGGCCTGTACCACTTCAAAAAATCAGACGGTCGTAAACTTACTTCCGATGAAATGGCTGACTACTGGACTCAGTGGGTGGCTAAATACCCTATCATCTCAATCGAAGATGGCATGGACGAAGACGACTGGGCTGGTTGGAAAACACTTACAGACTCTATCGGCAAGAAAACCCAGCTGGTAGGTGATGACTTGTTCGTAACGAACGTAAACCGTCTGCAACAAGGTATCGAATCACAAATCGCTAACGCGGTATTGGTGAAAGTAAACCAGATCGGTTCTTTGACTGAGACTATCGATACTGTAAACCTTGCAAAACGCAACAGCTATAAGAGCATTATGTCGCATCGTTCAGGTGAAACAGAAGATGCGACCATCGCTGACCTCGCGGTTGCATTGAACACAGGTCAGATCAAAACCGGTTCGGCTTCACGTTCTGACCGTATGGCGAAATACAACCAGCTTCTCCGTATCGAAGAAGAACTGGGCGAAAGCGCATACTTCCCGGGATTGAAGTTCTAATTCAAACCATATAGAGCCGGAGCCCAGCGCTCCGGTTCTTGTTTAAGGGTATTTCAATATGAAAAACCATTCATTCTGGTCTTTGCACACATTAAAGAACTTCTATGTCGCCACGTTCGTCGTGTGGCTGATATGGATACTGTTCCTCGACAATAACAACATCCGGGTCGTGATGTCGAACCGGATGAAAATGAAAGATCTCGAAAAAGAAAAGGCGATTCTTGAAACGAAGATCAAAGAGGTCAAGAAGGAGCGGAATGAGGTTTTCGGGAATCCCAAAATGCTCGAAAAGTGGGCTCGCGAGAAATTTATGATGCGCCGGCCCAACGAAGAGGTATATGTGATTGTAGACGAAAACAATCAGCCTGTCGAAAGTAAAAAGGAAGAGTAGGTTGTACTCTTTTAAATATCATCTTAATTTCAGAATACATTGAGCAAGAAAGTCATCCTCATTATTATGGACGGCTGGGGGATCGCCAAAGCAGGCGAGGAAAACCGTTCCGCCATTCTGGCCGCCAACACCCCATTCTACGATTCCATTCTTCAAAAATACCCGCATAGCAAACTCGAAGCGAGTGGTCTGGCCGTCGGCTTGCCCGATGGACAAATGGGTAACTCCGAAGTAGGCCATACCAATCTGGGGGCTGGCCGCGTGGTGTACCAGGATCTGGTGAAGATTAACCTCGCCGTATCCGAAGGCACGCTCGCACAGGAGCCCGCGCTTGCGAAGGCACTCGACTACGCGAAAGCCGAAGGTAAGAAAGTTCATTTCATCGGCCTGGTTTCGGATGGCGGTGTGCATTCGCACATCGATCATTTGAAAGGTCTTTGCCAAATCGCCGCGGACCGTGGTTTGAGCGATGTATTCGTGCACGCATTCACCGACGGCCGCGATACCGATCCCAAAAGCGGGTTGGGCTTCCTCACGGAGCTGACCGAATCAATGGCGCAAAGCACAGGGCGTATTGCCAGCATTACCGGCCGTTACTATGCAATGGACCGTGATAAGCGCTGGGAGCGCGTGAAACTGGCTTACGACGCCATGGTTCACGGGGAAGGCAAACACGTGCCCGCGGCCGACGTTTTGAAAGCTGTACAAGCTTCCTATGAAGAAGGCGTTACCGACGAATTCATTACGCCAATCATCGCTACCAATGCCGATGGCTCTCCGCTCGCGCTGATCCAGGACGGCGACGTGGTGCTTTGCTTCAACTTCCGCACAGACCGCGGCCGCGAAATCACGCAAGCACTTACACAGCAGGATTTCCACGAGCAGAATATGCACAAGCTCAATTTGAAATACATCACCATGACCAATTATGATGATACTTTCAAAGGCGTGGATGTGATTTTTGATAAAGACAATCTTAACAATACCCTCGGCGAGGTGCTCGAAGCTGCCGGTAAAAAGCAGATCCGCATTGCTGAAACTGAGAAATACCCACACGTTACATTCTTCTTCTCTGGAGGCCGCGAAAAACCTTTCGAAGGTGAAAGTCGTTTGCTTTGCCCTTCTCCGAAAGTTGCGACCTACGATTTGCAGCCCGAAATGTCGGCATTCGATATTCGTGACGCGATCGTTCCTGAACTGGAAAAGGAGGAAGTGGATTTCGTGTGTCTCAACTTCGCTAACCCTGATATGGTAGGCCATACCGGCGTTTTTGAAGCAGCTGTGAAAGCTTGTGAGACGGTTGATCAATGTGTACAGGCAGTGGTAACAACGGGGTTGGCGCACGGCTATTCGTCGATTATCATCGCCGACCACGGTAACTCGGATTACATGTCGAATGACGATGGATCGCCGAACACCGCCCATTCACTGAACCTTGTGCCATGCATTCTGGTAGATAATGAATATCAAAAGCCCATTAACAATGGAAAACTGGCCGATATCGCGCCGACTATTCTGGCGTTGATGGGAATTCCGCAACCGGCCGAAATGACGGGAACCAGCATTCTCTAAAACTTTTCAGGCATCGATTGATGTTAACCAGCAGAGAGTCCTCAAGGCTCTCTGTTTTTTTAGTCATATCTTCAACCCATGCATTACCGCTTCCTTACCATCGTTGCAGCAGTTCTGTTCTTTTCATTGGTTTCCTGTCAACAAGAAGAAACCCGCGACGAGGCCCGAAAAGCCTATTACGATTTAAAAGGTTTCGTCGAAAATCAGATCGTATATTTGAATGAAAAGAAGCCGGAAGTCAGCAAGACGGCGATTTTGGGCAGCAAACGCGAAGTTTCGAAAACGCACGAAGTAGATTGGAAGAAGGAGCTCGAACTGTTTGTACAAGCCGATATTAACAAACCTTCCTATCGTCAGAGTTACGAAGTGGTCCAAAATGGTCCACTGCAATATGAATACCGCATTAAGCCGGGTAACGACCTGCCCGTAGCCTATCTGAAAATTGATACGGATTCTGTTTTAAAGCAGCCATTGCGTGTCGAGGCTCTGATCCGCGCGTCAAATAAGGTCTATAACTCCGAAAAGAAACTAATTCTAAATGCGGTAAAACGGAATAACCTTTTGGAAATAAACACTTATGATGTAACCGGCTACCAAAAGCTCATTTTCGTGGAGAAGAAGGTGTTCAGCATTCGTGGTGAAATAGGACTTTAACAGGGTAATTGCATTATTTTCTATGTATCTCTACACCATATTTTGTGGTAACATTACCCAACTTTCCAACTGTAAATTTGAGATAGCCAGCGGTTTGTAGCAATTTTCTGAATTCAAAAATATCATTTTAAAAGAGCCAAATTCATGATAATGAGGCTCTTTTTTGCATTTCAAGTGGATTTGCGGGTTTTGAATATATGGCCTGTTTGAGCAGTCGGCATTGAGCGGCACAGAATTGTTTGATGTGAACGCAGAACAACATGTAGACCCGGATTTGATTTTTAACCTGTCTCATGAGAAACTAAATCACACAAGTAAACTTAATATCAATGCAACAAGAACAGAAAAATAAGCAGAGCATCGCCTGGGCAATGGTAGTTGTCCTTGGGCTTGCAACAGCCATGTTCGGCTACTTGTTCACAACTCAGAAACAAGAGTTGACCCAGCAAGAGTCAATGGTAGTCGAAAAGGCAAGAGAGTTGGCTGTAACCAAAACTAAACTGGATTCTATTTCCACCGTACTGGATGCAAAAATTGCGGAAGTTGAAAAATTGGGAGGTGATGTTACAGAACTAACCAAAATGAAGGAGAAGCTCGAAGCTGACAAGGTAGCATTCAGCCGCAGCAGAAGAGTTGAAACCAACAAATACCTCGGCAAAATTAAGGAATACGAAAAATTCCTGGCTGAGAAAGACGAGATGATCGCACAGCTGAAAGCTGAAAACGAGAAACTGGTAGCGAGCAACGATTCCCTTCACACACATGTGGGAACGCTCACCAGCGAACGTGAAAGACTGGTACAACGCCAGGCTGAACTGACCGACTCTGTGGTGACTTTCACCGCGCAAAACAAAGAGCTGAGCGCGAAAGTGAGCAAAGCCGCTGCACTGAAAGCACAAAACCTCAAAGTATTGGCGGTGAATTCACGCGGTAAAACCAAAGACAAAGACGAATACAAAGCCAGCCGCGTTGACAAGTTGAAACTGGTTTTCAACCTTCCGGAAAACGAGCTGACTGCTCAGGAGCCAAAAGATATTTATGTGCGTGTGTTGGATCCTGATGGAGCGGTTGTAGCTGACGATGCCACTGGCTCAGGTGAATTTGAAATCGATGGAGCGCCATCTAAATTCACTACCCGTGAGTCGATCGCTTATCAGAACAACAACCAGAAAGTGGAGATGTTGTACGATAACGCCAGCAAGTTCCGCCCTGGAAAGTATAATGTGGAGCTGTATGCGGAAGGATACAAAATTGGTGGAGGTAATTTCACCATCAAGAAATAAGATATAACTTCACACCATGCATAGCTATAAGGCCGTTGATCATCGATCAACGGCCTTCCTTTTTTAGGGCTGTTTCGTTTGGGCGTTGATAATGTCGATGAAATGACGCAGCTCTTCGGTGCGCGCCGGCCCGGAATCGGGATAGGACATTTTCATCTTCTTCAATTCCTCGGCAACAATTTTGGCGACAGTAAGACGCAGATTTTTTTTATCATCAGCCGGTATTACGTACCAGGGAGCCTTTTTGGAGGCGGTTTCGTTGATACAATCCTCATAGGCCTGCATGTATTCGGCCCATTTGTCGCGCACTTTCACATCTTGCTCTTCGAACTTCCAGTTTTTAGAAGGGTCTTCAATGCGCTCGATCAGCCTTTCGGCCTGTTCTTCTTTCGAGACATTCAGAAAGAACTTGATCACCCGGATACCGTTGCGGTAAAGGTATTTTTCCAGGTTGCGGATATCGGAATAGCGGTGTTTCCAAAGCTTATCCATATCCTCGGTCAGCTCCACAGGCAGGCGTTGCGATTGCGTCAGGATTTCGGGCTGTACTTTCACGACCAGCACTTCTTCATAGTAACTGCGGTTGAAGATCGTGATCGTGCCGCGTTGAGGCAGTACGAGGTTGGTCCGCCAGAGAAAATCGTGGCCCAGTTCGGTCTCGGTAGGCCGTTTGAAAGAGTGGATTTTGACACCGATCGGGTTCACGCCCGAAAGGACGTGCTTGATGGTTCCGTCTTTCCCGGCTGCATCCATGGCCTGAAAGATCACCAGGAGGCCGTAGCGGTTGTGTGCATACATCATACTTTGCAGTTCATCGAGCTCCTTCGCCGATTCTTCCTGCATCGCTTCATACTCCGCCTTATCGGCGTAGATATCCTTAAAACGTGTTTTAGCCTTACTGATATCAAATTTTTTGCTACCGTCGTAGCGATAATCATCCGAATTGAAGTCCGACATGTCCGTACGATTTAAATGATGGATAAAATATCATTGGCCTTTCAGGAAAGCGACCAGCTTCGCGAATGCGCGCGCGCGGTGGCTCAGTTCTGATTTTTCCTGCATGGCCATTTCAGCGAATGTGCGCGAGTGTCCCTCCGGAACAAATACCGGATCATATCCAAAGCCGTTGATGCCGCGTTTCTCATCGATGATGGTGCCTTCCACAGTTCCTTCAAATTGGTAATACTGGCCTTGCCACGATAAGGTGATGACAGTTAGAAAGCGCGCCGCCTTGTTTGGCTTGTTTACGAGGTTTTTGAGAAGCAGGTCGATATTGTCGTTAGAATCGCGCTGTTCGCCAGCATAGCGCGCGGATTTGACACCTGGCTCGCCATTCAATGCGTCGACAATGAGGCCGGTGTCGTCGGCGAAGCAATCGATGCTGAAATTATCCCGGACGAACCGGGCTTTTTCATGGGAATTTTCGGCGATGGTGTCGAACGGCTCTGGGATATCGGTTTCGCAGCCGATGTCGCTTAATGTGACCAGCTCGAACTGGTCGCCGAGCAATGCCTGTATTTCTTCGAGTTTATGCCGGTTGTTGGTGGCAAAGCAAAGTTTCATGCGTAAAATGATGGTGAAAGGAGGTGCATTTTACGCAAAAAATGGGAAGGGTTGTATGCCACGAAGGCACGAATATTCACGAAACCATTCGTGTCAATTCGTGCCTTCGTGGCATTTATAAAAAGTCGAAGCTTTACTTAGCCGGAGCAGGTGTAGGTAATGCAGGACCGGCAGCTGGTTTAGCGCCTTTTGTAAAGTCGATCAGTTCCATTTCGAACTGCAATACCGAGTTACCAGGGATGGGTCCGTAAGTTTCAGGTCCGTAAGCAAGGCCCGAAGGGATCAGCAATAAGCCTTTTTCCCCTTTTTTCATCAGCGTAAGGCCTTCGTCCCAGCCCTGGATCACCATTCCCGCGCCTACTTGCAGGTCGAGTGGTTTACCCTGGTTTTTAGAGCTGTCGAACTCCTTGCCGTCCAGGAATTTGCCCGTGTAATGTACTTTCACATTGTCGCCGGCAGCAGGGCTTGCGCCTGTTCCTTCCGTTTGTACCACGTAAACAAGGCCCGAAGCCGTTTTTCTTGCTTTTGCTTTCAGGTTGTTTTTAACCAGGTATTCGTCGATGATTTTCGCGTCGATATCCTTTTGTTTTTTACCTGCCTCAGCTTGTTGCTTCTGGAATTCTTCCGAAGTGAGAACGCTTACTACTTTCACGGTAAAGCTCAGTTCCGAACCTTTTTTAATCATCGGAGGCATTGGCTGACCAATTTTCGCGAACAAGGTATCCGCATTAACCAGAAACTTCGCGCTATCGCCCGTAGCAAGCATGGTAAGGCCTTCCTCAAAGCTGCCTTTGTAAGGAGGTGCCTGCAATACCATTTTCACCGGATTTTTCTCTTTATATGTATCGCGGAGCGTGGAGTCGGTACCATTCTTCAACACCAGGTGGAATGTCATGATATCCCCCAGTTTAGCCTTTCTTGCATCGTCTTCGTGATCGAAAAGTGTGTATTTGAGGCCGCTTTCGGTAACCTGCTGACGATGTTGATTGCAAGCGGCTGCGAGAATAGTTATGCCCATCGCATAACCGATTGTTTTTAAATTCATTGGGACGTGTTAATTAGAAGATATTTTGGTGAATGTGGAATTTAAGTTTAGTCAACGCTTAAAAGTTCTTCCTGGTATGAAGGAAGTATGCTTAAAAATCTTGCAACTGTTTCATTTACTGATTGTTCGGATCGACCTCCCGAAGCATTCTTATGCCCGCCGCCGCTGAAATGCGTGCTGGCAAGGTCGCGTACCGAGAACGAGCCTACCGAGCGGAACGAGATCTTCACCTCGCCTTTACGTTCGATGAACATAGCCGACATCACGACATTTTCGACCTGCAAGCCGTAGTTCACGATCCCCTCCGTTTCGCCCGATGCCGAGTTGAATTTTTGCAATTCCGCTTCGGTCAGGACCATATAAGCCGTGCGGTACTCCGGAAGCACTGTGAGTTTGTTGCAAAGCACATAACCCAGGAATTGCAGGCGCGAAAGCGGCGCATTATCGTAGATCAGCCTGTGTACACGGCTCGAATCGAAACCGGTACGCATCAGATCGGCTACTGCCAGATGCACGGCGGGCGTCACATTACCATGCCGGAACGAGCCGGTGTCGGTCATAATGCCGGCATAAAGGCATTCGGCCATGGGAACGTCAAAAATTTGTTCGGCAGGGAGGCCGCCTTCCATTTCTTTAACCAACTCATAAACCAGCTGTGCGGTAGCCGCCGCCGTGGTATCCCAAACCATCCATCTCGCGAAATGCTCCGGTTCGAGGTGGTGGTCGATCATCATTTTTGGCGCCGCAGCATCCTGTACTACCTTGCCCAGGTCCTTCAACCGCGACAATGCCGAAAAGTCGAGACAGCAAATCAGCGTCGCCTGCTCGATTTTCTTCTTGCATTTACCTTGCTCCGAAGCTTTCTCATACACGAGCACATGCTCCATGCCCGAAAGCCAGCGAAGGTTCGCAGCATAGTCGGTTGGGCTGATAACCGTCACTTCATGTCCTTTTTTGAGCAAATAACTGGCCCAGCCCAGGGATGAACCCAATGCATCCGCATCCGGATCGCGGTGCGTTGTGATAACAATTTTTTGGGGTTGGGATAAAAAAGAGCGAAGCTCTTCAATGATTTGATTCACAGTGACTTAGTTCAAAAGAGGTATTTCCTGTTTGCTTAGAGCCCACAAAATTAACAAAACTGTTGGGATTTGCTTCATGATACGCGGTAAAGGCTGGCAATCAGGCGGTGATTTAATATAAGGCTGCCGTTTACGAGTGAAAGGTTCGGGGATTTAGATTGAAATATAGTAGCTTGCAGGCAGTATCATTAATAGCCAAGTACGTATGCCAACGAATAAGACATTTACCATGATCAAGCCTGACGCTGTGAAGGATGGTCATTCGGGTTCAATCATCAAGATGATCGAAGCAGCAGGATTCCGGATTGTGGCCCTGAAAAAAACGCAGCTTACCTCCGAGCGTGCCGGGGAATTTTACGCCGTGCACAAGGAGCGTCCTTTCTACAATGATCTTTGCCAGTATATGTCGTCCGGAGCGATCATCCCGATGATCCTTGAAAAGGAGAATGCGGTGGCGGATTTCCGTACGCTCATTGGTGCTACCAACCCGGCGAATGCCGAGGAAGGCACCATCCGCAAATTGTTCGCGATATCGATCGAAAAGAATGCGATCCACGGTTCGGATTCAGACGAAAACGCGGAAATCGAGGGGAATTTCTTCTTCTCGCATGTAGAGCAGTTTTGAGAAGGTTCGTATATTAAAAAGGAAAACCCCGAGGCGTGATGCTTCGGGGTTTTCCTTTTTATGCTTCGTATGACTATTTAACCTTTACGAACAGACTGTCTACTACCTGAATCATCGCGTTTGACGCATTTACATTCCTTCTCGCGATTTCAGATCCGTTGATGGTAAATGAAGTATCTTTTTTTGCAACTTCAAGTTTGAACTTTTTGTATACAGCGTCGTATTTCCCTGGTTTGAGTTCGGCATACGAAACCAGTCCTTTCAAAACGTGGCTGTTGAGGAAATTTCTTACTGAATCCTTCGGCATGTATGTGATTTGCGACGCACTGGTAATTTTAGCTTTGTTGAAAGCCGCGTCCGATGGGAGAAAAAAAGTCGCATTCTGCGCTTTCAAAGCATCAGTCCCTTCTGTATAAATGACGAGCTCTTTCAGAATGCTGAACTCAGGATTTTCGCGAATAACATCGGAGACAGTTTTCTGACCGACCATGTCGTCACTGTTCTCCTTACAAGAAATCAAAATCGTTGAAAATAGCCCTGCCGCCAAAAAAAATGTAGCCCAACGCCCCCCAAAACGGTTTTTTTTCATAGCTTTCCAAGTGGTTAATTTTCGTAAAACTAATGCAAAATGTAGTTTGATAGAATTTGTAACCATAAATTTTTAATCCTAATCCTATAACCACCATGTTAAAATTGAGACGATTGATCGTCGCCGGAGCAGCTGTATTGATGCTTAACTCGGCGTTTTTTGCGCTGAAAGGCCCCTCCGCCGATCCATTGAAAAAGCCCGTTAAATTATTCAACGGAAAAGACCTAAAAGGCTGGACTGTCCATGGTACCGAAAAATGGTACGTTGAAGGCGGTGAGCTTATCTGCGAGAGCGGCCCCGACAAGAAGTACGGCTACCTTACCACCGACAAGTTTTACAAAAATTTCGATTTGTCCCTGAAATTCAAACAGGAGGCGAATGGCAACAGCGGGGTATTCTTCCGTTCGACAGTAACCGGTACCAAGGTTTCGGGCTGGCAGGTAGAAGTAGCACCGCCAAACCACGATACCGGGGGTATTTATGAGTCGTACGGACGGAATTGGCTCGTGCAAATTCCCGAGGAGAAAGAAGGCTTCCTGAAAATGGGCGAATGGAACACGCTGCGCATCCGCGCGGAAGGCGATCGCACGCAAACCTGGCTCAACGGCCACGAAATGGTAGACCTTACCGATGCTAAAATCGGTGCGGGCGAAGGTTCGATCGCATTGCAGATCCACGACGGCGGCGGTATCAAGGTGCGCTGGAAAGACATCCTGCTCGAAGAGCTCTAAAAGCAGCGGTTTTTCATTCCGTCACCGGGCAAATTCATCCGTCTGAAACCGGCACTTCGTCGGAAATCACTTACCAAACGGCTTCATGGCCAATAGATTTGTGTCAGCAGTTACACATCATCTATTAGCCATGAAGCTTTTTTATTGTCTGTTGCTATTCGCTACGCCGGCCGTTTTTGCTCAAAAGAGCATTCAGGGCAAGGTGACCGACCACAAAGGAAATGCTTTACCAGGCGCTAATGTATTCCTGAAAGGTACCTACGACGGCGGTACCACTGATGCCAACGGCGTTTTCGCATTCCAGACGTCGGAGTCCGATACGGCTACGCTGGCGGCGAGCTATGTAGGATATGAGGTTTTTGAAAAGAAGATTAATCTGAAAGAAGGCACTCCGGCAATGACCATCAAGCTTGAAGAACTCGCTAACGAACTGAACACCGTTGTCATTACCGCGGGAGCGTTCGAGGCGTCGGACGAAAAGCGGATGGCGATGCTGAAACCGCTGGATATTGTCACTACGGCAGGCGCGGCGGCGGATATTACCGGGGCAATGCAGTTCCTCCCGGGCGCACAGCGGGTAGGGGAGCAGGAGGGGCTATTTGTAAGAGGCGGCTCCAGCCAGGAAACGAAGATCGTCATCGACGGGATGATCGTTCAGAACCCGTTTTTCAGCTCGCTGCCCGACGTGCAGTCGCGGGGACGGTTCAATCCATTTATGTTTAAAGGCACTTCATTCAGCACCGGCGGTTATTCGGCGCAGTACGGGCAGGCATTATCGTCGGTACTGCTGCTGAATACGACCGATAAGATCAATAATAATGGATTGGGCATTAGTTTGAACCTCGCCAATGCGGGTTTGAATTATGATTATGCCAACAAAAAGCAATCAGTGTCGGCGGTGGTGTATTATGGCAATTTGCGGCCGCTATTCAAGCTGGTGAAGCAGAATGTGGAGTGGATCCATGCACCGGAATTCAAAGGTTCTTCACTGACCTACCGCTGGAAGCCGACCAAAAACGGCGTCCTGAAAGTGTACGGCATGTACTCGGACAGCCATTTGAGCATGAATAGCAAAGACCCGTCGTCGGATACCGGCAAAATGCGGCTGGTTTTGAAAAACAACAATGCATTCACCACCAGCACCTACACCGATTCCTGGGCCGACGGCCGCTGGACTTTGAACTCGGGCCTTTCGTACAGCCGTAACAAGGATAATATGACCTGGGACGGCGCCAACTTCGACCGGTTCGACGAGCGCACGCAAGCACGCATTGTGCTCACGCGCCTGCTCACGGGGAACAACACCATTCTGTTCGGCGCCGAGGCCCATGCGATCAATATCGGGAATGGCGTGGACGGTACATTATATAAGCTGAAAGATCGTTACGCAGCCGCATTCGTGGAGTCGGAGATTTACATTACCCGTGCATTGGCGGGGCGCATTGGGGTTCGTAGCGAGTATTCGTCGGTGATTAGTCGCGCTAATGTAGCTCCGAGACTGTCATTTGCATTAAAAACCGGTCGTTATAGTCAGATTTCCCTGGCCGCGGGGCAGTTTTACCAAAACCCTGATTACCGGTATTTGTATTTAAATAAATCCCTGAAGTATGAGCGCGCCGACCATTTGATCCTCAATTACCAGATCATCAAAAACCAGCGCACATTCCGCGTCGAGACATTCTACAAAAACTACGCGCAGCTCGTCCGCGAATTCACCGGGGAAAAGTACGATGCCGATCCCTACCGTTTCCCGTGGGGCACGACCAACAATGGCGGCGACGGTTATGCCCGCGGTTTCGACTTCTTCTGGCGCGATCAGAAATCGATCAAAAACCTCGATTACTGGGTTACTTACAGTTTTGTAGATTCGAAAAGGCTTTTCCAGCAGTATAAACAGTCGGCTACTCCGACATTCATCTCAAACCATAATATCAGCCTCATTATCAAAAAGTGGTTTGAAAAAGCCAAAACCAACCTTAGCGCCACTTACGCATTCACCAGCGGCCGGCCTTACTACAATCCCAACAATGACGAATTCCTGAAAGACCGTACGCCTGCCGTGCACAATGTGAGCATTCAGGCCAGCAAGTTGCAGAGCATTAAAGGCAACCTGGTGATTTTCTATGCCACAGTCGATAATATCCTCAATACCCGTAATGTGTTCACCTACCGCTACACGCCCGACGGCAAAACGCGCTACGCAGTGGGCCCGCAGAGCTACCGCAGCTTTTTTGTAGGCATGCAGATCATGCTCTCGAAGAAAGCGAAAGTGGAGAAAGACGATTTTTAAACATTCATAATCAATATTTTAAATAAAGAAAAAATGAAAAAGCTATTTGCATTCGTATTGCTATTTGTGTTTGTCACCCGCATCAGCCAGGCGCAGAACGAGAAATATACCCAGGCCATGGGCGACGGTATCAAAGCATTGAACGGCATCGACCGCTCCAAGCCTGACCCCAAAAGCCTGGTGGACATTGCCAACCGCTTCGAACGCATTGCCGCCGCGGAGCCGAAAGAATGGCTGCCGAAGTATTATGCGGCCTATTCCAATGTACTGCTGGGCTTTGTAGCACCAACCCTGACAGAAAAAGATCAGTATCTCGATAAAGCAAACGCCTTATTGAAAGACGCAGAGGGCATTGCCGGCAAGCCGAACGACGAAATCGAGGTTTTGAAAGCATATCAATCCCAAATCCACCTCGCTGCTGACCCGATGAACCGCTGGCAGGAGGATGGAGAGAAGTTCCAGGGATTCCTGCAATCGGCGAAGTCGATCAATGCCGAGAACCCGCGGATTTATTACCTGGAAGGTTCGAGCCTCTTCTTCACGCCCGAAGAATATGGCGGCGGGAAAAAGGTGGCCAAGCCGATGCTCGAAAAAGCCCAACAGAAATTCAGTGCTTTTAAACCGGAAACGACGATTCACCCGGATTGGGGCAAAATGGAAACCGAATGGATGCTTTCTCAGACAAACTGATATTAACGTTTAGGGTTTAAGTAGCATGGACGACAACAAGACGAAGCCGTTGCGCATGACAGCCTCATCGCTGGACGGAAGGGATTTCAGTAACATGGATCTGGAAAATGCAGATTTCAGCTTTTCGAGTTTGAAGGATATTAACTTCGACGGGGCTAATCTGCGCAATGCAAAACTTCGTTTCTCAGCCCTCGACCGGACGACTTTCCGGAATGCCGATCTGCGCAATGCGGATCTGAGTTTCAGTAGCCTGTCCGATGTGGATTTGAGCGGGGCAAAGGTAGAGGGGGCTAATTTCAGTTTTACTTCACAGGAAAGATCATTCAACTGGCAGGATTTCAGCCTGATAGCCATTATTCAGAACCAGGGCTGGGTAGGTACACTGGTGGCCGCTATTCTCGGGGCGGTGATATTGTACGGTTTTAATGCGATCGCCTATTTCACGGCCGAGTTGTCGTTTACCGAGGAGCCTATCCGGCTGGCTTTCTACAAATATCTGGTGATACTCAACATTGCTACGGGCGTATGCACGATACTCGTGACACAAGGGCTTACCACCTGGCTGGATATGATCGTCAAAAGCCTGCTCGCCAAGCATATTATCCTGTCGATCATCATCTTTTTGTTCGACAGCCTGCTGGCAATATCCGTACATTACTTCTTTGCTGCCGATCTCGTGAACGAATACGTCGCGCACTACCCGTCCGAGCCCTCGCAGAATGCACCCTGGTACTGGTATGCATGGGCGCCTGTGGCGATCGCCAACGTGTTTTACTTCCTGAGCCGCGAAGGCCGGCAGATTTCCCGCAAGATTTCCGATCAGGAGTATCAGTTACTAAATCTTGAAAAACTGAAAACCCGCGCCGAGCTGGACGCATTGCAGGCCCGCATTAACCCGCATTTTTTATATAATTCATTAAACAGCATTGCCAGCCTCGTGCATGAGAATCCCGATAAAGCGGAGGAAATGACGCTGCTGCTCTCCAAACTGTTCCGCTACACCACCGGCCGTAAGACGAGCGATTATTTTGACACCATCGAAAACGAGTTGGAAATGGTGGAAACCTATCTGCAGGTCGAGAAGGTGCGGTTTGGAGACCGGCTACGGTTTACAGTGGAAGTGGAGGAAGACTCTTTGAAAAGCCTGCAAGTGCCGAAATTCATTTTGCAGCCGATCGTAGAGAATGCGATCAAACACGGCATTTCACGCATGGCCGATCAGGGGAACATTGTGGTGAAGATCTATGAAAAAGACCAATGGCTGCATTTGTGCGTGCATGACAGCGGTCCGGCATTTTCGGACACTCTCGGTGCAGGCTATGGTATGCGTAGTATTCAAGATAAACTGAAACTGCTTTACGGTGAGAATGCGCGTTTGGAACTGCACAATCAACCGCACAAATCGGTTAATATTGCCATTCAGAAATCCGCTATTGAACAACATCAACAATCCAATCATGCTTTTTCCGCTTAAAACGATCCTGATCGACGATGAACAGCTTGCATTGAGCCGCCTCAGAAGGCTCCTCGAAAAGCATCCCGACACTTTCGATATTGTTTCGGAAGCCAGGAATGGCGCGGAGGGACTGGTCGAAATCGACAAACATCAACCCGATGTTATTTTCCTCGACATTGAAATGCCGCTGCTGAACGGCTTCGAAATGCTTTCCAAACTGACCAAAATGCCTTTGGTAGTATTTTCAACCGCTTACGACCAGTACGCGATCCGTGCATTTGAAGAGAACTCGGTGGATTACCTGCTCAAACCGGTGGAAAACGACCGGCTCCTGAAGACGATCGATAAGATTAAGAACATTACTCAGGCCGCAAACGGCCATTCAGGCAGTTTCAATCCCTATTCCGAAAACCTGTTGAGGCTTCTGGAAGAAATGAAGCCGAAAAAGGAGATATTTTCATTGTCGGTGAAATCCGGCGACCGCATTCTGCTAATTCCCATGACGGAAATCACGCATTTTGAAGCGGAGGAAAAATACGTTTTCCTGAATACCCTCGACGGGCAGAAGTACCTGCTCAACTACACGCTTACTTCGCTCGAAGAGAAGCTTCCCAAGCATTACCTGCGCGTGAGCCGGGCCGGTATCGTCAACTCTCACCATATCAAGGAAATCCAGAAACACTTCAACGGCAAGTACGTGATCGTGATGCGCGACCGCAAGGGTTCGCAAGTTACCAGCGGAAGTACCTATGGCGACGCGATCCGCCATCTTCTTGATAATTAATCGAATTACACCCTGATTGTACCGGAATATTCATTTTGTAGACCTGATTCTTATTCCTAAATTGCGCCCTCGTTTAAATTTCCATTGTTATTTTGGAGGTTAATGCGTTGTCCATCAGGACTTTCTGGTAGGCTAGTGACGGGAGCAGGAATGAAATGTGCAGATTTTCGGCACACATTGACAGGTTGCTGCGTATTTGTTTACTGGCAAAGCGATTCCTGAAATAACCCGGAGCGGCTGAAAATCATTCCCGATGGCAGGCCCTTCGAAAATGTTGTTTTTGTTTTGTTAAAAAAGGTTAAAAGGAGTCAGGAGTAATGAAGGAGCTCATTGATACGGGCAATCTGCCAAAACACATAGCCGTTATCATGGACGGTAACGGAAGATGGGCCCAAAACCAGGGAGCAGCGCGTGTGTTTGGTCATCGCAATGCGATCAAGGCGGTGAGGGAAGTGACGGAAGGATGTGCGGAGCTCGGGGTTTCTTGTCTGACGTTGTATGCTTTTTCCACCGAAAACTGGGCACGCCCGGAGTTTGAAGTAAGGGCGCTGATGGAGCTGCTCGTGCAATCGATCGGTAACGAGCTGCCTACGATGATGAAAAACAACGTGAAGCTCGATACGATCGGAGATACGGCGAGCCTGCCGAAGAGCTGCCAGAACCAACTTGAAAAAGCTATTTGGGAAACACGCAACAATACCGGTCTGAATCTCATCTTGGCATTGGGTTACAGTGGCAAATGGGACATTACCCAGGCAGCACGCAAAATCGCCGAAGATGTTCGTAACGGCGTTTTGCTCTCCGAAGAAATCAATGAAGAAGTAGTAGCAGGGAATTTATCGACGGGCAACCGCCCCGAGGTGGACCTGATGCTCCGGACAGGCGGTGACCACAGGATCAGCAACTTCCTGCTTTGGCAGCTGGCATATTCTGAACTGTATTTTTATGAGGATCTTTTCTGGCCCGATTTCCGCCGGGAGCATTTGTACGAGGCGATACTTTCGTATCAGAACCGCGAAAGACGCTTCGGCAAAACGGGTGAACAAATTAAAGCGAATGGTGCTAAGTAGAATTATATGAACCCAGTGAAAAATTTGAATAAATCATTAGCACATCTCAAAGGCCTTTCTGCAATAATCCTGCTGTGCTGCTGTGTTTCGGTACAGGCGCAGCGTGTAGGCATCGGAGGTGCAAAACCTGCTGCCGCTCCGACCAATCTGGGTATCGATCCTGCTAATCCCAAAGAGTACACGATTGCAGAAGTGACTGTTTCGGGTACCCAGTTCCTCGATCCGAATTCGATGATCTCCATTTCTGGTTTGAAGCCAGGTGACAAAATCCGCATTCCAGGACCGGCTGTAACTTCATCTATCAAGAAGATGATGGATTTCGGTACGCTGGATGACGTCGAAATCATGGCAACGAAGATTGAAGGCGAGAAGGTTTGGTTGAATATTCACATTAAAGAACGTCCGAGGCTTTACAAAGTATCCTTCTCAGGTGTCCGTAAAGGCGAGCGTGAAACGTTGAACGACAAAGTGAAGCTGATCAAAGGCCGCGTGATCACGCCGACAATTATCAAGAATACGCAGCTGGTTATCAAGAAATATTATCAGGACAAAGGTTTTTATAACACCAAAGTAAAAGTCCTCCAAATCCCTGATTCGACGCGTGGGCAGGCTACTTTGAACTTCGCCATTACCAAAGGCAAAAAGGTTAAGATTCAGAAAATCAACATCGAAGGCAACACGGCGATCAGCGACAAAACGCTGAAGCGCAAAATGAAAGGCACCAAGCAGCGCCGTATTGGTCGTCTTTTCAACCCATCCAAATACATTCCTAAAAAATACGATGAGGATAAGGAAAAGCTCATCGCTTACTACCGCAAAAACGGTTACCGTGACGCGGTGATCGAGTTCGATACTATTAAAAACGGAGACGAGACGATCAGCATCGACATGAAGATCGATGAAGGTCAGAAATACTATTACCGTAACATCACCTGGTCGGGGAACTATCTGTACCCCTCATCGTACCTGAGTGAACGCCTGGGGGTGAAGAAAGGCGATGTGTACAATCCGGAGGAGCTGGATAAGAAAATCAACGGTATTCCAGGCTCCGACGTCAGCTCGATTTACATGGACGACGGTTACCTCTATTTCCACATCGAACCTACCGAAAGGGCCGTTGAGGGCGACTCGATCGACGTAGAGCTCCGCATGTTCGAAGGTAAACAGGCGACCATCAATCGCATTCTCCTGAACGGTAACACCAAAACCAGCGACCGCGTCGTGTTGCGCGAGCTATTTACGCTGCCAGGTCAGAAATTCAGCAAGACGGAGATTATCAATACCCAGCGCCAGCTGTCGCAAATGGGTTATTTCGATCCTGAGAAAATCCAGATTAACCCGATCCCTAACCAGGCAGACGGTACTGTGGATATCGAATACACCGTGGAGGAGAAGCCATCTGACCAGATCGAGCTTTCCGGTGGTTGGGGTGGTTACATTGGTTTTGTGGGAACGCTTGGTTTGGTTTTCAATAACTTCTCCATTAAGAATATCCCGAATCGCGAGACATGGCGCCCATTGCCTTCCGGTGACGGACAAAAACTATCATTGCGCTTCCAGGCCAATGGTAAGCAATATCAAACCTACTCGCTCTCGTTCAGCGAGCCATGGTTAGGTGGTAAAAAACCAATCAACTTCGGTGTTTCATTCCAGCGTACGGTTTATCGTATGACCGATCTGAGCTCCTACTATGGCTACAACACAAGCGGAGGAGGCGGAAGAGTAAGCTACCGCGGAGGTTACTATAACAATGGTATTACCCTGTCGCTCGGCCGTCGTTTGAAAGAGCCGGACCGGAACCTCGTGATGACGCACTCGCTATCATACCAGCGCTACCGCCTCGATAGCCTTGACATCTTCCGGATCGGTTACAGCAAAGGTACTTCGAACAACATTTCATTCAATACCACGATCTCGCGGAACACATTGAGTGACTTCCAATTCCCGAGAAGTGGTAGTAACATCTCTTTGAGCGCTACTTTCACGCCACCTTACTCGGTATTCAGGAAGAAAGCATTTTCCGATAAAACGGATACTTACCGGTGGGTTGAATACCACAAATGGATGTTTGATGCGAGCTACTATGCGACCATCGTAGGTAAGCTTGTGATGAGTACCCGCGCACACATGGGTTTCCTGGGCGCGTATGGAAACAAGGTTGGTTACAGCCCGTTCGGCCGCTTCATTCTGGGTGGTTCGGGTCTGGCTGGTCAGGGTACATTCTCGCTCGCGGATCAGGATATTATCGGTCTTCGCGGTTACCAGGATCAGAAAGTTGGACCACTGGCGCAGAATGGTTATCCAGCGTCAGGCGGAGGTATTGTTTATAACAAATATGTGATGGAACTTCGCTACCCGGTTTCGCTTAACCCACAGGCCACGATTTTCGTCCTCGGTTTTGCCGAAGGTGGTAACAACTGGGGTAGTTACAGCGATTTCAATCCGTTCGACCTGAAACGTTCCGCGGGTATTGGTGCGAGAATTTTCATGCCGGCGTTCGGTTTGCTCGGTATCGACTGGGGTTATGGGTTTGACAAGATTCAGGGCCAAAATACCCGGAGCGGGCCGCAGTTCCACTTTACAATCGGCCAGCAGATCAGATAATAATCAGACAGGGGCATTCGTTAAGAGGTTTGCAAATTATATTAGCAGCTTGGCATGAAGAACATCTTTATTTTACTAGTTTTGTCAATTCTATGCAGTTCAGCACTATATGCTCAGAAGATCGGGTATACGGACATGGAATTCATCACCAGTAAAATGCCCGAATACCAGGCTGCACAGGCAGAGATGAAGAAATTCTCTGACAAGTGGGCGAAGGAAATCCAGGACAAATTTGCCGAGATCGATCGCATGCAGCGTGCTTACATGGCAGAAGAGATCCTGCTGACCGACGAACTGAAACGGAAGAGGCAGAGTGAAATAAAGGAGAAGGAGCTGGAAGCAGGTGAATATAACAGTAAGATATTCGGTGTGGAAGGGCTTCTGTTCCAAAAGAAAAAAGAGCTGATGAAGCCAGTACTTGAAAAGGTACAGCGCGCAGTGACCAAAGTTTGCAGTCAGCGCAGGCTCGATTTTATGTTCGATAAATCCAGCGACATAGGCATGCTTTACACCAATCCGAAACACGATTATTCGGATTACGTAATGGAGGAATTGGGGATCGATCCGAAGGCTAACAAAGTAGGAAGTAGTGATAAGACCGGTAGTAGTGATAAAAATGCTAAACCGGAGGAGCCGTCCCAACAGCAGTCAGCCGCACCTGCGAAGAACTCACCAAAACAAAAAAGTACAAACAGTAAACTTAAATAAGTAACAAAGCAATGAAACAAAAACTGATGGCTATTATGGTCGTGATGACCATAATCACCACCCCTCTCTTAGCCCAGACTACCCCGGCAGGCGGGCCTACTAAAATAGGTTATACGAATGTCGACTATATAATCAGCAAACTGCCGGAAGCAAAAGTGATGCAGAACCAGCTGGAAGTAACCAAAGCGCAGTTGGACAAAGCTATCGGGGAGACTTACAAAGAGGCTCAGGAGAAATATGAAGCATATCAGAAAAATGGTGCGAATATGACTGACGTCATTCGCGCTGATAAAGAGAAAGAGCTTCAAAACCTTTCGACACGTATCGAGGAAATGCGTAACAACGCGCAGACTTCCCTGCAAACTAAACAGCAGCAGTTGCTCGAACCGATCCTGACGAAAGTAAATAATGCTATCCAGGAAGTAGGTAAAGAAAGCGGCTTCCTGTACATCCTGAACATGGATGCAGGTGCGGGAACAACGCCGATCATCCTGTTCGCGGCATCAGAAGAAAACAATGCGACCAACTTGATTCTTCGCAAACTGGGTGTTGATCCTGACAAGGTAGAGGCAGCGGCACCAGCAGCAACAACACCTGCGGCCAAGTCGGCAACAACGCCGGCAACCAAGCCAGCAACAACGCCAGCTACTACTCCGGCAACAACCCCAAAGAAAAAATAATAGGGTAAATATTGAACTTTAAAAACCGGAGCGCAGTCTTAAAAAGGATTGCGCTCCGGTTTTTGTTTTGGGTATTTGAGCGTACCGGACTTGCTTTAATTATAATCCTCCTCAGAAGGCAGTATTTGAAAAGTACAAACAGATTTCTCGCGTAGGCCTGTGCTTTCGCGAGTTTCAATTTTACAACTAATCACAGGGCATTCTATACAGGATTTAGTAGTTTTGCGTTAAAATTGAAGTGCTCTCTCACCCATGGAATTAATTATATTTTTGATGTCATGCTAACAAGAAAAATTCATAAAATACTGATCCTCCTGATACCCGTTTTTGTAGTACTGAGGGCGCAGGGGCAGGATAATATGAAGAACAATACCTCGACGGGCCCGTTGCAGCTCGTGTTCCCGGCAGAAGCGGAGTGGAACGTACTTTATGAGGGGAAGGAGATTAATTTTCATTTGCAGGTCAAGGGAGGGAAGAGTGATTCGGTGAGGTATGCGGTGGCCAGCGGCCTGGTGAAGGATATGAAATTTGATTCTACCGGACATTTCGTATGGACACCCGGGTTTGATATCGCCGACCGTATCAATACCACCAAATCGTTCCCGGTCGTATTCGAAGCACAGAATTCCGCCGGTGAAAGTGTGTCGCGTGAGATCGTATTCAAAGTAAACCACGTAAATCGCCCACCACAAGTCGATGAACTGCAGCCATTCTACGTACAGTACAAGACGCAGAATGTTTATAAGATCGACATGGGCGCTGTTCGTGACCCCGATGGCGACCCGATCGTGTTCGTACCCATTCTGGAAGAAATGCCGGAAGCGATGAAGCTGTCTGCCGCGGGCGAAATTACCTGGGAGCCATCGAGTGTTCAATTCGGCATTTTGAAAAAGGGGCCGCGGTATATGGAGTTCTGGGTGGAAGATCAGCCGTCGAAAGCGCGTACCAAAGGTCGTCTGAAGCTGGATGTGACCCAAATGGACCTGGCGCCCGACTTTACCATTATTCCGCAGCAGTCGGTTATCCGCAGTGCGGAGAACAACCGGATTAACCTGCGCTTCACGCTGTCAGACCCGAATGGGGAGGAAGATATCACTACATTTAATTTTATTTCTGAAAACAAGAAGGTTCCGCAAAGCGCATTGGTGAAGAATACGGCAACCAGCTACGAGTTCATCTGGGAGCCGGGTTATGACTTCGTGAAGGACCCATTCGATACGCTGGCGTTCAACATCATATTCTATGTGCTCGATAAGGCGCAGAACAAAAAGGAGCGTACGGTGAAATTTGTTATCAAGAATACGATCGACGAAAGCCTGCGCGATACATACGTGTATAACCTGTACAGAGGGGCGCTGGTGAATGCATGGGGACTTATCGAACAAATGACAGAGAAAGAGCAGGAACTCAAAAAGGCTTATACCCGTGCTAAAAAGGGCAAACGCAGCAGATCGTTGCTGAATGCCTCTCTTGGGGCCACGACGGGTCTCGCGCCGGTGATCGCCACGGACAATCAGAAAACCCGCGGCTATATTACAACGATCGGGGGGACGACGGTGGCCACAGTGGGAACACTGGAAGCGACGGAAGTAATCGGAAAGTCGGTGAATGGGTTGCTTGACAGGTTCAACTATGTCATGCAGAAGAAAAACGAGTTGCAGAACAAGGGCGACGTTTTTGCACGGGAATGGGGCCAGAAATCAGCCCGACGCCAGCCGGACTTTATCAGAAAGCTCGATGAATTTAAAGCGCTGATGAACCTCAGCGGTCTCGTGGCACTGGAACTCGACGCTAACTGGGAGAACAAGAAAGAGGCGACGGATGCAGCGATCAAAAAGACCTTCAAGGATTTTGTTCCCTACACCAAAGACGAGAACTAATCCGAAAGTGTACCACAAAAAAAGAGAGCTAAATGCTCTCTTTTTTATTTTCATCCTCTTCCTCTGTGGAAGTAGGTGTCGGAATATCGTCCCGTAACGCTGTTTCGGCTGTCGGAGTTTCCGGCGAAGCAGCATCCGGCAGACCATTGATTGCTTCCTCCTTTTCTCCTTCCTCCCTTTCTTCCTTTACTCCCTCATTCTCCGGTCCGTGTGAGTGAAAACTTCCCTGGAATATCAGAATGCTGCAAACGCCCAGGAAAATGCAGGAATCGGCGATGTTGAAGATCGGTGTTGAATAATATTGCCCGCCCCACACCGGTACCCAGTCGGGGATAAAACCCTCCCAGAAATCGACGAAGATCATGTCGATCACCTGTCCGTGAAACCACGGGGTAGGAGAGCCATAAGGCGCATTGCCGAGCAGTACACCGTAAAACGTACTGTCGATCACGTTACCGACCGCTCCGGCGAGGATCATCGCCAACGCCCAAAGCAAGCCCTTGGAAGCGCCTATGCGCGCAAGGTGGATCATATAGCCGCCTATGGCGACCATGGCTACGAGGCGGAACAACGTCAGGAACAGTTTACCATATTCATGCCCGAGTTGCATGCCGAAAGCCATGCCGGGATTCAGTACATAATGTAGTTTCAACCAGTCCCCGATCAGCGCGATCTGTCCTGAAAAGCCGGGTTGCATATATTGATGAACCAGCAATTTGGAAGCCTGATCAATCCCGATCAGGAGTACACTGAAGAGTAGGTATGGGGCTGGATTTCTGGATTGGTTCATTCGGTTTTTAATACAATTGACAAATTTGGGAATGCGAAAGTAATAACTTACTTATAAAGAACCGATTCCTCTCCTCTTCAATTCGCTTTTAACTAACAAAAACTCGCGGCTGCTCTGGCCTGCAATGGAAGTGTTTTCTTCGGCACGGCGGATCAGGTAAGGCAACACCGCCTCGATAGGTCCGTATGGCACGTATTTGGCTACATTGTAGCCTGCCTTGGCCAGATTGAAGGAAATATTGTCGCTCATACCGAGCAGCTGCGCGAACCAGATACGATCGTCGTTGCGTTCGATACCGAGCTTCTGCATTTTGAGGGCGCAATATTGAGAACTGTATTCGTTATGCGTGCCGAGGCATATCGAAATGTGTTCGAGACGGTCAAGGCAGAAGTCGATAGCGTGATTGTAATCATTATCGGTAGCCTCTTTCGAAGTGTGAATAGGGTTGAAATATTCCTGCTCGCGGGCACGCAGCCTTTCCTTTTCCATATAAGCGCCGCGCACGAGCTTGCCACCGAGGTAATATCCTTTCTGGCGTGCATCGAGGAAAGCGGTTTTGAGTGCTTCGAGGGTTTCGTGACGATACAGCTGGTAGGTATTGTACACGATAGGCCGCTCACGGTTGAATTGCTGCATCATCTCATAAGCCAGATCGTCGATTACACCCTGGATCCAGCTTTCTTCGGCATCAATGAATATCCTTACATTATGCTCATACGCATGAGCGCACAGGCGCTGCACCCGCTGACGCGCCCGCTCGAAGGCCGCTTTTTCTTCTTCCAAGAGTGAATCTTTCTTTTGCACCTTTTCGAGCAGGTCGGATGAGGCTACTCCGGTGACTTTAAATACCGAAAAAGGAATGGTATCAGAGCCCGTGGCTTTGTCGATTGTTTTGAGGATTTCTGCCGCAGTAGCGTCGAAACTGGCTTCTTTATCTTCTCCTTCAACGGAATAATCCAGTATGGTACCAATGCCGGAGCTGCGTAGGGAAGCGATCGTAGCATCGCAGTCGTTAATCGTCTCACCGCCACAGAATTGTTCAAAAATCGTGACCCGAATGAGATTTTTTATAGGTAAGTTAAGTTTTAGCGCGAGCTTTATAAAAAAAGTGCCTAAATTTACGACTCGAGCCTGATTCATAAGGCTGAATAACCAGTATGTCTTCCTGAGTTTGGCGTCTGATTTGGATGCAAAGGCAACGGAAGTATCTTCAAAAAATACAGGTATTTGGTCGTTTGGTGACGGATATGCCATTTTTGATGTACGTTTTTCCTGAGTAACTGTTTAACAATTCATTATCTGACCACAGGAAGAAAGTAATACGCATTAAGAAGTTGATTGACTTTTATGGGGTCAAATGTACGGGCAATCGAAGAAATACGCATAATACCGGATCAAAATATTACAATTATCAATTTTTTATTAAGGACAAGTTTTTGAGTATGAATGCTTCTTTAGATATCCTACCGCTTAGCAGTTGGATCAATACCGAAGGAAAGCCTTTGGTAATCGCCGGGCCTTGCAGCGCAGAGACCGAGGAACAAATGTTAGAAACCGCAACCCAGATCAAAGAGGAAGGATTTGCGCACGTGATCCGTGCAGGGGTGTGGAAACCGAGAACTCGTCCAGGCAGCTTTGAAGGCATGGGAGAGGCAGCTTTGCCATGGTTGCAAGCGGTGAAACAGCAAACAGGCCTGCCTGTGGCTGTGGAAGTGGCTACGCCTCAGCATATCGAACTGGCATTGAAATACGGCGTTGACATCCTTTGGGTTGGTGCACGTACAACCGTGAACCCGTTCAACGTACAGGAACTTGCTGATGCCCTGAAAGGAATTGATGTACCTGTGTTGGTTAAAAACCCGGTAAACCCCGACCTGCAACTGTGGGTAGGAGCCCTGGAACGTCTGAACCAGGCTGGCGTGAAAAAACTCGGTGCGATCCACCGCGGTTTCTCGAACGCACAGGAGCACAAATACCGCAACTCCCCTATGTGGAACATCGCGATCGAATTGAAAACGATTTTCCCTCAGCTACCGGTAATCGGTGATCCTAGCCACATGGCGGGAAAGCGCGCTTATCTGTACGAAATCGCTCAGCGTGCGCTTGACTTGCATTACGACGGTCTGATCATCGAGTCACACCGCGATCCGGACAAAGCATGGTCTGACGCTGCACAACAGTTAACTCCTGCTGCATTGGGACAAATGCTGCACGACCTGCACGTTCGTAAGGAATCTTACGGCAGCGACTATGCATCACAGCTGGAAATTATCCGTGGCAAAATCGATAACCTCGACCGCGAATTGCTTGAAACACTGGCAAACCGCATGGCCCTGGTAGAGAAACTGGCCGAATACAAACGCGATAACAACGTAGCAGCTTACCAGGTAGACCGTTTCCGTGAAGTACTGGAAACCCGCGCTGGTTGGGGCCGCAGCCTGAATCTGTATCCCAACCTGGTGGACGAACTCTTCAAACTCGTTCACATGGAGTCGATCCGCAAGCAAACCGAGGTGATGAACCAGGTGAATGCCTAAGATCAGATCGATCATAAATACGAAAGCCGCTCAGCAATGGGCGGCTTTCGTTGTTTAAAGGTTAATGTGTTTTTAAATACCCTTTTCTTTCAAAACCCGGCTGATTTCCCTGGCCCAGATCTTATAGGCTTTGGTATTCAAATGGGTTTTGTCCGCGGCATATTCAGCGCGGAGGCCGGTCGAGTCGGAAATGTATTGGTTCAGGTCAATGTATGTGATGTGCTTTTGGGAGCAATAGGAGGCGAGGAAGCGGTTCAGCGCGTCGACCTCCCTTTTGCTGTAAGGATCATTCTGCTCAAAGACCGTCAGCGTCACGACGGGCGTGATATTGTTTTCCATCAGCATTTCAAGCATGGCTTTATAATGGGCCTGAATTTGTTCTTGTGCCACCCCTAGGGTAATGTCGTTGATGCCGCCTTTGATGAAGCAAACTTTGGGATGAAGGTCGATCACGTACGAATCGATCTGTTTCAGGAAATGATAAGTAGCCTGCCCGGGTAGTCCGTTGTTCATGACATCGGTCCTGCCTAACAGCTCCACCCACTTGCCCTGGGCGGTAATGGAATTTCCGTACATGACGATCGTCGGGTTACCTTTCATTCGCACGAAACGCTGCGCAATCTTGTCGCGATAAATATACCCTAATATTAAAAGGGTTGCGATCAGGACCGCATTCAACGTAAGCGACAGGATCAGCAGCCCTTGTTTTTTCATCGGGAAAATAATTCGTGCGCCCTTTCACCGAGGTTGAAACATCTGCGGCAGCGGGCTTCGTACAAATCCGTTTCGCCAAGCAATACACGCTCGTTGGAGGGCGACAGGCGGTAAGAATGCGAAGCTACTTCCCCACAAACCATGCATACTGCGTGAACTTTGGTAACATATTCCGCAATGGCCATGAGCTGGGGCATGCAGCCAAAGGGCTTGCCTTTGTAATCCATATCGAGGCCGGCGATGATCACGCGCTTGCCGTTATTGGCCAGCTCGTCGCATACATCCACAATGCTTTCGTCGAAGAATTGGGCCTCGTCGATGCCCACTACCTCACAATTTTGCGCCAGGTCTGATATTTGCTGGGCCGATTGTACGGGTATCGAGGGGATCGAATTGTCATTGTGAGAAACAATGTTCTCTTCATGGTATCGTTTATCAAGCGCAGGTTTGAAAATCTGGATCTTTTGCCGGGCAATTTTGGCGCGGTTGAGCAAGCGGATGAGTTCTTCGGTCTTTCCGGAAAACATGGATCCGCAAATCACTTCGATCCAGCCGGTACGGGGATTTTGAAATTCTCTTCTGTGAGATGGTTCTACAAACATATTTTGGTGCCCGACCGACCCATTGAAAGGTCGATTTTTATTTTATATTTACAAATCAAACATATTTTTCCCAACACTACGTTACCAAAATTGCTTATTCGTTATGCCGGATAATCTGAATTCAATCGCACTCAACCAGTACTCAGCACGGTTCACAACAACAGTTTTGAACGAAGTGTACAGGTCGCAGGACGTCGTTACCGGTGCCGGATTATTAAAACTGACACCCGTAAGACAAGTCAACCTGGGTATTCTCAACCGCCTGTTCGAAGAATGGAAAAACAACGCAGAAGCCTTCCGCAGCCCTTATTTTGACTTTTCCAATGAAGAAGTAAAAAGTGCCCTGGAAGAATTCATGAACACGGCCTCGCAGCACATCGCCGTGAAACGCGCCGACCTCGAGCCGCTATTGTCCGATTCGGTCAAAGAATCGCTGAAACTCCTCCTGACACCCGCTAATTACTTTGAAGACAAGATCAGGGCCGTTCCCGACGCGGAGTTTACCCATGCGAAGGCCGAACAACTTGTGAAATATACGCATATCCACCGCGGTATCGCCGAAGCATTGCTCGGCCGCCTTACCGACAGTGGTTCGGATTCGGTATACCAGACGCAGGCCGTGAGCTGGCTGTACGAATTCAAGGATAATGCCGATCTGATCGACGATACGGAGCAGCACCTGGTCCAGTTCGCGGAGATCTTCCCGATTAATATCAGCGAGCTGCTAATCCGGGAGAACGGCAAGTCGACTACCTCCCCGCAGGCGCAGCCTCATAAGCACGAATCATTTTTCGATTCTGCATTCAGTCAGTTGGAGCCCAGTACCGCCCGCCCGGTAGCGCCGCGCGTGGAGCCTGCTTCCGCGGTGATCGGAGAGATTGTTGCTAAATCGAATGCAGGATCGAGCCCGGAAAGGGATTCGTTGAACAACCGCTTTAAAGTGGAGATGCCTAAGCCTTCGGAGGATAAATCGTACGGTACCGTGCCGTTAAAGGTTGAAAACATCGCAGGCAGCATTCCGCTGGGCCAGCGTTTTATGTTTGTAAACCAGCTTTTCGATCGTAACAGCGAGCATTTCGACAAGGCTATTTACGAACTCGACCGCGTGAAGAGTTTCGAGGAAGCCGAAAACCTGATCTGGCACCGGTATGCATCCAAATATGCCTGGGATGTAAATGGGGAGGCGGTTACCGCATTGCTTGCGATTGTCAAGCGTAAGTTTGCCTAATAAAGCATTTTAATATCAACATAGTGCGCCGGGGGGAAGCTCCTTCGGCGCATTTCTTTTATCCAACGATCTGCTGAAACATCGTCCGCGCCTTTTGCAGCTCATTCGCGTCGAGGCAAAGCAGCTCTTTTTGTTCTTTGGCGAAATCCACCAACCGCTCGGTAGGCATGTTGCCTACGAGATCGTCCTGGGCCATCGGGCAGCCTCCATAACCAAGCAATGCACCATCGAAACGGCGGCAACCGGCGTCGTAAGCAGCCTGTATTTTAACGCGCCAGTCGTCGGGGCGGGTGTGGAAATGCGCGCCGAATTCCAGCTCGGGGTAGTAGGGGATCAATGCGGTGAAGAGCCAGCCGATATCATTCACCTGTGCTACTCCTACGGTATCAGCCAATGAAAAGGTATTGACACCCAGTTTAGCGAGTTTTTCTACCCATTCCATCACAATCTCGGGAGCCCACGCGTCGCCATACGGATTTCCAAAACCCATTGAAATGTAAATCACCAGTTCTTTTTTGTGTTTCGCACACAGATCGGCAATGCGTTTCACCCGGTCGTACGACTCCGCAATGGTCGCCTGCGTGTTCCGCATCTGAAATGTCTCCGAAATAGAGAATGGATAACCCATGTAACCAATCTGCTCGAATGCACAGGCATCGGCTGCGCCGCGTTCGTTGGCGACGATGGCCAGCAGACTGGTATTACTGCCCGAAAGATCGAGCCGTTCGGCAATCCAGGCCGTATCCTGCATCTGCGGGACCGCTTTGGACGATACAAAGCTGCCAAAATCGATGGTATCAAAACCGACGCGGATAAGCTGGTTCAGATATTCCAGCTTGATCTCCGAGGGGATGAAGGGATGAAAGCCTTGCCAGGCATCACGGGGGCATTCGATGAACTTCATTTTTGAATCAGTGACCGGGTCGCCGGCGCGATAAGTGAATGACTGAATGTGATAAGGTGACCGAACGGAATTAAAAAACAAAGACTGCAATCAGGTAGTTCTTGGAAGCTACATGATTGCAGTCAGTATTTTAAAATGGCGCGAAGGTCATCCTTCGTGCTTTCCGCTATTTCAAAATCGGAGCGAGGTCGGCCTCATTTTCGCCTAGCCAGGCAGTGATTTCTTCGACAATTTGACGAATACCAATCTTAGGTTCCCAGCCCGTGAGCGCAGTGACTTTCGTGTTGTCTGTCACGTAAAGGCGAATATCAGCGGTGCGGTTTTCAGGAACGACTTTGATAGGGATCGTTTTGCCAGTCACTTCCTGGCAGATTTTCGTTAGTTCCTGCAATGAGGCGCTGCTTTGCAGGCCGCCGCCGGCGTTCAGGATCTCGCCATTCACCTTATCGAGGTTGTGCAGCTGCCAGTCGATCAGGTTATATAGGTCGGCGACGTGCAGCATATCACGGATTTGCTTGCCGGTGCCGCCATAGCCAAAGTAACCGAGCTGCTGTTCGAAATAATGCTTCGCGATCCAGAGTACCATCACGCCCTGATCTACCTTGCCCATTTGCCACGGACCAGTAATTACGCCGCAGCGGTTGATCACCGTTTTCAGATTATAAAATTCATTGTATTCCTGAATGATCAACTCGGAAGCCAGCTTGGTCGTACCGTATAGCGAGCGTGCACCGTTAAGCGGGAAATCTTCACCGATACCTTTGGAAGAGACACCCGGTACAGGCTGCTCGTCCGACAATGCGAAACGGGTTTCCTCCTCGACGAAATTCAATGTCTCGATCGTCTTGATCGGATACACGCGACTGGTGGAGAGGAAAATGAACCCGGCTTTGTGTTTCAATGCATAGTTGAGACAGTTGACGGTTCCCACCAGGTTGGTATTGATGAGGTAATCGGGCGTGCCGTCCAGTCCGGCCAGTACCGATGGCTCGGCGGATGCTTCGATCACGGTATCGACCGCCGGAATAGCGTCGAAATCTTCTTTGTTGCGAATGTCGCCGTGAACGAATTCTACGCCTGCCTTTTTGAGACGGGGTATATTCAATTCGGAACCCCTTCTTTTGAGATTGTCCAGCGCGTAAACCTGGTAATCAGGATAATTTGTTTTCAAGGCTATGGCCAGCGAAGAGCCAACAAAACCGGCCCCACCGGTGATCAGAATTTTCATAGAAGGTAAGTGGAATGTGTGGTACTTATGAAAGGCCAAAGTTAGGGGATTAAGGGGATGCATTAGATAAATAGCATTTGATTCTTTTGTGATATGATTTAAATAATCGAATAAAATATTTAATTTACATTTGAAGTATGTAACTTATGTTCACTTCGACGAGTACACGCCCCGGTACTGCAACATTTCGATAACCTTTGAACGTACTGCTTTAAAATCAACTTGCGTAGATGCGTATTTTTACCACTGCATTATTTCTGTGTGCCCTGGTTTCGGGGAAAACGTATGCCCAGGGAACACTGGCCGAAGTTTCTTCTGCCCGGGAGGTTGCTGCCTATCCGGTATCCCTATACAAGAATGCCACTTCCATTTCCCAGAACCTTTACAATGGGCGCCAGTACTACGTGTACGACGCACGTATGGAAGAGCACCAGTTTTACCAGCAGCGCCGCTGGCTCAATGGTATGGTGCTTTACGACGGGCAGCAGTTTGATAGCATCCCAATGCTCTACGACATTTTCCATGACGAGCTGGTGATCCGGCATTTCAATGGTGACCATATATTGTTACAAACCGTGAAGGTGGATTCATTTATCGTCGATAACCACCATTTTGCACGACTTGAAGCCGGGAAGGACATTAACCCGCAAATGCGGACCGGCTTTTACGATGTCGTTTACAGCGGCAAGTCGCGCACGCTTGTGCGCAGGACCAAGTCGCGGCAGGAGAAAATCGTAGAGAAAAAAGTGATAGCCTACTATCCCGAAAAGAATTTTTTCTATGTGTTCAAAGACGACCGTTACCATTCGGTACACACGAAGAAATCGATGCTCGAACTGTTCCCGGACCGCAAGCGGGAGTTGCGCAAGGTGCTGCGGGAGAATAAGATCAAATTCCGTAAGAACCGCGAAATGGCCATTGTGAAGATGGTAGAAACCTACGACAACTTAGCCAAATGAAAATACTTTTACCACTCACCTTTATCTTCTGCTGCATTTTTACCACCCACTTTTCTTATGGCCAGAATGTGCCCGAGAAAAAGATTACGATGAAACTCGATTCGGCGCGGTTCGATCAGTTTGTGAAACAGGTGGAGGCGCAGACAGGCTATTATTTCTACTACGACGCGACGCGCTTCGATAGCCTTACCCTGGATTTGAATGTGAACAACCTCTCGCTCCGGGAGGTGCTCGACCAGGTTTTCAAAGGTTCCGAGTTTGAATACGCTATCGACGGGCAAAAACGCATTTACATTACGCACGGACAGAAGATCATTACGCAGCTCACTCCGGGATTGTTCAATCCGGAGCGTGCCGGTGAGAACGACTCCATTGCCTATGCGGGTCCCGAGAGTGATATTAAAGAGAAACTACTATCGACCGCCGAAAGCAAAGTTCATGAAATAGGAATACGAAAGCACAGGATTACACCCGGTAATTCGACGATCACCGGGTATGTCAGGAATGCGGTGACGGGCGAGCCTGTGATTGGGGCAGCGGTGTTTATCACTTCGCCTTCAATTGGTGTCACCACGGATGCGCTCGGGCAGTACGCGCTCACGATCCCGCGCGGAAAGCAGATTGTCCGCATTAAAAGCACGGGTATGCGCGAAACACAGCGCCAGGTGATACTGTATTCCGATGGCAAACTCGACATTGAAATGCGTGAAAGTGTGATCGCATTGAAAGAAGTGTCGGTGAAGGCCGGCATGGACAAAAATGTGGTGGGTACGCAAATGGGTACCGTGAAACTGACCATCAAAAACCTGAAACAAGTGCCGACGGTATTCGGTGAAACGGATTTGTTGCGGACGGTACTCACATTGCCGGGGATCAAGTCGGTAGGGGAGAACAGCACTGGTCTGAACGTCCGTGGCGGCTCGGTTGATCAGAACCTGATCCAGTACGACGATGCGGTGATTTACAATCCATCTCACCTTTTCGGGTTCTTCTCGGCATTTAATCCGGATGTTTTGAAGGAAGTGGAGCTTTATAAAAGCACCATTCCATCCCGATTCGGGGGCAGGCTGGCGTCGGTGCTCGATATCGCCAGCCGTGATGGTAACAAGAAGAAATTCGTAGCGTCGGGCGGGATCGGACTCGTTACCGGCCGGGTTACATTGGAAGGGCCCTTGGTGAAAGATAAGGCGTCGTTCATTCTCGGCGGTCGTTCGACTTATTCCAACTGGGTGATCAGAGCATTGGATAATGAAACTTATAACAGGAGCTCGGCCAATTTCTATGACGTGAACCTGCATTTCAATTATGAAATCAATGAAAAGAACAGCGTTTCGCTGACGGGTTACACAAGTAACGACAAGTTCCGGCTCTATGGAGACACTTTGTATTCCTATCGCAACCAGTTGGGTTCCATTAAATGGAAACATACTTTCAACTCGCGCCTGTACGGTGTGCTCACGGCCTCGCACAGCAAGTACCAGTATGCGATGGAAGCAGAAGGGCTTCCGCTCAACTCTTTCGACCTGAAATTCGATATTAACCAATCCAATTTCAAAGCGGATTTCAGCTATGCTCTCAACCCGAAGCATACACTGGAATTTGGGGGAAGCACTATTTATTACAAACTGCATCCGGGCTCGTTCAAACCGCGCGGCAGCGAGTCGCTCATTGTACCCGACGAGCTGGAAGCCGAGCAAGCGACGGAAAGTGCCTTGTACCTCGAAGACAAGTGGGAAGTCAGCCCGCGTCTGTCTATTTCCGGCGGTTTGCGGTGGTCATTCTTCCAATACCTGGGCCCGAAATCGGTTAATACCTACTTGCCCGGCTTCCCGATCGACTACATTTATCAGGAAGGCGTTCAGGAATACAAATCGGGCAAGAAGATCAAGTCGTACGGCGGCCCCGAATATCGCGCTTCGGTACGGTATAGCATCCTGGATAACCTTTCGCTTAAAGCGAGTTACAATACCCTGCGGCAGTATATCCATTTGCTGACGAACACCATGACGGTATCGCCCACCGATATCTGGAAACTGAGCGATCCCTATATCAAACCGCAGATCGGCGACCAGCTTTCGATCGGTTTGTACCGGAACTTCCGGGGGAATAAGATCGAGGTTTCATTGGAAGGTTATTATAAAAACATCCGCAATTTCCTCGATTACAAAGGCGGCGATTCGCTTTTCATGAACCACAACATCGAAGCTGCGGTGATCAATACCAAAGCAAAAGCATATGGTGTTGAATTCATGATCAAGAAAATGACGGGTAAACTGAATGGCTGGGTCGGCTACACCTACGCGCGGACGCTTCTGCGTGCGGTGGACCGTGACTCTCCCGATGCACCGAACAACGGTAATTTCTACCCGAGCAACTATGACAAACCGCACGATTTCACATTGATCTCGAATTATCGCTTCTCACACCGTTTCAGCCTGTCGTTCAACTTTACTTACAGCACAGGCCGGCCTTACACGCCGCCGATCGGCAAGTACATTATCGACGGTTCGCAACGTGTATATTATGCCGACCGCAACCAGTTCCGCATTCCGGATTACTACCGGATGGATTTAGCGATGAATATCGAGGGTAATCACCGGATCAAAAAGCTGGCGCACAGTTCCTGGACGCTCGCGGTGTATAACGTGCTGGGAAGGAAAAACCCTACCTCGGTTTATTTCCAGACCGTCGCCGGAAGAGTGAATGGTTACCAGCTCTCGATTTTCGGACAGCCGATCCCGACTGTTACTTACAATTTCAGATTCTAAAAAGGGAGCGGGCTATGAGATATTGGTTTTTAAAAATAGGTTTTTTCGTGTTGCTGCTGATCGTCGACAGCTGTGTTGAGCCGTTTTCGCCGCCTGAAGTTAATTCGGATGAGAACTACCTGGTGATCGACGGCTTTCTGAATGTGAGCGGCAACGATTCGACGCGGATCGAACTGCGGCGGACGCAGAATGTCAATGCAACAGCATCCCCGACGATCGAAAGAGGCGCGCAGCTGGCTGTGGAGGAAGAAAATGGTGAAACGTTGTCGATGAAGGAAACCGGTCCGGGGATCTACACCCTGCCGCCGCGACAATATAACCGGTCCGGGAAGTACAGATTGCGGATCAAAACGAAAGACAATCAGGAATATCTTTCCGAATTCGTAGGTGTAAACATTACCCCGGTAATCGATAGCGTAACCTATAAAGTAGACCCGGTGCTGAACGCCGCGATATTTTATGTGAACACGCATGATGCCCAGGGTAAGACGCAGTTTTACCGTTGGAAATTCGAAGAGACCTGGGAATACGAAGCTGCTTATTATTCCGCATTGATAGTGAGGAACGATTCGGTAGTAACACGGCCGGATAATATCAATAAATGCTGGGGCAAATTGAAATCCGCGAGCATTTTGCTGGGCAGTACCGTAAAGCTGAGTAGCGATGTGATCAAAGACCTGCCGCTGAACCGGGTACCTATCCCTACCAACAAGCTGTACATCAAATACAGTATCCTGGTAAAACAATACGGCCTCTCACGAGATGCATTTGAATATTGGACGGCTTTATCCAAAACAACCCAGGGAACCGGTAGTCTTTTCGATGTATTGCCGTCGCAAGTGACGGGTAACATTCGGCATACTTCCAATTCACGTTTGCTTGCATTCGGTTATTTCAGTGCGGCTACGGAAGAAACCCGCAGGCTCACCGTCACGCCGCGGCTGGGTATGTTCCCGCGCTGTATCGAGCCAGATACGATCCCCATCCGCTGCTCGTCGCGGGATGCCGATGAATGTGCTTTCAACACCGCCAAGCTGCTGCTTAGCTATTGGGGACCACGCTCCGACTCTGTTTTGGTGGCGGGCCATTCGTGCGCCGATTGCCGCGTGCAAGGTGGTACGACAGAAAGACCCTCTTATTGGTAGTGATTTTACAAGGAATGACTGTGAAAGGAATAGACTTCATCAAAAATCTGAAAGAGGCCTGCGGGGTCGGTAAGCGACGTTCGGGAAGGTGGGCGTTGAGGGGAATGATGGCGGCTGCCGGGATGGTGGTCAACAGCTGTATTGAACCATTTTCCCCGCCGGAAGTGACCAATCCCGGTACTTACCTGGTGGTTGACGGGTTCCTGAATGTGAGCGGCGATACCAGCCGGATCGTTTTGAGCCACACACAGGCCGTGAACGATGACAAGGTATTTGAAAAGGAATCCGGTGCCACGATTATGGCCGATGCGGAAAATGGCGAGAGCTACGCATTTCAGGATATGGGTAACGGTTCGTACAAATTGCCGCCGACGAATTTTAACCGTGATGTTAAATACCGGCTGAGGATCAAACGGTCCAACGGACGGGAATACGAATCCGATTACGTGGTTGTGAGCAAAACCCCGCCAATCGACAGCGTTACCTATCGCCTGGATCCTGGGCGGAATGCGATGATGATCTATGTGAATACGCATGACCCGAGTAATCAGACGCGTTTTTACCGCTGGAATTTTGAAGAAACCTACGAATACCGGATGGCTTACTATTCAAGTCTGACGCGTGATTATACGGCTAATCAGATCGTTCCGCGGAAGGATAATATTAACGTGTGCTGGCGGACATTATCGTCGAGGGATATCAAACTAGGGTCGACGATCAAGCTCAGTCAGGATATTATCCGTGATTTGCCCGTCAATATCGTGGATATCGGTACCAACAAATTGTATTTCGGGTATTCGATCCTGGTGAAACAGTATGGGCTCACGCGGGAGGCATTCGAGTACTGGACCGATCTGGCCAAAACGACGCAGGGGACCGGTAGCCTTTTCGACCCGCAACCGTCGCAGGTAACAGGTAATATCCATGCCAAGGCCGACGCCAGGGAACTGGTATTTGGCTATTTCAGTGCTGCGCAGGAGCAAAAGCAACGGATATTTATCCGCGAAGCGTTGGGCTCATACCCGCGCTGTGCACCGCCGGATACGCTCAATTTTAACGATGCATTTAACGGCTCCGCGGTGCTGCTCTACTATTATATGGGAGATGGCAAGGGTGGTTATCTCGGAACTTCGGAATCGTGTGCGGATTGCCGGTCGCAGGGCGGTACGACCACTAAGCCTTCATTTTGGTATCAATGATTATTCTATTGTCTGAAAATATACAATGAAACTCAGGACATTTATTTGCGGTTTGCTGGCGCTTGCATTTTACAGCACATCGTACGCGCAGGACGACGCCATGCTTGCTTCCATTCAGCAGCGGTTCGGCCTTTATACCGAGCGGGCTGTGCAGGAAAAGCTGTTTGTGCATATCGACAGGCCGTTTTACCTCGTCGGGGAAACGATCTGGTTCAAAGCCTATAACCTCAACGGCGCCACGCACCGGTTTCTGGACCTGAGCAAAGTAGCCTATCTGGAAGTGCTGGACAGTGAGAACAATGCAGTGCTGCAAACGAAGTTCGCGATGGTCGACGGGCGGGGAAATGGTTCGGCGCTGGTACCGTCCACACTCGTAAGCGGCAAGTACAAGCTGCGGTGCTATACCAACTGGATGAAGAATTTCTCGGGCGAAAGCTATTTTGAAACCTCGGTCGCTATCCTGAACCCGTTTGTCCGCTTCGATCCCGACAGGGCCTCGAAGGAAGAAACCCGCTATGATGTGCAGTTTTTCCCGGAAGGAGGACATTTGGTAAGCGGTATCGAAAGCAAAGTCGCATTTCGTGCCGTGGGCCTAGATGGTAAGGGTATTAAATTCAAAGGGGCGATCCTCAACGGGCAGAATGAAACTGTCCGCGAATTTGAACCGGAACTGAATGGGATCGGCTACTTTAAGCTGAAACCGGAAGAGAATGCAGTTTATAAAGCAACGATTACCGATAGCAAGGGAAAACGTTTCGAATATCAGTTTCCGAAAGTGGAACCTCAGGGATACGTCATGGAGGTGAAAGACTCTACTTCGGCGCTGGTGAAAGTGACTGTAACCGGAAAGTTTGAAAGCGAAGATCCCGCGACCGTATACCTGCTCACACACACGCGTCAGGCAAATGCGGTGTTCGGCAAGAAAGGATTAGGCAAAAGCCCGGCCGTTTTTGTGCTTGAAAAGGCCAGGCTCGGGGAGGGCATTTCGCAGATCACGATCTTCAACGAAAAGTTGAAACCGGTTTGTGAACGGTTGTATTTCAAGCGCCCCGAAAAACAACTGACCATCGATGCAGAACTGGGCAAAAGCTTCATCGGACGAGAAAAGGTAGCCATGAATATCTCGGCTGCCGCAGGGCAGGCACTGTCGGCTTGGAGCAATTTGTCGGTGGCGGTATACCTCGAGGATTCGATCCAATACCAGCCGCAGCACGATATGCACAGCTATTTATGGCTCACCGCCGATTTGAAGGGCGATATTGAAAACCCGGGCTATTATTTTCAAAATACAAATCCGGATACCGACCGGCAGCTCGATAACCTGATGCTCACCCACGGCTGGCGTCGATTGAAATGGGACAAGGTATTCGGCGGTCAGCTGGTTAGTTTCGAACATTTGCCGGAATACGACGGACATTTCATTCACGCCCGCGTGCTCAACCGCGCCGATGGAAAACCGGCGATCAACAAAGACGCATACCTGGCGTCGCTGGATGTGCCCGCACGCCTGTATGTGGACAGGAGCGATAATGAAGGCCGGGTGAAATTTGAAGTACGCCAGTTTACAGGTCCGAAGGAAATTACCCTGCAAACCGACTTAGCTCAGGATTCTACCTATCGCTTCGAAGTGGCTTCGCCGTTTTCCCGACAGTTCTCGACGACCGCCGTTCCCTCTTTTTTCTTCGATAAAAACCTGGAAAACCAATTGCTGACGCGATCCATCAATATGCAAACCGGCAATGCGTTTCTTCCACGAATCTATACCGAGAAAAAGGCCGTACTGACCGATTCACTGCCATTCTTCGGGGTGCCCGACGAGAAGTATTTCCTCGACGATTTTACCCGTTTTCCGACCATGGAAGAAGTTTTGAGGGAATATGTCAAAGGCATTCTCGTGCGCAGACGGCAAAAGGAATTCCATTTGCGAATGATCGACAAGCTGGTGCCCAATACTTATTATACGACCGATCCGCTGATGCTTCTGGACGGTATCCCGGTTTTTGATGCCGACAAGATCATCGAAATGGACCCGTTGAAAGTGAAGAAAATCGAACTGATCAGTTCGCGCTACTTCCTTGGGCCGATGACTTTTACAGGTATCGTAAGTTTCTCCACTTACCGGGGTGATCTGGGAGGCTTCGAACTCGATCCGAAGGTGCTCGTGATGCCCTACGAGGGTGTGCAGGCGCAAAGGGAATTCTATGCGCCGAAATACGACAGCAATAATGCCAACAGCCGTATCGCCGACTTCCGGAATCTCCTGCATTGGGCGCCCAACGTCACGACGGGCAAAGACGGCAAAGCGACAGTCGAGTTTTACACTTCCGACCAGACAGGTCGTTACAAGGTCGTGATCCAGGGCATTACTCCGGATGGTACGGCGGGCAGTAAAACCGTCTCTTTCGACGTCAAGAAACGAAGTCTTTAAATGTAAAACTCCGAGGTGTGCTTGATCTCCTTCAACACGAAGGTGCTGTTGAGCACGCCTATGTTGTCGATCTTCGACAGCTTGTATTTCACAAAGTCGTGGTACTCGTCGAGACTGGCGACGTTGATTTTTAGCAGAAAATCAACCTGCCCGGCCATATGGTAGCACTCCTGTACCTCGTGAAGGTTCTGTATCTCCTGTTCGAACTTCTCGATGAATGCCTCATTATGGTAGCGCATTGATACCTGACAGATGGTCGTAACCTGTCTGTTAATGAGTTTTTTATCTAAAATTGCTACATATTGCTTGATGTAGCCCAGGCTCTCCAATCTTCTGATCCGCTCATACACGGGGGAGACCGTGAGGTTGAGCATTGTCGCGATTTCCTTGGTCGTTTTTTTAGCGTCTTTTTGCAGAATGCGGAGGATTTTGGTATCGATTTTGTCCAACTGTTCCATGGGGCAATAATATTTACTGGTACGGGTTTCGAATTGAATCTCAAAAAGTAAATTTTGCTTTAAAAATCAAATAGTGTGGTAATGTTTCCTGAGAAACTGGCTGTTTGTTGAAAATAGTTTTCACAAATGGGAAATTGCAAGTGATTTATGCTTTACCCAAAAGTTGTTTTTTATGAAAACGGACTGCGTTTTAGTAATAGGAGCAAACGGACAGATTGGATCTGTTCTGGTGGAATATCTGAGGGAAATTTACGGATTGGGAAAAGTGGTGGCGACGGACATCCGCATGCCCGAATTCCCGACTGGTATCTTTGAGCAACTCGACGCGACCAATGCCGGTGAAATGGCCGCGATCGTGCGTAAATACGGTGTTACGCAAATCTATCACCTGGCCGCGATCCTCTCTGCAAAAGGCGAGCAGGACCCGCTCCGAACGTGGCATATCAATATGCAAACGTATTTCAACGTGCTGGAAGTAGCGCGTGAAAACGGGGTAAGCAAAGTTTTCTACCCAAGCTCCATTGCCGTTTTTGGTGATCGTGTGGATACGCTGGCAGAGCAATGGTCGTACCTTGACCCTGCAACGGTTTACGGCATCAGCAAGGCGGCGGGCGAGAACTGGTCTAACTATTATTTCAAACGTTATGGCGTAGACATCCGCTCGCTGCGCTACCCAGGCATTATCGGCTACCAGTCGATGCCGGGCGGCGGTACCACGGATTACGCGGTTGACATTTATCACAAGGCCGTGAAGGGAGAAGCATTTGAATGCTTTCTGAAACCGGAAACGACTTTGCCGATGATCTACATCAGCGACGCCATGGACGCTACGGTGCGCCTGATGGAGGCGCCTGCCGAGAAGATTTCAGTACGTACCTCGTACAACCTCGCGGGAATGAGCTTTTCCCCGGAGGAAATCGCCCAAAGCATTCAAAAGATAATTCCAAACTTCAACATAACTTACAAGCCAGACTTCCGCCAGGCCATCGCCGATTCCTGGCCCCAGGAAATCGACGATGCCCAGGCCCGGAAAGACTGGGGCTGGCGGCCAAGCTACTCGCTCGATAAGATGACGGAAGAGATGATCAGCGAGTTACGGAAGAAGTATCATTTGGTTAGTTAATTTCGAATGATTGAATGACTGAATGATTGAATAAAGTAGTGTTCGGTCATTCAGTCATCGCATTATTCAGTCATTCAATCATTCGGTCATTCAAAATTCATCATCATGTACGGTACCATTAAGCAAGAACTTCAGGGCGAACTGGAAGCGATCCGGTCGGCTGGTTTATATAAAAAAGAGCGCGTGATCACCACGCCGCAGTCTGCTCACATCGCTACTACCGATGGCGCGGATGTGCTTAATTTTTGTGCTAATAATTACCTGGGCCTTTCTTCGCATCCTGATGTGATCCAGGCCGGTATCGACGCCATTCATTCGCATGGCTTCGGGATGTCGTCGGTGCGGTTTATTTGCGGCACGCAGGATATCCATAAAGAACTCGAACGCAAAACGGCCGAATTCCTCGGTACGGAAGACTGCATTCTCTACGCTGCGGCATTCGATGCGAATGGCGGGGTTTTCGAGCCTTTGCTGAACGAGCAGGACGCCATTATTTCCGACGAGCTGAACCACGCTTCGATCATAGACGGCGTGAGATTATGCAAGGCCAAGCGTTTTCGCTACAAGCATAACGATATGGCTGACCTCGAAAAGCAGCTCCAGGATGCGCAAGGTAGCCGCCGCATTCTGGTCGTAACCGACGGTGTGTTCTCCATGGACGGTACCATCGCCCGCCTGGACCAAATATGTGATCTGGCCGAGCAATACCAGGCCATGGTGATGATCGATGAATGCCACGCTACGGGCTTCATGGGTAAAACCGGCCGCGGTACGCATGAGTATCGCAATGTAATGGGGCGTATCGATATCATTACAGGTACTTACGGAAAGGCATTAGGCGGTGCGTCGGGAGGCTTCACGGCAGCTAAAAAAGAGATTGTAGAGATCCTTCGCCAGCGCTCACGGCCTTATTTGTTTTCCAATACATTAGCGCCTTCCATTGTAGGAGCTTCCATTAAAGTACTCGATCTACTCACCTCATCCACTGCATTGCGCGACAAGCTGGAACGGAACACGCAATATTTCCGCAAGGCTATGACCGACGCTGGTTTCGATATTCTCCCAGGCGAACACCCGATTGTCCCTATTATGCTCTACGAAGCAAAACTCGCGCAGGAATTTGCTGCCAAACTGCTCAACGAAGGCATTTACGTGATCGGCTTCTTCTATCCCGTGGTTCCCCAAGGCAAGGCACGCATTCGTGTGCAGATCTCGGCCGGGCACGAGCAGGCGGACCTCGAAAAGGCGGTAGCGGCGTTTACGAAGGTAGGGAAAGAACTGGGCGTTATTTAGTCAAGTGTAGTCATTAAAGTCATGTGTTGTCAGGAGTTGTCAAGTGTGGTCTGGAATTGTCAGGTGTAGTCGGGGTTGTCAAGTGTGGTCCTGAAAGAAATGCCGCTAGGCATATAATATTGGTAGGAAACGCAACGAGGCATTTTCGGGAATCCATCACTTGCTTGGATTGCTACCCATATTACGTCGCTACGCGATTCCGGCAATGTACTTTACCCAAAGCACAGCAATGTTCTGTCGCTTTCGACAATGCCTGACCATACTTGACCAAACCTGACAATACTTGACTACACCTGACTCTTGATCAAACCTGACCATCCCTGACAACTTCTGACCACCCATACTGTTCCGAATCGAGCAATTCTACCTCGACATGCAGCGATTGCAGCGTCGCGTTGCCGTATTGGGTAACCATTGCCACATCTGCGGCGTCGCGGCCGTGGGCGATTTCGATGCGGTAACCTTCGGTTTTTTCCTGCACGGCATCAAATGTGTACCATTCGCCGCCTATGAACACTTCGAACCAGGCGTGCAGATCCATGTCTTTCAGTTTATCCAGGTATCCGACGGTCATGCGCGTCGGGATGCAGAGGTTCCGGCATAGCGCAATGGCCAGGTGCGTGAAGTCGCGGCAAACGCCTACGCGAGCGCGGGCGGTATCGAGCGCCGTGGTGGCTGCATTGGAAAACCCGTATTGGTAGCGCACATTGTGGTGAATCCACGAACGGATCGCTTCCACCTGCTCATATCCGGGCGTGAGGTTACCTGCTATTTCCAGCGCCAGCACATTGATTTCGTGTAAATCCGACTGGCAATAGCGGCTTGGCAGGATGTAATGCATGACTTCATCAGGCAAATCCCCTACCAGCATATACGCAGGCGGCGGGTTCGGAATGGGCTTCGTGCCGTTTACCTGGGCTTGCACTTCGGTGGTTATAGTAACCCGGCCCACGGGCAGGATTGTACGCTGGCAGGGGTTGCCGTAAATGTCAGTATACTCCGAAAACGGCACCGGTGGGTCGATGTTAAAACCTTCCTGAATGATCGATTGGCCTTCCTGGCGACGGGGGCGTAACATGGTCGTTACGGTGGTGGGGGCATACACGTCGTACGTGAATATGCTTCTGCCCTTCATTTTCATTTATGGGTCGAGTTAGTATTTGTACTAAATGTAATGATGCTTAGTTACTTAAAAATTACGTGCCATTTATTTTATTGTGAACACCGGCGTCGGTCAGAATTAAATCGTTTTAATCGACGTTTGTACAGCAGGAATGTTAATTTTAGAGCGAGTAGTATTTAGTGAAATTTAAATAATACACCTATGGCAGTTACAAAATGGATCGTAGACCCGGCGCATTCTGAAGTACAGTTCAAAATCAAACACCTGGTCATTTCGACGATTACAGGTTCCTTCAATAACTTTGAAGGCGGGGCGACTTCGGACCTCAATAATTTTGAAAACGCGGAAATTCACTTTTCACTGGATGTGAACAGTATCGATACCAATGTGGAAATGCGCGATGCCCATTTGCGGTCGGCGGATTTCTTCGATGCCGAGCAATTTCCGCATATTACCTTTCAATCCAATTATTTTCATAAAGTAAAGGGCGACAACTATAAGCTCTCCGGACTTCTGACGCTGAAAGGCATTACCAAACCTATCGAGCTCGATGCCGAATATGGCGGCGCGGAAAAGGACAGTGAAGGCAATGTGCGCATTGGTTTCGAAGTAGAGGGCCGTTTGAGCCGTCAGGAATTCGGCCTGAATTACATGCAGCTGACCGACTCAGGCGGCTTAGTAATTGGTGAGGACGTGAAGTTGATCGCTAATATCCAGCTTGTAAAGCAGGGATAATCAGTGGTTTAACTATTTTCATAAACTTTTAATACCCGGCATGGACCTGAAAACTGGTTTGCCGGGTATTTTTGATTTCAATAGAAAATACGGGTAGCCGTCTTTTCATCAAACCTAAACTCGCAATCCATGAGAGTGCTGCGCATTATATTTAAAGTCATCGGGATATTTCTCCTGCTGCTCGTCCTCGCTATTGCCACCATGATCACAACCATGGACAAGACGCCGTATCGGGAAATGGCCTACTATAAGGAATGGAAGGACCTTATCGGTGGCGCAAAGGCCGTGGGCAGCCCCGCCGATACTGTGGGCAATTCCGGCGCATTACAGGCAGGTTGGGCGAAGGTCAACATCACACCGGCGTCGCCTACGCCCACCGCGGGTTATGGTAACCGACGCGGCCGCCCGTACACGGCCGTGCATGACTCCGTATATGTACGTGCGATTGTGATTGATAATGGGCATACCAAAGCCGCAATCATCGCAGCCGACTTGCTGATCATCCCTCCGACGGTGATCGAATCCCTGAAAGCAAAACTGAAACCCGGCGATATTCCTTTCGATCAGATCTATTTTGGCGCTACGCATAGCCATAACAGTGTAGGCGGTTGGGGAACAGGCATTTCTTCACTTTTCTTTTCGGGTAAATTCGATCCCGCTATTGTGGAAAACCTTGCCAACGCATTTCACAAAGCCATTACCGACGCTCAAAAGAAAGTCGAGCCTGTGCAGCTGACCTACATGGAGTCGCTCGATTCGGTTGATATCCGCAATCGGCTGGTAGGCGAGGAGGGAAGCGTCGATCCGGAGATACGTTCGGCGGCGTTCGTTACCAAAAGTGGACAAAAGGCCATTCTAAGCTCTTTTGCTGCGCATTCCACGGTTTTGAATTCCAAAACCATTGTCCTCTCGCGCGACTACCCGGGCGCGCTCGTGGATTCGCTCGAAAAAGGCCGCTACAATTTTGCGATGTACATGGCCGGCGCCGTGGGTAGCATGGGGCCGATCGAGCAAGGGACCGATGACTTCGATGAGGTGAAAAACCAGGCATTCGGCGTTCAGAAGGCATTATTGTCGCCTAATACGATCAAAGAAGAATCGAAAGGCGCATTGATTGAAACACTGACATTACCACTGCCGCTGCGCGATCCCTCGCCAAGATTGACAATGGGCATTGTGCTGCGCTCCTGGGCATTCAAAAAGGCATTTGGCGAATACCCTGTGTATGTGAAAGCATTGCGGGTCGGGAATATTCTCATGGTGGGCATGCCGTGTGATTTTTCCGGCGAACTGACCGCCCCGCTGGATGCGTATGCCAAATCCAAAGGGTTGAACCTGATGGTTACGAGCTTCAACGGCGGTTACATCGGCTATATTACCCACGACAAGTACTTCGATCGCGATTTGTACGAGACCAAGACCATGAGCTGGTACGGGCCGTATAATGGTGCCTATTTGCAGGAAGTGATTAAAGATATTATTGATAAATTATCCTAAAACCGTAACTAACGATGAGAACACTTGTAATCCTCTTTCTGGCGTTCCTGAGCCTTTCTTCGATGGCCCAGAAACCCGTTCGTGTGGTAGTAGCGGGGCTTAGCCACGGGCACGTCGGCTGGATTTTCAACCGGAAAGACAAAACGGATATTCAGTTGGTGGGCATCTGGGAAACGAATCCCGATTTGGTCAAACAGTTTACCGAACGCTACAAGCTCGATCCGAAGCTTTTTTATTCAGACCTCAACAAAATGCTCGACGAAACAAAACCGGAAGCCGTTTCTGCATTCGGGGCGATTAATGAGCACGTGGTAGTGGTGCGGGCTTGTGCGCCGCGGAAGATCAATGTGATGGTGGAAAAGCCGCTGGCTACCACATTTGCCGACGCGAAGGAAATTCAGAAACTTGCGACACAGCATAGCATCCACGTTCTGACGAACTATGAAACTTCCTGGTATGCGAGTAATCAGCATGTGAACCAACTTATTCAGGATGGAAAACTGGGTGAAATACGTAAGGTAATGGTCAACGACGGACACCAGGGACCCAAAGAAATCGGGGTTAGTAAAGAGTTTTTCGCTATTTTGACGGATCCGGTGAAGAATGGCGCGGGTGCATTGGTCGATTTCGGTTGCTATGGCGCCAACCTCATGACCTGGCTCATGAAAGGCGAGCGGCCGATTTCCGTAACCGCGGTTACGCATCAGAATAAGCCCGATATTTATAAGAATGTAGACGACGAGGCATCCATCATCCTGCAATATCCGATGGCGCAGTGCATTATCCAGGGCTCGTGGAATTGGTCTTTTGCGAGAAAGGACATGGAAGTATATGGTAACAAAGGCTACGCCGTGGCGGTGAATGCGACCACCGTGCGCCAGCGTTTGCAGGAAAAAGCGCCGGAAGAAACACTGAAACTCGACCCGCGCCCGGCACCTTATACCGATCCATTCTCGGTACTCGCGGACGTGGTACAAGGCCGTTTGAAGCTCGATCAGAACGACTTGTACGGGTTGCCGGTGAATGTGACCGTCGTCGAGATACTGGAAACGGCCAAGGAGGCTGCGAAAACCGGTAAGACTATCTTTTTGAAAAAATAAACAATACCTATGGAGCCCAGGCCGGTCAGTTTTTCCCAGACCACCCTCACTGAGTTAATGATTCCTTCCTACGCCAATTTCGGCGGGAAAATCCACGGAGGCATATTGCTCTCTCTGATCGACAAGGTCGCATATGCGTGCGCGTCGCGGCATGCGGGGACGTATTGCGTGACGGTTTCGGTGGATGCGGTGGATTTCCTCGAACCGGTGGAGGTAGGCGACCTGGTGTCGCTACACGCGTCAGTGAATTATGTGGGAAGGACTTCGCTGGTGGTGGGCATTCGCGTGGTCGCCGAGAATGTACGGAACCGCTCGGTAAGGCATACCAACACTTCGTACGTCACTATGGTCGCCAAAGACGACAACAATAAACCGACCGTTGTGCCCGAGCTGGTGTTGGAAAATGAGGACGACGCCCGTCGTTTTCTGGAAGCGATCAAGCGCCGGGAACTGAAAGAAAAATATCGTGACGCGTTTGACAATGCCAAAACGCGCCTCGATGTGCAGGATAACCTGGATAAGTTAGCCGATCAACGTTGCGTGATCGCTTATGATACCGATGTTTGATAAAATTTCAGGCTGAGCGGAGCGGGCCGCCGGGCGGTCGAAGCCGCGAGACAGTGCCGCAGCTTCGACTACGCTCCTGACAGTCTTTAGAATCCGAACAATCCCCCGCCGCTTTTCCGCGTGGTTGTTTTCTTGCCAAACAGCATTCCAAAAACGCCGCGCACTACCTCACGGCCGATTTGTTTCGCCAGCGGTGAGTTGAGCGCGTCGGAGATCATGCTCGATTGTTCTTTCTCTTTTTTTGCCTCTACTTTTGCTTGTACCTCTGCTTCTTTCGCTTCCGTTTCCTTGCGGGCCTGTTCTTCCATGCGTTTGGTCAGGATTTCGTAGGCGCTTTCCGGGTCTACGGGGTCTTTATATTTGGCATACACATCCGATTGCTGGACGTGTTTATCGTAGTCGGCCTGCACCATAGGTCCCATAATGGATGCCGGTGGCATTAAATGCGTGGCCGCTACTTCGGTAGGGATACCTTTTTCGTTCAAAACGGTGATTAATGCCTGCCCTATACCGAGTGTCGTCAGGACCTGGTCGATCGAATAGTAATCCGATTTCGGGTAAGTTTTGACGGTTTGCTTCAAAGCCTCGGCATCCTGCGGTGTAAATGCGCGGAGTACGTGCTGCACGCGGTTCCCCAGCTGCCCGAGCACCGATACCGGCACGTCCTGCGCCATTTGGGTACAAAAGAAAATACCCACGCCTTTGGAACGGATCAGGCGGACAACCTGCTCGATCTGTTCCAGGAATGCCTTGGGCGCGTCTTTGAACAGCAAATGCGCTTCGTCGAGGAAGAACACCAGTTTAGGTTTGTCCAGATCGCCAGCTTCGGGCAGTTTGTGGTATAACTCAGCCAAAAGACTCAGCATGAATGTCGAGAACAATGCGGGCTTATCCTGCACGTCGGAAACGTTCAGCAAGCTGATCACGCCTTGCCCGTCGACCTTGTTGATCAGGTCGTCGATATCGAATGATTTTTCCCCGAAAATGCTGCCGACGCCCTGTTGCTCCAATGCGACGATCTTGCGGAGGATCGTTCCGGCTGTGGACGCGGAAATCGTACCGTAATCGGCCTTGATTTCGGCAGCGCCGGGACCTTCCGCGAGGTAATTGAGGACTTTTTTCAAGTCGTTCAGATCTACCATCGGCAGGTCCTTGTCGTCGGCATATTTGAACAGGATAGCGAGTACGCCGGCCTGGGTTTCGTTCAGTTCAAAGATTTTGGAAAGCAATATCGGCCCGAATTCCAATACCGTGGCACGCATTTGTGCCCCCTTGTTGCCGCTGAGGGAATAGAGTTCGACCGGAAATCCTTTCGGTTCAAAAACGGTGCCGAGTATATGGGCGCGCTCTTCCAGGGCCGCATTGGTCTTGCCCGGCTGTGCGATCCCGGAAAGGTCGCCTTTAATGTCGGACATGAAAACAGGTACGCCGGCTGCGGAGAGCTGCTCCGCAAATACCTGCAACGTACGCGTCTTACCCGATCCCGTAGCTCCGGCCACGAGCCCGTGGCGGTTCATCATGCGCAAGGGAAGGTTCACGCGGGCCTCACCGATGATCTCGCCGTCGAGAATGGCCGACCCCAAATGAATTACAGGTTTGTCAGTTTGATAAGATTTCTGAATGGCTGCAATAAATTGTTCTTTCTTTGACACAGAAAATACGGGTTATGGTTTGATGAAAGGTTAAGTTACAAATTTTAAAGGTTTCAGGAAGATTCCAAGGCAAGGAAGCGAATTATTGTAGAATAATAATTTGTGAGGAAATAATATAACTTTTTGCATATGCTTGTATTTGCAAAATATTATTAGGTATTTTGGTTTGATCGCATTAGAATTATTCTGAGTTGTATTTTTAGAGACATTACTTTCCACTTATGTTGAGCCGCGTTGCGAATTCTATTTACTGGATGAATCGTTACATGGAACGGGTCGAGAATTACGCCCGTTTCGTGGGAGTTAATTTTAACCTGGCCCTGGATCTTCCGCCCGACGTGGACGAACAATGGGAGCCGTTACTGATCGCAACGGCCGATCACTTTCTCTTCTATAAGTATTACGATAAGCCTACAAAGGAGGACGTTATACATTTTATGACGTTTGATAAACGCAACCCGAACTCGATCATCAGCTGCCTCTACGAAGCCCGCGAGAATGCGCGGACCATACGGGAGACGATCTCAAAGGAGATGTGGGAGAGTATCAACACATTTTACCTGGCCATTAAAGGAACTTCGCCCGACGATTTCCGGAATATGGATCACATGCAGTCCTATTTCACAGACATCCGTAAAAACTGCCAGCTTTTCCACGGGGTAGTCGACTCATCGATCACGCGCAACGAGGCCTGGCATTTCGGACGGCTGGGCCGGCATATCGAGCGCGCCGACAAATGCTCGCGTTTCCTGGATGTGAAGTATTTTACATTGTTGCAGGACTCGGGGACTTCGGGTTCTACGCTCGATTTGATGCTCTGGACCGCGGTACTGAAATCGGTGAGTGCTTACAATATGTATCGGCAAACGCACCGTGCATTGACGCCGATGAACATCGTGGCGTTCCTGATCCTGGATAAGCTTTTCCCGCGCTCGATCGCGTATTGCGTGCGCCAGGCGGAATTGTCGCTGTACGCGATTGCGGGCTCCATTCCCGAGCGTGGTTATACCAACCCCGCCGAGCGCGCATTGAGTAAGATCCGCAGCGAACTGGAATTCACCGATGTAGAGGATGTTTTCAAAATGGGGCTGCATGATTACCTCGATAAATTCCAGATTAAGAACAATGAAGTGGATAACAAAATCTTCGATATGTACTTCGGATTGGAGACCGGGCAGTCGCAAAGCCAGAGCCAGGGGCATTTCAAAAGCCAGTGGATGAACTGATCAAAACTTTTATATCTTAGCGACTCTATCATTTTGAGCCGCTAAGACATGACATATTGCCTGGGTATCAAAGTCGCATCCGGCCTGGTGGCCATTGCCGACACGCGCCTTACATCCGGAACCGAGGTTTCGACCAATAAGAAAGTTTCTGTTTACCAGTCTGATAAGCATTCTATTTTCGTCATGACCTCGGGCCTGAGGTCGGTGCGCGACAAGGCCATTACCTATTTCAAAGAAGTCCTGGAAGAGCGGGACACTTCATTCGACAAGCTTTACAAGGCTGTCAATGCATTGGGGCAGCAGGTGCGGCGGGTGGCCGACGAGGACCGCTATGCGCTGAACAATGCGGGGCTGGTGTTCAACCTCTTTGCCATTGTTGGCGGGCAGTTGGAACACGACTCCGAACACAAGCTTTTTCTGTTATACCCCGAAGGCAACTGGGTGGAAGTGGGCGACGGCTCGCCGTTTATCATCATCGGCAACTCAGGCTACGGGAAGCCGTTGCTGTACCGGAGTCTTAAATTCGATTCTTCGATGCAGGACGCCCTGAAGATCGGATTTCTGTCGTTCGATTCTACAAGGGTTAGTTCCAACGACGTGGATTACCCCATAGATGTCGTCATGTATGAAAAGGATTCTTTCCAGCTGGTGGAGCACCGTTTCGAAAAGGACGATCTGGATTACGTGGGCAAGCAGTGGAGCGCGCTGCTGAGCAATTCCGTACAAAAATTGTCGTTGGAGTGGATGGACCCGGTATTTGGCAAAATGGGAGAAACTACAAAGGCATAACCGCTCGTTTTGACCTGAAAACGTATATTACGATTGGTTTTCCGGCAATCGGTCAACCTCGTGAACAGACGGAACATAAGAGTCCAGAAACTCAATTGTAGTTTTTTGTTTGTAGAAAAATCTAATTGCGGAGAGGGAATTTAGTATTTTTGCAACCAAACATAAAGAGGAATTCTAGATCGTGACGTTAATTAAATCTATCTCAGGAATCAGGGGAATAGTGGGAGGAAAATCGGGTGAGGCGCTGACTCCGATTGATGTTGTTAAGTTTGCTGCTGCATACGGGACATGGGTGAGGCGTACAAATCCACAGAATCTTAAGGTGGTGATCGGCAGAGACGCCAGGCTTTCCGGTGAAATGGTAAGCCGCCTGGTAGCCGGTACTTTACAAAGTGTGGGGCTGAATGTGCTCGACCTTGGCCTTTCCACTACTCCGACTGTCGAGATAGCCGTGAAAGCGGAAGGCGCGGCGGGAGGTATCATCCTTACAGCAAGCCACAACCCGATCCAGTGGAACGCCCTTAAACTGCTCAATCATGAAGGCGAATTCATTTCGGAAGCCGAAGGCGCCGAGGTGCTGCGCATTGCCGATGAAGAAGATTTCCTTTTCCCGGATGTAAAAAAATTGGGAAGCTATGCATCGGACAATACTTATCTCCAAAAGCATATCGAACACGTTTTGTCGCTGGCACTCGTGGATGTGGAGGCGATCAAAAATGCGAATTTCAAGATCGTAGTCGATGCGGTCAACTCGACGGGAGGCATTGCCGTACCGCTTTTGCTTGAAGCATTGGGCGTTGATTCCAAGAATATCAAAAAATTGAACTGCGAACCGACGGGCAATTTCGCGCACAATCCCGAGCCACTGCCGGAGCATTTGCATGATATCAGTAAGGAGCTTAACAATGGTTCCTACCACCTGGGTATCGTGGTCGATCCGGATGTGGACAGGCTTGCACTCATGTGTGAGGACGGAACACCATTTGGAGAGGAATATACGCTTGTAGCTGTGGCAGACTATGTTTTGAAAAACACACCAGGCAATACGGTTTCGAATCTTTCATCGACTGCCGCGTTGCGCGACGTCACGGTGAAAGCCGGCGGCCAGTATTTCGCATCGGCGGTAGGAGAGGTGAATGTGGTGAACGCGATGAAAGCCAACAATGCCGTGATCGGCGGGGAAGGTAATGGAGGAGTGATTTATCCTGAAAGCCATTACGGCCGCGATGCATTGGTGGGGATTGCATTGTTCCTGACGCATTTGGCGAAGTCAGGCAAAAAGGCGTCGGTTTTGAGAAGATCTTATCCGAACTATTATATTTCGAAGAACAAGATAGAGCTCACGCCGGAGATTAACGTCGATAACATTCTCGACCGTATCCAGACGCGCTATTCGAAGCAGCCCGTGAACACGATCGACGGTGTCCGCATCGAATTCGATCGCGAATGGGTGCATTTGCGCCGATCGAACACCGAGCCGATCATCCGTATTTATTCGGAATCGGAGACGCTGACTACCGCGACCAGCCTTGCCAATAAAATCATTTCCGATATCAAGGAAATTATTTCGGAACCGAAGAAATAATAAAGCTGTTGCTTAGCTAATTTGGGTCACTTGTTGTCTGAACTGACAATGAGTGATCTTTCTAATTTATATCCACATGAAAGTCTATCTGGACAATGCGGCTACGACGCAGCTGGACCCCGAGGTCCTGGAAGCTATGCTGCCGCTGATGACCGAGCAATTCGGTAACCCCTCTTCCATTCATTCATACGGCCGTGCCGTGCGTTCGTCTATCGAGCGGGCCAGAAAGAATATCGCAGCGATCCTGAATGCGGCGCCAGCCGAGATATTTTTTACCTCAGGTGGTACCGAGGCCGACAACACGGCAATCCGTTCGAGCATTGAGACATTTGGCCTGAAACACGCCATTACCTCACGCATCGAGCACCACGCGGTATTACACACGTTGGAGCACCTCAAAAAGCTGGGTGCCATCGAGCTGAGTTTTGTGAATTTGAATGCAAAAGGGGAGGTCGATCTGAAACATCTGGAATCGCTGCTGGCTTCCAAACCGCGTTCATTGGTGTCCTTAATGCATGGTAACAACGAAATCGGTAACCTGCTCGACCTGGAAGCGGCTGGCGATATTTGTGAAAAGTATGATGCCATCTTCCATTGCGACACCGTGCAGACGATGGGCCACTACCGCCACGACCTGCAAAAATTGAAAACGAACTTCATCGTCGGTGCGGCTCACAAATTCAATGGCCCTAAAGGCATTGGGTTTCTGTATGTGCGTCCGGGTATTAAAATAAATCCTTTCGTACACGGGGGCGCGCAGGAGCGCAACATGCGCGGGGGAACCGAAAACATTTACGGTATTGTAGGATTAGCGAAAGCATTGGAAATCGCTTACCGTGATATGGACGCGCACCGCACGCACATTGAAGGTCTTAAAAGCCGCATGATCGGCAAGTTAAGCGAAGGTATTGAAGGCGTTGCATTCAATGGTAATTCCGGAGATTTGAGCAAAAGCCTTTACACCGTTCTGAATGTAAGCCTGCCGCCCTCGGATATCAGCGATATGCTGCTATTCAATCTCGACATTGCAGGAATCGCTGTTTCTGGCGGCAGCGCGTGTTCGAGCGGTACCGATATCGGTTCACATGTTTTGAATGAGCTTAAAATCGATGAAAACCGTGCTAATGTGCGTTTCTCGTTCGGGAAGTACAATACCGAAGCTGAAATCGATTACGCAGCGGAAACGCTGATCGGCCTTTACAAGAAGGAGAGCGTTAGCTTGTAATAAAAAGCATTATCCTATAATAAGCCAAACCCGGCCCCTGAATCAGGCGGCCGGGTTTTTAATGATATCTTCAAGGCATTCTACCCAAATATCGCTATCGTTGAGACTCTCGACAAGCTGCCAGTGCTGGCCGCCTTCTTTCTCAAACATTTCTTTGTATTCTTCTCCTACTTCAATCGTCGTTTCCAGGCAGTCGGCTACAAATGCCGGCGAGAATGCTAACGCGCTTTTCACGCCTTTTTTGGTCAATTCAGGAATTACCTCGTCGGTATAAGGCTTGATCCACGGGTTTTTGCCCAAACGTGACTGGAAACAGGTAGTGTATTTACCTTCGGGAATGCCTAATCCTTTCACGAGCAAACGCGTCGTCTCGAAACATTGGGCACGGTAGCAATGCTGGTTGCGATGATCGAGCTTGTCGCAGCAGCTGCCGAACTGGCAAAAATGGCCGGTAACATCGCCTTTGGTGATCTGCCGTTCAGGCAAGCCGTGGTAGCTGAACACGAAATGATCGTAATCGTGCTGCGCCATGTATTTTTTACCCAAATCTACAAAACCCTGAATGAATTTCGGGTGTTCGAGGAAGCGGTTTACAAAGCGGATTTCGGGCAGAACTTCCCAGTCTTTCACGACGCGCATTACTTCTTTATATACCGAGCCGGTAGAGGCCGAAGCATATTGCGGGAAGAACGGCACGACGATGATTTCGGTCAGGCATTCCTTGCGCAATGCAGTCAGTGCTTTTTCAATGCTGGGGTTCTGGTAACGCATAGCCAGTTCGACTACGTAATCTTTGCCCAACACTTTTTGCAATTTATCCTTCACCGAATAGCCGTACGTTTTTAAGGGAGAACCGTCAGGTTTCCAAAGTTGCTTGTAAACCTTCGCAGACTTAGGAGCACGGAATGGCGCGATGATGAGGTTGATCAGGAACCAGCGGTTCAGGTACGGAATGTCGATCACGCGCTCGTCCATGAGAAACTGGCGGAGGTATTTACGTACATCGGGCACCGACGGGCTGTCCGGTGTACCGAGGTTTACGATCAGTACGCCGGTTTTGCGGACTTCATCCAGTGTTGTAGTATCGAAGGGTTGAGCCAATGCGGTTGTACTCATTTCATTAACAGTTTCATGATGCGGATGTATCAAAGTGTGATTAAGGTGACAATGAAATATGATTTTACTCTTCTTGATACATCCTCTTTTTATATTCAGTCCTGCAAAAATAACAATTACAGACCTAACAAGACCTCTTTCAATGCCGCCTGGGCTGACCATTCGCGGTTGGCAGCCTGCTCGATCACCAGCGAACGCGGGCCGTCGAGGACCTCGTCGGCCACCTTCATATTGCGACGTACTGGCAGACAGTGCATGAATTTGCCATTGTCGGTCAAAGCCATTTTAGCCTCGGTGATCATCCACGACGGATCGGTGTTCAGCACCTGTCCGTAGCTGTTGAATGACGACCAGTTTTTGCCATATACAAAATCCGCGCCTTCCAATGCCTTGTCCTGGTCGTAGATCACCTGGCCGCGCCCTACAAAATCGGGCGAGAGGTCATAGCCCTCCGGGTGTGTGATCACGAAGTCCACATCCATTGGGTTCATCCATTCGCAGAAGGAGTTGGCCACGGCTTGCGGCAATGCCTTGAAATGCGGCAGCCAGGTAAGCACCACTTTCGGGCGTTTTTTGAGCTTGAATTCTTCGATCGTAATGCAGTCGGCCAGCGATTGCAGCGGGTGCCGTGTCGCCGATTCCAGGTTCACGATCGGTACCTGCGCATATTTTTTGAACTGCTGGAAAACAATTTCCGAATAGTCTTTATCGCGGTCCTGCAAACCTGCAAAGGAACGGATGCCGATGATATCGCAATAGCTGCCGATCACAGCAGCGGCTTCCTTCACGTGCTCTGCCTTGTCGCCATTCATGATCACACCTTCCTCCATTTCGAGTCCCCAACCGTCCTGGCCTACATTCATGGTAATCACATTCAAGCCAAGGTTCTGGGCAGCTTTCTGGGTGCTGATCCTCGTCCTTAAACTCGAATTGAAAAACAACAGGCCTATGGTTTTGTTTTTTCCAAGCGTCTGATCTGCAAACGGGTCTTTTTTGGCTGCGATACCGCTGCTGATGAGCTGTGGGAGGTCGGTGACGTCTTTAATGGAAAGAAAGTGTTTCATTCAGGTTAAAATTTCGGAGATAGGTGTTCCTACTCTCAACTAGGACAAGGATGGTATTAGTTCAAAAAAATCAAACGGCTGCAACAGATACTTCTTTTTTCAAAGCTTCCAAGAACAGATCAGCCTCCGTTTTGCCTAATGCGAGCGACGGCAGCAGCCGGATCGTGTTCGCGCCCGCTACGCCTGTGAACATTTTGTGTTCAAACAAAAGTTTGTTGCGCAGATCCTTCACCGGGAAATCATACTCAATGCCGATCATCAGCCCACGACCTCTCAACTCTTTATAGCCGCCAATCGCCTTAATGCCTTCGAACAGGTAATCCCCGATTTCAGCCGCATTCGCGATCAGGTTTTCTTTTTTCATAATGTCCAAAACGGCCACGCCCGCCGCGCAGGCCAGGTGGTTGCCACCGAAAGTCGTTCCCAGCAAACCATAGCTCGCTTTGAATTTCGGAGAGATCAAAATCCCGCCGATCGGGAAGCCGTTACCCATGCCTTTCGCCATTGACATAATATCCGGCTCGATGCCGCTGAACTGGTGTGAGAAGAACTTGCCGGTCCGTCCGTAGCCACATTGCACGCTGTCGAGGATCAGTATCGCGCCGGTTTCATCGCATTTGCGTCTCAAAGTTTGTAAAAACTCATCTGTGCAAACATTAATGCCCCCCACACCCTGGATGCCTTCCACGATCACCGCGCAAACTTCGTCGGTAATGCCTTCTTCTGCCGCGGGTGCGTCGTTGAATGGCAGGAACGTTACGTGCTCTTTGTAATTTACAGGCGCAACGATCGAAGGATTATCGGTAGCAGCTACCGCACCGGCTGTCCGGCCGTGGAATGACTTGGTGAAGGAAATTACCTTCGTTCTGCCATTGTGGAAAGAAGCGAGTTTCAATGCATTCTCATTCGCTTCAGCGCCTGAGTTGCAGAGAAACAACTTGTAATCAGGATAGCCCGAAAGCTCTCCTAATTTCGTCGCCAGCTCTTCCTGAATGGAGATTTTGACCGAATTCGAATAAAAACTGATTGCATTTAGCTGCTTCGTCAGCTTATCCACGTAATACGGGTGGCAATGGCCAACTGATATCACCGCATGGCCGCCGTAAAGGTCAAGGTACTTGGTACCGTGTTGGTCCCATAGGTAACTGCCTTCGGCTTTTACGGGTTCTATATCGTAAATGGGGTAGACGTCAAAAAGGTGTGACATTTTTTTGTGGTTTATCAGGCCAGTTCCAAAGTTTCGATTCTTTGAAAATGATCCTTGTTTAATGTTTTGATTGGTAATTGAAAAATGAGCGCCGTTATCAATTCATAGACTGTTACAGCCGAAACAAACAGTAAAGTGTCGTTCGGTAATGACGCCAGGATTGTTTTTGACTTCTCAGGTTTCCGCAAATACTCGACGAATATCCCGGTATCAATTACCAATCCTGTACTCTCCATTCATTCAAATGTTTTGCATTCTGTTCGAATACTTTGATATCTTCTTCGCTCCAAGTGGAAACTTTGGTGATTCTATCTTTCCAGTCAGTCAAATTTCCCGTCGGTTGTTTGGCTTTCTGTCTGAGCAGAAGCAAATTGGCGAATGCGACAAGTTGCTTTTGCTGCGTATTGCTTAACTGGTTATATGTTTGAATTAAATCGTTCATAGCAATCCTTCCGTTTACGCTCCAAACTAAAACAACTCAAATAGGATCATCAAAACGCCGGCGCTTTCAACCGAAGCCCTGCATCCTCCGGCAAACCGAACAGCAGGTTCATATTCTGAACCGCCTGGCCCGACGCACCTTTGGTCAGGTTATCGATAATGCTCGTGATCAGCAGCTGGCCGTCGTGCACTTCCAGATGGACGAAGCACTTATTGGTATTCACGATCTGCTTCAAATCAATCGGCGTGTCGCTTACGTGCGTGAATGGGTGCGAGGCGTAGTAGCTTCTGTAAAGAGCCATGGCTTCTTCCAAAGTGCCTTCGTAGCACGTGTACACGTTGGCGATAATGCCGCGTGTGTAATCGCCGCGGTACGGCACGAAGTTCACCGGCTTATCGAAACCTGCCTGCAATTTGCCGAAAGTCATTTTGATTTCCGTCAAGTGCTGATGTGTGAATGCCTTGTAAATCGACATGTTGTTGTTACGCCACGTGAAATGCGTGGTCGCGCTCAATGCTTGTCCCGCGCCCGTGCTACCCGTTACCGCACTCACGTGAATGTCGTCTTTGATCAAACCTGCATTCGCCAGTGGTAAAACGGCCAATTCGATGCTCGTTGCAAAACAGCCCGGGTTGGCAATTTTAGTGGCGCTCTTGATCGCCTCGCGCTGCAATTCCGGCAAGCCATAGATAAAGCCATTCGACTCATTTCGGAAATCCGTGCTGAGGTCGATCACTTTTACACTTTCCGGCAATTGATATTCATCCAGAAACTTCTTCGATTCGCCGTGGCCGGAGCATAGGAAAATCGCATTTAAGCCCGACTGATCGAGCAACGGCTGGATATCATCTCCGGAAAATACCAGTTCAGTATCGCCCAGCAAATCCGTATGCGTCGCATAAACCGGTTTGCCCGCCTGGCTTTTGCTGTGCGCGAATGCGATGTTCACATTCGGGTGGTTGACAAGGATTCTAATCAGCTCGCCACCGGTATATCCGGCAGCGCCTATGATGCCTATTTTCAGAAAGTTTATGAGTTTATGAGTTAATGAGTCCATATTTTTAGTCTTACGAAGAGCGTACCGTTTTGATAAGGGAAATTAGTATTGCTTTGATTTCCTTTATTTCCAGATCACGATGCTCAAACACTTCATTAGTAATGTAATGTAGGTCTGTTGAAAGCAAAAGATAATATTCTGTTTCATGAAGAGATCCTAGGGATATTTGAAAAAAGTTTGCGACGTCAAGCGTTCCTTTTTTTACCACAACCTTCCGCAAGATTGGCGGCAATGGAAACCGACGAGCGTCGCATTTGAGAAATAAGGCCAAACGTTTCGCTTTTTGGGAGGAGGTCAGTCATTTTGTAAATCTCCAATACCAAAGCGTGAGATTTTTGCCAGACTTTAAGCTCATGATAGTTTTGCATATGACCCTAAACTCATAAACTTTAAACTCATTTACTTTTCCACCGAATCACTCACCTTACCATAAATCATCACCTGGTTCGAAGCTACTTTCGAGAAGCCGCGCACGTCGTCGCCGGTCCATGCATTGTTCATTTCGCCGTAGCTGCCGAATTTCGATGACATCAGGTCGAATGGCGACTCGATACCTTCTACGTGGAAGCGGTGCGGCGCGAGGTAGACGTGTACTTTACCCGTCACGTGCGACTGCGTATCGCTCAGGAATGTCTCGATGTTGCGCATTACCGGCTCTACAAACTGGCCTTTGTGCAGCAAGCTGCCGTACCAGTTGGCAAGCTGTTCTTTCCAGTACAATTGTTGCTCTGTCAGAACATGCTTTTCAAGCGTATGGTGCGCTTTGATGATGATCAGCGGAGCGGCAGCTTCGAAACCTACACGGCCTTTGATACCGATAATGGTGTCGCCCACGTGAATATCCCGGCCGATACCGAATGGCTGTGCGATTTCAGCCAGCTTTTGAATGGCCGTAACCGGGTTTTCAAAAGTCTCACCTGCAACGCCTTTCAATTCACCATTCACGAATTCCAGCGTAATGCGCTCCGGCTCGGTCTTGGTGATTTGCGTAGGCCATGCGGATTCGGGCAGATATTGGTCGGAAGTCAAAGTTTCTTTGCCACCTACCGATGTTCCCCAGAGGCCTTTGTTGATGCTATACGCAGCCTTGGTCCAGTCGCGGGAAACGCCTTTGGCTGTCAGGTATTCAATTTCCGCTTCGCGGGAAAGTTTCAGGTCGCGGATCGGGGTGATGATTTCAGCTTCAGGAACAATGATGCGGAAGGCCATATCGAAACGAACCTGGTCGTTACCAGCTCCTGTGCTGCCGTGCGCAATGGCGCTTGCACCGATTTCTTTGGCATATTCAGCCACCGCTACCGCCTGGAAAATACGCTCGGCGCTTACCGAAAGAGGGTAAGTGTTGTTTTTCAGGATATTACCGAAGACCAGGTATTTGATGCAATCATTGTAATATTCCCTGGTCTTGGAAATCGTAGCATGTTGCTTCACGCCCAAAGCATAGGCATTCGCTTCGATTGTTTTCAGCTCTTCGTCGGAAAAACCACCGGTGTCAACCAAAACCGAGTACACTTCATAACCTCTGTCTTCGGCTAAATATTTTACACAAAAGGAGGTATCAAGTCCCCCTGAAAACGCTAATACTACTTTGGGCTGTGACATTATATATGAATTCTGATTAAATGCTTGATTTGCGGTGCAAAAGTACAAAAAAATACCCCGCTTCGGGCCTTTTGGCTGCCGGCGGGGTATTAAAAATGAGATACTAAAATCTATCAAGTGTCCGATACATTAGTGTACCAGCACGGCCCCGGCGTTTTTCTTTTTGGCGCGTTCTTCCCTTCGCAGCAAAATACGTTGCTTAATGCGCATCCAGCGCTCATAAAGGCTCGATTCTTTCAAGAAATCCCAGGTATGGCTTTCAGTTGCTGCCGCGGTACCGTTGTCAGGCGTGGCAGCAGGTTTCTTATCTTCCGGATCGTACATCATACCCGTGCAAAGACAGTGTTTTCTGTTGGTCCGGGTGAGAACGTCGTAATTCACGCAGCTCGCGCAGCCTTTCCAGAATGCATCGTCGGCGGGCAATTCGCTGAACGTTACTGGCTCGTAGCCCAAATCCGAGTTGATTTTCATCACCGGAAGGCTCGTAGTGATACCGATAATTTTGGCATCAGGATATTTTTGACGCGACAATTCGAATGCTTTCATTTTAATAGCCTTCGCCATGCCGCTGTTGCGGAAATCAGGATGTACGATCAAGCCCGAGTTCGCTACGAATTTTCCATGCTCCCAGGTTTCGATGTAACAAAATCCTACCCATTCGCCGGTGTTGGTGGTGGCAATGATGGCTTTTCCTTCCACCATTTTCTCCATAATGTACACTGGGGAACGTTTGGCTATACCGGTACCACGCTTTTTGGCGCTCTCCTCCATTTCCGCGCAGATTTGTTCGGCGTAATGGAGATGATTTTCATTGGCAGTCTGTACGATAAACTTACTGCCCACTACTTCGGTATTTTTCATTGATGTGACTATGCTGACAAAATGTTCAAGACAATAATTAACTAACCCAGAGAAAAACGATGGGACGTCTAGAAATTGTAAGAAATTGCGGGGATTAGATATTTACCACGTAGGTAAAAGGAGATTATGCGGTCCGTGGGGACCTGAATCGGAAAGGCGTAGTATGCAGAACTGTATGTATGCCGTTGTGATTCATTGACTTGCTTGTGCGTCTAAGAGGCTGCAAATTTTCAAAAAAAAAATCTTACAGCAAAGAAACAGAAGATATATTTTTATGGTTCGTTTTGAACGGTAAAGTTTCAAGAGAGCGGATTTGTGGGTGTGCCCTATTTTGTACTATTCTCACTTCGATCAACAATATTATTTCTTTAATTCAGTGGCTTTCATGTCTGCAATCAGTACCGACGACCTCCTCAACGGCTATATCAATGGCATATTTCCCATGGCCGAGGCAGATGGTACTATTTACTGGTACTCACCCAATCCTCGGGCCATTATTCCCATCGATACCTACAAGCCATCCAAATCGCTCCGGCCAGTTTTAAACAAAAAGTATTTCGATATCCGCATCGATACCGACTTCGAGGGCGTTATGCGGGGATGCGCGCTGCCACGGGCGAGTGAGCCGGGGACGTGGATTTCGGAGGAAATCATCGCTTCCTACACGGCATTGCATGAGCTCGGGTACGCGCACAGCGTGGAGGCCTGGCGTGAAGACCGGCTTGTCGGCGGGCTGTATGGAGTTTCTATTAATGGGGTGTTTTTTGGTGAATCGATGTTTACGATCGAGAGTAATGCATCGAAAGTCGCATTTCACTACCTGATCCAGCTGTTGAAATTGAACCGCTTCGCATTGCTGGACACCCAGTTTATCAATGATAATGTGCTTCGCTACGGTGCTATCGAAATCCCGCGCGATGAATATCTCGATCAGCTTCACAAGGCATTAAAACTCAGAAGGCAGTTCAACGGGGCGGTTTTAAGCGAATTATAATGTGCCAAATGCGTTGAGGGCGAGGGTAGGGCATCCGTTTTCGTTTGAAAAGAAGTATTTTTGGCGCCAGATTGATTACCGGGCGCCGGAAGTGGCGCCGCTTATTTGAATACCAAGTGTCAAAACCTATTCTCGTCATAAAATTCGGGACGGCCTCTATCACGCTTCCTTCGGGTGAACCTGATGTCAGGATCATTTCGGAAATAGCCCGGCAAGTTTCGGAAATCCATTCGCAATACCGCATTATTATCGTTTCTTCGGGTGCGGTAGGTGCAGGTAAGGCATATATCAATGATTATAGGGGCACAATGACCCAGCGAAAAGCGGCAGCGTCAGTGGGTAATCCGCTGCTTGTAGGCCTCTATGCTTCCTATTTTGCCCCGAATAAAATTTATATTGCCCAAAGCCTTTGTGAGCGGCAGCATTTCGCGAACCGCAATAAATTCCTGCAACTCAAAGAAACTTTTGAAGAGCTCTGGTTGAACGGCATTATTCCGATTGTGAACGAAAACGACGTGGTCAGCGACCGCGAGCTGAAATTCTCGGATAATGATGAACTGGCTACCTTGCTGGCTGTTGGTTTTGGGGCCGAATCGCTGATGTTCTGTACTTCGGTGGGAGGGTTGTTAGACGAGGAAGGGAAAATCCTGCGGAACGTATCCAATGTGAACGAGGTTTTTAAGTTTGTCAGGACCGATAAATCTTTCCTCGGCCTCGGCGGAATGGCTTCCAAGCTCACATTCGCCAAACTCGCTTCCAGAATGGCCATTCGCGTAGTCATTTTTGGAATGAATCAGCCTAACGAACTGCTGAATGCATTGAAAGGAGAAGCGGGCACATTGATCACACCGGGTAAAAGCACATTATCTGCCCGTAACCGCTGGCTCGGAAGCGGCGGTCTGGTATCCGGCACGTTGCGTGTGGACGAAGGCGCTTCCAAAGCATTATTAAGGCGTAAGAGTTTGCTTGCGGTGGGTGTCACCGAAGTAACCGGCGATTTTGAAGCGGGTGAAATCATCGAAATATACTCGTCGGAAGACGAAATGATCGCGGTTGCACGGGCGCGCGAGACATCCTCGGCGATCCGCAGCAACCTGAAAACAGTTAATTTTGAAGTGGCGCATGCCAATGATATAGTTTTGTTATAATGGAATCGATAGTACCTCAATTAAAGGAAGCGCGGGAGGCCTCAGCTGCCGTTCGCCGGCTGACAGACAGGCAAAGGGCTGATTTGCTGATCAACCTTTCGGCCAGAGTGCTGGCCAATGCCGAAAACATCATCGCCGAAAACCGGAAAGACCTGGATTTGATGGATGATGCCGACCCGAAAAAAGATCGCCTGCTCCTGAATCAGAAGCGGATCAACGAACTGGCGCAAAGCCTGATCGAGGTAGCGGAGCTCCCGGACCCGACCGGCGAGGTATTTGTCGAAAAAACCATTCAGCAGGGACTTTCCCTGAAAAAGATCGCCGTACCGCTGGGCGTGGTAGGCGTTATTTATGAATCGCGCCCGAATGTGACGATCGACGTGGCTTCCCTGTGCCTGCGCTCCGCGAATGCGTGCGTGCTCAAAGGCGGGAAGGAAGCGCAAAACTCCAACAATTATCTGGTGAGCCTGATCCATGCGTCTTTGACGGAATTCGGTGTGCCCGCGGCTGCTGTTACGTTGTTGCCTACTGGTCGCGAGTTTGTCGGCGAGCTGTTGACGGCCATTCAATATGTGGATATCATCATTCCACGCGGTTCCGAGGGCTTGATCAAATTCGTACGTCAGAATTCATTGGTCCCTACCATTGAAACTGGTGCAGGGGTCTGTCATACTTACATAGAAAAAACAGGTGACCTCGACAAAGGTGCGCAAATAGTTGTGAATGCAAAGGTCTCCAAACCGGCTGCTTGTAATGCGCTGGATACTGTTTTGGTTGATCGTGCGGTAGCAGGTGAATTTTTGCCAAAACTGAGAGAAGACTTTATAAAATGGAATGTAGAGGTTTTCGCGGACGAAGAGTCTTATGAAATTCTTCAAAAAGCGGAGTATCCTTATCTCCAACATGCCAGCGAAGATGATTTTGGGAAAGAGTTTCTGGATTTCAAATGCTCCGTGAAAGTGGTTGACGATTTGTCAGATGCATTGAAGCAAATTGAAAACTATTCTTCAAGACATTCGGAGGCTATTATTTCCACCAACGAAGAGGCTATCGAAACTTTTCTGAAAGAAGTGGATGCTGCTTCGGTGTATGCGAATGCCTCGACCCGTTTCACAGACGGCGGTGTGTTCGCACTAGGCGCGGAAATCGGTATTTCGACTCAGAAACTGCACGCCAGGGGCCCATTTGCATTGGAGAAACTCGTGACCGAGAAATGGATCGTTAAAGGAGACGGACAAGTAAGATGGTAAATACTTTGGAAAACATACAAACGCTCTCCAGGGAGGCCATCGCATTGTTGAAGAGTCTGATCGAAACGCCCTCATTCAGTAAGGAGGAAGAAAATACGGCAAAAATTCTGGCGGATTTCTTTACGAAAAAGAACATTCCTTTTCATACCAAAAAGAACAATCTCTGGGCTTTCAACAAGCATTTCGATGCGAACAAGCCGACAATGCTGCTCAACTCGCACCACGATACTGTGAAGCCGAACAAATCCTGGACGCTCGATCCGTTCAAGGCCATTGAGCAGGATGGAAAGCTGTACGGCCTGGGTAGTAATGATGCCGGCGGATGCCTGGTTTCCCTCATTGCCACGTTCGTTTATTTCTACGAAAGAGAAGATCTTACCTATAATATTGCCATTGCCACCACAGCTGAGGAGGAGATTTCCGGAAAAGAAGGCCTTGAAATTGTAGCTCTGGAGTTACCGGAAATCGCATTTGCCATTGTAGGAGAGCCTACCGAAATGCATTTGGCGGTTGCGGAAAAAGGCCTGCTGGTACTGGATTGCACAGCAAAAGGCGTTTCCGGCCACGCGGCGCGTGAGGAGGGGGAGAATGCGATTTACAAAGCACTGAAAGATATTCAGTGGATTACAGAATACAAATTCCCCAAGGTATCCCCAACGCTCGGGCCGATCAAAATGTCGGTGACGATCATCAATGCGGGCACGCAGCATAATGTGGTGCCGGACGCCTGCACATTTACGATCGACGTGCGTGTGACGGATCAGTACACTTTGGAAGAGGTTATTTCTGAAATTAAAGCAAATATTCAATCAGAAGTTACGCCGCGATCGATTCGCTTGCGCCCATCCAGCATTCCAATGGATCATCCGATTGTGTTGGAAGGTTTGAAACTGGGCCGTAACGCGTACGGTTCTCCGACAACTTCGGACCAGGCATTACTCGATTGCCCGTCGTTGAAAATGGGTCCGGGACATTCCGCACGCTCGCATAGCGCGGATGAATTTATTTATCTGCATGAAATTGAAGAAGGTATTGCCCAGTATATTAAAATGGTCGAGGGCGTTGTGACCCGATAATTTACTATACTTGCCAAAGCGAACTAACCGTGTTTTGGCATGCGATTCTACACCGAAGAAGATATCCAGACTTTCGATAACGTCCGGTTTTTGCATATTAAAACTGCAAAGGCCGGACATCTTTTTACCATCACATTAGCCCGACCTGAGAAGCGCAATGCATTCACTCCGACAATGGCGGAAGAAATCATTTATGCATTGGCCTACGCGCATTATCGAACGGATATCCGGTGTGTAGTACTGAAAGCCGAAGGGCCGGTGTTTTGTGCCGGGGCCGATTTGAATGCATTTCATGATCCTTCTGCGAATGCTATGAATGATTTATTGCCACGAATACACGAAGAGGCACGAATGGGGGATGCTTTCAATGACTTGCTAAAACCTTGTATTGCACAGGTAGAGGGGCCGGTGCTGGCTGGGGGCTTTCTTATGATTTGCGGCTGTACGTTCGTTTTCAGTGTGCCGGGGGCTACATTCAGTTTGCCGGAGGTAAAGCGGGGAATCTGGCCGATGCAGGTAATGGCGTCGCTTTCACCCATTTTGCCGCAACGGAAGATTCTCGAAATGTCGATAACCGGAAAGGCTTATTCAGCTAGGGAAGCGCTGGAAATGGGCCTGATTACGCATTTGGCTGAAAATATTGAAGAGGAAGTAATTGCGCTGGCTACCCAAGTTTGCGAGAGCGCGCCATTGGCAATACAAGCAGGAATGCAAAGCTTGCAGCAATTAAAGGATATCCCTCAAAATGAGCAGCATACTTTTCTGAAAAGGGAATTAGACAAACTTCTCCAAACAGAAGATTCAAGAGAAGGCGCACTAGCCTTCAGAGAAAAGCGGGAGCCCATCTGGAAAGGAAAGTAGTTGATCGCCAAAAGCCGAAAGCCGAAAGCCGAAAGCCGTTAATTCACTGGCACAATCTCGATTTCCTCCCCATACCGGTTATGGAACTTGAAATCCACCACGCCCAGCGACGAGTCTTTGATCAGTTTCACCCAGGTTTTGTAATGGAAGAACCATTTTACCTGCTCTGAAATCAGCCCTTTGGTGAAATACGAATGCAGGAACGGATGGAGCGAAATGGTAATGCCGCGCTCGTTCTGTTTGGTGAGAATGTAATCGAGGTTGTTGGCGATCACGTCGGATACGAGAATGCTCGCCTGGATCGTGCCCGTACCACCGCAAGTAGGGCAGGTTTCGCGGGTGACGATGTTCATTTCCGGCCTCACACGCTGACGCGTGATTTGCAGCAAGCCGAATTTAGATAGTGGCAAAACGGTGTATTTCGACCGGTCGCCCTTCATTTCATCACGCATAACATCGAACAGCGTGCGCTTGTTCTCTGCCTTTTTCATGTCGATAAAGTCGACCACGATAATGCCGCCCATATCGCGTAGGCGCAGTTGCCGGGCAATTTCCTTCGCTGCTTCGAGGTTCACGCTCAATGCAGTAGCTTCCTGATCCTCTTCGGAATTGGATTTGTTGCCACTGTTGACATCGATTACGTGCAAGGCTTCCGTATGCTCGATGATCAGGTAACCACCATTAGGAAGGCTGACCGAGCGACCGAACAGCGATTTGATCTGTTTTTCTAGACCGAATTGTTCAAACAGCTTATTCTTGCCATTGTGCAGGCGAAGAATGTTTTCCTTCTCCGGTGCGATGTTGTGGATGTATGCTTTGATGTCATCATAAACATCCTTAGAATCTACGGTAATGCTGTCGAAGGACTCGTTGAGCATATCGCGGATGATCGAAGACGCGCGGTTCATTTCACCGATCACGCGGTCGCGCGGTTTGGCATCGCGAAGCGCTTTGATACCGTTTTCCCATTTGTCCAGACAGTCCTGCAAATCCTTGTTGAGCTCGTCCACGTCCTTTCCGGTAGCTACCGTGCGGATTATCACCCCAAAATTCTGAGGTTTGATGGACGACATCAGCCTTTGCAAGCGGTTTCGCTCCTGCTTGTCGGTGATCTTCTTGGAAAGGTTGACTGAATTGGAGAATGGGACGAGTACAATATACCGTCCGGCTATCGAAATGTCGCACGAAAGCCTCGGGCCTTTGGTAGAAATAGGCTCCTTGACGATCTGAACCAGGATTGGCTGGTTCTTAGAAAGAACTTTATCGATTTTTCCAAGCTTCTCGATTTCCGGCTCCATCTTGAAATTTTTCAAGTTGCCCGAATGCGTCCGCTTGGCGATTACGTCCTTGGTGAGCTTGTTCAGCGAGTTGATATTAGGCCCCAAATCGAGGTAATGCAGGAACGCATCTTTTTCAAAACCAACGTCAACAAAGGCAGCATTGAGCCCTGCCACCAGCTTCCGCACAGTACCGAGGTAAATGTCGCCTACGGTAAAGCTCTGATCCGGTGTTTCTACGTGATATTCTAAAAGACGTTTATCCTGCAAAAGGGCTATACGCTCTCCCTTTTGAGTAGAATTGATTAGTAATTCGTTACTCAATGTTCAACCAACTGAATGGCTCGATAATGTTGATACTTAACTCCCCGCATATCAGACTGTTAGCGGGATACAAACGTGGGGAATAAGGATGACCGGATCTTAATATTAAAACCCGGTCATAGCCAATTATTTCTTCTTATGTCTGTTTTTTCTGAGTCTTTTCTTTCTCTTGTGAGTGGAGATCTTATGTCTTTTTCTCTTTTTTCCGCAAGGCATGATTATGTCGTTTTATAAAATAAGTAATGTATTTCCTTTATGATCTGATGATCAGTTGCCCAGACGGCCCTCCAACTCGCCAATGGCTTGCTGGATTACCGGGTCTTTCTCCTCTTTTTTAACCTCCGACAGAACTTTGCTTGCTTGTTCTTTGTCACCCAATTCTACGAGCGAAAGGCCAAGATAGAACTTAGCTTTCGTATTCTTAGGATTGTTGGTTAAAATCTGTCTGAACCTATCAGCAGCTTTTGAATATTGGTTCGATCTCATGGACAGGATCCCCAGATTGAACAATGCCAGTTCGTTGGTAGGATCCGCGTCGATCACCTCGCGGAGCATCAGAATACCCTGCATCGGGTTCTCTGTATTCACATAGGTCATCGCCATGTTGGCTTTTGCAGTCAACAGTCCAGGATTCTGGTCAATTGCTTTTTGGTAATATTCGCGGGTTTTGATACCCAGGTTCTTTGCTTTCTGCTCGTCCACTGCGAATCCGTACGCCTCATAGTAGCGGTCGCCCGCACGCATCAGGTTTTCGATAGCAGGGGAGAGCAGGGCCACTTTCTCGGCATAGAATGCAGCGCTGTCAAATTTTTGAAGCTTCGCAAACTCGTCTGAAAGCTTGATGCCCGCAGCAACCTTGTCTTTATCACCCGCTTGATTGAAGCCGCTTCTGAGCTGATCTACAATTTTCTGTTGATCAGGAGTTAAAGCGGCTCCATCATGCGATTTGGAAGAGGACTCAGCAGCATTTGCTGCCGCAGCGGGCGCCGAAGCGGCAGCCGACTGGCCTTTCTCCTTGTCCATCTCTTTGCCCTTGTTGTTTACGACGACCTTGGGAAGGCTGAACAGCGTTCCTACCAGTGCTACCGCAAGCACGCAAGAAAGTAAAATGGACTTTTTCATACTCTTATAACCCAACCTTTTCAGGTAAATTACTTTTCAGCGACTGCTTTCAGTTTGTCACTTTCTTTTACCTGCTCAACAAAAACTTTTGCAGGCTTGAAGCTTGGTACAAAGTGCTCGTCAATAATCATGGAAGTTCCCTTTGAAATATTGCGGGCCACTTTGCGCGCACGTTTTTTGTTGATGAAACTACCGAAACCTCTAACATAAAGGTTCTCACCATCAGAAAGTGAGTCCTTTACCACGGTAAAAAACGATTCTAGCGTTTGCTGAACGTCGCCCTTGTCTACGCCTGTTTTCTCGGAAATCTGTGCGATTACGTCTGCCTTAGTCACTTTGATTGTTTACTTTAAGTGGATATTATTTCATTAATTTACTTACTCCTGTAAATTTTGGGAACACAAAGGTACGGTAATTTTAATAAAACTTAAAAGGATGATCTTCCCCTTTTTTATATAATTCATTAAAAAACAGTGCACATAAGTAAAAATAATATGATACCGGATGATTTGGAGGTGATTGATTTTAACAGAAGACTCAAATCCTGGTATCTTGAAAACCACCGCTCGTTGCCTTGGCGGGAAACCAAAGACCCATATAAAATTTGGTTATCGGAGGTGATTCTCCAGCAAACCCGTGTAGTCCAGGGGTTACCTTACTATGAGCGTTTTACCGACCAGTATCCCACGGTGTTTGACCTCGCAGCTGCCGATGAGCGCGATGTGCTGCGGTTATGGCAGGGACTCGGCTACTACTCCCGCGCACGCAACATGCATTTCACGGCCCGGCAGGTTGTGAACGACTACAACGGAAGATTTCCCGAAAGCGCTGAAAAGCTTTTAAAACTAAAAGGCCTCGGGCAATATACTGCATCAGCCATCGCTTCCTTCGCATTCGACGAGGTAGTACCGGCGATTGATGGGAATGTGTACCGCGTAATGGCTCGTATTTTCGGTATTCAGTCGGATATGCTGGGTAATGAGGGGAAAAAGGAGTTTGCTGCGGTGGCGAAGCAGCTGGTATCCAAGGAGGACCCTGCTACCTATAACCAGGCGATGATCGAGTTCGGGGCATTGCAATGCGTGCCGGCGTCGCCGAATTGCGCGGTCTGTATTTTCAATGACCGCTGTTTTGCTTATATGCATCAAATGCAGGGGCAGCTGCCTGTCAAAATCAAGAAGCTGACCGTCAAACATCGTTATTTGAACTACATTATCATGAAGCGAGGCGACAGGCTCGCCATGCACGAACGCCGCGGCCGCGATATCTGGAAAGGTCTCTATGATTTCCAACTTATCGAATCCAAAGCCCCAGTCACATGTCCAGACTCCCTGACACTACTTGACCCGAATTTCCAAGACCTCCTGAAAAAAGGCCGCCTGACAGAAATACCCAAAGTGTATTCGCACATTCTTACACACCAGCGCTTGCAGGTACGGTTCTGGTGGCTCGAAATTCCTGAAACCGAAAGGATAGATTTACCCCACGGAATGGCTTTTTACAGTCATGAGGAAGTCGAAGTGCTTCCGAAGCCAATTCTGATCGATACCGTTTTGCGGGAGGAAAGTTACCTCTCACCGCCTGATCATTGCTGCGGGCAACGAGCTTGTAGTAGTATTGCATGAAAATAGAAATGTGGTTTAAGTAATATATTTTTGAACTAAACGCTTAACCGACTGTCAATCATGGGAAGTTTCAGTTTGAATGCCAGCCAGATCGCTGACTATAATCGCGACGGCTATATTGTTGTCAAAAGTCTCTTTTCTGCCGAGGAAGTGGACAAATTATATCGGACGGCGCTGGAAAATTCGGTAATGCAGAAGAATGCGATGGACTTGAACGACCAGTCGGGGAAGAAGACAAAACTATCGCTTTGGTTCACGCCGGGCGACGATGTGTTCGGGTATCTGATCCGCAGCGAAAGAATGGTCAATTCGGTATGGCAGTTGTTGCAGCAGGATAGCCAGGTTTGTCATTTTCATACCAAACTCATGCAAAAAGAGCCGAAGGTCGGCGGTGCGTGGGAATGGCACCAGGACTATGGGTATTGGTATAAGAACCAGTTCATTTTTCCCGATCAGCTTATGAGCGCGATGATCGCATTAACACCCGCCAATAAGGAAAATGGGTGTTTACAGGTGATTAAGGGTTCACACAAAATGGGCCGCGTGAACCACGGCTTCGCAGGCGAGCAGGTAGGTGCGGACATGGAAATGGTGAACCATGCATTGAAAACGATGGACCTTATCTACTGCGAATTGGAGCCCGGCGACGCATTGTTTTTCCATAGTAACCTCATGCACCGTTCGGAAGCGAACCTGTCGGATCATCCGCGCTGGTCGCTCATTTCGTGTTATAACTCGCAATCCAACATCGCCTATGCTGAAACTTCAACCTCGTGGCGGGTACCAGTTTCCATCGTGCCGGATCACGCATTGCTGGAATGGAATGCCGAGTCGTTCGAAAACGCGGATTTCCTCAAAAAGGAGAACGACCCGGCGTTGAAATCCACTGGCTGGGAGAATGAAGTGAAGACGTCATGAATCGTCATGCGCAGTAATTTATAGTCATGTATAGTGATTCATAGTCATGGGCGGTCAGGTATCGTCATTTGTCGTCATGTATGGTCAATCTTGACGAATATTTCCTAACAATGACTGACCGTACGTGACAACACTTGACCATACATGACTATACCTGACTACTTCCTGACCTCTAATGACAATACACAACCTGTTCCTAAAACTTTAAACTAAATACTGTATGCAGAAAATCGCAATGCTCGGCTCCGGCTTCATCGGACGTTTTTATGCGGAATCCATCCATGGTCAGCGCAGCCGCGATCGTGTGGTGGCCATTTACGCACGGGGGGAAGAAAGCGCCAAAAAGTTTGCCGACGATTACGGCTGCGATTTCTGGTCGTCGAACATGGAAGAGGTGATCGGGCATCCCGATGTGAATATGGTGTGCATTGCATTGCCCAATAATGTTCATGAACAGGCTGTATTGCTTTGCGCGAAGCATAAGAAGGCGGTAGTATCAACCAAGCCGCTGGGCCGTAATGGCGCGGAGGCATTACGTATGCTGAAAGCGGTAGAGGAAGCTGGGATTTTTGCTGGTTACCTGGAAGATTTGTGCTACACACCCAAATTCCTGAAATCGCTTGAAAGTGTTAAAAACGGTTCGCTTGGTCGCATTATCTGGGCGAAGTCGCGCGAGGCGCACCCGGGCCCGCATAGTGAGTGGTTCTGGGATATCGAGCAGGCGGGCGGCGGCTGCATCCTGGATTTGGGATGCCATTGCATTGAAATATCGCGGAATTTTATTGGCAAGGATATCAAACCCGTAGAGGTAATGTGCTGGGCCGATACGCAGGTGAAGCCGATAGATGCCGAAGATCATGCGATTGCATTGGTTAAATACGAAAACGGCGCCATCGGGCAGTTTGAGGTGAGCTGGACGTTCCGGGGTGGGATGGATTTGCGTGATGAAGTAATGGGGACCGAGGGGACGATCTGGATTAATAACTTTTTGCGGACCGGCTTCGAAATGTTCACGACCGGGCAAAACCCGGATGGCACCGGCGAAGAATATGTGGCCGAAAAAGCCGAAAGCAATACCGGTTGGCTGTTCCCGGTGGGCGACGAGGTGAACGACCTCGGGTATAATCATATGTTCACGGATATGTTCAATTCTGCTGAAAAGGGAAATGCGCCAGCGGAGACGTTTTATGATGGCTACATTGTGAATGCGGTGATCGATGCGGCTTATAAATCGGCCAAATCGAAGCTTTGGGAAAAAGTGGAACTTCCAGTGTGGCGTGGGCGTGAAGGCGTGGAGAAGCCTTCCAACTATGTTTCGTACAATGAAACGCACTACCTGATCAAGCAGGAAGTGACGCACGACGGCCGCAACAAACTGATCCTGAAAGACAAGGTTACCGGCAAGATCACCGAACAGGATATTTAGCGGACATTTCTCGCGGGAAATGTCTATATTTAAAGTTGCAACAAACATTAACCACGTTAAAAAATCATGGCAGGAAGTGTTAATAAAGTAATTCTGATCGGTAACCTGGGCAGTGACCCGGAAGTCCGGTACCTGGAAAGCGGGTCAGCGGTGGCGAAGTTCAATATCGCGACTACCGAGACTTATACAAACAAAAATGGCGAGCGCGTCGATAATACCGAATGGCACCGCATTGAACTTTGGGAGGGATTAGCGAAAGTGGCTGAAAAATACCTCAAAAAAGGAAACCAGGTATATATCGAAGGACGTATCCGCACCGATACATGGACGGATAAGGAAGGTCAGCAGCGCACTGGTGTGACGATCCGGGCGAACAGCATGACGTTATTGGGAGGTCCTTCGGGCGGTGGACAGGGCGGCGATTATAGCCAGAGTGGCCAGCAAGGCGGATACCAGCAATCCGGCAATGCGCCGCGCGGCAACAATGCCCCACGGCCATCGGATCCGATACCGCCATCGATGGCGGCCGGCAATAACGATGACGACGATCTGCCGTTCTGATGCATTCGACGAACTAATGACGAATCCCGCTTAAAAATGTATTTATTCCGAAATAGATACAGTTATTAAGCGGGATTCGCTACATTTATCTGATTGAATACCTATTTTGAACATTCTCTGACATTTCGTGAAAGAAACAGAAGACAGTGACGACCCGCTTGCCCGAACGCGTACGGGGATTCATTTTCCCCAGAAAAGTACGCAAACCACTCTGGCAGGGGTGCTCATACCCTTTGATTTCCTGGCTCCTTACGACTTCATTCTAGTAATTTTCCTGTTCATTATCTCCCTGTTCCTGTCGGGAATCCGAGCAGCCTATGCGGCTTCCGGCGCCATGGAAAACCCCTGGGAGCGCAAGGCGGAAGGCGATAGTCAATTACCTACACGTATCCAGCAACTGGCGCTTTCTTTGGTGCAGCGCGGCATTACGCTGTTTGCATTGCTTTTGGCAGCACGGTTGGCATGGCTGCATATGCAGGCGGGGAGCGTGGAAATGGTCCGCTGGGCGGTATTGGCGTTCCTGGTTATCTGGATTTGGCTCGATGCGATGGTGCGGTATAACAGCGCACGCAACGCGCAGGAGTTCATTCCCAAAATAGCAGGTCTTACGCAGTTTCTTATTAAAATCTGCAAGCCGCTCACCCAGCCGATCATGAAGCTAGGGTACTCATTCGGTGTGCTTACACCGCAGGGCGCCGAGATTACCACTGAAATGCTGGAAGCTAAGGCAGAAAGTGAAGAAGAAACCGATCTGCTGCGTGGGCTGGCCAATTTCCGGCAAACCAATGCACGGAAAGCTATGCAGGCTAGGGTGCAAATTACCGCATTCGATATAGAACTCGATTTTCACGAGTTGATGGACCGCATTAATAAGTCGGGTTACTCGCGCGTACCGGTTTATCGCGACGATCTCGACCATGTGGAGGGTATTTTAAATGTAAAAGACCTCTTGCCGCATATTCATCTGGATGAGCATTTCAACTGGCAGAAGCTGTTGCGTCCGGTCTATTTCATCCCCGAAAGCAAGCGCCTTGACGACCTGATGAAGGACTTTCAGAACCGGCGCGTGCATATGGCCATCGTGGTCGACGAGTACGGTGGAACCAGCGGATTGATTACCCTGGAAGATATTATCGAAGAAATTTTCGGGGATATTAATGATGAATATGACGAAGACGAAGAGGTGAATTATACGCAGGTCGATGAGCATACCTATGTATTCGAAGGCAAAGTGCTGATTAACGACCTTTGCCGCATTCTGAATCTCGAAACCGACTACTTTGATGAAGTTAGGGGCAATAGTGAATCTTTGGCGGGACTATTACTGGAACTGTTTTCGCGACTCCCGCGGACCGGAGAAATTGCTACGCATCGGGAAGTAACATTTAAGGTACAGTCGGCCGATAAGAAGCGCATCAAAAAAGTGCGGGTGCTGGTATCCTGATGGCAGTCGGCTTTCGGCTGTCAGCAATCGGCCTTGGCGGATTGCGGTCTTTAATTTTTCTCCGGATAAACGAAGTTGCCGATCGCCGAAAGCCGGCGGCTGAAAGCTGGTTAAAGAAAAAATACAATTCGATTTTATTTACTCAGAACTTCTTCTTAATTTTGCCCGGCAAATAACAATAGTTTATTTGCTATGAGCACAGACCCATCCAAAGTCCTCTTCGAGGCACTCACCTACGACGACGTTCTGTTAATCCCCGGTTATTCAGAAGTTCTGCCTCGTAACACATCAACAAAAACCAAGCTTACCCGCAACATTGAGTTGAACATTCCTATTGTTTCAGCTGCTATGGATACGGTGACGGAATTTGAACTGGCCATCGCTATGGCTCAGGAAGGTGGTATCGGAATAATCCATAAAAATATGTCCCTGGAAGCGCAAGCTGAGCAGGTGAGAAAGGTAAAACGTTCTGAAAGCGGCATGATCCTCGATCCGATCACACTGCTTGACACTGCGAGCCTGGGCGACGCGCATCAAATCATGCGTGAGTTCAAGATCGGAGGTATTCCCGTAATTGACAAAGACCACAAGTTGGTGGGTATCCTTACTAACCGTGACTTGCGTTTCGAACGTGAAATGAGCAAGCCGGTAACCGAAGTCATGACGAAGGACAACCTCGTTACTGCTTCGGAGGGACTTTCACTGGATGACGCTGAGAAAATCCTGCAAGAATACAAAATCGAGAAACTTCCGATTGTTGATTCGGAATATCGTCTGACGGGTTTAATCACCTATAAAGACATTCTAAAACGCAAATCACACCCGAATGCATGTAAGGACGAATATGGCCGCCTTCGTGTAGGTGCGGCCATCGGTGTTACACCCGACGTGCTGAAACGTGTAGAGGCATTGGTGAAAGCTGGCGTCGACGTAGTAAGTCTCGATACCGCGCACGGGCACTCCAAAGGTGTAATCGACGCTTTGAAATCCATCAAAGCTGCATTTCCGAAACTGGATGTAATCGCTGGTAACGTAGCGACAGGTGCAGCTGCGAAAGCATTGGCCGATGCCGGTGCCGATGCGGTGAAAGTGGGCGTGGGACCTGGTAGTATCTGTACAACCCGTATCATTGCCGGTATCGGAGTTCCCCAGCTGACCGCTATAATGTGGGCAGCGGAAGGTCTGAAAGGTACTGGTGTTCCGGTAATCGCCGATGGCGGTATCCGTTTCTCAGGTGATATGACCAAGGCACTGGCTGGCGGTGCGAGTACAATCATGATCGGTTCAATGCTTGCAGGTAGCGATGAAGCTCCGGGCGAGGTAGTGATTTATGAAGGGCGTAAATTCAAAGCTTACCGCGGAATGGGCTCGGTGGAAGCCATGGAAGATGGTTCAAAAGACCGTTACTTCCAGGATGCTGAGGACGATGTGAAGAAACTCGTTCCGGAAGGGATCGTAGGTCGGGTACCATTCAAAGGCAAAGTTTCCGAGATCATTTACCAGATGGTGGGAGGTCTGAAAGCCGGTATGGGCTATTGCGGCGCTGATGATATCGATTCGTTGCAGAACGCGCAATTCGTGAAGATCACGTCGGCAGGTGTGAAAGAAAGCCACCCTCACGATATCATGATTCAGAAAGAAGCACCGAATTATTCGAGATCGTAAATGTACTTCGGCTGTCGGCTATCGGCAGTCGAACCTTTTTATTATAGTAAAAGATAAGGCGTTGCATTCACTTGCAACGCCTTATCTTTATATACTTAATTGAAATATCATCAGAAATAAAAGCCGACTGCCGATAGCCGACAGCCGAAGTCTTCTACGCCGCACTCGGCTTTGCGAACCGGCTTTTTAGATAAGAGAAAATCATTGGCAGAATGGAGATTCCGATGATCCCAAAGATAACCAGCTCGAAGTTCTTTTTAACAATCTCCATATTTCCGAAGAAATAGCCGAGTAGCGTGAGGGTAGGAACCCAAAGCAATGCGCCTATGATGCAGAAGATAATGTATCTGGAATAGTTCATGCTGCCTGCGCCTGCCACGAATGGCGCTACCGTGCGGACAATGGGGATGAAGCGTGCCATGATTACGGTGCTACCGCCGTGCTTTTCGTAGAATGCTTCGGTCTTTTCAAGATATTCTCTTTTCAGGAATAATATCTTCTCCCGTTTCTTGATTTGTCCGCCGAAAGTTTTTCCGATGAAGTAATTCACATTGTCACCTAGCAATGCTGCGATAATGAGGATAATAATGATCAGCCAGACGTTCAGGCCGGTGGTTTCGTTGGCGGCGATGGCGCCGGCGGCAAACAGGAGCGAGTCGCCGGGAAGCAGTGGCATGATGACCAGCCCGGTTTCGGTGAAGACAATCAAAAACAGAATGACATAAGTGAGTGTACCATATTCTTCCACGATGTTGAACAAATGCTTGTCGAGATGGAGGAAGAAATCAATGAACTGCGTTAAAAATTCCATAGCTATGCGTTAAGTTGACAATCTGTTTTTATGAGTCCTGACCTATTTGGAATCGATTTTCCACTTCTGCTTCGTCTTCGTATTCAGGAAGTGGTTGAAAGTATCCCCGCGAAGGCCGAGGCGGATCGTTTCGAGTGGTATCAGTTCGCTTGGAGCGATGTTGCCCAGGTTGACATTGGCGCCGAGTAGTTTCACAAACCATACTTGCTGTGATTTCTGGGGGGCTTCCCAGATCATATCTTCAAATGCAATTTCCGTAAGGATTTCTTCCACGAGCCCCTGGCGCACCTCGCCGCTTGCGCGGAATAAACCCACATTCCCCGACTCACGGGCTTCCCCGATCACTTTCCATGCACCTGCCTGCAATTCAGATTTGATCAGCTGGATCCATTTGTAGGGCGGGATAATCTTGTTCTCATCTTTGGAACCTACCTCTGAAAGAACGGTAACCTGTTGGGAAAGCTTGTTGATGTATTCGCATTTAATATCCTGCGGCATTTCAATGGAGCCGTCGGAAACCTCTGCGTGAGTCAGCTGATATTTATCCAGTAGCTTACGGTAGTCGTCAAACTGGTTCCTGACCACGAATGCTTCGAATAATGTTCCCCCGAAATACACGGGAATATTGGCATTTTTATAAACCGCCAGCTTCTCGTTCAGGTTCGGACTTACGAACGAAGTGGCCCAACCCAGCTTTACGATATCAATATAAGGCGATGCGGTGGACAGCATATCTTCTGTTTCCCTGACACTCAGCCCCTTGTCCATCACCATGGTAAGTCCTTTTGTTCTGGGTTTCTGGGAACGCTCGGGAACCTGCGATAACGTAAAATTCATATATGAGTAAGCATTTATCTCTGGCAAAAAAACTCCGGCAAAGGTAGTAATAACCTTCGATACGTAACAATAAAATCCATAGCATTGACTTGTAGCCATCAATTTTTCTACGATAATTACTATTTTTAGAAGATCACTTTCATTCTGTACAAACCTTTGATGAAGCTATGAACACACACTCACTCTCTGATTCGCAGACTGAAAACAAGCGGCTATCTTTTCTTCGGACGCTTATCGGCAAGCCGATGGACCGGCACTTCTCTCCGGTAGCCAAATGGCTGAACGGAACACTCATTACCATCGAGGACGGCGCGATGGAAGTGGAATATCTCGTGCGAGAGGATATGTGCAATCCCATGGGTACGTTGCACGGTGGTATTGCAGCTACGATCCTGGATGATATTGTGGGTACAATGGTGTATGCCATGGGGCGGGAGTTTGGGTTCACGTCCGTCAATCTGAACTGCGATTTTCTCAATCCGGCGGTAGCAGGCGATGTGCTGGTGGCGAAATCCGCTGTAATACGGGCGGGGAAAAATGTCGTTCATGTGGAAGGGCGGCTGGTAAATGCGCACGGACGCATTATTGCCAAATGTACGAGTAATCTCATCCAGACAGCCTTTAAATTACCACTGGTGCCAGGGCAGTAACAGGTTTCACCGTATCTTTGCGATATGGAAAAACAATTCAGTGACCTTCCCGAAAGCCGCCAGCAACAGCTCATGGCTTTCGACCGTTTGTTGACGATCATGGACGAGCTCCGGGAGCAATGCCCGTGGGACAGAAAACAGACCATGGACAGCCTGCGGCACCTGACGATCGAAGAAACCTACGAACTTTCCGATGCCATATTGAACAACGACCTGCCCGAAGTCCAGAAGGAACTTGGGGATGTTTTGCTGCATATTGTTTTTTATGCCAAAATCGGTTCGGAGCAGGCGGAAGGCAAGACCTACAACTTCGATATAAAGGACGTGCTGCACGGCATATGCGACAAGCTCGTGGCCCGTCACCCGCATATTTACGGTGATTTTGTGGCTGATACTGAAGAGGCCGTGAAGCAGAATTGGGAAAAGCTGAAATTGAAAGAAGGTAATAAGTCCGTACTGTCGGGCGTGCCTGCATCCCTGCCTGCGCTCGTGAAGGCAATGCGCATTCAGGAGAAAGCAAGAGGCGTTGGATTCGACTGGGATGAAAAGCAGCAGGTATGGGCCAAAGTGGAAGAGGAGTTGCACGAATTCAAGCAGAACTTCAATATCGAATCGGCCGATGTCATCGATCAAAAAGAGGCCGAAGGAGAATTTGGAGACCTGCTATTTTCATTGGTAAATTATTCCAGATTTGTAGATATCAACCCCGAAACGGCCCTTGAAAGGACCAATAAGAAGTTCATCAGCCGGTTTCAATATCTGGAAGAAGCCTCGAAGGCCGACGGCAAATCGCTGTCCGATATGACGCTGGAGGAAATGGATACTTACTGGAACCGGGCGAAAAAAATGGAAGTGTGAAAATTTCGTTCCGAATGATGTTACCAAATGTTGAATGCAGCGTATAAATAAACGAGTCGGATTACATCCGGTTTGAAAACCATTTTTATACACTATAAACACATTGAGTATGTATCTAGAACAACGCATTGAGCAACTTGAAAACGTCACTGTTGAACATGGAAAGCAAATTGAGATGATAGCAACTGGATTAGCCACATTGACAACCACGGTCAACAATGGATTCAACGAAATGCGAAACGAGTTCAAGCTCGTCCACGAAAAATTCGCCGCGCAAGACCGGAGGTTTGAGAGACTCGAAGGTAGAATGGACAGACTCGAAGGTAGAATGGACAGACTTGAAGGCAGAATGGATAGCCTTGAAGCCGATGTGGCGGTTCTCAAAACAGATGTAGCGGTTCTCAAAACAGATGTAGCGGTTCTCAAAACAGATGTAGCGGTTCTCAAAACAGATGTATCGGTTCTTAAAACAGATGTAGCGGTTCTTAAAACTGATGTGGCCGAAATCAAGGATCGCCTGAATGTCATGAGTGGACAGTTCGGTAAGATGACGAAGGGCATTGAGACACTTGCTGAGCTGATAAAGACTAAACTATAACTAATGTCATCACACCACATCGTTCGGGAGAAGCAGGAGCCTGCTTTAATTATTGCCAATGGGGAAGCCTGCTCTCCGGAATTGTTGGGTCAGTTGCTGGAATGGAGCCCTTATATTGTCGTACTTGATCATGCCATTTACCGGGTTTTGGATTTAGGGATCAAAATAGATGCCTGGATGGGTGACTTTGATACGCCGCACAATGTAGAAATGATACGCGAACGCCAGCACCCGCTTGAAATCATTAACACTCCCGACCAGGAAAAGACCGATCTGAACAAAGCCATCGAGTATCTGATCGAAAGAGGTTTCCCGGCCGCAAATATCGTTTGGGCGACGGGACGCCGGGCAGATCATGCGATTACGAACATTACTGATCTCGTTCGCTACAAGGATAAGATCAAACTGGTGCTGCTGGACGACTATTCCAAGATTTTCCCGCTTACCGGTACGTTTGAAAAGTGGTATGCCGCCGGTACGCCTATTTCCCTGATTCCGGTAGGTACTGTGGAAGGCATTGAGACTTCCGGCTTGAAATACAACTTAAATAACGAAACCCTGACGATGGGTCACAGAACCGGCAGCAGTAATGAAGCCGAGGCTGATGGCATGGTCAGAGTTTCCGCGCAGAAGGGCGACCTTCTGATTATGGAATGCTGGGACTTATAAAGAAGCCTGTTTTGATTCTTTGGCTTCCACGTAGAAGTTCCGGTCTACGGTTAATGACTTGTCGCCTTTCACTTTCAAGGTTTTCCAGTCTTTGGTCGGAAAGAGGAATTCCTCTTTCCCGCTGGCAAGTTTCACTTTGACGGGCATATCGAAGTTTTCAACTGTGTTGATCCACCGGTATTGCAGGCCTTTTCCTGTAAATGCATATTCCAGAACAGGTATCCGTACGTCGCGCAGATATTGATCAAAAACCTTTGAGAGATTCCTGCCCGCGTGTTCGCTGATGTAGTTTTCAATCTGAGAGCCGTCAACCGTCTGATGGTAGAAGGTCTTGTTCAATCCGCGAAGGATCTGGCGCCACTTCTCGTCGTCATTTACAATCTGGCGGATAGTGTGGAGCATGTTCCCGCCTTTGTAGTACATGTCCTTCGAGCCTTCCTGATTAACTCCATAAATACCTACAATAGGAATATCATTCGCAATAAGTTGGCGGGTCCCGATTACATAGTCTTCCCCGGCCTTTTTTCCGAAGTAATATTCGGTGTAAAGGTTTTCGGAATAGTTGGTGAAGCTCTCGTGCACCCACATATCGGCTACGTCTTTGTAGGTGATATTATTGGCAAACCATTCATGCCCGCTCTCGTGGATAATGATGAAGTCCCATTTCAGGCCCCAGCCGGTATTTGACAGGTCTTTACCCCGATAGCCCATTTTGTAGTCATTGCCATAGGTAACCGAGCTCTGATGCTCCATGCCGAGGTAGGGTACTTCTACGAGCTTATAGCCGTCTTCGTAAAAAGGGTACGGACCAAACCAGTGCTCGAAGGCTTTCAGCATTTTCGGAGCTTGTTTGAACTGCTCTTTCGCCCTTTCCAAATTTTGGGGTAAAACGTAGTAGCTAACCTGCAAATCTCCTTTCTCGCCCTTGAATGTCTCCTTCCAGCTTACATAGTTGGCCACATTCATATTCACCCCATAGTTGTTAATCGGGTTTTTGACCACCCAATTAAAAGTGTGCGAATTGTCGCTATTCTCGACTACCGACAGCAGATTCCCATTTGATACATCCATGACATTTTTAGGAACGGTCATACTGATGAGCATGCTGTCGGGTTCGTCGTACATATGGTCCTTGCAGGGCCACCATACGCTCGCGCCCAATCCCTGGCAAGAGGTGGAAATGATAGTATTGCCTTTGCCGTCGGGGACCCATTGCACGCCTCCGTCCCAGGGCGGGCGTTTCGCGAGCCGGGGTTTTCCGCCGTAGAAAACCTCAATGGATTCAGTTTTGCCAGCTTCCTGCTTTTTATTGAGCGTAATAAAAAATGCATTGCCATCGCGGCGGTAGGTAAGCGCCTCGCCGTCCTGCACCACTTTGGTGATCTGCAATGGCTCCTGCAAATCCACCTGCATGGTTTGGTAGGGTTTCAGGACCTTGTACCTGATCACCGTGCTGCCGGTAAGCGTACTGTCTTTATCGTTGGGCCTTACGCTGAGGTGGTAGTAGGTCAGGTCCCACCATTCCCGTTCAGGGGTAATGGAGCCTCGTAGTGTGTCGGCGTGGGTGAATGTCTTCTGCTGCGCGAAAGAAGAGATTGAAACAAACAGCAAACAGGCACCAGCGAGTTTTTTGAGCATTTGAATGGGGGTTAGTAATGAAGTGTATTATTTATCGAGTATTTCCATATCGTTCAGTTCCGGGCCGCCACCACGATTGGCCGAGCCTGCTGCAATGTAAATCTTCTTGTTTAATGCCACCGCCTGTGTGCCGTGACGACCCTGGTGAAGAGAGGGCAAGCGTTCCCATTTCTGGGTTTGCGGATTGAATGCTTCCACCTCATTATGTGCCTCCTGATGTGCGTCGCTTTCGCCGCCGATTACGAGTATTTTATTGTCATAAACGACGGTAGTATTGCCTGCACGAAGAGTAGGAAGATTGTTCGACGCGTCCAGGGTGGTCCATTTACCAGTCTTGAAATCGTAAACATCCACTTCCTTGATAACGGTATTCAAGACCTGATTGATACGCGCAGTCGAGAGGCGCCCGCCTGCGACGTAAAGTTTGTTGTTCAGTACGGCCACCTGCACATGGTCGCGCGGGCGGGGAGCGTCGGCGAGCGTTTTCCAGGTGCCGGTAGCAGGATCGAACTCGTCGAACCAGGTAACCTGGCCATCCCAGTGACCGTCCTGGATGCCGCATACGAGATAGATCTTGTCATTCAACGTAAATGCGCCTGCCGCACCGCGCCTGCGGTTTTCAGGGATGGCTGCTCCCTTGCGCCATTCGTTTTTAGCAGGATTGAAAATGTAAATATCCGGAATCGGTACTTCGTGCGGATAACCACCCGTGAATGCGCCGAGTACGTAAATTTCATTCTTGTAACTGACCGCCTGGAAATGGCTCATTTCAAGCGGCGACGGCGCGAGGCTTTTCCAGGAATCTTTTTTGAAATCGTATTCATCAACCGGCTTGATACCGCGCCCGCCCAGCAGGTACAACTTTCCGTTGGCCGTGGCCATCGCGTTTTCGTGCCGCTTTTCGGGCAGGTTTTCCGGTTCGGAAACCGTCCATATCTGTGCCGATCCGTACAAGGCGAATGCATTCAGCGCGATCAGCAAAGCAGCTTTGTGGTAGAGTGGTTTCATAGGGATTTACGTTTAGATTAGCACTTCTTTGCTTTTCAAAAACGGTATCAAGGTACAATTATATTCTATAAAACAGAAAGACCAGCATATGGCCGGTCTTCCTGTGAATATTGGCTAAAAGGCGGTTAATTTCTGCTGGCTGCGGCCAAAGCAGGACTTTCAAATCCGAGTTTTTTCAAGCCTGCCTGAATCTCCGGATCTTTCATAAAAAGCTTCCAGAGCAAGCCGGTCCGGTAGTTTTCGATCATCACGATAATCGGTCCCTGGTCGATGGCCAGGTGCGATTTGGCATACCAGTTCTGCGTTTCATTGAATGCGTCGGTGAAGCCGTATTCCGACCAGATTTTGTCACCCAGGTCATCGTAAAAATGGCGCAATGCCTTCATCGACTGCTCCGGTGTGTAAGGGAATGAAGACAATGCCGCGGTAGGTGTAATCGTACCAAAATCGTTAGTCGGTGAATGCGCATTGTAGCCATTGTAGGTATCGCTCGCGGTCAGTCCCCAGCTGTTTTCGCCATATCCCCTAAACTTGCCGGGATTAGCAACGCAATGCTTGTAATTGATCAGTGAATGGTTCACATTCTGCTCCCAATAATTGGCATACTGATCTTTCAAATGGCGCGGGTCGAGGCCGAGGAATGAGTAATGCGTAAAAAACAATGGTCCGCCATATTCAAATCCGAGCGGCAGCTTCACGCCGTAATACTCCTTTCCATTGCGGAAATGGTCGCTTTGTGCCCAGCATTTGTCGTAAACCTGGCGGGTAATCGGGTAACGCGGAGAGGCCGCTCCCATAATGTAGGTGATCAATGTCTCATTGTAGCCGCGCAGCTCGAAGTTCATCGCCCAGCCGTTGTTCGGGCTCCAGTGCCAGTAGAGCTGGTTAGGATTTCCGCGGGTGTACCAGTCCCATTCGGCCTCGTTCCAGATCCAGGTAATGCGGTTGCGGAGTTCTCTTTCGAGGTCGGTATCGCGATCGAAATATTGTCTTACGGCTAGTAATCCCTGAAACAGGAAGGAAGATTCAACCAGATCGCCGCCATCATCCTTCCGACTGAAAGGAATGATTTTGCCGGTCGCGCCATTGAGCCAGTGAGGGAAAATGCCGTGGTAGTGATCTGCTTTCGAGAGGAATTTGACCATTTTTAATAGTCGGGCCGCTACGGAATCGCGTGGCTGCCATTGCCGTTCGGCCGCAACTACCATTGCCATTACACCAAATCCGGTGCCACCGATGGTGCAGACCTCATCGCCGTAGTCGAATGCGATATTGCTTCGCTCACGAGCCAGACCGCTGACGGGATGTCCAAAATCCCAGAAATAACGGAATGTCTGTTTTTGAACAAGTTCCAGCAATGCGGTATCGGAAAGATTTTTAGGCCGGTCGGCCGGATTGAATGCTGCGGGCTTCGCAGCCGTTGATTTTTTTTTCTGTGCCCAGCTATTCACTTGCGAACCAGCAAGTAGGGTGAGGCATAGTAGTAGTCGGAAGTATAGTTTCATAGTCGAGTAATGTTGATTGGCGGGATAAGTACTGTTAAAGCGCCGGACTGCTGAATCCGAGCTTTGTAAGGCCGGCCTTCACCTCGGGGCTACTCATGAAGAGCTTCCAGGGCAGTGCCGTGCGATAGTTTTCGATCATGACTACAATAGGTCCCTGGTCGATGGCCAGGTAGGAATCGGCGAACCAGAGCTGGTCCAGCGAGAATGCGTCGTGGAAACCATATTCACCCCAGAGCTTATCGCCCAATTTGTAGTAAAAGAATTTCAAGGCTTTCATCGACTCCACGGGCGTGTACGGGAATGCGGATAATGCGGCCGTGGGCGTGATCACCCCCTTGTCGTTGCCCGGCGAGTTGGCGTTGTACCCGATCGGGATGTCGCTGGCCGTGAGTCCCCAGCACTGGTCGCTGTACCCGTAATATTGCTGCGGGTTTGTTTTACAATAGTTATAGTTGATGAGGGTATGGGCCTTGTTTTGGGTAAAATAATTGGTAAAACGGTCGGTCAGCCCCGTCGGGTTTAAACCTAAAAACGAATAGTGTGAGAAGAATAACGGGCCACCCAACGGTTCGCCGAGCGGCAATGCGATACCGTAATATTCCTTTCCATTAATAAATGTGCTGTTACCTGCCCAGCCGTTGTCATAAACCGTTTTACTGATGCTATGCGTGGGCGAAGAAGCCGCCAGGGCATAAGTGATCAGGCATTCGTTCCAGCCTTTGATCTGGTGGTTCATTTCCCAGCCGTAATTGGGGCTCCAATGCCAGTAGAGCACATTTTCGTTGCCTTTTCGGAACCAGTCCCATTCAACCGCTTCCCAGATTGCATTGATATCAGCGCGTAGCGCGGTTTCAGCGGGATTACTTTCACTGAAATACTGACGAACTGTAAGCAATCCCTGAACGAGGAAGGAAGTCTCTACTAAATCAGCGCCATTGTCCTTATCGCTGAACGGTACGACCGAACCCGTAGCGCCATTCAGCCAATGCGGGAAAGCACCGTGAAATGTCTGGGCCTTTTTCAGGAAGCCTACGATCTTCTGCATTCTTTCCAAGCCCTGCGCCCGTGTGATGAACTTACGCTCGATGGCAATGGGGATGGTCATAATGCCGAAGCCGCTTCCGCCGGAGGTGACCACATCGCCGGAGGTGTTGCGCTCGCGCGCAAGCCCGCTGACCGGGTGCGCGAAATCCCAGAAATACTTGAATGTTTGCTGCTGCACCAGTGTCAGCAGTGCTTCGTCGCTGATAGCCGGAAACTTGTTGGTGGAATCCAGCGCGGTGATCAATTCGACTTTGACCTCGTTCAATAGCATTCCACCGGCTTTGGATTTCAATGCCTTGGTAGCGGTAACCGAGTAGCTTGTGAGATATTTTAAATCGGCGGAGGGAGTAATCACCACCGAACTGTCGCCGCCTTCCAGAGTGGATGTAAACGGAACCGCTTCGCCGGCAGCGGATCGGAAAGTAACTCCGCTCGCGAGGGTCGCGTTGCTGAGCGGGGCGGAAAATGTAAATCTGACTTTGGGTTTCAGGTTTACATCATTGTATTTGAATCCGGAATAGGTCCCGTTAACGTTCAGGCTGTTGAACCCGAATGAGGTTGGTATTCCTGGATTGGATGGCCCGGGGTCTTCCTTTTCCGATTTGCAGGAAGCCCCAAGCCAGATAATTACACTAAGAAAGAGGAAGTGTTTAAAAGGCATTATTTCCCTCTTGATTCCAGTTTAACCAGTGCATCTACTTCGGCATCTTTCAAAGCCACGTTATAAATCCGCACCTCGTCGAGCAGGCCTGTCAGGTAACTTGCCCAGTCTTGTGCCGAAGCACCCGAGGTAAGGCTCGGCTTGGTCTGGAACTGTACTGTACCGAATACCATTTTGCCCGGTTTCGCCCATTTCAGGTCGCCAAAGTTCGCCACGGTGCTCGTTGCCGTTTTGGAACCATTCACGTATATGTTGAAAGTTGATGAAGTGGCGTCGTAAGACAATGCGATATGCGTCCAGGAGTTATAAAGGTTAACAATGCCTTCCTTAGCAATCCATGTGTCCTTTTTGTCATTCTGAATGTGAGCTTTGAAAATACCGTCGGTATCAGTGCCGCCGTTTTCGAAGAAAGTCTCGATGTTTCCCCAGAAACCGTCCGTTTGAGACAAACCCACAAGCCCGATGATTCCACCGGCAGATTTGGTCGACGGGCTGTTTACCCAATAGGTCATGGTGAAACTTTTCAAGCCCAGGATTGCAGCCGTCGGGTCAAAAAGTACGTAGCCATTTTTGGCACCTTTCATCGCCTGACCTTTCAAACCATTGGCGAACGTGGTACCGGTATTGGTACCGGCCGTGTTGGAAACTACATCGGAATAGTTGCCGTCAAAAGGGAAATGTGCCACCAGATTGGCCTTCGCGATTTCGTCGGAGCTTGTAAAGCCGCCGATCGTCACGCTGGGCGCGTAACTTTCTGGATCGAACTTTTCATAGCAAGAGGTCACGCCGAGCACCGTCATTGCACACAATGCCACGGTCAGTTTATTCTTAAAAGTTTTCATCGATAGATCGTGGTTTTGGATTAATAACCTGGGTTCTGGGTGAGCACGCCTGCGCTAAGGTCGATTTCGTTCTGAGGGATCGGCCATACCTCGTTTTTGCCGGCTTTCCAGCCTTTCGGTCCGAAGATTTCAGCTGCGCGTCCCTGGCGGATCACGTCGAAATAGCGGTCGAATTCCATTGCCAGTTCATAACGGCGCTCGTTCCAGATCGCCAGACGCAATGCGGCTTTGTCGGTGGTAGTAACCTTTGGAAGGATGGTTTTGCTAGCCCCTCTTGCCCGTGCGCGCACCAACTCGAGTGACGCCAGCGCCTGAGTGGTATTCCCGATTTCGTTAGCCGCTTCGGCATTCATCAAAAGCACTTCCGCATACCGGATCACGCGTACATTTTGCTGAGAACCTTCATTGAACCCGGTTACGTACAACTTGAACGGTACATACGATTTCTGGTTGTACATCGGGTTGTCACCCGTTGCAGGAATCGCGTCGCCGGCAGGGGTTGTCTCACCGCGGTAAATGATGGTCGCGTCGCGGCGTGGGTCGCCTGCTTCAAAGGATTTTGAAAGCGCCTCAGTAGGGACATTGAAGCCCCAGCCGCCACCTGTGACGCCGCGTACACCCTGTACCTGTGAGTACTGTGAGTTGGATGCATCCTTGTTGGAAGGTATCAGTTCATTCTGGATTTCAAATACCGACTCTTTGGAGTTCTCGTTCTGAATGCGGAACAATGCCTCGTAGTCGGCAAAGAGCGAGTACTGGCCGGAATTGATCACTTGCGTTGTCAGATCGAACACCTGCTGCCATTTTCCCTGATACATCGAAACTTTGGCATGCAATGACTGTGCGGCACCTTTGGTCACACGGCCGAGGTCAGCGGCGCCGTAGTTCTGCGGCAATACCGCCGCTGCTTCGCTCAGGTCTTTTTCAATGGCTGCGTACACATCCGCTTTGGGTGTGCGGGGCAAGTTGTATTCCGAGGCGTCTTTGGGCAGGCTCAACCGCAAAGGCACATCACCAAATGCTCTCACCAATCTGAAATACGAGTAAGCACGTACAAACTTCGCTTCCGCAAGATATCTCGCTTTCAGGTTTTCGTCCATGCTGATCGCCGGGATATTGGTGATTACCTGGTTGGCGTAGTTGATGTTCTGGTATTGTCCTTCCCAGAAACCTCCGAGCTGGCCGTCTGTGGAACCTACCGTGAAAGTATCATACTGGTTGAAGAAAGTCGCATCTGAGGGCGTACTGCCTTTTTCGGCATCGTCGGAACCCATGCTTTCGACCGCGATAGCCGCGAAAGCGGTGTTGTTCCAGCTCCGCAAATTGGCATACATCGCATTCACGGCCTTGGTAGCATCCGCTTCATTTACCCAGAAGACGGCGCCGGCCTGTTTTCCCTGCGGATCAACATCGAGGAAGCTATCGCTGCAAGAGGAAGGAACGATCAGGAGCGCTGCAAGTCCGAGATATAGCCCTTTCTGCTTCAAATTGGTTTTAAAATTTATATTTTTCATATCGCTTGTGATCTTAGAAAGTGACGTTAATACCAAAGTTGTAGGTCGCTGAAAGCGGGTACACGTTGGCGTCAATACCGGCTTGGGTCGGTTTGTTTTCGTTGGCTCTTACCTCTGGTGACAAGCCTTTGTATTTAAAGAAGTTCAGAGGGTTCTGCGCATTCGCATACAGACGCAGCTTGCGGATTTTCATCCTTTCGTTGAAGGCTTGCGGGAATGTGTAGCCGATTTGCGCATTTCTGACCCGGAAATAGCTGCCGCTTTGTACGAAGAATGTATTGGGCAGGTAATTCTGGCCTCCGCCGATGTTAGCGGAAGGGTAGGTATTTGAAGTCCCTTCGCCATGCCATCTGTTATCGTAGAAATCTTTCGTGAAGTTTTCGTTACCATAGCGCCAGCCCATGTTGGCATTGTAAATATCTACTTTGGCAACACCCTGGAAGTCGAGCATAAGGTCGATGTTCTTGTAATTCCAGCTGGTGTTGATACCGTAGGTGAATTTCGGGTTAGGGTTGCCGATTACCTGGCGGTCGAGACCGGAAATTGTGCCGTCTGGCACTCCATTGGTTCCGCTGATGTCACGGTATCTGAAATCACCCGGTTTGGCATTAGGTTGTGCCGAGTTTTTAATCTCTTCCTGGTTCTGGAAAATACCGTCGACCACGTAGCCATAGAAAGAACCGATCGGGTCGCCTACGCGGGTGCGTGTAGCGAGTGCACCGCTGGTGAGACCAACGCCGCCATCATAAATAGGGTTGGCACCGGATGATACCGAAAGCACTTTGTTGTTGTTCACCGCGCCGTTGAAACCAATGCTGTAAGAAAGATCCTTGCCGATTTCATCGCGCCAGTTCAAGGCAAATTCGAAACCTTTGTTTTGGAAATCGGCCTGATTACCTACAATACGACCGGAGCTTGTACCAATGGAAGTCAACACCGGAATATCAAAGATCGCACGCTCGGTTTTCTTGATATAATAATCCAATTCAACGGTCAGTCTCGATTTGAGAAAGGAAGCCTCGATACCTGCGTCGGTACCTACACCACGCTCCCAATAAGTGGTAGGAGGGATAATGGAGTTAATGCTCGCACCGGTATTCAGCTGACCTCCGAAGATCGCCGCCAGGCCGCCGCCGGTCGCCACTGTAAGCGTCGACAAGTTGGAAGGAACGGACGCATTACCGATTTTACCCCAGCTACCGCGGATTTTCAGATTATCGAAAATCGTCTGGTCTTTCATGAAGCTTTCGTTGCTGATTACCCAGCCTGCACCCACCGATGGGAAATAACCCCAGGCATTGCCGCCCTGATAGAATTTGGATGAGCCATCCGCACGGAGAGAAGCATTCAGCATATAGCGCTCGCCGAAAGAGTAGTTCACACGACCGAAATAGGAAGCATACGTTCCGAGATCGCCTTCGTCTTTCACATTGCGGCCATCCGCGCTACCCAATGCGAGGTAAAGGTCACCTTCGCTTGAATACGGTACATTCAGTGCATTAGCAGTGAGTTTGTACGATTGGTCGCGCTGAGCGGATTGACCGAGGAGGGCTGTAATGCTATGCTCACCGAAATCTTTGGTATAGGTCAATGTATTTTCAAAGATCCAGTAGCGTGTCTGCGGGCGTACGAATTCGAGGAAGCTGGTGGTGTTACGTTGTTTGAATGTAGCAACATATTGCGGCACGTAGGTACGGGTTTCGTCTTGTCCGTAACGTCCACCGAGGCTGGTGCGGAATGTCAAGCCTTTCAGGATGTTGAGCTCTGCATACGCATTACCTGTAAGAAGTGTCTTTTTGGTATTCTGGTTGTAGAAATCAATCGTAACCTGCGGGTTGAAGTTGTTACCGTCACCCAGATTGTAATCGGTAGGATCACCATAGGTACCGTCGGCATAATAAACTGGTACCACAGGACCTGCTGCATAAAGTTGACGGAAAATGCCGCCCGCCTCGTCTCTTGATTTACTGAAAGAGCCGGTTGCGGAGTAACCCACTTTCAGGTTTTTCAAAACCTGGAAATCGTTTTGCAAACGGGCTGTATAGCGTTTGAAATTGTTCTTTTCAACAATACCATCCTGATCCAGGTAGCCTAATGAGAAGTTGTAGGTGGATTTTTCACCGCCGCCGCTGATCGAAAGTTGGTGATTGGTCACAAATGCATTACGCAGGATCTGGTGGTACCAGTCGGTGCCTTCGCCGAATTGCGAAGGATCGAGGATATCTGATTTTCCATTGATGCGGCTCAATTCGTTGATCATCGTAGCGTATTCATTCGCGTTCGCCATTTTGATCTGATTAGTCACCTTCTGATAACCTACAAAGCCATTGTAGTCGATAACAGGGGCTCCCGATTTACCTTTTTTAGTAGTAATCAAAACTACCCCGTTAGCTGCCCGCACACCATAAATAGACTGGCTGGACGCATCTTTCAGGATGTTCATACTTTCAATGTCGCCCGAGTTGAGGAAGCTGATATCGTCGAACCAAACGCCGTCGACTACATACAATGGGTTAGCACTACCATAGGCCGTTCCAACACCGCGGATACGGATTTGCGGTGCCTCTCCCGGTTTACCAGAGTTGTTGATCTGCACCCCGGCGACTTTCCCCTGCAAACCGCTGACGGCATTCATAGAAGGCTGCTTGGATATTTCCGCCCCTTTGATCTGCGCGACAGCACCGGTAACGTCGAGTTTTTTCTGTGAACCATAACCCATGATCACCACTTCGGTCAGTGCCTTAGCGTCTTCTTGTAATGCAACGTTAAGTGTTGTCTGGTTACCCACCGTGATTTCCTGGGTAGCCATCCCGATCATGGAAAAGACAAGAACAGATTGGGAAGAAGGGACTTTTATAGCGTAGTTACCATCGGCATCGGTAGGAACACCAGTGGTAGTGCCTTTGATGAGCACGCTGGCGCCCGGCAGCGCCGAATTGTCGGCACTCGAAGTGACTTTACCAGTCACATTTATTTCCTGCGCGTAGGAGAAACTTCCCAATGCCAGGAAAACGAGCATGTACAGTAATCGTACAATAGTTTTCATCAGTTTCAAATTGGTGATTGAATTATTATAAGAATTTATTGACTTCAAAATTAAGTTCCAAGCGGGGGAGGAATCAAAAAAAGCACTACATCACCACTACATCAATGAGAATAATGCAAGGTTTGCTGGTACAATAAGGCGTAGGGTAGCGGATTAGTACAATCGCGTCAAATGTCCATCATAAATTGGGCCAGATTAGCATCGTTATCCAATCCAAGCTTTTTACGGAGCCGGTAGCGCTTGATTTCCACACCGCGGACGGAAATCCCCAGTACGGGGGCCATTTCTTTAGTGGAAAGATTCATGCGAAGGCATGCCGCCAGCCGGAGTTCAGAAGGGGAAATGGTAGGGTATATCTGGCGCAGCCTTTTGAAGAACTGCTCGTGTACTTCGTCGAAGTTTTGTTCAAATAAAACCCAGTCGTCTTTGCCCGCGACATTCCGTTCGATACTGTGCAGGAGTTTCTGATAATGGATATTGGGAAGCTGTTGCCCCATTTCGGCTTTTACCTGTTTCAGTTCATCGCGGATCTCTTCCAGGATCTCGTTTTTCCTCACCACGTTGATCGCCACATTGCTCAGTTGCTGGCTCTTGCTCTGGATTTCACTTTGTAGTTTCTCATTCTGGATCTGCATGATTTTCCTTTCACTGGAAAGGCGTTGCTGGCGCAGCTTTTCTTCCTGCTCCTCAATCAGCTTCCGGCGGTGGCGTGCAAGCCGTTTTTCCTGATAGAGGATTAATGCGGCCAAAGCCAACGCGACCAGCACGGCGAAGAGTATTTTGGCAAACAATGTCTCGCGCCAATAGGGCTTCACGCTGAAATGACAGGTCCCGATGCTGTCGTTGACGCTGCTCTTTACTTCGAAAATATAGTCTGCCGATTCCAGGTTTGTAAATTCCACAAAACTTTGGTCTGTCCATTCCGACCACTGGTCGGTCAGGCCTTTGAGCCGGTACTTATATTGCACGTTCTGGCCGTACACCGGCAAGGCAAATGCAATGCGCAATGACCGTACTTCGGCGGGAAGTGACGGACTGCCTGAAATCGGGAAGGTTTCGTTCAGATTACGAAGGTTGGCTACTCTGCGGACCACCGGCGGGCCGGCGGCCTCATTTTGCTCATCGGGCGATTTACGATTGTATAATGCGTACCCGTTATCGAGGCAGAAGAAATAGTAGTCCTCTGAGAGCGCTACCACCGTTTCACTATTGCGCACAAGTGTGAGCGGGAGGTTTCGGGTTTCTTTACCCCGCTGATAGAATGCTACACGGTTCATAAACACTTTGAACCAGTCACCCTGAGGACCTGTCCGTATTTTGTAATTTTCCTCTTCCCTGGGAAAATCCGCACTTGGAACGAGCTTGCCGGATGCACCGGGCTGGAAAAAAGCATTGCCTGATCGTACGCGCACTTGTCCATTCAACCACTGAACCACTTCGATGGAAAATTCGCTGGGTAGTTCCTGCGGGGCTTTAAATTCTCTCCATGACAGGGCAGAATCCAGTGCTGGCGTCAGCTTAGCCTGAAACAGTCCTTTATAGGCATGTCCGAGCCAGAATGTGCCCGAATTGTCGTGTGCGATCTGCCGGATCGGAATGGGTGGCAGCTTTTTGACGGGATAGGCGTATGCCCAGGCACCGCGAGCGTCTTTTTTGTACACATGCAGGCCCACATAGGCGCCTTGCAACAGAAGTGTATCGTTTCCGTTTCGCACCGGAACAAATACCCAGCCGCCGTTGATATTGGAGATTTTTGTTACGCCGTTTTCCGAAATGCGATAGGTCGCGTCGTTGTGGCCGCAAAGCAGCTGATCGTCGATTACTTTGAGTGTCCAGGTTTGCCCTTCAAGACCCCACACGGGCCGGAACGGTTCGGGGGAAAGCCATTTTTTAACAAATACGCCCTTATTAGACCCTACGTAAAGATTCCCATGCCAGATGGCGGCTGCGTAGGTAGAACCTAACGGATTATCATTGGTCTGGTAGGCTATAATCGGCGAGGACATCTTCACCATATCGATTCCCTGATCGAGGCCGATCCAGAGCTGCTGCTGCGCATCTTCTTCCAGAGCCAGTACCGTGTTGTTCTGCAAGCCGGTTTCCTTGTTGAACTGATATTTCAATGCGCCATTCCTGGAAATGACGTAAACGCCATTTTGTATTGTCCCGAAAACGACACTGCTATCACGTGTCATTACGATAGCGCGGTTAATAATATTCCTTTTCAATTCCCCGGAAATGGCGATATCCCAGGGAGTGAGCACCCCGTTTTGCCAAATGTACAGTCCATGTTTGGTCGTCGTGATCAGAATGCCGCCATTGGGGGAAGGCAGAATGGAAGAAACGGTGGCAGGCGAAAGGATTTCGGTGCCGCGCAGTGGTTCGAACCGCTCTCCTTTTAACTCATAAATACCACGGCCGATCGATTGTACCAGCACGCGGTTTTGTACGAATCGCATGAACATGATATTACCCGGCCCTTTGATTTCTTTCAGAATTTTACCGTCATACCGGTAAATGTTCGAAAAAGACTGGAAATAGATGTATTTGGGAGTTTTAAGAATATGCCAAATCTCTTCAGTGCGCAGGCTCGCAAAGCCAGCTTTTTTACTCAGCGAATAATATTTCAGCTGGCCGTCTGCTTCTTTTTTCCAATACCCGAACTCCGAAAAGCCGCCCACATAAATGCGCTGTTCGGGTTGAGCCGTCCGATTCAGGACTTTTCCTCCGACTGGTTCAGTTGATTGCTCGTCGTAAAGTACCGTCCGAACGATCTGACCATCGGGCAATGGATATAGCTTCCAGGATGCTCCGTCGTGTTCCAGCAGACCGTCGGAATTGGCGGAATAAATCAACCCGTCGGCGCTCTGGCAAATGTCCCAGTTTTGGTTGTGGGCTTTGTAAAGTGTGGCCGGATAGTTGATCAAAGGGGGTGTTTCCTGCGCGAAAACGGGGAGGAAGATTGTCGCCCAAAAGAGTATGGCAGTAGCGCAACCCGCCTTATATTTGAAGGCCCGGCCTGGGAAATGACTTTTTGCAAGTCGTTTTGCTACCGTGTTCAATATTATTTTCAATTAACTACTAATGTCGTTTTTAGCTCTGTCAGAAGGGTTTTATAACGATGTCGGTGTGTATCTAACTCAATAGTACTCTTAATGAAAAAATTCCTTTCCCTCATGCTCCTCGGTACGGCTGCCGCGGCGCAGCCTGCCATGTCGCAGGACAACAACAAGCGAAATGATATTCGTTACAATCTTAATGAATCCGGTTCACATTATGTAAAATTCACATTCACGAATCAGGTATGGCTGAGGCTGAATGATAACAATCCCGGTACCACTGTTTTAAGCGACCCGAAGACCAACACTTTCGACATTGGGCTCCGCCGTACCCGCATGCAGTTGTTCGGCCAGCTTACTGACCGGATATTTTTCTATACGCAGTTCGGAATGAACAATTTTAACAAGGTGAGTGCATTTCCTGCTTACAATACTGCCGGCACCCCTAGCCAGCGTAAGATCGCGGCGTTTTTCCATGATGCCGTCGGCGAATATGAGGTGCAGCGGAAAGGCAGCAATTTTATCCGTTTCGGTGGCGGGCTTACGATCGTAAGCGGCTTCTCCCGCTTTTCGCAGCCCAGCATTGGTACCATTATGACCATGGACGTCCCCGTCTTCGCGCAGGCTACGGTTGATCAAACCGACCAGTTTTCCAGAAAGCTGACCGTTTACAGCCGCGGGCAGATTGGGAAGCTCAACTACCGTGTCGGTGTGGCCGATCCTTTTCCGGTTGAAACCAGCGGCTCCACACCGGCTGCGCTGAATCAGAACGCCGTTTTCGCTCAGCGGAAAAACAGTAAACAATTCCAGGGGTTATTCATTTACAATATTTTCGATACTGAAGACAATACGACGCCCGGCTACATGACGGGTACCTACCTCGGTAAACGCAAAGTGCTGAATGTAGAAGCCGGCATTACTTCCCAGAAAAATGCGACCTGGCGCAAAGAAGCGGTGGATACGCTTTACAGCAACATGACACTCTGGTCGGTAGCCGCCTACCTGGATATGCCTTTGAATGCAGAGCAAGGAACTGCATTGTCGGCCTACGTCGGTTATTTCGGAACAGATTATGGCAAGGGCTACCTCCGTTACAACGGCATTATGAACCCGGCTACGGGAACCACACAGCCCATCGCGGGTGTAGGCGGCACGCACGGGAACGCCTACCCGATGTTCGGAACGGGCAATGTGATCTACGCGCAGGCTGGTTATAAATTAAAGGAGGGCTTGCTGGGGAACCAGGGTACGTTGATGCCCTATGCCTCGCTGCAACGCGGTGACTATGATCGGTTGCAGGATGCGACGAATGTCTACAACGTAGGCGTGAATTGGCTGATCAAAGGGCATAACGGCAAACTGTCGCTCAATTATGAGAACCGGCCGGTTTACAAAAATGCTTCGGTTATGAATGAGTTGGAAAAGAATGGCCGGAAAGGCAGCTGGACGCTGCAATATCAGATTTCAATTTAAATGCAAACATCCCGGGCCGAAACCGACCCGGGATGTTTGCATTTAAATTGACTTAAAAATTGAAATTAATCCTGGCAAATAAGTACCGGCCGTTGAAACCCATTTGCTGCACACGGCGGGAGTATACGAAGCGGCCTGAGCTCACATTGCCCGAATGGGTGTGCTTGTCCTGATACACATCCAGCACATTGTTTGCGCCGATGGTGAGGCCGATGCCTTTCACCACGTCATAGCTCAATGCGATATCGGTCACCATTTTGGCGCCGAAGGTCTGGTCGAGCGTTTCTTTTTGCCCGGTTAATGCGTTTACAGGCCATGCATCCGGCTTGTAGGGGTCGATGGTCGGGTCCCAATAAGTTACCTCTCCAAAGCGCACGCCACGGAGCATCGCGCCAAATTTTCCTAACTTATAGTTAATCGTCAGGCTTTGCTTGTTCCGCGGGCTTGCGATCTCGAAACGGCTCAAATCCTCCCGGTTGAAATAGGTATTAACCTGGTTGGTCTGCACCAGGATATCCGACGCATGGATAATAGGTTTGCCGTCGGCACCTTTTTTGACCTTGTTTTGGATAAATGTCCCTGCCAGCACCGCCCGCAATGATTGGGTACGGCCGAACTTGGTGTTGTACGAAAGCACGCCCTCGATCCCGCGTGAACGCGTGTCCACCGCATTGGAAAAGAAATTGGCCGTCGTCGCATTGGCTGCGGCCAGCTGGGCTTTCAGATTGGCATTACCGCCGTCATTGAAATTGTTTGTCAACACAATGCGGTCGTCGATATCAATCTGGTAAGCATCGACAGTCAACTCAAATGCATTGCTGATCTGGATAGTGGTTCCTACCGTAAAGCTCTGCGAAGTTTCCTGTTTGAGTTTTGGAATACCCAGGATTTCAGCCGGTTTGCTGTCGTTGGTGAATGTGCCGCTTTCCTGCGCAACCTGTTGGCCATTTTGAGTCACGAAGAGGGTATTGGTTTTGGCATAGTAACGCTGCTGCAAAGACGGCGCACGGAACCCGCTGCTGGCCGAGGCTCGCAATGCAAAGCCTTCGGTGATTTTGTAGCGGGTCGCAACCTTGTAGTTGAGGGTATTTCCGAAGTCAGAATAGTTTTCAAAACGGAGTGCTGCGCTGAGGACCCACGATTCGGTAATATCCTGCTCGAGATCCAGATAGCCGGCCACGCTGTGCCGTGAATGCGATCCGGCATTCTGCGGAAAGAACCCCGAGAACACCTGCGCGCCTGCGGCCACGCCTGCTGCTACATCATAATTTTTGTAGGAAGCCTCCTCTCCGGCCGTGATCGTGTATTTTTCACTTCGCTGTTCGGCGCCCAAGGCGACGTTCAAGCCGTGCAGCACTTCGAATTTCCGGCCGAAATCGAGGTTAATGGTATTTTGAGAAAATCCATTGCCTCCGGCATTGAACTCCCGCTGAAAATTAGCGATCGATACAGCCTGGGTGTAGTTCACGGAATTGGTAATGCGGTAATCGAAATCGTTCTTGCCGAAAGTGTTGCTGAGGTCGAACCGCCATTCGCCCAGTTTTCCCCGGATACCCGCAGCTGCCGAAATATCGGTCACATCGCTATTGATTTCGGGCAAAAATCCATTGGGATACACCGCGAAGACATTCGTACGCACAGCCGCAGGAACGCCATTGGGATACCTGTAAAAACCGGCCGCATTTCCTTTCTTGTTGTTATACTGGCCGAATGCATATACATCCAGCCGCTCGTTGAGTGGTATGTCTGCATTGATCACCACGCCGCCGCCTTTTACTTCCGAGTTACCGATCCGCATATCGAAGTCGTTACGGGTGAGCCCTCTTTGCGCGAGAATCTCGTCATCGATCACCTTGCCGTCGACAGCCGGGAACAGCTGACCGGTGTAGGTACCGGTGCGGTTGGTCGCTCCGCGCTTCACATATTCGCCGGTAATATTTACGAAACCTTTCTGCCCCACTTTCAGCCCGTAGTTGAGGCCTACTTGTGCGGTACCACCATCCGTAATGTTTACGGATGCATCCTTATTGTTGTTGATAATGTAGTTCTTGTCGTAGCTCGTTACGTTTTCGCCGTACGACACGTTTCCGCTCAGCCCGGTGCGGCTTTTCAATATGATGTTGATCACCCCTGCAATAGCATCCGAACCGTATTGCGCGGCAGCCCCATCACGCAGGATTTCGATCTTCTCTACCGCAGTCGCCGGTATCGCATTCAAATCGGTGCCTACCGTGCCCCGGTTAACCGTGCCATTCACGTTCACGAGTGACGACTGGTGCCTCCTTTTACCGTTCACAAGCACGAGTACCTGGTCGGGCCCAAGGCCGCGTAGCTGCGCGGGATCGATGTGGTCGGTCCCATCGGAAATCGTCTGCCGCGACGACTGGAACGAAGGCGCGATGTATGTCAGGATCTGGTTGATATCCACCTGCCCGACACTATTTGTGATTTGTGATACCGGAATAATATCCACCGGAACAGGGGAGTCAATACGCGAGCGCCCGCCGCTGCGAGAGCCTGTTACCACAATTTCGCCCAGCACTTCGGAAGATTCGGCCAACGCTATATTCAACGGTGAAGATTGTCCCGCCGAGACGACTGCGGGGACGATCTTGGGCGTATAGCCGATGAAGGAAATAACGATGTTGTAAGTGCCGTCGGCCACATTTAGGGAAAAATTTCCATCTGGGTCCGTCACTGTACCGGTGTTGGTTCCCTGTACGAGGATCGAGACGCCCGGTAGCGGGGCTCCATTCTTTTCGTCGGTGATCTTCCCTTTGACGGACTGCGCCAGGGAGCCAAGTGAAGCGGAGATGAAAAGCAGAAGTAATAGTGTTTTTTTCATAGACTGTGTGTTTAAAGAGTGAAATGTTTGCTGATAGATAAATGGTATTAAATTATCAATTTATTATACTATTTAATCATAAGTTAAAATAAGTCGATGCCAAAACCAAATGGTAATGCAAAGAAAAAGCCGGCCCGGAAACCCGGACCGGCCTGTATTTTAGTTATTTAAGTTTCGCTTACAAGTTCAAAGCGGCATTCATTGACCGAACGGCCTCTGCTGACTTTTCAAACGCCGCTTTTTCGGCATCGCTCAGGCGCAGATTGATGATCTTTTCCCAGCCTCCGCGACCCAAAACTACCGGCACACCCATACAAATGTCCTTCTGGCCGTACTCTCCATTCAGGTAAACGCTGCAAGGCACAATGCGCTTCTGGTTGCGGACAATGCTTTCCACGAGCATCATCGTGGCTGCGCCCGGCGCGTACCATGCCGAAGTGCCGATGAGTTTGGTGAGGGTAGCACCGCCTACCATCGTGTCGGCAGCCACTTTTTCGAGCTGGTCGGCCGAGAGGAAGCGGCTTACCGGGATACCATTGTAGGTAGCCAGACGCGTCAGCGGGATCATCGTAGTATCACCGTGCCCGCCGATTACCATTCCGTGGATGTCGAGCGGCGAAACGTCCATAGCCATTGCGAGGTAGGTTTTGAAGCGTGCGCTATCCAATGCGCCGCCCATACCGATCAGGCGTTTTTTAGGGATACCGGAATCTTTCAGCGCCAGGTAGGTCATCGTGTCCATCGGGTTGGAAACCACGATCACGATCGCTTTCGGCGAATATTTCAAAAGGTTTTCTGTAACTCCCTTTACGATTCCTGCATTGATGCCGATCAGCTCTTCGCGGGTCATCCCCGGCTTACGAGGCAGTCCGGAAGTGATTACTACCACATCAGAGCCCTTGGTCTTCTCGTAATCATTGGTCGAGCCGATGGGCTTGGTGTTGAATCCCAGCAAAGCGGCTGTCTGGTACATATCCAGTGACTTACCTTCGCTGACGCCTTCTTTGATATCCAGCAACACCACTTCTTCAGCCAGCTCACGACGAATGATATTATCGGCAGTGGTTGCGCCTACCGCACCCGCACCTACAACAGTAATCTTCATAGGGAAATATGGTTAATTGTATAGAAATTGATGCTTTTTATATTTTTTCCTAAAAGTATGATACATAATTTGTTTAAACCAAGCGGAAATTGATTTTTTGCCGCAAAACCTCGGGCCGCCATCCGGAACGCAATTTTTTCGGTAAATTGATAGTTATAATGGCTTTATAAACCACTTTTCCCTGCTTTGTACCATGAAGGACGAGTCAATGATTTCGCGGATTTTACAGTCGATATTTTTTAGGAATGCCAAAGGGAAAGCAGGACGTTACGCCAGAAATTCTACCCGCTTGTTTGAGCTTGCCAAAGAGGTGCTGGGAAAACTCCAGACGGTAGGCTTCAAGGGAAACCTTGCCGAATTCCAGTCGAGTGTCCAGCTGCTGCTCCGCATGGTGAAAGCCTACGCTTCCGGCGAATATAAGGAGCTTCCATGGAAAAGTCTGGTATCGATAGTCGCTGTGCTCATTTATTTCGTATCCCCCATAGATCTTATTCCTGACTTCCTGCCGGTTATCGGTATCACCGACGACGTGGCCCTGGTGGTGTGGCTCATCAAGACGCTGGGAGAGGATATCCGGAAATTTGCGGATTGGGAGAAGGCGACGAAGACAATTAATATCGGATAAAAGTCACGGCAGGTCTGGTTGTTATTAAAAAGAATAGTTATTTTTGTAAACATTAATAAAAGAAACAGATATGGAATCAATAACCGTTTTAGGAATTATGGGGTTGGGCGGACAGGAGATCTTCCTGGTTGCTCTGTTCGTGTTGCTTTTCTTCGGAGCAAAGAAAATCCCAGAACTTATGCGCGGTTTGGGGCAGGGTATCAATGAGTTCAAGAACGCTACTAAAGACGTTAAGGAAAATATTGAAAAAAGCATGGAAGACCCCAAATAACGCTTCCATCTTATCGAAGGTTTGATCCAGAGCCATTAAGCTACCACTTAACGGCTCTGATTCTTTATTTACAACCCCACAAAAAAATTGCCTTGAAAGAGTATCTGACGCTGGCCGAAATTCAGAGAGATTTACGTGAAGAAGGTTTGACGTGCGTCAAGTTGGTTGACCACTATTTGGAAAAAATAGAGGCTAACAAGCATCTCAACGCTTTCGTTGAAGTATATACCGAGGAAGCAAAAAAGGCCGCCCTGGCCGTAGATGCGAAGATCGCCAATGGTACTGCCGGGAAGTTGGCAGGTATGGTGATCGGTCTTAAAGATGTGCTTTCACTCACTGGCCACGGTTTGCAGGCCGGAAGCCAGATCCTTCAAAATTATACGGCACCCTATACCGCAACCGCCGTGCAGCGGCTTATCGATGAAGACGCGATCATCATCGGGCGGCAAAACTGCGACGAGTTTGCGATGGGTTCTTCGAATGAAAACTCTTCGTTCGGGCCGGTGCTGAATGCCGTTAACAATGCCAAAGTTCCGGGCGGGTCGTCGGGCGGTTCGGCAGTAGCCGTTCAGGCCGGGCTTTGCCATGCTTCGCTGGGAAGCGATACCGGCGGTTCGGTGCGCCAGCCAGCAGCATTCTGCGGGGTGATCGGCGTGAAGCCTTCCTATGGCCGCGTTTCACGCTACGGGCTCATTGCCTATGCTTCGTCATTCGATTGCATTGGCCCCATTACCAAAAGCGTGGCCGATGCTGCATTGCTGCTGGAAGTAATGTCGGGTGCCGATGATTTCGACAGCACGGTTTCGGAACGCCCGGTTCCTGCTTACACGGCGAACCTGGAATGGAAGGGTAAAGCAAAAATTGGGTATATCCGGAGCGCGGTGGAGAATGAAGCGATTGCTCCTGAGATCCGTCGGCAGACATCCGAAGTGCTCAACCGCCTGCGCGCGGAAGGGCATGAAGTGATCGGCATCGATATGCCTTTGCTGGACTCGCTATTACCTACCTATTATATTCTGACCACCGCTGAGGCGAGTTCGAACCTGTCGCGTTTCGATGGCGTGCGGTACGGTTACCGCAGCCCCGAATCAGTGGATCTGGAAAGCATGTACAAAAAAACTCGTACAGAAGGTTTTGGAGATGAGGTAAGGAGAAGAATACTATTGGGTACTTTCGTATTAAGTGCAAATTATTATGATGCATACTATACCAAGGCGCAACGCGTTAGAAGATTGGTGCGGGAGGAAACGAACCGGTTTTTTGAGCAGTTCGATTTCCTGATTTCTCCGGTAACACCTACCACAGCTTTTACGATTGGTGAAAAGACGGAAGATCCGTTACAAATGTATCTGGCCGACATTTTCACTGTGCAGGCGAATGTCGTGGGTAACCCTGCGGTATCCATTCCAAACGGGCTGGACGACCAGGGGATGCCAATCGGGATTCAGATTATGGCCCCTTACTTCGGAGAGGAAAAAATGCTGGCATTCGCCCACTACCTTACCGAGTTGAATAAGGAAGAGGCCGTGGCGTAGGGCCTGGCATTTGAATGCGAGCGCTGTATTGATAACCAGTGTATTAAAGAAATTATCGTGCCAGAATAACCGGCGACCATGTTACGTTATTCTGAATGAAGATATTGTGTGAATATTTAAAAATGTATTAGAGATTATTCTGATTCATCTGGCCAATTCAAACCCAAAAGGACTCTTCTATCTGTAAGTAAATCATCAACAGGTATAAGCCATTGAAAACCGTGAATTGATTAACCTTCAAAAAACATTTATTAATGAGGATTTCGAAAAGAGTATTGTGGCTCGGAGCCATGTGTGCAGGGTTTTGGAATGCGCCTGTGATGGCGATGGTTCCACAGGTGAGTTTGACGTCCGGGCAGGATACAGTTGAGACTATTGCTCAGGAAGAAGATGATTTGATGCCGTCACTCCCGGAAGTCGAGGAAATCGGGCCCAACCCGGCAGTACCGCAAGAACTTTTGAAAGAACGGTTTGCGAAGCTTGAAAAATCGATTCCGCTTACCTACCACAAATCTTCGCATGAATTTGTAGAATACTTTATCTACAAAAAAGCAAAATTCACGCAGACGATGATGGAGCGTATGCCGCTCTATTTTCCCCTTTTCGAAAAGGCACTTGCCAAACACGGGTTGCCGACCGAACTGAAGTACCTTTCGATGATCGAGTCGGGGCTGAACCCAACGGTTATTTCCCACGCACGTGCAGGAGGCCTCTGGCAGTTTATGCCGGCTACCGGACGGGAATTCGGTCTTTATCAGGATAAATACATTGACGAACGCTTCGAGCCCGTGAAGGCGACCGAAGCAGCTTGTCTCTATCTCAAACAGCTTTACAATATCTTCGGCGACTGGGAACTTGCGCTGGCTTCATATAATACAGGACCAGGCAATGTGAAACGCGCCATGCGCCGCTCACGCGGGACTACCTTCTGGACGATCTACAACGTACTTCCCCGCGAAACCCGCTCGTATGTCCCGCAATATGTAGCGATGAACTACATGATGAACTACGGTTACGACCACGGCATTTTTCCTGAAAACACCGAGTTCCAGATCCCCAACGATACCATCCACATCAACGGTTACATCGATCTCGCAACTTTTTGCAGCAATGCCAGCATTGATTTTGACGTGCTTAAAAAGCTGAATCCGCAGATCACCAAAACGATCCTCCCGGACCAGACGCGCGACTTCGTGTTGAAAGTACCCAGCGTGCGGTTCACTTATCTGATGAGCAACCGTGCGGCGATCATGGATTCCTGCACCCGGAAATACCTATCTTCCGGTGTAATGGTGGCGAAAGCCGACAGCACCAGAACGGATTCATTGGGTGGCAGCGGCTCATTCCCTTATGTACTCGCATCGAACGTGCAGAATGTATCGGATGATGAAAATTATGATGAAGAAGGCGAAGAAGAAACAATCCAACGCAGCCGTACCAAACGCGTATCGTACACCGTCCGCCGCGGCGACAATGTCGCTGGCATTGCACGGAAATATGGTGTATCGGTAGCTTCGGTCCGCAAATGGAACCACATCCGCCGGAACAATATCCGCCGAGGGCAGCGCCTCGTGATCTACAAAGAGGTTAAGGAAACTGTACCGGCAACCCGTATCGCAGCCAAAGCAAGACCGCAGCTGGATGAAGAGCAGGTGGCAAAGCAGCAGCGTCACACCCGGAAACGTTATCATACCGTACAAAAAGGAGATACATTATGGATTATTTCGCAGCGATACGGTCTGGAAATCGGTCAGTTGAAAAAACGGAACAAGATCAGGGGCAACTCGATCAAGCCTGGTCAAAAACTGATCATTTCAACCTAGAAATTAACGCTTCAACATACACATACTATTTTTATGATTGCCTACGTTAACGGGATTGTAACTTATAAAGACCCAGCGTACGCTATCATCGATGTCAACGGAGTAGGTTATGAGGTCAGAATATCATTACAGACCTACACTTCGCTCCCAGACATTGGTGCCCGGTGCAAGCTGGTAACGTTTCTCAATATACGGGAAGATGCCCACGTCCTTTACGGTTTTTGGGGGAATGATGAGAAGAAACTTTTCCTGGATCTGACAAGCATTTCAGGAATCGGGCCATCAACAGCGCTCGTAATGCTTTCCTCTTTATCTTCCTCGGAAATCCGCCAGGGAATCATGGATGAAGACCTGCGCCTGATCCAGTCGATCAAAGGCATAGGGTCCAAGACTGCTCAACGCGTAATCCTCGAACTAAGAGACAAAATTCGAAAGGAAGAACTCGTTTCAACAGGTACCAAATCTGCTGAAACGTCGTCAAACACTCTCCGGAGTGAAGCGTTGGCTGCGCTCGTCACTTTGGGTATTCCCAAACCGACGGCGGAGAAAAGTCTGGATGCCATCATCAAGCGTGAGGGGCAATCCATTAGCGTTGAAAATCTGATCAAACTAGCGTTACGTTAACCGGAACTGCAATGATATTTGGTGAAAAATTTTACAACCGTAAAATCGTGTTGATGGATTTGTTTGTAAATACAACCTTCTCTAAATAAGTATATTACCTTGTCATCAACGATTTACTCATTTCTTTTTAAGGTATTAAGCATTTCGGCTGGAGCGGCGTTACTGGTAAACGTTTCGGGCGGCAAGGATGAGCCATATTCGGAGCAAGCGCAGGAATGGGCCATACTTGCAGACACGCTTAAAGAAGATACCACCAAAAAAAACATCGACAGATCGGGCTCTCAGCTCATCATGCGATGGAAGGATTACTATTCCAATCGCATCACAGAACCGCGGCCGCGTTCGCCGTTCTACCTGCGGGAACCTAATAACATCTCCACCAACATTACGCTCGACAGTGCAGGGAAAGTTGCAGTGACCGAGAAAATCCAGACTCCGGGTGCCGCCGCACCGGGTGTTGCCGCACCGGGTGTCGCCACACCGGGTGTCGCTACACCGGGCACTGCGGCATCCGGCATGCCTACGCCGGGCGTTGCTATGCCGGGTGGTACACTGAATTACCGATATCCTGAGCGCATGGATCTTGAAACTTACAACAAGATCCAGGAAGACCGTGCATTTAAAAGCCTCCTACGCGAGTACGCGAGCAGGCAGGACGGCAACAGCGCCATGGGTGCGCGGGGCTTGCTGCCCAAGCTGGACCTGCCGCCGGGATTAACCAAACTGCTCGGGGATGACTTCGTGAATTTCAAACCCACTGGCTTCGTATCGTTGGATCTCGGGCTGATGCACCAGTTCCTGGATAACCCTGCTATTCCGATCCGTCAGCGGAAAAATACGCAGTTCATTTTCAATGAGCAGATCAATATCAACTTTGACGCCAAACTTGGTGATCAGCTCGGGTTTCAGACGAACTTTGACACCAAAGCCAACTTCAACTTCGAGAATGCGATCAAGTTGAACTATAAAAACCCGGAAGAAAGCTTTATCCGGAAAATCGAGGCGGGTAATATCAACTGGGCCATCAATAGCCAGCTGATCCCCGGTGTTCAGAATTTGTTTGGTTTGAAAACTGAGTTTCAGTTCGGACGTTTGAACGCCACTTTTGTAGCTTCACAACAGAAATCCAGCAAAGAACGGATCACACTGCGGGGCGGAGCCCAAAGCCGTGATTTTGAATTGCGGGCCGATACTTACGACGAGAACCGTAATTTCTTTCTTTCCCAGTATTTCCGGAACATTTACGAAAGTTCGTTGCAAAACACGCCGACAATCACTTCCGGTGTGACCGTGACGCGTCTCGAAGTATATGTGACCAACCGGACAACCACTACCGAGTCGCTAAGGAACATTGTAGGTTTTGCCGATTTGGGTGAGCCTGCTCCTTACCGTGCTGGTAACCCTAACTTACAACCGGTGCGTTCCACTTCGCCCGCGAGCAACGACGCCAACGGCCTTTACAAGAAACTATCGGATAACACGGCTTTTCGCCAGGTCGACAATACCAATACCGCCATTGCGGGCCTCGGTCTTGAAAAAACCATTGACTATGAATTGCTGCGGGGAGCGAAACGGCTGATCCTCGATCGCGACTATACATTCCATCCGCAGCTCGGCTATATCTCCCTGACCAACGCACTCCGCAACGACGAAGTCCTTGCGGTTTCTTATGAATATACCCTGAATGGCCGTGCTTTCAAGGTGGGGGAACTTACCGAGGATTATCAGGCGAGAAAGGATAATGAAGTAATCGCGCTGAAATTGTTGAAATCGTCGACTATACGGAACAACACCAAGTTGCCGATGTGGGATCTGATGATGAAAAACATCTATTCGCTCGGTACAAGCCAGATCGACAAGCAGGGGTTCCAGTTAAGAGTGATTTACAAAGACGACCAGACCGGTATCGATAACCCGAACTTGCAGGAAAGTAGCATAGCCAATATCCCCCTGATCCGCCTCTCCGGCCTCGATCGCCTGAATCCGGTCAATGACCTGCAACCCGATGGTAACTTCGACTTTGTGGATGGTATCACGATGGACAGCAAGACGGGGCGCATTATTTTCCCGGTACTGGAACCATTTGGTAGCAACCTGTCCAAAAAATTTGGTCCCGGTGAGGATGTCTATCGTAACAAATATGTGTTCAACGAACTGTACCGCACGACGATGATCGATGCGCAGCAGGTTTCGGAGCGTAACAAGTTTTTCATCAAAGGTGCTTATCAGTCGAGTGGGGGAGCTGAGGTGCAGCTGCCATTCGGCGTGCTGGAAACTTCTGTAACCGTGACCTCGGGCGGCGTCCCGCTTTCTCCGGGTTCGGATTACATCGTGGAAGCGCAGATCGGCCGCGTGCGGATTTTGAATTCCAGCGTGCTGGCTTCGGGGCGCGAGATCGTGATCGAGTACGAGCGCCCGGATATGTTCCAGAACCAGATCAGGACTCTGGTAGGAACACGTCTTGACTATGTGGTCAACCGCAACCTGAGTGTCGGTTTGACGGCCATGAAGTACAAGGAGCGTACTGCCGGTTTCCTCTCAAGGGTTTCCATCGGTAACGAGCCTGTGAATAACACCATGCTCGGGTTTGACGTAAACTTCCGGAAGGATGCACCATTCCTGACTAAATGGCTGGACGCATTGCCGCTGATCCAAACCAAAGAAATGTCGTCGATCCAGTTCAAGGGGGAGTTTGCCAAATTGCTTCCCGGCGTTTCCAAAGACGTGAATAACCGTTCACTGGTCGACGACTTCGAGGCCGCGCGTACAGTGTATGATCTGTCACGTCAGCCTCAGAAATGGCGCGTGGCGGCGGTACCGACCAAGTTCAGGGATGGATTTACGGGTAAAGACCTGAATTACGGCTATAAACGCGCCAAGATTTCGGCTTATACCGTCGATAACATCTTCGGCGGGGCGCAGGGACTCGGAGGAGGATACCAGCCGCCTACCAACTTCGATGACAAGGATCGCAAAAACTATTACGAACGACTTTACCTGCCTAACCAGATTTTCCCGAACCGCCCTATTGCGGGGCTGGTGACGTATCCGCAGCAGGTACTGGATATTGCCTATTATCCAAGCGAGCGCGGAATGTATAACTACAATACCGATCTCAATCCCGACGGCCGTATGAAAAACCCGAGGAATAACTTCGGGGCATTGAGCCGTGCGATTACGTCGGATAACGATTTTGATAACGCCAATATCGAAAGCATCGAATTCTGGATGCTCGATCCTTTCATCAATGATGGCACTGAAAAAAGCCATATCAGGGATGGTTTTTCTGAACAATCCAATACTACCGGTGGAAAGCTGGTATTTAACCTGGGGGATATTTCAGAAGATGTAATCCCGGATGAGCGCTATAACTTTGAAAATGGGCTGCCGCTTGTACCAAAGCAGGTAGGAGTCAATGTTGACTCAACGGCCTGGGGCTATGCTACCAAATCGCAATACCTGATCAATGCATTCAGTAATGAGGATGGTGCGCGCCAGAAGCAGGATGTCGGTCTGGATGGTTTGACCAACGAGGAAGAACGTGCTTTCTTCAAAACCTTCATCGATCGTCTGCCCGCTAACCTCACCGCCGAAGCACGTGCGAAAATCCTGGCCGACCCCTCGGGCGACGATTTCCAGTTCTTCCTGGGCGCCGATCTTGATGCGGAGGATAAGAAAGTGCTGGAACGCTACAAAAACTACATCGGGATGGAGAACAACTCTCCCGAAAGCCAGGGGAGGTCTGTGGATGTGACGCCGGCGTCGACGAATATTCCCGACGGCGAGGATATGAACGTCGATAACACCATCAACGACAATGAATCCTATTACGAATATGAGATAGACCTGAAACCGGGGCAGCTTGCCGTGGGGAATGGTTATATTGTTGACAAAACAGTGAATGCCGATGACGGCCAGAGCTGGTACCTTTTCCGCGTTCCCATCAAGGAGTTTACAGGAATGGTAGGGAGTATGAATGGCTTCAAGTCGATACGTTTCATGCGGATGTACCTCACTGATTTCCAGCAGCCGGTTGTATTGCGTTTCGCCCAACTGCAAATGGTAGGCCAGCAATACCGGAAATATACCTATAACCTCGACGCGCCCGGCCTACAAGAAGTGCCGGAACCTTACGACGCGAAATTTACTGTTGGTACTGTGAGTATTGAAGAGAACAGCCAGGCTAACAACGACAAATATAAATACGATATTCCTCCGGGCTGGATACGCGATCAGGACAATACCCAGCGTCCGCCGTTGTTGCTTAACGAGCAATCCATGAGCCTTTGTGTGACCGATCTTCGTGACGGAGATTCCCGTGCGGTTTTCAAAAATGTGAACCTCGATTTGCTTTTCCGCAAGCGCCTCCGCATGTACGTACACATGCAGAACGAGCAGAACGAGGATAATATGGTGGGTACGTTCATGCGTATCGGTACCGACCTTACTCAAAACTACTATGAGATTGATTTGTCAGCTTTGAAATCGACTGGTCCGGGGCCTAAATCGCGGGAAGAGATCTGGCCGGAAAGTAACGAAATCAATATCGCGTTGGCGGATCTGATTGATGCCAAAGCGCAACGCAACCGGCAAATCGACAAAAACCTCAGTGTGCCTTTCACCGTCCTGAGCTCCGACAGAAGGTACAAACTGACCGTAGTCGGTAACCCGGATTTGAGTGCTGTGAAAGTGATGATGATCGGTGTCCGCAACCCGAAATCGGTGGATGAGCGCGCGAAGACGTTTTGTATCTGGGTGGATGAAATGCACGTCGAAGGTTTCGACGATACCGGCGGTATGGCGGCCATCGCGCAGTTGAATGCGAAGCTGGCCGATTTCGCGACATTGACAGCCTCCGGCCGGATTGAAACGTTCGGTTTCGGTACCGTGCAGCAGCGTATTGGTGAGCGCACAAGGAACTTTACTTCGGAATATGGATTCTCTTCCAATATTGCATTGGATAAACTGTTGCCTGCCAACTGGGGCTTCCAAATACCGCTGTTTGTAAGCTATGACCGCCGAAATGTAAAACCGCATTTCGACCCGCTTGATCCCGATACGCCATTGAGCACCTCGCTGGATAACCTCCGAACGGACGAGGAACGGGACGGATACAGGCGCATGGTAGAGGAAAATGGCGTCAAGCGAGGGTTTAACTTCTCGAACGTCCGAAAGATCAAGACCAAGCCGGGTGCGAAAAACCATTTCTTCGACTTTGAGAACTTCGCGTTCAGCTATGCATTCAGTGACGACAAGCGGAGGAATATCCTGACGCAAGAGTACAATCAGCGTGCGTACCGGGCCGGTATTTCGTATATGTATGCCAGCCAGCCGAAGGCCATAGAACCATTCAAGAAATGGAAAGCAACAGGGCGTTGGGCGGAGTTCATCAAGGAATTCAATGTGACGTTGCTGCCGAACATGGTTTCACTGCGTACCGATGTGGACCGCCGTTTCCTGAAAACCCAGTTGCGCAATGCCGACCTCACGACCGACGGTATCCAGCCGCTATATGAAAAGTATTTCTGGTTCAACCGCTATTATGATTTCGGCTGGAATCTGACGCGAAACATGACGTTGACCTACGCCGCCACCGCTAATTCGATCATCGACGAACCGGAGGGAGATATCAACACCGGCGCCAAGAAGGATTCGCTTTGGAGTAATTTCAAAAAGCTGGGCCGTATCAAAAATTTCGACCAGAAAATTGACCTGACATACCGCTTGCCGCTCGACAAAATTCCGGTGTTGGACTGGATGTCGGCAGACTACAAGCATTCCATAGGCTACAACTACCAGGCCAACGCATTGAACCTGAAAGATACGACGGGGCTGCCGTTCGGGGATATTATCCGTAACAGCCGCGAGCGGGGAGTTACCGGAAAGGTGGATTTTGTATTGCTTTACAACAAACTCCGCTACTTGAAATTCGCGAACACTCCTTCTGTTGCAAGAAAGAACTTTGCACGCAGCCCGGGTGATATTGAGGACATCGATATGCGCACGACCGACATTGTGAAGAGCCTTACGAGGGCCTTGATGACCGTTCGTGGTATCAACGTCAGCTACTCCGTATTGGAAACGACGGCATTGCCGGGCTATCTGAGAGCGCCTAAGTACTTCGGGCTCGATAATGCCAATGCACCGGGGCTCGGCTTTGTGCTGGGCCAGCAGGACAGGAACTTCCAGATGAAAGCAGCGGAAAAAGGCTGGATTACGAAAAGCAAGCAGCAGAATATGCCGTTCCAGCAAACCATCGCCAAGAACTTCTCGGCCAATACCACATTGGAGCCCTTCAAGGATTTCAGGCTGATCATCGAAGCGCGGTTGACGCGGCAGGATGCTTACCAGGAATTCTACCGGCCCGATTCATCCGGGAATTTCGCGTCGCAAAGCCCGTTGCGGAATGGCCAGTTCAGTATGTCGTTCATGTCGTTCCGGACTGCATTTGCCAAAATGCGGAGAGACAACTCTTCACCGGTATTCGATAAATTCCGTGCATATCGCGCGATTCTGAGAGACCGGCTGAATGCGGAGAACAAGAGTGGTGGCGAATACAACGAAACTTCGCAGGACGTGTTGATTTCGGCATTCTTTGCGGCATATACCGGCAAGGATCCGAAAACGGTACGCACCAACCCATTCCTGAAATTCCCGATGCCGAACTGGGACTTGAGCTATACCGGCCTTTCGTCGATCCCGGCGTTCAAGCGGTTATTCAGCTCGTTCACATTGCGGCATAAGTATATGTCCAATTACAGCGTCGGTAACTTCACCTCGTCACTCGACTATGAGGCGCTTTATGTAAACCTCGCCGTAACGGGTTATCCGTTATCGTCGCGGTTGAATGATCTCGGCCAATATGTTCCGGTGTTTGCGATGAGCACCATTACGCTTTCGGAGAAATTCCAGCCGCTCGTGGGCGTGGAGATGCGTACGCAGAGCCGCGTGACCGCGCGCGTAGAATACAACCGCGACCGTACCATTGCCTTGAACCTCTCGAACTCGCAGGTAGCTGAACTCTTCAACCAGGACATTACGGTTAACATTGGTTTTACCAAAAACAATGTGCCGCTGCCGTTCAAGATCAATGGTGTGAAGAAGAAGCTGAAAAACGATATGACGATGCAGCTCGCGATGACGTTCCGGGATACCCGCTCGATCCAGCGGAAGTTCGACGGCGAGAATATCCCGATCGCCGGAAACATCAACTTCCAGCTGCGTCCAACGGTGAATTACATGGTCAACAACCGTTTGAGCGTACAATTCTATTTCGACCGCACGTTCAACGACCCGCTGGTTTCCAACTCATTCTACCGCGCAAGTACAGCCGGTGGCGTGCAGCTGAAGTTCAATTTGGCTGAATAACATTTTGATTTGGAAAATACAGCTTACATCGTGTAATTTGCGCTCCAAAGATGTTCACTACTTACCTGATTTTATCATGAATTTTCCATCAGAACTCAAATACACAGAAGATCACGAATGGATTCGTATTGAAGGAGATACGGCAATTATCGGAATCACCGACCATGCTCAGAATGAATTGGGTGATATTGTGTATGTGGACATTAACACAGTTGGTGAAGCATTGGGCAAGGGGGATGTTTTCGGTTCGGTAGAAGCTGTGAAAACAGTATCCGACCTTTTTATCCCGGTTGCAGGTACAGTGCTTGAAGTAAACCCCGACCTCGACGGCGAACCCGAACTTGTGAACACTGATCCTTACGGCAGCGGATGGATGGTAAAAATCAGTCTGGCCAACCCCGGTGAAGAAGACGGGCTGCTTTCCGCAGAGCAGTATAAGGAATTAATAGGCGCCTGATATTAGGTTGAAGCTCCATCCGGAGCTTTTTTTTTGAAACCGGCTCGATGTTGCATTCCGGTGTTTAGTTTGAAATAAATATGAAATTGTTAGTTAGCTCGGTTCGGGTAATTGATAAAAAATCACCCTTCAATGGTCAGGTGAAAGATATCCTGATCGAGGGAGGGAAGATTAAACAAATTGGTGATCACCTCGACGCAGGCAATGCGCACATAGTCGACGGCACCGGGCTTTGCGTATCCGCTGGCTGGGTGGATATGCGCGTGCAGGGGCGCGACCCGGGTTTTGAGCATAAAGAGGATTTGCATTCGGTGCGGAAAGCTGCGGCACACGGCGGGTTTACGGAAATCGTATTACTACCAAACACCCTGCCGGTGGTTGATACCAAGGATACCCTCAATTATATCCGTCACAGCGGCTTCGGCGGGCTCGTAACGTTACATCCCGCGGCGGCGGTAACGAAAAAGACCGACGGCGTCGATTTCACCGAAATGATGGATTTGCACCAGGCGGGCGCCATTGCATTTACAGACGGCGAAAGCCCGGTACAGAATGCGGATTTGCTTTTGAAAACCATCCTGTACCTGCGTCCGTTGAATGCATTGCTCATCAACCGTCCCGAGGACCGCGAGCTCACGCTTTACGGACAAATGCACGAGGGCGTCACGAGCACGCTCGTAGGCATGAAAGGAATGCCGGCATTGGCGGAAGAAATGATGCTCATCCGTGACCTGAAACTGCTTGAATACGCATTAGAGAAGAATACCTATGATACCACCGCACCAGTACTGCACGTTTCACTGCTGTCGACCGTACGCGGTGTGGAACTGGTCCGTGAAGCGAAGGCAAAAGGTCTGCCCGTTTCGGCAGATATTGCCGCGCACCAGCTGGCATTTGAAGACAAAGACCTGATCGGCTTCGATACCAACCTGAAAGTAAACCCGCCATTCCGCTCGTCGGAGGATAATGCGGCGCTGCGGCAGGGTTTGGCTGACGGTACCATCGACGCCATCGTGTCGGACCATAACCCGCACGACGAGGAAAGCAAAAACCTTGAATTCGACCATGCCGATTTTGGTATTACCGCACTGGAAACTGCATTTGCATTATCCGTCATGCATAGCGGCCTGGTAGTGGATGATATCGTGGAGAAACTGACTGCGCAGCCACGCCGCATTCTGCGCCTGCCTGAGGTAAGCGTTGCGGAAGGCGCTACGGCGAATCTCACATTCTTCGATCCGAATGCAGAATGGCTATTCGGTAGAAGTTATTCCAAATCCAAGAATACACCGTTCCTGGGCCAGACGCTGAGAGGGAAGGTAAGAGGGGTGATCAATAATGGTAAACAGGAGTGGTTTCAATGAATTCGGTTATAGCATATTTTAATAAACCTATTTTAAAGTACTCGCTGCTGTTCGGGCTGGCGCTGGGCATACTGGTCTTTGCGTTCTTCCTGGGCTTATATGCGATGGGCATTGTGCCGTTGGGCAACAACAAGGTGCTCGATATTGGTATTCATATTATTCTTATCGCGGGCGCTTGCTGGTATTACCGCAAGAAAGTCGGCAACGGATTTTTGCATTTGTGGGAAGCATTAACCATCGGTTACGTCGTTAACACCGTTGGTGCATTGGTTGCGGGCTGGCTGATCTATTTTTTTGTAACTTACATCGACCCTTCTGTTTTTACCGCATACATTGCCCAGATGAAAGACCTGATGTTGCAAGGCAAAGCCGAGCTCGTCAAGAATATCGGGGAGGCCGAGTTTGTGAAGATGTATAATGGCGTGGGAGAAATGGCTACTTCGGAAATCATCACGGATGAAGTAGGAAAGAAAACAGTCATGGCGATCATCCCGATCCTTGTAATTTCGCTGATTTTGAGAAAACAGGATTACAGCATCATGCAAAACAACAAATCTTAAACCTTCATGGAAGAAAAAACCTCTACTGCCCGCGTTGCATTGAAGTACGGCGCTCTGTCTGCCGTGGTGATCATGATTTACTCTACGATACTTTATGTGTCGGGGCTTTCACAGAACAAGGTATTGTCATCGCTTTCGTTCCTGGTGATGATCGTTGCAATCGTATTGGCAATGAAGGATTTTCGCGAGAAGAATAAAGGTTTCATGAGCTATGGCGAAGGCCTCGGTCTGGGCGCGCTTACATCGGCGGTGATGGGGCTGCTGAGCTCCGCATTTACGATGTTTTACATCCAGTTTATCGACAACAACTTGCTGGCGCAGGGCATGGACCAGGTCCGCGAGGATATGGAAAAACGTGGGATGGACGATGCGCAGATCGATCAGGCTATGGAGCTGTCGCAGAAATTCATGTCCCCGGGCGTTGTCTTCGTGATGGGTGTGTTTGGTTATCTGCTAATGGGTTTTATTGTTTCGCTGATCATTTCTGCCATTTTGCGCCGCGATAAGCCGGTTTTTGAATAATGTTAGCAATCTTCCGAAAAGAGGTAGCCAGTTTTTTCAACTCATTGATCGCTTACATTGTGATGGCGGTCTTCCTGACGGCCATCGGCCTGATCGTATGGGTTTTTCCGGATTCCAATATCCTGGATTATGGTTATGCAGACCTCGGCTCGTTTTTTGGTCTGGCACCTTATGTGCTGATATTCCTCATTCCGGCCATTACCATGCGTTCGCTGGCCGAGGAATCGCGCAATGGCACGCTCGAATTGCTCCTCACCAAGCCTATCCGTAATATCGATCTCGTACTTGGCAAATTCTTCGCCAACTGGGTGCTGGTGGTGCTCACCTTGCTGCCGACGCTCATTTATTATTATAGTGTATATCAACTGGGGAATCCCGTCGGCGACGTCGATTCCGCGGCTGTGGCCGGGTCGTATCTCGGCCTGCTGCTACTCAGCGGCGTGCTGGTAGCGATGGGTATCTGGGCCTCTTCATTGAACGACAATCAGATCGTGGCGTTCATCCTCGGCGTGTTCCTCGCATTCATCTGGCATGTCGGTTTCGGAGCCGTTTCCGGCATGTTTGGGGATGGTTTCGCGGCCAATTTGCTTTCCGGTATAGCCCTGGACGTTCAATACCAGGCATTGGGGAAAGGGCTCATCGATTCCCGTAATGTGATTTACCTTTTCAGCCTGATTACCTTCTTTATTTTCCTCACACTCTGGCGTGTAGAAAGCCTCCGCAAGTGAGGCACGCATTTTGCAGCTAAGTATTCGTGCTGTCGATCCAATCCGGTGTGCTGTTCGTATATGCCTGAAAGCACACTACGATGGCGAACTTTGACAGACAATCCGGAATGCATTCCATTCCTCCCAATCTGGTGATTTCCTTCCTGTGCGGCGATGGGGCAATAATTTGGTATGGCCCATCCAGGCGTGTAGGAAAATTTACTAGATTGCCAGTAACTAATTTACAATTAAATGTTAAGCGACTCTTGGCGACCAGCAAGGTAAAATACTCGGAAGAGGAATTGGTGTCAGCTCTGAAACGGAACGAGCGAAGTGCCTTCGAATTCCTGTACGACCATTACTCAGGAGCTTTGTTTAATATCATTTCAAAAACGTTGAAGGACGAGGAGAAAGCCGCAGATGTATTGCAGGAAAGCTTTCTGAAGATTTGGAAGAATATCGCTTCCTATGACCCCGGGAAAGGACGATTGTTTACATGGATTATGAATATCGCACGCAACGGGGCGATAGACGCAGTCAGGGCGGAGGGGCGGAAGCCGGCAATGGATGATATTGAAAACACGGTGGTCCTGAATGAGAAGGATACGTATGAAGATTCACAGACAATCAGTTCGGACATGAAGGCGATCATCGACATGCTCCGGCCCGAGCGGAAAATACTCATCGATATGGCCTATTTCCAGGGCTACACGCATGAGGAAATCTCCGAAGAACTGAGCATACCGTTGGGCACCGTGAAATCGCGGATCCGGACCGCATTACAAGAGTTAAAACATTACTTTGCAGTATGAATATCCAAGCCTATATAGAGTCCGGTATATTGGAGGAATATGTATTGGGCACTGTTACTCCCCAGGAGAAGCAGGAGGTGGAGTGTATGTCGCATATTTACCCTGAGATCAAGGAAGAGTTGTTGCGTACCGAAAGTGCATTGGAAGAATATGCACTGAAGCACCAGGCAACACCGCCGCCGTCTTTGAAAGAGTCGATTTTTGCGCAAATGAATTTCGATGCCCCCGCCGAAGAACCAGAAGCGGAGGAAGCGACAGAACAGCAGACTGTAAGCCAGACTGACGCCGCGACGCCCGTACGTACGGAAGCACGCGTGATCGACAACGCATTCGACCGCGTGGAAACGCAGGTAGTGACGCCCGCCTGGGCGAAGCTGTCCGTAGCGGCCGCGGTATTGCTCGCGCTTTTTGCGGGATGGTCGGCCATGCAGATGACCGATATGAAAAACGCCAGCAACGAGGCGGTAGCGAAAGTGGAAAGTATGCAGGCCGATATGGCGGCGATGAAAGCGCAGACCGAATACAACGAGGCCGTGGCCGCATTGTTCCGCAACCCGACCTATAAACACGTGCATTTGGCAGGACTGGATAAATCACCCGAAAGCGCTGTTTCCGCATTCTGGAACACGCAAACGAATGAAGTGATGATCGATGTCCAGAGCCTCCCGGCCGCGCCCCAGGGCAAGCAATACCAGCTTTGGAGCATCGTGGACGGCAAATCGGTAGACATCGGTATGCTGGACAATGCATTTACCGGCAAAGTCTTGAAAATGAAAAACACCAAACCCGGTTCCGCGGCATTTGCGATTACCCTGGAAAAAGAAGGCGGCAACCCGACCCCGACCATGGAGGAAATGTATGTGATGGGGAAAGTGGTGTAGTGACTGATTTTTAGATTGATATGCGCTCATTGTGAGGATGAAACCTCACAGTGAGCGTTCTTTTTATTACTTACCTAAATACCTTAAACCTTATGAAACGCCGTAATTTTCTGGGAAGTGTCACATTGGGCAGCAGCTTGCTGGCCGGAACTTCCGAAAATCGCGAAACCGGAAATGCAGCTTCCGGCAAAGAAACCCCTGCAAAAGCCACATTAACCGCCGACCTCGTGATTGCGGGTGGCGGCCTGGGCGGATGCGCCGCCGCATTGGCCGCATTGCGCAATGGCCTGTCGGTAATCCTCACCGAAGAAACCGACTGGATCGGCGGCCAGCTCTCGCAGCAGGGCGTACCACCCGACGAGCACCCGTGGATCGAAACGCACGGCGCCACGAAGGCTTACCGCGATTTCCGCACCGCCGTGCGTGAGTATTACCAGAAAAACTACCCGCTCACCGCCGAGGCCCGGAGCCGCAAAAACCTCAATCCCGGCGACGGCTCCGTATCCAAGCTCTGCCACGAACCGCGTGTAGCCGTAGCCGTGCTCACCGACATGCTGAACCCGTACCTCAGCACCGGCAAGCTCACATTGCTTTTGGAACACAAAATCGTGGCCGCCGACGTGAAAGGCAACAAAGTACAAGCCCTCACCGCTCAGAACCGCCGCAATAAAGCCCAGGTAACCCTCACTGCGCCCTATTTCGCGGACGCTACCGAGCTCGGCGACCTGCTGCCCATGACCGGCACCGAGTTCGTCACCGGGGCCGAATCCAAAGCCGAAACCGGCGAATTCCACGCCCCCGAAAAAGCCGACCCGAACAATGTGCAGGCATTCACCGTCTGCTTCGCGATCGACTACCGCCCGGGCGAAAACCACGTGATCGAAAAACCGCGCGAATACGATTTCTGGAAGAACTACGTGCCCAAAATGGCCAAACCCTGGTCGGGCAGGCTGCTGGACCTTTCGTATTCCAACCCCAAAACCCTCGAACCGAAACAGCTCGGCTTCCACCCGGAAGGCATCCCTACCGGCAATAACCTGAATCTCTGGCTCTACCGCCGCATTATTAACAAGGCCAACTTCGCCCCCGGCACCTACGCCGGCGACATCACCATTGTAAACTGGCCGCAAAACGACTACACCCTCGGCAACCTCATCGGCGCCAGCGAAAAGGACTTCGACAAGCATTTCGAACGCGGCAAGCAGCTCAGCCTCTCGCTCCTGTACTGGCTCCAAACCGAGGCCCCACGCCCCGACGGCGCCAAAGGCTGGCCCGGCATCCGCCTCCGCAAAGACGTCATGGGCACCGAAGACGGCCTCGCCAAATACCCCTACGTCCGCGAATCGCGGCGCATTAAGGCGCTATTTACCATTAAGGAAGAGCACGTCGGCGCCGAGCAGCGCGCTGCTGTCACCGGGCAATCTGCGGGTGTGAAAGCGGCTACTTTTGAGGATAGCGTTGGGATTGGCTACTACCATATTGACTTGCATCCCAGCACCGGCGGGGATAATTACATTGATTTTGGGTCACTGCCGTTTCAGATTCCTTTGGGGGCGTTGCTGCCGGTGCGGATGGAGAATATTTTGCCTGCCAATAAGAATATTGGGACCACGCATATTACGAATGGGTGTTACAGGCTGCATCCGGTGGAGTGGAGCATTGGGGAGGCTGTGGGGTTGTTGGTGAAGTTTGCTTCTTCGAAGAATGTGCTTCCGCGGGCTGTGAGGGGCGATAAGGGGTTGTTGGAGGGGTTTCAGGGGTTTATGAGAACGGAGGGGATTGAGTTGGAGTGGAAAGGGTGAGGGATTAATTGATTGATTTTTGGAAAATGCGTTCGCATGGATTCTTACGGTGCGTTGCACCTTTCGGATATCCTTGTGAACGCATTTTCTACAAATATTACGGTGCGCTGCACCTATCTCGGAAAAGGTGCGGAGCACCGCAAGATTTGTAGAAACGGATTAGACAATCGACAATGTGAGGTGCAGCGCACCGTAAGATTTGACCGTAATAAATTTATTAGCGGTTAGGAGTGTAGGCATTGCGCATGTTATCAATGGGTGTTACCAGTTGCATCCGATGGAGTGGATTGGGGCGGCTGGGGGGCGGCTGGTAGGATTTGCTTCTGTTCAGTGGGTTGTTACGGAGGATGTTAGGTTGATGGCGGGGTTTCAGGGCTTTGTGAGAGGAGAGACGGAGTGGAAGGGATGATATATTAATTGATTAATTTTTGAAAATGCGTTTGTGTGAAATCTTGCGGTGCGCTGCACCTTCGGAAAACCGTTGTGAACGCATTTTCTACAAATATTACGGTGCTCTGCACCTATCTCGTAAAAGGCGCAGAGCGCCGCAAGATTTGTAGAAATGGGTTAGACAATCGAGAATGTGAGGTGCAGCGCACCGTGAGATTTGACCATAGTAAGTTAATAGAGATTCGGAGCATTGGCACTATTTAAGCATGGGTGTTACCGGTTGCATCCTGTGGAGTGGAGTATTTGGGAGGTTGTGGAATTGTTGGTGAAGTTTGCTGCTTCTCGAAGATCCTTCCTCGGGTTGTTAGGGAGAGTGCTGAGGCGTTGAGGGGTTTCCAGAGATTCTTGATTAAAGAGGGGTAGAGTTGGGGTGGAAGTGAATAAGCCCAAATATCTAGCTTAAGGAAGGTTTTACCTCAAATGTTAGAAGTTGTGCGCTAAAACCATCTTATGCGCACAACTAGATAGATCGTTAAACCGTAATGATTTTTAACTGCCCGCCGAAATCCCTTAATATATAATTCGTAACGACGTCACATGCTTCTTTAACCATTATCTCTGTAACTGGTTTTTGAGCCCTGAGGATACCATGAGAACCATCGTGCATCAATGAATACAAGTAATTATTGTTGGCAAATCCATCTATTCTCTCACAAAATTTCTCTAATTCCAGTTCAGGCGAAACAAATCTGTTGATAGTTTCAAGAACATGTCTAATAGAGTTTGCAGTGGTGTGAGATGGTCGCCCAATGCCCTGAGAAATAGAGTATATATCTCGCAGATGTTCTTCGTAGGGCATTATCAATTCGTTACCCAATTTCAGAAGGATTCCTCTCGTTATAACGTATTTATTGCCGATGATCTTGTTGCGGATCAAAATTGACATAAATTCAAGATTATGAGTTAGTAGTATAATTCTAAGTCGTGGGATTGCGAAGAGACTATTTAAATTTCTAATAAGCTGTGCTGTCGCATATACGAAATGAAAATCTTGACTGGATATTGGATCGTCAATTACAAAGAATAATTTATTGTAATCGGCTTCTTTTTCTATATATTTATGTGATTCTGCGATGAAATAGCAAAAAGCTACTATGCTCTTTTCGCCAGTACTTAGTACATCACTTGCATTGTTTTCAAGAATATGTTCGCCAAATTTAATACAGAATGTTCCGGAGTCGAAAGAGTACTTAGTTCCAAAAAAACGAGTTAATAATAATTCAAGTGTCTTTGTGACTTTGTCTTTTTTTGAAATCTTTTCACTGTCTTCCTTTGTTTTAATATCTTGTTGAATTGAATTGATCTCAGATTTTAGACTTGCTATCTGAGTAATAGATTCAGTCTCAATATTTCTAAATGAATTAAATTTTGATTTACACAGCCGTCGGTTTAGATCTAATTTTTCTGCACTTAAATTATTTTTTCTTTCATTAAATATTTTAACTATCGTTTGGTTTTGATCTATTGCATCATTGGATTTTTTGATCCAATTATTTATCGCAACTAATGCATTTACTACCTCTGGTGACATTCTAGGCTTTGAAATGTCAATCTTTTTGGCTTCAAGCGCCTTTTGAATGATGATAAAGTGTTGATCAATATCTTTTATATCAATAATGTTTGCTAAAATAGTATCGTGTAGTGATGGCAGGTATTGTTGAAGTTGCAAAAAATCATTTTGCAGTTTTAGAAACGCCTTATACACTTCTCCGTAATCCTTTCGATCACTTTTGAGTTGTGAAAATAGATCCGATGCCCTTTTAATATGTTGAGCTTCCGCTTCTGCTAAATATTCTGTATAATGGTCTATTAATTGCAATGAATGATCATTGAGTGTTTGCTCGCAAAAAGGGCATATCGTTTTGTCTTTCTTAGCAAGACCCACGCCAATCTCAATGAAATCTTGTTTGGATTTAACCTTATTTTTGAAATCTTCTGCAATTTGACTTCGTTTGAATTCTTGTGATAAAAATTCTTCTATATAAGATATAGTTTTGGTTTCTCTTATTTTGTTGGTATTGTACAAGTCTGTTATATTAGCCGGAAGTGATTTTAGCTTGTTGTATTTTTCTACCAAAACTTCGAATGATTCTTTCTCTGTAAGTTGAAAGAGAGGGTTGATTAAGTTTGCGTATCTAAATGAGTTGTACTCGGTAGTATTTTTTCGAATATCTAACTTATCTAGCTCATTTAGTGATTGAGCTATTTTACTATTTAGTTTCTGATCTGCTTTTTCAAGGGCGGAAATTTTTTCTGAGAGATTAAGCTTTTCATTCGATAAATCTATTTTTTCTTTACCTAAAATATATCCTTCAATTTGGCCGTTTGGTTTGTATTTCGATATGTCTAAATTTTCTTTTACATAGTCTTCGTTAAATGTTCTAAATATGTAGTTTGAATTATTTTTTATAACTGGAACATGATTTCTTTTAAGCGAAAACTCGGCATCGCGATTTATTCCAGGTTCTTTCGTGTTCTTAATTTCGATTTTAAAAAAGCCTTCATTTTTACCGACTGTTAATAGTCGGCTTGAATCCTCGGGTTTAGGATTTTCATTTGCAAGCAGCCTGAATGCCCTACTTATAAACGTCTTTCCAGAGCCATTATTAGCATAAATACCTATTTCTATGGAACTCGTTTGGATTTTGGCTGATAGAGCTTCGTGAGGTCCGAGGTTTGAAGTTACGAGATCGAGGGTAATTTCTTTTGCCATATAGAGATTTTTTTGTCGTTATAATGACAAAGTAGCAGCCACTTTTAAGATAATGGTCTTACCAAGGTAATTTATTTAACGGTATCTAAATTAAATTATGAAGCAATTAGCTGGCGTCCAGACATATTAGCTGGTATGTCGTTTTTGTTACAATGTAACTTTGAATAGCAAGACATGTTATACTTGCAGTGTAGACTCAATACTTTACTGATGTGCAATTTCGCGTCCCATGTGGGTTAGCTGATTTTGTCAAAGATCACTTATTCTTAGATTGTTCTTTTACAGCCGTGAGCACGTTATCCTAATTTTAATCTTCACTATATTTGACCAATCTGTTTGTGGTTAGTGTGAGTGACAAATTGTTCAAGCTGTTTTGGATTTTATCATGCTGCCTAAACTATTATTTTCCCCCAATCAACCGCTCCAACCGCTCCATCATCTCATCCTTTTCCTTCAACATTCGCTCATAAAGCTCCATTTTTTCGCCATGCAGTCTCCTTATTTCAGCAATTGGATTGACCTTGAAACTTGAATGGGGATTCCCTAGAAAAGCTTGGTCATGAAACGTATTTGAAATAATATTAATCGCTTGGTTTTCATCAAAATTCCGAATCGCTTCCACAGGTATTTTCAATATCGCTGCTACTTGTTCCAAAATGTCGGAATCGATCTTTTCGCGCTGTTCGAGCGTGGAGATTCTTTGCTGGTTCCAATCGCTGCCGAGCTCGAAGGCAAGCATGTCCTGTTTGATTCCGAGCATTTCGCGGAACCGTTTCACGTTGCGGCCTTCGTGGATCTTCGGGTTGGAGGTAGTATGTGTCATACGGGGGCTATTTCGTTGAAAAGGCAATTTATATAAATCCATCGGGAAGTGTTCCGGTAATTTACAGGTATTTCGGCGTAAGTTACGGGGCGCGCGGGTTGGGTACGGGTTGCAGGAATGCGTGCTTTACGGAAAACGTAAATGCACGGTTTGTCCCACACTTCTTACACCCACAAAATGAACACACAAATACACCCTATCGAATGCACGGATGCGATGTTGCTGGCCTATGGCCGCGAGGTAGGCAAGCTCCTGAGCAGCAGCAGCGCCGAATGCTGGCGCGACGAACTCTGGACGATCTTCACCGGCTACATCATCTCCCTCAAAGAACAAGGCCCCGCACCGGACCTTTGCGATACTTACTTTTCGTTTAAGGAGCTGATTGCGTTTTTTGAGAATGTGGAGCGGATTGGGAGAGGGGAGGAGCTTTTATCTGGCTGAAAAATAATCGTTTTTCACAAATGAAGCCGTTTTATAATCATTTTTCATAAAAATTAATTATTTTTCACAAATTTCCATGGAATCGAAAGCCAGAAAGTTATGTTGGAAAATAATCGTATTTCAGAAGAATGGTCTGAAAATAATCATTTTTCACAGTTTGTAACTGTTTTTCATGGAAGACAGGCGCCGGAAAGAGCACTACTCGTAGGCTACGGTGCCATTATAGAACGGCTTGCGCTCAAAATGCCCTTGCCAGACAAGTTATCGTTGATTGGCACCCGCTACAAACAGCTATCGGACGAGCACTGGAATGTACTAACAGCAAGATACACCCCATCAGATAGCCTTTACGGTCATTTGGTCTTCGCTTTGAAATATGAAGGGGTCAACTTGCTATTTTTCAAAAAGTTATTCGAGCGCATTGGGAAGAGTGAAGCCGAGGCGTTGGTGAGCTTTGAACGTACGGGCCAGTACAGCCGACGAATATGGTTCTTGTACGAATGGCTGATGGACGAGCCGCTCGATATCCCGGATTTGAAGGAAGGGAATTACGTGCCGCTGCTGGAAGGGGATTTACAGTTTGCATTGGAGAAGTCTGTCAACGTGCCCCGGCAGCGTATCCGCAATAATTTGCCGGGAACGAGGCAGTTTTGCCCGCTGATATTTAAGTCGGAAAAACTCAAAAACTTTATTGGAGAATCGCTTGAAAAGCATTCTTACGCGACTTTAAAAAACGTTCACAAGGATATTCTGGCCAGGACATCGGCATTTCTGCTGTTGAAGGACTCGAAGGCATCGTTTTCGATCGAGGGCGAGAATCCATCGCCAAGCCGGGCTATGCTGTGGGGTAAGGCGATCGGGCAGGCCGGTGACAAGCCACTTACTTCGGAGGAGCTACTGCGTTTGCAGCAAATAGTGATCGGCGATTCCCGTCGGATACAGCTAGGCTTTCGGACAGAGGGCGGGTTCATCGGCGAGCACGACAGGTCAACCGGAACCCCAATGCCCGATCATATTTCGGCGCGGTGGGAAGATCTGGATGAATTAATGAAGGGGCTTCTTGAAGCTGCGCAGTTGATGGAGGCAAGAGGTTTTCATCCTGTTTTGATTGCCGCGTCGATCGCATTTGGTTTCGTTTTCATTCACCCGTTTGTGGATGGCAATGGCCGGCTTCACCGGTACATTATCCATCATTTGCTTGCTCAAACCAAGTTCAGCCCGGAGCAGATGATATTTCCGGTTTCGGCGGCTATTCTGGAAAAAATAGGCGACTACCGGTCAGTTTTGGAGCATTACTCTCATTCCGTTCTTCCGTTTATCGACTGGGAGCCGACTGCCGATCACAATGTGAAAGTTAAAAATGAAACGGCCGATTACTACCGCTATTTCGATGCCACCAGGCAGGCCGAGTTTCTCTTCGAGTGCGTTGCGCATACGATCTACTGCACGATTCCGGACGAAATAAAATACCTCGAGCGATACGACGCATTCAAAAACTGGCTGGACGACCATATTCCGATGCCGGATAAGATGGTGTCGTTACTAGTGGTTTTTTTATCCCAAAATGCTGGAAGGCTGTCACGCCGGGCATTGGATAAGGAATTTGCTGATTTGGAACATGAAGAGGTGCAATTGATTGAAAGTAAATACAGAGATATTTTTCAAATGGACGAACCGGTGAGATATTCGATTGCCATCAGGCCGCCGAAGGAAATAATCGACAAAGTGAAAGGCATGAAAAGTGAGCTGAGAGCTGAGGTTAAAGGTTTTTTCAATAGTGTGAACTCAGAAGCCCATATCTCGCTATTCGAATTTCATGCCTATGAAAGAGATTATCCACTGCTGTTGAAGATGTTTAGGAGTATAGTCGAGGGATTGCATCCGTTTGAAATTGAATTCAACGGCTTCAACCATTTTCCGACGAACGGCGCATTTTACGTTGAGCCAACCCCTGCGTCGTCAAGGGCAATTATTGAGCGATGCAATCAATTTAAGCAGAATACAAATTCGAAACTTTTAAAGGATTACACGGAAGGCTGGACGGAGTTATTTGGCAAACCGCATATGTCGATTGGCAGACGACTTTCTCCGGAATGGATTGAGATAGCCTATTCACTCTTCCAAAAATATGACGCCAAATTCTGGTGTGATTCAATTAGTGTGAGGAGATTCAATGGAGACCGCAGACAGTTTGATGTAATCGACACATTACCAATGCTAGGAAAAGGCTCTTCTTCGCCTGTTCAACTAGGGTTATTTTGATAAAAAGCCGATCTAGAGTTCACGATCTGAAGACAAAAAAAGGGACGAGCAGCCTAAAACCGCTCGTCCCCGAAAATCTATTACCGTCGTCTTAAGACGACGGCTAAAGACTAGTTTTTGCCTTCACTTATTCCCACCCTTCGCCTGCTTCAAAGCCGAAGTCGTCAGCCAATACTTAGCAATCATATTCGGCACTTCCCATTCCGGCAGCTTGCCTGCTTTGAGATAGCCCATATAAGCATTGGCCACCTGCGCGAAGTGCGACTCGTGACCCGTGTCGTACTTAGCAGGAATCACAACTTCCCAACCCGCAGCAATCTTTTTCAACTCCACGCCGGGAAACTTGTCCTGCACGGTCTTGAATGCAGCTGCCACCGCATCTTCGTAAGCCTTGCTCTTATCGGTAGTTTCGATGTAAAGTACCGGCTTGTACTTCTGCTCCTTGCCCTGGCGCACGATCAGGTTGGCTTTCGAGCCTTTCATGATCGAGTAATGCGTGTCGCCGGTGCCTTCGGGGGCCTGGAAGTTCCAGATCACGGATACTTTCGCGTGTACGCCTTTCAGGGTGTAGTTCAGTTCGCCATTGGAATATACATTCAGCAAAGTGTCCTTAATATCCTTTTTGAGGAAGTCTGGATAAGTTTCGCTTTTGGTGACGAGCTTGAACTGCGAGGGCGTGAGCTGGGTAGCGGTGCGCTTGGTCGAGAGGAGTTGGATGTCCTTTTGATAATCGAGGGATACATTCGGGAAGCAGCTCCATTGCACGAGGTCCACGAGGTGGGTAGTCACGTCTACCATGCCTTCGCCTTGCTGGTTTACGTCGAAGAACCAGGTAGGGCGTACGAGCGGCTCGCCGGAGATGTATTTGAAGAAGTGGTGCACACTTTCTTTGGATACCGCGGGGTTCTCGGGCGTGCCTTTTTGCAGTTCGCCGAAGATCTCGGGCAGCAATGCGAGTTCGCGTTGCAGGGTGTTGGTGATCTCGTAACGCTCGGTCATGATGTCGTAGAGCAACACCTTGTTTTTGTCGGCGCTCGCGAATGCTTCTTTCAGCTTGTCGAAGCCCGCCGCGTCGATTGCCATCGGTTTGTCGGCGAGGACGTTCAGGCCTGCGTCGACAGATTTTTTGATGAAATCGGTCTTTTTCTGGTTGTTACCGGCTAGTACCACTACGTTACCTTTCTTTTCGGAAAGCATTTTTTCAAGGAAATCGGGACCGGTGTAAACCTCCTCTTTCCAATGCGTCGGGTTCTCAGCGCGAGTGTTGTACTTCTCCACCTTGTCGAGGTAAGCCTTCACATCCGGGCCCTCGGACGCGTACACGTGCACGACCGAATCCACATCGTCGTACATCGATTTCTGAACCAGCGCGGCATGGAAGTGGCCGGGCTCCACCACGATCAGGCTCAGCGGCTTCTTCTCCTCACTCTTTGCTTCCTCTTTCTTCGAATTACATCCCTGATTGAATACCATTGCGCTCAATAAAGCGATTGTCAAGAGTTCTTTTCTCATTTGAATGGGTTGAGGTAATACATTGCAAGATAGCTCCGGTGCGGAACTATGCCTGCGAGTATGACGAAATTTCTTTGAGCTTCCCTGAACTCGCCTGGTCGATGAACAAGATCGCGTGCGGATGCTTGCGGAGGATGGTCGACGGGTAGGCTTCCTGGATGTCTTCGGCCACGGTGTGGTAAATGGCCTGGGCTTTTTTCTCGCCGGGGACGATGCAGAAGGCATATTTGGCCTTCATCAATGTCGGAATGGTAAGGGTCAATGCGGTTTGCGGCACTTCGCCGAAGGTATCGAAGCATTCATCGTTCACCTGCTGCTGGCGGCAGGCGTCGTCGAGTTCCACGACTTTCACTTCCAGTGGATCATCGAAAAACGCCACATGCGGGTCGTTGAATGCCAAATGTCCATTCTCGCCGATGCCGAGGCACACAATGTCGATCGGGTTCTCGCGGAGCAGTTTCGCATACCGGTCGCATTCCTGCTGTGGATCGGTAGCGTTACCGTCGAGATAGGAAACCGAATGTACTGGCACATGATCGAACAGCCGTACTTTTAGGAAATACCCGAAATTTTGCGGCGCGTCGGCGGCGATGCCAATGTACTCGTCCATGTGAAACGCATTGATTTTCTCCCATTGAATGCCCGGCTCTTCTTTCAAAGTCGCCAGAAACTCGTTCTGCGAAGGCGCCGAAGCGAAGATGATATTTACAAATTCTTGAGTATCCTGAATCTCCCGGATCTTGTCCGCCACAGCTTTGGCCGCAGCTTCGCCCATTTGCTGGCGGGTTTCGGAGATGTTGATTTCCAGTTGGTCGACTTTCATTTTTTGTGTTAGTTAAATTTGGGGTATCGCGTTTAGGTAGATGGTTTTTCCCTTGATAATGGTTCTTTGAATGCGGATATCCGCATCGAAAATCACGATATCGGCATCCTTGCCCGCTACTAATGTGCCCTTGCGGTCGTGTACGCCCATAATGCGGGCGGGCGTGGCGCTCGCCATGCGCACGGCGTCGAGCAGCGACACATCGGCCATATTCACCATGGTACGCACGAGGCGGTCGGCCGTGGAGACGCTTCCGGCAAAGGAAGTACGGTCGGGCAGCTTCGCCACGCCATCCTCGACGATCACTTTCAACCCGTTTTTGAGCGAGCCAAGCGTACTTTCGCCTTCCGGCATGCCGGCAGCCCGCATGGCGTCGGTGATCAATGCAATGCGGTCGGGACCTTTGATTTTATAAATCAGTTTCAACAGCGGCGCAGGCAAATGCACGCCATCGGCGATGATTTCCACATCCATATCGAGCAAAAAGGCGCTCTCGATCGTGCCCGCATACCGGAATGCATTCCTGCGCGTCACGCCCGACATGGCCGAATACAGGTGCGTCGCGAGCGTGTAGCCGTTTTCAAACGCTTCCAACACATCTTCATAAATAGCATCCGTATGCGCCACCGCGGCCAGAATGCCTTTTTGTTTTAATCTTTTCCCAAAGTCAATGGCCCCCGGCAGCTCCGGCGCGGCGCTCCAACGGGTGATGGAATTGGAGTATGCCAAAATTGCCTCATACTCGGCAGGATCGGGATTGCGGATGTACCGAGGGTCCTGCGCACCCCGCTGATTTAATGCGAAATAAGGACCCTCCAAATGCATTCCAAGGAATTGCGCGCCATTTGCATTGGCTGCATTGGCCTTTTCATAGAAATCCAGCGTTTCGAGCAAATCCTCTTTCTCGGCCGTTAATGTGGTGGGTACCATCGCGGTGGTGCCATATTGGGCATGTGTTTCGGCAATTTTCAAAAATGCCTCCACACTCCCGTCCATGAAATCATGCCCGCCACCACCGTGGATATGCAGGTCGATAAAACCTGGGGCGACGTAATGGCCTTCCGCGTCGATCACCTCGGAATCGGGAAAACCCACATCCCCCGTTTCAATGCCCACAATCACGCCGTTTTCAACCAAAACCGTCCCGTTACGGATGTAGCGGTAGGGGGTGATAATGGTTCCGTTTATGATTTTTAATTTCATTCGTATTCTACAAATCTTTCGGTGCGCTGCACCTATACATACTGCCGTGCACTGCGTCTACAAATCTTTCGGTGCTCTGCACCTTAACGTCAAGGTGCAGAGCACCGAAAGATTTGTAGATGGTTGATAGTCAATAATTGGTAGTTAGGTGCAGCGCACCGTAATAAAATTAATGGCGGGCATTTTTGGTGGTCCCGTTTTTAAAAGCCCCATTTGCGCAATTTGTGCCCTTTTACTGCATAAAAAACCAGATACAAATAACACGGGAGCAGCACCCAATATGCCTCCCTAACATTCACCACATCGGCGAAATGCCCATAAAAAAGTGGCATAATGGCATTTCCGCACAGCCCCATGATCATTACCGACGCACCGAGTTTGGTAAACCTCCCCAGATCATCCAGCGCAAGCGGCCATATGCCTGCCCACACGAGGGAGTTGGCGAGGCCGAGCAATACGACAAACCAGATAGAAATGTCGGTAGTATGTCCGAGGAACGTCACTTGGCCATGCGTGAAGATGATGAGCAATGTAAAAATGGTCCCTAAAATCGTGCAGATCCGCAGCGCATTTACCTGGCTGATGAATTTTGGAATAACTGTAATCCCAATCAAATAGCCGCAAATGGTGCAGAAAAGTGTGTAAGAAGGGAATACTTTCGCTTCCAAAAGGTCAATACCCATTGAATTGGCATAACCAATAATGGTATCAATCGCGATTACCTGCGTGCCTACGTGCAGGAAGATCGCCAGCGCGCCCAGGATCAGGTGGGGGAAGTCGAAAATGCTTTTCTTACCTGCATTGGCTGAGGCTATTTCCTGGCTTTCATGCTCGGTATCGATTTCGGGCAATGGGGATTTGAATACTAAATAGCCTAATGCAAAGAGGAATGTGCCCAAGCCAATGTAAGGATTGATCACCCGGCGGATCAGCTCGTCCAATGCAGCGCCGCGTTCGGCGTCGCTCATGGTGCCGAGCTGGGCGAAAAGATCGGTGTCGGTGGGTTTCAATATCACAGCCGCAAAGACGATCGGCGAGAGAATGCCGGCGGCTTTGTTGCAAATACCCATCATACTGATCCGCTGCGCAGCGCGTTCCTTGGCACCGAGGATGGTAATGTAAGGATTGGCGGCCGTTTGGAGGATCGCAAGGCCGATTCCGATCGTGAAAAGACCTATCAGGAATATCTCGTAAGTCCGCGACATCGCCGCAGGTACGAAAATGAATGCGCCCAAGGCCATCGCCCAGAAACCGATCATCATGCCCTTTTTGAAACCCACAGCCTTCAATAAATACGACGAAGGCACCGACATCACGAAGTAGGCAATGTAAAATGCAAATGCAACGAGGTACGCCTGAAAGCTCGTCAGTTCACAGGCGATTTTGAAATAGGGGATCAATATGGAATTGACCCACGACACAAAACCGAAAATAAAGAACATCAGGCCGATCAGGAAGATGGATATCGTCGTTTCCCGCTTCGTCAGGTTTTCTACTTTGATAGCAATCGCTTCGCTTTTCATTGAGCTTTTTGGGTTTGGCTAAGACCCAGGGTTGAAACCCTGGGTTAGGAAATAGGTTTGCCTTGGCTGGTATTTTCCGCGGGTTAAGCCAACGGTACTTGATCTTCTAGTCTTTTACCGTCGGCTAAAGTCGACGGTAATTAATTTATTTCCGTCGACTTGAGTCGACGGGGAGGCCGGTAATTGTTCCATTTAAACCGTCGGTTCCCAGCCTTTTTGATACTCCCGTTTCCAGAATTTCTCTGCCGCTTTGCTGCCTTTGATATGCCCGTTGCTTGGATCGATATTCAACGTCTCGCCGGAGCGAATCGCAATATTTCCCAACTGCGCCAACAACGTGCTTTGATGCCCGCCCACAATCTCAGCTGCCAGCGGAGTACCTTTCTTGATACCGTCAAAGAAATTCTGAATGTGAAATGCATCGAGGCTTTGCGACGGGTTCATCTTATTACGCGGGTCGATCACGAGGTCGTTTTTTACCTCCTTCACCAGCTTGTTGTCCAGGTCGTAAATCTTGTAGTTATTACCCTCCCCGATTTGTAACGAGCCTTTTTCACCATAAAACACCACGCCCACAGAGCTGCCTTCGATCGTGCGGCCATTGCAGCTGCGACCCTCCCAGGTCATACCGGTATTGTTCGCAAATTCGAGGTTGATCACCTGCGTATCGGGTGTTTCCCAGTCGTCTTTATACCGGAATCGGCCGCCGGAAGAAGTCACGCGTGTGGGGAAATCCACCTGCAGGCCCCAGCGCATGAGGTCGAGCATGTGAGTGCCGTTGTTGAGTGCCTCGCCGGTGCCCCAGTTCCAGAACCAATGCCAGTTGTAATGCACGACGTTGTCCTTAAATGCCCGGCGCGGCGCGGGGCCTTGCCATAGTTCGTAATCCAGCCAGGAAGGGACGGCCGTTTCTTTACCTATTCCAATGGAAGCGCGGTTGTTGGTATACCAGCCTTTGGCAAAATACGCCCGGCCGATTACGGCGTCATGCACCTCTTTAATACCCGCCGCCACATTCGGCCAGGAGCGGCGCTGGTTGCCCATTTGAATCACGTTCTTGTATTTTTTCGCGACGGCTACCAGCAGTTCACCCTCGTGCGGGTTATGGCTGCAAGGTTTTTCGAGATACACATGCTTACCTGCTTTGGAAGCCAGAATAGCCGCCGGCGCATGCCAGTGATCCGGTGCGGCCACTACGAGCGCATCCATATCCTTGTTTTCAAGCGCCTTGCGGAAGTCGGGGATATTGGCGGGTTTAGACTTTTGAGTATCATTTACAATACCGATGCATTTCTCGGCTGCACGGGTATCGACGTCGGAAATGGACACCACTTCGCAATTCGGTTGCAATGCATAGTTGGTCGCCAATGCGAGCCCGCGGCTGTTCACGCCCATCATGCCCACGCGTACTTTTTCATTCGCGCCGATGATTTTGGCATAGCTTTTCGGACTGAAACCGGGTAATACCCCGCCGAAAGTGAGTAATGCGCTTCCGGCCAGTGATTTTTTAATAAAGTCACGACGGTCGTTATCGCGACTATTTGAGTTAAGATTTTCCATTGAGAAAAAAAGTTAATATCTGGTTTAGTATTGAAACGGGTTCGGAATCCTGACGAGGTCCTGGATAATCTTGCCCTCATGCTCGAAGCGGGCCAGTGTGTAAACAGTACCGTCGGCGCCCACGGCGATGGAGTTCACATAGGTAGGCCGCTCGCCGTCTTCGTAAAAGATCGCCCCGTGGTCTTTATAAGTATGGGTAGGTAAATGATAGGTAATTAAATGCAGATTTTCCAATCCGCGCGCGGCACCTTTGGCGATTTGATCCTCGCCTTTCACGCGTCTGCCGTCCTGATAAATCGGTCCGCCGGTGAGGTAATAGATCGTTTTGCCGTCCGGCCCGAGCTGAAAACCGAGGTAACCATAGCTGAACTGATCGAACATACCGCTTTTGCGTGAAGGTTCGGAAGTAATGCGCTCCACCAGTTCAATTTTTTCCGTGCGAGGATCAAAACGGAAGAGATAACCCGAGTTGCCATGCACGCCGTAAGCTACCTGCTCTTTGGGATGCCAGAATATCTTCCGCCAGTTGTAGCACATGCTGCCGGGACGCGTCGGGTCGTATTTGCCGAAATAGTCCAGACGGAGGTCCACGTTTTCGAGTTTATGCAGGATCTGGGTTTCAGGATTGTAGGTCAAAATATCCCCGTCAGCGGTTGAGAAATAAACATCGCCCAGCTCGGCATCTACAAACAGCGACCGGCAAAGCGAACGGAAATCGGTGCCAGGCGTGCCCGCTTCGCCCTTGTGCGAAATGGGACCGAGGTTTTTCAGTACTTTTTGCTCAGTATCATAATGGATAAAATTGCCGTAAGGCCAGGTAATGCCATACAGATGTCCCCGGTCGCGGTCCATCGTCATGGATACCATTCCTTCGCCGTTCGGAACCGTAGCGAGGTCTTCAAATGCGCCGGTTTGCAGGTCATAGGAAAGAAAATGCCCGCCCGGATATAATGCGTAACCTTCGGGCGCTTGTTGGGGTAGCCGATCCATACCATCTATGAGCTGGTAGTAACCTACGTGCGTGGAGAAATAGAGCTTCCCATTTCTTTCGTAAAAACGTACGTGGCTTTTGCCCTGTGGAATAGCTTTCAAATCCTTTTCACCACAAATTTCAGTCAGGTCTCCGAGGTGGGTAATGCTTTCGCTGGCCGGGTCGTATACAAACATCTGCCCACCGATTTCATGGTTATCCGATGACAGCAGGTAGTAAATCTTCCCGTCGCTGGCAGTCGAGAGCGCATTGTACGTGTCGTGCGCGCGCGAGAAACCGGAGTAATAATGTTTGGCGATCAATGGTTTCGGGTCGGTCAGCGGCTCGAAGGCTATGGAATAATCGATACTGTTCACGGGTAGAGGTACACTTTGGTAAACACTAATTTTTAATAACCTTCGATTCCGGTTTGACGACACCGGCTTGTTTTGCCAGTTGCACCATTCCATTCAAAATTTCAATTTCGACGTCTGATGCCCAGGTGGCAGGAAGGCCGTACACAATGGCCGCCACCTCGCCCTCGTACCCGCCCTCGCGCAGGATGGTTGTGCTGGGAATGTAGGTCATTACATCATTGGAATAGCCCATCACGAACGTGTCCTGGCCGAATATTTTCTTCAAATTAATCGCATAATCCACTACGAGTTCACCGCCAAGTGTCATTATGGACTGGTCGCCGAGTTTCCATACCTGTAATGGAAAAGGGTAGGAAGTCTGGAACGGTTTCTTCTCGTCGATCTGTGCGATCATCCGTTTAGCCCATCTTTGCTGGAAACCGGTTGCCTTTTCGGCCATAGTCGATAGCTGCTCCCGGGTGGGGGCGGTGGTTAATGCCAGCGTTACCTCATTATAGGCCGTCGAAAGCTGCGGTGTCAATGGCTTCATTTCTTCACTCAAAACCCGCTCCACAGCCGCTGCGAGCGTTTTGCCATATTGAATCGCGAGCGGTACGGTGTGCCGCGGCAACGGATTCTGGTCCGCTCCCGCACCCTGGAAAAACAATGCGGTGGCGCCGGGGTACAGCTTTTCCAGCTCGATCTGTGCCCAGCCGGGGTAGTCGCCCGACCATTGGTAACCATCCAGCACAGTAGGATGGCAGGCATACCCGAATGCAATGGCGATGATTTTACCTTTCGCATCCTTTACTTTCAGCACCGGCACGGCCGGATCGCCAGGGCCGGTGATTTCGGTCAACCTTTCCAAGGTGGCCGCATCGTTGTTCCGGCGGTTCACCTGGAAGCGCGTCACGCCATTGCGGGTTTCGATCGTGGCGGGTTGCAATGCTTTCAATGCATCTCCGGTCAGGGTTACGATCTGCCCGATGAGTTTGGCCGAGTATTGATCTATCTTCTTTTGGTCATTTTCATTGATAGGATAAATATCCGACAGCGCGGTCCCGAGCACCGGCCCGGAATGCGTGTGCGAACTGTTGAGGATAATCTGCGCTTTGGTGAGTTTATAGCGGTCGTTGATTTTCGCCCTGATCTCATCGGACATTGCCTTTGGGAAACCCAGCAGATCCGTAGTGATGAGCACCGCCTGCTTACCATTCGCATCCTGAATAGCCAAAGCTTTTGCCCAAATATCGTGCAGCTTGCCCTCGGACGCGTGCGTGCGCGCCGCGAAGCCGGCCATCCACATGGGCTCAGTCGGCGTAATCGCAACCCTGGCTACGCCCGCTTTCCACCCCTGCGCTGCGGCGGGGAGAAAGGGCCATAGAAGTAGAGACAATACGGCGACTATCCTCATTTTTGTCCGAGTGTTTTGATCTTATCGACATTGTGGTGAATCTTTTCGATGGCCGAAGCGATCGCTTTCATGTCATCCTTCGTGCCAAGCAGCATATTTTGGGTAAACCAAACGGCCTCCTCATTGCAAACCTTGTCGTTGACCGGACATTTGTTCTGCTCATTGTATTTGTTGATATCCAGCATTTCCTTCGGATACATTCTTCGATAGTTCACCGAATCAAACGTGTCTTTCAGATATGGTTGAGTATTTAAAGTGGCATATCCGCTCGAACACGGAACACCTTCTGCTTTCAGCGCTTTGAGAAAAGCTTCCCGCGGAAGTCCCTTGAAACCATCCTTTTGATAACGGAAAGGGAACAGGTGAAATGCGCCCCGGGTGACTTTGTCGTACAATTTATAAGGTACAATGCCCGGAATATCCTTGATCAGCGATTTCAGGTAAGCGGCGTTTTCGTTGCGTGTGGTGGTTTGCGCATCAAGGCGTTTCATCTGAGCAATACCTATCGCCGCCTGGTATTCCGAAAAACGAAGCTTGGTACCCTGTATGACGCTTCCGGTACTCACCGCGCCGACAGCGGTTCCGTAGGGGTTCCCGAAATTGGTATAGGAGAAACAAAGGTCGATGAAATGGTCGTCATTGCTTACAATCGCCCCGCCCTCGCCGATAGGCAGGTTCTTGGAATTTTGAAAGCTGAAACAACCTGCGTCGCCAATGGTACCGACTTTCTTTTGATCATATTCGGCCAAATGTGCCTGGCAGGCATCCTCGATCACGAGTAGTTTGTGCTTTTTGGCGATCGCCATAATGCGGTCCATATCCACGGGCAGGCCGAGGATGTGCACGGCCATGATAGCCTTGGTACGGGACGTGATTTTGGCTTCAATCTTCGTCGGGTCGATCTGGAATGTTTCGGCGTCGATGTCCACGAAAACCGGCATTGCGCCATTGGAAAGGATCGAAGAGACCGACGCAATAAATGTGTAAGGCGGTACCAGCACCTCGTCGCCAGCCCCGATACCCAACTGATGAATGGCGGTTACCAGCGCATTGGTGCCGTTTACGACAGCCAGGCATCTTTTAACACCCAAAGCCGCCGCCCATTCCTTCTCAAACTGCGTTACCACATTTGCCCGCGACCAAATCCCGCTCCTGACCACTTCCAGGAGCTGTTTTTCGTCCGTAGCAGGGTTCCATTGCGGCCATACCGGCCATTTATCCTCCGCCCAGGCCGACGGCCCTCCCAATATCGCCGGCACCTGCGCCGACTTCGAGCCCATGACCGGCAGGGCGGGTACGGATGAGGAAGTGAGGGCCACACCCAGCCCCGCCAGTGAATTCTGTTTAAGAAACGTTCTTCGCGACAATCGGGAGCTGAATGCTTTCATGAGACAATGGATTAAGGGTTGATTTGGGAGCTTATTTCTTACTGGCTTTGGCGAGCACGCTTTCCAGCGTCACGCTCTTGCCGCCCTGGCGTTTGCTTTCATCGGCGGCCTCCATGAAGGTGAATATTTCAATGGTTTCTTCGGGTGTCACTGGTACCTCGCCGGTTTTGAAATACCTGATAATATCGACCAGAAGTGGCTCGTAACCGCCGTACGGGCCTAAAACTTTGTTGCCATCCTCGGTGAAGACAGTGCCGCCGTAATCGTGCTTGCCCGTGCGCGTGCCGCGGAACGTGCCTGTGCGGCCGTCGGCCCAAATGCCTACCACGATGTCCGTGTTAGGCGTGCTCACGCGTGTCACGCTCTTGCAGCCGGTGCCCATGACGGTGTAAAGCGTCTCTACACCATGGATACCGTACCAAAAGAAGTCCGGGTGTGTTTTTTCCAGAACGGCCGGACTATACGTGTCCGCGCCCAGTACCTTTTTCTTATCGATGCTCTCGATACCTTTAATGTAGCGTAGCGATGATGCCGTAAAAATGGGAATATTATACTTTTTAGATACCTCGTAAATTTTCAAAGTGTCCGACAACGAAGCGGCGACAGGCTTGTCGATAAACATTTTTTTACCTGCCTTGAAAACTTCCAGCGCCTGTTCCAAATGCAGACGGCCGTCATTGGTTTCAAGCAATATGACATCCGTTTTGCCGAGCAACTCCTTGATCGAACCGACGATCTCGACGCCCATTTTCTTCACTTCTTCGATGTAACCGGGAATGCGTTTTACACTCGATTCGATGTCCTTACTGCCGTAAGGATAAGCGGCCACCACTTTATAGCCATCATAAACCGCATTAGGCTGTTCGGCATTCAGCGCTTTCGCGAATGCGATGGCGTGCGAGGTGTCGAGCCCGATAATTCCGACTCGCTTACCATCAGCGGCGCTGGCCCATGCAGGCCGCGCCAATGCAGGTAATGGATTCATTAAGCCCAGACCGATACCGGCAGTTGCCGATTGAAAAATAAACTTTCGTCTGTTAAGCGAATGCATAAAACAAAGGGAAAAGAGTTCAGGAATAGCCAGCCCGTTTTGAATTTCGGGTACGTACCCGTAAATATACACACATATTTTAATTTACAAGTAATCGGCGATATTGTTTACAGGAAATTTTGTTCGGATGCTAATTCTGGTCATTAAATGTTGCTGTTGGGTGTCAATGCAACATTTATTGTGCCGAGGACGCTGGTGCAAATCTGAAGATTTCTACCCACGGTTTGCAGGCCTCCGGCCGGTCGGGCATGCAATATCGTTTTTGCTGTACGGGACCGCTGAAATGCTATATCTTTTTCGCGATATTGACCGGCCGGAGGCCTGCGAATAGTCCGTGCGAAGGTCCACCTTCGCACGGACTATTCGCACCATTAGTTCTGATAAAATGCCTGATTCTCCTTCGTTACAATATCGATCGGCATGAAATGCGTCTTTTCCACCGGCGCGCCGAGCACGAGCGTCTGGTAAAGCGCCATGAGGCCCCGGTAACCTTGCTCTTCGGGTTTGTGGCAGATGAGGAAATCGATGAGCTCCTTGTTCAGGTAGTCGATGTTTTCTTTTAAATAGTCATAACCAATCAGCGAAATGTCGGAACGCTTGTTCTTTTCCAGGAATGCGGCGACGGAGAAAACGCGGGAATTGGTCACGAAAATGGCTTCAATGTCGTCATGCTCATGCAATGCGCGCGTGAGGTCACGGGTGACGGACAGGCTGTCGGTATCCTTAATATCGATCCGGACGATCTCGATGGGCAGGTTGCGGTCCTTGAAATAGCTGCGGAAACCCTCTTCGATTTGCAGATAATTATAGCTATCGGTCTCCTTGGAAATATTCACCACAGCTACTTTGTGCTTTTCTTTCAGTCGGTAAGTCGAAAGTTTAGCGCCTACATAGCCGCTCTGGAACAAATGCGGGCCGATGTAACAAAGGTTATCCTCGTCGGGCACGTCGGAGTCGATGAACACAAACGGCACTTTTTTCTCCCGGCACGCACGGACGAACTTTCGGGATTCCTCAATGAACGATGGGGCCAGTAATACGCCCTTGAAATGACCGTCGAGAATAGCTGCGGCCTGTTCGTTGAATGTCGCGGGATCGTTCAGGTCGAAGTAAAACGTGGTAACCTGCACGCCGTACTTTTTGATTTCGGAATCAGCGCGGGAAATGCCTTTCATGGGCGCTTCCCAGAAATCGGTTTCCTCCGAAACGCGCGGAATGAGCACGGCCAGCGAAATGATTTTCTTCGAAGCGAGGCGGCTGGCGAGGATATTTGGCTGGTAATCCAGCTCCTTGATGATGTCGTTGATCTTCCTCTTGGTCTTTTCCGAAACGCCGGAGCGGTTGTGCAATACGCGGTCGACCGTCGCGATGGAGACGTTGGCACGGCGGGCGATTTCTTTCACGCCGTAGTAGGTATTTTCTTTTTCCATCCGGAAAAGGGAGGTTTGGTATCAGTGGTTAGTCCCGCAAGCTGATATACCTGCGCTGTAAAATCACGAATAAAAGGGTTTTAGATTTTATTTAATGGTTTTCCCTCAAATTTTTGGCAAATACAATCCCGCATTTAATATTTGTATATATAATCTATTAATTAAATATAGTAAAAGAATCGGTTATGGCGCTGAACTACATGGCATTGGCCGTTCCATTGTTCCTCTTGCTGATTGGGCTAGAATACTGGGTTTCAAAGCGCCTGGGACGGCAATTGTTCAATTTCAACAGCTCTATCGCCAATATGAATGTGGGGGTGGCCGAGCGGCTGATCGATATGTTTACGGCCGGATCGTTCTTCTTTTTTTACGACTATCTCCAAAAAAATTACGGGCTGTTCGAGATCCGGCCGACGCTACTGGTGTGGATCGCATTGCTGCTCGCGACCGACTTTATATGGTATTGGTACCATCGTGCCGGACATAAAATCAACCTCTTCTGGGGATTTCATGTGGTGCACCATACGAGCGAAGAATTCAACTACACAGCCGGAACGCGCATCACGATCTTCCAGGCGGCGGTAAGGACGGCTTTCTGGTCGGTGTTGCCGCTGATCGGCTTCCCGGCCCCGATGATCACGACGATGCTCATCGTGCACGGTCTCTATCCGTTTTTCACGCATACGCAGGTGATCGGTAAGCTGGGCATTCTCGAATATATATTGGTAACGCCTTCGCACCACCGTGTGCATCATGCGAGCAACGAGGCTTACCTCGACAAGAATTTCGGGGATATGTTTATCATCTGGGACAAGCTTTTCGGCACATTCGCCGAGGAAAGGGAGCAGCCCGTTTTCGGTCTTACCAAGCAGCTCGACAGTTACAGTTTCCTCTGGCAGCATTTCCATTTCCTGGTGGAGATCTGGTACTCGGCGCAGCAGCAAAAGGGCATTCGGGCAAAACTGAAAGTTATTTTCGGCAGTCCCGAGGACTTCGACCCGGCCGTGCGACGGATCGTGGAAAGACGGTTTTTATCCAAAAACAAAGTGCGGGTACGCTCGCAGAAGTTCCGGCGGTACGTGCTGGTACAATTTACGGTGACGGCCATCACGCTGTTCTTCCTGCTCCTTTTCGAGCATCAGGAAGAAACATTCCTGCAAGTAATGGTCGCGCTGGTGATATTTGTGACGCTCATCAACTGCGGTGCCATCCTCGAACAGCGTCGTTGGGTATTCTACCTCGAGTTCGCGCGCGGTGCATTGATTTTTGTCACAGCCTACCATTATTTCCCGCATCCCACGCTGTTGTTCTTAATTTGGGCAGTACTTATCGGAGGTGTGCTATACTTTTCAACGCTTCAAAAGCAATATCTGCACACGATCTACGGCAGATGATAGACCTTTATTTGGATTTTTTATACGAAAAATATAAGTATATGTTAAAACTGGGTTTATTTGTTAAGAATAACTAAACTCCGGTTGCTTGTTGAAATTTCTGTATTTTACTTTGCCTATCAATTTAATAGGATTTATAGTTTATTGACCACCCACTGATAACCACCAACCCAAACTGCCGCATGAACCTTTTCCGATCATCCCCATTCTGCTGTTGTTGTTAACCGGCAACAGTTTTGTTTAAACGTTCTTCTTTTACTTACCGGCGATTCGCGCCAGCCCGACGGACCGACAGCTCTGTTTCAAAAAACAGGTTTATGGCTTATCGTCCATTGTCAGCCGAAGGCCAGTAGCAATCGGCGGTCGGCTGTCAAGAATCTCGACGTAGTTGAATCTCCTGATTACCAGAATCCAGCCCCATTTTTACTAATTACTATGTTCCAAAATCTATCCAGAAATGCTCTTTTGAACAGAGGCCGGTTACTTGTGGCCTTGTCGCTCTTCGGCCTCAGCGCCTTAGCCCAGAACGTCACCGTGAAGGGCACCGTGACGTCCGCAACCGACAACGGTTCGCTGCCAGGCGTCAACATTGTGGTTAAAAACACGCTTACCGGCACATCGACCGACGCCGATGGCAAGTTCGAGATCAATGCGCCATCGAATGGCACCCTCGTTTTCTCCGGAATCGGGTACGTTACCCAGGAAGTGCCTGTGAATGGCCGGGCCACGATCGATATCAAACTGGCTGCGGATACAAAGCAGCTGGAAGAAGTGGTGGTGGTCGGTTACGGTACGCAAAAGCGCAACAGCATGACCAATTCCGTGTCGCAGATCAGTGGCGAAGCCATTACCAAACGGCCGGTATCGAATATCCAGCAGTCGATGCAGGGCCTTATGCCGGGCGTAACCGTGCTCGACCAGGGCGGTTCGCCGGGTAAGTCGAATACCAACATCCGCGTTCGGGGTATTACTACTTTTAATATCAATGGCAGCAGCACCAGCGGGTATGATTTGGGTAAAAACGATGCGCTCGTGATCGTGGATGGTATTGAGCAGCGTTTGAGCGATATTAACCCGGACGATATCGAGTCGGTTTCGGTTTTGAAAGATGCTTCCTCAACCGCCATTTACGGCTCCCGCGCGACAAACGGGGTTATCCTCGTTACCACCAAACGTGCCAAAGGAGGCAAAGTGCAAGTGGATTACAATGGTTACTACGCCATTCAGAAGTCGAATAATGTGCCCAAAATGATGGGGATCGAGGCTTACATGCGCGAGCAGGTAGCCGCCTACACGAATGCGGGCCTGCCGGTGCCGGCGCGTTTTACGGAGGAGTCGATCCAGGCATATGTAAATGCGACCGACCGTGAGAAGTACCCGATGCCCAACACCTGGTTTGAAACCATGCTCCGCTCGGCTCCCCAGCAGAACCATACCATTTCGGTAGCGGGCGGCACGGATGTGATCCGTACACGCTTGAGCGCCCGTTTCCAGGACCAGCAGGGTGTCATTGCGGGTTATTCCAATAAAATAGGAGAGTTCCGCCTCAATACCGATTACACGGTTTCGAAACGTTTACGCGTGAGCGGAGACATCAACTACCGTTACGCCCGCGCATTGAACCCGACCGTGAACAACACGGGTAACAACCCGCAGCCGTTGAACAACTTCTTCCAAGGTACATTGTGGGCGGTACCTAAATATGCGGATGGGACGTACGGATTGAGCACGCAGGGTAACAACCCATTGATGTTCAATGAAATAGGCGGGCAGTCGCGGCAGGTGACCGATTACCTGGCGGGTTATGTCAAGGCGGAATTTGATATTGCGGAGGGGCTGACATTCTCCACGCAAATCGCAGGCCGGGGGACATTCACGAATCAGAAGAACTACACCAACGCCTATACCAATACCGATAAGAACACCAACATCACGAAAACGGTGGCGATCAACTCGCTTACCGAAGTCCGCAATACGTTACGGGAATACACGATCAACAACTTGCTGACTTATGAAAAGAGTTTTGGCAATCATGGCTTAAAGGCATTGGTGGGTTACTCGCAAATCGGGAATACGCAGACTTTCCTTTCCGCCTATCGCGAGCGGTTCTATAACAATGATATCGGGTCGATTGGTCAGGGTGCGAACGATGGTACCAAAAGCAATGCAGGTAATGATGCCGAGTATGGCCTGCGCTCTTATTTTGGTCGTGTGAATTACGATTATAAAGAGAAATACCTCTTTGAAGCGAACGGCCGCTATGATGGTTCTTCCAAATTCACAGGTCCCAAACAATACAGCTTTTTCCCTTCATTCTCGGCGGGATGGCGCATTTCGAAGGAGAATTTCTGGCAGGGATTGGAAAAGACTGTCAATGACCTGAAACTGCGCGGCTCGTGGGGGATTACCGGAAACCAGTCGGTGGATTTGTACAGCTACTACTCCGCATTGACCGCCCTCGGGTACAGCTTCGGAGGTACGCCCGTGCAAGGCTACCGCCCTACGACCCTGGCCAATACCAACCTGGGCTGGGAATCGACCACCCAACTTGACCTGGGTATCGACGCGACATTCCTGCACAAACGGTTGACATTCACCGCAGATTATTACCGCAAGCTGACCGACGACATTCTCCTGAACCTCGATATCCCTGCGACGATCGGTTTGAAAGCGCCGCCGCAGAATGCAGGATCCGTAGAAAACAAAGGTTGGGAGTTCAGTTTGAATTACCGTGGTGCAGCCAATGCTTCCGGCTTCCGTTACACGCTCGGCGGGAATTTGAGTATTAATGAAAATAAAGTGGTGGACCTGAAAGGTACCGGCCCGTATATCACCGGTTCGGATATCGACCCTCGTTATATTATTGCCAAAGGGTTGCCTATCAACACGCTATGGGGCTACCAGACCGACGGTTTGTTCCAGACCCAGCAGGAAATTACCGAGTATAAGGCCACCTATGCGGCTAATACCAAGCCCGGCGACGTGAAGTATGTCGATCGCAACGGGGATAAGAAGATCAATGCCGACGATATGACGGCCATCGGTAACTCGTTCCCGAAATACACATTCGGTTTGAATGGCGACTTCTCTTACAAAGGTTTCGACCTGAGTATTCTCTTCCAGGGCACAGCGAAGGTGGATGCGCGTCTCGCGGGGGCATTGGCCGAAATGGGGAACCAGGAAGGTTTCACCCACGAGATTTATACCAATGATTACTGGACACCCGAAAACACGGGTGCCCGCTTCCCGCGCCCGGTGAAGTTCGACCTCCGCAACGTGGCTACTTCCGATCGTCTGGTAATCGATGGCTCCTATTTGCGCCTCAAAAATGTGCAGCTGGCCTATAACATCCCGGGCGAAATCGTGAGCAAACTGCGCGTGAGCCGTATTCGTGTTTATACATCGGCTACGAACTTGCTCACGTTCTCGAAACTGAATGAATGGAACCTCGACCCCGAAGTTCCCTCCGGCCGCGCGGTGTATTTCCCACAGACAGCCTTGTACACATTTGGGTTGAACCTCTCATTCTGACCGCATTGATTTTATGAAAACAAATACATTCAAACATACCATTTACGCAGGTATCGCCGTGCTAACGCTGGGTCTTGCTTCCTGTGACTCCGGCCTGCTGGAAACCGTTCCTAACGACCGTCTTTCCGAAGATTTATTCTGGAAAACCGAAAACGATGCCAAACTAGCCGTTAACTCACTTTATACCGACCTGGACAGCACCACGGCCGTCACCTGAGATGGCATTACCGATCTGGCGCATACCAACCAGAGCTTCAACGTGGCCGCGTATATTGAAGCGGGGAGTTACGATGCGACTAGTTCGGTGATTTACGACGAATGGAAACGGGTCTACCGAGGCATTCGTGGCGTGAATTATTTTCTGGAAAATGTCGATAAAGTGCCGAGCACCAATGCGGCATTGATCAATCAGCTGAAAGGCGAGGCGAAGGCCTTGCGTGCCTACCACTATCTGAAACTGGCCGGTTTGTTTGGTCCGGTGCCGCTGGTGACGTCTTCGATCAGCATTGATGAGGGCCGCACATTGGTGAACACGCCGGTGGAGGAAATCTGGAATTTTGTAGAAAAAGAATTGACCGAAGCTGCGGCGCTGCTGCCGACTACCTATGGCGCTGCCGACAAAGGTCGGTTTACCAAAGGTGCCGCATTGGGCTTGCTCGCGCGTGCGGACCTGTATGCGGGACGTTACCAGAAGGCCGCCGATGCTGCCGACCAGGTGATCAAGCTCGGGGTGTATGGTTTGTATGATTCTTATGAAAAGCTATACAGTTATGCCGCGGAGAATAACAAGGAAGTGCTTTTGGATAAACAGTATTTGAAAGACGTGTATCAAAACAACGTCTTCAACTTGCTCGCACCATATAGCCAGAAGAATGCGCAGAGTACCTATGTGCCGACAAAGGCTTTGGTGGATACTTATGAAACACTCGAAGGTAAGAAAATAACCGATCCTTCGAGTGGGTATGACCCGGCTAAGCCTTATGCCAATCGCGATCCTCGTCTGAAATTCTCGGTATTCCTTGAAGGCGACGCATTGCCGAGCGGCATTACTTTCCAGCCTCGCCCGACGAGCACCACCGCGGACGCGATCGGAAGTACCTACATTGCCTCTACGACTGGTTTTAATATTAAAAAGTATATCAATACCGAGGATTTCGCTAACCCGACGAACAGCGGTATCAACATTATCTTGTTGCGCTACGCCGAAGTATTGCTGACTTACGCCGAAGCGAAGATCGAATTGGGTCAAACCGATGCCACTGTATTGGCAGCGATTAACCAGGTTAGAAATGGCCGTGCGGACGTGAAGCAACCTTCGGTAACGGCTACCACGCAAGCGGCATTGCGGGAGATCGTGCGCCGCGAGCGGACAGTGGAGCTGGCATTTGAAGGTCAGCGGTTGTATGATATCCGCCGCTGGAAAATTGGCGAGCAGGTGATGAACGGGCCGGTGTTTGGCATCACTTATCCGGATGCTACGGGTAAACTGGTTACGGTGCAAGCCGCATCCTCCGATCGGGTTTTCGATGCGGGCAGACATTATCTCTGGCCCATACCGCAAAAAGAGCGTGATTTGAATCCGAACCTGCAACAAAATCCGAACTGGTAATTACTTTTGAGCAATATGGTGCCAAGCTCCTGCTTGGTGCCTACTATTATTCAGCCTCCGGCTGGCAGACGCAATTCCGGCCAGAGGCCTGCAAATACTAACGCCAAGCCAGAGCTTGGCGCCATTTTACCTAAAACCACCTTAAAAACATGTTTAGAGTACTTTCTCTATTGCTGGTATCAATGAGCCTGTGCCTTTTGATGGCCTTCCAGTCCGAAAAGCCGGCAGCGAAAACACCCAACATCGTTCTCTTTTTTATAGACGACCTCGGTTACGGCGACCTGTCTGTCAATGGCGCATTGGGCTATAAAACGCCCAAACTCGACAAAATGGCCACAGAAGGGACGCGTTTCACGAACTTCATGGCCGCGCAGGCCGTGTGCAGTGCGTCCCGTGCCGCTTTGCTTACAGGTTGTTATCCCAACCGTCTGGGCATTTCAGGAGCGTTCGGGCCCAATGCTGGTGTGGGTCTCAATCCCAAAGAAGAAACTATTGCCGAGCTCGTGAAGGCGCAGGGGTATGCGACGGGTATTTTCGGTAAATGGCATTTGGGCAGCGATCAGGAGTTTTTGCCTTTGCAGCAGGGCTTCGACGAATATTATGGTGTGCCTTATTCGCACGACATGTGGCCGCTGCACCCATGGCAGGAACGCGCGAAATATCCGCCACTGCACTGGATTGACGGAAACAAGCCGGTGAAGGAGATTAAAAACCTCGAAGACGCCAGCGAACTGACGCCGGTAATTACCGAAAAGGCAATCTCCTTTATCAAAAGAAACAAAAACAAACCTTTCTTCCTGTACGTACCACATCCGCTACCGCACGTGCCGTTGGCTGCTTCGGCAAAGTTCCGGGGTAAAAGTCAGCGAGGTATTTTTGGGGATGTGATGATGGAGCTCGACTGGTCGGTAGGGGAGATCATGAAGGAGCTCAAAGCGCAGGGATTAGATAATAATACTCTCGTAATTTTCACCAGCGACAATGGCCCCTGGCTCAACTATGGCGATCATGCTGGTTCTGCGGGCGGTTTCCGGGAAGGCAAAGGCACCTCTTTCGAGGGCGGGCAACGCGAGCCGTGCATTATGCGCTGGCCGGGCGTAATTCCCGCAGGCAGGGTTTCCAACAAACTCCTCTCGACGCTCGATATTCTGCCTACCATTGCCAAGCTAACCGGCGCAAAATTGCCGAAGGAGAAAATAGACGGCCTCGATTTTACCGCATTGCTCAAAGGGGACGAAAGCCAGACGCCGCGCGAAAGCTTCCTTTACTATTATCGTAAAAACAGCCTCGAAGCTGTCCGTAAAGGCGATTGGAAGCTCGTTTTCGCCCATCCGGGACGCACCTATGAAGGCTCATTGCCAGGCAAAAACGGTCAGCCGGGTCCGGCGCCGGAGGATCATCAGTTCCCGAAAGCGCTCTACAACCTCGCCCGCGACCCAAGCGAGCGCTACGATGTACTGGAACAAAACCCGGAAATCGTAGCCGAACTCGAAAAAATCGCCGACGCGGCACGTGACGATATGGGAGACGACTTGCAGCAAAAGACGGGTAAAAACATTCGGGAGATAGGGCGTACCGTTCGTAAATAAGGATTGCATTTCAGGAGTACTTATCTTAAATTTACTTAACATGTAATTCAAGCCATGGGTACTCCTGTAATTTCTCAAAAAGAGTTTGACGCATTGAAAAGGGAAAACGAATTGCTTAAAAAGCAATTGGAAGCCTTGCATGATAAAGAATTCAGAGACAAGCTGGAATGGGCCTATCACCTGTTTCAGGAATCCCCGAATGCGTCGAAACTTGAATTGAAAAGAGGCTCAGGCAAAAGCATTATATCTCGCGTTCCCGACAACTTTACGGATGAACTAACGGATTTTAATGCACTTGAATGAGAATACTTCTTGACACTCACATCCTTCTTTGGTTTCTGACTGATGACGAAAGGCTGAGCCAAACGCAAATAGAATTGATCGAAAATAAACAAAACGAGCTTTTTTTCAGCATTGGATCACTTTGGGAAATCGCCATCAAAGCCGGTTTATTGAAATTAACAATCCCGAGCCCCATCGATCGCCTGGTGCCGGCGGAAGTGCAGTTGGTTGATATCAAAATCCCACATTTGGGTGCATATCAGGAGCTTCCCCTGATACACAAAGATCCCTTCGATCGGTTACTTATTGCGCAATCGCAGGTGGAGGACTTCTTGGTTATTGACCGACGATAGTAAGTTTGACCACTATTCGGTTAAGCTACTCAAATAGCAGAGAACATTAACCGTCAAAAAAACACAAATTGTTTCCCGAAGCATTTGCTTGTTCGAAGTATTTATTCTTACTTTGTCTATCAAACAAGTAGATTATATCAAGCTTCTGCTTCGCAATATTCAGTACGTATCTGCTTTCCGATACCCTAAGAGACAGTCCAGGCTCGACTTGCCGGAATTTTCGGTGGTTGTCAATTCATGCCGGTCGTCCGGGCTGTCGTAGGGTATCGGGAACAAAGATACACCGCAATTTACAAATCTGGTTACCATTGCCGAAACAGGCTGTTCTTCCCAATTTTAAAGGCGTCACCCACGTTGAATTCAAGTAATCCAAGGGTTGCAATGTCTTTCTGAAGTGTATTAATCTACTCTATAATGAAAAAGTATCGTTTTCTGGTTTCCCTCCTTGCCACACCGTTCTTTTGCCACCATTCCCAAGCCCAGTCGCCGAAACCGGCGCGCCCGAATATCGTTTTCATACTGGCCGATGATCTTGGCTATGGTGATGTAGGTTTCAATGGACAAAAACTTATCAAGACACCCAATATCGACCGTGTCGCAAGGGAAGGGATGATTTTTACCCAGTTTTACGCAGGTACCTCCGTATGCGCGCCTTCGCGGTCGTCGTTGCTGACGGGCCAGCATACAGGGCATACTTATATACGCGGGAACAAAAGTGTTGAACCCGAGGGACAGCAACCGATCGCCGACTCTGTTGTAACGCTTGCGGAAGTTCTTAAAAAGTCGGGATATGTGACGGCGGCTTTCGGGAAATGGGGCCTGGGGCCTGTCGGCTCGGAAGGCGATCCGAATATGCAGGGTTTCGACCGTTTTTATGGCTACAACTGCCAAAGCCTGGCACACCGTTACTATCCTGAGCACCTTTGGGATAATAGCAAGAAAATCCTGCTGGAAGGAAACAAAGGACTGGTCAATAATAAGGAATACGCGCCTGACCTGATCCAGAAAAAAGCGCTCAGCTTCGTAGATGCTCAGGATGGCAAGCAGCCCTTCTTTTTGTTTTTACCTTATATACTTCCACACGCGGAGTTGATGGTGCCGGATGATAGCCTGTTCAGATATTATAAGGGTAAATTTGAAGAAAAACCATACAAAGGGGCCGACTATGGCCCGGGTGCTACCGGTGGCGGATATGCGTCGCAGGAATTCCCTCATGCTACCTTTGCAGCGATGGTGGCACGTCTGGATCTGTACGTAGGGCAGGTTGTGAATAAGTTGAAAGAGAAAGGTCTTGACAAAAACACGCTGATTATTTTCACAAGTGATAATGGTCCGCATATCGAAGGCGGCGCCGATCCGAATTTTTTCAACAGCGGCGCCGGGTTTCGGGGTGTAAAACGGGATTTGTATGAAGGCGGCATCCGCGAGCCATTTGCCGCGCGTTGGCCTGCTGTTATCAAGCCCGGTTCTAAAAGCGATTACATCGGCGCATTCTGGGACATACTCCCCACTTTTGCGGAGCTGGCTAATGCGTCAGCACCCCGTAATATCGACGGCATTTCATTCACAGATGCATTGAAAGGCAAGCCTACCCAGAAAAAACATGACTACCTCTATTGGGAATTTCACGAGCAGGGCGGCCGACAAGCTGTGCGGCAGGGTAACTGGAAGGCCGTGCGTTTAAAGGCAGCCGGCAATCCCGACGCGCTGGTAGAGCTCTACGATCTTTCGAAAGACCCGCAGGAAAAAAACAACCTGACCCCGCAGTTCCCCGAAAAGGCGAAAGAACTCGGTCAGATTATGAACCGGGCGCATGTTTCGTCGGCCATTTTCCCGTTCGGGAGTTTGGCGACTAACTAAGCCAAAGAAGCCCTGACCATATGACGATGATCAGGGCTTCTTTGCAATAAAAGGCTTTTCAAATCAACCCCAACCCCGCGGCAAGTTTGATCAGCGAAGCGGTATTCGAAACTTCAAATTTGATCAGAAGGTTCTGCCGATGACTGTTCACAGTGGTAACGCTAATAAACAGCTGCTCTGCGATTTGTGGATTGGTGAGTCCTTCGGCAATCAGTAGCAACACTTCTTTTTCGCGCCTGGTTAGAAATGGCACCGTTTTAGGTGCGGTGGCGGGGGTTACCTGGTCGAACTGGACATTCATAAAATAGCCGCCCGCCTGCACCTGCGCGACAGCTTCGAGGATATCCTCCTTCCCCGAGCTTTTGATCAGATAACCCGATGCCCCGTTCTGGATCATGCGCGAGACGTAGGCGCGCTCGTTGAATGTGCTCAATGCAAGTGTCTTTACCTCCGGAAACTGGTCTTTTACCTTTTTACAAAGGTCAATGCCGCTAATGTCCGGCAGGTTGATATCGAGAAATGCAATGTCCACTTCGTTGTTTTTCAGGAATGCGATGGCATCGATGGCGTTGGTCGCGGTTCCGACGACCTGCACCCCTTCCGAGTCGGCGAGCAGCGATTTTAATCCTTCCAATACCAGCGGATGATCATCCACGATGAGGATTCTGACACTCATAATTTCTTTTTTATTTAGGTTAAAGCCATTTCTGGCATTGATATCAGTCATTAAAGTACAATTTCAACCAGTACCGATGTGCCTTCGCCCGGTTTCGACTGGATGTCGAGCGTACCATTCAGGTAATCCACACGGGCTTGCACATTACGAAGGCCGGCACCTTTATTCTGTTCGAGGTTTTTAATGTCAAAACCTTTGCCATTGTCCTCCACAGTTACGCTCACGTGATTTTCGACCCAGGTAAGTTGTACCTGTGCTTCACTGGCGTCGGCGTATTTGAGCACGTTGTTGAGCAGCTCCTGGATGATCCGGTAAAGGACCACTTCCACCTGTGAGTCGAGGCGCTTATCGTCGAAACCGAAGGCCTGCATGTGTACTTTCAACCTGCCCGAGGCGCTGATGCCTTCGCAAAAGTCGCTTAGCGCGTCGATTAATCCGAACCGTACAAGCGATTCGGGCATCATACTATGGGCTACGCGGCGCATTTCGCTGATTGCGCCGTCCAATTGGGTTAGAGCCCTTGTAAACGTCATGGCGCTTTCTTCGGGCAGGATTACATTTCCTTTCACTGAGTTCAGAGTTAGTTTGATGCCTGATAATAGTCCGCCCAGACCGTCATGCAGGTCGCGGGCTACGCGGGTGCGTTCTTCTTCCTGTCCTTTCAAAATAGAATTGGTGGCTACCAATTGTTTTTCCTGCTGCAATTGCAGTACTTCCTGCTCGGCCACGCGCCTGCGGAATGCAATGTTCCTGTAAACCAATATTGCGATTATGAGCAATCCGACAAGCCCGGCGATGAGGGCGTAAATCAGCGTGGTGCGTGTTTGCTTCTCTTTTTCAAGCGTTACGATCTGGTTCTCTTTCTGTGCTGTCAGGTACTTCGTGTCGAGCTCCTGCAATTGTTTTTGAATATCGATTCCCTGAATGGAGTCGTTCAGGATCGAGTACTTCATCAGGTAGTCGTATGCGCCTTTGTAGTTGTTCTGGCGGGCGAGGTCTGTCGCGTAATCTTCGTAAAGTTCCACCAAATGGTCGGTCATATTATTGGCCTCCGCGATGGTGAGTGCTTCCTTGGTGTATTTGGCCGACAGGTCGATTTTTTTGGCATCCTCGGCGAGGAACATCAGCGCTCTCAGGCAATCGAGTTCCAGAAATACATTTCCTGATTTACGGGCGAGGTCAAGTCCTTTCTGCCCGTAAATCCATGCTTCATCCAGATTTTTAAGCAGGCGATTGGTGCGGCAAAGTCCCGCGTAAGCTTGTGTGATAAAGATATCGGAATGGATTTTTTCGGCAACTACCAGTCCTTCTTTGAAATGGGCGAGGGCTTCATCGTATTTTTTGAGGTTGAAATAACAACCCCCGATATTGGTCAGAATATCGGTTAGTTGCAGGCTGTCCTTCATCGGCCGGGCGAGCTGTAATGCTTTTTGCTTGTAAACCACCGACTTATTGAAAAGATTGGCATGCTCGAAAGCCGTTCCGATACTGATATAAAGCCGGGGCAGAAATTCCTTCATTCCCAATTTATCAAACTGGCTGGCCGATTGCTGGTAGTATTTGATCGCTTCGGTGAAATTGCCCATATAAGTGTAGCTGGCTGCGATATTGGCGTAGCTCTTGCCAATATTCACCTGGTGTTTCATCCTTTTCGCTATTTCAAGGCTCTCGCGGTTCAATTTCAACCCTTCCTCGAATTTTCCCTGCAAATTGAGAATATAGGTGTAGTTCGATCGGAACTTGAACCGGCCGATATCATAGTTCAATTGTTCGCTGAGGGCATCCGCCTTCAGGTAATATTTAGCGGCGCTATCGAGGTTCTGGTTTTCGAGATACTGCCCGTACTCAATATACGCGAGCACGCGGTTGGTATCCTGCTTGCTGGTCTGAATGCGTTTCAGAATCGCATTGGGATCGGGGCTCTGAGCAAGCGCCGGGATGCATAAAAAGAATATAAAAAGTGTTCGCAAATATAATTTCATCGGACCCGGAGAGTAGAATGGATGGGAAAATTACGGTGGCAAAAGTCTGAAATAAAACCTTTTAATAATATCCTATAAACATATGATTTTCGAAAAATCATGCTTTTATAGGATTGATCTGCGGCTTCCGGACAGGCTACCTTTGTCACGTCGAAAGGCAGAAAATTATCTCATCCATTATCCATTTCAAATTCAATACAGCCATGAAAAAAATTACATTCTTGAAAAACATTTTTGCTCTGTTGTTGCTCTCTACATTGATGTTCGCTTGTGAAGACAAGGACAAAGACGTATCCCCGGAACTAAGCTCAAAAGTGGCAGGGACTTATAAAGTAACCAAGCTGACTGTCGACGGCGATGATTATCCGCTCGAAATAGGCAAGGCCAGCATTACGATCCAGCTCGACAAGTTTTCTTCGGAAGTAGTGACGGGAAAAATGAAAGTAACGCTCGACGGCGACCGCGAGCCGGACGAAGACCTTGGAACCCTGAACCTGAAAAATGCCGGCAGCACAGGCATCGATATTTACGAAAACACGGAGAAAGTAGGGAACCTGAAAGATGATAAACTGAATATTTTCGTGGTATTCGAAGGACAGGAAGTTGAGATGATCGCGACAAAGCAATAAGCATTACCAATGCAGATTACCCTTGATTACAATTACAGCCATGAAAAATAAAATCATCCCTTTTTTCCTCTATGCGTTTTGCATTGCATTCCTGAACTTCACCTTCAGCGATGAGTTTGAAGAATACGGAATCAGCCAGAAGGATATTCAGAATCGTCTCTGGAACGTTTTACAGGCCCCGTCGGTAAGTGTGCCGTACTTGGGGAGTTCGGTGAAATCGGCGTGCCGCTCGCTGGCACCCGAGGCGCAGGCGACGGCCATTAAGAAGGCTGGCGCTTTTGTGAAGACTTATTTCAATTCCGAGGATTTTCAGAAGCGTTACGCCGACGCGATCTCGAAGAAATACCCGAAACTGGAAACTACCGTGAGCGAACAACGCAAAGCAGAAATCAGGGCAAACCGATTGAAAGGTGTACAAGGGTTGCAGGCGAAGGATATGGAGCCGGTGGTGGATATTCAGATCCAGTCGGCAGAGACATTTGTGGGTATGGAAAGCATGCTCAGCAGTATTCCGGCCGAACAGCGCGCGGATTTCAAGAAGCAGATCGAGGATGGGAAGCGTAATGCTGCGTTCTTCAAGAAGATCAAACCGCTTTTGAAAACCAATATGGAGGAATTTAAAAAGCAATATGCCGAGTACCTGGCCGCCGACGAGATCAGGCAGTCGGAGCAGACGCTGGCGCGCAATGCGAAAAGCAATGCCGACGAGTACGAGAAACTGAAAGATCCGAAAAAGGTACTTACTGCACGGCTGACAGATTTCCTGAACCAAAGCAAAGGTGTGGATTTCGCGGCGCAGACGAAAGAAATGAACGGTCGTAAGAAGTTTGTGAATGCGGCCTACGAAGGTAAAAGCGATGTATGGAAGTTCTGTTACCGCATGGGCGCTACGCCCACCAATACTGCCCGTGCATTCGCGCAGCAGTGGCTTACCGAATTGAAATAAATTGGTTTATATAAGGATGTACAGAAAGGTGCTACTGGCTCCTTTTCTGTCTGATCCGTGGCCGGCAGCGCGTTACTGTCGCCACGGATTTTTTTATTTTTCAAGAAAATTAGGCAAAGCTATTGCATTTTAAAAAACATTAAACTTACTTTGTCTATCAAATAAGTATACTATTAAAAAACAAAGCTCCTGAACCACCCTGAGCTGAGTATTAATGCAGGCATCTTATAATATGAGCGCGGTTAATTTACTTTGTAAGGCCCCATTGAGGGAAGTGGTAGGGTGTACCTTCACGCTTTGTTTTCATTCCGGTTGCTGTTGTTGAAACGGCGATCCATCCCTGACATTTATCGGAAATATCCCGCCTGACAGTCATGGCTGATCATCTGAAATTTTCGGTGGTTGGCGATTTCAGTTGCCGGCTGTGCTGTCCCGGGGTATTTCCGCACCCATATTATCTGCTGCGTTTATACTGGACCGGTACTACTACACTACTTGCAATATGTTCACATTCTCAGACGTGGTGCTGCTCGCGAGGAAGATCGCCGTCGGCATACTGCTTACATTAATTCCCTTTGTACTGATCGCCGGAGGCATTTGGCTGGCGTGGAAATTCTTTATCTGATCGCTCATTTCACCATAAAAATTTAGTCACGCATGAAAGTGGATAATGCATTGGCCCGGAAAATTACCCGCGACGGCCTGATCAGCGTGGTGCTTTACCTCGCGCCCATCGTTTTGATGTTTGCCAGCTTCCAGATTTTCGATTACCGGCCGTGGGAAGGAAGCAACCAGTTTCCTTTCAAAGCGCCTGCTTTTGTTGAGGCGGTTTTCAAAAACCTGAGTAGCTGGGGGTTGCCCGTGATCGTGCTCGTGCTGGGCGTGATCGAATTTGCGGCCGGCTTATATGAAAACAAATGGACCAAGAACGAGCGGATTCTGGATATTGTCTGCTTTGTGGTTCCTAAGCTGATTATCCGGCCGTTTGTTGCCTATTTCGGATTGAAATTCCTTCCGCTGGTCTTGCCTGATGCGAAAAATGCATTCGAATGGGTACCCTTCTGGTGGGCATTCCTGATCATCGCTGTGGCCGACGACCTCACGCAATACTGGTACCACCGCCTGCACCACCAGGTGCCCTGGTTGTGGCGCTTCCATCGCACGCATCATTCCGCCAACTACATGGGAATGGCCATGGCGAGCAGGCAGAACGTAATCTACACGCTGTTTTTCTCCCAAACCTACCTCACCATCGCGTTGACTTACCTGGGCCTGGGTTATGCCGCCTTATTTGTGAAAGTGATCAAATCGTTCATTACTACCGGCGCGCATTCGAGCATTCCCTGGGACAAGCCTTTCTATGAAATTAAATGGCTGAAACCGATCGGCTGGGTATTGGAAAGACTGATTTCCACGCCCGCCACACACCATGCACACCACGCCGACACGACCGACGACGGGATAGGCTATTACAAAGGAAACTTCGGTAATATGTTCTTTCTCTGGGATATCATTTTCGGGACCGGCATCATCACCCGCAAATACCCGTCATCGTACGGCATTAAACATTACCAGGAGGAAGAATGGTACGCGCAGTTTATGTGGCCCATTTTCAAATCCAAGAAGGAAGGTAGTGAGCTGTCGCACAATGGACCGGTTGTTGGTGACGCGGTACCGGACACGCCGGAACCCATTACGCTTCAACCTGATATTGCAACAAACACTACTGTGGCAGTGCCGACTGCCGCAGTCGCTTAAAATTCTCAGATGACCATTGGCTCGACCGGTGGTCATCTTTTTTTGTTCATCTCAAAGCTTTCAAATGCGAAGGTAGCTCAGCCTCGCTGATCGCTTTGAAAGCCTCTTGAGAATAAATTCATACCATTTGAGAATTGGATTTGGTGGAGTAAGGGAAAGTGTCAGATATTCTGGCCTTCTCATAAAAACTTCATCAATCATGACAAACTTTGATTCGCTGGTGTCGACGATTCAAGATACCAATTTTACCCTTCAACAAAGTGCTTCCAAGGCTATCAATAGGTACCTGACCATTCGAAACTGGTTGATTGGCTTTCACATTGTGGAATTCGAACAGAATGGCGAAGATCGCGCGCGGTATGGCCAGCGGCTGGTCGATGATTTGGCCGATGCATTAAACATGGCCGGCCTCGGTGGCAGAAATTTGAAACTGTTCAGGCAATTCTATTTGACCTATCCTCAAATTATGCAGACGCTGTCTGCACAATTGGGAAGTATTGGAATGGCACAGCTTAACGTTTCGCTTAGGAGTATTCCCGTCTGTCATTCTCACACCTCACCCTGCTGCTTCCCCTCCGTGAGCCTGAAAAGCGGGCATTCTACGAACGACAATGCATCAAAAGCAATTGGAGCGTAGCCGAACTGAAAAGGCAAATCAATACCCTTTATTACGAACGTTCTGGTATTAGCCTCGATCCTGAAGCATTGGCTCGGAGTGTGGAGGAGCACGCAGAGCGCCCCTGCATCACCGATATTATCAAATCCCCCTTCACTTTCGAGTTTTTTGGTTTAAAAGCCAAGGATGTAGTTTACGAAAACGATCTGGAACAAGCCCTGGTTGATAACCTGGAAGCATTCCTGATTGAACTGGGCCATGGTTTTTGCTTTGAAGCCAAGCAGAAGCGGATCATCATCGGGGATGAATACTTTTTTGTCGATCTCGTGTTCTACCACCGTATTTTGAAATGCCATGTTTTAATTGAGCTGAAAACCAATGAAGTCAGGCACGAACACATAGGGCAGCTTAAAACTTACATTAATTACTACAAGAAAGAAATAATGGCCCAGGACGATAATCCGCCAGTGGGATTATTACTGGTGACGGATCAGAACCGGGCACTGGTTGAATATGCAGTAGCCGACAGCGATACGCAGTTGTTTGTCAGCAAATATGTCGTGAATCTTCCCAGTAATGAGCAATTACAGAACTTTATCCAGAATGAACTGACCCAAATGCATGATCAACGCACGCGTTTGTAAACGGTCTCTGTCGCTTTGTCTTCCTGCCCTTCCGGCGAGATGTTATAAGCGGTTATGACCAACGTATCGGCGTCTTGCAGCTCCGCAACGGTACGCCAATTCCAGGGGGCGGGGTATTCGGGGACGCTGTATTGTCCCAAAACCGAAAAGCCATTTCCGGTAGGCGTGCCGTTGGAGAGCATCATGCCGGTACCCATGTGAAAGCTGTCAATCCAGAATGCCTGTGCATTGCTGTTGGGAATGTCAAAACCGTAAATGGCGATGCCCTGGAAAGGTTTGCCATTAATGCTGCCCTCATATTCATGCAGTAGAAAACTGCCACCAAGGATGGCTTTAATGGTTCCTTTCATTTCGGATTCGTCGGCGAGGACGTTCGGTTCAAACCAGGTTTTAGTGAGCCCTTGCCAGCTGCCGGTCAGCGCCTGCAACTGGTGATGTACTCCGGATTCCAGCGATGTTTCAAATTTACTTTTGCTCATAAGGATTCAGATTTAGCTTGCCACGAAAGGTATACGAGCGCATTCGTGCTCATTCGTGTCTTCGTGGCAAATAATTGTTAATATAACCATTCAAAATTTAAGAAAAATGAGATGGGAAGCAACTGCTTAAAACGACAATCGAGAGGGGTATTTGGGACAAAATTTCTATATTGGTGCCCGCTTTGACCTGAATGTCAAAGATTAAACCATCAACAACATGTTACAACTAGGACTATTAATTACCAACCGGCACCGCTTATTGAGCGTAGCAGCGATCCTCGATGTATTCGAATCGGTGAACAGCTTCTACGAACGGGCTAACCAGCCTCATTTTTTCAACATTACACTATTCTCGCCCGATCCCGAGCCGGAAAAGTTCTACGGAGCTTATCCGATGAAATCGATTAATGAGTTTACCAAGCAGGACCTTATCCTCGTGCCGGCATTCGGCTCGGGTGATGTGCAGCTTTCGATTATGAGCAACCAGGGATGCATTCCCTGGCTTTGGGAACAATATAAAAATGGCGCCGAACTGGCCAGCTTCTGCACGGGCGCGTTCCTGCTTGCAGCTGCGGGCCTGCTCAACGGCAAGCATGCCACCACGCATATAGACGCAGCGGAGGTGCTGGCTTCCAATTTCCCGGATGTCATCATGAAGAGCGATGCAGTGGTGACTGAAGACAAAGGCATTTTCACAAGCGGCGGGGCTACCAGCAGTTTCCACCTCATGCTTTACCTGATACAGCGCTTTTGCGGAAAGGACCTCACTTTGCGGACCGCCAAAATGTTTGCCATAGATATGGATCGCGAGCAGCAAACCTATTTCGGCACGTTTTCGCCGCCCCAGAACCATGGCGACGGACTGGTGAATATGGCGCAGCGGAAAATCGAAAAGGAATACCAGGAGGGCAGTACCATCGAAGTACTCATTCAGGATATTCCGGCAAGCCGCAGAAATGTGGTACGTCGTTTCAAGCAGGCAATCGGCGTGACGCCCATCGAGTATTTGCAGCGGACACGTATCGAGGCGGCCAAGAAATTGCTGGCGCAAACGGATCAGAGCGTACTCGAAGTAATGCTGAATTCGGGTTATAACGATTTAAAATCCTTCCGGCAGTTGTTCAAAAAAAGTACGGGCGTAACACCGAAGGAGTATCGCGACAAGTTCAATATAGCCAGACTGGAAACCGGCGGGCGCTGGAACCGGCGCATGAGCGGTGCCGCTTACCTCGATTAAAACCAAAAGCCCGGACATAACGACCCGGGCTTTTGATTGCTATGACATTCCGCTGTCAATTAACCTTGGCGATCTTGCGGAATGCACGGTCACCGCCTTGCTGGATTTCGACAACGTAAATGCTGGCAGGCAGCTGTGTAATGTTTACTTGGTGCGAAAAGCGGTTCGCCGTTTTATTCGCTTGCATATTCTTGTAAAGCGTTCCCGATTTCGCGTCAAAAATGCGGATTTCGATTCGGCCGGTTTTTTCGTTGGCGAGGTCGATGCTGATGAAGTCGGAAGTGGGATTGGGATAGACTTTTGCTTCTGCGTGGAGTGATACCTCTTCCTTTGCAACGGGTGCTGCCATTTCTACGGCTGCCTGTCTCGCATTCTGGCTGTCGGCAGCGAGGACGAAAATCGGCGTTTCCCCGGCGGTAACGGTTACCTTACCATCCACAATCGGCAGTTCGGTCATGGCCATGTTATCTGCGCCGGCGGTAGGTGTGTAAATCCGGGCTGTACCCGACTGGTTGAGATTTACGGTATATTCGGCGGTTCTACCTATTTCATCGGGGACTGTCAGAATGAAAAGCGACTTGCCGTTCAGTTCATAACGGTCAACGATCGGGTCGTTGTTGATCGTTTCCTTGTATTCGTATTGTCCGAACAGTTTCTGTGTTTGCAGAAAGTAGTCGGCAGCTGGCCGGCGGGTTTGGTCGTTGTTAATGAACCCTGCGGACGCGAACATTCCACCGCCGCCGTTGTCGTCATACATTTGATAGAAAAACAATTTCTCAACGCCATTGCGGGCGGTGAACAGCGAAGTGCGCAGGATCCAGTCGGCCTGCGTTTGCAATGCAGATTTGTTGCCGATAGGAATCGCCTTCAAGGGGCTGTCCTGATGTACATCATAGCCGGCTTCCGTGTTCCAGATTGGCAGGTCATTAGACACTTCGCGGGTTACTTTGACAAAGTTTTCGAGGATTTCTTTTGCATTGGTGACCTCCGGTGCCGCGCCGCGGGTGGAGGTACCGCTCTGGCTTGATGATGCATTGTCGGTATAGAGGTGGAAATTCACCACGTCCCAGCAGAGGTTTACGGTGCCGTCGGCATTATAGCCGCGGAACTCCTTACACCAGTCTACCATTCCTTTTACAAAATCGGGGCCGGTAACAAGTCCCGCGATCACCACTTTCATATTAGGATCGGCATTTTTAACACCTACGCCGGCGCCCATCGTATTCTTGTGGCCATCGTAGAATGCCGACATGTTCGCCGCATATTCGCGGGCTGTCTGATAACCTTTACGGCCTTTCCACCATTTGTCGCGCTCATTGTCGCATTCGATGTATTTGATAAGGTTCAAGCCAATTTTGACCGTGTTAACCGGGTCGTTGGTCCATCTAGGAGTTGTTGAAACGCTCAGCAGCGAAGGGTCGACATTGGTATTGCTTCCGTAACGCGCTGCATATTGAAATGCAACTTTGGCTTGCTCGATGTAAGAAAGGGGATCTGCGAAGTTCTTTCCGTAGCGTACCGGCACGTTTTCGGGGTCGCGCTGGTCTTCGGGATAAGTCTCGCGCATCCAGGCCGGCTGTGTTTTGAGACAAGCTAGCACCTCAATACCTTCTTGTTTGCAACGTTCGTAAATCAGGTCATAATTCCAGCTTCCGCTTAATGTCGGATTGTAGGAATAAACGCCCTCCGAAGATTCCAGCTTTTCCCAGTCCATGTAATGCCGCAGTCCAGTAAAGTTTTTGGCGACCTGTACTTTCGATTCAACGAGCGACTCGGTATGTACCCCATCCTGGAAATACCACTCATAACCGTTCACGCCGAGCATGTCATTCAGTGTAATATGTTTGGTACGGGCAGGTTTTGGAGTTTCGGTTCCAGGCGTGTAACTTCCGTAGAACTCGATTTCCGTTGGTAATGTGTTCGACATCGTCATTACCAGGTAGCGGATATTACTCATTGGCTGATCGAGTTTGAACTGGGCGTCGCCGGACAGTTGGCGATCGGGGTAGGGGCCTACCCAGCCGTTATAAATCTCGCCTGTGAATGTTGCCACCGGAATGCGCTCCCATTGATCCGTGATCACGGACAGTACCAGCGGAAAATCCTGTGCGGTACCTGTGAAATCAAAGAATTTGACACCATTGAGCGTAATCTGTTCCCCTTCTTTCAGCGGATAATAGGCCTCATAATTGTTGATCACCTTACCCCAGCCAGTGAGCACATTCTCCTGGGTATTGCCGTCAAACAGTCCGTCGAGGCCGTTGGCTGCATTGGTGAGCTGGTACCAGCGTTTCGGATCGATCGGGATTCTGGCGCCGAGAGCCGGATTATTGGGGTTCGAATTGTCGGAAACAATGAATGTCCTGGCCACGTTGTCGGCCGTCAGATAGTTGTTATTACCGACTTGGGAGGCGGTAATGGTCACTTGTCCGGCAGTATGAATGGTTGCTTTCCAGATACCGGTTGCATTCGAGACGGATACGACCGAAGGATTGGAAGAAGTAAACAAAACAGGTGTTTCCGGGTTCGTGCTGCTGGCGGTCAGGTTGAATGAACCATCGGTGAGGTTTTTATCTGAAATCGCTTCAAATGTAATCACCGACTGCCCCTGAACAGAGCCGGGTATTACTTCAAACCAGTTGAAATTGAATGCACCGCGGTTGGCGAAGATGCGGAAAATCTGGCTGCCGGCTTCCAGCTGAACAGTCGTGCGAACGGTGGTGTAGTTCTGCCAACCGCCGGTTTGGGGCACATCCACGCTGCCGAGTATAGTACCATTGGTGTTTTTGAATTGAATATGCCCATTACCCCACTGGTTGGCTACCCTGAAATTGACGGTATAGGTGCCAGCCGTTGGTACATTCACGTTGTAATCCATCCAGTCGTTGTCGTCAATGTAGTTCACATTGATGTTCCCATCCACGTCGCCAGTAGCCTCCGTGCGTACGTCCGACGCCACATCAAAGCTCTCGGCTTCAATTCGGTTCGTTAATGCCCGGGATTCTTTGGCCTCAAACCAGTTGAAGTTCCATCCGCCCTTTGTGGCGAAAATCCTTAGCCTCTGGTTTCCCGCGGGGAGCGATGCCAGCATACTGACGGTCTTCCAGCCCTGCATTCCACCCGTTTGCGGCAATAGAATGCTGCCCAGCTCCACACCATCGCTGTTTTTCAGGGCAAGCATGGCCTCAGGGCTGTATCCGTTCGCGATGCGGTAGCTGAATGTAAAAATGCCCGCTGTCGGAACATGTACATCATACTCCATCCAACTGTTATCCTGGATCCACTCCACATTCTGGCCGCCGTCGGTATCCTCGGTATTTTGAAGCTGTACGCTATAAAAATCGTTGAAACTTTCCGCCTCTACTTTCGCGGGAAGGATTGTACCAGTGATAGGTGCGCTGGCAGAAACAAATGCAAACCAGTTAAAATTAAACGCACCATTTCGTGCAAAAAGCCGGATCACCTGACTGCCGGCCGGCAGGGGAACGGTGGTAGTAATGGTCACCCAGTTCTGCCAGCCCCCTGTTTGGGGCACATTTACTTGTCCGAGCACGGTACCTGCTGCATTCTGTATCTCGATGACGCCGTTTCCGTAGGCATTGGCGACCCGGAACTGAATTTCATAATCACGTGCGTTTGGGAGACTGATGTTGTAGTCCATCCAGTCGTTATCATCGATATAACCGACATTGAGGCCGCCACCTTCATCGCCCGTAACTTCCGTACGCACCTCGTACATCGCATCAAAGCTTTCCGCTTCAATTTTTCCATCCGCTAGGGGGCGCGAGGTGTTTACTTCAAACCAGTTGAAGTTCCAACCGCCTTTTTCAGCGAAAACGCGAATTACTTGATCTCCTTGTGGAAGTAATGTGACTATCGAAACCGTTTGCCAGCCTTGCATGCCTCCGGTTTGCGGAAGCACAATCCGGCCAAGCGAGGTGCCTGTTGTGGATTTCAAAACCAGCGTTGCTTCGGGGCTGTACCCGTTCGCAATGCGGAACCTGAACGTGTAGTAGCCCGCCGAGGGCGCCTGGACGGCATAATCCATCCAGCTTCCATCCTGAATCCAGCCGACATTCTGGCCTCCGTCGGCGTCCGAAGTGTTCTCGGTGCCAACAGCATTCATTGCCGTAAATTCTTCCGCTTCAATCTTTCCGGGGAGTAGCTTATATGACTGTGCCTGAATAGAGAAGGAGATGAGTAAAAAACAGAGTGTAAAAATTTTAGCCATTCGTCGGGTCTACAAATAAATTTGAGTGAAGATACGATGAATTTAATTCCGGCTACAATTTTTGTAGTAGTTTTTGTGGGGGTAATATGAAAGATAACTGCTTTATTATGAAAAACTTCAAAATAATACACTTTGTAAAATTGGGTTACTTAAATGCAGGTATGCCAGGCTCTTCCCCAGGCAAGGGCTCCACTTCGGGGACGATAGGTTCCACTGGTGGTAGCTCGGGCTGTGGTTCTACCGGAGGCGTCTCCGGCTCCTTCTCATAAGGAGGAGTTTCCTCAGGTATATCGGGGGAGGGTACCTCAGGTCGGGGATCGAATGGAGGCGTTTCACGCGGGTCACTGGGGTCGCCACCGCCATCCATAGCGTCCAGGTACTCGTTTGCCAATTGATAAATATCCATGATTTCCAGTTGTTTTGATGAAATGAATGTCAGTCAATGACTAAAATAACTGTGCCGAAAGGTAAATGTCGCCGCAGTTTTTGTGCCCGATAACGTACGATTCATATAATAGCACGTTGAAATCTTTATATTTGACCTTCTCCAAATTCAAATCTAACTAAATGGAACAGCAAGAAACCCGCCAGCTTACCTTTCATGGAGAGGGAGCTAAACTCTTCGGAATTTACATCGTCAATATTCTTTTGACCATCGTGACGTTCGGGCTTTACTACCCGTGGGCAAGGGCTGCATTGTTGAAATACATGTATGAGGAGTCCGAGTTCGAAGGAAGCCGTTTTACATTTCATGGGACGGGTAAGGAAATGTTTATCGGTTTTATCAAGGCGATCGGGATTTTCGTGGTGCTTTATTGCATTCTGCTCGGTGGAATCGCGACACAAAAACCAACGCTAATGATGATCGGTCTTGCCGTTTTCTACATCGGGTTTCTGTTGCTAATCCCCATTGCTATCCATGGCGCGCTTCGTTACAGAGCTTCGCGATCATCCTGGCGGGGCATTCATTTTGGTTACCGTGGTGACAGAAAGGAGTTATTGAATACGTTCATTATCGGGAGCATCATTACCCTCATTACATTCGGTATTTACGGCGCATGGCTTATTATTGAACTTAGAAAATACATTTTCAAGAACCTGCGGTTCGGCAACATTACATTTTCATACGAAGGGGAAGGCGGCGCTTTTTTCTGGTTGAATATAAAGGGGTATTTCCTCACACTGCTGACTTTGGGGATTTACGCTTTCTGGTGGGTAAAAGACCTTTTCAATTACTACGTGAATAATATCCGCATGTATCAGGGCGAAACGCGGCTGGCTTTCCGCTCGACGGCCACTGCGGGAGGGTATTTTAAGCTTCTCATCGTCAATGTGCTGATCATCGTTCTGAGTCTCGGTTTGGCCACACCTTGGGCAATTGTGCGTACCATGCAGTTTGTATTTTCAAATATCCATATCGACGGGCCGCTGGATGTCGATGCAATCATTCAAACCGAGGCTGATTATACCGATGCAACCGGTGAAGATCTCGCGGATATGATCGATATTGGGATTGTTTAACCGACCTTGCTGGCTTCATGTACAATTTTAGTGTCCGTTACCACGACGGCCGACTGTCCATCACGCACGACGCGACGCTCACCCTCATGCCCGATCACTGGCTCATTCATTACCGTGATCCCTCGGGCGAGCTCACTTCGGTCCGATGGACGATACCCGGTATCGTGACGGACGAGAATTTCAGTAACCTATACATTTTCAGGTACGGAGAATTTCCGCAGCAAACTATTGAATGTAAAGAGGACAACCTACCCGAGACGCTTAAAAAGCGCTACCCGGAGAAGGTGTTTTTTCAAAAGAGTGTTACGGATATTTTTAAACTGAACAATGCCACTATTGTAGGGGTTGCTTTGGCTGTTTTGATGCTGATGGGCCTGGGCTACTGGTTTGGACTTCCCTGGCTGGCGGGGGCCGTCGCGTCGCGTTTTCCCGTAGGCACCGAAGTGCGAATGGGTGATACGATGTATGAAAATATGATCCGCGCTTATGAGGTGGATCAGGGCCTGACAGCCGTCACCGATGATTTTGCGAAGGCCATTGATTTCAAAACCCATTACCCTATACGCATAACCGTCGTGAAGGATAAGGAGGTCAATGCATTTGCCTTGCCAGGCGGGCGTATTGTGGTATTCGACGGCATCCTCCGGAAAATGCATACGAAGGAGGAGCTTGCCGCATTGCTGGCGCATGAAGTCTCCCATGTGCATTACCGGCACTCATTGCGCAACATTTTCCGCAGTTTGGGCGGTTATTTGTTCCTCTCGCTGCTGCTTAATGATGTCAATGGCGTCGTTACCGTCCTGGCCGACAACTCCAATGCCCTTGCAAACCTGACTTACTCTCGTGAGCTGGAAACCGAAGCCGACAGCAAAGGGATGGTAATTTTTAAGGCAAACAAGCTGGATTTGAAAGGGTTTGTGGGTTTGTTTACCGCGCTTAAAAGCGCGCACGACGATGTGGAAAGCCTGAAACTACTGAGTACCCATCCATTGACGGCCGAGCGGTTGCGTGCGGCAGAGGAGATGGTGAAGGGGCAGGGGGTGGTGAAGGATAATGGTGATTTGGAACGGAAGTGGGAGGCGATTGAGAATGAATTGAAATGAAAATCGGGCCGTTGGTAAGACGGCCCGCCATAGTAGAGTGAGCTTAACTGTGAAACCTATCCAACGTGATCTCAGATCCCCTGCCAATATTGTGAGTACTTGAAATTCATGGTAGAAGTTGACAGTGATTGGTTGCTCCCTTTGCCAAATGGGTGATAGGCTTGTGTCCTGGATGTGACGTAACCAGCATTGTCCAATACGTAATTATACTCCCTAAAATTTGTCCATTGCGTTCCTGAGGTTGACTTAATTTCAATATCTTTTATGAGTACGTCACTAAACTTACCGAAAAAAGGCAACAACGGCTCAGTATTGATATTCTCAGGATTTAACGGGTATTTATCTGCTATTGCAGTGTAAGTAAATTTAGCTTCCTGAACCGGTCCGGCGTTGTTGATAGCCACAATTTTATCGAGCCGGTAAGCATTGGTCGGGGCATTGAATATATAAGAATAATTCCATTTAGCCCATGAGCTTTGGTAAAACATAGTAACCTCGTCCAATAGGCCTGATGCATTGTATTTATATTGACAACTGTCACCATTCGATCCTGTGACTGCAATACAGCGACCGTTTGCTATTTCATATATTGATTCACCTATTTTAGCATTTGTTGCTTGCGAATAGGAGGTGCAAGTGATAAATAGATTAGTGGTTCCATTATTGTCATTGTAAGTATACTTCCTGTACGTTGTTGCATTACTCACCCTATATAACATACCCATGAATTTTCCGCTTTTTATATATTGAACTCCGTCATCTCCATATTTTACCAATTTTAGAGCGGCATTTGTTTTAGCGTTTTCTTCATTGACCCCCGTCGTGGAATTAGATGCCGGACTAACTGGTTCATCATGATTACAAGCAGTCAAAATTCCAATCAGCAACAGATATTTAAATACATTACCGCCAATTTTAAATAGTTTCATAAAATTTGAAATTAAAGTTGATAAAATAATTTTCGATTCAAAATTACCTGAAACCGTAAAACGTATTGGAATTATTTAACTAACGGATAGTATTGTTGATCGAATGACAAATCGGTGAAAACAGAGCTTCTATTTTGATGTGAGTTGGGAATTTTATTGTAATAAAACTGATAGTGTGAGCCGTTGAATTGGTTACATATTTTTGAAGTGTTTTAATAAAATTGGATCGGAAAAAGATTGAGGCTGTATTGAAATAAAACCGGATAGTAACAAAACTACCCGGCTTGAAATAGAATGCATTATAGTCCCGGCCAACTTGTTATGTAGCTTAGACTATCTGTCGAAACATCAAATGCCGGCTCATATATGTTGGGATAATATGTGTCAGTCCTCGTGGTAACGTACCCGTCACCATTGAGGGTGTAGGTATAGTTGTCAGAGGATGCCGTTCCATCTAAATAATCCGTAATAACGGACTCTACTAGTTTATCGCTAAATGTTCCGAAGATCCTGAGATATTTATCAAGCTGAGTATGATAGGGATTTAGAAAATATTTGTCCTGAAATGCAGAATAGCTGAACTTGTATTCCATAAACGGGCCCGATTCGCCAATATATGTGATCTTGTCAAGCCGTTGAGCGTTTGGTAAGATTATCTTATAGGAAAACTGCTGTGTGAGAATATGTGCTCCAAAGTACCTCTTAATTTCAATCAGCGATCCTTGCGCGTTGTATTTGTACTCATAAGAAAATTTGGAGGTCAAATCCATGCTTGCCACACATCGCCCGTTTACTATATGGTAGGTTTTATGACTTGAAAGTTTGTTGTTGGATTTGGCGTATTTTTTGCTAGTAATCCACAAGTCGCCCGAGCTGTCATCGTAAGTGTATTCGGTGTAAGCATAGGGGTCATGTACCTTCCATAGCTTGCCGGCGAATTTCCCAAATTTTAAATATTGCAACGAGTTATCTCCGTGTTTTACTAAAAATACATCCGCTGTTATTTTTGCATTTTGATTGGTATTTTCGATATTTGGGATGCCGGGAGGCTGAACGAGTGAGTCATTTTGACACCCCGCTAACAATGCAGCGAGTGCCAACCCTTTCAGTGCCTTGCCTACTGTTTGAAATGAATTCATAATTTTAGCTATTAATAGGTTGAATGAAAATAAAATCATATCAAACTTAGCAGGAAGTGTAAAGTGCTGAAAATTCGATTGCCTAACGGCATAGATTAATAAGTATTTGGTTGAAGATTTTGAATTATTTGTGCTCTTGGAAAATAAAAAACCGGCAATCTATCCGACTGCCGGTTTTGAGTAAATTAACACTATACTAAATTCCTCCCCAGCCGGTCGAGTAATCTAGTCCACTGTATGACGCTTGTTTTCCGGCTTCATATCCATAGCCAAGTGGGAAAAACTCTTTATTTCTTCCAACAACATAGCCATCCGCATTGATGCTGTAAAAATAGCGATAGTAAGGTTTTGCCTGATTGGTATAAGGAAGAGGCGTTATCTGTACCTGCTGAATTAGTACATCGCTGAACTTACTAAAATAGGGTAGGTATGGGTCCAATCCCAAATGTTCGCTGTTCAGAGGGTACTTGTCCTTCTTCTCTGCAACAAGGCCGTATGTATAGGTGAAATTGACCTGTTTATAAGCGCCGGTCGGAGTAGAGAATACAACTTGTTTTAATCGCTCCACACCGGTGACTGAGTTGTAATCATATGTAAACACCTGTTTCTGTGTAAGCGCTCCCGATGATAAATTGATTTCGTTGAGTCGACCTACCTCGTTGTAAACAAATTGCGATGTCCAATTGGTAGTGAGATTGATTTTGGTAACGCAACGTCCGTTAACAATTTTGTATTTTATTTCATCTATCAAAGCGTTGGTACTCTTATTGTAACGCTTGCTGGTGATCCAGAGGTCACCTGTGCTGTCATCATAGGAGTACTGCACATAGGAGCCCGTTTCGGAAACTTTGGAAAGTTGGCCGGTAAAGCGTCCCTGTTTGACATATTGAAGTATGGCCGTGCCATCTTTTATTAGTTTCAATTCTGCATTTACTTTGGCATTCGGGTCATTAACGTTTACGTCGCTAGTCTGTTGTGGTGACATCACGTCGTCGTTTTGGCATCCGGTCAGAAGTGCGCCAAGTAGTAATACTTTTAATAGGTTTCCGGAAATGTGTAATTTTTTCATAACATTCTTTAATTAAATATGTGGCGATTGTTTAAACTCATTTTAAACACAGCCACTGATAGAGCGTGCCATTTATCGGATGGGCGATTAGATAGAATGGATGATTAGAAATTTGATAGAATTTATAAAGCTATTATTACAGCTTAGGTGACGTGTATGTTCGGCTTGTAACGATGGTCATGCCGTTTATGCTGTTTGTTGAATTAATGGTTTTAGGATATCCACCTGCGTTGAATAAATAGGTTAAACTATATCCGGCAAATGGATCGCCATTCCACGGCAGAATTTTTGTTGATTCGTAGGTTGGCAAAAAAGAATGGAAAGCTCCAAAAATAGGAAGATATTTACTCGTTATTCCAAGCACATCGGGGTTGATCGGGTACTTGTTTTGCATTGGGTTTCCGCCCTGGACGATATAATTGAAATTAACTTCTTTCGTCGCAGCATTTGCCTGGTTGAAAAAATTGACACTTTTTAGGGAGGTTATGGCACTCTGGTCGTATCCGAATTCCATTCGCTCGTTTGGATTTGCCTTATTATAGACTTTCACTAACCTGCTTAGTTGCCCGTACTCATATTTAAGGGACTTGTTAGTTTCGGTACTTAGGCTTTCAGCACAACGTCCAAGGCCATCAAGCTGATAGGTGATCTGATAAATCAATGCGTTTGTGAAAATATTCTTTCTTTGCGCTACAATTGTCGATCCATTGTATTTATATTCTGTGTAAACATTTTCATCGGTATTTGTTACTTTTTTCAATTTTCCTCTATTCACGTCGTAATCGCCATAATATTCCAATTCATTTGCACCCTCTTTTAATAATTGTGGTGTAAAAGTAATTTTAGCATTATGATCATTAGTTGTGATATCGGATTGAGATTGTTGTGTCACAACATCTTCATTCCGGCAGCCGGCAAGCATTGCAACTAATGCAAATACTTTCAGCGGATTTCCGGTCAGCGTAATTCTTTTCATAACGTTTCGTGTTTAAATGTTTAAAAATTGACAAGTCTCGATTCAAACATAGTCGCTGTGTAGAAGTCCCAGGAAATCCAATGCGTGAGTGGCAGGAATCGGTTTGTTTACGGTTTGGAATGACCGGATGGCACTGTTTTTATGGTTGTTTTTCAAAATTGGATATCATGAAAACATTAAGCACAAGCGGACAGCAGCAAGCGACCGAGATCGCTGACCGATATAACTTACGGCCGGAAACAGTGGTATCGCTTTTAAAGGCGATCATCCACGGCAATGGTACGATGGCCCAGTTCAACCTGCCTGAGCTCGGAGGGCAGGGGCAATGGATGAAGGGCGGGATGACGATGGTGGGCGATATGTTCAATAGCTCACTCCGCAGCACGGTCGACAAGCTCTGTAACGAGCTTTCGGAACTGGTTACTACTACGGTATTATTTGAGACAAACGATGATCCGCTAAGCGATTCTCCCGTTCGCGAGGGTGAGCGCGAGCAACCAGGCACGCGAAATGGTTTTTTCAGCGAGCCAAGTAGTTCCTGGCCCGCGATATTCGGGAATCCGACATCGAGTGGTTCGCAGAACAATTTTCGGTATGCGTACTTTGCGCCGGTGCACAGGCTGGTGATCGAGGATAGTGGTAAACGAACGATCTACGACACCAAACACCACCAGATTACGGGTGTTTCGCAGCAACAGGGCACGACGAGTTCTTACCGGTTTACGAGCCAGGAGGGGCAGGTGGATTTGTCGGCATTGGAAGTAGTGTCGGACCCGGATGCGCCTAAGCAGCCTACGCCTGAAATAGCCTACGACGTTACCTCGAATGCAGGGGCATTGCCCACGGACAAAACGCCTCAGGACATCATTATTGCAACCATCGAAAAGTTGAATGTACTCTTTGAAAAGGGGCATATCACCGAGGAAGAATTTAAGGCGAAGAAGAAGGAGTTGCTCGAGAGAATATGAAGGAAACTTCGGGGCACTTGCATGCCCCGAATATCACGGGTTGTGCAAGTGCTAAAAGTTATACGTTGGTACAGAGTATGTTCTGTCCGTCGAGGAGACAATTGCACCATAGATTTTCTTCAATGTAATATTTTTGGCCTTACCTGCATAGTCCAGCGTATAATTATACAGGTATTGGGTACTGGATAATTTTTGACCGTTCAAAAGGTATTTGTCTTCAGTTACTGTTTGAACAAGATATGTGTTGAAAATACCGAATATCGGTAGATACCTGCTGATTCCGTCAGGGAGTAGATCCGGGGTTACTGGATATTTGTCCAGGAGAAGCGTCCCTGTTGCTGCCGAACCGTAGGTAAACTTTAACTCTTTGGTTTTCGTGCCAGACTCATCATAGAATGTCACCTTGCTAAGGGATTTTTTCCAACCACTGGCATCCGTTGTATATGAAAATTCCCGTCGCTCGTTGGGCTTGTCTTTATTGTACCATCTGGAGAGCTGCCCGTCAGCATTGTATTCGTATATGTAGGTCTTGTTTGTGACAGACTGGACACAACGGCCGGAGGCATTGAGGGTATATTTGTATTCCGCTGAGAGGGTGCCATATTTATAACCCTTAGCCGTGATCAGTTGTGGTGCATAGATAAATTCAGAGTAAGCGGTGGCATAGATTTCCTTCCACAAAACGCCCGATCCATTGTAAGACAAATCAACCTGACCATCTTTAATTAGAAGACCCGCCGCCTGAGTGGTCTTTGCGTTACGGTCGCTGGTTGGTTCCGGTGTCTGCGGTGTAGGTACCGCACCGTTTTCAGGCTGGCAAGCTCCCAGCATTCCGGCGACCAGAATTCCGTTGGCTACAATAGCCATGTTTCGAAGTAGTTTCATAAGTATCCTTTTGATTGTGAATGAATTGATTTTGAACGGGTCCAAACATAAGGCAGCGTCGGAATGCCAGGAAAAGCGATGGGCAAAAGGCGGGGGCCGAAGAGCCTTCGGTTAAATCGCCGGTGGAGAGGGTCCCGAATTTCACGGGACGTATTTTTGCAAACCACATAACATTTGCGAGTTTTGCCTTGTTTATAAAAGGCCGGCCGCTTATTAATTCGATTGGCTGGCCGTATTAATAGCACTCATGATTTTCGCACAAATTTCCAAAATTGTTGACCCCATCGCCGTGAAGGTCGACCGCTGGACGGTCGAAGCTTATCGGCTGTTACCGAACTTGCTGATTGCCGTTATTATCCTCGTCGTTTTTAGGATTCTGTCGAGGTTGGGAGGGAAGTTTATCGAGCGGATATTGGGGCACGCGTCGCAAAACGTAGCCTTGGTCGGGCTGATTTCGACCATTACGCGCATTACAATCATCACCACCGGCTTCTTTTTCGCATTGGGCGTTCTGGGATTGGATAAAACAGTGACATCCCTGCTCGCGGGGGCGGGTGTGTTGGCACTAGCGCTCGGTTTTGCATTCCAGGATCTGACGACCAACTTCATCTCGGGTGCATTCATCGCGATTCAGCGGCCGATTCAGGTAGGTGACGTGATCGAGACAAACGGTTTTACAGGTAAGGTGCTGTCGATTGGATTGCGCTCCGTAAAGCTGGATAACTTCGAAGGTCAGCAGGTGGAATTGCCGAGCAAGGATATTTTTCAGAAGCCTATCGTGAACTTTACGCATTCGGGCGAGCGACGTGTGCGCATGGAAGGTAGTATAGGGTATAAAGACGACCTTGCGATCGTCGAGAACCTTGCATTAAGCGTTATTAAAAAACTGGATTTTATCGATCCTTTGAAAGCGATCGAATTCAATTTCACCCGTTTCACGGAAAAAAGCATTGATTTTGAAATACTCTTTTGGATCCGGCAGGATAAGATCGGCCCGGGTCCGGCCAAAAGTGCGGCGATGAAAGTTGTGAAGCGGATTTTTGACGAAAACAATATCGCATTTCCGACACCGGCAAGGCCTGCAGACCTTGCTCCGCCTGGTTCGACGAAGCCGGACGATAAATAAGGAGCACAAAAAAGACCCCGCCACAAATGTGCAGCGGGGTCTTTTCAATATCAATCCTATTATTAATAACGGTAAGTCTCCGCTTTGAAAGGACCTGCGACAGTTACACCGATGTAAGCAGCTTGCTCTTCGGTCAGTTTGTCGAGGTTCGCGCCTACGTGTGCGAGGTGCAATGCAGCTACTTTCTCGTCCAATGCTTTTGGAAGAACGTATACTTTCTTCTCATAAGCAGCGGTGTTAGTCCAAAGCTCGATTTGCGCCAAAGTCTGGTTCGAGAATGAGCATGACATAACGAAAGATGGGTGGCCCATTGCGCAGCCCAGGTTCACCAGACGGCCTTCTGCCAATACGATGATGTCTTTGCCCTCCACGTTGTAGATGTCCACTTGTGGTTTGATCTGCGATTTGGTGTGGCCGTAAGATTTGTTCAACCAAGCCATATCGATTTCGTTGTCGAAGTGGCCGATGTTACAAACTACTGCCTTGTCACGCATTTTGAGGAAGTGACGCTCGGTGATGATTTTGTAGTTACCGGTCGCAGTAACGAAGATATTAGCGCGATCAGCAGCTTCGTCCATCGTTACCACCTCGAAACCGTCCATAGCAGCCTGCAATGCGCAGATCGGGTCGATTTCAGTAACGAGTACGCGGCAGCCTGCGCCACGAAGCGATTCGGCAGAACCTTTACCTACGTCGCCGTAACCTGCTACAACTGCTACTTTACCAGCCAGCATAAGGTCAGTCGCGCGGCGGATAGAGTCAACCAGTGACTCGCGGCAACCGTATTTGTTGTCGAATTTAGATTTTGTAACTGAGTCGTTTACATTGATGGCAGGCAGGTGGAGCGTACCGTTTTTGTAGCGCTCGTACAAGCGGTGCACACCGGTTGTAGTTTCTTCCGAAAGACCTTTGATGCCGTCGATCAGCTCGGGATATTCGTCAAATACCATGTTGGTAAGATCACCGCCGTCATCGAGAATCATATTGAGCGGCTTGCGCTCTTCGCCGAAGAATAAAGTCTGCTCGATGCACCAGTTGAACTCCTCTTCGTTCATTCCTTTCCATGCGTAAACAGGGATGCCCGCTGCCGCGATGGCCGCTGCCGCGTGGTCTTGGGTAGAGAAGATGTTACATGACGACCAGGTAACTTCTGCACCCAATGCTGTAAGGGTTTCGATCAAAACCGCAGTCTGGATCGTCATGTGCAAGCAACCTGCGATACGCGCACCTGCCAAAGGCTGTGATGGACCGTATTCGGCACGGATCGCCATCAAACCAGGCATTTCAGCTTCTGCCAATGTGATTTCTTTACGGCCCCATTCGGCCAGCGAGATGTCTTTTACCTTGTACGGAATGTACGTTTCGGTTGACGTTGCCATTATTTTACAGTTTAGTTAATATCTTGATTTTACCACAAAACTAAGTAGAAAAACCACCGGAGGGAATAAATGCAGATACAAATTCTGATTTAGGGGCTTAATTTGGATATTTTATCTTCCAAAGGCTTGATATGGCCACATTAGAAAGTGACGGCCCTGTGATTCACCGGTTAGCGAAGATATTTTGTCTGTACAGCAGTCCATTACCCAATCGATGCTGTTCGTCGACAATAGTATGACATTGGTCGACAATGCTTTTCTAACCCGGTATTGGCCTCCGAAATCGTTATCTTTGTTCCTATGCGCCCTGTTTTCCCGGTCCTGAATAATACCCAACATCAAAGAATTTTACTGCACATTTTGTTCTGGCTCGCCGTGCTGACGATCCTGACGATTATTTATGGTGCAGGTATGCCCGATTACTGGCTCACGATCGGCATTGTGGCCCTGTTCATGCCTATACACATCGGCTATTTTTACCTGATCGCCTACGTCATCATCCCTCGGTACTTCGATCGCAAGAAATATGTGCAGTTTGTACTGTTCTTTTTGCTGATCGTCATCAGTTCCACGCTGGCTTTCAGGTTGATGGAAATACTCGTCGCCGATCCGATTATTTATAATGCGGTGAAAAAGAACGACCCGACGTTCGTCTGGCGGAAGCTCGATGGGACGTTCGAACAGCAGCTTGCCAAGCCTACATACCTGATCAGCGCATTCGAGCAGACCAATATTTTCGTCTGGATCGCCTTGTCGGTGAAGTTTTTCAAAATGTGGTTCGATAGGCGGCAGGCGGCGATGGAGGCCGAGCTGAATTTCCTCAAAGGTCAGCTGCACCCGCATTTTTTGTTCAATACCCTTAATAACCTGTACGCATTGACCCTCAAACAATCACCGCAGTCGCCCGGAGTGGTGATGGGGCTGGCGGAGATCTTACGGTATATGCTTTACGAGGCCAATACCGAGGTGGTGCAGCTGGAAAGGGATATTAGTATACTTAAAAGTTATATTGAACTGGAAAAGATCCGGTACGAAGATCGGCTGGATATCCATTTCAGTATCAATGGCATGGCACCGGAATATAAGATAGCGCCGCTGCTGATACTGCCGCTCGTGGAGAATGCATTCAAGCACGGCGCCAGCGAGCAGATCGGGCAGGCGTGGATCAATATGGATTTGCGGGTGAAGAGCAATGCATTGAAATTCAAAATATCTAACAGTAAACCCGAGACCGCCATGCCGGACGATCGCCCGCATCACGTCAGCATAGGCCTCGCGAACGTGCGCAAGCGGCTCGAAATCCTCTATCCTTCGGCCCATAACCTCAAAATCATGGACGAAGAAGATGTATTTGCCGTGATCCTGGAAATTGACCTTGACAAACGATTGGAAATTTGAATTATGAAGTTGAAAGCCATTCTGGTGGACGATGAACCCCATGCGATCGAGGTGTTGGACAACTACCTCGCCAATTTTGCGGAAATAGAAGTCGCGGCGCGCTGCCAGGATGCGATCCAGGCATTTCAGGTATTGCAGCAGCAGAAGATCGACCTGATGTTCCTCGACGTGAAAATGCCCGGACTGAAAGGCACCGATCTGCTGAGAAGCCTTAAAAACCCGCCGAAAGTCGTTTTCACTACCGCATACCAGGATTATGCCGTGGAAGGTTTCGACCTCAATGCGGTTGATTACTTAATGAAACCCATTCCGTTCGAGCGTTTCCTGAGGGCAATGGACAAGGTATTTACAGGTTTAAACATTTCTAACCAATCCGTTTCCATAACGCAAAAGGCTACACCGGCTAGCCAGGATGTGTTTTTGTATTTAAAAGTGGACCGTAAAATGGTGAAGGTGAACGTCAACGACATTTACTGGATCGAGAGTTTAAGAGACTATATTAAGGTCGTTTTGAAAGATAAGGCCCTCATTTCGAAACAGAAAATCAGCCTTTTGGAAGAACTCCTTCCCGAGGACGGGTTCATTCGCATTCACCGGTCGTTCATTGTGTCGGTGGACAAGGTGGAAAGCTACCATTCGCATAAGCTTGAAATCGCCGGAAAGGAGCTGCCTATCGGGCGTAATTTCCGCAACGACTGCCAGCGCCGCTTCAAGCTGACCTTTTAAATGGCGCTGCAAATGGCGTTTGTCGACAAAACCCGCTGTTGATCGACACTCGGTTTGCTGCGTTTCCCAGGCTCGCCAAATCGGTTTAAAATTGCACCGCCATTGAAAAATGGAAGTGAAATTCATTTAAATCATTTGGATTATTAGCCATGTTAAAAGCAAGAAGAATTCTTTGGGCAGCCTTGTCCTTTGCCCTGTTGCTGGGTAGCTGCAAGGAGGACGAAGATCCAACACCATCCAACACATTGACCGCCAAAGCAGGTGCGGACCAGAATGTAAACGCAGGCTCTGTTGTGAACCTCGACGGTAGCGCATCTACCGACAGCGAGAACAAGCCGTTCGAATTCAGTTGGGCATTCAGTAAAAAACCGGCGGGTAGTACCGCCAATCTGGCCTCGGCTACCACCGCCAAGCCAACCTTCACGGCCGACCTTCCTGGTGAGTACGAAGTAGAACTGACCATCAGCAATGCAAACGGGCAGAGTAAAGACAAAGTCCTGATCACCGCCACCGTGATTGAACCGATTGTGATCGACGCGAATATCCGTGCTAAACTCACCCTTACCGACCGCATCAACAATCCGGCCATTCCGGATTACATCGTGAATGCGAATGTGTCGGTGAATGCGGAGCTTGAAATCAAGCCGGGCGTGGTGATTGCATTTGCGCGGGATACCCGCATTGAAATCAACGACGGCGGCGGTGTGTTGCTCGCCAAGGGCGATTCGGCGAAACCGATCCGTTTTATCGGTAAGGAAGCTACCAAAGGTTTCTGGTCGGGTATCGTATTCCGCTCGTCGAGCAGTGCGAACACGCTCGAACACGTGCAGGTAATGCATGCGGGCAGCAAGCCGCTTTACGCGACTATCAAAGCAGGTATGGCGGTCCTCGGGGCCGGTCGTGCCGAAGTGAATATTAAAAACTGTCTTTTCGAGCAGAATGCAGGTTATGGCCTCTACCTCGAATATTCGGTAATTCTGGCATCGTTTGAAAAGAACAATTTCAAGGACAATACCGAAGCGGGCATCCTCATGGGCGCGGAAAACGTGAAAAACCTCGATACGGATTCTAAATTCACGAACGGGAATGGACGCAACGTGGTAGAGATTTTCGGATCATCCCTGCCTAAAAACGCTACGACGGAGGTAGTTTGGAAGGGCTTCAAAGATAAAACGCCTTACCGCATTCTTGAAAACATTGCTTCGGACGCCAATTGGAAGCTTTTGCCGGGCGTGATCATCGAGGTAGGCCGCGCGGGCTATATTACCATTGAGGACGGCTATTTCAACGCAATAGGAACCGAAACGAACAAGATCATCATCCGTGGCGCTGAAAACACCGCCGCTTACTGGAAAGGGTTGCTCTGCTTCTCGACCAGCGACAAAAACGTGATCGAAAATGCGGAAGTATCCGGAGGCGGTAACATTGCCATCGTGTCGGGCAAGAAGGCCAACATCGCGATCTACGGTGGACAGTCACGTATGGCGATCCGTAAGTCGGTGATTTCCAACAGCGGTGGCTACGGAATCTTCGTCAACTACCAGGGAACCATCAACGCCGACGTCGAAGCCGTCAACACTTTTAAGGACAACGCACAAGCGAAGCTGCTGAAAGAGTAGGTAGCGGTAATGGACAGCTCCACGTATTGTACCAGTATCATATTCGGCCTGATCACACTCCTGGTGGTATTTACTTTCCACCAGGCTGTGAGAGGCTCCCGGCTCTTCGCCGCGCTGGTCGCCCTCTGGATAGCGATACAATGCGGGACCGCCCTGACGGGATATTTCAAAGTTACCGATACCATTTTTCCAAGACTGCTATTACTGGTGGTCCCACCCGCTCTCCTGATGGCCTGGCTCTTTCTGAGTGGGCCCGGGAAAGCGCTTATCGACCGGATGAATGTAGACTTGCTTACAATGATCCACGTCGTAAGGGCGCCGATCGAGGTGGTACTTTACTGGGCTTTTATCGACAAAATGGTGCCGCATGAAATGACTTTCGGAGGTGGTAACCCCGATATCCTGGCCGGACTTTCGACGCCCTGCATTTACTACCTCGGCGCCATGCGCAACGGAATGAAATGGCGGCTGATGGTGCTCTGGAACTTCCTGTGCCTGGGATTACTGGTCAATGAAATATTCTGTACCATATTGTCTGTACCGTTCGTATTCCAGTCGATCGGTCTCGACCAACCCAATGTGCTGGTGTTGCAGTTCCCGTTTGTGCTGTTGCTCGGCGTCGTGATGCCAATCCTCCTGTGCGCGCATATGGTCGTGATACGTAACCTCGTGAAGGCGCATTGGCAGGAGCCCAAGTTTATGAGTTCGGGGCGGACGGTGATCAACCATTTTTTCAGTTGAAATGAAATGTAGCCATGAACATCCTAACACATTATATGCTGGCGGGCTTCCTGGTCGCAGCGGGCATTCGCCATCAGGCTGTATCCAAAGCCACGCGTTCGGCAAGGCAGCCATTCCCCGAACGGGGCTTCTGGGTAGTGGAAATCTCCTCGGAAAAGAAATCGACAATCGTCCGGTACTATGCCCATAGTAATCACCTCGTATCAGAAACCACCGAGCCGGAAGTGCTGGATGTCAGGAAACTTTCAGTTAGAAAATCCCTGAATGAAAGGCTCCGGAAGGAGTTGGAAAAAGACACGACCGGCCAGTCGGCGATCAAACTTTATGAAATCAATTGAAATCTAAACAAATCTAAAATTTGCCATGAAAATGAAAATCCAAGCACCCTCACTGGCTATCAGCCGATTCGCGAAATCTGCTTTGGCCCTGGCCGTCCTGGCTATGTCATTCACTGCCTGTAAGGACGACGATAAGAACCCCGATCCGGACGGCGGTAATCCCGGCGGGACGGAGAAGGCATTTATCCCAACCAAAGACAAAAGTTATACTTACAAAATTACCGACTCCGACGGTTCCATGGGCGATATGATTACGAAGATCGTCAGTACCAAAGACTCGGCCGGAATGGATGTGCATACGATCCACAACCTGATCCGGGAAAATGAGGAGGAAATGACGCTGGTGTCGAAGGCATATGCCAAAGGCGGTACCACTACCAACGAGCTGCCTTATCCGACAGCCATGAAAGCGCTGGTTAATGAAATCAACGACATCGCTTACATCTCGGATTTCAAGGTTACCGGTTTCCCTCAATACCAGTTTCTGGAAAATAACGGAAAGGTCAACAGCGCTCTTACATTCAAAGGCGACCCTATCAAGGTGTTGATGGAGCTCGAAATTCCGATTGAAGATGAAGGCTCGGTCCTTGGCAAGCTCGAATCACGGCTGACGTATAAAAACGGCAAGGCGGTTGCCGAAGAATCAGTAACTACGCCGGCAGGTAATTTCAATTGCACTAAGTGGGAGTATTCCTACGAAGTTTATACCAAATTCGAAACGGAGGTGACGCAGCCGGAGATCACCACGGAGGTGGTCAATGTAACGCTTTGGACTGCACCGGGTGTAGGGGTTGTGAAGTCGATCGAAAAAGGGGAGGAGAGCACATCTACTACCGAGCTGCGCAAGGTTGAGTAGGGCTGTCGGCGGCATACATCATTTGTCGCCGCATTCAAAAGAGAAACAATAGAGAAATAGGATGGATAATTTGGGACTAGCCAGATCTTAAAGACCTGGCTAGCTTTGTTTTATATCAAAACAGAAAAGCTCTTGAAGATCGCTCCGAGCCTTACTGCATCGAATATGCGTGCCTGAGAACCGCCATGGTTCAATACCGACTGCTCGTGCGAAGTCACGCACATTTCGCAACCGTTCAATGCGGATACGACAAGGCTCAAAAGTTCGAAAAATTCTTTGCCGAGCACCGGGTTCACCATAATGCTCATTTTGATGCCCGCAGGTGCATTATCATAAAACTCCTTGTGCATGAAGTGGCGGAAACGGTAGAACACGTTGTTCGCATTCATCAATGACACGCAGGCCGTTACCTCCGCGATTTCCTTCTCGTCAGCACCTTCCTGTGCCGCGAGTTCTTCCAGGGCCGCGATCAGCGCCGCATTCTTCTCGTTCACCGCAACTGACAATGCGAGCAGCAATGCTTCCTTACGGTTCAAGGTTTGTGATTTCAATACATTACCCACATTGATTTTCAGGTCTTTGAGGTAACGGTGGTCAAGCGCCGCGAGCTTGTTGATCAGTACACTTTCGAATTCCGCAGGCAAATTGACCTCTTTATACAGGGACTCTTTCGTGTTCCCTGTGGCTGCAAATGGATACATGTTGGTTTGAATTTTGGGTGGGAAGGCTTTCCCGTGGGTAGTAAAAAAGCAGTTCACAGAACCGGCGTGCGAATGACTAACCGCTGCGAACTGCTTTCAATGGGTGGTTACGCGATGGTAGCTTCGCCTTTTTGCCAGTTGCAAGGGCAAAGTTCGTCGGTTTGCAACGCATCGAGTACGCGCAAAACTTCCGGTACGTTACGGCCTACTGAAAGGTCGTTTACAGATACCCAACGGATGATACCTTGGGGATCCACGATGTAAGTCACGCGGTAAGCGATTTTTTCGTTCGCTTCGAGGATACCCAGCTCTTCTGCCAATGATTTCGAAGTATCGGCCAGCATCGGGAATTGCAGGTCGCGCAGGTCGTCGTGGTTTTTGCGCCAAGCCAGGTGTACGTATTCGCTGTCGGTAGAAGCACCGATCAGGATCGTGTCACGGTCAGCGAAGTCTGCAGTGTGTTTGTTGAATTCTGCAATCTCGGTAGGGCACACAAAAGTGAAGTCTTTTGGCCACCAGAACATGACCATCCATTTCTCAGCATTTTTGTGGTCTTCTGAGGTAATATCGTAGAATTCGTTTCCTTTTTCAAGCGATACTACGGATGTCTTTTTGAATTCCGGGAAAACCGATCCCACTGATAACAGTCTATTAGCCATGATTGCTCGTTTGTTTATAAATTGTATTTTTTGGTGTTACAAAACTACGAACGATGAGTACATGGGTCAAACCTTAACCTGGTACTATGCCAGGAAAGAGTTGATTTAATCCAATGAGTTTAGTTTTATTTATGGGAACGGAGTTGTTATAGATGGCGTTTATATTGTCATCAATTTTTGCAATATAATTATACTGATAATAACTGTAATTATAAATTATTTATCGGGCATAACACTGAGTACCGTTTCCAGCGACATGCCGCGTGAGCCTTTGATGAGGAAATATGTATTTTCTTGCGGATTATCCATAATCCAGTTATGCAGCGAGAATTTATCGGGAAAATAGTAAGCCTTTGGCAATGCGGGCAGCGCGTGTTGCATGAGTTTCCCCGCAAGTATTACGACGTCGAACTTCTCACCGGCAATTTGTTTTCCCAATGCCAAATGTTCCTCCGGCGCGGCATCGCCCAGCTCGAACATGTCGCCCAGAATAAGGATCTTTCTGGGTGCTTCCATCCTGGCAAAATTGGCCACGGCAGCCGCCATCGACGACGGATTGGCATTATAAGCGTCCATAATCACCGTATTTGTGCCCTTTTTGACGATTTGCGAACGGTTATTGTCGGGTTCGTAAGTAGCAACGGCCTCATAGGCATCGGCATCTTCCACGCCGAAATGCTTTCCTACGGCAAGTGCAGCACAAATGTTGTCGAAATTGTACCTTCCCGGCAGATGCGTGGTTACGACCTTGCCGCCGTTGCTGAATACGACGTTCGGGTTCTCTTCGATCAGCGTCGGATTCACCGGGCTGTTTTCGGAGCAATAGAATACGATCTCACCAAATGCCCGACGCTTGCTTACCATGTCCATGATCACCTCCTGCGTGGAGTTTACAAACACGGTCCCCTTCTTTTTGGAAAGATAGTCGAACAGCTCACCCTTGCCTTTGATAATGCCCGCAACACCTCCGAAACCTTCCAAATGCGCCTTGCCGATGTTGGTAATAAGCCCGTGGGTAGGCTGCGCAATGCTGGCGAGCAATGCAATCTCCTGCTGGTGGTTGGCGCCCATTTCGATCACCGCCATTTCATGCTTCGCGGGATCAATGCTCAGGATCGTGAGCGGTACCCCGATGTGGTTATTCAGATTCCCGCGCGTAGCGTAGGTATTGAACTTCATCGAAAGCACTTTCGCAATGAGCTCTTTAGTGGTGGTCTTGCCATTTGAACCGGTCAATGCCACTACCGGGAATTCGAAAGTTTTACGATGATGCCGCGCCAGGTCCTGCAAGGCCGTTAGGCCGTCTTCGAACAGCAGAAAACGGTCGCTGGCGACTACATTCGGGTCATCCACCACGGCATAGGCGGCGCCTTTTTGCAATGCCTCAACGGCATATTGGTTACCATCGAATTTATCGCCTTTCAATGCGAAGAAAATGCAGCCTTCGCTGATCTGCCGGGTGTCGGTGGAAACTTTGGCGCCCTTGCGGTATATATCGTAAAGTGTTTCTATGGAAGTATACATGAAATGTTGGCTCGTTATAAAGTTATGCAGGCTTATTTCGTTAGGTTTAGGACAAACTAAACCGCGGCGGACCGCCGGAAACCTGCAAAACTAATAGATTATTCCTCAACGATGCGAACCAAATTTACCTCCTTCATCCTGTGCCTGATTTGCTTTTATAAACCTTCTCACCTGCTGGCCCAGCAAGCCTGGTTCAAGCTGGATACGCTTACAAGTGTGTCGACCGGCGGCGTGAAAATGACGAATCCCTGGGGTGGGGGGCTCAATGCCTCGCAGTTCCTGAAAATGCATTTGAATAACGACGCCGACGAGGACCTTGTCGTGTACGATCGTACCAACAGCAAGGTTACCACGTTTTTGGCAGGGCCTGATCCGCTGAATGCAGGTAAAAAGACCTTCATCCACGCGCCCTATTACGAAACGCTTTTTCCGCAGGTGGATAATTGGATGATCCTCGCCGATTACAACGGCGACGGCTTGAAAGACCTTTTTGCGAGCACGTCGCTGGGTATTGTGGTTTATCAGCAGGTCAAAACGGGGAATGTGTGGTCGTGGAAAAAGGTTCGTGATGTGTTGTATACCAAAGGCTTCTCGGGTAATATCAATATGCAGGTGTCGGGTACCGACATTCCGGCCATTACCGATATCGACGACGACGGCGACCTCGATCTGCTCACCTTCGATTTTTCAGGAAATTACATTGAACTCCACCAGAACCTGAGTGTGGAGAAATTCGGGGTGCGCGACAGCCTCGGCACACAGGCCAGCCCGGTTTTTCAGCGCAATGGCGATTGCTGGGGGAATTTTCATAAAGGAGGTGCCGAAGATTTCGTGGTAGGCGTGGATTGCGGCGTGGTAACCGATCCATCCAAGCGCGTGGCCTCGCCCCTGGGCATCCGGCACGCGGGAAATTCGATCCTTCTCCATGACTTGAATGGCGATGGTACCAAAGACCTCCTCGCCGGCCACGTGAGCAACGACCACATTTCATTTTTAACCAACTCCGCCAAAGGCATCATGGCCAATTTTACCGCTTTCACCAACACCTATCCGGCTGTGGATCCCGTAGCGCTGCACATTTTTCCAGCGGGTTTTTACGAAGATGTGGATTTCGACGGCGTCAAAGACCTGCTCATCGCGCCAAGCCTGCCCGCGAGCGACGCGAATATGACCGATTTCAAATCCTCGGGCTGGTACTATCACAACCAAGGCACGAGCGATAAACCCATTTTCAAACTCGTGCGCAAAAACTTCTTGCAGGACCAGATGATTGATGTAGGGGAGAATGCAGTGCCCTCCTTTTTTGACATCGACGGTGATGGCGACCTGGATATGCTCATCGGCACGGGCGGAATGCCGTATGCGGGCGGATTCAAGGGGAGCTTCTGGCTTTTGAGAAACACCGGAACGGCCACGGAACCGAATTTTACATTCGAATCGCAGGATTACCTCGAACTCCTTCCCAAACTTTCGGTTTACAATATCAAACCCCAATGGGCGGATTTTAATGGTGATGGCGTTCCCGACCTTGGTTTTGCAGCCACAGCTTCTTCTACCTTGAAACTCGAATATCGCTACATTCCTAACAAAGGCACCAATGGCGGCGCAGCGCAGCTAAACTTGGCCGACGCGGTCACCATTGCATTACCTGCCGAACTGCAAATAGGCGATTCGCCCTATTTCTACGATGCCGACGGCGATGGCGACCTCGACCTGCTCATCGGTAAAACGCAGGGTAATATTTATTCCTACACCAACACCGGCAGCAGTAAGCAATACACATTCAAACTCGAAACCGACTCTTTCGCAGGTGTGGGTATCAATTTTGCAGGCCGCTTTTCGCAGGTAGCTGTGGCTGATTTCGACCTCGACGGTAAACCCGATCTCGCGACCGTCGATCACACCGGCACGATTCGCGTGTTCAACAACGCCGATTGGGGCAAATGGACCGACCGCGCCAGCGCCATCATCAGCATCAATGGCAGGGCGGGCAATCCGTATCTCGGAAACTACCTCTCCCTGGCCGTAGCTGACCTGAACGGCGATAAAAAGCCGGACGTCGCGATCGGCAACAATGCCGGTGGCGTGCGGCTGCTGACCAACATACTGCCCGTTTCCGTCACGGGCGTGGAGCCCGGTGATGCGGGCGAGGTGAAGGTTTTTCCGAATCCGTCGGTCGACTTTTTCAAAGTATATTCTTCCCAAACCGGCACATTTGATGTGCTCTCGGCAGGCGGTGTACGGATGCTCCGGAACCGCAGCATCCGTGCCAGTGAAACGCAGCAAATATCCACCGCGCAATGGCCCGCGGGACTATATTTGATCGAGCTCAAAGCGGGTAACAGCCGGGTTGTCAGGAAGGTTGTTGTCGGCGATTGAGCTGCATATCAATTTTAAAGACTTCCATGGCCTGTCAGTAGATACCCGGAGGATCGCTCTTACATGATAAAATTCTAATTTTATTTCATGCAAGCTCTTCTGGGTGTTATCTTCCATTTCATCGGTGGCTTCGCCTCCGGCAGTTTTTATATTCCCTACAAGCAGGTCAAAGGCTGGGCCTGGGAATCTTACTGGATCGTCGGAGGGCTCTTCTCCTGGCTGATCGTCCCGCCGCTCGCGGCTTACCTCACCATTCCGGGGTATACTGAAATCATCGCCCATACCCACGGCGGCATTCTCTTTCTGACCTACTTCTTCGGGGTGCTCTGGGGCATAGGCGGCCTCACGTACGGGCTGGGCGTGCGCTACCTGGGTGTGGCGCTCGGGAGTTCGATCATCCTCGGGCTCTGCTCTGTTTTTGGTGCGTTGATCCCATCGGTTTACTACGAATTCAACCCGCAGCCAGGCAAGGATACAATTTCAATGCTTTTCAGCAACACCTGGGGCCAATGGGTGCTTATCGGTTTGCTCGTTTGTGTGATTGGTATCGTTATCTGCGGGAAGGCCGGAGCGATGAAGGACGCCGATTTGCGTAAAACCGGTCACGTCGCAGCGGATAATACCGAGTTTAAAATCGGGCTTGGTTTGACGGTATCGATCATTTCGGGTATTCTTAGCGCTTGTTTCGCATTCGGGATCGACGCTGGCAAGGTAATGGCCCAGGAGGCGAACGAAATCTGGAAAGCGGCCAACCCAGGTCAGGGAGAATTTTTGTTCCAAAACAATGTGACCTACGTCGTGATCCTCTGGGGCGGGCTTACCACCAATTTCATCTGGTGTATGCTCCTCAATGCACGCAACAAAACATTCGGCAACTATACCGATTCTTCGACGCCGTTGTTGTCGAACTATATTTTTTCTGCATTAGCCGGTACTACGTGGTTCCTGCAATTCTTCTTTTATGGCATGGGAGAGAGCAAGTTGGGCAATGGCCCGAGCTCGTGGATCCTGCACATGGCATTCATTATCCTCGTTGCCAACTCGTGGGGACTAGTCCTGAAAGAGTGGAAAGGAGTAACTAAAAAGACCATTTCCTCGATCGTCATCGGCATTCTGGTGATTATCCTCTCGGTGCTGATCGTCGGTTATGGTAACTATTTGAAAGAATAGCCTATGAAAGCGCATTACCCGGTAATCCTGATGGCGATAATGGCGGCCATAGGCTGTTCGTCGAACCATAAAAGTGATCAGAAGCAATTGGAAACAACACAAACACAGGCGGCCGGCACGTTCGGCTACGACCTGGCATTTTTGAAGAAATATAAGGACGCCGTCGTGCTCGCTGCACCGGATAATGCAGAGGCACAGGCTATTGTCATTCCGGCATACCAGGGCAGGGTGATGACCAGTACTGCCAATGGCGACGGCGGCAACAGCTATGGCTGGATCAATTACAAGCTCATCGAAAACGGTCAGTACCAGCAGCATATGAATGGCTTTGGTGGGGAAGAGCGTTTCTGGCTGTCGCCCGAAGGCGGTCAGTTTTCGGTGTATTTCAAAAAAGGACAAAGCTTTGATTTCGAAAACTGGCAAACGCCGGCGCTGATCGACACGGTGGCCTATCAAGTGGTGGAATCAGATGGCTCTTCGGTGAAATTTCAGATCGATGCGATGATAGAGAATTATTCGGGCAAGATGTTCGTGATAGAGATCAGCCGGAAAATTCAGATGCTGGCAAAGGAGGAGATCGTCAACTTGCTCGATTTGCCTGCATTAAGCGGCATCAAGGCGGTTGCGTACCGTTCCACCAACGTCGTGACCAATAAAGATGAAACCTGGAAGCCTGAAACGGGAATGCTGGGTATTTGGCTGCTGGGGATGTTCCGGCCATCGGACCAGACGACCATCATTGCACCGTTTTCGAAAGCATTATCCGACAAGCCGCTCATTACCGACGATTATTTTGGTCGGATACCTGCCGACAGGCTCGTTGTCAAAGACTCGGTATTGTTTCTCAAAGCCGACGGAAAACACCGCAGCAAGATCGGTATCGCACCGAAATCGGCCAGAAATGTGGCCGGAAGTTATGACGCTGAAAAGGGCATTCTTACCATCATTCAATTCGACCTCGACCCACAGGGCCAGTACATGAAGTCGACCTGGGAGTTGCATAAAGATCCGTACAACGGCGATGCTTTAAATGCCTACAACGATGGTAAACTGGCCGACGGCACACAAATGGGACCCTTTTACGAACTGGAATCCAACTCATCGGTGAAAGCGTTGAAGGAAGGCGAAGCCATTACCCATCGGCAGAGCACGTTCCATTTCGAAGGCGATAAAGCGGCATTGAATGCCATTGCACAAAAAGTACTTGGAGTAAATATTGACCAAATCGGAGAAATTTTTTAAATAAACCATGACAGGGCAGGATAGTTGAGGGATAGTCAGTACAGATATTTACGTACTGATGCCAGGCGTTTGCCGGACATCAAGGAGCGTATTTCAGACCGCTGACTATTCCTATCCTGTGAAAAATTCAGAACGTCCATCAGAAACCTATCTGATCACACGCTGGCAGCAGTTTTGTGCGGGGGATAAAACTGCGTTCGGTGAGCTCACCGAACTGAATTATGCCGCGCTTTACCATTACGGCACGCGTTTCACACCCGACCGCGACCTGATCAAGGATTGCTTGCAGGACCTTTTTCTCGAAATCTGGGAAAAACGCGAAGCGCTCTCCTACATCGCCGCCATCAAACCCTACCTCTTTCAATCGCTGCGGAACAACCTCATCCGCCGCATCCGCAGGCAATCGGTTTTCTCCGACATCCGCGACGACGACGTTCAGGACGACATTTCTCCCGAATCCGACTGGATCATTCAGGAAACGGACCAACTCACGAGCCACCGCCTGAAACAAGCCATCGACGCACTGCCCAAACGCCAGAAAGAAGCCCTCTACCTCAAATATTACGAAAATCTGTCCTATGAAGAGATTGCGACCGTCATGGGGCTGCAACGGCAGGCTGTGGCCAATTACCTGCAATACGGCATCCAGAAACTGCGCGATTACTGGCAGCATGTCACTATTTTTCTCGCCTTATGCTCCGAAATTGCCTGGCACTGAAAAATTTCTGAAAATTTTTTGAAACCCATGGGTACTATTTGCAGACACGCTACTCATCGTATCAAAGCAAATAGTTAAAGAAAATCCATGAATAATTATAGTCATTTCCAGGCGAAGGATTGGCTCGATGACCTCGCGTTTCAGCGTTGGGTGTACCATGGTGAGCAGGATGTGTTTTGGCAAGACTTTATCCGCAACCATCCGGAGCAGCAAGCCAACATCGAGCAGGCCCGCGAGCTATTACTGGTCGTCCGCGGCGAGCTCGATGCGTTGCCCGATTCGGAAGTGAAGCTGCGTGTGAGCGAAATCCTGAATGCCATTCCGGATGAGAAACTGCGTGCATTGCCCTGGTGGAAAAGTAATTGGCTCAAAATAGCGGCCATGTTGTTGCTTGCATTGGGTATTGTGACGGCATTATTCCAGGAAAAAGAAAACCTTCAAAGCCTGCAAACTTTTGTAGCCGGTCTCGGCGACGGTAATAAGCCGGGACAGTTGGAAATTTATAATCAAACCAATGCCATACAGCTCGTGAACCTGCCGGACGGTAGTTCGGTAATCCTCAAAAAGCAGGCACGGATCAGTTATCCAGCCGTATTTGCAGCCGATCGCCGGGAAGTTACGCTGCGCGGGGAGGCGTTTTTTGAAATAGTAAAAAATCCGGAACAGCCGTTTTTTGTGTTCGCAGGTTCGATGGTTACCAAGGTCAAAGGCACAAGTTTCAGTATCAAGGCCAACGATGGCGACGACGATGTGGAGCTGGTGGTGAAAACGGGTGTGGTAGAAGTTTCGGCATTGGAAAATGAAGGAAGAAGCCAGGTTGGTGCGGGTAAAAAGCTGATTTTGAAGCCGAACGAGCAGGTTACTTTCAACCGCAAGAGCCTGAATATGATTACAAAAACGGTGCAGAAGCCGGTGCTGCTCAACCTGCCGGCCGAAAGCCAGAATTTTGAATTCAAACGAACGCCCCTGGCCGAGGTATTTGTCGAGCTGGAAAAAACCTATGGCATCGATATCCAGTTTGACGCGCGGTCGATTCAGCATTGCACGCTCACCGCTAAACTCGGAGACGAACCCGTGCACGAAAAGCTTGACCTCATATGCGCGGTCGTGAATGCGCGGTATGAGACGCGGGGAAGCACGGTGGCTATCACTTCGGAAGGCTGCGAATAGCATTACTTAACCTTTTTACTTATGGGAAAACATTACAAGGAGATCATTTGGCAGATCATGAAAATCAGCATTGTCCCGTGTTTGCTCTGGATGCTCTGTATGCAGTTCTCGCTGGCCAAAGACCTGCGTGCACAGGAGATTTTAAGCCAGCGTATATCAATATCCGTTACTGAAATGGATATGGAAAAAGTGTTGGAGAAAATAGAAAGCCAGACCAAGGTCCGTTTCATTTACAGCGCCGAAGTAATCCATGCCGAACGCAAAGTGACGCTCGATTACCAGAACCAGCGGCTGGATACGGTACTCGAAACGCTGCTCAGCCCGCTGGGGATTGAATACAAGGTTTCTAAAAAGACCATTCTCCTGCGAAAAGCGGTGGAGAAAAAGACGTCTTTAAAGACAGAACCCTTTGAAAATAGCATCCCGAGAAAGCAGGCAGACCGCGATATTACCGGCAAAGTACTCGACGAAAAGGGCGAACCCATTCCCGGCGCGAGCGTGGTAGTAAAGGGGACAACGGTGGGGACTTCCACCAATATCGAGGGTATTTACCAGCTTTCGGTACCCGAGGATAAAGATATTGTGATAGTCAGTTTTGTGGGGTATATCAGCCAGGAAATCCGCATCGGCAATGCTGCGAATATGGATATTACCCTGAAAGTGGACGAAAAAGCATTGGAGGAAGTGGTCGTCGTAGGTTTTGGCGAGCAAAAAAAGGTATCAGTGACCGGCTCGGTATCGTCGGTCACGTCGGAAGTATTGCAGCAGAGTTCATCAGCAAGCTTGGCCAATTCTTTGTCGGGACGCTTACCGGGCCTGACCTCCATCCAATCGGGTGGGGGCCAGCCGGGACGCGATGATGCGACGATGTACCTCCGGGGCGCAGCCACGACCAATGGGCGCAGTCCGCTGATCCTCATCGACGGTGTCCCGCGCGACAATATCCGCACGCTCGACGCTAACGAGGTAGCCTCCGTATCCATTTTGAAAGATGCTTCCGCGACAGCCGTTTTCGGCGTGAGAGGGGCCAACGGGGTGATCCTGATCACTACCAAACGCGGCACGGCAGGCAAGAATGAGCTGACGATCAATGCCGAACAAAGTTTCACCTCTTTTACCCGCGAGCCCGAACGCCTGCATTCGCTCGAATACATGGCGCTGCGCAATGAGGCTTCCAAAAATGACGGAATTACACCGCTACCTTTTTCCGCGGAGGTAATGGCCAAATATGCCAATCCGCTCGCCGGCCTCGACCCGAACGATCCGGATTATGCCCGGAAAGCGATGGTGAGAAAATACATTTACCCGGATCACGACTATTACCGGGAATACATCTCACGGTACGCGCCCCAGACGCGCGTCAACATGAACGTGACCGGCGGCACCGATAAGGTTTCCTATTTTGTGAATGGCGGCTACCTGCATCAGGGCGGTAACCTCAACACCGAGCCGAAATCGGTACTGGGCTATGATCCCGCTGCTAAAATGGACCGCTACAACTTCCGCGCGAACCTCGATTATAAGGTCACCAATTCGCTGAAGTCCTTCCTGAACATCGGCAGCTACATTGAACAGGTGAATATGCCCGCCGCGTGGCTTTATGGCAACAGTGATACCGGCTGGATGATGAGCGACCTCATTTACCAGGCGCAAACGATATTGCCCATTACGCCCGGCCCCACGACCATCGATGGCTTCGGCGTAGCGCCGGGGCAGATCGTCGACCCGGGTTATATGGACCGTTCCGCATTCGAGATCATGAACCGCATGGGCGCCCGCAACGAAGTCCGGTCGAACCTGAATGCGTCGTTCGGGGCCGAATGGGACCTAAGCGATGTTGTTACAAAAGGTTTGAGTCTGAAAGGGATGCTTTCATACGATTCAAAAGCTACCACGGCTATGCAGGGCAGGAAATCGGAAAGGCTTTACCTGGCTGAGGTGGATATGGTGAACGATAAATTGAGCTATGCCGTGAAGCGTTCCGATGAATCGCTGCTGACGCTTACGAAAGGAGCTGATTCGCGTTACAATATCAATGTGCAGGGTTCCATCAATTACGCCCGGGCGTTCGGTAAGCACGATGTGACGGGCATGATCCTCGGCCAGCGCGATACCTGGGAATCGACCGGCGGCGAAATCCCGTTCAATGTATTGGGTGTTGCGGCGAGGGCCACTTATGGTTACGACGAGCGGTATCTGGCGGAGGTTAATATGGGTTACAATGGTTCGGAGCAGTTTGCGCCGGGGCATCGCTACGGCTTTTTTCCCGCGTTTTCGGCCGGCTGGATCATTAGCAACGAGAATTTTCTCAAAAACAACCGCTACATCACCAATCTGAAACTGCGGGCTTCCTACGGCAAAGTGGGAAATGATAAAATGGGTAGTGCGCGATTTCTTTACCAGAGCAACATCACGCTGAGCGGGGACGGACCGCTGGCCAGCCTTGGCTTGGGGCAGACGATCAACCAGGGCTTGCTGGGTAATCCCAATATCACGTGGGAAATCGCCAAAAAACAGAACTATGGACTCGATTTGCAGGTTTTACGCGATCTCAATCTCTCTGTGGATATATTCAAAGAACGCCGCAGCAATATTCTGATATCCCGCGGAACGGTGCCGGAGTTCCAGGGAGTGCCCCTCGGTAATATCCCCAAAGTGAATATGGGTTTGGTGGATAATAAAGGGTTTGAACTGGAATTGTCCTATAACAAGGCATTCTCCAAGGATTTCAGGGTGATGGTTTCCGGAAACTACGGTTACAACCACAACACCGTGAAGTTTCTCGACGAGTCGGCGCGGGACGAAACTTATGCCTACCGCTATCGTTCCACCGGCTTTTCGCTCAACCAGTCGTGGGGTTATAAAATTGATTACAGCAATGGGAACGGGTATTTCAATTCAAAAGAAGAGCTGGACAGCTACCTCAAAACGACCACTTATGGTTTCGGCGAACCGAGGGTAGGCGATTTCAAATACATCGACCTGAACAAGGATGGCGTGATCAACGACAAAGACCAGGCGCCGATTGGCTATTCCAACATCCCGCGCGTGATCTACGGCCTCTCGCTCACTTTCGAATACAAGGGCTTCGATCTCACGACATTCTTTCAGGGGGTAGGCAAATATTCCAGCAACTATTCCCAGCAGGGGGTGTATGAGTACATTATCCGGGGAACCTATTTTGACTACCACAAAACAGCCTGGACACCCGAAAGGTATGCCGCCGGCGAGAAGATCACCTATCCGGCCCTCAGCACGCATAGCAATACCAACCACAATGCGAATGACTTTTTCGTCATGAACCGCTCGTTCACACGCCTGAAAAACCTGGTACTGGGCTACACGTTGCCCGCAGGCTCGCTAAAGGCGGTAGGTGTGAGTAAAATGCGACTGTATGTGAGCGCGCAGAACTACCTCACCTGGGCGCACTTGAAGATGGGCCACCTCGACCCCGAGAACGATGCTTCGCTGGGTTACCCGGTTACGAAAATGGCCAATTTCGGTTTGAATATCACTTTCTAATAGCGCCGCAATATGAGAATGAGAGCTTTACGATATGCATTGATACTGGTGATGCTCACGGTCACTTCCTGCAAGGACGTGCTGGACATGGCCCCGGATGGCAAACTGACCATGGACGAGATTTTCGCCGATAACGACAAAACCGGTGCATTCCTGAACAGCTGCTATGCCAATATCCCCGTAAAAGGTACGCGCTACTTCTTTTGGAGCCGCGGACCTGTGAATTGGAGCGACGAGAGCTGGGATACTGACGCCGAGGCCGAATCCTGGATTATGTCAGGACGGATGTATAACGGCGACGCTTCCGCCGGCAACCACCCGATCACCAACATCAGCGCGGATGCCGGAAATGGGGAGTACTGGGCCCGCTATTGGAGTGCTATCCGCAACTGTACGTTGTTCATCAGCCGCATTGACAAGGCCACGGTCCGCAACCCGGCCGACCGGGCCCGCTGGAAAGCCGAGGCACATTTGCTTCGCGCCTATTATTATTCCGAACTGCTGAAATGGTTTGGTGCCGTGCTGCCGATCGAGCGTGAGCCATACGACTTTCAGCAGGACTTTTCGAATGTCACAAAAGCCGGCTATTATGAGGTTGTCAAGTTCATCATGGAAGATTGCGACGTGGCATTAAGCACTGCTGAACTGCCCTGGCGTATTACGACCGACAGCGAAGGCGGCCGCGTGAACAAGGCGCTGGCGGAGGCGATCAAATCCAAAATGATCCTTTTTGCAGCAAGTCCACTCAATAATGCAGGCAAGGATTACTGGCAGGAGGCTTATCAGGTGAATAAAACATCTTTGGAAAACCTGCGGGCCAATGGCTACGAGCTGTATAACAAAGTGAACCTGCCACAGACCTATTTGTCGGACGTGGCATTCCTCGGGCCGGATAAGAACGAGAAAACGGCGCTTTACAACGAGTATTTCACCCAAACGATGAAGTACGCGCCCAATCCGGTGGACCGTGAAACGATTTTTCAGAGCCGCGAAAACCAGGGGAACATCTGGAATATCGACGGAATAGGCTCGCAGGACGGCTACAAATCGGGTACTTGTCCTACACAGGAGCTCGTGGATGCCTATGAGACCATCGACGGTCAGCCGGTACTCGACCTCGATAAGCCCTACCTCGACGAGCAGCATTTGCAACCGAACTATAACACGGGCAACAAAACCTACGATCCGAAAAACCCTTATGCCAAACGGGACCCGCGTTTTTACGCTTCCATTTATTACAATGGTTCCAAAAGAAAAGCCATGTGGAACTTTGCCGAGGCGCCGGAGTCTTTTGAAAATTACCCTGCCCCGATCGGAAACCGTACCCGCGTGATCGCTACTTACAAAAACGAGCCGCAGACGGGCATTCACCCGAGCACACGCAAGGCTACCCGCACAGGCTACTTCGAGCGGAAGTTCCTCCATCCGAATTCCGGTGGGGATAACCCCATTGCCGGGGCCAACTGGAAGCTGTTCCGCCTGGGTGAGGTAATCCTCAACTTTGCCGAAGCCGCCGCAGAGGCCGGCCAGCTGGCCGATGCCGCGAAGGCCGTGAATGAGATCCGCGCCCGGGCCGGCATGCCTGCACTACCCGCCTCACTTTCGAAAGCGGATTTAATCAGGCGCATTCGCGCCGAGCGTCGGGTGGAGCTGGCCATGGAGGAAAATCGCTATTTCGATCTCCGGCGCTGGTCGAAACCGGCCGATGATCTCTCAAAAACGGACCGCTGGGTAACTGCTATGGAAATCACCCGCAATGCCGACGGCTCCTTCACATACGCCCGCAGGCCGGTGCGCGCCACCGAGCGCAAGAACTATACCAACAAGTTCCTGTGGGTGCCCATCCCGCTGAACGAAGCGAACCGCCTCCGTTCCATTACCGGGGCCGACTGGCAAAATGCAGGTTGGTAATCAATGGATTCAAAGACTAGATCTTCAAGAATATGATACATTTTATCAAATCGAAATTAATCATGGTATTGGCTTGCCTGCTGGCCGGTCTGCCGCTCTACGCGCAGGAAATTACCGCGACGGTGGCGGGTACGGTGCTGAACGAGTCCGGTCAGCCGCTTGCGGGTGTGACCATCCTTTCTGAAAACGGCAAAAACGGGACGTCTACCAATATCAAAGGAGAATTTACTGTGTCGGTCGACGATGGTAGCCGTGCGCTGGTATTCTCGCTGTACGGCTACGGTAATGAGAAAGTCGCCCTTTCGGGAAAGCAGGAAATGGACGTGCGTTTGAAATGGGACGCGCATTTCAAAGACGAGGTGGTACAGCTTGGTTACACTTCTCAGCTGCGCAGCGAACTCTCCGGCGCGATATCGACTGTGAAGGGAGAGGAGCTCGAAAAGTCGCCCGTCGCGAATCTGACACAAACTTTGGCGGGCAGGCTTTCGGGCCTTACCACACAGGAGGCATTCTCCGAACTTTCGCGTGCAACGACGAACCTTTCCATCCGAGGCTTGTCGGCGGCCCGCACATCCGGCCCGCTGGTGATCATCGATGGCATTATCAATGCTTATAACAGTAACCAGACACTGGAATACATCACCGCCAATGAAATCGAATCCATTACGGTGCTGAAAGATGCTTCCACGCAGGCATTGTACGGTATTCAGAGCGCAAATGGCCTGTTGGTGATCACAACCAAGCGCGGCAGGAGGGGCCCTTTGCAAATCAAAACGCGCTTCGACCAATCCATGCAGCAGGTTACGACGAAGCCTGCCTTTTACAATGCCGCAGAATATGCCGAAATGCGCAACCAGGCCGCATTAAACGATGGTTTGGGGGCGAATTACCTGTTCAGTCAGCAGCAGATCGAAGGTTACCGCTCAGGACAAAACCGCGATTTGTACCCGAATAACAACTGGTATGACCGCTATCTCAAAAACTTCGCGGCCATGCAGCGTGCGAGTGTGAATGTGACGGGCGGCAACGATAAGGTGCAGTTTTTCTCGAACATCAACTTCATGCACCAGGGCGGTTATTTCAAAACCGACCAACCTCGCTACGATCCAAATGCGAACAATATCTGGGTCAATTACCGCTCCAACATCGATATGAGCCTGAACCGTTATTTGAAAGCGTTCATCCGTCTCGCGGGTAATGTGAAGCGCGAACGCACGCCGGGCGGCGCAAGCAATGCGGAGGTTTACAGCAGTATTTTCCAGATCCCGCCGACCGTTTACGGCCCGGTGACGCCGGCGGTAACCAGCACATCGGGCGAAGTGCTAGATGCCGGAGGGAAAGTGATTACAACCGAACGGGTAGAATCACCAACCTACGGTATGCTCAATCGCACGGGGTACACGAGGCATACCGTCACCAATATCGTGTCCCAGTTTGGTTTAGATCTCGATATGGGTTTTCTCACGAAAGGCCTCAACCTGACGGGTACCATGGCTTACCAGACCAATTCGGTGGGCAGCCTTTCCACTAAGCAGGACTATGAACGCTGGGTACAAACGAGCGATTCGGCATTGATATTCACCAAAAAAGGTGCGCAGAACAACACGCCGCTGGCTTATTCCAAAGGTCATTCCTACTATTATCATCTTACCTACAACATTGCGGCAAACTACAAGCGCGATTTCGGACGGCACCGGGTAGGTGGAATGGCCTATATGTTTTATCAAAACCTGACAAAGGCGGATAATTCATCGCCCGGATTGCTTCCCTACAACCGCGTAAGCTCAGGATTTGAGATTTCTTACGGGTTCGATAATCGCTATTTGGTGAAGCTCGACCTCGGTTATTCGGGTTCGGAGCAATATGCGCGGAATGTGCGCTATACCAGCACACCCGCAGTTTCGGCGGCGTGGGTGGTGTCCAACGAGCCGTTTTTGAAGAACAATGCATTCCTGACCAACCTGAAATTCCGCGCTTCGTACGGCAAAACCGCCAACGACCAAAGCGGGCTGATGCGCTTCGCCTACCTGGACAATGTGACCGTCAAGGGCGGCGGGCCGATCGGTTCCCTGCAATACCTGGTCGAGGAAGGACAGGTGGGGAATCCGAATATCCGTGCGGAAGTTTCCAAAAAGCAGAACTTCGGAATGGATCTCGGCTTGCTGAATGCATTCTCGGTGTCGGTGGATGTGTTCAGGGAGCGGATGGACAATATGGTCGTAGGGGCGCTGTCGACGATCCCGCTTTACCAGGGCATTCCTTTGGAGAATTACCCCAAGATCAATGCGGGGATTTTCGAGAACAAGGGCATGGATATCCATGTGAGTTATGCAAAAAGGTTTAATAAAGACCTTTCCGTCCACGCGGGGCTGATGCTGAGCTATGCCAAAAACAAGATCGTCAGCTGGAACGAGGCGCGTAAAACGGAGGATTATGCCTATCGTAAATGGGAAGAAGGTTACGCATTCGGGCAGGCATTCGGTTACCGCGTGGATTACAGCAATGGAAACGGCTTTTTCAATTCGCAGCAGGAAATCGATAACAGCAACCTCGCATACAGTTTCGGGACGCCCCGCCCCGGCGATTTGAAATACCAGGACCTCAATGCTGACGGCAAAATCGACGAGCGCGACAAGGCGCCGATCGGTACGGGCATGTTACCCAGCGTGGTCTATGGCATTTCAGCTGGTATCACTTATCACAATTTCGACCTGAGCGTGCTGTTCCAGGGCGTGGGAAACTATTCTGCCATGTATGGCGGGACGGGCGTTTTCGAAACCGATTACGACGGCGTGTTCGGCTCACTGCACCGCAATGCATGGACGGCGGAGCGGCATGCGGCAGGGGAGAAGATTACCTCGCCGGCATTGTCGCTGGCACGGACCGTGAACCACGTAGGGAGCGATTACTACCTGTACGACCGTTCGTATATACGGTTGAAAAATGTCGAGCTTTCATACACCCTGCCGCTTTCCATATCTAAACTCATCCGGGCGGATAAATTGCGGGTGCTGGTAAGCGGGCAGAACCTCATTACCTGGGACAAAATGAAGTCCGGCGATTTCGGTCCCGAAGGCGATGGGTATCTGGCTTTTCCGGTGTACCGGGTTTTCAATGCGGGTATCAGTGTGACTTTCTAAATCAGGTTTTTGGATATGAAAAAATATAAACTACTTGTGCTCACTTCGGCGATCGCCGGCCTGCTGGCGGGCTGCAACGAGCAGCTTGACCTGCCTACCGACGGCCGCATTACCATGGACCAGGTTTTCAGCGATTACAACCGGACCCGCGGCTACCTGAATTCGTGCTATGGCTCCGTTCCCAAACCCTACATGGATCGCGCCTCGTTTACCGACGAGGCTCAAGATGCCGACGACATTACACCCGGTTCGCGCTATATCGTGTGGTACGGAGGCAATGTAACCTCCAACACCTACGCCCAACACTCTGCCGATAAAAGTCCGTGGGGGAATTTGTACGAGGGCATCCGCAAATGCAATGTGTTTATTGAAAACATTAAAACTGCTCCAGTGTATGCGAGCGAGGGCGAGAAAAATGCCTGGACAGCGCAGGCGCACACGCTGCGGGCATTATATTACCTGCAACTGATCAAGCGCTACGGCGGCGTCCCGATTTTTGATAAGCCGCTGGGCATCGACCATGATTTCTCGACCGACAAGCGCGCGAAATTTTCGGAGGTAGTGACATTCATTTTGTCGGATTGTGATAAAGCATTGTCTTACCCGGCTACGCGCGAGGGGTTGCCCTGGGAGATTTATGACAATCAATATGGTATCATGACGCGGGCCGTGGCTTATGCGGTCAAAAGCCAGGCTGTGACCTACGCCGCTTCCCCGCTCTGGAGCGATGGCACTTACACCTGGGCAAAGGCGACGGAGATCAATGCAGAGGCATTGTCGCAATGCCTGGCTAACGGCTACCGGCTCTTCGACGAGAAACCGGCTGCTAATATCGCTCAGAATGCCTATGCACTCTTTTTCTTCACCAGCTCTAACGACCAGCGTGCTACCGACAAAGAAACCATTTACCATGTAGGTGACAAAATGCAGGTGTGGCGCTATGCAGGCATGCCTACCAACCCGGGTATGGAGCGCACCGGTCCGTGCCCGACGCAGGATCTCGTGGATGCCTACGAAATGGCCAACGGCGAAGCGCCGATTACCGGTTATTCCGACGAAAGCCGGACAGTCCCCATAGTCAATGCAAAATCGGGATACAAAGAAGATGATCCCTATGCAGGCCGTGACCCGCGTTTTTACGCATCTATTTATTACAATGGCGCTGTTCGTAACCTGGATCAGCCGGCTGGGAAGAAAGTGGAGACATTCGTGGGCGGTGCCGAAGAGATTTCGGATATCAACCGGAAGCATACCCGTACGGGCTACTATTTGAGGAAATTCAACAACTTCCGGTCGGGACAGGATAATGACGCCGACGGGGCAGTGCGTTTGCTGAGGCTGGCGGAACTGTATCTGAATTTCGCGGAGTCGGCATACCAGTCGGCTGGGCCGGATGTGCCTGTGAAGGCGGGTGTATTCTCCATGTCGGCCCGGGAAGCGGTGAATGCCGTGCGTACCCGTGCAGGAATGCCGGGCTTTCCGTTGGGTATGAGCAAGGAGGCATTTGAGAAAAAATACCGTAATGAGCGCCGCATTGAATTGGCATTTGAGGAACACCGCTTTTTCGACGTCCGCCGCTGGAAAATCCTCGATCAGACCGACCGCTTCGTAACAGGCATGCGTATTACCAAAAGCGGCTCCAGCTTTGTCTACAAGCGCTTTAAATTTCAGAACCGCAACGCATTCTCGGATAAGTACCTGATGTACCCGATCGACCAGAGCGAAGTCGACAAGATCATCGGCCTCTCGGGCAGCGACTGGCAGAACCCGGGCTGGCTGGATTGAGAAAAAGGCAGTCGGCTGTCGGCCATTAGCTATCGGCGGTCAGACAACTTGATAGCCCGTAACGGCAAAAGCCACAGTAATGTCTCAAACGCTCATCAAGACGACTGAATCAATGCAAAAACACGTAACGCTATATTTCTTCATTTTTCTTTTGTTGGTGATCCGTACCGTGCAGGCCCAGCCGCTTGCTGGTACGGACGATCTTGGGCGTACCTTACCGCAAAACGATGCCGTAGGCAATCCGAAAGCCAACCGGCAAGTGGGTATGTTCTATTTTTTGTGGCATGATGTGGCACCGGCCAGAGCCTGGGACCTCAGCGAAATCGTTTCCAAACACCCCGAAGTGCTCGAAGATTTCGACCATCCCAATTGGGGCGGCGATCCAAAGAATAACGTGGGAATGTACTACTGGGGACAGCCTATTTACGGATATTACAAGGCCGACGATTACTGGGTCCACCTTCGCAGCATCCAACTTCTGACCGATGCCGGGGTAGATTTCCTCGTTATCGATGCTACCAACCGGCTTACCTATCCCAAGCAAGCCGATGTGCTTATGAAAGCCGTGGATGCCGTGCGTGCGCAGGGGCGTAATGCGCCTAAAATTGTGTTTTATACCAATACACAATCGGGTGAAACCATGCAGGAGGCCTATGATATGTTTTACAAAGAAGGTGCTCCCTACCGGCATCCTGATTGCTGGTACCTGCTCGACGGCAAACCGCTGATCATCGGCATTACCAGTGAAGCCAAAGGCAAGAATTTCGAATCGTTCTTTACTTTCCGGGAATCGCAATGGCCCACCGAGAAACAGAAGGTGAATGGCTGGCCATGGATTTCGTTCACGCGTCCGCAGAAGGTACATTATAATACAAAAGGAGAAGGGGAGATCATCAACGTGTCGGTAGCCCAGCACCCGAACCCGACAGCCGGAATGGGCGGCTCCGCCTTTTATGGCAACATGGATAACTGGGGCCGCAGCTACCGGAATGGCTCGCACGGCGATCCCAAAAAGGATATTGTTTACGGCTACAATGTGCAGGAACAATGGGACTACGCCATCAAACAAAACACGCCATTTATCTATGTAACGGGCTGGAACGAATGGATTGCCGGCAAATTCCCGAGCCACGACAAGAACCCGGAGCATTCGTGGTTCTGCGATCAGGCCAGTCCGGAGTACAGCCGTGATATTGAACCTTCGCTGACAGCCGGATTGAAAGATCATTACTATATGCAGCTTGTGGGGAATATTCGTCGGTATAAGGGGGTGGAAGCTAATGCCGCGCTGGGTAATGGCCAAACCATCAAAGCACTCGACGACTGGAAGACCATAACGCTTACCTACCGGGATTACATCGGCGACACGCAGGCGCGTAACCACCCAGGCGCGCAAACCGAGCCCGCGCATACATACGTGAACCAAACCGGGCGGAACGATTTCGACCAGCTGAAAGTGGCGCATGACGCTAAAAACCTCTATTTCTACGCCCAAACCACCGCTGAAATAACGCCTAACTCCGGTGACGACTGGATGCGCCTCTACCTGGATACCGACCGCAGGCCCAGTACCGGCTGGAAAGGTTACGATTACCGCATTGTGGCAGGGAATACTTTGCAGCAATACCGCGGCGGCAACTGGTACGATGTGAAGAAAGTGACCTATCAGGTACAGGGAAACCGGATGATGGTGACCATCCCACGCGCTTATCTTACCAATTTGAAAACCCCTTTGAACCTGGAATTCAAATGGTCGGACAATATGCAGGAAGACGGTAACCCGCTCGACTGGTATGTCAATGGGGATGCCGCGCCGGGAGGGCGGTTTAATTTTATTGTAAATCAATAGGAGCACGGTGAAACATTAGGAAGATAACATTCGCAACAAGGTGCAGCGCACCGCAAGAATTGTAGAACATCAGGAAGATAACATTCGCAACAAGGTGCAGCGCACCGCAAGAATTGTAGAACATCAGGAAGATAACATTCGCAATAAGGTGCAGCGCACCGCAAGAATTGTAGAACATCAGGAAAATAACATTCGCAATAAGGTGCAGCGCACCGCAAGAATTGTTGAACATGAAAATCAGATACGGTAAAATAGTGTGGATATTATTTTCGGTTTTTTTTATTCCGAATGCATTTGCCCAGAATTACACCGCCGACGTGACCGCCACCGACGCCGTGGACCGCAAACTGCCGGACCACGCCGAAGTAGGCGATTTGAAAAAGGATAAATTTGTAGGGCTTTTTTATTGGACCTGGCACACGCAGCAGGCCAAAAATAACCCGCCGCTGAACGTGACCGAATACCTTGCGCGCGATCCGAAGGCAGTTCACGATTTCAAGAACCCGATATGGCCGAAACGCAACAGTCCGTGGTTTTGGGCTGAGCCGCTGTTTGGCTATTACATCGACACCGACGAATGGGTACTGCGCAAACACGCCGAAATGCTAGCCGATGCTGGCGTGGATATGATCATTTTTGATTGTACCAATGGCAATATCACCTGGAAGGAGTCTTACATGAAGCTATGCGAGGTATTCACGCAGGCACGAAAAGATGGGGTGAATACCCCGCAAATTGCATTTATGCTGCCGTTTTGGGTGAGTGACGGCGGTAAAGAGATCATCCGCGAAATCTACCGCGACCTTTACAAGCCCGGTAAATACAAGGACCTGTGGTTCCGATGGAAAGGAAAGCCCTTCATCATGGCCGATCCGGCATTTACCGAAACGATTAAAGGTCAATCGGCGCAGCCGGAACTTGAAAAAGAAATGCGGGAGTTCTTTACATTCCGCCCCGGCCAGCCGGTGTACAACAAAGGCCCCGAGAAACCCGATCATTGGGGATGGCTGGAAATTTATCCGCAGCATGGTTTTAAAAAGAATGCCGATGGCAGTTTCGAGCAGGCCACGGTGGGCGTCGCGCAAAATTGGACCAAAGAACGCGGCCTTACTGCATTGAATGCCACCGGCTCTTTCGGGCGCAGCTATACGCATGCGAGAGGGCACATTACCGATGCAGGCGCGGTGAATTACGGGCATAATTTCCAGGAACAGTGGGACCGCGCACTGGAAATCAACCCCGAACTGGTATTCATTACCGGCTGGAACGAATGGATCGCCGGCCGCTACGAAGTATGGCAGCAGCAAACCAATGCATTCCCTGACGAGTTCGACCAGGAGGGCAGCCGCGACATCGAGCCGATGAAAGGCGGGCATGGCGATAACTATTACTACCAGATGGTTGCCAATATCCGGCGTTTCAAGGGTTTGCCTGCGCCGCAGCGATCCTCAAAGGCGGTTACCGTTAAAATAGATGGGCAGTTCAAAGAATGGGAAAATATTTTGCCGGCATTCAAGGCCCACAAAGGCAGTACGCTCCACCGCAATAGCCCCGGCTGGGGAAGTATGCTCTACCGCAATACCACGGGGCGCAATGATATTGTCCTTTCCAAAATCGCCCGCGACCAGGACCACATTTATTTTTATGTTGAAACGGCGAAACCGCTCAGCGCGCCCACTGATCCGGGTTGGATGCGGCTCTTTATCAACACCGATCGGGACAAGAATACCGGCTGGGAAGGCTATGATATCGTGATTAACCGCATTAACCCGGAGCAGAAAGCCATTGTGGAAAAAACGGATGCTGCCTGGAACTGGCAAAAGGCCGCGGAAGTCGACTACTCTGTTTCAGGAAACAAGCTGGAAATCAAAGTTCCGAAATCGCTGCTGGGTATTTCCGGCGAACCTGATTTTGAATTTAAATGGAGTGATAATATGCAAAATGACGGAGATGTAATGGATTTCTGGCTGAATGGTGATGCGGCGCCAGCGGGGCGGGGAAACTATCATTACCGTCCTTAATTCCGGCAAATAAATGGTCAGTACCACTTGGGTATCGATCTGTGTGACTGTAAGGTAATTGGCTGACATTAGGCATAAAAATGTCAAATGTTAACTTTTACAATCACGCACGATGAAACACTTAAAAAATGCACGGCGCATTGCATTGGGTGCAATGGCCCTGAGTTTGATTACGCATATTTCCGAAGCGCAGGTGGGAATTGGGACTACCTTGCCGCAAGAAAAACTACATGTTCATAACGGGGGTGTACTGTTTACTAACGAAACGCCCGATCCTGCGGAAAACCTATTTTACGATCCGTCTGCTCCCGAACCCACACATTACCGAGCCAAATGGTTTCACAGCAAGGGTGCATTCAGAATTTTGAATGAAGAGATTATCAATCAGGGTTTTGATATTTCCAAAATAGGTCTTTTCTCCTTTGGAGCGGGCTTTGAAGTAGCTGCGGGTGGCACCGGCTCAACAGCGCTTGGAATCAGAACAAATGCCAGTGGACGTGCCTCTTTTGCATCCGGCTACAATTCTTCCGCAACCGGATTGCAATCATTCGCACACGGCACATTCGCCAACGCCAATGGAGACAGGTCGGTCGCATTGGGGTATCAGGTTTCAACTAATGGTAAGACTGGTTCGTTTATTTTTGGTGACGACAGTGGCAGCTCAATGAACGATGCAAACAACGAAATGGTAATGCGATTTGCAGGAGGATATAAGCTTTTTACAAATAGTACTAGCACAGTCGGTGTTGTAATGCTAGGAGGTGGTAATGCCTGGGCTATGATCTCCGATGTCAACAAAAAGGAAAACTTTGCTCCCGTCAATGGCGAGGACTTCCTGCAAAAGATCAGCAAAATGAATCTGACATCCTGGAACTACAAAGGCCAGGATCCTAAGCAATATCGGCACTACGGGCCAATGGCGCAGGATTTCTACAAGGCATTCGGGCAGGATGCTTTTGGCACAATTGGGACGGATACGACGATTAACCAGGCTGATTTTGATGGTGTTAATCTGATTGCGATTCAGGCGTTGGTGAGAAAAATGGAACAGATGAACAGTGATCTGCTTGCGGAGATTGCGACGATTAAAGCGCAACTGGCCGATGCTCAGTCTGCGTTGCGACGGAAGAATAAACGCGAGTTTGTCGGCAAGAGATAGTATTGAGTTCAAACTGATGCAGTCGATGAAAAGTTTACTATTCAAATTCGGTTTGCTGGGGCTCGTGTATGCGACCGGTTGCAGTATGGCCTTGGCCCAGCTAGGCATCGGAACGAGCTTACCCCATGCCAGGTTACACGTATACGACGGAACGTTTCTTTCGTTGACGCCAGCGCTCGATCCGCAGACAAGTCCATTTTATGATCCGGTCAATTTTGATGATGATCCGGTGTATCACGGATTTAAGTGGATCCATGAAAAAGGGGCGTTTCGGGCGTCTGGTACCGGCGCCCCTTCGCTTGCCTTCGATCCGGCAAACGTGGCAAAATATTCATTTGCTGCGGGATTTGACACTTTCGCCGCTTTCGGTTTTGCGCCATCGGTGTTTGGCATGAGGTCGAACGTTAGCGGTTCGCTGGCATTTGCAATAGGGCAAAGCGCGATTGGCGGCGATGATTTTTCATTTGCCCAAGGAAATTTTTCCGAAGCGAACGGGCCTAACTGTGTGGTAATGGGGACTCATCTGGGTAATAACTATTCGACGGGTGCATTTATCATGGGATATACGAACTTCAACGCACAGAATTCAAATGACCATCAAATCAAGTTAATCTTCGATGGGGGCTATCGTTTTTACACAAGCAATGTTCTCGTGTCTGGGGCGCTGTTGCCTGCGGGTGCCAACGCATGGAGCTCGGTTTCGGATGTCCGGAAAAAGGAAAATTTCGAAGCGGTAAATGGGAAAGACATATTGCAAAAGATCGCAAATTTACCACTGTTTTCCTGGAATTATAAAGGACAGGACTCAAGGGTATTCCGGCATTATGGTGCAATGGCGCAGGATTTCTATGCGGCATTTGGAAAAGATACATACGGAACGATCGGCAATGATACGACGATCAACCAGGCGGACCTCGACGGTGTAACGCTCATGGCCGTTCAGGCTTTGGTAGCGGAGACCGACGAGCTTGCGAGAATGAATGATGAGTTGGAAATGCAGCTTGTGAGACTTCGTAAGGCGGTCTCAGGAAGTATGAAGTTTCGTCGCGAGAGGAGATATGCGTCGATGGCAAACAAACGCAAATAACAGGCTAACAAAAATCACACTATGAAATTTTCATCGAGGCACAAGCTGGCCATCGTGGTTGGCGCGGCAATGGTCCTTTTTCTATCGTCAAGTATTTCAAATGCGCAGGTGGGTATCGGCACCACACAGCCGCAGGCGATGTTGCACGTGCACGACGGTTCTATATTATCCACTACGCCACAGTTGGCTCCGGACAACAATCCATATTACAATCCTGCCTTTCCCGATCCGGTGGAATTCAAAATGAAATGGTTTCATGACAAGGGAGCATTCCGATCCATTGGAGAACGCGTGGGGAATGGCGGCTTCGATCCGCAGGTTATAGGAAAGTATTCGTTTGCCTCAGGCTTCGAAAGTTTTGCAACCGGTCTCGGAGCGACGGCTTTCGGTTTAAAAACGCTGGCATCCGGACGAGCTTCTTTTGCAAGTGGTGAGAATTCGTCTGCCACGGCATTCTGCACGTTTGCACACGGAGAGTCGGCCATCGCCAGCGGCGTCAATTCAGTGGCGCTAGGCACACTGGTTTCCACCAATGGAAAAGCGGGCGCATTTGTATTCGGAGACAATACCAAAAATTTGCAATTAGCCAGCAGTTCCGATAATCAGATATCGATGCGCTTCTCCGGGGGCTATCAGTTTTTTACGAACAGTTTGCTCAATACAGGTGTGAGCCTGGCCCCTGGCGGAAATTCTTGGCAAATCTTATCCGATGTAAATAGAAAGGAGAATTTCAGCCCGGTTGATGGAGAGGCGTTCCTGAAAAAGATCGGCGATATGCCTTTGTCATCCTGGAATTACATCGGGCAGGATCCGAAACAGTTTAGACATTATGGTCCGATGGCGCAGGATTTTTTCAAAGCTTTCGGGTATGACAGCTATGGCACAATCGGTACGGATACGACAATCAACCAGGCGGACCTGGAAGGTGTGAACCTGATCGCCGTTCAGGCGCTGGTTAAAAGGACACAACAGTTGAGGGAGAAACATCGTGAGTTGCTTCTGGAAATCGAAAGCATTAAGACGCAACTCGCAAACAATGAGCCAAGCCCAGCGACGCGGAAGCGAAGAAAAGTGCTTTTGACGAAACGCTAGGAAAGTATTCCAACCAGAAAAATCATTTCAAGATTATGAAAAGAAATAAACTAATCACAGGCCTACTGCTCGTCTTGTGCGCAGCACAGGCCAAATCGCAGATTGTGACCGGCAGTGATTTGTATGTGAAAATAGGTACGGTATTTTCGGTCGACAGCCTCGTACTCGTACCCACTGAAGATCTCAACCTCGGCAACAACTACTCGCTAACAGTAGAGCATACGGCTGTGCCCGGTAACCCGACTGCAAGTATTAAGAAGAAATACGTTTTCAATAATCCGGTCAATTTTCATGGAAACGTGGGTATTATTTATGATCCGGCAGAATTGAATGGTAACACGGAATCGATGCTGGAATTGGCGAATTCGTGGTCGGATGAGTCGGGGTTCGTGACGTTGTCGGGCTCCACGCGTGATTTAGGCTTACATTTCGTATCCAAGGATGTTGCGGACCTGGACATCAGGCTGCTTACACTCGTGAATGCGCAGAGCGCACTGCCGGTTAAGCTGGTGACGTTCGATGCCGAAAAGGATGAAAGGCGTGTAAAGCTGACATGGAGAACCTCTTTTGAGTATAACAGCGATTTCTTTGAAATCCAGCGAAGCCGGGATATGAAGAGTTGGAAAGTGTTGGATCATGTGAGCTCGGCAGGGGAAAGTAGTCAGCAGGTAGACTACGCCTATGCAGACGCGGATCCGATTGCCGGTATAGGCTATTATCGGTTAAAAATGGTCGACCGTGATGGGACTTTTGCATTCAGCCAGATCAGAAAAGTGTCGTGGGACGGAACGGACCTGGTTGTGTTTCCAAACCCTGCAGGCGAGAGGCTTGAAATGAATGTGAAAGACTGGTCAAGAGTGACGAAAATAAGCGTACTGAATGCCGGAGGTAGCATTGTGAAAGAAACCGCCGGTCCAAGAGGGGCAAAGGAAAAATACATTCTGCTAACTGGCTTTCAACCGGGGAGCTACATTCTGGAAATCAAGTACCGCGACGGAAGTTCTGAACGTACGCATTTTGTTAAGTATTGATAGTAATCTGATCCGGGCTATGGTGTGATTGGTAACGCACACAGTAGCCTGGATTCTGATTTTAATCCTAATTTTCATAGTAAAATCACCGGCTTGCCGGGTTTAGTTACCAGTATTTATTCAACGAGATTCCTTAACCCTGCTTTTCCTGTTCGATCGTATGCTGCCATTCCGAAGTAGTTTCAGAATCGGTCTGCCATTGCTGACCGCCTCCCTGCTGTTCAGTGCCCAAAGTTGTAAACCTCCCCAAAATAAGTCAGGCCAGAATGTGACCGTGGCCAATGCGCCTCAAAAGGTTGAGACCGACATTTATGCAGAACATATCCGGACAACCGGTTTCCAAACGCCGGAAGAAGAACGCCTGAGCTTCATACTGCCCGAAGGTTTCGAAGTAACGCTTTTTGCTTCCGAACCTGACATTACGAAGCCGATGAATATGGAATTCGACGATCGCGGCCGGTTGTGGGTAACGCAATCGTCGGAGTACCCGGTGGCGGCGGGAGAAAGCGATGGAAAGGATCGCATTACGATCCTGGAAGACAAAAATGGCGATGGCCGGGCCGACACTTTCACGCATTTCGACGACAATCTCAATATCCCGATCGGTATTATGCCGGTTGCAGATGGGGCAATCGGATACAGTATTCCTAATCTTTATTATTTCAAAGACATCAATAACGACGGCAAGGCCGATAGCAGAGAGATATTGCTCGGCGGCTTCGGGCATAAAGACACGCACGGAATGGTGAATAACCTGATGCGCGGATTCGACGGCTGGCTGCATGTATGCCACGGTTTTTCCAATATTTCGCATGTCGCCGGCACGGATGGCGATTCGATACGCATGAATTCAGGGAATACTTTCAGAGTGAAAATGGATGGAAGCCATGTGGAACAGACGACCTTCGGACGCGTGAACCCGTTTGGCTATGCGTATGACGAGAAAGGCTATTTGTATTCAGTGGATTGTCATACCAAACCCATTACTCAGCTCATTTTTGGCGGGGATTATCCGCATTTTGGTAAGAAGGCCCCTGTCGGCCTGGGTTTCGCGCCGGCGATGATGACTTACGACCTGGGTTCGACCGCATTGGCGGGACTTGTTTATTACACGGGAAAACAGTTTCCGGAAAAGTACCGAGGTAGTTTCTTTACCGGCGACGTGGTTACTTGCCGCATTGACCGGAATACCGTTACTTTCAATGGTTCCACACCGTCTTCAAAAAAAGAAGAGCCGCTTCTGGTTAGCAAAGACCCGTGGTTCAGGCCAGTGGATATCAAAGTCGGGCCGGACGGAGCGTTATATATCGCCGATTTCTACAACCGGATTATCGGACATTATGAAGTTGCCTTAAACCACCCCGGCCGCGATCGGATTAGCGGGCGGATTTGGAAGGTTACCTACAAAGGCAATGAGCCGCATGAGAACATGCCGGTTACTGACTGGTCGAAAGCTTCCGTGGCACAATTGCTGGACGGACTGAGGCATTCGCAACTGAATACGCGCCTCAAAGTAGCCGACCGGCTCGTGGATACCTGGAAAGAGAAGGCGATTATACCGGTAAAAAGTCTTTTGGCCAACGCAGATGCCGTTACTCAGCTGCACGCATTGTGGATATTGTATCGCCTGAATGCGCTCGATGACCGCATGCTCGACAATGCGCTTTCCAGTACCGAACAGGTTGTGAAAGTTCATGCATTGCGTATTCTGGGAGAACGACATACCATTACCGATGCGCACTTCCAAAGGGTCGCCGAAGCATTAAAGACCGGTGACCCATTTATCCGGCGAGGGGCTGCGGAAGTCTTGACGCGCTTTCCCAGACCTGAAAACCTGGCGTTGTTGATGGATCTGTATGAAAAAACACCGGTGGAGGATACGCATTTACGCTATACCGCATTGCTGGGTGTCCGGAATAATCTCAAAAATACGAGCGTAATGTGGCGCATCCCTGCCATGCGATGGACGGATGCGCAACTGGCCTTGTTGAACAAGGTACTACTCGACGTGCCGTCGTCCGCGGGCGCGGCATTCGTGCTCGACTATACGCTTACGCACGAACTGGATTCCAAAGAACTTTTAAGCAACCTTGAATACATTGCCCGGCTCGCGGCGCCTTACCAGATCGAAAAGGCCATTGGTCTGATCAATACGAAGTTTGCGAATGAACCGGAAAAGCAACTTTCGCTGTACCAGACGATTCAGGCTGGGATCCGGCAAAGCGGGGTAGCACCAAGCCCGAAGATGGTCGCGTGGGGCGAGCAATTGGCCGGGAAGTTTTTGAACAATATATCTCCCTCGGCTGAGACCTGGAAAATCAGGAAGGTTAACAAGAATGCCCATCCGGTGAATTCCTGGACTGTGTCGGACCACTTTCTCGTGGATGTAGTGCCCGCATTCCGCATTGTTTTAAGTGAAAAAGGAGGGTATGGGCCGCAATCGGCATTGTACTCGGTGCCATTCAAACTGCCGGCGACATTGAAAATGAATGTGTTTGACAATGATGTTCATAATCGGGCGGAGAAAAAGGGCATTTCGAAAAACTCGGTTAAAATCCGTCTGGCGGATAGCGGAAAGATGGTTGCGGAGTATCGGGTTAACCAGACGGAGGTAATGCAGTTCAAAGAGCTGATTCGCAATGCGACGTTCAACCTGGCCGGGTATGAAGGGCAAATGGGGTATATCGAGGCGGTGGATAGCTCGCAGACGGGCTCCGTGGGAATCGGACAATTTGAGCCGGCGGTGATTCCGATTCCCGCGCAGGGGCCGTCTACTATTTCAGAGCAAAGAATTGCAGCGGCGGAAATAGCCGGGGAGTATCGCATTCAATCCCTTCAACCTGCATTGAGGAGTATTTTGCAAACCACATGGATGGATTATTCTGTAAGAAGCGCAGCAGCGAGTGCACTGATGAACATGGATCCGAAAGGAAATGTGGACGTGCTTTCGGAGGTGTTCAATGATCCGTCGGAGCTGCCGACTTTGCGCGAGAAACTGGCTGTGGCGATGGGGCAAGCGGCGTCTCCTTCCGTTTATCAGACATTGAAAAAGCAATTAGCGAGTGGGGCGCGAAACCTTCAGATCGTGATCGCGAGTGTGCTGGCAAATACTTCGGAAGGTATCAGTTATTTGCTGAACGCATTCAAGGACGAAGAGCTTGGAGCGGATATTGCTACCGAGGTGGCGGTGCAGGAGCGGCTTACCAATAACGCGGACGCTTCGCAGCAAACACAAATGCGGCAGTTGCTCCAAGCCGGCGCATCCGAGCGCGAGGAGCGCCAGAAGCTAATTGATGCGCGCATCGCAAATTTCAAACCGGCTACTGCGTTTTCGGATGCGGGAAAAGTCATTTTCATGCAAAATTGCAGCGGTTGCCATCAGATCCAGGGCTCGGGAGGGCTCGTTGGCCCGCAGCTCGACGGAATCGGAAACTGGGGGCACAAGGCATTGACCCAAAAAATCCTTGATCCTAACAGGAATATAACTGAGGCGTTTCGTACTTATAATATCACGTTGAAAAATGAAAAGACCCTCACGGGCCTGTACCGCAGGACAGAAGGCGAGACGATCGTGTTCGCGGACATGACAGGACAGGAGTTTTCGGTGGCGAAAGGCGATATGAAAGAATACCGGGCATCCAAATACACGCTAATGCCCGACCAGTTTCGGAATATCATTCCTGAAAAAGACTTTTATGCATTGCTCGACTACCTACTGGGGGTAAAATGATATTTGAGTATTAATCCTAACCCATAAATCCGATGCTGTTAACCGGAAGAATTCTGAAATGTTTTTGTTTGATCAATATAATTGCTTTTGCCTGGACGAATGTGTCGGCGCAGAAGAAAGCGAAGAGCGGATCTGCGCTCACATTTAAAAAAACGGAGCTTACCAAACGATTCATTGCGGAAGGTGCAGCGATGGGCGATGTGAATAAAGATGGTAAAAAAGACATCCTTTCCGGCGCCTATTGGTTCGAAGCGCCTGACTGGAAGGAGCATGAACTTGCCAAGCCGCAAGAATTTATTGTGAATGGCAGTTATAGCGATTCTTTCCTGGATTTCGCCATGGATGTGAACCAGGATGGATGGATAGACCTCATTCGTATCGACTGGCCGGGGAAGGCCGCTGCCTGGCACGAGAACCCGCAAAACAAACCGGGACATTGGCCGGTGCATACCATTTATTCTTCGGTTGGGAATGAGTCACCGCAGCTGGTGGATATCGATGGTGACGGCCGGTTGGATTTGCTTTGCAATGACCCGACAGGTAAGAAGGTGATCTGGCTGAAATGCCCGTCCAAAAAAGGCGACACGACCTGGGAGAAATACATAATCAGCAATGATCCCAATAACTCTACGCATATGTATACGCACGGAATCGGCTATGGCGACATTAACGGTGATGGCCGGAAGGATGTGCTTGTGCGGAACGGATGGTGGGAGGGACCAGCGGAAGGGCCTGCCAAGTATCCCAAAGACAAAGACTGGAAGTTTCATCCGGCCGATTTGGGACAGGATTGCTCCCAAATGTATGTTTTGGATTTAAACGGTGACGGTCTGAATGACGTACTCAGCGCCTCTGCGCATAACTACGGCATCTGGTGGCATGAGCAGCGGAAGGAGGGTAATGAAACCGTCTGGATCCACCACGACATCGACAAAACGATTTCACAGACGCATGGTTTGGCACTGAAAGACATGAACGGCGATGGTCATCCCGATTTCATTACGGGTAAACGCTATTTCGCACACAATGGAAACGACCCCGGCGAGTTCGAGCCTGCATTCATATCATGGTTTGAATACAAACCCGGTAAAGTACCGACCTGGATCAGGCATGATATTGATGACAATTCGGGTGTAGGCCTGCATGTGACCGTCGAAGACCTGAATGGCGACGGCCTGCTCGACATCGTTACCGGCAATAAAAAAGGCGTACGCATTTTTACACAGCAAAAAGGGAAGTAAGCTCGGATGAAGTTTGGCATTAATACCTACCTGTTTTCTTCACCATTCACGAACGAAAGCACCTCTTTTTTTTCTCAGTTTAAAAACTGGGGTTTTGACTTTGTGGAGATTGCGTTGGAGGATCCTGCGAATATCGACCCCGTGCTTGTACGGAAGGCTTTAGACGATAACGGGCTCGAATGCAGATCCGTGTGCGCGGCTACCGGCCCGGGGCGCGACCTGCGCGGTACGCGTAAGGACCAGGTGACGGCCATCGAATATGTGCAGGCACTTATCCGTATTGCACCGGTACTGGGAAGCGATCTGGTGACGGGACCTATTTATTCTGCGGTAGGCCGTGCGGAGCTGGTACCCGATGATCAGAAACGTAAACAGTGGGATCTGGTTGCCAGCAACCTGAAAGTGCTGGCGGATTTCGCCTCCGATCACGATGTTAAGCTGGCAATAGAACCGCTGAATCGCTATGAAACCGATTTTATCAACACTTGCGAACAAGCGTTGCGGATGATCGAAACCGTTGGTAGCGATGCATTGCAGGTACACCTCGATACTTTTCATATGAACCTGGAAGAAAAGGACCCGGCGCTCGCCATCCGGAAGGCGGGAGACAAGCTGGGACTGCTGCATGCCTCCGGCAGCGACCGCGGCACGCCAGGCGGCGACCAGATCAACTGGGATCGCATTTTCGCAGCCTTGGACCACATCCATTACCAGGGAGACATCGTGATTGAGTCATTCACGCCGGATGTGAAGGTCATTGCCAAAGCCGCTTCCATCTGGCGGCAGGTCGAGCCCTCGCGCGAGGCTATTGCGGTAGAAGGGCTGCGATTTTTGCGGTCGCTGGCGTTTTGAACGTCCGGTCTTTCAGCCGATGTTTTTGCACATTGAAACCACTCGATTGGCCTCGGTTAGTGGGAATAGGCACGGGGATTTGGTAATATTGTAAAAACGAACCGGCTCATGATCACAAGTTTTGACCAGCTGGATCCCACTAAGCAGTATACTTACGCTGATTACCTGAAATGGCAGTTCCAGGAACGTTTGGAGTTGATTAAGGGGTATATTTATAAGGTGTCGTCTGCTCCGTCGCGTAGGCACCAGGATGTTGTGTGGAACCTGAACGTGGAGATAGGTAACCATATTAAGGGGTGCTCTTGTAAAGCCTACTCAACCCCATTTGATGTAAGATTACCCGTTAAGGATAAGAAAAGTAACCAGGAAATTACAACAGTCTTGCAGCCGGATATCTGTGTAATATGCGATCTGTCAAAATTAGACGACAAAGGGTGCCTAGGGGCTCCGGATCTGGTGATTGAAGTGCTGTCACCCGGCAATTCACTGGGGGAAATAGATCAGAAGTTTAATGTTTATGAAGAAAGCGGCGTGCGGGAATATTGGGTCGTTTATCCGGAATATAGCCACGTCAATATCTTTTTATTGGATGAATCGGGCAAATTTATAGGCCAACATCCTAAGAATAACGGAGAATTGCTGCGCTCTACTGTTTTTCCGGAACTTGTTATCAATCTTTCCGAAGTATTTTCAGAGTAAAACAAAAGCCCCGCGACTTTCCCGGGGCTTTTGTTTTATAATGCTAATCCAAAAATTAGGCAGTCACTTCTTCTTCCAAACGCGAGGCGCTCAAATGCAGTACCTCGGTAGTCCAGGCGCGGGTTTTAGCGGCCAGATCTTTTTCTTTGGAAAGCGATTTGCCGAAAGAAGGGATGATCTTCTTGAATTCGCGCTGCCACTCGGGGGATTTGGCTTCTGCGAAACATTTGTGAATCAATTCCAGCATGATCGATACGGCGGTCGAAGCTCCCGGGGAGGCACCGAGTAATGCAGCCAGCGAACCATCCGCAGCAGTCACCATTTCGGTGCCAAATTCGAGTACGCCGCCTGCTTTTTTATCTTTTTTGATCACCTGAACACGCTGGCCGGCTGTTTCGAGGTCCCAATCTTCGAGTTTCGCTTCAGGGAAATAGTCTTTCAGCGCTTCCAGCCGGTCTTGCGGCGATTGCCGAACCTGATCGATCAGGTATTTGGTCAGCGGAATGTTATGCAATCCTGCTGCCAGCATGGGTTTGATATTGTTCAGTTTAATGGAAAGCGGGAGGTCCAGGTAGGAGCCGTTTTTCAGAAACTTGGTTGAAAAACCAGCATATGGTCCAAAAAGCAATGCTTTCTTCCCGTCGATAATGCGGGTGTCGAGGTGGGGAACCGACATCGGCGGTGAACCAACCGACGCTTTGCCATACACTTTTGCCTGATGTCTCTCGATGATTTCCGGCTTGTTGCACACCAGCCATTGTCCGCTCACCGGGAAACCACCAAATCCTTTACCTTCCGGGATATTCGATTTTTCGAGCAATGGCAACGAGCCGCCGCCTGCTCCGATGAATACGAACTTAGTGGTGATCTTGCTTTCTTTTTTCGTGGCGCGGTCCTTAACCTCGATGAGCCAGGAGTTATCCTTCTTGCGCGAAAGGTCATCAACCTCATAGTTGAGGAAAAGATTTACGCCATCCTGCTTTTCAAGGTAGTTGAACATCGCTTTGGTCAATGCGCCGAAGTTTACATCGGTGCCAAGCTCCATGCGGGTCGCTGCTACCTTTTCGCTTGCATCTCTTCCGTTCATGACCAGCGGTATCCAGCTTTGGATTTTATCCTTGTCCTCGGTGTATTCCATTCCGTGGAACAAATGGTGGCTGGTTAGGGCCTTGTAACGCTTACGGAGGTACTCCACGTTTTCCTCTCCCCATACAAAGCTCAAGTGAGGAATATTGTGGATAAATTCATCAGGCGAGTCAATTACACCATTTTCGACCAGGTATGCCCAGAACTCCTTCGAAACTTCGAATGACTCAGCGATTTTAATAGCCTTTTTGGTTTCGACGGAACCATCGGCCAGCTGTGGCGTGTAGTTCAACTCACAGAAAGCGGAATGGCCGGTACCGGCATTATTCCACGGGTCTGAGCTCTCCGCCGTGACGCGGTCAAGACGTTCGAAAACGGAGATAGTAATGGACGGATTAAGCTTTTTCAGTAGAACCCCGAGCGTAGCGCTCATAATGCCTGCCCCAATCAAAACCACGTCAGGTGAGCTCGTTTTTGAAGACTTTTTGGTATTCATCACGAAAAAAGGAAATATGGTAAGAAGGCCTAAGCCCGGAAAAGTACAAATTGCTATTAGGTAACAATCATCCTAACAATATTTGTTTCGAAAATAGTATAATTTCAAAAATAAAAGTTATGACGCGGTGTAAGTTCTTGGCAGGGGGCAATTAAAACTTTCTATGTTGCAAAAGCAGGGGTTCAAAAAAGAAAAAGCTGCCGATTGGCGGCAGCTTTTTCAATACGATGGTTAACGATTAAAGATCAGCACTGATCGCGTCAGATTCGTTAAGATTCAGGGCTTTCACAACTGCATTGTAATCTTTCCAGTCGATAGCTGCGCTACGTCTGAATTTCTCCGTTGGAACGATAACAACCCTTACGGATTCCAGATCTCTTGCTGGTGCTTTCGGTGTGTCAGTCGTCCAGCTGGTGGGCTTTATGAAGACGAAGAAAGTCCGGCCATTGCGAAGTGCATAACGAAAATGGAATGTGGTGCTATCACCGCTTGCGAAGCCTACCGGTCCAGGAATAGACCACCACGAGTTCTGGCTTTTGATGTAGACAAATATGCCTGCGTCGTCAAGCATCAGTGTGTCTGCGGGTGTCAGGTTGCTGATACCGAATGTATAACCGCCATCAGGTTCTGTTTTGAGAGGACCGGTAGTAATAACTCTCGCACCGAGCGCGTCCTTACCAGCTACGCCTGTGTCGCCCTTCGGGCCCTGGGGCCCGGTGGCCCCATCTTTACCTGCTGGCCCCACATCGCCTTTTTCGCCTTCACAGTTTACTAGTGACATGCCGATTAAGACAACCGAAGCAAAGAAAATTAGTCGTTTCAACATACTGATCGTTGGTTTGGTTAGAATATTAGAGTACTTGTTGTGGACAAATATAAGGATGAAATTATTCGCCGGTTGAAAAAATCATGCCTGCGGCAACATCATTCGGCGGTTGTCGAAATGATTCGTTCTTTAAATCGGGAGGTTTGCGGTTCATTGTTCTATTTTGAAATTGTTGTATTTTTGTTTAACTATAATACAGTTCCAATTCCCACGTTGCAATCATTAAAGAGTTTATCGTTTATTATATATACTACCGTGTAATTTATGCACTATTAAATTTGAACTTATGAGGTTAAAAAATTTTACTTCACTTTTTGGTGTGCTTTTACTTTTTTTCGGTCTTGGCATATCCAATGTATTTTCCCAAAAATGGAGCGGAGCTAATGGGAATGAATGGCTTGCGGGTAAGTATGGGCAGCAGTGGGTGCGTGTAAGTGTTTCCACTAAGGGAATTCATCGCATTGCCATTTCTTCATTGCCTGCAGCGTTCCAGTCTGCCGACAAAGCGAAGCTTCAGCTGTGGCACCGCGGAAATCAGGTCAGCATTCTGAAAGCCGACAATACGGAAATACTTTTTTATGGTGTGCCCAATGACGGTGCGTCCGATGAATTGTTGTACCGCTTGCCGACTTCACGAAAGAACCCATATTTTAGCACCTATTCGAACATAAGTGCTTATTTTCTAACCATTGGGACCGATAACGGCTTGCGTGCAGAAGTGGAGAATACACCCGTTGATAACGGCGTACCTGCATCTGAATTTCATAATCAGGTTGAGTTAAAAACTTATCAGACCGAGTATACTCACTTTACTTTCTATTCGACACGTCCGGCTACTTTTAACAGCTTCTTTGAAGATGGGAAAACCGGAACGGGAACGCGTCTTCCGGTTGGTGCCCAGGCTACCAGCCCGGTTTATACAGCCAACCCGGTATCGAGTGCGCAACCGGCTACTCCTGCTTCCAATTTTAATTTTGCAGCTAAAAATGTTTATGGAGGCTCCATTCCAAAGGTTAAAATACTACTGAGTGGGCGGGGAGGAAGTGCACAGGTTCAGATCAAAGTGGGTAAGAATTCTTCTGCCCTGCGGCAAGTTACTACTGCCAACACATTTGATTTTGGTCCGTTGGAGGTGAATTTCGACCTTGATCCGGCGCAAGACTATGATGCTAACGGGGGTACCCTCGGTTTTCAGAGTGTTATCCCGTCGGCTTGGTTTTCAGTTAGCTACTTCACGGTATCATACAATCAGACGATCGATGCCCAGGGGTTAAATTCGTATGAGTTCAATTTTCCTGCTGCTTCGGCCGGGTCAAAATCAAGAATTCCCATCGCAAACCCACCGGCCAATGCGCTGTTCTATGACATATCAAGTGTTGATAACCCGCGTATTATTCAAGGGGCTGCGGCCAACTTGATGGTAAGTCGCAATGGCAACGCCTTAAAATTGCTGACGACAAATGATAGCCAGAACATCAATGTTCAAGCCGGGAACATATCGACTGTAACATTTCAGAACATTAATCCCGCGTCGTATAACTATCTGATTATAGCAGCCGATAACCTTCTTGGTTCAGCACAGGCTTTTGGTGCTTATCGCCAAAATGACTCTCCGGGCGTCAAGTATTCGCCACTTGTGATCAAGGCTAAGGATCTTTACAATGAGTTTAACTACGGTGAGCCAAGCCCTGTTGCTATCAAACGCTTTGTTGACTACATGATTTCAGACGGAAACAAGGAAAAGTTTCTATTACTGATCGGTAAATCAATTACACGTCCCGACAAAATTGTGAAAGAATTGCCCGACGAAGTTCCAACCGTCGGCTTCCCAGGTTCCGACCTACTACTCGTGGATGGTCTTGCTGGTACTCCGGAAGATGTTCCGGCAATTCCGGTAGGCCGTATTTCCGCTCTGACCGACGCTGAAGTAAATGGCTATTTACAGAAGGTGAAGGACTACGAAGCTCAAAAGGACATTGCTTGGAGAAAGAATGTAATGCACGTGAGCGGTGGTAAAGACACAGGGGAAATCAATCAATTCGCGAGCTATCTTTCGACAATCGGTAATATCGTTAATACTTCTCCCTTTAATGGGACCGTAATCCCGAAAATCAAGACACAGGCGGCTGATGTCATCGAAGAGGTGAATATCGGGACTGAATTGAATGGCGCCGGGCTCGGTATGATCAGTTATTTTGGGCATGGTTCAACTTACCGCACGGACCTCAACCCTGGCTATGTAACTGATCCCGCCAAAAATTATAACAACACGACGAAATTCCCGGTGTTGTTTTACAACGGTTGTGGTGTGAATAACATTTTCAGCAACCTTTTTGGAAGTACACCGAATACCAGTACTTCACGTCCTCTTTCACTCGATTGGCTCATTGCGCCAGGTAAAGGAGCCATTGTTGTCTTCGGAAATACCTGGGATGCCTATGCAAGCACTTCGAATGAATACCTTGATCGTCTTTACCCGCTGATTTTCTCGAAATCGGATAAAGCGCGTGGAACGATCGGGGAGATCCTGAAGGAAGTTGCACTGCAAACTAAAATAGCAAAGGGTTATACCTACAACCCAGGGCAGAATAGCCGTGTAGCGGCATTCTACGATGCGGATCGCGCGAACATCCACCAGGTGCTTCTACAAGGTGATCCAGCTCTTAAGATTCTGATTAATGAAGCTCCGCTACCGGTTAATTTAATCTCGTTCAATGCGAAGGCTGCGGGAACCAAGGTGGAAGTTACCTGGAAGACTGCTTCTGAAAGGAATAACAGCCACTTTATAGTCGAGAGAAGTTACAATGCCCGCAACTTTGAGGAAATCGGTAGAGTTGAAGGTAAAGGAGATTCAAATTCCGAAGTTTCTTATTCATTTACTGATTCAAAGCCTTTGGCGGGCACGAGTTACTATCGTTTGAAGCAGGTTGATTTTGATTCGGTGGTAGAAGGCTCTGTTCAAAAGGGAGAAGAGACGTTGTCAAGAATCGTTTCAGTGGAACTTGATAAAACCTCTGCAATGTCGGTTGCGCCGAATCCTTCGATAGAGTACTTTGAAATCAAACTCGACGTTCCGACGAAGATCAGCAAGTGGAGACTGGTCGATATCAATGGCCGGTTGGTAAAAGACAACGGGACCGGCAGCCGGGTGGATCTTTCGAACCTCTCTCCGGGTGAATATATTATCGAAGTTGTTACCGTCAATGGCGATAAATACATCAAGAAAGTAATCAAACTGTAATATTTGGGGGCATGGGTATCATACTCATGCCCCAATTTTTTATTTGAGCTATGTCACTGAGAGTTTTACGGTATTTGCAACTTGTTCTGTTGCTTATGATGGGAGTGTGCGAGGGAGCCTTTGCTCAATGGGGAGCACCATACACTAACTCATGGATCACATACGATCAGCCTTATGTTAAGTTGAAAGTATCCCAGAAGGGCGTTTACAGGGTGCCGTTTTCGGCCTTGCCGGCGGGTTTTCCGGTTAACCAGCCTGAAAAGCTTCAACTTTGGCATAGAGGCACTCAAGTTGCGATTCTCAGCGTAGCAAATAATGAAATTCTGTTTTACGGTATCCCCAATGATGGTGCCCTCGATTCGCTTTTGTACCGGCCGATGAGCAGCCGGTTAAATCCTTATACGAGCCTATATTCCGATGAAAGTTCGTATTTCCTTACCGTAGGAAAGGTCAACGGGTTACGGGCTGAAACTGTCGGGTCTGCGTCCGGAAGTGGTGTGGCGGTAGAGTCGCATATGCAAACGGATGTGAAGGCTTTTGCCAACGAATATTCCCTTAGTACGCTAAGCGCCATCAGGGCCAATTTTTTTAATAGCTTTTTTGAAAATGGTGCAAGTAAAACCGGTGTTACAGTCCTGCCCGGGAAATCTGTCACTTACAACTTCCAATTGACCAAACGCGTGACGGGAACAAAGCCGCAGGTAAAACTGATGGTACATGGGCGTAGCAACAACTCACGCTCGATTGAAGTGTATGTGGGTAAAACGGAAAGCGCCGTTCGGAAAGTTGGAGCCATTCCCAATGCGAACTTTGTAGCTTCCGTATATTCATTTGAACTCGAAGAGGCCGACCTCACAGCAGACGGTAGCGGCATATTTCTTCTAAAATCTGTGTCCTCAGATTCACGTGATAGGTTTTCATTGGCTTACTATGCTATTACTTATAACCAGGCATCAAGTATTGGTACTGAAAAGAGCCTGGAATTTAATTTTCCGAAGACGTCGGATGCTACCACACACGCAAAAATTGCGGGGACTTTACCTACCAGCAAACTCTACGACATTTCTAATCCGGATATTCCAAGAATTATTCCCGGTACAGGAGCTGATTTTACAGTGCCTCGCATCAAAGACAAGGCACTAAAATTACTCTTGACGAATGAAGTGCTGAGCATTAGTGCTAATAAGATCAACTCAGTCACGCTAATTAAACCGGACGTTAAGAAATATAATTATCTGATCGTTACAAATCAGACGCTGGAAGAAGGTGCCAAAACTTATGCAGCTTATCGTGCCTCGACAGAGGGCGGAGCATTTGTTCCTCTTGTTATCAGGATCACTGACATCTATGATCAATTCAACTACGGAGAGCCGAGCCCGGTGGGAATACGGCGCTTTGTTGACTACATGCTTTCGGATAATAACCGTGAAAAGTACCTGTTTCTGATGGGTAAATCGATCACCTTTAACGAAAGAATGGTACGCGAACTTCCGGAAGAAGTTCCGACGATCGGGTTTCCCGGATCGGACGTACTATTGGTAGAGGGGCTGGCAGGAGCTCCCAGGGAAGTGCCGGCAATCCCCGTCGGAAGGCTTTCCGCGTTAACGAATCAACACGTGTATGACTATCTGGCCAAAGTTAAGGAATATGAGCATAGCAATGTCCAGGATGTAAGCTGGAAAAAGAACATCCTGCATTTGAATGGGGGCAAATCGTCGTCGGAAATCACTCAGCTCAAGAATATCCTTGCAGGCTTGGCTCCTCAGGCCGAAAAGGGATATATCGGCGCAAAAGTTACGCCCTTCGTAAAAAAACAAGGAATAGGTGAGGTCGAATCGGTTAATATTACGCCGGAAATTAATGCAGGTGTAGGGCTTTTGACTTATTTCGGGCACGGTTCCACTACTGTTACGGACCTGGACATTGGTTACATCACGGACGCGGCGCGTGCTTATAATAATCAAGGAAAATATCCATTGCTGTATTTCAATGGTTGCGGAGTTGGGAATGTGTTTAGTGCACGTTTTAATACGAGCCCTTCATCTTCGGATCGGATTGCATTGTCGCTCGACTGGATTTTAGCTGCAAAGAGGGGAACGGTAGCATTGATCGCAAATACGTTTGATACGTATGTTTCTTCCACCAGCAATTATCTCGATAAGCTTTATACGACGCTGTTTCTTGATGCAAACACCTCAAAGCAATCGATTGGGAAAGTTCAGTTGGAAGTTGCCAAACGTATTTTTGCAGACGGCTATAATGCATATGACGTTGCTAATGTTCATCAGGCATTGTTACAGGGAGATCCTGCATTAAAAATGATATACGTCGCTTCACCCGACTACTCGGTTGATCCCGACGAAAGTATCCTGATCTATTCCGAGTCCTCTGATAAGACAATAGAAAAGTCGGCGACATTGACTGCTGCGATCGCCATTAAGAATCAAGGTAAATACAATGCAGGCGAAAAACTGCCTGTGGAGCTCACCTATGGTTTTCAAGACGGCACTACCGAAGTGAAGAGCCAGACTGTGGCTGCAATACCTTATTCCGACACAATTAGGATTACATTCCCTAATAAAGGAGCACTGAAGTTCGTACAAGTGAGATTGGATCGCGCCAATGTGATCCAGGAAATAAATGAGTCCAATAATATTACCGAACTTACGGTCGATTGGGAAATAGCGAAAACGCAGCATATTTACCCTGCTGAAAGAGTAAAAGACATCATAGCACCGGTGTTGAATGTAACCTTTAACGAGCGGGTGATAGAGGATGGCGAAGATGTGGGCGCTAAGCCGACGATTAAGTTCGTATTGACCGATGATCGTCTGATGTCGGCGGATACTAATCTAATGGATATTTTCATTAAACCATGCCTCGATAATACTTGTGACTTTAAGAAATTGGGTTACAAGAATCTGGTAGTTACCAAATTGGGGGACCGCGTGATCCAGGTAGAATACCGCACAGATCTTTCTTTGGTCGGTGGTTATGAACTTCTTGTTAATACGCAGGATAATTCAGGCAATGCGGCCGCAAACCCATATCAGATTAAGTTCAGAATAGGCGAAGGAGACGAGGGGTTAGCGCTCATAGCCTCACCAAATCCGGCAACTGATTATGTACGATTCCGCATAAAGGGCTTTAAGCTGGAAACTGTTCAGCAGGTTCAGTATATCATTTACGATTCACGTGGCATCAAGCTCCTGGACCATAGCTTTAAACCGGTTTCTACTCTTTCCGACTGGTATTGGACGTCAGACATAGGATCGGGAATGTATGTTTACAAGGCTATTGTGAGTAAGAGTGATGGTTCAAAGCAAACAATCACAGGAAGAGTGAATATACTTCGTTAGAGAAATTTTCCTGGAGCTATTGCAGGAGTTTTTCTGATTTAAGCCATTCAAACCAGGCTGCAACCGAAACTGTTCTTGTTACATGAAACATGCTTCGGTTGTAGTTTTCGATTGGTAGATGTTCCGTCCGGAGGAATCTGATTGTATCATCGAACTTCCTTCTATCGATGTATCGCCAGACCTCGTTTGTATCATAAAGCATTTCCTTCGCCTGTGCATAAAGTTGAAGGGTGGCACTTTTCCCCCGTTGCCCGACATGCGCTTTTTGTGACCTGAGTCTCACTTTCTCGGGCAACAGGCCTTTCATGGCCTCGCGGAAATGCGTTCGTCCTGAACCATCGCCAAATTTGACGGCCTCTGGAATGGACATACACAATTCAAAAAGCGATTTGTCTAAAAATGGGGAGCGGTTCTCGAACCCGTAATGGCGCCCAAAGATGAACCTGCTCTCGTTTTCACATACAGCGTGTTGATTAAAGATCTCCTCAAATGATTGTCGAAAAATAGCTGGGAGATCACCCCGTAACGATGTAGAAAGCACATCTAAGTCACCTGCTAAGTCGTTGGCGGTTTTCAGAAAATCCTGCCTTAAGAGAGAACTGGCTGGAAGTGTATCTCCTTTAAACTTTTTAACGAGGGACGAAAGGGCACGGGTTGCGAAGTAACTTGGGGCAAGGTCGAAATGAGCAGAAATTTCACGGTATAAGGCACAGAATTCGCGGAAGCCCATGGTCTTGATCGAAGTGGAAAGCCTGCGATAAAAAAAGTTTTGTTCCACAATATTGTTCCGCTGCTCAAAGCTTAGCTGATCCCAGTTTTTGTGTTGATCGGCTTTGGAATAGTATTGAGTGCGTTTAGAAAGTAATTCCTTCAAAAGACCCCATTTTCTCTCTTTGAAAAGCACCGTGAGGTATTCGAAGCCACTACCCACGATAGAGTCGCCTCCGTTACCATTTAAAACGGTCTGGCATCCGAGTTGCGAAGCAAGTTTCAAAACGCCGTCATAAAATGTAGGTGCAACAAATGCAGCCTGAGGGTACCCAAGTATTCTGGTGTGAGATGCGAGGGCTCCAAGTGGGTCATCCGATATCACAATTTCCCTATGATCCGATTTGATATTTCTGGCAACTTCTAAGGCATAATTTCTATCGTCGGAACCTGCACCCTGGGTGTCGTAATAGAAGGTATACAAGTGGTTTTCAGGTGCTAGTATCTTGGCAAATGTACTAACGGATGAGGAGTCCAGGCCTCCACTTAGATGAGAGCCAATAGGTACGGTGTCGAAAGGGAGAGAATTGTGTACTGAATTCTTGAGAAATGCCTTGAATTGCTCCGCATATTCAGGCAGTGTACCGGCATTTTGTGGAGGCTGAAACTTAGTGTACGGAGCGGAAGAACATCCCTGAGGTGTTATTGACAGTATATGCCCGGGCAATACGCTCTTTATTTCTTTGTAGAACGTTTCACCATTGTAATCTATGGACTGATCCCGCCTAAAAGTAAGAAAGGAGTGAAGACGACTATCGCTTGGAGTGACGCTTGCACCTCCGCTTTTGGCTGATATCAGGAGTGAATGTAAGTCGGTAGAAAATAAACAGAATTGGCCGGGTATGAATAGATAGTATAGTGGGTGAGTGCCAAAGATATTCCTTGCAAGGTGGAGAGTTTTTTCAGTTTCCTGATACCAAATCCCTACTCCCAGCTTGCTTCCAGAGGATTTGAGATAAGTCTTAAAATCAAAAAACGATGTCAAAAAAGGAGTGTCTGAACTCCATATTTTAACATCGTTTTCATGATATCCTTCAAAACCAACAATTGTGGTCTCGCGGAATAGACGCTGATTTGAGACGCTTGGATATTTTAGAACCCCAGTTTCCCAGTTGATTGACAGGCCTGATTTTGATTTTTCTAGCTGAAAAGTTGCTCCTAGTAGTATAACACCCTGAATCAGCATTTAGGACAAATTCAAAAGGCAAGGCCTCAGATCACTTTAAATCAAGCATCTGGTGCGTAGTCCATTTCGTTCGTAGCATCGTCCAATTGGCTACCTAATTTACCTTTAGTCAACTTGCTAACACTTCCGTGCTGAACGAGGACCGGCTTGCGGTAAGACTTTTTTGTCTGTGTAGAGTGCGATGTCAATGTTTTCATTGTTTATCGGTTAATGAATGATTAATACCAGTATCCGTCGTAAATTTAGATAGATAAATTGAATTTGCAAACATTATTGCAAGCGAATATGAAAAAAACAAGTTTTGGCTGATTGAACCGGGCCTGTTTAGCTAGTTACCGGCTGCCAAATTCTACGATTCTCCGCGTTTTGTGGTTACCTGATTCTACTTTCCCAGATCCGATGCAGTCGTCGCTTTGGCAAAATTCAAAGGCGGTCTGATCATCGGAGATAAGTCCCACGCCTAAGCCGTATTGCTTGATAGTTACATATTTGTTGATGATCGAGGTGTCGTTCCGCTCAACAACCGTCAGTACGTTATCGAACGACTGTTCCCCGATTTTAACCGATTTGAACCCGGGCTCATAATAACAATCCTGTTTATCGAGGTTGTTGTAGCTGTTGCCGTTCCAGGTTGTGCGTGAATCGATCGGGAACGTAAGAGACAGGAATGGCTGATTATCTATATTGGTAACCAACTTGTCCGGGTATTTGTGAATGATGTATTCTTTTACCTTTTGCCAATAGTCCGTTGATGAATTGCGGGTTAATCTGGCAATAATGTAAGTGACAATCCCAGCCGAGTCGGACGCAATTCGATCGACTTCGTCCCTTTCTTGCCACTTGGTGACAACGGGCGCTGCCTGACCGGCGGAATAAACCTCCTGATTGACATCGTAGACAATATAGTGCCCGATCTCAAGTGGATAATATTCGTTGGGATTAAGCGATTCGGTTGTGTCGTCGCAAGCGGAAAAAGCGATTGAAGCAATTGCAAGAATAGTAATGTGTTTAGCGAAAATCCCGCCAATCGTCTGTAAAGAATTCTTCATTAACTCGGTTAAATTTTGATGACTATGACGAATGTTTGTATTGCTCTTTTAGTTTTCCTTTCAAAAACCCAATCAGCACCTGTAAACCAGTATCGAACCGGGAGTTGTTGTTGATGATCATATCTGCTTCGGCGCGCAGCGGAAGTATAAATTTATCGTAAGTAGGGGCGACGTGGTGTTCCCAACGGTAAAGGACATCATCGAGATCATAGCCGCGCTCGCTATTATCACGAATAATCCGCCGTTTTATTTTAACGTGCTCCTTCGCATCTACGAAAATTTTCAAATCAATCAGCCGGGCAATTTCGGGGAAATAAAAAACAAAAATACCTTCCACGATGATAATCGGCTTTGGCTCGAAATGTAATATCTCGGGCGTAATGAGCGGATTATTGAACGTATATTCCTTTTGCTGCACGGAACGACCGGCCCGGAGTACGGCAATGTGCTCCGCGAAGAGATGATGGTCTATAGTTTCGGGTAGGTCGAAATTTTCAACCCCGTTTTCGTCCCGCGGGATTTCATGGATGGGGCGGTAATAATTGTCTTGCGAAATCCGCGTAACCTCGTCCGTACCAAACGCGTCGATGAGGTTTTTCATAAAATAGGTCTTGCCGGACGCACTTCCGCCGGTAATTCCTACAATGTAAGGTGCTTTTTCCTGATTCGACATCATACAGTCTGCTGCGCCCAATAATCGGAACGCCTGGATTAATTTATGATTTTAATTGATAATTGCCAACTTACCGGCCTGTTGCTCAGTGCCGTCGGCCGATACAACGAACACCATATAGATTCCTGCCCGCGCCCGGCGTCCCGTGTAGTCGTTCAGGTTCCATGAAGCCAGCCCGCCCTCTGAACGCGTTTCAAATACGAGCCTGCCCGTGAGGTCGGTGATTTTAATGGTCGTTTGGGCGGTCAGGCCGCTGATGCCCACATTGCCCGAATAACCTGGCCGGACGGGGTTTGGGAAAATGGTGATACGGCTAATGTTTTCGGTCGCCGCTTTGGCATCGCTTTGGTAAGAAACCATTCCAGCCGGCGTGTCGATAAACAGCAAACCGGTTTCCGCTTCAAACCGAAGCGCGTTGATTACATCCGCTGGCAGCGGGCTGTCGGTAGATGTGAATTTCCGGATCAGCTCGGTACCGTCGGCATTGAAAAGGTAAAGTCCTGTCCGTGTGCCGATCCATTTCCGGTTCCCCGGTTCAACGGCCAATGCTGTGCATTCTTCATTATTGAAGAGCCTTCGTTGACCGTAAATGGGTAAGATCGCATCTACGCGGGTTGCATTTAGAACGTCATCCGGAATAAAATAGCCTGTGCCTTTTGCACTGGCAAACCACACAAAGCCGTCCTGGTCCAATGCGAGGCTATTGATCTTCGAAGCGGGTAAAGTACCGGTGCCTATCGACGTTGAGAGGACTTTTTTCCGCGAACCGTCCTTGCTGCTTACCATAATGCCTCCGCCCAGCGTTTCGGACAGGCGGGTCCATGATAAGCCATTGTGGTCGGTGATCGTCGAATCGGTTCGGGGTGAAACGGTTGTGTCTCCCTGAGCAGGAGAAATCTGTCTGAAGTCGGAAAACTGATTGGTGACCAGACCATTTATCTGATCGGCGACCCACAGTGCTTTGGGACTTTTACGAATACCGGACCGGATGTTACTCCATAATGGACTACTGTAAGTCTGAGCGGTATAAAGGGTGTCCAATGTGAGAACCGTATTTTGGGTACTGATTGTCAGAAAATCGTCCGTGTCAAGGATTCTCAAGGCGGGAGCATTGGAAGCGTAAACCAGTTTCCAAACTCCCTTTTCATATTTCAAAATTCCCTTTCCCGGAACGGCTGCATGAATTGATCCTGCAAAGAACGCAATGCCGGAAACGCTGCCGGGGCTCGCTACCGGCTTCCAATTTCCAAAATATTGCCTGTTTACATTCCCAAGCATAGACGTGCCGAGTATGCCCTGGGAGGTTAGGAGATAAAGGGAGTCCCCCGAAAATGCGAGATCGCTCACGGCGAGCTGCGTGCCATTGGGGCCGATATAACGATAGGTTTCTTCTACCTGCCGAAGTTGTGTATCCAGAACGAGCACCCCGAAACTGGTTGCCAGGTAGGCCAATTTTTCCCTGAAAACGATGCGTCGGACTGCCTTATCGGCCGGCAAACCCTGCGTTTCATTCAATAGATCCCAGGTCTCGATCTGGTCAGGTTCTGCTTGTCCATTAAGGTATGCAAAATCGATGGTGCCGTTGCGATAAGCCAGCATAAGAAGCTGAGCTTCGGGCAGGTAGGCCATTACACTGATACCCGTATGGCTGAGACCGTTCGCTTTGGAGAACGCTCTGGTCTCCCCGTTCTCAGGATTGACAGCAAAGAGGCCATTGTAGGAGGCGCAGTAGATTAATGGACCGGTATTTACAACCTGTTTGGCAGAGAGGTAATTGAAATGGCTTTGCCATTGGTACAGCGGCAAAGCCTGTCCGAGAATGCGCGAAGGGTCGAATGCGGCAGCCAATAAGAAAAACAATATCTTCCCTTTGCGCATGGTTATATGCTAGTTTTCTACCGTCACGACGGCAGAGCCCCGCCCGGTTCCGGCTCCGCATCCACTTTTCAGTGAACGGATGGTGTATTCTGTGGTAGTAGAAGGTGAGACGGAAATCAGGTACGGGTTAAGGAATGTCCCGTTGATCGCCGTGCCGTCCGAAAGTGTGAACGACCATGGCGGAAGCCCGTTTTTGAACCTCAATTGAATGCGGGTAGAGCGTCCGGCAGAAATCGTACCGCGCCCGGAAACCTCCGCAATAGCCTTGTCAGGGGCAACCACTTCCAGCTCTTCAATGGCGCTCGAAACCGCTGGAGAGGATGAAACGATACGGATTTTCTGAATTTTGGTAGTGTCTCCCGGTGCCGCCGCAGCGATTTTTACCTGCATGACGGTCGGCGTTACCGTGGTAGGCAGCGTTACAAAACGGCCGGATTTATCGGTCATCTGAACTGTAAACTTGTTGTTGGGATTATAGCGGCCTTCCGTTTTGTACGGAATATCAATGGTAGAACCTGCACACACCATATTTTGCGGCAGCTTGTCGAGCGTAATGCTCGCCGGCGGGGCTTTCACAGTGACTTTCGCGGAGCCTGAGAATTTACCTACACCGCATAAACCACCGGCCGAGCTAATTTGGTAGTTGGTATCATAAAATGGTTTTACCTTGATCTTATGCGGGGATTCCTGAATATTGTTCTCATAGGTTCCGTCCGAAAGCAGCACGAACCAGGGGCCTCCGCCAGTGAATTTCACCGTCAGTTCACCCGATTCATTTTCGCCTAATCTCAATGAATCCTTTTGAAGAGTCGCCACGGTAGGCGATACGATGGAAACGTTCGTAGTCTGGCTTACTAGGTAAGGCGCGGTGGAGGTCACACGCAGGCGATACTCACCGGGTTTGTAGCTATCGGGGATTTGGGTGGTAATATAACCCGACGAGTCAGGTGTTGAAATGTTCTTGAATGCACCGCTGCGTTCCGCGATTTGAACAACGAATTTATTCCCTTCCTTATACTTGCCTGTTGCGTTGAAAGGTACCTGAAATGGTACGCCCGCGCAAAGCTTCGCAATCTTCTCAACTTCTTTCAGTTCCAGTTTAGGCTCCGGGTTATTGTTTACGTTCACAATAGCTTCGCCGGAAGTGGTACCGCTTCCGCAAGCATTGGAAACGCCCGTTACCCGGTATGCTTTTACGTCTGTCGGTTTAACAGTAATGTAATGCGGGTTCGAAAGCGTTTGCAAAACCGTGGTACTGTCCGAAAGGCGGAACGACCATGGCGCAGCACCTGTGAGGTTTATGCGCAAATGCGCCTCCTGCCCGGGCATGATGCGCACAGTCTGCGTTCCGTCGATCATGTCGATCTTCGCTGCGGGCGCTTGCAGCAGCCTCAACGGTACTTCCTGGCTCTTTATAACCGGAATAGAAGAGACGATTTGAAGCCGGTATACTTCGCCGCCGACTTTATAGGAAGGTATCACCGCCTTGGCAGGACTTTTCTTCACGGGAAGCGAGATAGGCACCGACTTACCGGTGGCATCTATAATATGTACAATAAATGTATTGTCCTCGTCAAACGGTCCATCGGTTTTGAATGGGATGGTCACATTAGTACCGGGGCAGACTGAGAGGTATGAAATATCCTCGATTGTGATCTTGTAGGCATGCATGCTGTCGGCCTTTTCGACGGGGAGCTTGGCCTCGTTCGCTGCTTCGGTGAGCGTGTCACCATTGGCCGATATTCCGCTGGGCATGGTGGTATCCGCCACAGCTGTGTCGCCAGCCGGAGCTGCCACCGCGGGAACCTGCGCTTTTGTCGTGTCCTTTGCAGCTGGTGCCTGTGGCCTGGCTGGTTCGGGGGCTTTTTTCTTGGGAGTAATGAGCTGTTTTCTTGGAGAAGCGGTCCTGCGCTGGGCCTCAGCGTGACCAGCCATTAAAAATAACCCTAGAAAAATGACAAAGACGAATCGGAACATGCAATTAGGATTGAGTAAATATTAATTCATGGAAACCAGCGTGCCGCCTCTGAGAACCGGAACTACGTCGTACAGGTCGGTTTGCAGACAGTAAGAAATGTCTTTCTGAATGCCCAGGCGTTGCAGGCGCCGTACGTGCGAGGAGTTGGCTACACTCGCCAGCAGGTTATCGCGGCTTTGCTGGTATAAACGCTGCGCCATCAGGGTTCCGTCTTCGAGCAGCATAAATTGATCCTTCAATGCTTCGGCTAATGCCCCTGCAAACAGGGTGTCCTCGAGGTTGGGACGACCTTTCCAGCCCGCACATAGCACGAGCACGTCATAAGGTTCGGTTTTCAAATGATTGGCTAATGCCCCCAGGTTCAGGAATGAACCGATCATCACTTTCACCGCCGACGATTTCGCCTGGGAGATAGACAATGTCCCATTGGTCGTCGTCATCGCGATCTGCGCCCCGATGAGGCTTTCGTGCATATAGCTGAACGGCGAATTATCCAGATCGAAGCCTTCCACTTTCCGGGCATCACGTTCGGCGGCAGCTATATATCCTTTGTCTTGCAAAAATTTACATTCCTCTACACTAGCGACCGGAGTTATGCTTTTTACGCCGTAAGCGAGGCCGGTTACCATACAGGAGGTGGCCCTGAAAATATCGGCCACTACCACTATTGAATTATCCAGTTTGTGTAAATGAAGTAAATCCGGAGTAAGACAAACGTCAAGTTGTTTCATAAAAATGCAATCGTGCTGAATAGGAGGGGTTAGTTTTTAACAAAAGGTGTTTTCACAACTTGTGCTTTCAACAGTCTGTCGCGCACTTTTACGAAAATTTCGGTGCCTACTTTGCTGAATTCGGTAGGTACGTAACCCAACCCAATGCCTTTTTGCAAGGTAGGTGACTGCGTGCCGGATGTTACCTCGCCTAATTTGTTGCCTTCCGCATCGCACAGTTCGTAATGCCCGCGCGGAATGCCGCGGTCGATCATCTCGAAACCGACCAGTTTTCTTTTCAGCCCGGCCTCTTTCTGTGCCTTCAATGCACCGGCATTGATAAAGTCTTTGGTGAATTTGGTCACCCAGCCCAGGCCGGCTTCCAAAGGTGACGTTTCGTCGTCGATATCGTTACCATAGAGGCAGAATGCTTTTTCCAGCCGCAACGTATCGCGTGCGCCCAGGCCTACTGGCTTGATACCAAACTCTGCACCCGCTTCGAAAACGGCGTCCCACATTTTCTCCGCATCCTCATTCTTTACATATATTTCAAAACCTCCCGCGCCGGTGTAGCCGGTTGCGGAAATGATAATGTCTTTAATCCCCGCCATCTCGCCAATTTTGAAGGTATAATACTCCATCGACGCGAGGTCCACGTCGGTTAGTTTCTGTAATGCGGCAGTTGCTTTTGGTCCTTGCACGGCCAGCAGGCAAAGCGAGTCGGACAGGTTTTCCATCGCCACACCTTCCGTGTTCTGGCTCTGGATCCAGTTCCAGTCCTTTTCGATGTTGGAAGCATTTACTACCAGAAAATAATCGTCCTCGGCAATGCGGTATACAAGCAGGTCATCCACCACGCCTCCGGTGGCGTTGGGAAGGTAGCTGTATTGCACTTTTCCGTCATACAATGCCGTAGCATCATTTGCGGATACTTTCTGGATCAATGCGAGTGCACCAGGCCCTTTTACGCTGAATTCGCCCATGTGCGATACATCAAAAACACCCACGGCGTTTCTTACGGTGTGATGTTCATCCAGATCCGACGAGTAACGGACAGGCATTTCAAAACCTGCAAACGGGACCATTTTTGCGCCTAGACGGATGTGAAGCTGATGTAAAGGGACTGTTTTCATGAAGGATATCTGGTTTTACAATAATTCACAAAAGTAGGGAATGCAGGGCAAAGCGACACAAAAAACTGTTTTTTCAATGTCTGCACAGTGTATTTTGAAGTATATTGTTAAAAAATAGGTTAAAACTTTTATCCACCGGCGGGTACCGGTTTTCAGGAATATGAATAAACGACTATTGTTCTCGATCGCATTTTCAGTAGCGGGCAGTGCATTTGCACAGACGGCGACTTTTAAAGGCGAGACGATCGACGATAAGATAAGTATCGGCTACGGCGTAGCTTCCGGTGACGTGGATGGCGACGGTAAGCTGGATATTTTGCTGGCAGATAAGAAGGAAATAGTCTGGTATAAAAACCCCGGGAAAAAAGACGGCGCATGGACGCGCTACGTGATTGCGAAAGACCTTACCGAGCAGGACAACGTCTGCATTGCCGCCCGTGATATCGACGGCGATGGCAAGGTGGAAGTGGCAGTAGGCGCGGGCTGGAACCCTTCCGAAACGAAGGATTTGAAGACCTCGGGCGCCGTGTTCTACATGATAGCGTCGGACGATCGGACGAAACCCTGGGAGCCTGTGCGCTTGCATCATGAAGTAACCATTCACCGAATGCATTGGGTCAAAACCGCGGACGGCCCTTTTCAATTGGCTGTGCTGCCATTGCACGGCGAAGGGAATACAGGCGGGAACGGGGCGGGCGTAAAGCTGATTGTTTTTGATGTGCCCGAAAACAAAAAAGGAATCTGGCCCTACCATCTGGTTGAAACCAATATGCATATGACCCACAATTTCCAGCCCATGGAAATTCCCGGCAGAATGGCCGGTTTATCCATTGCGGGCAAAGAAGGCGTGCAGGTGTTCCTCAACGGAGCGGATGGTTGGGCGGCTTCGGGCAACTGGATGGTACCAGAGCGCGGGGTAGGGGAGATCAGAACCGGCAGTCTGGGTAAAAAACAGTTGTTTACGGCCACCATTGAACCTATGCACGGGACCGCGTTGGTAGTTTATACCAAAGACAGCCGCACCGTACTTACCGACCGTATGAAGGAAGGCCATGCACTAGCCTGCGCTGATTTCTTCGGCCAGGGCCGCGACCAGGTGGTAATGGGTTGGCGTAACCCGAATGTAACTGGCGAAACCGGCGTACGGATTTACGTGGGCTCCGATCCGGAAGGCAAGAAATGGACGGAATATACTTTGGATGAGAGCATCAAAATCGCGTGCGAAGACTTGTTGCCTGCCGATTTGGACGGCGATGGAGACCTGGACATTATCGCCGCCGGCCGTGCGACGCATAACCTGGTCGTGTATTGGAATCAGCGGAAGAAATGAGTCCAGGGTTTATGAGTTTAGAGTTTATGAGTTTAGGGTGAAATGAGGGGCAAAAAAATGTCAGTCCCCGCGAACGAAGACTGACATTAATATCAACTTAGACTTTATACTCTTAACTCTAAACTATTCTAATCCCGACGCCCCATCAGCAGGCTCACATAATAAAGCAATGTGGCCAATGAACCGATTGCGGCTACGAGGTAAGTACGAGCCGCCCATTTCAATGCATCGGCTGACATTACGTACTCGCGTTCGTTCACAATGCGGTTTTTCTGAATCCAGGCCAATGCGCGGTTACTCGCGTCGTATTCAACCGGTAATGTAATGAAGCTGAACAATGTGGTTACTGCGAACAATGCCACACCGATAGTCAGCGGAATGATTGTGGTATTGATCAAAAGCACACCGATCAGGATGATCCATTGCATATACTGCGACGCAATGCTCAGGAATGGTACCATTTGCGAGCGAAATTGCAGCCAGCTATATGCGGTAGCATGCTGCACAGCGTGGCCGCATTCGTGGGACGCCACAGCCGCAGCGGCTACACTACGTCCATAATATACATCGGGACTGAGGTTGACTGTCTTATCCTGCGGATTGTAGTGGTCGGTCAGCCGGCCTTCTACGGACACCACTCTTACGTCGTAAATGCCGCTTTCCCGGAGCATCGTTTCGGCGATTTCCTTACCGCTCATGCCATTGCTCAATCCTACCTGTGAATATTCTTCAAACTTACTCTTCAAGCGCCATTGTACGTAAAAGCTCACGCCCATTACGATCAAAGCAATCAAAAGTCCCATAGTTATTGCTATTTATATCCTTGTTTTATTTTCTCGATCAGTGCGGTAGTTGAGTAGCCTTGTACCAAAGCGATCGTTTTTACCTCACCTCCTCTACCTAAAACAAAATCCGCGCCAGCAATGTTCTCGATCTTATAATCGTCACCTTTGACCAAAATGTCAGGTTTTACGGCCTCGATCAACTGACTAGGCGTCGGTTCGTCGAACAAAATGACAGCATCGATGAATGATAATGCGGCCATTAGCCTTGCTCTTGCGTACTCATTGACGACCGGTCTCAATGGCCCTTTCAGGCGACTTACCGAGGCATCAGTGTTGAGGCCGAGCACCATTTTGTCGCCTAATGCGCGGGCTTTTTCGAGGTAATCGATGTGCCCGAGATGCACAATATCGAAACATCCGTTGGTGAATACAACTTTTTGCCCGGCGCGTTGCCATGCTTCTACGGTCGGAATCGCTTCTTCTAGTCTCAGGATCTTGCTTTCTGTCAAATTCATTGTAAAAGACAATATGGATTTAAGAAATGGAATAACGTAACATACTCCATTTCCATTTTTCAGGACTATTAAAGTTACAATTAGTTTGCCGCAGATACTTGCTCGGGCTCCTCAACTTTGTTTTTGTTCACAATCAGCACATACAAAAATGCCAATGCACCGATCACCAGCATGAACAGCATTTGCGCGCCGTGGATGAATGTCGCCAATGTGATGCCGTCGTTCTGCGAAAGTCCGTAAAGTACCATTACATTACCGACGAGCAGATGGTAAGCACCGATCCCGCCCTGCGTAGGTGCCGTCATACCAATCGCACCGACTACGAGCAAGGTGAGACCCGCCAACGGGCCGAGGTGGGAAGTTTCGGGAATACAGAAAAAAAGCACGTAGGAGACCAGGTAATAAAGCACCCAGATCAGAATGGTGCTAAAAATGAAAAGACTAGGATTACGGAGCTTGCGCACGCTCAAAAGTCCTTCGAGCATCCCTTGCGCGAAGCCGATCACCTTGGCGATGATCGCATTTTGCTGCAATTTGTTACGCAGTGAGGCATTTTTGAAAATCATAATGCTCACGATCGCAATCGCCAGCAGGCCGACGATCAGAATGCTAAGCAGCATACCGCTACCCGAGCCGCCGCCTTGGCTTCCGCCTATTTTACTTTGGAAAAAATCGGTGAAGAAAGTGCTGAGCCGGTCGAATTCGAGGATGAAATTCAATCCAATCATCAACACCAATATGATAACATCGAAAATGCGCTCGGCCACCACGGTACCGAAGGTCAGGCTCACCGGAATGCGTTCGAGACGGTAAAGTGTCCCGCAACGCGTTACCTCGCCCATGCGGGGCACGATATAGTTGGCAAAGTATCCCGTCAGCACCGACATTGTGCTGTTCACAATGCCCGGCTTATGGTCCAGCGGTTCGATAAGCATCCCCCAGCGCCATGCACGCACCATGTGCGCGAGCAGGAGACAAAAGCATGATACGGCGATCCACCGCCAGTCGGATTGGGCAAAACGGTCGAGCATTTCGCCCAGGTTGATATCTTTGAATACAAACCAGAGCAGACCGCCTGCCAGGACAAGCGATATCGTGTAACGCAGTATATTTTTCATGCTATGCTAAATTGCTGTATCGTGTAGGGAATGCCGGAAGTTAGCCTACCAAATGGTTATTGTGGTCTGGAAAAACCACCATCGGCTTGAACGTCTTGGCCTCTTCCTGGCTCATGCTGCCGTATGCGATGATGATGATAATGTCGCCGATCTGCACCCTGCGCGCAGCCGCGCCGTTGAGGCAAATCATGCCCGAACCCCTCTCACCTTTGATAACATATGTGACAAAACGTTCGCCATTGTTATTATTCACAATGTGAACCTGTTCATTTTCTATGAGTCCCGCTGCGTCGATCAGATCCTCGTCGATCGTGATGCTGCCAACGTAGTTCAATTCCGCCTGAGTCACCTTAACCCGGTGAATCTTCGATTTCATTACTGTGATTTGCATTACCCGGTGGTATTGGTCTAATTGAAATGCATTACCCCGCAAAGTTACAGGAATAATACCCAGCCATCAAAACATAGTCGCCGGTGGGACGGTTCCCGCGCACGTACGCGGGAGACTTATTCCCGTAAATAGCCTGAAATGCAACGATCCGGCGTATTGGAAGTAATAATTGAAATGACCCTTTTGGTGGGTTTCATGAGAACATTATTATATTTAAGCGGGATTTAATAGTATTCGATCTGTAATAAGAACTTATTCCTTTAATCTATATTAATCTACTTTATTTTTTCATTACCAAAACCGATGAGTACAGAAAACAAACCGAAAGACGTTAATCGCCGGGATTTTATCCAGAAGACCTCCGCGGCGGCCATTGGAAGTTTCTTCATAGTACCCCGCCACGTGCTGGGGAAAGGATATAAAGCACCCAGCGACAAGCTGAATATCGCCGGTGTCGGTGTGGGTGGTAAAGGTTTTTCTGATACCAACAATGCATGGAACAAAGGCGCCGAAAACCTGGTGGCACTTTGCGACGTAGACTGGGGACAGCCGCAAGTGAAGAAGAACTTCGAACTGCATCCCGACGCGAAGAAGTACAAAGACTTCCGCAAGATGTTTGACGAAATGGACAAGAGCATCGATGCGGTAACGGTTTCGACGGCCGACCACATGCACGCGATCATCGCGATGGCGGCTATGCAGCGAGGCAAGCACGTGTACGTACAAAAACCCCTTACCCACGATATTTACGAGGCACGTATGCTCACCGAAGCTGCGCGCAAGTACAAAGTGGTAACTCAAATGGGTAACCAGGGTGCTTCCAATCCTGCGCAGAACCAGATGAAGGAATGGTTTAACAAAGGCCTCATCGGTAACGTCCACGAAGCACACGTTTGGACCAACCGTCCCGTTTGGCCGCAAGGTATTCCTGTACCAACAGGCAAGCACGAAGTGCCTGCGGATATCGACTGGGAACTGTGGGTAGGCTGCGCCGAATGGGTGGATTACAACCCGGCATGGCACCCATTCAAATGGCGAGGCTGGTGGAACTTCGGTACCGGTGCATTGGGCGACATGGGTTGTCACTTGATCGACCCGGCGTTCCGTACGCTAGGCTTGGGTTACCCAACGGAAGTTGAATGCTCGGTAGGCCAGGTGTTCATTAAAGACTGGACCGCCGAATACATTCCCGAAGGCTGCCCGCCGTCATCACGTGTTCAATTGAAGTTCCCTGCGAACAAAATCAACAAGTCGGAAGTGACTTTGACCTGGCACGATGGCGGCCTGCGCCCGTTCCACCCGGATCTGATTCCGGCAAACGATCCGCTAGGCGAGCCGGATAGCAGTAATGGCGTGCTTCTGATCGGTGAAAAAGGCGTTATGACTTGCGGAACCTACGGTATCGCACCGAAAGTGTACCTCAAAGACGGCACCAAGCTGGAATACAAGCAAGGTGATTTTGGTAACAAATACACGACCATGCCGGAGTTTGGTCATCACGTGTCGTGGAGCGATGCTTGCAAAGCGGGTTTCAACAGCAAAGAGCATAAAGCGCTTACTTCATCGTTCGATTACGCGGGTCCATTGACAGAGACGGTGATCATGGGTAACCTCGGTATCCGCAGCTACAACCTCCGCACCGCGAAGGCCGACGGCAAAGGATTCGACTACCCGGGCCGCAAGAAGCTCCTGTGGGATGGCAAGAATATGAAGGTTACCAACTTCGACGAAGCGAACCAGTTTGTACAGCGCAAATACCGCGGCGACTGGAAATTGGCATAATTGTTGTCACGCTGAGCGGACGGGGCCGCCCGGCGGTCGAAGCGCGTTGCAGTACCGCGCTTCGACTCCGCTCAGCGTGACATTCCTAAAAGATTCAGAACGACGTTCTATTTGTCAAAAGATAATATTGTCGATCAGCCTTACCGGGCCGAGGAATGCCGCTACACAGATCGCATTGGAGCCTGCGGAACCGATTTTTTCAACCGGTAGCAGGGTTTTGATATTAATTACCTCAAAATAGTCGAGGGTAAATTCCTTGATCTTTTCAAATTCACTCTTCGCCCAGCCGACGGCTTCGCTCACGTGCTTACCCGCGCGCAGGTCCTCACCAGCGGTGGCGAGTATGCGGTATATATGCGGCGCGAGCGCGCGCTCGGCTGCGCTCAGGCGCGTGTTACGCGAGGACATCGCCAGCCCATCCGTTTCGCGAACGGTAGGGCATACCACCAGCTCGAACCCGAATGCGAGGTCATTGACCAGTTGCCGCACTACCGATACCTGTTGCAGGTCTTTCTGACCAAAATACGCACGGTGCGGCTTTACGATATTGAACAGCTTCGAAACGACAATGCCGACGCCATTGAAATGCCCCGGCCGCGAAGCGCCTTCCATCACCGTTTCCAATGCACCAAAGTTCATTTTAACGACGGGCTGTTCGGGATACATTTCTTCCACCGACGGCGCAAAAACAGCGGAGCAGCCCGCATTTTCAAGCATAATGCAGTCGGCTTCGAACGTTCTCGGGTATTTGGCCAGGTCCTCTGGGTTGTTGAACTGCGTCGGGTTCACAAACACACTGCAAACGACGATATCAGTATCTTTTTTTGCGGCTTCAATCAGCGAAATATGGCCTTTGTGAAGGGCTCCCATCGTGGGCACGAGGCCTATGGTTTTCTGCTGTAAAACTTGCTGATCCAGGTATTGGCGGAGGCTTTTGACCGAAGTGAATACTTCCATGTAAAATTCGAAAACTGAGGGAGTAACCTGCGGGCTACGATTGCTTTTTCAAGATAGCATCAACCGTAAAGCAGATTATGGAAACATCAGGACAGAGAAATCCCAAACTGGGCGCAATATGACAATTAGTTTGGAATATCTTTTGAAATTGCCATTTTTTTTGTATAATTTTGCAAAACTTTTTTTCACAAACTGCTAAAAGATCTATGGAGAAACTACGAATTTTGTATGTAGCCAGTGAAATCAATCCCTTCCTCCAAACCACTGATGTTGCCGATTACGTGAGAAAACTTCCTCAGGCAATGCAGGAAAAAGGGGCAGAAATCAGGATACTCGTTCCGCGTTTCGGGTTGATCAACGAACGCAAAAACAGGCTTCATGAAGTAGTTCGACTGTCAGGAATCAATATTACCGTAGGAGATGAAGAAAAGCCGCTAATCATTAAAGTAGCTTCGATTCCCAATGCGAAGTTGCAGGTCTATTTTATAGATAACGACGATTACTTCCATCGCAAATCCGTTTTCTTCGATAAGGAAAACAACTTCTTCGACGACAACGACGAACGTGCGATCTTCTTTTGCAAGGGTGTTTTGGAAACAGTTAAGAAACTGGGATGGGCCCCGGACGTGGTGCACTGTAATGACTGGATGACGGCTCTGATTCCATTGTACCTGAAAACGACTTACCGTAACGATCCGATGTTTAAGGACACGAAAAGTGTGTTTACCGTACACAATAATGCATTTGACTACAAATTCGATGCGGATTTGCAGAACAAAGCCAAGGCCATGGACGTGAGCGATGAGGCGCTGGCACATTTGCATTCTGCCGATTTCGAAGGTTTTGTAAAAATCGGATGCGCTTATGCCGATGCGGTGCTGAAAGCCGAAGAGCATTGCAGCGCGAGTCTCAACGAAATTTTCAATAACGCGCCGAAACGGGTGCAGCTCGACGAGCAGGATGAGAATTTCTCGGAGTCTTACTACAATCTCTACAACGATCTGGTAAGCTAACAGATAGATTTCACAGGGCAGAAAAGCCGGCGATTCTCGGAGTCGCCGGCTTTTCTGTGTTTTTTCAGAATGTTTCGTGTGTTCGAGCACTGTCCATAAATTGGATATTTTTTAGTATTTAATTAAAAATTGGCTTGCTAACGACCGCTATTTGCCATTTATTTGCCCCGTCTAGGACATACACAAAAATTAAAATATTTTAAGAATATGTGCGGAATTGTGGCTTATGTTGGAAACAGGGAGGCATATCCTTTGATTTTAAAAGGGCTGAAACGTCTGGAATATCGCGGCTATGACAGCTCGGGAGTTGCGCTGCTGGAAAATGGCGAATTGAATATTTACAAGAAGAAGGGGAAAGTCTCCGACCTCGAATCGGAGCTGAACGGCAAGCAACTTCCGGCGATGATCGGCATTGGACATACTCGCTGGGCCACGCATGGCGAGCCTAACGATGTGAATGCCCACCCCCACTATTCCAACAACCGCCGGCTTGCGATCATCCACAATGGCATTATCGAAAACTATGCTTCGATCAAGCAAAACCTGATCGGCAAAGGCCACAAATTCCTGAGCGATACCGACACCGAGGTGCTGGTCCACTTCATAGAGGACGTTCAGAAGGAAACCGGCGCTACGCTGGAAGCTGCCGTGCGGCTGGCATTGAAGGAAGTGGTGGGAGCTTATGCGATCGTGGTCATGTCGATCGACCACCCCGGCCAGCTCATTGCAGCACGGAAAGGCAGCCCGCTGGTGATTGGTGTAGGTGAAAACGAATATTTCCTTGCTTCCGATGCCACGCCGATCATTGAGTACACTAAAGATGTGGTGTATCTCGACGACTATGAAGTGGCGGTGATCAACGAAGGCAAGCTGAGCATTCAGCACCTGGATAGCACCAAAGAAACCACCCCATACATTCAAAAGCTCGAAATGGAGCTCGAAACCATCGAAAAGGGTGGTTACGACCATTTTATGATCAAGGAGATCTTCGAGCAGCCCCGCTCCATCGCCGACTCCATGCGCGGACGCCTCCGTGCGGACGATGCGCACCTGCAACTCGGCGGCCTGAACGACTACCTCGACAAACTTGCACAAGCAGACCGCGTCGTGATCGTCGGCTGCGGTACCTCATGGCACGCCGGATTAGTGGCCGAATACATGTTCGAAGAGCTGGCGCGCATCAATGTGGAAGTGGAATATGCCTCGGAGTTCCGTTATCGCAACCCGGTAATCAAGGAAAACGACATCGTAATAGCTATCTCGCAATCGGGCGAAACGGCGGATACGCTCGCAGCGATCGAACTGGCGAAGTCGAAAGGGGCGACGATATTCGGCGTGTGTAACGTGGTGGGTTCATCCATTGCCCGCGCTACACATGCAGGCGCTTATACACACGCAGGCCCGGAGATCGGCGTGGCCAGTACCAAGGCATTTACCGCCCAGGTAACTGTGCTCACGCTGATGGCCATTGCCGTAGCGAAGCGTAAAGGCACGATTTCGGAGGAAACATACCGCCAACTGCAGATCGAGCTCGAAACGATCCCGGCCAAAGTGGATAAAGTGTTTGAGAATGCTGCCAAAATCAAAGAAATCGCATTCATATTCACCTATGCGCGCAATTTCATTTACCTGGGGCGCGGTCTGAACTTCCCCGTGGCACTGGAAGGAGCATTGAAGCTGAAAGAAATTTCCTATATCCACGCCGAAGGTTACCCCGCGGCAGAGATGAAGCACGGCCCTATCGCGTTGATCGACGAGGATATGCCGGTGGTATTCCTGGCCACCAAAGACAGTTCATACGAGAAAATCGTGTCGAACATCCAGGAAGTAAAGGCTCGTAAAGGCCGCGTGATTGCCATCGTGACCGAAGGCGATACATTAATCCCCGGCATGGTCGATTTTGTGATCGAAGTGCCCAATACCCATGAAATTCTGACACCGCTTGTTTCCGTGATCCCGCTGCAACTGCTATCGTATTACATTGCAGTAATGCGGGGCCGGAACGTGGATCAACCAAGAAATCTTGCCAAATCTGTTACCGTCGAGTAGCGGAGGAGGGAGCCGGAGAGCGAGACTGTCATCGACGGTTTCGCTTTTTTGTTTTCAAGGGTATAGGCAAAAATAATGTTCCAACGTTTTCGTTAGTTTTGCGCATGTTTGCCAACGGGACCTGTTATATGTACAAATTCATTTTCGCGATTTTCCTGCCTGTTTCATTGCTGCTTATCTCAGGTTGTAAAAAAGAAGGGGAGCAGACCTACATCCCCAAACCCAAAGGCTATAATCGCATTGATCTGCCCAAACATAGCTACCGCCGATTGACCGAGGCACATCCTTACACATTTGAGTATTCCAAATATGCGGTCGTGGAACCGGATACATTTAAAACAGCCGGGAAGGACTGGATTTTCATCACTTACCCCCAGTTTAAAGCCAATATCCAGATTACCTACAAGGCCCTCAACAACAATCCGGCATTGCTGAAAGCCTTTATTGATGACAGTTACAAGCTTGCCAGCAAGCACCAGATCAGGGCGTCGTCGATCCAGGAGCAGCGGGTTTTGGGCAAGACTGGCCGTACTGCAATGCTGTTTAAAATTGAAGGCGACGTGCCGAGCCCCTACCAGTTTTACACGACGGATAGTACCGGGCACTTTCTGAGGGGGGCTATTTACTTTCCTACGGCTACTAAAAATGATTCACTGGCGCCTGTGATCGATTATTTACAGGCCGATATGTTGCAATTGCTCAACACGTTGGAGTGGCGATAATATTACCAGCCTGCTGTTGCGGCGGAAATCGGAAGGACGTATCTTTGAAAGTTAACACCTCAACAACGACCTCGATATGGCCCGGAAACAGCCCAAAAACCAACTCCTTCTTGATTACTCTGTCCGCGGTAACCGCATTGTCCTCCATTTGGGCCAGGTAGAAAGCCAGCGGATTGCGGATCATCTCTTCGAAGGGCTGGTGAACGGAGACTGGATGATCGAACCGGCGGGTGAGGTAGCCGATATTTCCTACGCGCAGGATATCGTGCATCAGATCGGGCATAAGCTGCCGTATCCCGACGGCATCAAAATCGCGCAGCTGCATAACGTAGATCCGCTTTTCAAAGGATTCTCTGCAATTTATCACCAAAAAGGATGGGTTTTTGTGAATGCCGCGTCGGATATCAACGAACGCAATTACCACATTCATTTGCTCACAGTTTCGCTCGGCCTGCATACGATTTATGCCAACACGGCCTCGCTCGCAGCGCGTTCGGAGCAGCTGATTTTTGAAGCGTTACTGCCTTTCGAAGAAGTGGAGAGCTTTTTCAGAAATGATATCTCCAAAATCCCGGAATTCCTGGCATCGGATATAGCCAATTTCTTCAAGGTGCCGTTCCCTATGGTGTTGAAAAGGGCATTGAATCTGAAAATCATTTCGGACGATCAATACCGCAGTTTCATGACCGTCAACCCGAGCGCCGCTGCCAAGCCACGTGAGCTGTTCTTTTCGAAAGACGGCAGCATCGATGACCTGGAAGCGCAGCTTTTTTCGGGAGAATAAGGAGCTATTTCACATTCATATTGCTTAGATCGGGCAGGGGGCTCACGGATGTCCAGCCGCCGTCGACGATCAGGCTTTGTCCTGTAATGTGTCCCGAATGCGGTGATAACAGGAACAATGCGGCGTTGGCAATGTCTTCACAAATGGCGGGCCTGCCCATAGGCGTGATCGCCGACCATGTTTTGGGATAGGTGGGGTCTTCTGCTAATGTCCGCTCGGTGAGCGTCGCGCCAGGCGCCACGGCGTTGATGGTAATGCCATGGGGGGAAAGTTCAAGCACAAGGTTTTTGGCCAGCATTTCCAATCCTGCCTTCGTCATTGCATAAGCCCCGAGAAACTGATGTGCCTGGTGCCCTACCACCGACGACATGAGCAATATCCTTCCGCCCGATTTCTGCTTTCGCATTTGTTTCGCAGCCGCTTGGGTGAGCAGGAAGGAGCCCATGAGGTTCACTTCAAGTACCTTGCGCAGATTTTCGGCAGGGTATTCGAAGAAATCCCCAAATAGCGTAATACCGGCATTGCAGACGGTCAATGTGAGTTTGCCGAAGCATTTCACGGCTTCGTCCACCATCGCGTCGATTACTTCCGGCTGAGAGGCGTCGCCAGCGAAGGCCACGCATTCGCCTTCCTTGTTGCGTATTTTCTTGGCTGCTTCTGCGGCCAGTGCTTTGTTGGTATCGTTCAGGATAACCCCAGCGCCCTGGCAGGCCAGTTGTTTTGCTATCTCGAAACCGATTCCCTGTCCGGCGCCGGTTACGATAGCGACATGGTTATCAAAAAGTTGGCTACTCATTGTAATGCTAATTTGAAAGCGGGTAATACGCCGGGCCGTCAGCCGCGGGGCTGCTGGTCATCTGACTAACGCATTACCAGCCTGTTAATGCGAATCTCTCGTTACTTTATCGCCCGAACCGCCTTTGAGGAAGTCGAGGTCGGCGCCTTCGTGTGCCTGCGTTACGTGGGCGATGTGCAGGTTCACATAACCGCGGTTATAGCCCAGGTCAAGTGGCTTCCAGAGCGTTCTCCGGCGTGCGAGCTCTTCGTCCGACACTTCCAGATGCAGCCTTCTGTTTTCCACATCCAGTTCAATATAATCGCCGTCCTGTACCAGGGCGAGGTTACCGCCCACCGCTGCTTCGGGGGACACGTGCAAAACAACCGTTCCAAAACCGGTACCGCTCATCCGTCCATCGGAAATGCGTACCATGTCGATCACGCCCTGAGCTAGCAGCTTTTTAGGTAACGACATATTACCCACCTCCGGCATGCCCGGGTAGCCCTTCGGTCCTACATTTTTCAATACCAATATACTATTTTCATCCACATCCAGGTCCGGATCGTCGAGGCGGAGCTTATAATCGTCGATATCCTCGAATACGATCGCCTTGCCACGGTGCTGCATCAGTTCCGGTTTCAGAGAAGCCGATGGCTTGATCACCGCGCCATTCTCGCAAAGGTTTCCGCGCACCACCGCGAGGCCGGTTAGGTCTTTAATGGGCTCTTCCATCGTACCGATCACTTCCGGATTGAAGCATTCCGCGCTCGCCGAGTTTTCGGCCATGGTTTTGCCATTGGCAGTGATTACCGATTGGTGCAAGATGCTGCTAAGCTCCTTGATCACGACCGGCAAACCTCCTGCATAGTAGAAGTCTTCCATGAAATACCCGCCCGAAGGTTGCAGGTTGAGCAATAGCGGTACTTTTTTACAAAGATCATTGAAATCATCCAGGCTCAAATCCACGCCAATGCGGCCAGCGATGGCGAGCAAGTGAATCACAAAGTTGGTAGAACCACCAATTGCCGCATTGATCATAATCGCGTTCTCGAATGCCTCGCGCGTGAGGATTTGCGACAGTCTCAAATCTTCCTTCACCATTTCCACAATGCGCCGGCCCGACAAATGCGCCAGGACTTTCCGGCGGGAGTCTGCGGCAGGTATTGCAGCGTTTTCAGGCAATGTAAGCCCGAGCGATTCAACCATGCACGCCATGGTGGAGGCTGTACCCATTACCGCGCAGTGGCCGTCGGAGCGGCACATGCAGGCTTCGGCAGTGTAAAGTTCTTCCTGCGTGAGTTCGCTCTTACGGTGCAGCTCGCTAAAACGCCACACGTCACTCGTACCGATCGTTTTTCCGCGGTAGCGGCCGGTGAGCATCGGTCCTCCGGAAACCACGATCGTAGGGATATTCACACTTGCCGCGCCCATGACGAGCGAAGGCGTTGTTTTGTCGCAGCCGCAAAGTAGAACCACACCGTCGATCGGATTGGCGCGGATGGATTCTTCCACATCCATACTTGCGAGGTTGCGGTACAGCATCGCCGTGGGCTTGATGAGTGTTTCGCCCAGCGACATCACGGGAAATTCGAGCGGAAAGCCACCTGCTTCCCACACTCCGCGTTTCACCGATTCCGCCAGCTCGCGGAAATGCCCGTTACAAGGTGTCAGCTCCGAAAATGTATTACAAATACCGATTACCGGCCGTCCTTCAAACTCATCAGAGGGATAGCCTTGATTTTTCATCCAGGCACGGTAAATGAAACCGTCCTTACCCGATTTACCAAACCAGCCCCTGCTGCGCAACTTGTTTTCTTCCATTATTCGCCTTTTTTATGTCTAACCAGAAAAGGAGCCGGGGAGTAAAAACTAATTCCGGGTACCCTTTAAAATAAAAATCGTATATTCGGCTAACACGTGCCCGGTATTCTCCATGCTTTTTTTTAGAAATCATAAACTGTTGCTTTTCTTGTCTTTACAGCTGGCAGCCCTGCCCATTCACGCACAGTACCATTCGGATAATTTCATTGAAAAATTATTAAAAAAGCATCCCGAGCGCTTTTCGGCGATCCTGCAAAATCCTGAAAAATACAGGGTGCAGATCCTCTACACGAAGATCGACCGAAATAAAAACAACGTTCCGCATTTTACCACGCATGGCTACCGGGTGAATACCGGCGAATATTTTTATCCGGCCAGTACGGTTAAGTTACCGGCGGTGGCACTCGCATTCGAAAAGCTGAACAACCTGGGGATCGATAAATACACGCCGATGTTTACGGACGCAGTGAGGCCCGAGCAGACGGCCGTAAAAGCGGATACGAGTTCGGAAGACGGGCTGCCCTCGGTGGCGCATTATGCCAAAAAGATATTGCTGGCGAGTGATAATGATGCATTCAACCGGCTGTATGAGTTCATAGGTCAGCAGGAGTTTAACGACAGCCTGCATAGGAAGGGTTTTAAGGACGCCCGCATTTTACACCGCCTCGATTCGCCGATCGGACCGGAGAATAATCGCTACACGAACCCGATCCGCTTCGAAAAAGATGGCAGGATTGTCTTTGAACAGCCTGCGAAGTATAATGAGAAGGAATACAATGCGCCCGGGCCGATTAGGTTAGGTAAAGGTTATATGAAAGACGGCACATTGGTGAACGAGCCGTTTGATTTTACCAAAAAGAACTTCTTCCCGCTTGAAGAACAGCACCGACTTCTGAAAACGCTCTTCTTTCCTGACCAGGTGCCGGTGTCTCAGCGGTTTAACCTCACAGACGAGGATTACCGGTTTATGTACCAATATATGTCGCAGTTTCCCGTCGAAACGAGCTATCCAGCGAGCTATACCGATGATTACTACGATGGCTATGTGAAATTCCTGCTCTTCGGGGCCACCAAAACGCGCCTTCCGCGCCATATCAGGCTTTTTAACAAATGCGGGGATGCATACGGTTTCCTGCTCGACAATGCCTATATCGCCGATTTTGAAAAAGGAATAGAATTTATGGTAACAGCCGTAATCTATTGCAACGAGGACGGTATTTTCAATGACGACAAATACGATTATGACACCGTAGGTTTTCCATTCATGGCCAATCTCGGTAAAACGATTTTTGAATACGAGCTCGACCGCAAACGTCCGAACCGTCCGGATTTAAGTCGCTTCGAAGTGGAATACGATAAGTGATCAGCGGGTGCGAAACTTCAACCGCGGGGCGATCTGGCAAATGTAGAGGTTAATGAGATGGCCGATGATCAATAAACCTGAACCTGCATAACCAAGCCAGGAGAAAGCTTGATGACGTCCTTCGAAGATCAGTGAGACCGCGAAGACGGCCAATGCGCTCCAAAGGAAGATGCGCAGGCCGGTAGAGCGGTGGTCGCGTGTGGCATAATAAACCGCAATACCATTAATGAGAATAAACAGGTAATCCAGCGAAATAAGACCGATATGGGCGTGGTTATGCGTCGCTACCGACGAACCGAGGGCCAATGCAGGGACCAGTATGCAATGGATAATGCACAACACGGATCCGAGAATCCCTATATAGTCGGCCCTGCCATGTGAGTGTACTGCTTTCATTTCCTACATACAATAATGTTGCAAAAATAACACCCTTGGCTTGAACTTGCAACGGGGTTGCAGAATATTTTTGGGGTGCGGTCGACCGATCCATGAAAGTGTAATCGGAATGCTTGGAATTTGAACCGGTTAGAACTTAACTTTGACGGGAAAGGTTTTAGAAGGGAGGAATTATTAAACTGTTGGAAACAATGGACCAGTTAAGAGAAACGCTGAAAGTACATCACCTGCGCACGACCACGTGCCGCGAGGACGTGCTTTCAACATTTATCAATCGGAAAAACGCATTATCGCACGGGGACCTGGAAGGGGAGTTGGGAGAGAATTACGACCGTGTAACCATATACAGGACACTCAAGACGTTCCTCGAAAAAGGCATTATACATAAGGTGCTCGATGATGAAGGGCTACGCTATGCATTGTGCTCGCACAGTTGTTCGGAAGAAAAACACCAGCACGATCATATCCATTTTAAATGCAGCTCATGCGGCGAAACCAACTGCCTCGAAAACCTGCACATTCCGGCGGTCCAGCTACCGGAAGGTTACCATCCTGAACATTTCAATCTGCTGATACAGGGCGTTTGTCCCAAATGCAACTAGTAAAAGGGATCAGTCAGCACGGCTGATCCCTTTTTGTTTTATTGGACTTTCAAATGGAAATCCAGGTTCACATCATCGCTACCTGGCGTAGGGGTGCCGTTTTTAGCTCCGGGCTGGTGGCGTAATTGTACTTTCAATGTGCCGTGACCTGCCGCGCCGGTTTTTGCGGAACCGGTGATGCCGATCGGGTAGTTATTCTTGTCTTTATCGCCGTAAGTGTAGGTCAGCAATGCAGCAGGGCTGGGTGTGTACACAAACAGGTGCTCGTCCGATTCCTCTTCCACTTCTTTGGTAATATCATCCACGGGCGACTTACTCTCGTCAAGCAACTCGATGGCCAATGTGTAAGTCGTATTCGGTTTCAGCGAAATCGTATCGAATTTCGTAGGTGCATTGCCACCGTCGCCGTCGGCATCCTTGTAGGAAAAGGTGCTGACGTTGGAGGTGCCTTGCTCGGTAAATTTCAACGTTACGGAAGTGATCAGTTCGTTTTCATCGTCCGGCTCCACGTCGTCCCCCGAGTCTTTACATTGCACAAAGGCGGTTGTCATCGCGGCGAGCAGCATCCAGGTCAGCTTACGGTTCATTTTCATACGTAATAGGTTTAAGTATTGTATTAAAATTCATTTTATCAAGTGCCAAACTTCCATTTCAGGCGGAGCGACGCGTTGCGGCCCATGTCGTCGGCGTAATAGCGGAATCGGTTCAGATAATCCCTGTAAACGGTATTGAACAGGTTCTGAACATTGACACCGATTTCCAATTGCTGTTTTTCAGAAACTTTCAGTGTCGCGCCGGCTTGCAGGCTCCAGAGGGAATAGCCCTTCGGAGGCGGCATAAAATCACTGTTCACGGGAACGCGTTTTTGCTCCGCCACGAGCAGGTTACCAATTGAGATAAACCCGTCCTTCCATTTGCCGCGGTCGGCGAGCTGGTATTTCAATGCATTATCGAGCCGGTTGGGCGGGATCATCACCAGGTAACCGTCGCTGCGTTCGTCGTACACGCGCAGGTAGGTGAGCTTGCTCGAAATGGTGGTGCGTTTCATAAACTCCCAGCTTCCTGATACATCCAACCCTTTGAAAGAAGCGTCGGTTTGAGTGTATTTGAAATAGGGAAATGCGCCTCTGATCGTCAGAATAGGTTCCGGTTGTGGTTTCAGGTATATGAAATCAAAAATGTAATTGTAATAACCGCCTACTTCCACGCTCCATTTTGGCGCGGCGTATTTCACGCTCGCTATCGAATTGAGGGCCTTTTCAGGTTGTAAAGTGGCGTCACCTTTCTCATACGCGGCTGCGCCGTGATGCACGCCGTCGCTGAACAGCTCGCTCACGTTAGGTGCGCGCCAGGCCGTACCCACGTTCACACGTGCAGAAAGGCGTTCGGAAAAGTTACGTGTGGCCCCGGCCGTTCCCGAGAAATTACTGAAATCGAAATGGTCGGCGATCTTTTCACGGTTCACGATCCGGTAGGTTTTCAGGGTCCGGTAATCATAACGAAGGCCGGCTTCGAGCTCCCATTTACTGGTCACATACCGTTCGATCCAAAACAGCCCGATGTTGAACTGGTTAAAATTGGGAATCAGCGGGCGGCCGCTCATGAGGTTGTATTGGTATAATGTGCTCACACCAATTTGCCCGCTGATTTTCCCGGCAATGGGTTTGTGGTCCCAGACCACGTCGTTTGTCAATGAAGTGAGTTTAAATGTGAGTTCGGGATGGTTAAGGGCCGCTATACTGTCGTTTCGAGGGCGGTGCAGGTCGAACTCGTTGCGGTTATTGTATTGCCGCGCTATCGTCCATTGCAGCCGGTTACCATCATTGAAGTGGTAGTGTGTTTCGGCTTTCAGCAACTCATGCGTCGCATTCTGGTTGGGTCGGTTAATAGCATAGCTGAACCCCGATTTAACGAACGGCTCGCCGTTCTTGATCACATTCAGCAGATCGGTGACGCTACCAATGTGCGAGCCGGAGAAAATACCTATTTGGGTGTCAAAACGGCTGTAAAACACGTCGATCCCCAAACCTTTATGACGGTAACCAGCCGCGAGCGAGAAGTTATTTTCACTAATGCCCGTATTATCGAGGAAATAATTGGGTGTACGAATGTTGCCGCCGCGTTTGATGGTGCCCTGCGCACGCCAGCCAAAGCCTTTTACGAAGTTCAGCCCGCCCTGCATGGTGCCCGACAATACGCCCTGGCGGCCATTGGAAAAGCCTACTGCATTCAATTCACCGGTAATGGGCTTGTCGATCGGCAGTTCTTCCGGCTCCACCAATATCACCCCGCCGATGGCATCGGAACCGTAGCGCACACCCGCAGCGCCCTTTACCACCGAAATGCGCGTTGCAATGAACGGATCGATTTCCGGCGCGTGCTCTGAGCCCCATTGCTGGCCTTCCTGGCGAATGCCGTTGTTCATGATCAGTACGCGGTTGCTGTGCAGACCGTGAATCACGGGTTTGGCAATAGAAGAGCCTGTTTGCAGTGTGGTCACACCGGTGACACCTTTGAGGCTCTCGCCCAGTGTTTGGCCACGTGTCTTGTCTAAATCCGCCCCCGAAAGAGTAGTTAATGGTTGAGAAGAAGGTGCATCCGTGCGGTACGCGGTAATCTCGACATCCTTTAAATGCACTTCCTGTTCGAGCAGGTTGAAGTTTTCTTCATGTCCGGCCGTCAGGTCGATTTTTTGCTGGAATGGCGTGTAGCCGACAATGCGGCATTCGAGGGTGTAATTTCCTGGACAAAGGTTGCGGAGCTCGTAACGCCCGTTTACATCGGTGGAAACGCCGTCGCTCTGTCCGACAATCAGCACGGTGGCGCCGATAATCGGCTGGCCGGTATGCCGGTCTTTCACGATACCTTTCACAAAGCATTCGCACGCCGGTTTCTGGGCCATGGCTGTCGGCGAAAACAGTGATAGCAAAAGGATGAGGAGCGAAAATCGGGCAGCGGGCATGTAGCAGGTTACGTCTTTTTGTTACAACGTTGCAAAAATAGGATCATTGCAACTGTGTTGCAATTAAAATCGGGAAGTATTTTGTCAAATTTTCAGCGGATTAGGGTCTTAGGCGTAAATTTGTGCTCCATTTTGCCGCTTAAAATCGTTGTCGGATATTCTTTTAACCAAAATCATGCTGATGCCCCCGCTGATTGCCGGGGTAACAATGGCCGTTCGCAAATGGGGCGAGGGGCTGGGCGGCTGGATCGGCGGGTTCCCCTGGGTGGCGGGGCCGATCTCTTTCTTCATCGCATTGGAGCACGGAGCTGCGTTCGCGGCTTCAACGATCACTTCGGCATTGTTGGGGTCGGTGGGTACGATGCTCTTCGCGTTGGTATATGCGACGCTTTCCCGGCGGATGAGCTGGTTACCGACGGTGCTGCTCAGCTACGGCGCATTTTTTGTGGTTGCATTGCTTTCGCTGGGCAGGGATGTTCCGCTCGCAGCAGGTGTCGGGCTGAACTTGGCGGTGCTGACGCTGGTGTTATATTTTTTCCCAAAACCTAAAACAAAAGCAGAGTTCAAGAAACAACCTTCCTGGGATATTCCATTGAGAATGTTGGTGGCGACGCTCTTCGTGGTCGCTCTCACACAAGCAGCCGATCACCTTGGCCCGACTTGGAGCGGGATATTGACGCCCTTTCCGATCATGACTTCGACGCTGGCGGTCTTTACGCATTCACAGCAGGGCTCGGACGCCGCGATCAGGATATTGTACGGCTTGCTGCTGGCGGGTTATGGGTTCGTCGCGTTCCTGGTGGGCGTGGCTTGGTTAGTGCCACAGATGCCCATCGGTGTTGCCTACGGCATTCTGACGATTTCGACGATGATCGTGAATGGGGTTACAATAAAACTGATCCGCTAGCGCCGCCAACGGATCAGATATTCGTTTGAGTATGTCTTATGTTTTTGCTTAAACTCTTTCCAGCTTTACCGGGTAAGTCTTCTTAGCATTCCATTGGCACACATAAATATTGTGGTCGTTATCGACGCACACATCGTGGCAATGCATGAATATTGGTTTCTCCTGCACCATCAGTTGCAGCTCGCCGTTTCGGTACTCGGGTTTGGTACCTCCCGGGTTTGAAATCACTTTATTGGCTTTATCAATAATCGTTACGAAGCCCGAGTTCGGCGTCTGGTTCAGGTAGCGCAGGCGCGACCAGCACACACCCGCGTAAAGCGTGTCGTCCTTGAAAACCGGGCGACAAACGAATGCGCCGGGCAGGAATATGGTGCTCAGGTATTTGCCATCCAAAGTGAATTTCTTGAATGCGTTGTGCGCGCGCGAAGTGACGATGAGCGTTGGGTTTGCTTTATCGCGGTAATCGATCGCGATGCCGTGAGCGGTAGAGAACTGAGAATCGCCGTCGCCGGAGCCGCCGAACTTATCGATAAACTCGCCTTTGGGCGTGTATCTCAAAATCCATTGCGAGCCATAGCCGTCGGCAATGTAAATGGTACCATCCGGGCCAATGGCCGTTTCGGTAGGCTTGAACGGATCCGCTTCTTTATAGGCGCCTACCTTCGACGGATGTTCGATCGTGAGCAGGATTTTGCCTTTCAAATCTGTTTTAAAGACCTTACCGATGTTGGGATCGCTTATAAACAGGAATTCTTCCCCGTTTGCATTCCATAGCGTAAGCCCGTGCCCGCCCGGAAATTCATGCCCCCAGCTTTCCAGCAGCTTGCCCGATCGGTCGTAGATAAGGATATTGTTTTTAACCTCGTCACCCACCATGATCAGCCTGCCTTTGCTGTCCTGCACCATTTCGTGGCAGTTGTTGACCGGGAACTGGGACGCGTCGAGGTTACCCCAGCCCTGGTGTACCTTATAACGGTGGCTACCATGGCCGATCACCTCGCCATCCACCCTCGGTTCGGCGTGTAGAATGTAGAACGGTTTAAAAGTAAGGGCGGCGGCAGTGGCTGCGGTAATCTTTGCAAACTGACGGCGGGAATGTGTTTCGGACATGACGAATCTTTTTAATTTTTTGAAAAAAGACCGGACTCCCGATTTCTTACTATTTGTTCATACATAGTTTTGATCAACTGGCAGAGTAGCGTTTTCCGTAGCGGTTCAGCCAGTCGAGCAGGCGGTTGACGTCCTGCATTCTAAATAGCTCGCTGCCAGAGTTCATGGTGGCGGCGGTACCGCACGCAACCCCCATCCGGACTGCTTCGCGGTAGGATTTGCCTTGCGACAATGTCCATACAATGCCCGCCAGCATACTATCGCCGGCGCCCACGGTGCTTTTCGGCTGTACGGGAGGGGCGGGGATGTGCTCTACCTGGTCTTCGGTGACGAGCATCGCGCCCATCGCGCCCATGGATACGATCACAATCTCGCATTGCCCGCGTATGATGAGCGCACGGGCAGCATCGTCGACTTCATCCATTTCCAGCTTATCGACGCCTACCAGTTCGCTGAGCTCAGTAATATTCGGTTTCAAAAGATATACGCCTGCTTCGGTAGCATAACGAAGCGCATCGCCGGAAGTATCGGCAATGAACCGCGCGCCCTGGTTATGGGCTATTTTGGCGATTTGCCCATAAAAATCGGAAGGTACTCCCGGAGGAAGGCTACCGCTGGCGATAATGTAAGACGGTTTCGGGTCAAGTTCCTCCATGGTTTCGAGGATCGAGCGTACTTCGGTAGGCATCATTTCGGTGCCGGGCATTCCGAAGCGATATTGGAAGCCGGTGCTGGTTTCCAATACGTGAAAGTTTTCCCTTGTCCACTGTTTGGTTTCGATCACCATGGTTTCCACGCCTTCACTTTTCACAAGCTTGTGCAGGCGTTGGCCGGTAGGGCCGCCCACAGTAAAAATAGCGATCGGGTTACCTCCCAGTCGGTGAATGGCCTTGGCTACGTTAATTCCCCCGCCACCTGCTTCGAAATTGGGTGCGTCGCAACGCAGTTTATTGTCGGGGACGATGCGCGGCACATTGGAGCTTTTGTCGAGCGCGGGATTTATTGTAAGGGTTACAATCGGTCCGGTAGCCATAGGAGTACGGTGTCTGGTGAACTATTTTACGCGAATAAAAGAAAAAAAGCGATTCTCTCTGCGTTCGTATTGCATTCGCAGCAATTTCTTCACAACACAACCGTTTAAGTGCTGCTAGTATTGCTCTTCCAGCACACTTTTGCCGCCGTCAACCACGAGTACCTGTCCGTTGGTAAAGCGGGCGTGGTCCGACAACAGGTACACGGCAGCACCGTCAAGGTCTGCTGGCATGGAGGTGCCGGTGGAAATTACGTTGATACGAATATCGTGTCCTGTGTAAGCTGCCGCAATGGATTTTGAGAAACCGATTACCGCGGCTTTGGACGTTGCGCCTGCGTGGCGCGGGTCGCCTTCTGCCGGAGCGGCTTCGGGGCTCAGATTCAAAATGGATCCACCTTTGTTCATTCCCATAAATGTCCGTACTGCCGCCTGGTTAGAGAGCATGAGTGACGTCAGGCTCTGGTCCAGTGTCCTGCGCCAGCTTTCCAGGCTTAGACTATGTAGCGGACCATCGGTTGCAGGGTCCTCATGCTCTTCCGGAGCGTGATACAATGCGTCAAAACTTCCAAATTCTCGTATACAAAGCTGGATGGCGTCCAGCGCCGTCTGAGGCTGCGTTGCGTCACCTTGTTTGGCTCTTGCATTGCTCCCCAGGTTCAATTCTGCCATCAGGCAACTCTCCGGATTGCGCCCCACTACCACCACGTTCGCGCCGTTTCGGACAAAGGCTTGTGCTGCGGACAAGCCCGCGCCGGTGGTTCCTCCGATAACGACGATCGATTTATTTATGAGCCAGTTCTCCATTTAAAATAGTATAGTGTTTTTGTGTAAAAATAGGACTATTGGGATGAAAAAAGAAGCGCCCTGCTCCTTTGAAAGAGGCAGGGCGCTTGCAAAAATGCTAATGTGATGGCTACTAGGCGACTGAGCGAAGCAATGCCATCGAAGATTTTTCGAATTTATCTTTCGCATAATCAAGCGAGAGCGTGAATTCTTTCACATCTTTTTGAGAAGGCAGATCGAACATCGCGTCGGTCATGATCGACTCGCAGATGGCGCGCAGACCGCGGGCGCCGAGTTTGTAGATCATCGCCTGATCAACAATGTAATCGAGCACCGCGTCTTCGAAATGCAGGGTAATGCCCTCCATCGCGAAAAGTTTGCTGTATTGTTTTACCAAAGCATTTTTCGGCTCGGTCAGGATGCGGCGCAATGTCTCGCGGTCGAGCGGGTTCAAATGCGTGAGTACAGGCAAGCGACCGATCAATTCGGGGATGAGCCCGAATGATTTAAGGTCCATGGCCGTCACGTAGCGCATTAAATTACCTTTATCAAATATCTCGATAATGCGGTTGTCGCCATTGAAACCGATCGGGCGGGTGTTGATCCGTTTTCCGATGTGGCGCTCGATGCCATCGAATGCACCGCCGCAGATGAAGAGGATGTTTTCGGTATTCAAAGAAATCATCTTCTGATCCGGGTGCTTGCGGCCTCCTTGCGGCGGCACGTTCACGATCGAGCCTTCGAGGAGTTTCAACAATGCCTGCTGTACACCCTCGCCGCTTACGTCGCGGGTAATGGAAGGGTTGTCCGACTTGCGGGCGATCTTGTCGATCTCGTCAATATATACGATACCGCGCTCTGCCGCTTCCACATTATAATCCGCAGCTTGGAGCAGGCGGGTCAGGATCGTTTCCACATCTTCACCGACATAACCTGCTTCGGTCACGACTGTTGCATCGGCTACGCAGAAAGGTACTTGCAGAATGCGTGCAATGGATTTAGCGAGATAGGTTTTACCGGTACCGGTTTCGCCTACCATAATAATGTTGGATTTCTCGATCACAACGTCGTCCTCGGTGCTTGCCTGGTTCAGACGCTTGTAGTGATTATATACCGCCACCGCCAGCGAGCGTTTCGCTTCGTCCTGGCCTATGACATATTGTTCGAGGAAATGCTTGATATCAGCGGGAGGAATGGGCTTTAATTTCGGAAGCTTCGATTTCTTCTCTTTCTTGTCCTCTTTCGGCCCTAGCTCTTCCGTAACTACCTGATGCCCCTGGGCAATGCAGTGGTTACAAATGTGAGCGTCAATCCCGGATAGAAGCAAATCCACTTCGCTTTTTTTACGTCCGCAGAACGAACAACTTACTTGTGCCATCGATTCGATTTTAGCAGTTTTGTGAATGTTTCAGGCTTCGGAAAGCCATGGTAAACAAACGTGTGAGTCAAAGTAACAAGAAGACGGAGTGTAATGTTCAATCTTCCTTACAATTGACAATTAGCGGTTATCTTAATGCAAATTTCCGGTTTTTTGACCGGGTTACCAAATCAAGGTTAAGCCATATACTAAAAACGCCCCGACAGCAGGCTGCGGGGCGATGTTGAAAGGTCGTTCAACTTATTTTTCGCGGGTAAGCACCTCGTCGATCAAGCCGTATTCTTTTGCTTCCGTTGCTTTCAACCACTTGTCACGGTCGGAATCCAGGCCGATTTGCTCCGGCGTCTGACCAGTGTGGTGTGCAAGGATTTCGTATAGCTCATGACGCAGTTTCACGATCTCGCGGGTGGTGATCTCGATATCGACCGAAGTACCCTGCGCGCCGCCGGATGGCTGGTGAATCATCACACGTGCGTGCGGGAGCGCCGAGCGCTTGCCTGCCGCGCCGCCTGCGAGCAACACCGCGCCCATAGAGGCCGCGAGGCTGGTACATACGGTCGCTACGTCCGGACGGACGTATTGCATGGTGTCGTAAATACCCAAACCGGCATAAACCGAGCCTCCGGGGCTGTTGATATACATCAGGATATCCTTCTTGGGATCTGCCGATTCGAGGAAGAGTAGCTGGGCTACAATAATGTTGGCGATATTGTCGTCCACGCCTGTGCCCATAAAAATAATGCGGTCGGCCATCAGACGGGAGAACACGTCGACCTCGCGGAAGTTCATAGGGCGTTCCTCGATTACCGAACGGGTCATGTTTTCAACAGAGTGGTTCATGTAACCGTCCACGGTCAGACCATTCATTCCCAGGTGGTGAACGGCATATTTTCTAAATTCATTTCCGTAATTCATCGAAAAAATTAATTTTTAATTTATCAATAGTTAAAGGGCAACTGAGTTCGAGAACAAAAAGCAATATAGCTTAGTTTCTGTTTATATCGCCGCAGGTTTCCCGGTTGCATGGCACAAATTTGACCATTTCACCGAATAATCCTTGTCAATTTCGGCGATAAATTATCGAAAAATGCGACAGTCATCAGCCCTGTTCAATGACTAGATTGCAGCATAAAAACGTTATACCACGCTTAATAATCGGACATTATGAACGTCACATCCAATTTATCAGAGAAAATACGGCAGATAAGGCTGCAAAAAGGCCTTTCGCAGGAAAATATGGCAGACATGCTTGGCTTATCGACGACAGCCTACGGAGATATCGAACGCGGCCGCACGGAGCTTTCGGTTTCAAGGTTAGAAAATGTAGCCAAGCTGCTTGACGTGCCATTGCCCGAATTGCTCGGCATTGATGTGTCCATGTCAGAAACCGAATGGCTCCGGCAGGAGAATACCCGCATATTAGCTGAGAACCGTCGGCTGCAAAATGAGCTGGATCAATGGAAACTGAAATTCCGGCAATTGTTCGGCGACGGCATTGTCCGGCAAATAGGAGAGGAGCGACAGCGCATTGGTTTCTAGGATGCATTGGAACAAAAAAAACACCGCCCGGTTACCCGGGACGGTGAAAAAAATGTTTTTTATATTTTCTGAAATTAAGCTTCGGCTTCCACTTCGCCTTTCGCCAGTTTTTCGAATTCTGATACTTCAACGGTCTGCTCGTCGGTGCTTACCTGGCCGCGGATTACTTCGAGAACTTTGTTGTCAAACACCTGGTTGAACACGCTCGTATAGTTATCCCGTTCTTTGTCGGCAAGGTAACCTTGTGCCACGCGGTCGATCGTTTCACGCATCGATTCGTCGTCGCCGTAGATACCGAATTGTCCTTTCACCATTTCACGTGTGAATGCGAGAATTTCAGGGTATTCTACTTTTACTTCGGATTTGTCGGCGATCTTGTTTTTGATCAGGCTCAGTTTCAAAGATTTCGCGAAATCACCGAATTGCTCGTCGATTTGCTCGCGGGTGAACTTGCCTTCGTTGGTACGCTCCAACCAGCTTTTAAGGAATTCCTCAGGCAATTCGATGGAGATAGCATCCAGCAATGCATTCTCGATATCGCGACGGAGCAATGCTTCGGTTTCGCGCTCGTAGTTGCTTTTGATGATTTCAAGAACCTTCTCGTTGAACTGCTCTTCGCTTTCAACCTGGCCTGGTCCCAATACTTTGTCGAAGAACTCCTGCGTCAATGCGGCTGGGGCAGAGCGCGTTACGTCTTCAACTGTCAATGTATATTCGCCTGAAAGATCAGCGATATCTTCTTTTTTCTTACCGGTTACGTGAGCGATAGCCGACTCATCAGAGAATGTATCCTGAATGTCGAAAACGATTACATCGCCTTTTTTTACGCCGATGAATTTCGCAGCAGCTTCTTCCTTAACTTGTTTGGTAGGGATCGCAGTGCGGGTTGTGAATTCGGTCGATTCCTGTTTCAGCTCACCGAAGATCATGTCCCCTGCTTCGCTTACTTCCGGGTGAATGCTGTCGGCGAAACGCTCGCGAAGGCTGTCGATCGTCTTCGTCAGTTCGTTGTCGTCCACATTGATCGTGTAACGCTTGATGGCAGGCAATGCGCTCAGGTCAGCGTCGAAATCCGATGCAATACCCAGGTCGTAGCTGAATTCGAATGAGCTAGGAGTATCCCAGTTCACTTCTGCCGCTTTGTCGCGGTCAGGCACAGGATCACCTACTACCTGCAATTTGTTTTCGCGGATATAGCTGCTTACTGCGTTGCTGAGGATGTTATTCACTTCGTCAACCAGAATGCTCTTACCATACATGCGCTGGATCACATGGGATGGTACTTTGCCGGGACGAAATCCTTTCAGGTTCACGCGTTTCGAATAATCCTTGATCGTTTTATCAACTTTTGGCTGATAATCTTCCTTGGTCAACGTTACTTTCAGAGAGGCTAAGGTCGGCGAACTCTTTTCTAACAAAACTTCCATGTGTCGCTAAGCTATTGGTAAATACCTTTGTTACATTTGAACAGAAAAAAACAAAAATGCCCTCAAAACGAAGTCCTGAGGGCATTTGACGGGTTTCAATACTACGGAGCAACTCATTTTCCCAGCTAGATGAGGAATCTGACGCCCCGTCATTCCCTTGTATTTCGTACGGGCGGAGGGAATCGAACCCCCACGCCTTGCGGCACTAGATCCTAAGTCTAGCACGTCTACCAGTTCCGCCACGCCCGCTCACTTACTCCCGTTTTTCAACACGTTTGTCGAATTGGGAGTGCAAAGGTATTTCTATTTTTCCAAAACATGCAAATTATTTTCAAAATTTTATCTTTGGGTAAAAGCGTATTGAAAAATGTCGCTAAAATTTGTTATTTTGGTGAAGCATACCAATTAGAAAATAGCAGTGGAGCAACTGGTTGAATCCCTCAACATTGACCTGGAACAGGAGCGTAAGGATATCCTCAAAAAATACCGCCGGCTTTTAAGAACAGCTAAGCCATTTTTGAAGGATAATGATGCTAAATTAATCAAAAAAGCCTTTTATACTTCCGTCGATGCGCATAAGGATATGCGTCGCCGGTCGGGAGAGCCATACATTTATCACCCCCTCGCAGTAGCGCAAATCGTAGTCGAAGAAATCGGGCTCGGTACCACCGGTATCGTGGCAGCATTGCTTCATGACGTGGTGGAGGATACCGACATGGGTATCGACGATATTGAGCGGCTGTTCGGTAAAAAAGTCGCCAAGATTATCGACGGGCTGACCAAAATCTCAGGTCGGTTCGAATATGGCTCGTCGCAGCAGGCGGAGAACTTCCGGAAGATGTTGCTGACGCTCTCGGACGATGTACGGGTAATCCTTGTCAAGCTTGCCGACCGCCTGCACAACATGCGCACGCTCGACAGTATGCCGCGCGACAAGCAACTCAAAATCGCTTCCGAAACGATATTCATTTATGCGCCGCTCGCGCACCGGCTTGGGTTGTACAGCATCAAGTCGGAGCTCGAAGAGCTTTATTTGAAATATACCGAGCCCCAGGAATACCGTGCCATTGCCAGAAAGCTGCGCGAGACGAAAAACATTCGTGACCGCTTCATCTCGAAGTTTATGGAGCCGATTGCGCAGGACCTGGAATCGGCCGGGCTGAATTTTATCCTTAAAGGCCGCCCCAAGTCGATTTATTCGATCTGGAACAAAATGCGGAAGCAAAACAAACCTTTCGAGGAGATATACGACCTGTTTGCGATCAGGATCGTACTTGAATCGCCGCCGGAAAGCGACCGCGAAAAGGCAATCTGCTGGCAGGCGTATTCCATCGTTACCGACCATTATAAGCCCAATCCCGACCGGCTGAAAGACTTTCTGAGCACGCCGCGCGCGAATGGATACCAGTCGCTGCATTCGACGGTAATGAGCAAGAGTGGCCAATGGGTGGAGGTGCAGATACGAACCTCGCGCATGGACGAGATCGCGGAAAAGGGCTACGCGGCGCACTGGAAGTACAAGGGAAATGATACAAAAGTTAAGGGCAATATTGAGCAGTGGATCACGCAGGTGCGCGAGACTTTGGAGAATGGGTTTGGAGATAAAACGGCTGCTATTGAGTTTCTCGACGAATTCCGCAGCAACCTTTTCAATGAAGAGGTATTTGTATTTACCCCCAAGGGCGAGCTGAAGGTATTGCAGGCTGGTTCAACGGCACTGGACTTTGCATTCGACATTCACTCCGAAGTAGGCGCGCATTGCATGGCAGCCAAAGTAGGTGGCATCCTCGTGCCAATCAGTTACGTGTTGAATAACGGCGATCAGATCGAGATCATTACTTCGAGCAAACAGAAGCCGAACGAGGACTGGCTGCGCATTGTGGTCACTTCCAAGGCAAGGGCGCGGATCAAGGATTTTCTCAAAGAAGAAAACCGCCGGTACGAAACCGACGGGCGCCAGTTGGTTGAGAAAAAACTTAAAATACTCGGAATGGACGCTACCGCAGAGGTAATGAACCAGCTCCGTGCGTTTTTCGAATGCAAAACCACGACCGACTTCTTCTACCGCATCGGCAAGGGGTATATTCCCGTCGATGACCTGAAACGCTTCAAACGCGACCGCGAAGCGAAGGAGAAGAAAGCCGCTGAGAATAGCGCCGCCAACAACGCGCCGCCGGCCACAGGTACGGATGGCAAGGCATTGACCAAATACCTGAAACAAATCCACGGCGACCGTGCGGACAGCGACACGCTGCTCATCGGCGACGATATGGACAAAATCGACTACAAACTTGCGCAGTGCTGTAACCCCATCGCGGGCGACGACGTTTTCGGGTTTGTGACGATCAATGAGGGCATTAAAATACACCGCACCACCTGCCCGAATGCTGCCGAGCTGATGTCAAAGCATGGCAACCGCATTATCAAGGCCAAATGGTCGGGCAAGGATGAAGCATTCCTGGCCGGGCTCTACCTCTCGGGTACCGACCGCGTGGGTTTGGTGAACGACGTCACGCGGATCATTTCGAACGAGCTGCACATCAACATGCGCGGGCTTACGATCGATACCAAGGACGGTGTATTCAATGGCGACATTAAACTTTACGTGCAGGATACCAGGCACCTGGACATTCTGATTGCCAAGTTGGAGGAGGTCGAAGGCGTGTACAATGTGCAGCGTTTCGATACCAACCTGAACGGCAAGTAGCCAATTTGAACCATTGCCGCTCCACAGTGTTATTGAATTGGTAATTAATGAGGTTAGCAGCACTATGCTTGCGAATGTGAGAGTGATTTAAGTAAAAAAGCGTATTTTCGCGCAAGATTATCAGAGATATGCCACAAGCCAGCAAACCAAATTTCGAGGCCGCTAAGAAAATTTTAACGGCTTACCTGGAAAACAAGGGACTTCGTAAAACGCCGGAGCGCTTTGCGATTCTCGAAGAGATTTACACCAGGGAGGATCATTTCGATGTAGATGAGCTGTATATCAGCATGAAAAACAAACGTTACCGCGTGAGCCGTGCTACGGTTTACAACACGCTCGACGTTCTGGTGGATTGCGACCTGGTTACCAAGCACCAGTTTGGCAAAAACCTCGCGCAATTCGAAAAATCGTACGGCAACAAGCAGCACGACCACCTGATTTGTACAGATTGTCATAAAGTAATGGAGTTCTGCGATCCGCGCATTCAATCGATCCAGAACATGGTAGGAGAGATGCTGAATTTCAGCGTAATGCACCACTCGCTTATTTTCTACGGAAACTGCAACAAGGAAAACTGCCAGAACCGCACGGAGGCACCGCGGGAGACTGCCGTTTACGAAGACAGATAATTATCACGATCAGGCCCGGTAATGCACCCATTGCCGGGCCACTTACACCATATTAAGTTTCAGTAATCCAATATTTGAATGAAAGTTGACGTACTACTTGGTCTTCAATGGGGAGACGAGGGAAAAGGAAAAATTGTGGATGTCCTGGCGCCACGCTATCAGGTCGTAGCCCGTTTTCAGGGTGGGCCTAATGCCGGACACACATTGGAGTTTGACGGTATCAAACACGTTCTGCACCAGATCCCGTCGGGGATTTTCCGCAGCGATATTCAGAATATCATCGGAAACGGTGTCGTGCTCGACCCGGTTGTGTTCAAAAGAGAGATCGAAGGTCTCGCGAAATATAACCTGGACCTGATCAGCAATTTGTTTGTATCGAAAAAGGCATCCCTGATCCTGCCAACCCACGCCCTGCTCGACGCTGCTTACGAGCGTTCGAAAGGTGATTCCAAGATCGGCTCGACTTTGCGTGGCATCGGCCCTGCTTACCAGGATAAAGTAGCCCGCCTGGGCTTGCGCGTAGGAGACGTTCTTTCTCCGAATTTCGCAGCCAAATACAAAAAGCTCGTTGATGCCCACAAAGTAATCCTCGATTTCTATTCATTCGATTACTCGGAAACATTGCCTGCTGCCGAAGAGAAGTTCTTCGATGCGATCGAGTTCATGAAGCAGTTCACGCTCGTGAACAGCGAATACATCGTGAATGGCGCATTAAACGAAGGCAAAACCGTACTTGCAGAAGGTGCACAAGGCTCATTGCTCGACATCGACTTCGGTTCTTACCCATTCGTGACCAGCTCCACGACCATGACCGCCGGCGCTTCGACCGGATTAGGCGTCGCGCCACGTCAGATCGGGGAGGTGTTTGGTATTTTCAAGGCTTACTGCACCCGTGTAGGAAGCGGACCGTTCCCTACTGAATTGAATGACGAAGTAGGCGAGAAGATCCGTCAGGAAGGACGTGAATTCGGTGCTACTACCGGTCGGCCGCGCCGTACCGGCTGGCTCGACCTGCCTGCATTGAAGTATGCGATCATGATCAACGGTGTAACGCAACTGATCATGATGAAGGTAGACGTACTGACCATTTTCGATAACATCAAAGTTTGTACGCATTACCGCCTCGCGGATGGTACTTTGACTGATCAGGTTCCTTACGACCTCTGCGACGAATCCGTTGAACCGGTCTACAAAGATTTCAAAGGCTGGCAAACATCGCTCGACGGCGTACGCGATTTCGACGCAATCCCTGCGGAGCTGAACGCATACGTGAAGTTCCTCGAAGCGGAGTTGAACCTGCCTATTACATTTATTTCAACCGGCCCTGACCGCGAAGCGCTGATCAGCCGTGAAGCTGCTGCTGCGGAAGCGTAAGGAACGAAAAGATAGAATATGGTACTGTCAGCCTGAGCGGCCCGGACCGCTCAGGCTGACAGTCGTTTTAAGACAGCAGATTCAAAACATCCTCCCGCGTCAGCGACTTGATAAACCCTTCCTCGCTCGAAATCAAATCATCGGCCAGCTGCTTCTTCGAGCGCTGCAATGCGAGAATCTTCTCCTCCACCGAGTTTTTGGTAATGAACTTATAAGTAAATACTGTCCGGTCCTGACCAATGCGGTGTGCGCGGTCTACTGCCTGTGCTTCGATAGCCGGGTTCCACCAAGGGTCGAGGATGAAAACGTAGTCCGCGGCTGTAAGGTTAAGACCTAACCCGCCGGCTTTCAGGGAAATGAGGAAAATCTTGATATTTTCGTCGTTCTGGAAAGATTCCACTTGCTCCTGGCGGTCGCGCGTGGCGCCATCGAGGTAGGCGTAGCTGATTCCCTTTTCATCCAGGTAATGCCTGAAAAGATCGAGGTGTTTAATATATTGGCTGAAAATCAATATTTTATGATCTTCGCTCATGACGGTTTGTAACTTGTACAGCACGTCTTCAAATTTGCCCGAATCATAGGCATAATCCGGATCGACCATCACCGGATGGTTGGCAAGCTGCCGGAGCTTGGTAAGGCCCTGCAGTACCACCAGTTGCGATTTCGACATGCCCTCCGAATCGATGCTTTGGAGGATGAGGTTGCGGTAATAGGCTTTCGCTTCCTCGTATGCCTTCTCCTGCTCGTCCGACATGTCACAATATTGAATGCTTTCGACTTTTTCGGGCAAATCCGTTGCAACCTGCGATTTTAATCTCCTTAATATAAATGGCTTAATGAGGTTATAAAGCCGCTTGGTCTTTTCCTCATCCCCTTTCTTTTCAATCGGGATCTGGAATTCGTCCCTGAAGAACGTTTGGCTACCGAGCAATCCGGGGTTCACAAACGACATTTGTGACCAGAGATCAAGCGTATTGTTTTCAATGGGCGTACCGGTCAGCACGAGCCTGTGCGCCGAATTGAGGCGTCTTACTGCCTTTGTAATGATCGAGCCCGGGTTTTTAATGGCCTGCGATTCGTCGAGGATCACATAGTTGAAACGGTAATCCTCCATGAGCTCGATATCCAGCCTGACAATCCCGTAAGAAGTCAATATCAGGTCATAATTATCAAACTGAGCGGTGTCTTTCTCGCGGTTCGTGCCCGTGTACAGGAGTACACGCATGTCGGGTGTGAACTTGCTGGCTTCCAGCTGCCAGTTATAGAGCAGCGAGGTAGGCATGATGAGGATCGACGGGCGATCCGCACCGCTTTCTTTTTCGGATTGCAGCAATGCGAGCGTCTGCACCGTTTTTCCCAAACCCATATCGTCGGCCAGGCAGCCTCCGAAGCGGTATTGTTTCAAAAAGCGCAACCAGTCATAACCCGTTTTTTGGTAAGGGCGCAGCAATCCCTGGAAATGCGCCGGCGATTCTGCCGGTTCGATATGTTGGAAGTTCCGCAAGTTTTCGAGCTTGCGGCTGATTACCGCCGTAGCAAGATTGTCCTCTTTCAGCTCCTGTACCAATGCCAGATGGTGCATTCGAAGGCGCAGCTGATCGTTTTCATGGCTACTTTCTGTAAAAGAGAAGAACTCCGAATATTTGGTGAACCACCATTCAGGGATCACCGCTATTTCGCCATTAGGCAGTAGAAATTCCTTTTTTCGGTGAAGGATGTAGTTCCGCAGTTGGATGAATGGTATTTCAAACTCGCCGAAAAGCACTTTGGCATTGATATCAAACCAGTCGCGGCCTTCCTGTATGGAGATATCCAGCGATGAATATCCCAGGAAATAGCGCTTGGTATCGGCGGTATTCTGCCGAACCGTGATACCGTGCTCAGCCAATGCGATCGCATTACTTTGCAACCAGCCAAACGCTTCCGATTTGGGCATCTGGATCTTTCCGTTACGGATGTTCAGGCCCATATCTTTCAAAGTGCGTACATGGGCACCTTCGACTTCGATATTCCTTTTAACTTTATTAAAAAAATACTCATTGCCTTTCTTCTCCATGTGTACGCTTGACGCATGCGCAAAGCTGTCGTAATGGAAAGAAAAGCCCGCATACTGGAACGATAATTCGAATGCGACGTCGTTGTCTTCTTCCTCCAGCACTTCCACATCCTCGTTATCCTGGAAGAGCACGGCGGATTTCTTCGGATTAGACGAATATTCTGAAATCGTAAGAATGGTTTTCGGTACGGACGACACGTTCCGGATCTCGAACCCGCGTGCTACTACATCATAGGAAGCAATGAGCGGCGCCACGAAACGGCCATAATATTGCTCCTCGACCTGTCCTGGAATGGCAATGAATTTCTTCGAAAGAAAAGGCTTGATTTTCTTCCCGTCGACATTACCCTCGAAATGGTAAAGATGCCCGTCGAGTACCAGCCAGGCGGGATCTTCGCAGATCAGGAAAGCATTTTTGTACTGAAATTCCAGCTTCTGCATCTTGTGCCGGATCGTCGGGAAGTAATGGGTATTATCCTCGTTCCGGATGAAATGGAAGCGGATCGTCGCTTTTTCAGATTCCCAGGTGACGGGCTTCCAGAGCGGGTTACCGTCGTTACCCATGATGAAAATGTCCTTACCCGCCAGCCTTTCGAGGATGCGCGATTTACAACTCTCGAGATAGCCGGCGATTGTTTCCTGAATGGCCTTGTCGCCTTTTTGGGGGTCGTAAACTTTCAGGAAGAAATCTACCGCATTCAGTTTCTTCGGATTGTATTTTTTGAGCACTGCGTCCTGCTGAATGTCGTCGATCAGCTTGACGAGCTCAAAATCCCTGGTATCCAGCCCGGAGCGGAACTCCTTGATGTTCTTGGAGGAAATGTTCTGGACCTGAAACGAAAAATCGCCCTGGCTGGTAAGCTGGACGACAAAGGCTTCGAAGATGTACCCCAGATACTCATGGTTAAGAATTGAATAGACAATTTTAAACGGCTCTGAGGGAGAAACTTTCATTAGGATATCGTTGGCTAAGATTCGTGTTGATGCCGAAGAAGCCCTTCCGTAAATCAGCAGGGATCTTTCGATTTGGGAAACTTCAAATATAATTTAAAACAACCCGAAAAGAAAGACCCATTTCGCCATTTCCAAAAAAATAGTATAGAATAAATTTGCGCCGGAGTTAAAATGTTTTCTACACTCCGGCGCTGCCTCTGTTTGGTTTAATTTAAAAGGTGCATGAAAGTAATGCTAGGAAAAAAGCGGTGCGAAACTCTGGGCTTCCACCACATTCTTTGCCAGGATGCTTGTTTGGGCGGTTACCTTATTGAAAAGGAACGGTCCCATACTGACCCTTTTAACATTCAGCGATTTTAATGTATTGAAATCGGGCAATGCAGGCATACACATGACATTCACGGGCAGGATGGTTTCGCGGGTAACAGCCTGAATATCCTCGGCCAATGTGATGCACGGCACGAAAATTCCGTGTATCCCAGTGTTTTCATAGATATTAATGCGGCTGATGGTTTCATCGAGTGCATTGGGTAACCCTAGCAGGAATGCGTCAGTCCTGATGTTGAGAAAAATTTTGACGTTTTCCCTTTCAAGCCGGTCGATGATTTCAGTCAGCAGTTGCCTGAATTCTTCGGTTGGCCGAAGCTGGCGTGTGGGTTTAGGCAGCGTGTCTTCCAGGTTTACGCCAACCACGCCGGCTTCGTACAACATTTTAATACGCTCGGCTATTCCCGCGGCGCTGTCGCCGTAACCGCCTTCAATATCGACCGTCAAAGGGATTTTAGCGGTTTCGATAACACGCCGGGCTACCCGGAGGATCATATCAAAGGGAAGGTTCTCACCGTCGTCGTAGCCGAATGCGGTGGCTAGGGCATGGCTCGAAGTCCCGATGGCCTTGTAGCCGGCGGCCTCAAAAATATGTGCGCTGTTGACGTCCCAAATGTTGCCCAATAAGAATGGTTCTGTTTGTTGATGAAGTTGCGAGAATGTTTCGAAAGTGTTCATAATCTGAAAATGCCCTTGTTTGAAATGAATTGATAGCACAAAGGTATTTCAGCTGTCAGGCCGGAAATTGTACAAACCGGAACGACCTGATTTTAATTGATCAACATTTGATTGACGGCCGAAAGATTGTTCAGGTAGGCCGATGGCGTAAGTCCGGTAAAAGATTTGAAATCCCTAATAAAATGCGACTGATCAAAGTAGCCCGCGTCGTATGCAATGGATGTGAGCGGCAATTTGTTTTCTCCGATCAGTTTGAGGCTGGTTTTGAAACGATGGATCTTGTCGAACGACTTTGGCGAAAGACCGGTGTGCTGGTAAACCAGTTTATGCAGATACCGGGTTGTAATTCCGAACGTGCCGGCAACCCGGCCGATATTGTTCTCTGTAGGATCTTTGGCAATGCTCGTCAGAATGCGGGCTACTTTATCCAGCCGGTCTTGCCGGCGCGAGGCCCGAGTGAGCTTGCTGGCGAAAAAGTTGTCGAGCAGGGTAATGCGCATGTCTATCGACTGCGCTTCCAGTAATCGGCCGTGCAAATCGCGGATATCCCCGCCCATCACATTCGTCAGGTCGGAAACCTGATCGTTGAAAATCCCGATCTCGTCATCGATCGCAAACGGGGTGCCATGAGTGAAAAAGCGCACTCCGAGCATTAGATGAGCCCCCGACGATCTGATCGCCAGCGGCCGGGTAATTTGTCCCCAAAGTTCGATGGCCGGGTTTTTACGAAAAGCATTATCCTGAAAAGATTCCCAGATTCCACCGCCGAGGTTGAAGATCACCTCCGTATTGCCGCTGGGGAACACGGTATCCTCATAAGCCGCATTATCCGAGGAGGCAAACTGGTAGTAATGCCGGATGTAAGGGGCCAGCGCCTTTGCCGGCTGGAAATACTGGAATTCCATTTGGATACCTATTTACTGGGTCATTTTGCCTTTTTGAACACATCGCAGGCAGGTAAATATACAAGGGGTGAAAGAGCGGTAATTGTATGAAAAGGAACAAATCAATGTACTGTAACATTCCAATACTGGCGGAGAATTTGGGTTAAATGCACGGTGCTATTGGCGCTGCTATTGGAGACCCACGCGAGAATACCGTCCGGGCGTATCAGCAGGGCGCTTAAATCAAGCTGATCTTTGACGCGGCCGCAAATGTGCCAGACCCGTCCGCCGTATTCGTCTGCCAGTGTTTGGAGCGAAGGATTTGCATTAAAATCAAGCAATATCATCAGGCCGTCGTGCATCAGTTCACCGATTTTAACACCATTTTCAAACTCGAAATTCGGAACACTCCGGCCGACGAGGGGATGGTCACCGCCAAGATCGTAGTGCATATGAATGCCCCAGACCTTGCCCGCCATGTAAGTAGCACCATCACGGGTATTGATCAGGTCGCGGAAAATCGCGTACAGTGCGCGTGCATGGGGGGCGGGGTGCATAATGGCTACCTGCGCGCGCGACCAATCCAGAATCTGTGTGCCGATCGGGTGGCGCTCGGTGTGATAAGTGTCGATCAAACCTTCCGCTGCCTGATCCTGAACGGTGGCCGCGAGTTTCCAGCCGAGATTCATGGCGTCGCCCAGTCCCAGGTTAAGCCCCTGGCCGCCCAACGGAGAATGAATGTGTGCGGCATCGCCGGCTAGCAATATCCGGCCGTTGCGGTAGCGGGTGACCTGGCGGGCGCGGTCTGTCCAGGTAGTGGCGGTGTGCAAGGTATTAATCGTTACGTCGGTGCCCGAGACGCGCCGCAGCACTTCCTGAATATGTTCGCGCGTGATTGGCGTTTCGGAGCTGTGAAACGCGCCGCCATCGAAGTCCTGAATGAGCACGTATCCTGGCTGCGACTGCATGTACATGCCAGTGGGGGTTACATTACGGCCAGGACGGAGTTTTTCAGGATCTGAGATGTCAATGAGTGTGGTGTAGCCCGTGAACTCCGGTTCGGTACCGGCGAACTCAAAGCCGCCCATTTTACGGACAATGCTGCGGCTTCCGTCACAGCCGACGAGCCATTTCGCCCGAAAGGATTGATTAGCCGACCAGACTGTTACATTTTCGTCTGTTTGAAGGAGATCGGTAACCGGAAGTCCGCGTCTGATTTTCACACCCAAAGCTTCAGCACGTCGAGTCAGGATCATTTCAAGCTCTGCTATTTCGGAGATCAGACTTGTTTCAGGTGAGCCAGGAAGGCGGTATTTCCATTGGGAGGTGTCGATATTTCCCTCGTAAAATGGAATGCCGGCAAAATGCCCAGCCTGGCGTTGCACTCCTTGTTCAGGCGCGGTATGCGGATTTTTGAGGCGTTTGCGGATTTCCAGCTCCGCGAGCAGGCCGCGGCGGTAGAGTGCCTCGATAGTGGGCGCCGAGAGCCCTCGTATCCCGAAAGGCAACTGTTTCAGCCGTGAATGAGGGTTTTCGGTCTTTTCAAGGATTAGAACCGAGCATCCCGCTAACGCGAGCTCGCAGGCGAGGAACAGGCCTACAGGTCCTGCGCCGGAAATGATTACGTCGTGTATGGGGTGATTGGTTGTAGCTTTCATATTTGAATGATTGAGCTACAAAATTCAGTAATGCCCGCTGCTCAGGCTTGTACAAACGCGACAAAATCATTGCCTGCGGCGTGTTTCCGTTCTTTCGCATTTCGGGCGAATGCAGCAGGCGTCGTGCCGCTATACCTTTTGAATTCCCTACTCAAATGCGCCTGGTCGGTGTATCCCAGTTCGTGAGCCAGGCCGGCGAGGTTGGACTCTGGATGGTGCCAAAGCTGATTTCGAACCTGCTCAAATCGTATTAAGCCGGAGACGTCTTTCACCGAAAAACCGGAAGAGCGTTTGAATTTCCGCTCCAATGTGCGGACTGTTGAATGTGCGGCCATGGCCACATGGCTTACCGGGATGGTGCCATTTGCGTTCCGCATCGCCGCGCCCGCTTTGGCCAGCATACTGTCCACAGCAATTTGCGATCGGATGTGGAGGAAGTATTGTTCCAATTCAGCCATGATCCCGTCGATCCGCCCCGAGGCCATCAGAGGAGCAAGCCTGGCTTGAAGCTGTGCTATGGAATGCACAAAGACATGTACACCGTTTTTTCCGGAGGGTGGGAAACCAAGCAAATCGAATACCGTCCAGGGGAAGCACCTTACGCCAATGATCTCCAAGCGGCCTTTTGTTTGAAAAACAGCAGGCTGATTGAGAAGGCCCATCAAAAATGGGGAAGGGAGCGGTTGCAAGTTGCCACTTACGGAAATGTAGTGAAGATTTCCAAAATAGAAGATGATCTCCGCGTATCCATCCGGCTGGACCTGGAATGTAGCTTCCTGGTCTCCAAATTGGCGATGATCATACCAAAAGCATTTGATGGTATCCCGAAGTACCTCGGGTGGTCCAAATTCCTGGTGCATGCTGCAAGATAGCGCACATGAGTAGGGAGCGCAACAAAAAAGGAGCTGCGATTGCTCGTAGCTCCTTGGGAAATTCAGTACCGGGGACGGGAATCGAACCCGTACGGGCGTTTCGGCCCACAGGATTTTAAGTCCTGCGTGTCTACCAGTTCCACCACCCCGGCAAAGCCAGGTACCGGTACCAGTGAAGAGAAAAAAAGCACCGTCTCCGGTGCTTTGTTCTCTCTGAGCGAAAGACGGGGTTCGAACCCGCGACCTCGACCTTGGCAAGGTCGCGCTCTACCAGCTGAGCTACTTTCGCGTATTTTTCATAACCGTTCCCGATTATTGTGGTGCAAATGTAGGGACGTCTGGTATTTGACGCAAGCTTTTGAAGAAAATATTTCGTAAAAAAAATGCGCAGAAACATTAACAAATTGTAAATCAATAAGTCATTGCTGAAATTTTTTCTGACCCCAAAACGGCGCAGGAGGTGGATGGAAGCGGTTTGCCTCTCAAAAGTGTTTATCCTTCCGAAACAGATGTAATGTATGCTTCATTTACCGTCCGTCAGTTTTCGCCTATCCACTTCATATTTTGCTTACCTTTGCCTCCTTTAACCCGCGTAGGCTGGGGCTGCTCCGCTGGGATGGCCCGGTTTTGGTAAGAGTCGGCCGGTTCTTTCAAACTAAATTTGCTTGTTCATGTTTTCCAACGAAGTGCTGTTTTTTGGAGGTTTTATTCTGGTGATCAGTGTAATGCTGCTGTTAGATCTGGGCGTTTTCAACAAAAAAGACCATGTGGTCAAGTTTGGTGAAGCGGCTGCCTGGACCGTCGCCTGGATAGCGCTCGCATTGGCTTTCTATCTGGTCATCAATACACATGGCGACCTGGTGCATGGCATGGACAATTATGAGCAGCTCGAAACCATAAAAAACAAGTACGCGCCGCACTTGAAACTCATCCCCGGCGATTTTCAGGAAAGCCTCGAACTTTACCGGAAAAACATGTCGCTGGAATTTATTACCGGCTATTTGCTGGAATATGCGCTTTCAGTCGACAATATTTTTGTCATCATCCTGATCTTCTCGTCGTTTGGTGTCCGGCCTAAATACTTCAAAAAAGTGCTTTTCTGGGGCGTTTTGGGGGCGATTATCATGCGTTTCATATTCATTTTCGTGGGTTCGGCGCTGATGCAGCGTTTCGAATGGATCATTTACATTTTCGGCCTGTTGCTGGTTTATCAGGGAGGTAAGATATTCTTCGAAGGAGGAGAAGAGGAGAAAATCGATCCTGCGAAACACCCTGTTGTAAAATTCGCTTCCAAATACCTGCCCGTGTTCCCGCGCTACGTGCATGAGCATTTCTTTGTATTAAAAAAGGGTAAATGGCTCGTGACGCCACTTTTTGTGGTGGTGCTGATTGTGGAATTTACCGACCTGATCTTCGCGGTGGATTCGGTGCCGGCGGTATTCTCGGTTACCAAAGATCCTTACGTGGTATTCTTCTCGAATATCTTCGCAATCATGGGGTTGCGCTCGATGTTCTTCTTCCTGAGTAACATTATGGGACTCTTCCGCTTCCTCAAATACGGTTTGGGCGTATTGCTCGTTTTTATCGGCAGCAAAATGCTGGCCCACCATTACCTCGAATCTATCGGGTTTAAAACGGTGTATTCGCTGTACGTGATCATCGGTATCCTGGCGGTGAGCATTCTGGCGTCGGTGATCGTTCCTGAAAAAAAGGAGGTCGAAGACGAGGTCTTATCCAATAGTTAGGCGTGGGGCAGCGTTTTGAGTAACTATGAGCCGGATTCTTAAAGCCTATCTAAAACGACTTACCAATCTTAGTACCCGCAACAAGTCGCTGTTGCTCACAAGCTTGTCTGCCGAACAGTTCCTGGACTTCCACGATACGGATTTCCTGTTGTCGAAGCCGTCTATCGATGTGCTGAAACAGGTGATCCAGGGGAACAACCGCGTCGCATTGTCAGACGTAGCCGATCCGCGGTTCGAGAAGGTGAATGAGGCCAGCAAGCGGTTACGCAAAATAGCCCGCACCGAGCGCTTTATCGAAGAGGAAAGAGGCTCTCGCGACCTGTATGTGGGTTACCCGTTTGTAAAAGGCAAGCTTTCCGACGGCACGCCAATTCATGCCCCATTGCTGTTTTTCCCTGTGACGCTGCGGATGGACCGCGAGCAATGGTGTCTCTTCGAACGCGACGACAGTACCGTTGCTTTAAATCAGAGTTTCGCGCTGGCTTACGGGCATTTTAATGAAGCGCAAATACCCGATGACATATTAGAAAAGTCATTCGAGGATTTCCCGAAAGACTTTCTCGAATTCAGGACACAGCTCTACGAGTGGCTGAAATCGACGCCATTCAAAATTAATTTTAATCAACAACTTTTTGAGGATAAACTTGTTGCATTCAGCGGCGAAAAGAGTTCGGATCTCATAGTAAATGAGCGCAACGGGGAACTGAAACTTTACCCCGAGGCTGTTCTTGGTATTTTCCCGCAGGCGGGTTCCTACCTGGTTCCGGATTATAACAGACTCCTGGACCTTCTTGAAAGGGAGCCGCATATCAAGCTCCCGCTGATTGACTCGGCTGAGGAAACAGTAGACGGGAGCCATTTCGCGCCGGAACTTCCCGTGCGAGAAAGTAGGCAGGCGAGGGAAGAGGATGTACTTACTCCTTTTCCGGTGGACGAATCGCAGGAAGAGATTATCCTGGCCGTCAAATCAGGTCGTTCGGTTGTAGTGCAGGGCCCACCGGGAAGCGGGAAATCGCAGTTAATCTGTAATCTGATCGCCGATTTTACGTCGAAAGGGAAACGGGTATTGTTGGTATGCCAAAAAAGAGCGGCGCTGGATGTGGTCTATCAACGTCTGGCAACTACCGGTATGAAGGATTTTACCGGTCTCATCCACGATTTTAAAAACGATCGCTCGACATTATACGGCCAGATCGCGTCTCAGATAGAAAAAGTAGAGGCATACCGTCAGCAGAATTACAGCCTCGATTCAGTGTTTCTGGAAAGACAGTTTACCCAGGAAAGCCGCGCGATCGATAAGACGGTGGATGAACTGAATGGCTTTCGCTCCGCATTGTTTGATGAAAAGGAGTGTGGTGTGAGTATTAAAGAACTTTACCTCACGAGTGATCCCAACGCGCCACATGCCGATATGCGGCCTTACTACCGGCAGTTCAGGATAGACACATGGGATGAGTTCAAGCGGCATTTGAAAACCTATTCTGATTACGCATTTCTCATTCATCCCGCACATCCGTGGCGGAACCGGCGGGGTTTTGCCGCATTTGGAATGGCGGAGTTGAGGACAATGGAAAATATGTTGTCGGAATGGCCTGCTGCTTTTGAAAAGCAAACCCGTGGTTTTGAGCAAATAACTGGTGTATCATTCGAAAAAGCATTCATCCGAAACAGAAAAGAGATCACAGAACGCCTTACGGATATTATCGAGCTGGTTTCGGACGAAGCCTCATGGAAACTGGTAGGGAAATACACGGGCGCGCCGGCAAATGTGCACGAGCGACTCGCGTTTGTACGCCAGGCTGTGGATGTAATGGAGGGATTCATTGCTGAGGGAGGCATTGAGATGTCGTTACCGGCGTCGCAATTGAATGCATTTGAGGTAATGCTTAAAAAGTCACTCGAAACGAAGCAATCGGCTGTTTCAGGTTTTTTCTGGGATGTTTTTAGTAAAGAGAAAAAAGAAATCGAGCGAGTAGCGACGGCCAATGGCCTTACGGTTTCCCTGCAACATCTGGTCCGACTTGAAGAGCGATTAAAAAACCGCAGGCAACTGGAATCCTGGCTACAAAATGCAAGCCTGGGTTTTGATCCTGGATTTGCCGATGGTTTTTCGGCAGACCTGGCAGGGGAATACCTGTCGTTTTTCAAATCTGCCGAGCGTGCTGCGGATGCAGTAGCACGTATGGATGCGGGTGCGTGGACGAAGGTTTTTCACGAAATTGTCGCTGCGAACAGCCAGCTCGGACAGTTTACAGACACCATTCAAAACCTCAGACAATGGCTGCAAATATGGGATAGAATGGAGAATGCGATGCTGCCGTATTTGCTACCGGAGCAGATTGCCCAGCTGACCGACAATCCCGCTGGTTATAGCGGTATTTTGTTGGGAGCCTTGCGCAACGATTTTGACTCGCTGGCTGATATGGACCGCCTGTGGGAAGAAATGACGGAATCGCAGCGGGGTGCTACGCAGGTGATTTTAGCGAAAGGAGTAGAGCTCAGCTTCACTAATGCAAACGAGGTACTGGGCCTGTTTGAAAATAGCATTAAACTAGTCTGGATCGAACATATCGAGAGTAAATACCCCGCACTGCGATCGGTGACGTCGCTTAAAATGAAACAGTGGGAGGACCAGGTGCAGGGCAGCATTACCTTGAAACAAAAGCTGAGTGCTGATATCACGAACATTAAACTACGGGAGGCCACTTATGAGGATGTGGAAAAAAACCGCCTGGGGAACCGCGTGACATACCGCGAACTCGGGCACCAGGTGACGAAAAAGCGTAAAATCTGGCCGATCCGTAAATTGCTCGAAAACTACGCCGGCGAGGTATTTGCCCTCATACCTTGCTGGATGGCCTCTCCCGAGGCAGTATCGGCCATTTTTCCAATGGAAAGCGGTTTGTTCGACCTGGTTATTTTTGACGAGGCTTCACAATGCTATGCGGAGTACAGCTTGCCGGCGGCATTCAGAGGGAAACAATGGGTGGTTACCGGTGACAGTAAACAGCTTTCACCGAGCGATCTTTACCGCGTAAGGTTCGAAGACCGGTCGGAGGATGAGGAGTATTCGGCCGCCATCGAAATCGAGTCTTTGCTCGACCTTGCCGGCCAATCGCTGGATCATTACCAGCTGACAGGCCATTACAGGAGTTTGTCTCTCGATCTCATTGATTTCTCTAACCGGAATTTTTATAAAAAGAGCCTTAAACTGCTGCCCGATTTTCATAAGATCAACGACCGTGAGCCGGGGATTGAGTACATCAAAACGGAGGGTGTCTGGAAGAACAATACCAATGCCATGGAAGTGGAGGAAGTATTGCGGCTTATCCGTGAACTTGCAGGCAGCGGAAAGAGCATTGGCGTGGTGACGTTCAATTTTTACCAACAAGCGGCTGTTCAAGACGCATTGGAAAAAGAAACCGCATTGCCTGAGGGCCTTTTTGTAAAGAACATCGAGAATGTCCAGGGCGATGAGCGCGACATTATCATTTTTTCGATGGGCTATGCGCCGGATGAGAACGGGCGCATTTCTATGCAGTTCGGTACGCTGAATATGCAGGGAGGCGAGAACCGCCTTAATGTGGCCGTCACGCGTGCACGGGAGAAGATTTACTTTATAACCAGCCTCTGGCCGTCGCAGCTGCAGACGGAGCAGACAGCGAATGAAGGCCCGAAATTACTCAGGGCTTACATGGATTATGCATTGCAGGTGTCGGAAGGCAAGTTTGAACCTGCGCCGCTTGCTACCGGGCAGTTTCGCTCGGACTGGCTGCTGAAAGAACGGCTGGTGCGGCAAAATCCGGCATTTGAAAAAGAACTTCCATTTGGCGACATTACTGTAAAAGAAGAAGGGGCCTACAAGGGCTTGGTACTTACGGACGACGATCTTTACCATTACAGTAAATCGTCCAAAGAGCCTCACGCTTATTTGCCCCTCTTGTTGCGGTTGAAAAACTGGCCGTTCAGGCGCGTTTACAGCCGCGAATATTGGTCGGGAAACCTAAAAAACGACGTATTATAATTCCTTGATCCGGATATTGCGGTAGGAAACTTTGTCGCCGTGATCCTGCAATGCGATCTTTCCTTTGGAGGATGCCCCGAATCCCTGCCAGGTTTTGAACTTGCTGTTGGCAACGAGTTTGTCCCATTCAGCACCTTGCGTAGGGAATTCAACTACTTTTTTGCCGTTCAGCCAGCTCTCGCCTTTACCGCCTTTGATCACGATTTTTGCCTTGTTCCATTCTCCGGCAGGTTTTACCGCAGAGAAATTGGATGGCGGAAGCATATCGTACAGTGAACCGGCTTTGTGGTTACCGTCTTTACCAGCTTTCGCATCGGGATGTTTCGCATCGTCGAGTACCTGAATTTCCGGTCCGGTAGAATAAGGACAGCAATACTTTTTGTCTTCTACCACATGATAGATGATTCCGCTGTTACCGCCTTCGGAGATTTTCCATTCCAGTTCGAGTTCGAAATCACCATATTCTTTGTCGGTAACGAGGTCTTTGCCGCCTTTTTCGGCCAATACTACCGCGCCGTCTTCTATTTTCCATTGGGGCAGAACTTTGTCCTGTTGCCAGCTATGCCAGCCATTCAGGCTCTTGCCGTCGAAAAGGGTAACCCACTTCCCTTTTTGCGCTTCTGCATCATTTGAAAAGGCCAAAGCAGCCAGGGCGATAACGGATACTTTTCCGAAAGCCTTCCATTTTGTGAAATTCATGTTTCGCTTGTTAAAGTTTTAGTCCACAATATTAAGTACTTTTTGAGTTTTCAAAGGCATATTTGGATCGAAAGTTGGAGGCTCCTATTTTTGGGAGTAGCTCAAAATAATCCGATATCTATCCACATGGCTTCTATATTTTCAAGAATCGTAGCGGGGGAGATCCCTTGCCATAAAATCGCCGAAACAGCGGATTTTCTCGCCTTTCTCGATGCATTTCCTATTGCGAAAGGACATACGCTCGTCATCCCGAAGAAAGAGGTGGACTACCTTTTCGACCTTGATGACGATCTGTACACAGGCTTGTTTCAGTTCGCTAAAAGTATTGTTCCTGCATTGGAGAAGTCGGTTCCCTGCCTGCGCATTGGTGTAAGCGTAATTGGTCTGGAAGTTCCCCATGCGCATGTGCACCTGCTTCCGCTCAACAGCATGGCTGATGCCGATTTCAGTAAGAAAATAAAAATGTCGCAAGAAGAACTCGCGACATTGGCTGAAAAAATCAGAAGTAATTTGTAGGGTTCAATAAAATGAGAAGTCTTTTCGCACACCCAGCATGAATCCGTAGGTTTTACGGTACAAGTCGCCGATATCCGCCGCATAGGCCCCTTTCACGGTCAAACCGCCGAGCACGTCGAGCTTGGATTGCATCATGAGCATACCGGAGAATTGCCTGGGTGAGCCAAGGAATGGTTCGAGCCAGGCGCCACTGTTCTCTGAGAAGGAGAATTTGCCCATCCACTGGATTCTGCGGAGCAATGTTCCTTCCAGTCCCAGGTGGAACATCATGACGCGGTTGTTGCTCGTGAAATTGTCGGCATAATTCGGCCACTTCCATTTGGTTTGCGAAGTGGGAGGAATAAACGGCGTTCCGATAGTCCTATCATAATAACCCCAGCCGTCACGAACCTGCTGGTTGTTGAAATAATTATCGTGGCCTCGCTTTTTACCATCGGTCAATACAAAATCGTTACCTCCCTGGTCTTTGGTATATAAAAACTCCAGGACAGCCGCATTGATCTCGAAATTAGCCCCATAAGAGTTTTTACGCTTGATTCTGGCGCCGTACAAGCCGTCCTTGAGCCCCGTCAGATAAAATAACGAGCCATCCTCGTAAATGAACTGTCTGTATAGAAAAATACTGGTCTCGTAGGTTTCGACCTCCATCGCGAGATCAATCGAGCCGAGGTGATTTCCTATGCGGCTCGTGCTATCGAAATAGGTTATGTCGTCACCACTCCCGCCGATGGATCCTATGACGGCATTGATATAGTTCTTAAATCCGGTAGGCATTTGCAGTCTGTCGCCCGTAAGGCCCAGATTCTTCTTAAGTCTCCCGCCCCATTGGACCTGGTGGTTGAAGCCTCCGTAAAGTTTCAGCAACGAATTCGCCTTTCCGATACGAAGGTAGAACGCCTTCTGATGAAATTTTAAATTCTCGGTAATGGGCCTGCTGTTTTCAAAAAGCCCGTCGGAATAGAATGCCTGGAAGGAGAGCCAGCCTTTTGTGAGCGGTACCGGCACGAAGCGGGTGGTTCCGAAGTAGATCTTGGGAATCGGCAGTGCATTACCCGACCAGGCGTAAGAGCCTGAACCGATGGTAGAGTCCGCCAGGCCAAGTGCCTGTTTCTTGCGTCCCACATATAATTCCCAGTTCTTATAACGCAATGTTACATGCGCCTGGGGAAGTAGGAGATTCTTGGTTTGGACAAAATTTCCCGCTGCTTCTATACCCGCGCCGACACGCCACTCATTCCGGGTTTTATTCTCTGATATTGTCCAGTAACGTTCTAGCCCCGCACGCACGCTAAGGTTGGGGCCTGTTTTCGGCACGATCCCGTATTGATTGGATTGGATCCAGAACGGCGTGTACCCATTGGTGCTGCCCATTCCCACGAATTCCGCGTAATTCGTGGTTGAGTCGGTATAGATAACAGGTTCCTTGATCTCAGATTGGGAAAAGCCAAGGATGGGCACTAATAGTAGTATGAATAAAAGAAATCTCATAGGTGTGCCCTCACGCATTGTCCATAATGTGTATAATAGCCAACAAAAATAAGTATAACTTTTCTATTATCATATTGAACATATGCGTCGCTTGATTGCAAAACGGGTTAATCCAGGAATCCGCTTTTCCGCAAGCCGATGGCTAACCCGTAGGTGTTAGGATACAGCTTACCAATATCCGACGATAATGCGGAATAAACACTGCATCCTTTGAAGATATTTAAGTTTTTCTCAACACCCAGCCATAAGGATACTTGCTGCCTGACTCCCTCAAATGGTGTGAGGAAGGAACCTGAATTACGCGAATAAGTACCGCGGAATGACAATTTCAAATGCAGCCAGGTGGCGGTTACCCCTGTATGAAACGCCCAGAAACGATTATTATTCGTAAATTCCGAATTATTGCGCGGTAAATCACGATCGGTAGTGGTTGATGCCGGGGCTAAGGGTGAGCCGATGCCAGAGCCATAATAAGACCAGCCACGCTGATATACGTAGCTATTGAAATAGTTCGCCCTTTCGAACAGTGACAGTTCAGATATCGGATAACGGTTGATCTGATTGCGTGTTCCGATCACTTCCAGCAGAAATGAGTGAAATGCCAGATAGGAAGAGCCGTTCGGAAGCGGTTTGGTACGTTTCACGCTCAGCCCGTTCAGCCCGTCTTCAAAATTAGTAACTCTGAAGAGTGACCCGGTCTCGTAGATATTCTGGCGGTATAAGAAGAAATTCCAGTCTTTTCCATGCCATTCGCCACCGATGTCAAATGTTCCGAAATGGTTACCAACCTTTCGATAATCCAGGGTTTTCCCGGAGATCGTATGCCAGTAAGCTTTAAGCATGTCGAGTTGGTACAGCGGCATTATTTCTTTCTCGCCGCCCCAAATAGCCTGATGATTGGCTCCCAGGTAGACGCGATAACGGTGGGATTTTTTGCCGAGTCGAAAATAGAGTTGTTTTTGATGCAGATAGGTGTCCGAAATGTGGGGAACGCTGCCGTAATTAATGCCGCTGGCACCCAGGTATCCATCCGAATAAGTAAATTTCAGCGCGACGAAGTTGTTGGTGAAGTAAAGCGGCAAGTACTCCTGAATGGCAACCTGGACCCGGGGGTAGGGCCTAGCGTTACCAGCCATAGCGAGTGAGCCGGAAGAAAGGGTCGTATCGACAAGTCCGGCGGTCATCCTTTTTTGCCCCGCGAGAATTTCAACCTTCCCGATTCTTATAGCGGCATATAGATCAGACAGGAAACCATTTGCCGATTTACCGTAACTGGCGATTCCCTGAATGCCTGCGCTCCATTGAATCAGTCGCGGGTTATGTGGATTATAAACCTTATATATTCCGGCATCGACAATGCCAAAATTGCCGTTTAGCGGAATACTACCATTTTGGTTGGCGTGCTGCCAAAAAGGAGTTTGGGCCGTTGCCCCGGCCGCCATTACCGATGCTTTATAGTATACTGTCGAATCCTGAGCTTGTAATTTGAAAACGATGAGTAACAGATAAAGGGGTAGGTAAACTCGTATCAGGGAAAATAGGGACGACATTTAGTAAAACAGGGAAATAGTTCAGCCGTGTATGCAAAAGCTTAAAGTTACCAGATAAAGCCGGATTTCCGCCAACTGATCAGCACTGCCATGTTTTGTGTGTACAATTGGCCAAAGTCAGAGGCTAGACTTAAACCGAAAATATCTCTTTTAGAGTTTAAAAGCGGGGCTTCAACTCTTAATAGCAAGGAAGTTTGGTTCGCAACCGGTCTGATCGGGTTATCGTAAGTGCCCGAGTTCTGGGAAAAACTGCCTTTTAGTAAAAAATTAAACTTCTTCCATGAAGCCTCGGCGCCCAAATGATAGGCAACGATCAGGTTATTCGCAGTGAAAAGGTTTCCGGTGGTAAACAGGTTGTCCCGGGTGGTTGTCTGAGGAGCGATCATGGGAGTGCCAAGACTTCTTCCGCGGTACGACCATCCCTGGTTGTAAACGTAATGATTGAAGTAATTGTCTTTTCCGAAAATTCCATTCAGGTAGTCGAATATCGCGCCCCCCTGGTTCTTAGTATAGAGGAATTCAAACAGCAGGGTATTGAAACGGAATGCGGGGGCGTTTTCACTTCTTTGCTTTCTTTTAAACCGTAATCCGCTCAAACCGTCGGATACGGTGGACAAATTGCTAAGTGAGCCGTCCTCGTAGATCGTTTGGCGATAGAGAAAAATGTCCCATCGTTTCCCCTTCCACTCTGCGGCTACGTCGATCGTTCCGAAATGGTTGCCTACACGGCTATGACTCCATGGTTTGCCAAAGATGACATATTCATAGGCTTTGGCCTTTTTGAGGCCACCGGTAAAGATTTTGTCTTCGCCACCCCACATAGCCTGATGGTTAAAACCTCCAAACAGATTGAGCCGATGCGTGTGCTTACCGAGTTTTAGGTAAAGGGATTTTTGATGCAGATAGACGTCGGGAACGCTGGTGACGTTGCCATAATGCACTCCAGCCGAGCCAAGAAGCCCGTCTCCGTAAGAAAACTTGAAAGAAAAAATGTCGTTGCCAGGAATCAGGCTTACGAAGTTCGGTGTCGAAAGTTGGATCTTGGGATAGGGGCGGTAGTTGGGGGACATAGCAATAGGCCCCATGGTAAGCAAACTATCGCCCAGTCCCATGAACTCCTTTCTTTGCCCAATACTGAGTTCCACTGGCCCTGCCTTACCGGCTATGAACAGATCCGTAAAGAATGCGTCGGATTTCTTGCCGGCGAAACCTACCAGTTCTGCTCCTCCCGACCACTGAAAGAAGCGGGGATTGTTTCGATTGTAGACCCGGTGAAAACTGGCGGCACCTTGCACGAAGGAGCCTTTTTCGGGCGTAGATGCATTCTGATTGGCGTATAGCCAAAACGGTACACCGGCAGTCGAGCCGGCAGCGTTGATCCCGGCGGAATAGAAAAACGTAGAATCCTGTGAGTAGCTTTCAGCACAAAGTGCTGCCCAGAAAAGCAGCACATAAAAGAATTTCCTCATTCCAGGACTATTAAGAATTTACGAAGTGTCAGAGGGATTACCTGCCCTTCTTGCCGAAAATAACTACGGCCGTCAGGAGTATGATTTTCAATTCCAGGAACAAGTTCCAGTTTTTGATATAATAAAGATCATACATGAGCTTGTGACGCGCGTCGTACACACCGGCTCCGTACGAATACATTACCTGCGCGTAACCGGTGATGCCTGGTTTGATGTTGTGGCGGAGGTTGTAATAGGGAATAATTTCGTCGAATGTTTCAGTAAACACGGGGCGTTCCGGACGCGGGCCGATCAACGATAGGTCACGTCTGAAGATATTGATGATTTGAGGCAATTCGTCAATGCGTGTCAGGCGCATGAATGAACCGTACGAGAATATCCTGGAATCGTTCTTTTTTGAGAATGATGCTCCGTTTTGTTCTGCATCCAGCCCCATCGACCTGAATTTGATGCAATTGAACGGCCTGTTATTCATGCCCACACGTTCCTGGAAGTAAAATACAGGCCCTGGGGATTCCAGTTTGATTCGGAAATAGCTGAGAATCCAGATCGGGAATGTAAGAAGGAACAATATGATTGAGATCGTTATATCGATGATCTTCTTGGGGTAACGAACCCTTCTGCCGAAAGTGGGGACTGTTAGAAGATTGGGATTGATTTCGGTGACGTCGTCCGGAATGTACACTTTTTTGAGGTCTCGCTCGCAGAAATCGTAAACGGTGGTGATTCGGATCGATTTGTTTTTTCGGACAACCAGTTCGTAGATCACCCTGTTACGTCGGTCATACTGGGGATTAGTAACCAGGTGTATTTTTTCAAATCTGTCGAGTAGTGGCCTTACCGTGTGATTGAGAAGATAATCGTCGTTATCTGAGTGCGGTATCAGGATAATCTCCTTGTATCTTTTGAGAAGTAACGCCAGATCTTTTTTTTGAAGAAAGTAGTCGTAGCTGGTGACAATCAGGACTTCTTCCGAAACGGCGGTTTTGCTTAGAAGCCGGTGAATATACTTGCGGTCAGATACGTAAGTGTTGCCCATATGTGTGTATTTTATGAACTAAAAAATAGTGTGATTGTAGAATATACGTGTGTTAAAGCTACAAGTTTAGGAATAAACTTTTGAAATACGAAATTATCAATATGGTCAAATCAAATATAATTTTTGGCAGAGAAGGGCTTTTGCGCTAAAAATTAATATTTGGCGGAGAAGGGATGAAATTAGTACCGGCAAATATAAGGAAGGTTTTGGCACAAAATATTATTTTACTGTAAAGAATTTTTCCGTTTTTTTAGTGCTCCGGGCATTTTCGACTGATTCGATCGATTTATCACATTTCCCATAATCATTTCCTGCCTGTAAGTGTCCGCACGGTGAAGTTCAGGCTATCGATTTGTAGAGGGAAAGGTACATCCGGTACATTGCCCCGACGGTGAAATACTGTTCATACGACTTTCTGGCTTCGGCTCTTGCGTGGGCGAGTTCGGCCGGGTTGCTCGCGTAATACAGTATTTGGTCTGCAAATTCACTTGCGGTATTGGCTACTGCCCTGCCATTCAATCCATTAAGGACTTCTCCAATGCCGCCGACATCAGAGGCAATCACGGGAACCGAGTAGCATAATGCTTCAAGAATGGACATAGGCATACCCTCGTAATTGGAAGGAAGCATAAACAGATCGGCGTATTTCAGCAGACGATGTGCATCTTCCGCTTCTCCGAGGCAGTAGGCATTCGCCGGAAGGTCGGCCATTTCATCTTTGTTGCCTATCCAGAAGAAATGAATATTGTGGCCAGCGAGCATTTCTGCCACTTCACAAAAAAGTTCAAACTTCTTCTGCGGCGAAATCCTCGCAATACACATCACCTTGAAACCCGACTTTGACCGGATCATTTCGGCCAGGCGGCGATAACTTTCGCTGTGATTCTCAGGAACGTCGGTGGAGTAATCCGTAATGCCGTTATAAATGTAGGAGACATTCTTTTTGATCCCCTCGCTCAGCAGGTTATTGTAATCGTATTTGCTCACTCCGACAATATGCTTGGCCCTGATCTGCAGAAGGCGTTCCAGATGGAGAAACTTTCTGAATGCGACCCGAATGGAATCAAAGCCATGAACGGTGTAAACGATCTTTTTCCGTGGAAAGGCCAGTCTGCCGAGAATCCCGATTTTGGAAGAATGCAAATGAACGACGTCAGGCTTAAAAATCTGGTAAAGTCGCCGCAATTCGTTTACCACCTTATGCTCTTTCGAAAGGCTGATGGAGCGCTGCAACGGGTTGATCTTCCATTGGCCTACTTCCGAGGGAAGCACCTTCCACAATTCTCCGTCCTCCGACGACGCAACCATTACCTCATGACCGTCATTGACAGATTCGCGCGCCAGATTGATCACCACGGATTGAGCGCCCCCGAGTTCCGCTAGCGTGATGACATGTAATATTTTCATAATCTCAATAACAACTCCAGAGAAACCGCTTTCTGTTAAATGTGATATTAATCGCTGCCGATGGTTTTACTTGCTCGCACGACTGTCCCGATATTGCGTATCAAGGATTCAGAGTACGTACCCACCGTTTTAAATCCCTCGTAACTATTTAACGAGATCCGGTTGTAAAGCTGCGGATCGGCAATCACGGATTCCAGTTTTTGCAAAGAATGGCCGAATGCTTCGGTTGTGCTAATATCAGCAAAAATCGCCGTTTTCATATCTTCAGCATAGTTGGGAATTTCGCCTACCGCGGTTACGAAGCAGACGAGCCCGTTTTGCATCGCTTCCGCTACGCTCATGGCCATCCCTTCGTTGGTGCTCAGCTGAATCAGGAAATTATAGTTTCCAAATAGTTCCAGCTTCTCGCTACCGTTCACTTCTCCCTTAAACCGCACCCGGCTTTCCAGCTGATGCCTGCGGATATATTCTATTACCGTTTCAAGCATCCCATCATCCCTGCCATAGATATCCAGCGATGCATTGTATCCGCGATCTGTCAGGTGTCGGATGGTGTCGACGGCCAAAGGTAAGTTTTTTACGGAATTGATCCGTCCGAGAAACATGAACCGCACATTTTGGTTATCGAAGGGCGGGGCTGGTTTAAAATCCGGCGAATGACTCGTAAAAAAAGAAATGACTTCAACAGGTACGGGAGGTTCGAATTGCCCGGTCACAAATGTGGCCGTAGCCTGAGAATCTGTGAAGATCGAATCGGCATGACGGATGGCTGCCTGGCTGAACAGCCGGTCGAAGCCATGAAAAAAAGCGGTATTATGAATGAAAGAGATGAACCTTATTTGGGGTCTGAGCTTTTTAGCTATGACACCGAGCAAGGATGCCCGCCATAGCGAGCAGATCATGACGTCTGGGGAGAAATGCAGAATGAAGCGGATCATTTTGGGAATGACCAACGGATACATACCTAGCTTATAGTCGAACGTGACCATGCAAGCTTTTTCCGTAGCTGAGAGGTGGCTGGTTATATTTGCATCGATACTCCCCAAAACCATCACTTTCAGGTCAAACTGCCTGTTTAGCTCAGGCAATGCCGATAGCATGGCTACCTCAACGCCGCCGATCTGCACGTCGTGCAGTATGTAAAGTAGTTTTTGTTTTTTCAAAGCTAGTGTGTTCTTACATAGGGTCGTTTTATTTCAATACGCGGCTCCATTGTTCCATAATTCGCCCGAGTTCGAGTGTATCGAGTTTTTGTGATTTGTAATTCCTCATACGCTCACGGAGGACATCGTCATTCATCAGCACAGCTAATGATTGCGACAATTTGCTCACATTACCTGCCTCTACCAGGATGCCATTTCGCCCTTGTTCGATCAGTTCTTCCGGTCCGGTGTCGCAATCGAAGGCCACAACGGGCAAATGGAACGCGAGAGCTTCCAGGAGCACCATGGGCAACCCTTCGAACCGCGAGCTTAGACAGTAGATGGATGCTGTTTCAAAATAAGCAAAAACTGCTTTTGTAGTACCCACAAGTTCGACCGACTCCCCAATCCCGAGTTCTGTTATTTTCTTTTCAAGAAGCGGTTTGTCTTCTCCATCGCCGATGATGAGCAGCTTCCATTCATTCCGAAGTTTCGCGGGGAGCTGCCCCCAGGCGTCGATCAGCAAGTCAAAGCCTTTCTGGAAAGTAATCCTTCCCACGGAAATGACCGTTTTAGAGGGACTTTCGTTGACTTTTTGCTCTTCCAGGAACATGGGGTTCGGAATGTGCACCAGTTGTGCGCGTCGGTACCAGGCTCCCTCTTTCCAGAACTGTATATCACGGGCCGTTAACGTTACGATTTTGTCGGCAAAGAAAAGTGCAAGCTGTCTCGCAAAAGATCGGGCCGCTATGCCCAGGCTTACCTTGAAATTAAAGTGCTCCCACACCACATGCCGGATGCCAGTAAAGGCAAGAGACGGGATCGAATACGTCGCCATGATTGATTCGACCGTCACAAATGTATCGATATGATTATTGTTGATGAATTGCCGGATTTTATGTTGCGAATACAGGATTTTCCGGACGCCTTTCAGATTTTCGATATGCAGGCTGGTAACCTTTACATTCGGCTCGAAAGGGAAGAAAACCTTTTCAGGATCGCCGTAAAGGCCTAATACGTGAACATTATAATTTCTTTTAGCAAGTTCATTGATAATGACCGAAGCCACGCGTTCCGTTCCGCCAACCGCCGAAATATTATAGGTAAAGAAAACAATATCAGGCATACGATTTTGATTTGGTGATCACTTGGAGCACCATGTACAGGATTTTGGCTACCACATAAGATAATGTCAGAAATAGGAGGCCCCAGAAGCTTGTGTTACCGAATAGCAGAATATCGTCAATCAAGCGGGTTGAGCAAGCGATCAGCACCAATATGAATAGGAAGGAGTAGTAGTTCATATTCAATGGGTTAAGATTTTTATAGATATTACGCAAATAGCCTACCAGGAGGCCGATGATCAGCGCATACAAGATGCCGCCCCAGAGTCCGAAGAAATGGTAAGCCAGATAATTGTATCTTCCGTTTGCCCCGGATGTTCGGCGACCCGAATAAAACGCAAACACATCTACGCCGACAGGCTCGGGCGGCGTAATCTCGAAACCAAGGTTTTTCAGGATTGTCCCCCAGCCCGGATAAAACGCATACTTGAAGAAGGAGGACTCCTGGATGCTGTCCATGACGTCGTCGTAATACCCGAGCAGGAAAATATCTCCACTAGCCATGAGCCGCAAGCCTACCTGTTGTACCGCCGACGATGCATCGGCACCTACGGAGATCATTACGATACCAACGGGAAAGCTCAACAGAACCAGCATCAGTGGCCAGGATATTTTAATTGTGCTCATTCGTCCCTGGACGACCATCGGATAGGTAATCAGGAAGTACATGACGAAGAAAACCACAATGCCCGATTTGGACCCATTGGTAGCAAGGTCTAGCAGTAGCACGAAACAGATGAATAGCTCGAACAGATTGAGCCTCTTTTTGAGATAGAGGATCTTGTAGTACAGCGACATAATCACCAATGACCGGTAAGACACCAGAAATGCCCGGATAACTCCGTGACCCTCATAAGCCGAGACGTGGTTGTGTTCGCTATCGAGGAGTACGATTCCGACCGTTTTCAAATTGATTGCTTCAACAAAAACGTAAGCTGTACAAACGACAAAAACGAACAGATCGAACTCGCTGATGCCCTGGGTTGGGATTTCAAGTCTATTCGTATCTCCTCCGAGTTTGATTGCCGGTATATATGCTGCGATTGTTAATCCTACGAACAATGCGATTTCGGTACCCAGGAAAGACCAGCCATATATAGGTTTGAGGGCTTGGTCGGAATATAGGAAGTACACACAAAATGCCCCTCCGGTGAGGTTAATGACCGTGAGTAGGATGGGGTCGAGAATGCCCCAGTAGATTTTTCGGTAGAGAAGCAGATAAAAGCACAACAATGCTCCATAAATAGCCCCGTAATAGAGCCAGTTATCCAGGATTGCCCTTACGAAAAAATCATTTCCCACCTTTCAAACTGTTTTTAAAATTCGAAACCTTCACACGGAACCAATAGTAGGAACCCACCGCACTGCCGAGATTATCGTACACTATGCCGACAATATCCTTTTTATGTTGATAGTCGATATTTACAGAGCTCATACCCAGATCGTTGTAAATGGATATCAGTTTAGGCATGTAAACGAAATGAGTAGCAAAGCGACTGTATAACTCCACATTATAGACGTGATCGGCCGCTAATTTATAGTCCAAGTTATACTTCTTTTGCTTATAAATTGACCTTGGATAGAAAATGGCCTGATGCGAGATGTTCCGCAACGCGATATTCCATTTGCTGACTTTACCGGTGTAAATCTGATTACTTTTTTTCAGATAGGTGTTTCCGTAATAAATGCCGTCGGTTTCGGTCATCTCGGCAACAACCTCTTCAATAATTGTCGGCGAAACCAGCACATCGTCGCATCCAAGGAAATAGACCCAGTCGCCCGTGGCCAAATCAAGTCCCTTGTTCATAGCGTCGAATATCCCGCGGTCGGCCTCACTTTTCCAAAGGGCGATCTCATGTTCGTATTTCCGGATGATATCCAATGTCCCGTCAGTCGAAAGTCCGTCCAGAATAATGTACTCAATATGCCTGTAACTTTGGTTAACGACACTTTTGATGGCATTTTCGAGGTCTTTCTCGCCGTTCCTTACAACTGTGATGATCGAAATTTTGGGGTACTGCATAACTTAGCTTTGACGGCAACCTTCTACTTCCCTGAGAAAATTGTCGCGATATTTTGTAATCGTGAAATTTTGAAGAACATGCTCCCTTGCGCGTCCGGCTATGTCGGCATAAAGGGAATGGTCGTTGAGTAATCTCTCCAACTCAGTGGCAAGACTATGCTCATCGGACCGGAAGAGCAGGCCGGTCTGCCCGTGCTGGACGATCTCACTGGTGCCGGCCGAATCGAATGCGACTACGGGAACACCGTACATCATGGCTTCGATCGTCACGCGCCCAAGCGCCTCGTTCGGCGAGCACATGAGCAATGCGTCCAGACGACGATAAATGCTTTGAATATCTTTGGTAAACCCGGTAAACTGAATATGTTCGCTAATATCCTGTTCCCTGATATAGGCTGCAATTTCCTCATAATAAGCCGGATCGCCAACTTCGCCTACAATTTCCAATTTTATGGCGACTCCTTTTTTAACGAGTGCATTCACCGCTTTTACGGCCGTCATCTGGCCCTTGGCGGGGTTGATGATGCCCACTATGCCTGCGAGGGGAGTTTCAGAAAGCATACGAGGCGATGTCTCCGGAAGCGCATCGACCAGTCCATTGTAGATTACGACATATGGCGCGGTAACACCCGCCTCGATAACCCTTTTTTGAGCAATGCTTTTTGAAATACAGATAATACATGCCGCCTTGTTGGCCCAGAACCGGAACGATGATTTACCAAAGTTGTATTTTAAATGATAGTCCTCATATACAAACTCGCGGATGTGCCACAAGTGCTTCCGGCCCGAAAAGAAGGCAACGAGCGCACCAAAGAAGATCACCGATGAATTGGTATGGATCAGATCGATCCGTTTTCTGACAACCAATATAGCAATATAAAACGCGGCAAGAACATTGAACGTAAACCTTTTAACGCTGTGAAACCATTGCGGGAATCTCGGGATTTTATGAATGTCGTTGGCAAACGCCACAATCTTGTATTCGATGCCGTTCCTGGCCAGCTCTTTCGCAAAATCGCCGTCTTCCAGACATATTACCCACCAGTCTATCCTGTGTCGGGTAGCAGTAAGTAAAGCTAAAAGGGACCTGTTTGCACCGTAAAGTGTACCATAGTGACTGAATGACAATATTTTAGGTTTTTTATCGGTCCTCATTACTTACTTTTCAAATGGCTCAGCTTCTTGACATAAGGCCCGATCAGCGGAACATGAAGGCTGAGATCACCAGTTAAATTGAAGCAGATTCAGATTGTTGGCAATGAACCGTGCAGATACCTGCGAGGTAAACCGGGCGATCAAGTATGTATAAAAAGTTGAGTGTGAAAGCACTGCATCCTACTCATTAGCGCCCGAAACGATTTTCTGAACCACTTTTTCTTTAATAAGGAGGATGTATAAAAGAGTGAAAAAGCCACCGAGGAAGCCCCATATCAGGCCTATGCGCAGTCTTTTTGGGCTACTTTTTAATAATGGAACTTTTACAGGTTCGAGTACTTTAAATACCGGGCGTTCTTCTTTCACAGTGACTTTGGCTTGCTCATACCGTCTCACCAGGTCGCTGTAAAGTGATTCTGATAATATGTATTCCGCCTGTAACCGTTGCTCCTCAATTTTGGCTGTGTTTGAAAAGATATTTCTATTCTGGTCGCGGTAGCTTTGGAGCGCATACTCCGCAGTACGGAGCCGGGCTTTGGCCTCTTTCACCCGGTCGGCAAGCAGGCCTTCACGCTGGCTTGCTTTGGATGAGCGATAGTCTTCTACATAATCGATCAGGTATTTTTGTGCCGCTTCCACGATGATCGCCGAGACAAATGGGTCGACCGTTTCCGCGCTGATCTGGATTACACCACTTTTTTGATCCACTTCTGCTGAAAGGAGGGAAATGGCACTCGCGATATTGGATTGCTCCGAAAGCGAGTAGGAAAGAATTCCATCCCTTTTGAGCTTAACTTCTTTTGCAGGGGCTTTGGGCGAAGAAGAGAACAAGCCCGAGAATAACCCTGGTTTAGCCTGTGCTTTCATAAAATCCAGGAGCGTCTTATAAGGCTTGTTGTCCTGATCCACAACCGGCTGTTTGAGCAGGTATTCGCCAAACGGCGAGCTTTGCATAATGGTCGGGTAGAGGTCCGGCTGCAATTTTTCGGCGCCGTCACCATTAAGGCCTGCACCAAGCAAGGAGAACGACCCCCTCTTCGATGTTCCATATTCCGGCAACAGGCTTACCTTGGCTTCGTACTTCTTTCTAAGTGTGAAACTGTAAGCGACGCCAGCTACCACGGATATGATCACGGCCAGTATCAGCAATTTGATATACTTCCCTATAAAAAGGATGATATCAATAAAACGTATTTCCGAAGCATTGAATGAACTCTCCTTGCTGTCGGCTACTACCGGCTTTTTTTCTGGATGGGATATCATGGTTAATTATTTCTGCTCAGGGTAATTGCCGCCAATGTGAGTGTACTAACCATCGATGCTATGAATGAGAACAATGCGATGCGCTCACCAGGTGTCTTCTGACGCTCGGGCTCGGCAACTTTCACCGGCACGGTCACAACCGCACCAGGTTCAACTTTGGGATAGGATCTGAAGAAGAGGAAATTCTTGGTTCTGTGCGTCCGGCCATTAGGGTATGACACGTACACGCGCTTCTTCCAACCTTGCTCAGTATAGCCACCGGCCTGGGAAATGTAATCATCGTAGCTGAACTTAGAATCGAAGTTCATAACCGAAGGATTGTGTACACCGCCCTGAATCCTGACTGTTTCGAGGCGTCTCGGGATTACCAGCGTGTCGCCGTGCATCAACAATAGATTCGAAGAAAGCGAGGGCTTGTTGACGATCGCTTCAATGTCGACCGCGATCAGTTCCTGGCCCCGGTAGAAGCGCGCACCGGGCAGGTATGCCTCAGGCCGCAGACCGCCTACCTTACCGAACAGGTCTGAAATCCGCTCGAAATTGTTGATAATGGTGTAATTCCCTGGGTACCGCACTTCACCAATGACGGTTACAGATTTCTGCGGCTCGTAACGCGGCGACTTGCGCACCACGATGATGTCCTGCGGCTGGAGCTTGAATTTCTGGTCGTCCGGGTTCAACACCAGATTGTCGGCCACGTCGATCGAGAAAATGCGGACGTTCTGCGAAGAAGGTAGGTCAAGCGTATCGTTTTTTACACGACGTGACACTTCAATGCGATAGGGGATACCACCTTCCGTGTAACCGCCAGCCTGGAAAATAAGGTCGGCGATGGTAATGTCTTTGTAATAATAATAGTTACCCGGGTTGATTACAGATCCCGAAATGGTCAGGTAGGTAAATTCTTTCAGGTCTTCCACGGATTTGATTGTCAGGATATCGCCTGCGAGCAATGGAATATCCGCTATTTCACCGTTTACAAGTTTACGAAGGTCAATCGCCACAATACCTGTCTGGGTTTCGCCGCTGGATCTTTCTAGAATGGCGCGGTTCAGGAAAGCACGCGGGCTAAGTCCCTGGGCCATCTGGATCAATTTCAGAACGGAATTGCAACGCTCTTCCAACGCATACGGGCCCGGCACCGTAACAGCACCCCGTATTTCCACCTGGTTAGCTACAACGTCCAGTATCCGTTTTATGTTGAAAATATCCCCGTTTCTAGGAGCGAAAGTTTCGATTTGAACCGAATCGATGCTACCAATCATATAATTGGTCCCGGTGTTGCGCTGGTAGGTGAAGGTCTTCGTATAGGCTTCCGGCGTGAAACCTCCTGCATAACGGATAAGGCTCCCCAGGGTTTCGCCTGGTTTGGCTTCGAAAATGCCGGGGCGTTTTAATTGGCCGTTCAGTTCTATCCTTGTTTCAAATGGCCTGATCAGGATAATGTCCTGATCTTGTAGAGCGATATTGTCGCGCAGGTCGGCATCTACCAGGAACTTGTAGAGGTCAATAGTTCTGATCACCTTGTTGTTCCTGATCACTTCGATATTGCGGTAAGAACCGTTAAGGCTTGGGCCGCCGGATATCGACAACGCATTAAATGCTGTTGCGAGCGAGGAGACTGTGTAAGTGCCTGGCCGTGCGGCTTCACCTGTGATCATCACGTGTATGCTGCGCACATTGCCAAGTGTTATGGATGAATAGGTTCCCGAACCGGGCCGGTTGAGTGTCGAATAAGCCTGGCGCAAGCGGTTTACAATGCGCTCGCTTGCTTGTTCGATGGTCAGCCCGTTGACATACACAGGAGCCAGGTTGAGCATTTTTACGGTTCCCTCCGGGCTGATCTTCATGCGGAAGTTATCCACTGCATTTCCGTAAATATCCACAACGATTTCGTCTTCAGGCCCGAGAATGTAGTTCCGTGGGGTGGCGATGCGAAGGTTAGGCTCGAAGGTAGAAGTCGAACGTGCAAAGAAAGAAGAGCCAAAAGTACGGCTCAGGCGGCGGTTTCGCGCGCTTCTTGCATTGGTGGAGTCACGCTCGTTGTTGGCTTCCTCATCGAGCTGATCCGCATCGTCCTGGTCCCTGGTTTCATCCAGTTCGTCCCGATTGGGATCATTGGTTTGCTTTTCATTTGGCTTTTGCTGAAGCCGTTTGCGCATAGCAGATATCTGATCCAAAGTGTAGCCCCTCTGCAATGCTGCTTTTTCGATGTCCATATCCGACATCCCGGCGGATTTAGCCTGGTTGTAAAAGTCGACGGCTTGCTGGTTGGTCACTTGCGAAGGGTCGATTTTGGGTTGTGTCGGGTCCGTCGGAAGCTGGGGAGAAGTATTATTTTGAGCGAAAACCCCGATGTTGGTCAAAAGGAGTAGCAACAAGAAGGTGTTCCTGAAACAGGATCTTACAAAGGATTGATAATGCATGCAGTGTAGTTTAATTACAATCAGGACCGCTCCGTTTCCGGATGGTCCTGTGGTTAAATTTAAATGATGCCCGGGGCAAATCTACAAAATCTTACTTTATTTAAATGATCTGTCAGATCTATCTCGTTTGGATCATGAATTGGCGCCTTCCACGCGGATTGCCAGCTCTTTAAGCTGCCCATCCGAGATCGCCGAAGGCGAATCGATCATCACGTCGCGACCCGAATTGTTCTTAGGGAATGCTATGAAGTCCCGGATCGAATCCGCGCCTCCAAAAATAGAACAAAGTCTGTCGAAACCAAATGCAATACCGGCATGAGGAGGGGCGCCGAATTCAAATGCATTCATCAGGAAGCCAAATTGCTCCTGCGCTTCTTCGGCCGAGAATCCGAGGATCTCAAACATTTTCCGTTGAAGCTCTTTTTCGAAGATCCGTACTGAACCTCCGCCAACTTCAACGCCGTTGATCACCATATCGTATGCGTTGGCCCTTACCAGCCCCAGATTTTTATCCAGGAGTTCGATATCTTCCGGTTTCGGGCTTGTGAACGGGTGGTGCATCGCAAACCAGCGGTTTTCTTCTTCCCCAAATTCGAGAAGCGGGAAGTCGATCACCCACAATGCGCGGTACTCGTCAGGATTACGCAGCCCCAGGCGTGAACCTATCTCGAGACGTAGCTCGTTGAGCTGCTTACGCGTTTTATCGCCCTGGCCCGACAGGATCAATAGCAGATCGCCCGGCTTTGCGTCAAACGCTTCCACCCATTTTTTAAGCTCTTCTTCGGTATAAAATTTGTCAACGGACGATTTGATCGATCCATCGGGGTTATAACGAACATACACCAGACCTTTCGCTCCGATTTGCGGACGTTTAATCCAGTCGGTCAGTTCGTCGACTTGCTTTCTTGTATAAGCCGCGCACCCGGTGGCGTTGATACCCACTACAAGGCCCGCATCGTCGAATAGGCCGAAACCTTTTCCGGACGTAAGGTCGCGGTCATCGCCTTTCAGTTCTACGAATTGCATACCAAAACGAATATCCGGCTTGTCGGAACCGTACAGGCGCATCGCATCCGCATAGGTCATGCGCGGAACTTCGGGTAAGTCGATATTTTTCACTTTCGCGAAAAGCTCACGAATCATGCCCTCGAATGTGTTCAGCACATCTTCCTGCGTCACAAATGACATTTCGCAGTCGATTTGCGTAAATTCAGGCTGACGGTCGGCGCGCAAATCTTCGTCGCGGAAACACTTGACAATCTGATAGTAACGGTCGAAACCAGCTACCATCAGCAACTGCTTGAAGGTCTGCGGGGATTGTGGCAATGCATAAAACTCGCCCGGGTTCATGCGGCTTGGTACCACGAAATCGCGGGCGCCTTCAGGAGTGGATTTGATCAATACCGGGGTTTCTACTTCGATGAAGTTCAGGTTATCGAGGTAAGCACGGGTGTATCGCGCTACCTGGTGGCGCAATTGCAGGTTTTGGCGGACCGTATTTCTGCGCAGGTCGAGGTAGCGGTATTTCATGCGGATGTCGTCGCCGCCGTCGGTTTCGTCCTCGATCAGGAACGGAGGCAGTTTTGCGGGGTTCAGAATGGTAAGTTCCGACACGCGTATCTCGATATCACCGGTTGCAATCTTGTCATTTTTCGACAGACGCTCGATTACCGCACCTTTGGCCGAAATTACGAATTCGCGGCCCAGAGAGCGGGCAGTTTCCAACACATTTGCGGGGGTTTTGCCCTCTTCGAACAGCAGTTGGGTGATGCCGTAACGGTCACGCAGATCGAGCCAGATCATGCCTCCCTTATCGCGGACGCGCTGAACCCAACCACACAATACAACGTCTTGATTTACATGTTCTAAGCTTAATTCCCCGCAGGTATGTGTACGTAACATATAACTATTTTAATACTGATATAATGAAAGTCGCTGATAATAAATGCGGCAAAAGTACGTATTTTTAGCAAATCTAACATGAAGTGTTTTTTATGAAAATATCTGACGGCGTGAGCGGACGAGTGGGATTGATCCTGGCTTCACTCGTATTTTGCGTAACCTGTTCATGCGGTGACCCCGAGCCTTCCCCCGGAGGGAATGGTTTATCGGACCAGTTTGAAACAACGCCCGAGCGGTTCCCGATTGCTACCGGTATTATTGATGAAGCATCCGGTCTGGCAGCCAGTGCTACCATGCGCGGTTACTTGTGGACGATCCAGGATTCAGGCCAGCCGAATTCCTTGTACCTCATCAGCAAAGACGGCAAAAGCATCAAAGAATATAATGTACCTGGCAGCAATAACCACGACTGGGAGGAAGTAGCAGTGGGTCCGGGCCCGGATAATGGCGTATCGTATGCCTACATAGCTGATATTGGCAACAATAACCAACCGGTAACCTCTACCAACATTATTTACCGTATTCCTGAAATCAAAGGTGCGGATGCCTCTTTCAGCCAAAGCGCATTGCAAAGGATCACTTTCAGCTATCCCGACGGCCCGAGAGATGCGGAAGCGCTGATCGTCGATCCGGTGACGAAGGACATTTTTGTATTATCAAAGGAAGCGCAGACCAATATTTACAGGTTGCCATTCCCGCAGTCGACCAGCGAAACCATGATTGCCGAAAAGATAGGCACCGTTCCGGGCGTCGCGACAGCAACTGCGGGAAGTATCTCCAAGGACGGGAACGAAATGGTGGTTCGTACCTACCTTGGCGTTTATTATTGGAAAAGAGGCAATGGAGAATCCGTCGGCCAGACGCTCGTTAAATCTGCCAGCAAAACTTTGACCGTTGCGCTTGAACCGCAGGGTGAGGCGATCTGTTTTGAAAACGAAAGCAAGGGTTTTTATACGCTGAGCGAGAAGGGGACTGTTGCCAGTGCATCATTGAATTACTACAAGAGAAAATAATCACAAACTATGATCAAAAATCTACTACGCGCAGCGCTTTTCGTGCTGGCACAGCATGCTTATGGGCAGATTGCTTCCGACGAGCAGTACATCCGTGAAAATTATTCCAAAGCGGAATACGACATTCCCGTGAGGGATGGTGTGAAGCTGCATACCATCGTGTATTCTCCAAAGGATGCTTCCGCCGATAAAAAGTATCCCTTTTTAATGCAGCGTACCTGTTACAGTGTGGCGCCTTACGGTGCCGACAAGTATCCGCCGCGGCTGGGACCGAGCCCGGCATTGATGCGTGACAAATTTATATTCGTGTACCAGGACGTGCGCGGACGTTACATGAGCGAGGGTACCTGGACGAACATGACCCCGCATATTGATCAGAAAAAAGGCAAGAACGACGTCGATGAGGCTTCGGATACGTACGATACCATTGAATGGCTGCTCCAAAATGTGGCGAATAATAATGGTAGGGTAGGACAATGGGGCATTTCGTATCCCGGGTTTTACACCACAGCGAGCGCATTGGCCGGCCACCCCGCATTGAAAGCTTCTTCACCACAGGCCCCGATCGCCGATTTCTTTTTCGATGATTTTCATCACAATGGTGCGTTTACGCAAGGCTATTATCTCACATTCCCGGTTTTTGGTATCAAGCCGCCGAAGCCTACGACCGACTCGTGGTTTGCAGGTGAAATGTTCACGCCCAGGCCGGATGGTTACACTTTCAACCTGGAAATAGGTTCTTTGAAGAATTTTGATAAATACTATTCACAGAACTTTTACTGGCAGGAGACGGTCAACCACCCGAATAAGGATGAATTCTGGAAGAAACGTGACATCCTGCCCCATTTGAAAGGGGTGAAACACGCATTCATGACCGTGGGTGGCTGGTTTGATGCCGAAGATTTGTATGGCCCTCTGAATACCTATAAGACCCTGGAAAAGAACAACCCTTCCATATACAATACCTTGGTGGTGGGGCCATTTGGTCACGGTCGCTGGAGCCGCGAAACCGGGCATACTTTGCACAACGACATTTATTTCGGCGACAGTATTGCTACCTTTTACCAGAACAATATCGAAGCGAAATTTTTCAAGCATTTTCTGAAAGAGGCTGGCGACGGAAAGACCGGTTTGCCGGAAGCTTATTTGTTTGACACCGGTAAAAAAGAATGGAGGACATTTGATAAATGGCCGGTAGCGAATGCTGAGAAACGCAAACTGTACTTCCATTCAAAAGGTAAACTGGATTTCAATGCACCGAAAGAAAGCAAATCGGCGACTGCATATGTGAGCGACCCTTTAAAACCCGTGCCTTATACAGCTAATTACAAGCAAATGTCGGGCTTTACGCCCTTTGAATATATGTCGGAAGACCAGCGTTTCGCTGCTACACGCCCTGATGTTTTGGTTTTTGAAACAGATATACTGACCGAAGATGTTACGCTGGGCGGGGAGATTAATGCATTGCTGAAATTCAGTACTACTGGTACCGATGCGGATTTCTTCGTAAAACTGATTGACGTGTATCCTGACGACGAAAAGAACCACGCCTATATGCCCGATTCGAAAGTGGTGCTTGCAGGCTACCAGCAAATGGTGAGGAGCGAAGTAATGCGCGCCCGCTTCCGCAACAGCTTTGAAAAACCCGAACCTGTGGTAGCAGGTAAAGTGACCGACCTGAAATTCCGCTTGCAGGATGTGCTGCATACTTTCAAAAAAGGGCATCGTATTATGGTGCAGGTGCAAAGCACGGCATTCCCGCTTTTTGACCGTAATCCGCAGAAGTATGTCGAGAATATTTACAAAGCACAGGATTCCGATTTCACTACTGCCAAACACACTATTTATCATCAGGCCGACGCTCCGAGTGCATTGGAAGTGGAGATCATTAAATGACGGCCTTTAGTATGGATTCAAAAATTTTTCTGATGACTTTAATGACAGCATCGGCGTTGTCGGGAACCGGCAATGCACAGCAATTGAAATATCCCGAAACCAAAAAGCAGGAACATTTTGACGAATATCACGGCGTAAAAGTCGCTGACCCTTATCGTTGGCTCGAAGACGACCGTTCCGAGGAAACGGCGACATGGGTGAAGGCGCAGAACGAGGTTACATTTGGTTACCTGAATGCGATTCCGTTCAAGGGAAAAATATTCCAGGATTTGGAAAAGGCCTATAATTATCCCAAATATTCGGCTCCCAGAAAGAAAGGAGACTATTTCTATTTCTACAAAAACGACGGCCTGCAAAACCAGGCCGTATTGTACCGCCAGAAGGGGCTTAGCGGAACGCCAGAAGTCGTTGTCGATCCGAACAAGCTGTCGCCCGACGGAACCACACGGCTCACCGTTTTCAGCTTGTCGAAAGACGGTGCTTACGCGGTTCTGGGCTTTTCGAAAGGCGGCTCCGATTGGCAGGAATACCAGGTCATGAATATGAAAGACCTTTCCATGCTGGCCGATAAAGTAGAATGGGTGAAGGTCTCTGGCGCGTCTTGGCAGGGTGATGGCTTTTATTACAGCCGCTACCCAAAACCGGATGGCAGCGCATTGGCCGCGAAAAACGAGAATCACCAGGTGTTTTTTCATCGCATTGGTACGGAGCAGGATCAAGACAAACTGGTATTTGAAGATCCCGCAAATCCGCAACGCTTCCATACCATGGGCACGACCGAAGACGAACAGTACGCTGTCCTGACCGTAAGCGACCGGGGAAAAGGTAAAGACGGTAATGGGGTTTGGGTGTTGAAGAGGGGCGAAAGCCGTTTTGTACCTATACGCGAAGAGATCACCGACGCCAGTTTTCGCATTATCGAAAACATTGGCGATGATTTTCTGATCGAAACCAACGACGGCGCGCCGAATGGCAAGGTAATGCTTTTCAAAACGGCTGGCCGGATCTGGGAAACCGTGTTGCCGGAGCGTGAGGAACCGCTCGAATCTGCTCAACTGGCAGGCGGGAAATTGTTTGTATCCTATTTGAAAGATGTGACCTCGCGCGCGTATGTATACACGCCCGCGGGTGTGCTTGAAAGCGAGATCCAAATGCCCGGACCAGGCTCGGCATCGGGCTTTGGAGGGGACCGGGAGGACACCTTTGTTTTTTATACATACACTTCCTTCAACTACCCTTCGACGATCTTCCGCTATGACATTGCGAGCGGAAAGAGCAGCGTTTTCCGCGAACCCGAAGTGACGTTCAAGCCGTCGGATTATGAAACGAAGCAGGTGTTTTACCCAAGCAAAGATGGTACCCGCATTCCGGCATTCATTACCTATAAAAAAGGATTGAAGCTGGACGGGACCAATCCCACGATCCTTTATGGTTACGGCGGGTTTAACGTTAGCCTGCCGCCTGCGTTTAGTCCTACCCGTATCCCGTTTTTCAACCAGGGAGGCGTTTTTGTACAAGCGAACCTGCGTGGCGGAAGCGAATACGGTGAGAAATGGCATGAGCAGGGTATGAAGCTGAAAAAGCAGAATGTGTTCGATGATTTCATTGCTGCAGCGGAATTCCTGATCCGTGAGAAATATACTTCGCCGGAGCGGCTGGCCATTCAGGGAGGTTCCAATGGCGGCTTGCTCGTCGGTGCCGTGATGAACCAGCGCCCAGAGCTTTTCAAAGTGGCATTCCCGGCCGTAGGTGTAATGGATATGCTCCGTTTCCACAAATTCACGATCGGCTGGAACTGGATTGCCGATTACGGAAGCAGCGATAATGCGGAGGAATTCAAGGTTTTATACGGATATTCTCCGCTTCATAATATCAAAAAGGGTGGCCATTATCCTGCTACGATGATTACAACGGCCGATCACGACGACCGCGTGGTACCGGCGCATTCGTTTAAGTATGCCGCGGCATTGCAGGCAAAGGCGGGAAGCTCTTCCGCCAATCCATTGCTGATCCGGATTGATACCAACTCCGGCCACGGCGCGAGTAACACCAAAAAAGCGCTGGAAACCCAGGCGGATATTTATGCATTCCTCTTCCGGAATATGGGCCTCACCTGGAAGTAGTTCGGTCTGTCAAAGACTACTATATTAAGCTTCAATAAAATTTTTGTAACCGGTGTGCAATTTTGTTGCACATTCGGTTACATTTGTATATACAACATTCTTACAGTACCGGCAGCATTGTTCTGTCACCGTGGCACCCGCTCAACGTTTTTAGGAATTACTTAACCTTTTTCTGTGACGCTATGAAAGGATGTCTACTGGGGCTTGTTTGCCTTTTTGCTTCTGTATATTCATTTGGCCAAACGCTGGAAAGTGACCGGCTGGCGCTGGTGGCATTTTATCAAGCCACCGGCGGAAACAATTGGCACGACAATACCGGCTGGACCGTCCCGGGAAGCCCTGGCGATAATCCATGTGGCTGGCGCGGAGTTACTTGCGAGAATGAGCGGGTTACCAGTCTGATTCTGGAAGAAGAAGATATCGTTGCGCCTATTCCGGCGGCTGTGGGGAACCTTACTGCATTGAAGCATCTGGATCTTTCAGGTCCTGGCGGCGAGATTCTTTATTTCTACGGCGATTTACCTGTGGAACTCGGGAATCTAACTAACCTTGAATACCTGGATTTAAGCGGCAATCAGTTGACAGGGGTTAATGTTTCTGTCATAAATAATCTGACTAAACTTAAACATCTCTCATTGACTCCTTATCCAAACTGGCCTGTCCTGCCATCGCTCGCAAATCTGATCAATCTGGAGTATCTGCGTCTTGCGGTGGAGGACGCCGCTATGCAAGCGGAGGGGTCAGTAGGCGCTATTCCGGCATATATCGGAAATTTTACCAGGCTCAAAACGCTGATCATGCGGCACGGAGGTGTTACAGGAACTATCCCGTCGAGTCTCGGTGGTTTGACAGATCTCGAAGTACTGGATCTAAGTGAAAATCAGCTGACGGGCGCTATTCCTGCGTCATTTAACAACCTGACCAAACTGACTAAACTGGACTTGTCTAATAACAACCTGAATGGTCCGGTTCCGAACATTCTGGGGATTCCTATCGAAGCTGACGTAAGAATCAATAATAATGCTTTCACGTTTTCGGGCATGGAAACGAATATCAGCAGGCTGGATTCCTATGGTAATCAGGAAAAATTTAAGTTGACAGCCATTGTTCCGCTGCGAACCGCTAATAACTTGAGGACAACAAGAGCTTTGGGTGGAATGTTGATCGCGGATTTCGCTGGTGGAACAGCGGCCAACAATACTTATAAATGGTACAAAAGTGGGGTGCTGGTTGCTACGACCGTGGGCATCCAGTATTTCAGTACCGCAGACGGGATTTACCGGGCGGAAGTAACAAATAGCCTGGTATCGGGACTTACTATGGTCAGTGAGGAGTTCGTTCTCGTGGGAATGCCTGTAACGCTGATCTCTTTTGACGGAAAGTCGGAGAATAATCAAACTAAACTTACCTGGAAAACTTCCGCTGAAACCAACAACCAAGGCTTCGAAATAGAGCGCAGCGCGGATGCGCGGAGTTTCGCAAAAATCGGGTTTGTAGACGGGAATGGCGACACAAAGGAAGTCAATACCTATCATTTTACCGACGTTAGCCCACTGGTAAGAGGCTTCTACCGCTTGAAGCAGCTCGATTACGACGGCAAATTCGAGTATTCAAAAATCATTGAAGTAAAGGGCGATGCTCCAATGGTGAAGGTTTACCCTAATCCGGCAGAGGAATATCTAACCATTTCAGGCAGTACGCAAAAACTGCCGTTTTCGATTGTTGATCAGAACGGGCGTGTCGTGCTGAAAGGGCTTGCGACAGACAAGGATCAGATTGATGTGAGAAAGCTGGGAGCCGGCAGTTATGTTGTAAAAGTAGATGAAGAAGTTAGTAGATTATTGATCGTCAGGTGATTGACTCCTTAAATAAGAAATGATATGCGTAAATTTTTACTACTTCTTCTGTTTATTTCCATAGAATCAATAGGGCAGACGCTGGAAAGTGATCGCCAGGCACTTGTTGCAATCTATAACCAGGCTAATGGTCCTACCTGGCTGGTCAATTGGGTTGTACCGGGCAATGTCGGCGATAGCCCTTGCGGATGGGACGGCGTGACTTGTGCGGGCGGCCGGGTTACACGTCTTAGTATCAGCAACACCTCCGAGCCTGCAATATTGCCATCTGAAATCGGGAATCTTACGGAACTGACGCACCTTGACCTCTCTACGGGTTATCTGGGACCGGGATTTGAAGGGACTCTCCCCGCAGAAATTGGTAATCTCTCCAAGCTGGAATATCTGAATTTTCTGGGAAATGGTTTCAGTTCAAGTAGTATGTCCGAAATCGGCAATCTTACAACCCTGAAAGAACTGCACATCACTCTTTCGGGCGATGTCCCTGCAAGTTTCGCGAACCTGGTTAATCTTGAGCGTTGTGTGATGGGCAGGTTTTCGCCTTTGCTGGCAATCGGGACGATAGCATTCCCTGACGTTGTCTGTCAATGGCCAAAAATTAAAATGCTTCGTATGGGCGGCGTTGTGTTTTCAACTCCGATACCAGGCCAGATAGGAAACCTCACGACGCTCGATACATTGGAACTAACCGGAACCCGCCCTTATGCGCTTGCTTCCTACGCTAGTGTGGGGGAGATTCCTGCTGAAATTGGTAATCTGACAAACTTGCGTTGTCTGAATATTTCATACAATGGTCTCACCGGATCTATACCGTCATCTTTCAATAATCTGACTAACCTGACGACACTGGATTTGTCATATAATAACCTGACTGGTCCAATTCCGAGCCTTTCGGGAATTACTGTTGCCGCTGATGTAAGAATCAATAACAATAAATTCAATTTCAGCGGGATGGAGTCTAACATTAGTCGCCTCGATCAATACGCACCACAAGCACTGATCGACGCAGGATTGATCGGTCCGATGTGTGTTGGTTGTCTCCCAACTTGGATTATGCCCTACACAGGAGGCACGATGGCGAACCTGACACACAAACTTTACAAAAATGATGTGTTAATCAAAACAGTGAGCGGTATTGATGGCGTGGACCTTGACGGAGAAGGAATTTACCGCGTTGAAACAACCAATAGCTTTGTTCCGAATTTGACACTGGTGACAAAGAATTACGTGGTAGTTAAGCTGCCGGTAACGCTTGTTTCTTTCGACGGTAAGTCAGAAAGCAACCAAACCAAACTCACCTGGAAAACTGCTGGGGAAATCAATAACAAAGGTTTCGAAGTCGAGCGCAGTGCCGATGCAAGGACATTTGAAAAGATTGCTTTCATAGACGGCAGCGGGGATGCGAGAGGGGAGCAGTTTTATCACTTTACTGACGTCAACCCATTCTCAATAAGCTATTACCGATTAAAGCAATTGGATTACGATGGTAAATTTGAGTACTCGAAAGTCATCAGGGTAAAGAGTGATGCCGCGATCGTGAAGGTTTATCCAAACCCTGCGTACGATCACCTGATCGTTTCAGGCGTCACAGAGAAGCGACCATTTTCGATCGTCGATGGGAATGGACGTATCGTCCTGGACGGCCTGATCGCAGACAAGCAGCAGATTAATATCAAGAACCTCATAAGTGGCCGGTATGTGATAAGAGTAGGTGAGGAGAGTAGCAGTTTGCTTATTCACAGGTGATTAACATAAATAAATTGGAATAGCCATGCGTAAACTTTTACTGGTTCTCCTGTTAGTTTCATTCCGATCATTTGGCCAGACGTTGGAGAACGACCGTTTGTCCCTGGTAGCACTTTATAATGGTTTTGCGGGCGCAAACTATCCGGAACTATCCGATTGGGTCATACCCGGTAACACTGGTGACAGTCCTTGCGGCTGGTATGGCGTTACGTGTGAAGGAGGGCGTGTGACGAAACTGGTTTTAAAGGAGTTGCTGTTAGAGGGGCAGCTTGTATCCGAAGTGGGTAATCTGACGGCTTTAACTACCTTGGATCTTTCGAAAACGGGGATGTGGATGGGTAATCTGACGGGGAATCTGCCTGTCGAGTTGGGTAATCTGACCAACCTGGAATATCTGTATATCGCTGACCAGGCATTTGGAAGTACCAGCCTGGCAGTGATTGGGAACCTGACCAAGTTGAAGGGGTTGTCCCTGACTCCGACTGGCGAAATTCCAGCTAATTTTACAAATCTTGTCAACCTGGAAACTTTATATCTGGGATCGGGCGACCCGATGGGTGGGTTCTCTGATTTTTCTTTTCCATCCTTCCTCTCGGTCCTGCCCAAGTTGAAGGAATTGTATTTACAGGGTTGGGTAAAAGGTGAATTCCCGGCTGCAATTGGCAGTTTTTCGAATCTTGAAGTATTGGAGCTTAATACCAATGGCTTTCCAAACGCAATTCCACAACAGCTCGGTAATCTGTCGAAACTAAAACGATTGTATATCAGTCGTTATGAGGGATTGGGCGATTTTACATTTTTGAGCAACCTGTTAAATCTTGAAGAACTGGAACTGCATGATAGCTACTTCGCTGGAAAACTACCGACCGGGATAGGTAATCTTACGAAACTGAATAAGATCATCATAAACAATGCAAGCTTTGACGGGGGCATCCCGCCGGATATCAGCGGCTTGTCCAATCTAACGGTCCTAAATCTGAAATACAATGCATTTAGCGGCCCGATACCTGATCTTTCGCATATTCCTGCGTCAGGGCTGGTCGATCTTTCCAATAATGCATTTACGTTCGAAGGTATGGAATCCAATTTTACCTCGTTGGATCAGTATTCGCCTCAAGAGAAAATTGTGATCAGCGCGCAGCCGGTGCCAGGTGGGGCGCTATTGACTGTACACGCCGGCGGTACGTCGAGCAACAATACTTATAAATGGTATAGGGATAATGTGCTTTTTACGACCATTGTGGGGAATAACTCACTGACGGTAACTGACGTTTCGACCTACCGTGTGGAGGTGACCAATAGTGTGATGACCGGATTGACACTGGTAAGTTTCAATTATAGAAACGTGCAACTTCCGGTCGCGCTGGTGTCTTTCGAAGGCAAGTCCGAAAACAACCAAACCAAACTCACTTGGAAAACAGCCTCCGAAACCAATAATAAAGGCTTCGAAATCGAGCGCAGCGCCGATGCGCGTAGGTTCGAGAAGATTGGTTTTGTAGATGGCAGCGGCGATACGAAAGAGAAACAGTTTTACCACTTTACCGACCTCAATCCGTTAGTAACAGGTTATTATCGGTTGAAGCAATTGGATTATGGCGGGAAATTTGAATATTCGAAAGTCATTGCCGTGAAGGCTGGCACGGGAACCCTCAAAATGTACCCGAATCCTGCGCAGACGGAACTTACCGTCGAAGGTGCTGCCGAAAACGAGCTGGTTTCAGTATTTACGCCCACTGGCGGTCTGGTGATTGCGGGCGCGAAACTGACGGCGGGCAAACTCGATGTGAAGGACTTGAAAGAAGGCATTTACACCATTAAAATCGGCGATGTCGCAAAGAAATTGTTAATAAAGCGGTAAGTCAGTAAGGTTATTTTTTCTTTTCGTGGTCTGAACTGTTACAAGAATGGTTCAGACCATTTGTTTTATATTGAAACTTCCAAATCTCACATTAATTCTCGATTTATTTCAACATGCAGGATACAACAGGACGGTGTGCATTACTAAGTTTCCTAATCTTGCACATACGTTCAGAGTAGTATTAATCTGTTAAAATACTTTCAGGAAAGAAGAACTTTTACCTCAAAAATGATAAATAATCAGGAAACAAATATGAGCAGTTCTAAAGTAAGCCAGTACAGGTACGTAAGCTATTTATGGGATGAAGAGAAAGCCGCTTCCCTGGGTGATGATCAGGTTGCACTTCTTCTGTACCGTTCAAATCTGTTGGGTGCCGATCTACGCCTGACCAACTATGCTGGTGGAAACACAAGCTGTAAAACCATCGAAAAAGATCCGCTGACAGGCAATCCTGTCGAGGTGATGTGGATCAAAGGCTCAGGGGGCGATATTGGTACTTTAACAAGAAGCGGACTGGCTGGTTTGTACGTCGACCGCCTGCATAGTTTAAAAAATATCTACCGCGGGCTGGAATTCGAAGATGAGATGGTAGAGTTGTTCAATCATTGCATTTACGACCTGAAATCGAAGGCCCCGTCCATCGATACACCGCTGCACGGCTTACTGCCTTTCAAACATATCGATCACCTCCACCCGGATGCGTTGATCGCGATCGCAGCATCGAAAGAAGGTGAGGCCATCACCAAAGAATTGTTCAATGGCGAGCTGGCGTGGGTACCCTGGCAGCGTCCAGGTTTCGACCTCGGCCTGCAATTGGAACAGGCATTGAAAGACAACCCGGGCATTCGTGGTATCGTTTTGGGCGGTCATGGCTTGTTCACCTGGGGGGATACTGCTTACGAATCTTATATCAATACGCTCGACACAATCGAAAGAGCGTCGGAATACCTGGCTGAAAACTATGGCAAAAAACGCCCTGTTTTCGGTGGCGCACGCCTGGAAAGCGAGCCTAAAGAACGCCGCGCGTCGATCGCTGGTAAGCTGGCGCCTTATTTGCGCGGTCTGGCTTCCGAGCAGCAGGCCATGATCGGTCACTTTACCGACGACGAGCGCGTACTGGAATTCATCGCAAGTAATGACCTGGACAAACTAGCGCCGCTGGGTACCAGCTGCCCCGACCACTTCCTGCGTACAAAAATTCGCCCGTTGGTATTGGATCTGCCATTTGAGAAACTGGAAGCAACTGATGCGGAAATCCTGGAGCACATCCGTCCGCAATTCGAAGCATACCGCGCGGATTATATCGCTTACTACGAGCGCTGCAAGCATTCCAACAGCCCCGCAGTGCGTGACCCGAATCCGGTGATCATCCTGTTGCCAGGAGTAGGTATGTTCTCATTCGCGAAAGACAAGCAGACTGCACGCGTTGCGGCCGAGTTTTATATCAATGCGATTAATGTAATGAAAGGCGCCGAGGCGATCTCTTCTTACGTTTCGCTGCCGGAGCAGGAAGCATTCGATATCGAATACTGGCTGCTGGAAGAAGCGAAATTACAGCGTATGCCAAAAGAAAAATCGGTATCCCGTAAAGTTGCATTCGTAACCGGCGGCTCGGGCGGTATCGGTAAGGCTATCGCTCAGAAACTGTTGCAGGAAGGTGCTTGCGTGGTGATTTCAGATATAGATGAAAAAGCATTGGCAGAAACCAAAGCGGAGTTCGATGCGAAATTTGGGAAGGACTTCTCCGACACAACCGTAGCGAACGTACTCGACGACGAGGCGATCAAAGCGGCATTGCATGCGACCAAGCTGAAATATGGTGGTGTGGATATAGTGGTGAACTGTGCAGGTTTGTCGATCTCGAAACCATTGGCGGAGACTACTATCAAAGACTGGGATATTTTGCAGGATGTATTGGTAAAAGGCCAGTTCCTGGTATCGCAGGAGTCGGTGGCGATCATGCGTCAGCAAGGCCTGGGCGGTGATATCATTAATATCGCGAGCAAGAACGGTATCGTTTCCGGCCCGAACAACGTGGCTTATGGAACGGCTAAGGCTGCTCAGCAACATATGTCGCGCCTGTTGGCTGCGGAACTCGGCCCTGACAAGATCCGTGTAAACGTGGTGAATCCCGACGCGGTAATTGCCGGAAGCAAGATATGGGAGAGCGGATGGGCTGCCGGACGTGCCAAGGCGTACGGTATTAAAGTGGAAGAACTGCCTGCTTACTACGCGAAAAGAACCGTATTGAATGCAGAAATCCATACGGACGATATTGCAAACGGCGTGTATATTTTCGTGAGCGGCTTGCTCAATAAGAGCACCGGAAACGTGATCAACGTCGACGGTGGTGTTCCTGCGGCATTCCTTCGCTAATGATCAAAATATGTTAAATCAGACTTGGCGGGTTGTAGTGACTTGCCAAGTCTTTTTAATTCTATCCAGATGAAAATTGAACAATATCAGATCGATCAGCACAACGACAGTCTGTTTTCGCGGCATAACAACCAGTACATCTTCCTGCAAGAGCAGTTGGGCGAGCAGGGTATCAACGCAAAAGACATTGTAAAATCGCTCGAAGCGTTCCAGGTGGCGATCCCGAGCTGGGCATTGGGCACCGGCGGCACCCGTTTCGGGCGTTTCTCGGGAGTAGGAGAGCCTCGTTCACTGGAAGAGAAAATAGAGGATGTGGGCTTGCTGCATGCGTTAAACCGTTCGAGCGGCTCCATTTCACTGCATATTCCCTGGGATATTCCCGGCGCAGCACAGCCGATCATCGACCTGGCAACTTCGCTGGATTTGAAATTTGACGCGGTTAACTCCAATACCTTCCAGGATCAGAAGGACCAGGAGCTGTCCTACAAATTCGGCTCGCTCTCTCACGTGGACGCGAAGGTGCGCAAGCAGGCGATCGAGCATAATATCGAGGTGATCAAACATGGTGTGAATCTTGGTTCCAAAGCATTGTCGATCTGGTTGTCGGACGGTTCCTGCTTCCCCGGGCAGTCGAACTTTGTGAGAGCATTCCAGAACACGCTCGAATCTTTGCAGGAAATTTACGCAGCGTTGCCGGACGACTGGAAGGTTTATGTGGAATACAAAGCCTACGAGCCTAATTTCTATTCCACCGTAATCCAGGATTGGGGCAGCTCATTGCTTTTCTGCCAGAAACTCGGGCCGAAAGCGGACGTGCTGGTGGATCTGGGACACCATTTGCCGAATGCAAACATTGAGCAGATCGTAGCTACATTGATGATGGAAGGCCGCCTTGCAGGCTTCCATTTCAACGATTCGAAATATGGGGATGATGATCTCACAGTAGGGGCTATCCGTCCATACCAGCTGTTTTTGATCTTCGTAGAGCTCGTGGAAGGCATGAAGCGCGCCAACCGCGCCAGCGATACTTATGCCTGGATGATCGACGCCAGCCATAATGTGAAAGATCCGCTGGAAGATTTGCTCCAATCGGTGGAAGCGATTCTGATAGCGCAAGCGCAGGCGTTGCTCGTCGACAGAAAGAAACTGGAAGAGGCCCGCAACGAAAACGACGTGGTGGTGGCCCAGCAAATCCTGCAAAATGCATTCCGCACCGACGTGCGCCCGCTCGTACGCGAGGCCATGCGCCTGAGCGGCGGCTCGCTCGATCCGATCGGTTTGTATCGTCACCTCGGCGTCCGCAACGAATTGTTGAACGAACGCGGCAAACTGACCGTAGCGACAGGGCTTTAATGCAAAATGTCAGTCTGAGCGCACGGGGCGGCCCCGTGCGCTCGGACTGACATTATCAAAGCGACTTCCGCCGGATCAATGTGAATGGGTTTTTGACCAGCGCCCTTTTCCCTTCCTTAATAATCTCCGCCGCGGTTTTACCCATCTGCTCATGGTCGGTGGAAATGGTCGTAATGCCGTCGAGCAGGATTTCTTTCAATGGCGTTTCATTGTACGAGATAATGCCCACATCTTTGCCCACGACGAGTTGCTGCTTTTTGCATTGCTTAATGAGGTTTACCAGATCGTTTTCTTCTATGACCACATAGGCCGTATCCTTCACCGCCGTGCTGTTTTCATGAAAATCATACATGATCTCATGCTCAAACTCGTGCTGAATGCAAAAAATGCGGAAGCCTTTGAGGATTTCCTTCGGATAGCGGATCATCGTTGGGAAAATGAGGACGAGTTTTTTGTAAACTTTCAGCAAGTCCACCGCCTCGTTCAACGCGTGTACAATATCCTTCTCGAAATTCTGGTAGACGGCTGAATGCTTTTTGGTCGTGAATTCAATGTCCTTGTCAAGCAAAATCAGTTTCTCCGGCGGGATCATTTTCAGCGTTTCGATCGCCTCATCCATCTCTTCGTAGAAATGCGGCATGATCACGTAGTAGTCGTATTCTCCCAGGCTGTTCTTGATCAGGTTTTTGAAAATATTGGTATTGGAGTGATGAATATGCAGGTCGACGTTCACATTGGGGCCGATATTCTCCACAAATGCATTGTAAACCTGCTTCTTATAATTGCTTATTTTGTTGAAAACCAGTAGGATACGCAGTGAGGTTTCAATATCCACGCGGTTGATAAAATAGCCTTTTCCGCGAACTGAAATCAGCACGCCGTCCTTAATAAGGTGCTTATAAGCCTTTTCGACGGTATCGCGCGAAAGCAGGTATTCCTCACTTAACTGGTTAATGGAGGGGATCTTGTCGCCTCGTTTCAGCTTTCCTTTACTAATCGCCTGCAACAGCGATTTGATAATCTGCATGTACTTGGGTGCACTCTCCTTGAATTCAATGTCAAATTGTATTTCCATTCAATGCCGTGGGTTGGGGGTCAGGCTAAAAATAACATTTTTATCTGTTTTCGAAGCGTAAATCGAAAGTCTTCATAAACAAAAACAACCCGATGGAAAATACTACTATCCCGCCGGGTTGTTTTTATGTTAAGGGTTGAAATTATCTCGGTCCTCTGCCGCTGCGTTCGCTGGAACCACCACCGTTGTCGCCGCCGCCGCGGTTACCCCCGCCATTGTCGCCACCTCGATTACCGCGGTCGTTGCCGCGAGGCTCCGGTGCACTTCTTTCCTGGCGTTCTATACGCGGTGCGGGCTCGAATGACCGGTTACTGCGTTCCTGTCTTTCGGGGCGTTCGATGTTCGGGCGCTCCACACGTTCCGCACGGTTGCCGAAGTCACGGTTACGTTCCGGGCCATTGCCAGGGTTGCCGTATTCCCGGTTACGTTCCGAGCGGTTTGGTGCTTCATAACGATCATTACGGCCTGGATTCGGCGTTTCGTAGCGATCGTTGCGATTTTCAATCGCGTCACGGTTGCGTTCATAGCGGCCGTTGCGCTCTTCATACGGATTGCGCGCGCCACGTCTTGAATTATCACCCGGTTCAATGCGGTTGTCGTCGTTGCGATTGCTGCGGTCAATGCGCGGGTTGGCGTCGATAACGCGGCCTCCACGGTCATGATCGCGGGTACCGTAGTCGTAGCGGCCGTTTCCACGGTCGGCAATGATCACACGTCCGCGGCCTCTGGGGCTGGCGTCGATTGTACGTATAGGTACGCTTCTGCGGGTAACGCGCTCGATCTCGTCACGGCGCGGGCCGTATACGTACGTGCGGTTGTTGCTGCGGTAGTAGTTGTTAATTACTACCGTGTTGTTGTAATAATGCGATACCCGTCTTTGCGGAGCGCAGTATGAATGCCAGCTGGGACTGAGGATATAACGTTGCGGCACAAACACCCACCAGAAAGATGGAATATTGACGGAAACATTGATGCTCACCCCAGGTCCAAGCGGTGCCCAGCCGTAATAGCCGCCGCCCGAGCGCCAGTTTACCCATGCAGGGCCCCATTCGTAATCGGGGATCCAAAACCAGCCGTAGTAATCGTCATACGACCAACGACCGTAGTGGAACGGCGCCCATCCCCAATCATATTCCGAAACCCAGGTATTTCCGTATTCTGTCTGTTCCCAGTAACCTGCCGTGGAGTAAGGCTGGAAGCCACGGGGAACGTCAGGGATCCAGACGGAACCATACTGCGGATTACGCATCCAGCGGCCATAAGGAGCAAGCTCGTCATAAAAAGTTTCGAACGTAATCCTGAAACCGGGCTGTGCCTCGGTTTTGTTGGACACTGAAACTCCGACGAACATGAAAATGAACAGGCCGATTATTCTTAGTGTACGCATGGTGCCCATTGCTTTATGTTGTTAATTGTTTTCCTGTTGTTTAAAAATCGATTCTTGGACGTTACTTTTAGACTCTGGTTTAATGGCCCGCCGGACATTAACACGTGTTAACAAAACTTCTATTTCAAATGATTGATCCTGAAATCCTGCATCCCGAACTCGTCTTTCAGACGGCCCGGAGCGGTGGTAAGGGCGGGCAAAATGTAAATAAGGTCGAAACAAAGGTAGAACTGCGTTTTGATATTCCGAATTCGCAATTCCTGACCGGCGAGGACAAGCAAAAGCTAACCGAAAAATTATCCAACCGATTAACGAACGGTAAAGTGCTCGTATTATACCACCAAACCGAGCGCTCGCAACTGGCCAACAAGGAAAAGGTCGTCGAGAAATTCGACCGGCTTATCCGTCAGGCGCTTACGGTAGAGAAAGATCGTAAAGCGACCAAGCCTACACTGGCTTCGAAGCTGGAAAGATTGAAAGCCAAGCAACGCACGGCCGCCGTTAAATCAATGCGCCGGAAGCCTTTTGAAGAATAAACGAAAACACCCTTATGACCGCCGTCACTCCTGTTCAGCCCAAACTCAGTGCCGTTTTTACATTGCCTGTTATCGTAGCCTCCCTCGGCTATTTCGTGGATGTTTATGACCTGCTGCTTTTCAATATCGTGCGCGTCCCGAGCCTGAAAGACCTGGGTCTCTCGGAGGAAGAAATCTCGCAGATCGGCGCCAATATTTACAACTGGCAACAGGCGGGGTTACTCATCGGTGGCTTTTTATGGGGAATTCTGGGGGACAAGCTCGGCCGCCGTTCTGTCCTTTTTGGCTCAATATTGACCTATTCGCTCGCCAATATCGCCTGCGGTTTCACCCAAAATGTTGAAATATACTCGATTCTGCGGTTTATCGCCGGTTTTGGTCTTGCAGGCGAGCTGGGCGCTGGCATTACGCTAATCGCCGAAATCCTGCCCAAAGAACTGCGCGGTTACGGAGCCTCGGTAGTAGCCAGCGTCGGACTCGCAGGGGCCATTGCCGCATTCTTCGCCGTAAAGCTCACGGACTGGCGTATGGCCTATTTCATCGGCGGTGGAATGGGTTTGATATTGTTGATCCTGCGTGTGAATGTGCTGGAATCCATTGTTTTTAATAAGAGTCTGGAAAAACGGGGCTCCAAACCGGTGCCCTGGTGGACGATCTTCACGAGCTGGTCGCGGTTCGTGCGCTACATGCGTTGCATGGGAATCGGGCTACCTACTTATATGGTCATTGGCATTTACGCCACATTTGGCAACGAGTTCGCGAAAGCATTGGGCATAGCGGAGGAAATTCAGGCAGGTACCTGCGTGCTCTACACGTACATAGGCGTGGTTACGGGCGACTTTTTCAGCGGAATCCTGAGTCAATGGCTTCGCTCGCGCCGGAAAGCGATACTACTAATGATGCTGATGACGCTCGCCGGTGTAGCCTGGCTGCTCTCGGGAGGTATCAACAACGCCACTACACTCTATATTTGCTACGTGTGGCTGGGTTTCTCGATCGGCTATATTGCCATGTTCCTGACGACCACAGCCGAGCAATTTGGGACCAATCTCCGCGCGACGGTTACCACCTCGGTGGCCAACAATGTCCGGGCAACGGTACTGCTTACGCTCCCACTATTCCAATTCCTTAAAAAAGACTCAGGCGTATTGCATTCGGGCGCGATCGTCGGTGCATTGTGCTTCTCATTGGCATTGCTCTCGCTGTGGCGCATGGAGGAGACCTACGGCAAAGAGTTGGATTACGAAGAGGACTAGCAGTTTATTCCTCCGGCGCTTTTCCGAATATCAGCTTGTCTGGCGTAGGATATTCCAAAAGTTTGGTAAAATCCACTTTCCAGAAATCCAGGTCGAGTAACTGGCCGTTGGTATCTTGTGTCAAGGTAATCACCACCGGCGTATCGTCGATATCCACGTATTCGGCCTGGATAAGATCGCCGGCGTAGGCATTCATATCGCCACCGAGGCTGATACTGCCCATTTTGCCGCCCTCGTATTCGTCCACCATTTCCGAAACCGGAAAATCGATCGGGTCCAGGTTCAGTTTTTCAAGAAGGAAGTGAATAAGATCCAGCTCTTCGCCGCGGATGGGTCTGATATTGCTCATGATAGTGTATTTGTACTAAAAAAAAGTCACCCTGCCGTTCTGCTCCGCCATTGCTCGGCTTTTTTGGCCACAAACCAGAAGGATAACGCCAGTAATGCAAAGAAAATCCCCGCGTTGGTACGATCCCAGAAATATTCGAAATAACGGGTGTAAATATTGAGCAGGAAGAAAACCAGGCACAGGTCGCGCAATGTTTCCTGCTTGTATTGAAATGCATAATACATCATTCCGGCGAGTACGAGCGTAAAACTCAGTGCCCAAAACCAGAAATGGCTTTGTTTAAGGGCCTTCCAACCTTCGTAATCGGCATAATTGCCAAAAATAGAGAGCGTCCAGCCGGCTACCAGAAACAGGAACAGCCCAACCGTGTAAGTAACGTCCTTCAAAAAAGCCAGTGCACGGATTTGCCCGATTATCCACGAGGAAGCCCATATCACCAGCCCGAACACCGTCATACGCAGTGGATAATTCATCCCCAAGAACCGAAAATTGCCTCCCGACCAGTAGTGGGTTTGCGCACCCCACCAACCGGCAAGCGCGAGGATAGCCGTAACCCAAAGCAAGGTAGACCGGAGAAAAATAGCGACGCCCGCGTAGGCGATCGCTGCAAACAGCAGCGGTAATGCATAATTACCCGGCCCATCAAGTAACCCGCGTGTCCAGTAAGTAATTGCAATCGCGACCGTCAGGATAATGGCGATATTGTAAACTTCATTGCTAGCCTTCGCTCCCCCGGAACTATTCATGCGCCGTTTGGCGAGGTACACAAAAAGGCCTGCAACGAAAGTGAAAAGTATGCCGACGATATTCTCCGAAAAGCCCCAGCGCTTGCGAAGCAGCTCGATCCATTTTTCATCCAGTACCAATGCCCCGAATGCGAGTAATCCACACGACACCGCAGAAATCAAAGCATAAATAGCGATCGCATCCACATTCGCATTGCGTACGCTGTAACTGCCCCGTAGCTCCGTGGCCAGCTCCTTCGGAATGCGCGCCTCATCCTCCCAGGTCTGAATAGCCCGGTTTACGATTTCAGCTTCTTTTTTGTCGAGTTCCATTCAAATATTTTGGTGTTGATGAATTAAAATCGTGCCTTGACTATATCAATTGAATGCTTCGATTTTGTCATTGAAGATGACGACCAATTTATAAGTGTTGCTTAAATCAACTACCTCGTGCCATATTTTTGAAACCAGTGAATGAAATTCCTTCATTGACATGTTACCTGTCCGAAAATGAATGACCCGTGGAGGAGGAGGAGAGATAAGGATTCTGCTGGCAAAATCGGAATCCTTGGTAATGATGGTTTTGTCTGAGTCCTTTGCGTATGACCAAATATCAGAGTCTTTCGCTATTCTCGCAATATCTATTTGATGAACGTAATTTGGGTTGTTCCAAAGCGAGAAGTAGTATGGTAAATTGACATCAATCAAATATTTATGCGACATGCTTAATCTCTTTGATGAAGTAATTCTTGTTCATCATCTCAATTGCAAATTCATAACATGCATCAATATCTTCGTTTTCAAGTACCGGATATTGATATAGCAGCTCTTCTCTGCTTGTCCCCGCGAAAAGGAATTCCAGAACCGTTTGAACGGTAATTCGCATTCCCCTAATAATCGGCCGACCATTGCAAATTTCCGGATCAATGGCGATTCGTTCGGTCAAATAAGTTGTCATGTCTTAACTTTTTTCAAATATACCCAAATCAGCTATATAACAACGCGTGCTGGGAATTTGTCCGGAATCCAAAAAAATAACCCCCGGGACGATTAATACCGGGGGTTGAAATATCCATCAAAATCTAATTACTTTTTCAAATTCGAAAGGAACTCCACCACGTCACGGATCTCTCTTTTCGACATGATGTTACCCATCGGAGGCATGCTTGATGGTACGTTTTCTCGTTTCGCAATACGAGAGGTGGCGATTTTCAACGGTTCTGCTTCCGAGGTTTTCAGTACCAGTTCATGCTCGTTTTCCTGGGCGAGGATGCCAGCCGCGGAAGTCCCGTCTTTCAATGTCAGCATCACCATTCCAAATCCCGGCGACAGGCGTGCACTGGGCTCAATGAGCGCTTGAAGGATTTGCTCGCGTGTAAGAACATTTCCGATGTTTGAAAGGTTAGGGCCTACCTCTCCGCCCTGGCCGCCGATGGAATGGCAGCGTACGCATTCAGCGGCTGAACTTGTCATGAAATAGCGGCGACCCGCCTGGGCATTTCCGCCGAACAATGCATCCTGGTAGTCGGCTGCGGTGTTGCCTTGCTTGCGCAGCGGCGCTATTTTGGCGATCAACGTGCTGGATTTGGTCGAATCGACCGCTTCGCCAAGATCTAGAAGCAGGTTGTTCGGCAGCTTGTTATCCGCCATCTTGCCGATCAGGCCGTTGAAAATGGTTTCCGTTTTGGCAACCGGCAGGCTACCCAGAACTTTCAGGATTTGCTGCTGCTCGCGCACGCTGCCTTTTTCGAAAATGGTGTTGGAAATGTCGGCCAATGCCTCTTTCGACATATTCACGCTTCCTACCATACCTAATGCGGCCGTACGTACATCGGCGTCGGAGTCGCTCATGCCTTTTTTCATGACGGTTTCCATATCCGCGTATTTCAGATCGTTCAACGCTAGGAGCATAGCAGTACGTACTTTCGCGTCGTTGCTGTCGTTCAGGATTTTGGCCAGGGCCGCGTTATTATCGCTTACATTAAGGTTCGTCAGCATTTGCGCGGTCGCGATCAGGATCGCGGGCTCATTCTCTTGCAAAAGGTCGGCCACCATCGGCTTGATCTTCGCTTTCACACCGGCAGGATCACGCTCCATTGGGCCGCGGTAACGGCCATCCACGCGGTCGGTTACGGATGGGCTGGCCCAGGTTCCCAAGGTTGCCAATGCTTCCGCACGCATTTCTTTGCTAACATCCTTACGTTTCGCAAATGCAATGAGGTCGTTCAACTGAGTTTCGCCGCCTACCCGCAATGCAGCGTTGATGGCGCGGCGTAGCAATGGCTCCGAGGTAAAGCCTTTTTCGTTCAGCACCGCAGCCAATGCAGGTAATGCCGCAGGAATAGAAAGGTCGTCGTTAATACCGCGGGCGGCTTCTGTTACAATGTATTCATCCTTATCTTTCAGGAATGCGCTGATCTGCTCATTTCTCATGCGGCGAAGCACAAGTACCCCTGCAATGCGGAGTGGTTTTTCAGGGCTGTTGGCTAAGGCAACAATAGGCGCTACTTCTCCTATGCGCGAGAGCGCCAGCACACCTGCGTGGCGGATGTACACGTCCTGATCATTATTCGCTTTCACCATCTCGATCAATGGCTGCACAGCATTCTTGTCTTTTACGCGGCCCAATGCCTGTGCCGCGAAGAACTGCACCCGTGGGTTTTTGCTTTTCAGCATCGGGATCAGCATCGGTGCGGCCTCCGCGATTTTGGCGTCGCCCAGCACCTTTGCGGCTTGTACTGTAATTTCTTCGTCAGAATCTTTCAACAAGGTCATCAGCACGTTGGCATATGACTTGTCCTGGCGCGCCAGTTGACCTAGTCCCCAAATCCCGTGAATGCGGCCGAATTGGTTGCTTTTTTGTTCGATAGCTTTGTTTAATACAGCGGCACCTTTTGCTCCTCTTGAGGCGAGTTCGAACTGTGCTTTCTGGCGGATGCGCATATCCTCATAAGAAAGCAACGGTAGCAATGCGTCGTCGGATTGTTTAGTATAATCCAGCTGCATGAGGCGTTTGGTCTCGGTGCGGACCGCTTTCAGGTCATTTTTCTCGTCGGTAACGTCAAGTTTCCACACGCGGCCATAGTTTTTAGTATCCCAACCGTTGATCCAGTCGGCAACGTATAATGCGCCGTCGGGACCGAAACGGATACCGGTTGGCAGGATACCCGTCAGGATGTTTTTCTCACCATCCAGCACGAACGAAGCACCTTTTGGTTTCAAACCAAATGACCAGATCGGCGAACGCGCAGGGTTCCCAACGAATTCAACGAGGAAGAACTTGTTTTTCCATTCTTTACCCAATGCCGTTCCGGGATTGTATTGCATGCCGGTAGGCCCATTGTGGTAGTTTTGGATAGGAGGAATAATGTATGCCGCCTGACCGTCCCAGCGTGGTTTGAACAGTTTTTCGTCCATCCACACTTTGTAGCTGTTGTTTTTAGGATCAGTGTATTTGCCGTACTGCCAGTTGGAGCGCCAGCCCGCATCGGAGCCTTCCACTACGTGCACCAGACGCTCGCTTTCGCCGGGGTGGTCACCATCGTTATCTGAGCTGATGAGGTTACCATATTCGTCAAATACAAACTCGTGTGTATTACGCAACCCATGCGCGAAGATCTCGAAGTCGCTGCCATCCGGGTTGGAGCGTGCAATGATACCCGAGTTGGGGTGCTCATGTTTCACGCCCTCGGCAGTGGTAATGTTGGCGCCAATATCGCCGATATTCCAGTAAATTTTGCCATCGGGCCCCTCGATCGGGTTCGACATTCCATGCCCGCTGAAACCGATGTGCACACCGTAACCGTGGCTGATCGAGGTTTTTTCATCCAGTACGCCGTCTCCATTGGTATCTCTCAAACGCCACACATCGGGAGCGATGGTCACAAAAATGTCTTTTGCACGTACGAGCAAGCCGCCCGCCACGTCGGAAACTTCGTCGAAGAAGTCGTCAAGGATACGCATGGAAACGTCGGCGATGCCGTCATTATCGGTGTCCTCAATACGCCATACTTCGTCTTTTTCAACCGCCAGGTCCTTCCAGTCGTGTGAGCCGTCGCCATTGAGGTCTTTCAGCCAGTTGTTTTCCTTGCTTTTTTCGGGAGCAAATGTCTTGTGCAGGAATTTGCGGCGATCTTCCACCGTCTGCAATGCAATGGATTCGGTGATCCAGTTGCGGTGCCCGCGAATATCGAATTCGGAGTTTTTCTGGCGGTTGGTACGGTTCAGATACACCCTTCCGGCGTCGTCCATCGCGATCGCTACCGGGTCCGGAGCGAGTGAATCCGATGCCCATAGATCGAGTTTCAACCCGTCGGCCAGTTTAACTACCGTTTTTTCGCGGATTTCTTTGGCTCTTGCTTTACCGGCTACGGCGTCTTCTTTCACCACCATTTTGGTGCTATTCGTTTTTACGACCGGCCCGGACGACATCGGGGCCATTTTCATACACGATACTACCGCCACGGTGGTAGCCGCCATCAGGGTTAGAGGTGTTTTGAGATGTTTTTTGGAGATCATTGAGGACGTTGCTTGATGCAGATTATTCAGGTTCAGTTGCGAACCGGGTACAAAGGAATTAAAAATAGCGTTAAAATCTGCTTTTGCCTTCTGTAAAGGATGCAGATATAACTTGGAAAGATGATTATTTGGAAATTTGGTTCGATAACAGATTCCGCACGGAAATTTCGAAATCTTCCATCACCGGATATGCCGAACAAATGTCATGTTCTGTGCAGATTTTGACATTTTTTCGTGAAGAATAAACGTATACTACCTCGTTGTCGGGGTAAATGTGCCAAACGACTTTGACGGAGGAATTAAAATATTCAGCCAGCTTCTCTTCAACCTTTTCGGCGTCGTCGGTCGGTGAGATTACTTCTATGAGAAATTCAGGAACGGGCTCTTCATCGGATGTGGCGGAGACGTCGATTTGCTCGCCGGAGAAGAAAGCTAAGTCAGGTCGGCGCATTTGAATGCCGCTGAGCATGACGTCCTGTTCCATGATCAGCGCGCCGCCTTTAGAGAAAGCCGTGGTACCGAAGAATAGTTGTTGAAGTCTCCTGATGATGAAGAGGTGTTTTTTCTTCACTTTCCCGAATCTGATGATTTTGCCGTCGTTCCATTCATATTTAAACCCATCGGCAGTCTCCCACTGGATAAATTCATCCAGCGTGCGGGGCAAAATCGAAGATGTGGAACGGAGTATCATAGCTCGGGTATCATTTATTGTACTTGATATTCAGTTACAAAGGCTATTCTAAATTACTAAATCAAACCTTCACAATCAAAACAGCTCCAACTGTCCGTCCCAGCCTTTCGGTTTCTTCGCCTTACCCTGCACCGTCCGGCCCTCGTACTTCCAGGAGGTGTCGCGTTCGTGCTGAACGATATCGTTGAAGCGGTTATTGGGCTGGAAATCCTTTTCGAGTTGTGCCGACACTTTGGAGAGGTTTTTCAAGGCGTCGGATTTATCCTTGTCACCCATTTTAGCAAGTTGAATAGCCCGATCGAGGGTGAGGATAGATTCGTCGTAAACGGTGATCGGCACCGGGAACGGGTGACCATCCTTACCGCCGTGGGCGAACGAAAAGCGCGCCGGATCACTGAATCGCGACGGCGTGCCATGGATAATCTCGCTCACGAACGTGAGCGACTGGATCGTGCGCGGGCCTACGCCTTCGAGCATGAGGAGCGACTCCATATTATCGACCGGATTGTCGTGCGCCAATGCGAGTACTGCTCCAAGCCGTTTCAGGTTCACGTCTTCCGCGCGGACGTCGTGGTGATCCGGCATGACGAGCTTCGAAACTTCCCGCATGATCTTGTCGGGGTTTTCCTTTGTAAGATCCAGAATGCCGGTGCGGGTTGGAGCGGCGGCTTTGGCGGTCAGGTTGAGGATATTGCCCTGATTTTGCCCGTAAATGAATGTATGGGGTTCTTCAATGAACGACTGGATACTCGGAGAATGCCAGTGGTAACGACGGGCCAGGCGGTCGTCGGTGTTCATGCCTTGCTGGATTACCGCCCAATTGCCTTCTTTGGAAAGGACAAATGAATGGAGATACAACTGGAAGCCATCCTGAATAGCGGTATTGTCAACCTTGGCAGAAAGCTTGCTATGATGTACGAGCAAGTTCCCGTCCAATCCTGTTTTATCTGCTATCGCTAGCAGTTCTGCGGGCGTTTGCCTGGAATATTTGCCCCGGCCGCCGCAAATGTAAATGCCCAGGTCCGACGACCTCCGGTTCACCGATTGTTTCAAAGCACCCATGACCGACGTGGTAATACCCGACGAATGCCAGTCCATTCCCAGCACGCAGCCCAGAGACTGAAACCAGAATGGATCGCTCATCTTTTGCAGCAATGCGTCGCGGCCATATTCCATTACGATCGCTTCTACGATAGCGCCACCGAGCGCGCTCATTCGCTGAGCAAGCCAGACAGGAACTTTCCCGTAATGCAGGGGTAAATCGGCGTGACCACTTTTCATAAGAATTCAATTTACGAAAATTCGGGGTAGCAAGAGGTAACCTGAAATGCATTAATGCTGGCTTCGGTTTCCCAATGGCCCGATTTTTTGTTAAAATGCAGCTTTAAAACGCATTTTCACTTCAAAAACGGATTCACCGGCCTCCATGGTTTTACAGGTTATCATTACCCTTGTACTCGTTCTGCTCAATGGTTTTTTCGTCGCTGCCGAGTTTGCAATAGTCAAAATCCGCGCCTCGCAGCTCGAACAGAAAGCCCAGGAAGGGAACCGGATGGCCATTCTTTCCAAACAAATTGTGTCTAATCTCGACGGCTATCTGGCTGCTACCCAATTTGGTATTACGCTCGCGAGCCTTGGATTGGGCTGGATAGGGGAGCCGGTCGTTTCGAAAATGATTATCGGTGCAATGGAGCTGGTGGGTCTTTCGATCGATCCGGAAGTGGCGCACCATATCGCATTACCTACCGCATTTGCGATTATTACAGTATTGCACATTGTGTTCGGGGAGCTCGCTCCTAAGTCGATCGCGATCCAGCGGCCGGAGTCGACAACCCTGGCTTTGTCTTATCCGCTGCACGGCTTTTTTCTGATATTCAGGCCAGTGGTGTGGCTGCTGAACGGCATCGCCAACGTGATATTGAAAGGCGTTGGCATTACGCCATCACACGGCAGCGAGGTGCACAGCAGCGACGAGTTACGCTATCTGGTTCAGCAACAGAAAGAAAGTGGCATGATCGAAGCGGCAGATTACGACCTGATCAAGAACGCATTCGATTTTTCAGAAAGGGTAGCAAGGCAAATCATGATCCCACGGCCGCAAGTTGTGGGCATTGATGTAAACGACTTCACCGATGCCAAGCTTGAAAAAGTTATAGAAGAAGGCTATTCCAGAATGCCGGTTTACGAAGATACGTTGGATCAGGTAATCGGTGTTTTGCATCTAAAAGACCTCTTGCTTAAAATGCGGCAAGGCAAGGAGATCGTGCTCCGCGAGCTGATAAGGCCTATTGCAACCGTCCACGGCTCGAAACCCATTGGCGCATTACTACGCGAGTTTCAGGTGAGCCGCCAGCAAATGGCTGTGATCGTCGATGAATATGGCGGGGTGGATGGTATTGTAACGATGGAAGACATCCTGGAAGAGCTCGTTGGGGAGATTCAGGATGAGTACGACAACGAAGCGCCGGTCGTCAAAAACGAAGCGGATAATACCTATACTGTGCAGGGTGCTGCTTCCATCGTGGATTTGAACGAGCGGTTGCCGCACGACATTACCAAACGCCCCGATTATGAAACGTTGGCCGGTTATCTCATCTGGAAGTTCGGGCGTATTCCGGCGGTGGGAGAGAAGCTCAACACGAAACACTACGAATTTACTGTACTCAAAAAGCAGCGCAGCACGATTTCGCAGGTGAAGATCGCGGTGTTGGACAGTTAGTGGTCAGGAATTGTCAAGTATGGTCAGGAAGGTCAAGTGTGGTCAGGAGAGGTTTGACAGCCGATAGCCGACTGTCGATGTGCCATTAGGTCAGGAATTGTCAAGTTTGGCCAGGGAAGTCAAGTGTAGTCAGGAGAGGTTTGACAGCCGATAGCCGACTGCCGACAGCCAACCCGGTCAAGCCTCGTTATAAAGCTTCAAAACCGTCTGACGCAATTTTTTCCCTGTATCGCTTAAAACAAACGCAATACCCTCGGCCATATCTGCGGCGGGGACCCATTTGCGGAAATCGGAATTGGGCATTGCCGCGCGGTTGCCGGGCGTGTCGATAATGCTGGGGACGATTACCGTTGCGGTGATATTCTTCGACTTCCCCTCCGCATTGATCAGGTCAGCCATTTGGAAAATCAATGTTTTGGCAAGCGTATAGGCAAAACTTCCCGTGCCCGCCTCAGGCACGAGCGCCGGGCGCGCGCCTATGAAGATGAGCTGCCCGCCTCCATTCGCTTCGAAATGCTTCATTAACGGCTTCACGACGTGGAATGCTGTTTTGAAATTCATCGTCAGCATTTGCTCGATGTCGGCGTCGGTGGTGTCGGTCAATTTGGCCATGGCGAAACCGCCTGCGAGTAATATGCCGGCATCAATGTGGCCTGCATTAGTGATTGCCTCGGCGACAAATTGCTCTGCTTGTTCTCCGCTGGCCAGGTCGGCGAGGTAATTCGAAACACTCGCATTGTCGGCGTAAGCATCAGTTTTGCCTTGCCGGACATTGATATGCAAGCCATAACCAAGCTTCGTCAATTTTTTCACAACATCTTTACCAAGGTTTCCTGTGGCTCCGGTTACGATGACTTGTTTGGGCATGGTTATGGCTTTTAAAGTGCTTATTTATTTAGAATATCAACCAGGAATTTCCGGAATGGTTCAGCGAATTCCTTTCTTTTCAATGCAAACTCGACGGTTGTTTTAAGATAATCCAACTTGTCGCCGATATCGTGGCGCTTGCCTTCGATATGGTGTGCAAAGATATTCTCGCGTTTCAGAAGGAGCAACAGCGAGTCGGTAAGCTGAATTTCGTTGTTCTTACCTTTTGGAGTTTGCTCGATCGTGTTGAAAATTTCAGGCGTCAGCACGTAACGGCCGGCAATAGCGAGGTTGGAAGGCGCTTTGTCGATCGCAGGTTTTTCTACCAGCGTACTCAGCTCCATGATCGAGTCGCTCAGCGAGTTTCCGCCTACGATACCATATCGGTTCACCTTATTGGCGGGGACTTCTTCTACCGCGATCACGGAGCCGCCGTATTGCTCATAAGTATCCATCAATTGCTGTGTCACCGGGATCACAGAATCCATAATGGTATCGCCCAATAGTACTGCAAATGGCTCGTTACCCACGTGGTGGCGCGCATAGTAGATCGCATCGCCCAGACCATTCGCTTCTTTCTGGCGCACGAAATGCACATTTGCCATATCCGCCAGGCGGCGCATTTCATTGAACCAAAGCAGATCTTCTTTCTCTTCCAGGCGGCTTTCCAACTCTACATTGCGATCGAAATGGTCTTCGATGGCACGCTTGCCTTTTCCTGAAATGATCAGAATATCTTCAATGCCTGAATCTACGGCTTCCTGTACCACATATTGAATAGTAGGGATGTCGATAATCGGGAGCATTTCCTTCGGCATCGATTTGGTTGCCGGCAGGAATCGGGTTCCAAGTCCGGCTGCGGGTATAACGGCTTTGCGAATCATGTCTTGGTGAACTTCGGCTTTCGGCTTTTGGCCGCCGGCCTTTTTTGTTTTGATATGAGTATGATAATTCTATTACTTATTTTCCCTTTCGACAGCCGACAGCCGACAGCCGACAGCCGACAGCCGACAGCCGACAGCCGACAGCCGACAGCCGACAGCCGACAGCCGACAGCCGACAGCCGACAGCCGCTAAACCACAAACGGTCTGATCACCCGCGCGTTGAATTTCTTCAACTGCACAAACAGTTGGTTCAGCATATCGTCGTCCTTGTAAATTCCGATAATAGTGCCACCGGAACCGGCAAATTTAGCGGATGCCCCGCATGCGCGTGCCGCATTGATCAGCTTTTTGTTGGATTCGGGTACATTATAAATCTTGCAGCGCAGGTCGAAATTTTCATTCATCAGCGAATGCAGATCGTCCGGGCGGCCTTCGAGCAATGCGGTGCGGCCGTCTTCGGCTTTCTGGGCGATCTGACCGAGCACATCGATCACTTCCTGCTCACCGCGGTCATAGCGCGTCCGCACATCATTATGTACCTTGCCCGAGACCTTACTAAGGTTGGTATTGTAAGCGACGTACAGTTTTGGCAGTAATTCGGGGTTGATGCGCTCGTAGCGGCCGTGGCCCTGTGTCTGGATCATGGTTTTATCAAAATCCATATAGACGCAGCCTTCGTAGCATTGGATCACGCGATCCTGTAAGCCGGCGGTGATGCCGAGCTCCTCGGTTTCGGTCACCATGACAAGCTGTGGCAATATTTCGAGGGGTATTTCAACTTTATAAAACTGCATGAGCGCCCGGAACAATGCGACGATAATCGCGCTGGAACCTGACATACCTACCTGGCGGGGGATCGACGAGCGGTAACGGACTGTGAAATTCTTGTTGGGCAGCTTGATATTATTTTCCTCGCAATAGTCGCCAAACTTCTTGATACCGGCCTTAATAAGGGGAATACCGCCATTATAGCCCAGCATATTCACCGAATCGCGCAGGTGAAAAATGCTGCGGAATGTGTTCAAATCCTGTGGTTGCGGCTCGATATGCAGCTCGGGCGATTCGTAAAGCGAGATGGACGCTCCGAAATTTCTTACAGATATGGAAATCGTTTTGCCGAAAAAGCCATCAGAAGGATTGCCTAAAAGCCCCGCACGGGCATAGGCGCGTGTTTCAATGATCAATGTAAATGCGTGTTTAGCCGGATGTAATAACTATCTGGACGATAAAATACCATTTTGCCCTTATAAGCAGGTGCTTGAGATTTTTACCCAATGCGGCTTGAAATCTATGAATGAACCGGCTGGAATCAAAAAAAGCGCGGATAAAAAACCCACGCTTTTCGTAAGAGGAACGGTTTATTGATATTATTGCTTCACGACCTGAACGTTCGCGATCAGTTTCACTTCGTCACCTACCACGACGCCGCCTGCTTCGGTAACAGCGCTCCATGCCAGGCCGAAATCCTTACGGTTGATTTTACCGTTGATCTCGAAGCCTGATTTGTTGTTTCCATAGAAGTCGGTCATGTTACCACCGAATTCCGCTGAGAAGTCAACAGTTTTGGTAATACCTTTCACAGTCAGTTCGCCTGTCAGGTTATAGTTATCACCGCTTTTCTTAGCCAATTTGCCTGTGAACGAAAGTTTTGGGTGGTTCTCGGCATCGAAGAAATCAGCTGATTTCAGGTGCTGGTCACGTTGTTCTTGTTTGGTATCTATACTTTCTACGTCAGCAGAAAAATGGACGGTCGCACCGTCGAAATCATCACTAGTTGTTTCAACACCGCCTTCGAAGCTGTTGAATGCACCTGTTACAGTGGAAATCACAAGGTGTTTCACTTTGAACTGGATTTCTGAATGTGTTGGGTCAATTACCCATTTAGTAGTAGCCATTGTCTTTGTTATTTTAAGTGTATTTACATTTAATGTATATACATCTAATTGTGAATATTAGTTTCAAATGCATAGAAAAATCCCGAAAAAATTATTCCGGGATTTCGAAAACTGCTTTGAGAGCGTCTATTGAGGCATTTCGAAAATTTTAGGATCGACCTGTGGATTGACTTCCAGGGTTGTAATTTTAAGCCCCATCTTGGTGCCTGGCATTGCAGAGGTTGTCACTTCCGACGCGAACGGGTAATAAATACCGTCTACCGCACGGAAATCCGATTGCACGTTTTCTGACATAATATCTTGCCCGTTCATGGAGGTTTGGGCAACAATTTTCAAAATGTAGAAGGTGTCTTTTGAGATATAATTGATTCTCCGTACGCCATTCGGTAAAGTCATGGTTACCTTATAAACCTTTGCGCCGGCCAGGTCTTCCTCACCGTCCAACGTGACTTTATAACCTTTTTCCTTGTAATTATAAAGACCCGTCAGATCGGTTTCATTGGCCAGGGATTTGACTGCATCTTCCGGCAATGCGGTCGGTTTTGTATTGCCGGCCATCGGGTTGATCGTCCACCCCGTATTGCCGTTCACGGCCTGTACGACAGTCATTCCCTGTACGGTTGATTCGCTCCTGAAACCTTTGTTCTGCACGATAATCGTAGTAATGGGTACTTTCATATTCATAATGTCCATTTCCGCCGAGATCTTCATACTTTGCAGCTTGCCCAGCTTCTCGCCGCCCATGGCTTTCACGTGTTTGGCCACAATGTCGTCAACTGTCTGTGCACTTACGGAGTTGCTAAAAACTGCGACGATCAGGAATACGAGTAGTTTGAAAAGGCTTTTGAAATGTTGCATATGGTGTGGTTGGTTGGTTTTACGACAAAACTTCAATTCTGTCACGATAAGCGGTTACTAGCTTGTGTTCGCTGCTGAGCTCGGCAATGTTATGCCAATTTTTGTACAAAACTTCAAAAAGTTCCGATGCTTTGATATTTCCAAGGCGGAAATGAATGATCCGTGGGGAGGCGCTCGCTGGTGCTGATGCGGATGGAAAAGTCCGCGTTCCGCGTCACGATAGTTAGATGATTTTCATGGGCATAATCCCAAATTTGGGAATCAAGCCATTCATCGTCCAGATCTTTCTGATGAATGAACTCTGCGCTATTCCACAACGAGCAGTGATAGGGCAAATTCACGTCGATCAGGTATTTACGCATATCAGGCTGCGGTCGGATAACTTGCGAAGTTTCTTCCGGCCATTTGTGCGGCAAAGTGTAGGCACGCGTCTATGTCGGCATCTTCCAGTGAGGGGAATTGAAATAAAATCGTTTCCCGGTCATCACCGCCTGCCAAGTGCTCTAATATCGTTTGCACGGTAATCCTTTTATTCCTGATCGTCGGCTTCCCATTACATAAATCAGGACTAACCGTAATCCTTTCAATCAAATCAGCCATAATTCGTTCATTTAAATGACAGACTATATTAGTAAATAAACAAAAAAACGGCCGGATTGTTGTAATCCGGCCGTTTGGAATATGGGTTGGGTAAACCTTAGTTTTTCAATGCTTCGGCACCACCTACGATTTCGAGGATTTCCTTCGTAATCGCTGCCTGACGTGTACGGTTGTACACGAGGCGCAGTTCTTTGAGCAATTCCTGCGCGTTTTCCGTTGCTTTGTCCATCGCAGTCATACGTGCTCCTTGTTCCGATGCATTGGATTCGAGAACGGCACGGTACAACTGGATCTTCAGCGACTTAGGAATCAGTTCTGCAAGGATTTCTTCTTCGGCCGGTTCGAAAATGTAGTTAACCTCGGTCTTTTTCGACTTGGTCGATTTGTTTTCAGCTACGATCGGCAAATACGGATCGGTGTGGATGATTTGCGTAGCTACGTTTTTGAATTCGTTGTACACGATATCCACGGCGTCGTAACGACCTTCCGAGAAGTCTCTCATAATCTCTTCTGCCGCATTTTTTACGTTTACAAAGCTCAAACGGCCAAAAAGATCGGTGTAAGCCGTGTTCACGGTAAAGCCACGACGGACGAGCGTTTCTGCTCCTTTTTTACCGATGGCAAAAATCTCTACATTCCCTTTCGCTGCCTGAGCCGCATATTTCGACTCGATCAGCTGGATTGTAGCTTTAATAATATTGGTATTGAATGCTCCGCACAATCCACGGTCGGAAGTTACGACAATGACGAGCACCTTTTCCACCGGGCGAACGGCTTTCAATGGGCTGTCGGCAGCGCTTTCCGATCCTGACGAAACTGTCAGAAGCATTTCACCAAGCTTCTGTGCGTAAGGGCGCATTTGCAGAATGCTGTCCTGTGCACGACGCAGCTTGGCTGCCGCCACCATTTTCATGGCTTTGGTGATTTGCTGTGTGGAATTAACCGAAACGATACGGTTACGTACTTCTTTTAAGCTTGCCATTTTCTGGGTGTTTTAAGCGATCCGGTGATCCTATTATATATGTACTAGGAAAATGCCGGAACGAGTACCACTCCGGCATTTTTACCGGTTAACGATATTTTACAGCAACTTCTTTAGCTACTTTCTCGATAACGTCTGTTACGCTGTTGTCCAGTTTTCCGGCACGCAAAGCAGCGAGTGCTTCTTTATTCTGGCTGGCCAATACGGTCGTGAAATCCTTTTCGAATTCTTTCACACGTGCTACGTCTACCGTATCCAGCAAACCTTTGGTGGATGCGTAAACAGTCGCCACTTGCAGTTCAACAGGAACCGGTGCGTATTGCGCTTGTTTCAAAACTTCCTGGTTGCGGCGTCCCCGGTCGATCGCCAGCTTGGTAGCGGCATCAAGGTCGGAACCGAATTTCGCGAATGCTTCGAGCTCGCGGAACTGCGCCTGATCCAGTTTCAGGGTACCCGAAACTTTCTTCATCGATTTGATCTGCGCGTTACCACCCACACGTGATACCGAGATACCTACGTTGATCGCAGGACGGATACCCGAGTTGAACAGGTTGGATTCAAGGAAGATCTGGCCATCGGTGATAGAGATTACGTTCGTAGGAATGTAAGCCGAAACGTCACCAGCCTGTGTTTCGATGATCGGAAGGGCTGTGAGTGAACCACCACCTTTTACTTTACCCTTCAATGAAGGCGGAAGGTCGTTCATGTTCGCAGCGATGCTGTCGTCAGCGATTACTTTCGCCGCACGCTCCAAAAGACGGCTGTGGAGGTAGAACACGTCACCTGGGTAAGCCTCGCGGCCCGGAGGGCGACGAAGGAGCAGGGAAACCTCGCGGTAAGCTACCGCCTGTTTCGAAAGGTCATCGTAGATTACGAGTGCAGGACGGCCGGTGTCGCGGAAGTACTCACCAATCGCAGCACCTGTAAACGGAGCGTAGAATTGCATTGGAGAAGGGTCCGAAGCAGCAGCAGCCACGATTACGGTGTAATCCATCGCGCCGTATTTGCGAAGAGTCGCTTCGATACCTTTGATGGTAGAAGCTTTTTGTCCGCAGGCTACGTAGATACAGAATACGGGCTCGCCTTTGTCATAGAACTCCTTCTGGTTAATGATTGTATCGATCGCCACCGCAGTTTTACCTGTCTGGCGGTCACCGATGATCAACTCGCGCTGTCCGCGTCCGATGGGGATCATCGCGTCGATCGCTTTGATACCGGTTTGGAGCGGCTCGGTTACCGGCTGACGGTAGATTACCCCCGGCGCTTTACGCTCGATAGGCATCTCGAAAGTCTCACCAGTAATAGGTCCGTTTCCATCGATCGGCTCAGCCAGCGTGTTCACCACACGGCCAACGATTCCGTCACCCACTTTCACGGAAGCGATTTCTTTGGTACGTTTTACAGTAGCACCTTCTTTGATGTCACTGAAATCCCCCAGCAATACGGCACCCACATTGTCCTCTTCGAGGTTAAGAGCAAGAGCCTTAAGGCCATTCTCGAAAACAAGCAGCTCACCTGCCTGTACCTGGGAAAGACCATAAATGCGGGCAACACCGTCACCAACTTGAAGGACTGTTCCTACTTCTTCGAGTTCTGCTTCTGATCTAGCGCCTGCAAGTTGTTCGCGCAGGATGGCCGAAACTTCATCCGGTCTAACAGATACCATAGTATAATTGACTTATTTAGAGTATAGTAGTAAGTTTTCTGAAAACTGCCGCAAAGGTAGAGTTTTATTTTGGTAAAAACAGAATGATTTAACCAAAACCTGCGATATAAAATTAGATTTTTCCAAGGAACGGGGCAGAAGGGCGTCGCCGGACGCAAATTTACCGTTTATCAGCTTCTAATAACATTTTTAAAACTTTTTTAGGTACTGATTGTGTTTTTGTTGTAATTGAGATCGTTAATAACACTTATCTAATAAATTCTAATCTTTTCGAACGTCTTTTAGTATAATGTACAAATTAGAAAAAACCATTTTAGTAGCCCTGGCATTTGGAGTATTGGCAACCGCGGAAGGCAACGCACAGACTATCAAGAAAACAACCAAACCCGCCGCAACTGTAAAGAAATCAGCGGCAACACCTGCAAAAACATCAGCAGCCCCTGCAACATTGAAAACATCGGCTGACTCTTTGTCTGCGGCAATAGGGGTGAGCTTCGCAAACTCGATATCGTCACAAGGCATCAAGGACCTGAATGCAGACTTGCTTACACAAACCGTAAAAGCAGCCTTGAAAGGTGAAAAAACCGCGTTTACGTCCGATGAAGCGAATATGTTCATCCAGGGGTATTTCACTAAGATGATGGAGGAAAAGGGAGCCGTAGTGCGCAAGGAAGGCGAGAAGTTTTTGGAAGAAAACAAGAAAAAGGAAGGTATAGTGACCACCGAGAGCGGTCTGCAATATCAGATTATCAAAAATGGCGACGGTCCTAAACCGACAGCAACGGACAAAGTGAAGACACACTACCATGGCACATTGACGAATGGAACGGTTTTTGACAGCTCGGTCGACAGAGGCGAGCCAGTCGAATTCCCGGTCAATGGCGTGATCAAAGGATGGACCGAGGCGCTTCAGTTAATGCCTGTCGGATCGAAATGGAAACTTTTCATTCCATATCAGCTGGCTTACGGTGAGCGTGCGGCAGGACCTCAGATACCGGCTTATTCAGCCCTCGTATTTGAGGTTGAATTATTGGAAATCGTAAAATAGCAAACGTGCAAATGAAAAAGTATCTTATCACTCTTATTCCGGTTGTGTTGCTGGGTTGGCAGCGGGGCCCTGTTCAGGAACGAGTGGGGGTAATGGCACCAGCGGCCGCCTCCATGGATGAAGATATCAAGCCAATTCCAGCGCAATACAAAGCGGAAGAGCTGACAACGAGGATCTTATCCAGCTATCATTATAGAAAAACAAAGCTGAATGATTCCCTTTCGGCAGCGATTTTTGATAAGTACATCGATGCGATCGACCACGGTAAGCTCTATTACCTGGCCTCCGACCTTGCGGATTTTGAGCAGTATAAGAACTCTTTCGACGACTATTTGCAAAAAAGAGAACTGGATGTCCCGTTCCAGATGTATAACGTTTTCAGAAAGCGCTATAAAGAAAGAAGCGAGTATATCCAGACGTTGCTGAAAGAAGCGAAGCCGTTTGACTTTACTCAGGACGAATCGATGAATACGGATCGCGAAAAAGCGGCCTGGGCTAAAAACACCGACGAATTGAACGATACCTGGCGCAAGTACCTGAAAAGCGAGGCATTAGACCTCAAATTGTCGGGTAAAGCGGACACTGCGGTGATCAGTACGCTGCGTGACCGATACAAAAGCCGCGATCGCGCGCTCGGCCGCATTCGCACTGAGCAGGTATTCCAGATGTTTATGAATGCATATGCGGAGTCGCTTGACCCGCATACGAGCTATATGGCGCCTACTTCGGCCGATCGTTTCAAACAGGAAATGAGCCAGTCGCTGGAAGGTATCGGTGCATTGCTTCGTGAGGAAGATAACTATATCAAGATTGTTGAAGTAATTCCTGGCGGCCCTGCATTTAAAGGAAAGCAACTTAAAAAAGAGGATAAGATCGTAGCGGTAGCGCAGGGCGACGAAGGTAAGTTTGTGGATATCGTCGGCTGGTTTGTGGATGATGCCGTGAAGCTGATCAAAGGTCCTAAGTCGACCGTGGTGCGTTTGCAGGTAATTTCTGCCGATGCATTGCCGGGATCTGCTCCGAAAGAATACCGTCTTGTGCGCGAGAAGATCAAACTTGAAGAACAGCGTGCGAAGAGCGAGATCGTATCCATTAATAATGGCAATAAAGATTACAAGATAGGGGTAATCGATATCCCGTTGTTCTACCGCGATTTTGAGGGCGCTCAGCACCGTGAGAAAGAGTTTTCTAGCACCACTCGCGACGTTCAGAAACTGATTACCGATTTGCAGGCCTCGAATGTGGACGGTATCGTGATCGACCTGCGTAACAATGGCGGTGGTTCATTGACGGAAGCTGTTTCATTGACCGGCTTGTTCATTAACCGTGGACCGGTCGTTCAGGTAAAAGAAAGCCAGGGTGAAATCGAAGTACAGTCCGACAACGACCCTAGCATTGCCTATGACGGACCGCTTGCTGTAATGGTGAACCGTTTCAGTGCATCCGCATCCGAAATCTTCGCGGCAGCGATCCAGGACTACAAACGCGGCCTGATTGTGGGTGAGCAGACTTACGGAAAAGGAACCGTCCAAACGTTGATCGACCTGAACCAGTGGGTACCGAAAGAGCAGGATCAGCTTGGACAAGTGAAACTGACCGTTGCGAAATTCTACCGCATTAACGGCAGCAGCACGCAGCTGAAAGGTGTGACGCCTGATTTGGAATTGCCTACTGCATTTAAGGTAAATGAGTATGGCGAAGGGTCACAACCGAGCGCATTGCCTTGGGACCAAATCGCTTCTTCGCGTTATGAAGCAACGAGCAATATCAATCCGAAAGTCATTGAGCAGCTTCGCGACAAATACAAGCACCGCCTTAAAACCGACGAGGAACTGAAAACACTTGTAAAAACGCTGAACGACTTTAAAGAAGCGCGCGAGAACAAAATCGTTTCGTTGCAGGAGTCTAAACGCAAAGCTGAACGCGACGAAGCTGAAAAGAAACGTGCGGCTATGAAGCAACTCGGCGAGGACAATGTCGACGGCGACGATGAGGACGAAGCAGATTCAAAAGTAGCCGAAGCTCCCAAGGATGCGAAGAAGAAAAAAGACATCTATCTCACAGAAACTGGCAGAATGCTGGCAGACCTGATCGTGATCTCGAAAGAGCCTAGCTTGGCTGGCACTAAGAAGAAGTAGTAGCATTTGAAATGCTTATAAATGTGAAGAGCACGGATAGCAATGTCCGTGCTCTTTTTTATGTGACTATTTAAAACGGTTATTCCCAACCACCTCCCAGCGCCCGATACAACTCAACCAATGCCAGAAATTGCTCTTTTTGAACATTGGTCAAATTCAGTTCCTCTTGCAAAACGCTGCGTTGCGCAGTGATTACTTCCAGATAAGAGGCGTAACCGGTTAAAAAGAGGTCTTTCGAAGTTGCGACGGCTTGTTGCAGCACTTCTACTTCTTGTTTTTTCAGATCACCAATCTGCCGGGTGTTTTCCAGCTTTTTGAGACTGGTACTCACTTCGCGGAAGCCGTTTAGGACCGATTTGTTGTAGGCATAAAGCGCTTCCAGGCTCGCGGCTTCGGCCCGTTTTTGGTTCGCTTTTAATGCCTTCCGGTTCACGAGCGGAGCTGTGAGCCCGCCCAACGCGCTATATGCGAGTGAGCCGGATGAGAAGAGTAGGTTGCTTTTAAATGCATTGAAGCCAAGGAATGCGGTGATATTCAAAGAAGGCAGAAATGCCAGCTGCGCGGCTTGCTGCTCGGAATAATTGGCAAGCAAGTCGAGTTGTGCCTGCTGAATGTCCGGCCTTCTTCGCAACATTTGCACAGGTATACCGGCGCTGATGGATGGCGGCATTACCTGGTCCAGCGTGGTACTCCTTGTGATGGGCTGAGGGAACCGCCCTGTGAGCAGGTTTACATTGTTTTCAATTTCAATGATCTTTTGCTGTACTTCAAATTCCAGGCTGCGGGTGTTGAGCAATTGGGCAGTAAGCTGACGAACCCCGAGCTCGTTCGCGCGACCTGCTTCCTTCTGGATTTTAATGGTTTCCACGGCCGACTCCTGCAATGCAATGTTCTTCCGGATAATGTCCAGTTCGGTATCGAGCGCCATCAACTCGTAATACGAGCGTGCGATTTCGGCAATGAGGCCGGTGATAATCGCCTGGCGGCCTTTTTCGCTTGCCAGGAAACGGGTGTAAGCGGCTTTCTTCTGGTTTTTGAGTTTGCCCCAAATGTCTATCTCCCACGAGCTTCGTAAGCCGAGGAAGTAATCGGGTAAGAAAGGGGCTGGCAAGCGTCTGTCGTCGTCGAGGTTCTGTGAGAAATTGGTGTCGTAGTTACCTACGCCATCCATAGTGTAGTCGCCAAATTTGCGGCCACCGCCGGATACGTCGCCGGTTACGACCGGAAGCATGGCGCCGTGGGCCGCCATAATGTTGCTCCTCGCCATTTCAATGCGCTGAACGGCCATTTTCAGGTCGAGGTTGTTCTGCAATGCCGTATCGATGAGTGCGACGAGGTGACGGTCGTTGAAAAAGGTCTTCCATTGTAAGGCCCCGATACCCGCCGAGTCGGCCTGACCCACGAATGTTGACGGGGCTTTGATTTTTGCTCGCTGCTCCACCGGCTGCGTCAGTTTACATCCTGTCACGGAGATCAGGATGGCGCCAAACAGCAAGCCGGAAGCAAACTTTTTATTTCTTTTCATCAATATAAAATCTGATTTGAAAGGCCGCGGGCATCCCCGCGGCCGAAACTGGATTCGAGGGGGCTTAGTGCAGCAATGCTTCCTCTTCCGCAGCCACTACCGGAGGAGGTGTCTTTTTCTTTTTGGCCATGCTGGCAAACACGACATACAAGCCCGGAATGATGATCACCCCGAAAATGGTGCCGATGAGCATACCTCCCGCCGCGGCGGCGCCGATTGACCGGTTACCGATCGCGCCGGCACCGGACGCCATTACGAGCGGGATAAGCCCCGCCACGAATGCAAAAGAAGTCATCAGGATCGGGCGTAGGCGTTCGGTGGCGCCTTCCAGCACGGCTTCTATGACCGTCCGACCTTCTTTTTGGCGGATAATGGCGTATTCCACAATCAGGATCGCGTTTTTACCCAACAAGCCAATGAGCATGACGAGTGAAACCTGGGCGTAAATGTTGTTTTCCAGACCCATTAATTTCAACGCCAAGAATGAACCGAACACACCGGTGGGAAGCGACAGGATAACCGGCAGCGGCAACAGGAAGCTTTCATATTGCGCTGCGAGCAGCAGGTACACGAATATGAGACAGATTGCGAAGATGAACACGGCCTGGTTTCCGGAAAGAATTTCCTCCCGCGTCATACCCGACCAGTCGTAGGTAAAGCCCTTCGGCAAGCTCGTTGCCGCCACGCGCTCGACGGCTTTGATCGCGTCGCCGCTACTGTAACCCGGCGCCGCATCCCCATTGATCATCGCTGACGTGTACATATTATAGCGTGTCAGCAATTCCGGGCCGTACACCCTTTCCAGCTTGATGAAAGTTGAGAACGGTACCATTTCGCCCCGGTTGTTTTTCACATACAATTTGAGAATGTCCTCGGGGTTTTTGCGGAAGCTCGCATCGGCCTGCACCATCACCTTATACATCTGTCCGAAACGGATGAAGTTCGAGGCATAGTAGCTACCGATCATAGTTTGGAGCGTGCCCATTGCAACGTCTATCGAAACGCCTTTTTTGGCGGCAATGTCGGAATCGACGTGGATCATATATTGCGGGAAGCTGGCGTCGAAACTGCTGAATGCGGCCGCGATTTCGGGAGTAGCAGCGAGATCCTTTACAAATTTGTTGGTGATTTCGGCTGTTTTCTGCAAATCCTCATTACCCGAGCGGTCCTGAACCCTCAGCTCGAAACCACTGGAATTACCAAAGCCAGGCACGGTAGGAGGCGGGAAAAACTGGATTTCGGCGTCGGTAATATGCTTAGTTTTGGCCTCCATTTCCTTGATCACATCCTGGACCGAAGCTGTCCGCTGATCCCAGGGTTTCAGGTTGATCATCGCCATCCCGTACGACGAACCGGCCGATTCAGTAAGCAAGCTGTAACCTGATAGTGAAGAAGCAGATTCGACGGGTTTCAGGCTTCGGGCGACCTTTTGAATTTCATCCAACACCACTTCGGTCCGCTCTACGGTAGCGCCTACGGGCGTTGTGACGTTTACGTTAATCACCCCCTGGTCTTCGGTCGGGATAAAGCCGCTTGGAAGGATGGTATTAATGCCAAACGTGGCGACGCAGAATCCGATCAGCAGCCCGATGGTGATCATCCGGCGGCTTACAATGGATGAAAGGAGCTTCCGGTAGCCACTTTGCAGACCGTCATAACTTTTGTTGAAACCATCGAAAAACCTGGTGAGCGGGTTCTTCTTCACGGGTTGGCCGTGAGTGTTTTTCAGCATGAGCGCGCATAACGCAGGCGTGAGCGTAAGCGCGTTGATCCCGGAAATAACAATGGAAATCGCGAGGGTAATGGAGAACTGCCGGTAGAAGATTCCGACGGGTCCCGACATAAATGCTACCGGAACAAATACTGCCGACATCACCAACGTGATCGCGATGATCGCGCCGCTCATTTCCTTCATCGATTCGATGGTCGCTTCCTTCGCGTCCAAATGCTTTTCGGCCATCTTGGCGTGTACCGCCTCGACGACCACAATGGCATTATCGACGACAATACCAATTGCCAGTACCAATGCGAAAAGCGTCAGCAGGTTAATGGAGAACCCGAACATCTGCATGAAGGCAAACGTACCCACGAGCGCCACCGGCACCGCCAGGGCCGGGATAAGCGTGGAACGGAAGTCTTGCAAGAACAAATACACGATCAGGATTACCAATATAAATGCTTCAATGAGCGTACGGATTACCTCATGAATAGACGCATCCAGGAAGCGGGAAACGTCGTAGGAAACGAAATAGTCCATTCCAGGAGGGAATGTGGTCTTTTTTAGCTCAGCGACTTTGTCCTTGATATTTTGAATAACCTCCTGGGCATTGGACCCCGGGCGCTGCTTGATCATGATCGAAGCGGAGGGCCTTCCGTTCGATTTGGAAGCCATATCATATTCCAGTGTACCGAACTCGATCTTGGCCACGTCTTTCAGTTTTAGAATGGAACCGTCGGGATTTGAGCGCAGGACGATGTTCTCATATTGCGCCGGTTCAAAGAGCTTACCGGTATATTTCAATACATATTGCAAAACATTCTTTTCACGGCCGGAACTCACGCCGGTTTTACCGGGTGCGGCTACCACGTTCTGGTCGCGGATGGCCTGGATCACCTCGTCGGCGGAAACATTGTAGCTGTTCATACGGTCGGGCTGGAGCCATACACGCATCGAGTAGTCCTTGCTACCCATAATCTGTGCGCGGCCCACGCCATCGATTCTTTTCAGCTCTTTGAGGATATTGATATCGGCGAAGTTGTATACAAAATCCTCGCCCACGGCGGTATCGGAGCTCATGATATCAAGGTACATGAGCATACTGTTTACCTCTTTTTCAGTCTTTACACCGGCCTTGATAACTTCTTCGGGAAGTTCGTCGATCACCGTCTGGACGCGGTTCTGGACGTTCACCGCGGCGAGGTCAGGATCGACGCCTACGTTGAAGGAAATATTGATCGTCGTTACGCCGTCGTTACCGGAAACACTGGTCATATAAGTCATTCCGGGTACACCATTAATGGCTTTTTCAAGCGGAACGGCTACGGCGTCAACGCCTGTTTCCGCGTTGGCGCCCGTGTAGGTGGCCGTTACGACTACCGATGGCGGAACAATGTCGGGAAACTGGGAAACAGGCAATTGTACCACTGCCAGGATACCCAGCAGGGTAATAAATATGGAGATGACCAGCGATAAGACTGGCCGCTCGATGAATTTTTGAAACATGGTCTACAATTCAGGTGATAGAAGGAATACTACCGCGCGCTAAGCTCGATTTTTTCGGTCGACGCCGTATCGGAAGCGACGTTCTTCGGGTTGATCGTTGCGCCGTCGCGGAGGGATTGAAGCCCTTCGCAAACAATTGTTTCGCCTGGCTCGAGACCTGATTTTACAACATAAAAAGTAGACAGCCGGGATTGCGGCACAAAACTGCGTGTCTTGACCTTGTTATCCTTGCCAAGCACGTACACAAAGTTTTTGTCCTGAATTTCGAACGCAGCCTGCTGCGGGATCAGGAGCGCATTCTCGACCGTGTTGGTGAGGCGGATAGTGCCGGTGGAGCCGTGTTTGAGCAGCTTTTCCGGGTTCGCAAACCGCGCACGGAATGCAATGGAGCCGGTGCCTTCGTCGAATGCGCCTTCCATGGTTTCGATCACACCTTTGTGTTTGAAAAACGAGCCGTCGGCCAGTTCCAATTCCACAACCGCCTGTTTGGTCGCGGCTTTGTCACGGGCTTTTACATATTCGAGGTATTCGTTTTCCGATACGTTGAAATAGGCATAAACCGTTTTGATGTCTGAAAGCGTGGTGAGCAATGTGCCTTCGTCGATCAGACTACCCATTTTGGTCGGCAGGCGATCGATTACGCCGTCGAATGGCGCTTTGATTACCGTATGCGCGAGTTGAATGGCCGCATTCGATTTCTCGGACTTTGCTTCTTCGATTTTCGCATTAGCAGCAGCCAGTTTTGCCTGCGCGACTTCGAGCTCGCTTTTTGCAACTACATTCTTGTCAACCAGCAGTTTCACGCGCTTCACTTCCAGTTCGGCACCTTTCGCTTCGGCAATTGCACTTTGCAGGTTAGCCTTCGCTTTGGCCAACTGGGCTTCATATTCTTCATTATTAATGCGGAACAGGACCTGTCCTTTTCTGACTTCTTTACCCTCGTCCACATACACTTCTTCAAGGTAACCCTTCACACGGGCATATATTTCGACGTTCCGCAGGGCGTGAATATTGCCTACGTATTCGCGGTGCAGTTCGGTTTTCTGGGGCCTGAGTTCCGTTACGGGGATGGTAGGAACACTGTCTTTCGTCTCTGTCAGCGTTTCACTTTTCGAAGCACAGCTGTAAGTGAAGATGCTGACGATTAAAAGGAGCGGCCATTTTAGGTCTTTTATCATGATGCGTTTGTATAAATTGGTTGGCGGTAATGCAAGGGTATAGGAATAGCCCTTTTGCCGCGCGGAATGCCGTGCAGCAAAAGGAATAGCATGAATGTCGGATGCGGCTCATACATGCGCGTATACGCACAGCGAGACGATCCGTCAGCTACGAAAATTTTGGATTAAAGAACGCTTGCGGCGAATTCAAAAAGGGCAAAGGCGATGGAGAAAGCTGTAATAGTCGGGCAGCTTGATGCCTCCATTGCTGGCATAAAGTGGTTGGGTAGACTCCCTTATATATCTGGAAGTCCGGGTGATTTCACACTGCGGAACCGCCTGCGAGATGAGCGTCAGGAAGCGGTAAGTAGAATGCCGGCGGTTGAAAAGTTTGGAAAGGGACTCATTCCATTTGGTTTCATCGGCCCTTACGATCGTCTCATTTTTGCAGATCGTATCGTCGATTATCACAATGTCCCGGGTACCGGGCTTTTCAGCAATTTCAAAGGGGGAGAAGGCCTCGGTTCCGATGTCAATTTTACACGCAATAGCCCTGTGTTGCCCCAGGAGCAACGAAACGGCGAATTGAGCGAGCCAGAAAAACAATACAAAAGTTCTTTTTGTCATGATGCTGATGATGATCAGGTCATTGAAAAATTCATACTTTTATAATGAATTCAAGAATGAGTGGAACTATTGGAACGGAATTGTGATACTAAACGGGCAATACTCCAAATATAACGTTTCAAATGTAGATTGCAAATTTTAAAGATTGTTAATGAACGTTAACGGGAAATATTTAGCTGGTAATGAATCCCAAACCGCTATTTTGCGAGGATAATTGGGGCAATGAATAGTGAGTTTTAAACTTGTGTTTTTCCGTTCAAACAGAGAACTTAACCCCATGAAAACCGACACTTGGAAATGATGTGCCTTTTCTGAATAAAAGTGTATATTAACAAGCCTATCCGATTCACGCGAAACGCTCAATGCTGCCTACAATGGTCGTTACACCTATTTATACAGAGCATTTTGTACTGACCAAAATGACGGCCGGAGACGGTGACAAGTATTTCAGGCTAAGCAATAATGCCAATGTGATGAAATATGTCACCGGTTATTCGCTTACCCGCGAGGAGTCGGACGACATGCTCAAAAGCTTCCTGGAAGAGTACGGGATGGATACGTACCTGGGCAGATATCTGATCGAAGACAGGTTTTCGGGTGAGTTGGTGGGGGCGGCCAAGCTGGATAAGATCGGATCGGCTATCGAGATCGGATACCGGGTTATGGAGGAGTACTGGGGGAAAGGGGTAGCAACGGAAATTGCCAGGGGCCTGATCCGCTTTTCCAAAAATGTGCTGAAAGCCAGGGATGTGATCGCATTTGTGAATGTCAACAATACCGCGTCTATCCGCGTATTGGAAAAGGCCGGAATGACCAATACCGAATTGATCGAAGATCTTGATGAAGTCAAGTACAGGTTTAATTATTCACCAAAAAGTACCCCCCTTATGAAAAAAGTGCTCTACATTATCCTTGGACTCATTGCGCTCGTCCTGATTGCCGCTTTCATCATGCCGAAAGACTATGCCGTTGAGCGTGAGATCGTCGTGAACAAACCCAAAGCCGAGGTTTTTGAATACCTGAAATCCCTCAAAAAACAGAACGACTGGAGTGTCTGGGGACGCAAAGATCCCAAGATGATCAAGACCTTCTCCGGTACGGACGGTACTGTGGGCTTCGTATCGATGTGGGACGGTAACGATGAGGTCGGAAAAGGCGAACAGGAAATTACTAAAATTGACGAAGGAAATCGCATCGATACCCAGCTGCGCTTCCTGAAACCGTTTGAGAGTACCAGCGACGCATATATGATCACCGAGGGTATCGACTCGACGTCCACTCGTGTCCGTTGGGGGTTTACAGGTAAAATGCCCATTCCGATGAATGTCATGCTTCCTTTTTTAAATATGGATGAATCTGTCGGAAAAGATTTCCAGGAAGGATTAACCAATCTGAAAGGAATACTCGAAAAACAATGAGTCACACCGACCCACGTATTGACGCTTATATAGTCAAATCTGCCAGCTTCGCGATTCCCATCCTCGAATATCTTCGTGCGTTCGTGCATGAGACATGCCCGGAGGTGAAGGAGACGATGAAATGGAGCTTTCCTCATTTTGAATACAAGGGAAGCATCCTGTGCAGCATGGCTTCTTTCAAACAACATTGTGCATTCGGCTTCTGGCTGGAATCACGTCTGAGTGATCCGAATAATCTGCTCGCGGTGAATGGGGAGCGGGTAGGAATGGGCAGTCTCGGGAAAATTGCCCGTATCGAAGATCTTCCGGCGGAGGAACATTTGCGCGGGTTTATCCTCGAAGCCATGCGCCTGATCGATAGCGGCGTAAAACTGAAAAAGGATAACAAACCGCCGGAAACGAAGGAACTGGTCGTTCCCGCCTATGTTACCGAAGCCTTGGCCGGCAATGCAGCCGCAAAGAAGGTTTTTGAGGGGTTCAGCTATTCCAATAAAAAGGAATATGTCGAATGGTTCGAAGATGCCAAAACCGAAGCCACGCGCTCGAAGCGGATCACCCAGGCGCTTGAATGGCTCGCGGAAGGCAAGGTGAGGAATTGGAAATACATAAAATAGCAAAATCAAAGCCCTCCGGTTTCATTTACCGCAGGGCTTTAACTTTTAACTATAAACCTAAAACTCAAAGCCTAAAACTTTCCGTCCTCTTCCGCAATCGCGTACCTGAAAGTGTAGTAGCTCGATTCTTCGGTAGGCACATCTTCCGGCGCGCCTTTGTAGTAGCTGATAATCTCCACTTTGGCGACTTTACCGTTGGCGGTTTTGACGAGCAGCGTCCTGCCCGGAATCGGCAGGATCGCGTGGACGCTCATGTCGTACTTGTACCAGCTGTTGCCGCTCCCGCCGGGAATAGCGAAACCTGCGTCGCCATCCATTTTATAGCCGTCTTTGGGGGCTTCGCTTACCTGGTCAAATGGCTTTTCGAGGACAATTGCGCCGCCCTCGCCCGGACCGCTGGTGCCGCTGTTGGTGGCAATCGTAGTTTTGCTGAATGCAATGTCCCAGTTTTTTGTCCTGGCATTGGTGGCAGGTACCTCCTTGCCGGTAGCCAGGCTGAAATAAACGTAAGACTTGGTATTCGCATTCAAATCTTTGATCACCGTGATCTCCGGATTAGCAACGGCTGTGAAATGCATCTCATGAACAGGCGTTGTGGTTTGCGGCAATGCAACGAGCGTGCATGCCGAGAGGATGATGGATTTCAATAGCATAATCAGGCCCCTTTCTTCACAAGTTTGTATTCCAATTTAGGTTTGCCGCGCTCGCCGCCGTCGCTGGCATGGAAACTGATGAATTTCAGCTTGTAAATATTGCCGGCAGGATCTTTGATAAGGTAAAAACGATCGGTTTTAACGCCGATTGTGCCTTGCGTAACCCGCCATTTCGAGCCGATTACATCCGCAGCTTTGCTGAAGGTGATGCCCGTAAGATTGCTTTCAGCAAATGCATCGTAAGTAGCAGTGGTGGTGAGTACTTCCGCCGCTTCCACGCCGCCGAGATTATTGGTGAACACCAGGTCGGAGAAACCGTATGGAATGAGCCCGGAACCGAAATTGGTGAAATACATCCTGTAACCCCATTTCAGGTCCCAACGCTCTTTGGCAGGCTCAACGTCGACGGTCGCCCCTTTTTCGAGGGAAACAAATTCAAAGTTATAGGCAGCATCCTTGGTAATGTCGATGGTTTTGAAAGTGGTGTCGTTCACTTTGGCGTATTGCAATGTGTAACCCGATCCTTTGCGCAGAATACGTATTTTGTACAGATCTGCCACCGGAAGAACGTCCATCGATCCGCCTTTGCGGTTAAGAATATACACTTTGTTGTCAGCATCAGTGGCCGATACTGCGGCAATTACCGTTTTGGTAATGTCGCCGGCGGCATCGTCTACGAGCGAGAGTTTACCAACTCCCTGGCCGACAGCCAGTGAATCCGTTTTGAAATCCTTGTCGGAAACGGCATTGATATCTGTTTTATTAATAGCTAATGCCGAAGCGCCATTGGTGCCGTTGATGGTCACGCGGAAATCGGAGCCATTGTAAAACCCAAGATCCCAGCTGCTGCGCAGCACGGGGGTTTGCACGCTGGTGCTAAGGTCGAGGAACACCGAATTGGCGGCGCTGCTACCGGCTTCGGAGCCCGCTATACCATTCAGCTGAATGCTGGTGCCTTCGGAAATGATCGCTTTGAAGCTCAGTTTCAGTGCGGAATTGGTGCCAACCAGCACTGGTGTGCCCACTGAGGCAATTTTGAATGCGATACTCTCGTCGCCATCCAGGAGCACACCCGATTTTTTGTTCACTTTGAATGAAACAGACGACTGTCCGGCAGGTACCGACAAGGTGATGGTGTTGTTGGCTGCCGCAGGAGTGGTGGTAAACTCTGTATCGTAAGTAAGCTGTGTGGGGGTTAATGTCACCGAAACAGATGTGGCAGCGTCGACCGCTCTCGTAAGCGAAATCTTGATCTCGGTTTCTTCCCCTTCAAAACCTTTTTCGGTCGCTTCGAAGGCTGCCAGGTTATCCGGTAGTGGTGGCTCGTCGTCGCTGCAAGCATTGAATGTTCCCAGGAATGCAACCAGTAGTAGCGACCGGACTATTTTTTTCATAGTTATTGGAGTTATAATGAAAGGGTATTTTGATTGTTAAAGCTTTGTCCATTGAAAACTGAGGCCGAGGAAATACGACCGGCCGAACGACATGGGAACCGGACCGCCTGTGCTGTGGGCGCCGGTGTCGGTGGAGGTATTCCGCAGGTTAGTCACGTCGAAAAGGTTTTTAATGCCTCCCAGGAGATTCACGTATTTGCCCAGGGCTTTGCTGAGCGTGAGGTCGGCCATGTGAAAGCCCTCGGTTTCGGCGAGGTGGATATTGACCTGATCGACACTTTCATAAATAGGGCGTTTCCCGGAAAATTTGTAGAATAAATTAATGCTCGCACCGGCTTTTTTGAAAGTGTAAAGCACGTTTGCATTGACTTCGGTTGACCACATAAACTCAGGTAGGGAGCCAAAATCTTGTGGAGCTTGGGAAAACTCGTTGTAGCGGCCAATGTAAGTGGCGCCTAGTGTGGCTTGCAGGTTTTTCCAGAACAACTTGTTTTCAAGGGAAAAGCCGGTGGTTTTAAATAAATGGATGTTCAGGTAGGTAGTCTGCGTGCGGTCGTTCGGGTCAATGCCGGTGTCGATCAGGTCGTGGAATATATTATAGAAACCGCCGAGCGTGGAGCTAATGCGCAGCCCTTCGCGGCTGACGGCCTGCCACACGAGAAAAGCGTTGAAGCTGTTGGAATACTCCGCATTCAGGTTGACGTTGCCATTAATGGAATGTGAAGTGTCATGAAAATCGAAATACAGCTCTCGTAACGCAGGTGAGCGGAATCCGCGCGCATACCCGAAGCGGAAATCCAGCGATTTGCTCAAAGTGAGTTTGCCGTTTAATGAGGGAATCGCCGGAGGGGCATCGTACACCGAGTTTTTTAGAAACCGCAAACCAGGCGTGAGTTTGAAAAACTGTCCGAAGCAGATTTCCGGTGCTACGAACAATGCATATTCATTAATGGTCGGAGTACCGGAAATGCGTGCCCCGGATGCATTATTACTCGAAAAATCGACCCCGGCCAAAACCGAAAGGTGGTCGCTGGCTTTATAAAAGGCAGTCCCGCGGAAAAATGCAGTTTTGAAAATCGACTTATCCTGCGAGCCTGGTTCCAAAGAGAGCGTACGGTGGTCGTTGATATCGACATTTGTGCTCAGGGTCCTGCGGGAATAATCGGTATAGGAGCCAATCGCGGTAATGTTCAACTTGTCATTCGGCCTGATTTCTGATTGAACCTGGTGAAACCAGCGTTTGGTAATGTAGTCCTGATCGGAGGCAATGCCCGTGTTCGGGTTCCGGTTGCCGAGGTCTTTGATCGTTTCATCGGTGCCGTTGAAGCGGTACCAGACATTCCATCGGTTGCGGGTAAAGCGGGTGCTGGCAGTATAAAGCATTTGGTCCTTGGGCATCCAGTCCTTTTTGCGGCCGGTGGAGGCTCCCTGCCAGCCGCCGAAATTGTTCCTTGTTACATTGCCGGAGAACTGTAAATGTTCATTTTGCCAGGTAAGGCCCACGCCTTGATTGTGCGTGCCTTCTTTGGTTAACGCGTTGTATTCATTGCCGGCGGTTTCTTCCTGTATCCGTGCATTGACAGAGAGAGAGTGGCCGCTATGCCCCTTCTTGGTAATGATATTGATCACCCCTGCCAGCGCATCGGTGCCATAGATGACCGACATCGGGCCTTCGACGATCTCGATGCGTTCGACAGTATTGATATCGATCTGCCCCAGGCTCTCTCGCGTGCTGCCGCGGTCGACCATCGGAATGCCATCGAGGAGGATTTTAACACCTTGCCCCGACATGCCCATTAACTGAATATCGCTGGTGCCGAGCGTCAAATCATTTGAAAATCGTATCCCGAGCTCGGTATTGAGAATTGTCTGCAAATTAGTCGCGCCGCGCAGGCGAATGCGTTCGCTGTCGATCGTACGCACCTGGTATACCGAATGCCGAAGTGATTGCGGCTCAGATTGGCCGGTAATCACTACTTCGTTAAGCGATAACGAGTCCGAGAGTTCCCGACCGGCCATGGCAGGGTCGCCGCCATCCTGAGCCATCAGGCGACTCATTACCAGCAATATCAGGGTGATGGTAAAAGAATATCTCACGGAAAAATTTAATTGGACTAATTATAATCGCAAAGGAAAATATTATTTAGACTAATTACAATTAAAATAAAATTATTTTTTGAATGAGAAAATAGGCCATGAAAATGGCTTCGTGATGCGGAAATACGTGAATGCGCCGGGCTATACGTGACTATGCCTGACCACACCTGACCAGTCACAACCAGGCGTAACGTTTCGAGCTACTTAATTGTCGCTTGCAGATTGACCGTGACGATGTCTTTCAGCTTCCAGTCTTTTTCGCCGATTTTGTAGTCTAGACGGTTGATATCGAAAGTGCTCGTGAGCGAGTAACCGCCGTCGTTATTCTTTTTGGCGTCAAAGGGAAGCGTGACGGTCCTGGAAACGTCGCGCATGGTTAATGTGCCGGTAGCCTGGTATTTGTCACCTTTCTTCTCGACTTTGGACGATTTGAAATGGATATCAGGATATTTCTCGACCCAGAAATACTTGTCGCTTTTCATATCCTTATCCCGCGTGTTGTTGTTGGTTTTGAAAGTATTAGCCGCGATCCTGACATCGAATGAAGCATTTTCCGGATTTTTCTCATTAAAAACGGCCTCGCCGCGCGGAGCGTCGAACGTGCCGTTGCAAGTGCCGAGAATGAATTTGACACTGAATTTCGTGGAGCCGGAAACGATTTTGGAAGTTTGAGCGGATACCTGGCCGGCGAAAGTGGCAAGGACAATCCACAATGTAAGTTGGAATCGCATTTCTGTTTTAGTTAGGATGAAATATCACAGTTCTTCCAGCAACGATTCTCCTTCCGAACGGTCGCCGGAAGTCCATTGCCATTTTTCATGCATACGGATTTTGCCGTTCGGAAGTTGCTCGGGTGTCGATTTGCAGATTCCCGTCGTGATCTCGCCCTGATCGTTCACCTGGTGGTAGCGCATATCCAGGTTCCCCTGCTCGTCCACGAGCGCGATCAGGTGCCCGCTGCGAATGCGCCCACCCGTGTACGTGGACGTGACGATATTACCCGTTTGTTGATATACAAATTGCATGCCCAAATCCACCTCGCCGTTCTCGGAATTGGACAATGGTACGAATACTTTGTTGTTATAATTGATCATAGAAAAAATGCCGTCTTAATGCGCTAAATATAGGTATTAAGACGGCATTTGATCAAATAACGGAAGTAATCCACCAGGTATTGCCGCACGGATCCGACACGCCGCAGCTCCGGCCGTAATCCTGATCGGCGGGAGGCATTACGCTCGACCCGCCGGCGTCGAGCGCCTTTTGATAACTGTCATCCGCATTTTCTACATACACGAATAAGTTTGCCGGCTGTGCGGGCCATTCGGGACGCGCGTCGCAGAACATGATGACGCTTCCGTTGATAGAAACTTCGGAATGTTTGATCATGTCGGGGGCATCTTCCTGATAGTGTGTAGCGGAAATGGTGCCGTTGAATACTTTGGTAGTAAATTCCTTGAAGCGCACAGCGCTGTCCAGCATCAGGTAGGGGATTACGGCCTGATGGCCATTCGGGATTTTTACATTGCTCATGTCTTTTTTGCTTTTGGTTTAAACAAAAGTAACCTGGCCATCAGCCCTGGAATTGGAAAAAAACGACATCATACATCGCGGTAACCCATGCCCTCCGCATTGCCGGAAAAATAGGTTTTCGGGTGATCGCCGGAAAATGCCTTGAAATCATGGATGAAATGCGACTGGTCATAGTACCCGCATTCGTAAGCGATTTCCGTGAGCGATTTATCCTTGTTACCATATTCATTGAGGGCAGCATGGAACCGGATAATGCGGCTGAACAGCTTGGGCGTGAAACCGGAGAATGCCAGAAATCTCCGTTCAAATTGCCGGGTAGAGAGGAAACTCTGTGCTGCAAGGTCCGGGATTTTAGCCAGGCCGTTGGAGCGGATCACGCTGCTGATCACCGAGAAAACTGCTGGCTCGTGCACTTCATGAATGCGAATGCGTTTCCTTAAAAATTCTGAAACTATATGAATACGCTCCGTATGGTCGGCCGCGAGCATGACACGCTCTTCCAATTCGGTCCCAATTTGACCCAGAAATGTAGCAAGGTCTGGCATTTGATTACTGAGTTCGGTAGCGGTAACCCCAAAAAGCGCCGGAATGGCAAAAGGGTAGAGATACACTCCGAAAATCCCGAAATCTTCGCCGATGCGGAACCGGCGGAAGGACTGCGACTGCCCGTGAATGCCCGAGCGAAAGGAAAGCTCCGATTCGTCGGTTTTCAGTATTTCGTCGAAGCGGCCTTTGAAATGAAATACCATTTCCGCGCAGCCGTCGGCCATTGTTTTATGAAAGTAGGGCTCATTGTCGGTCAGGTTATGTTCCAGCACCCAGAAGAACCGGACATACCGGGCAAGGTCAGCGGAAGGAAGTATTGTGAAATATTTCATGCGTAACCTATTTAGTCTATCTGTATTAAGGGTATGTTTTTATTATATTTTGTGAAATTTATATTTTTGCGATCTGTTTAATACATTTGACCGGATATTTCGAAGGGTTTTAAACTCTGGCCGTTATCCTCCCGTTATAGTTGAAAATGTAACGGTATTCCATTAAATAGTCGATTACCTACTCAGTTTCTTGCTATGAAATTAGTGCCAATAGAGAAGCGCACCGGACTTACGCGCGAAGAATTCATCGAAAATTACTTAAAACCAAGTCGCCCGGTGGTGTTTACCGATCTGGCAAAAGATTGGCCTGCGGTTCAGAAATGGACGTTTGAATGGCTGCGGGAAAACCATGGTAACCTGGATGTGCCTTTGGTGGACAACCACATTCACGACGCTGACAAATACTTCCAGATCGCCAAGACTATGAAGTTTGGGGATTACCTGAGCCTCATCGAAAAAGGGCCTACCGACCTTCGTATTTTTCTTTTCGACATTTTCAAGAAGATTCCTGAACTGGCGGACGATATCCGTTTCCCGACGATCATGGATGGCTTTTTGAAGTCCTACAAATTTGTATTTTTCGGAGGCGAGGGCTCAATAACCAACCTGCATTATGACATGGACTGCTCGAACGTGTTCCTGACGCAGTTCCAGACCCGCAAGCAACTTATTTTGTTCTCTCCTGAGGAAAGCCGCCGCTTGTACCATCACCCGTTCACGGTGATGAGCAAAGTGGACCCGCTCAAACCGGATTACGAAAAATTCCCGGCACTGAAAGGGGCTACCGGCTATGAAACGATCCTTTACCATGGCGAAACGATCTTCATTCCTTCGCTTTGGTGGCATTATATCCGCTATGTCGATGGCGGTTTCAGTCTGGCTTTGCGTGCGAACAACTCTATTTTTACGGCAGTCCGCGGCGGTATGAACCTCGTTCGGCATCAGTTTGTAGATAAAAGCATGACTAAACTGCTCGGCCTCGACTGGCAGCATTGGAAAGAGAAGAAAGCGGTCGAAAACGCGCAGGAGCTTTTGCAAAAGCAGGCATAAGAAATCGGACCTGGGCGTTTGGCGTCCACAATCGGGAACGCATTTCAAAGAAACTAATCTATCTTTGAAATGCGTTCCTTTTATATTGCTTCACGACCTGCTATGAACTTCGAACTCACTTCACAATACCAGCCGACGGGCGATCAGCCGGAGGCCATCAACCAATTAGTACAAGGAATTGAAAACGGAGAGCCCGCCCAGACTTTACTTGGGGTGACCGGTTCCGGAAAGACATTTACAGTAGCCAATGTGGTGGCACGCGTGAATAAGCCGACGCTCGTATTGAGCCACAATAAAACGTTGGCCGCGCAGCTTTACGGCGAGTTCAAGCAGTTTTTCCCAAACAATGCCGTCGAGTATTTTATCAGCTACTATGACTACTACCAGCCGGAGGCATTTATTTCCAGCACCAATACCTACATTGAAAAAGACCTGATGATCAATCAGGAGATTGAGAAGCTACGTTTGCACACGGTTTCGTCGCTGATGAGCGGGCGCCGGGATGTGATCGTGGTGGCGTCGGTTTCGTGTATTTATGGTGCGGGTAACCCATTGGAATACAAAAAGAGCATTGTAAGCGCTAAACTCGGAGATATTGTGAGCCGTAACCAGTTTCTGTTCAGGCTGGTGGAAATCCTTTACAGCCGGACGGAAGTGGAGTTCAACCGCGGTACTTTCCGTGTGAAGGGTGACACGGTCGATGTATTCCCGGGTTATGCGGATTTCGCTTACCGTTTTATCTTTTTTGGGGATGAAATCGAGGAAATTCAGCGTATCGAGCCGGAAACGGGAAAGAAACTATCGTCTGAAAAAGCAATAGCCATATTCCCGGCGAACCTGTTTGTGACTGGTCGCGACGTGTTGAACCAATCTATTAAAGAGATCCAGGACGACCTGCAGACGCAGATCAAGTACTTTATCGCCGAAGGCAGACTTGCCGAAGCCGAGCGCGTGAAGGAGCGGACCGAATTTGATATGGAAATGATGCGGGAGCTAGGCTATTGCTCTGGTATTGAGAACTATTCAAGGTATTTTGATAGACGGTTGCCCGGTCAGCGGCCATTCTGTCTGCTCGATTATTTCCCGGAAGATTTCCTGATGGTAGTTGACGAAAGCCACGTGACAATGCCGCAGATCCGTGCCATGTGGGGCGGTGACCGCTCGCGCAAGGAGGCATTGGTGGAATATGGTTTCCGTTTGCCGTCGGCATTGGACAACAGGCCGTTAACTTTTCAGGAATTCGAAGACATGACGCCGCAAACCATTTTTGTGAGCGCGACGCCTGCGGATTATGAGTTGCGGAAGTCGGAAGGTGTGGTAGTTGAGCAGATTATCCGTCCTACCGGCCTGCTGGACCCTGAAATCGAAGTAAGGCCAAGTCTGAACCAGATAGACGACCTGCTGGAAGAAATTACCGAACGCATTAAGCTGGGTGATCGCATTTTGGTCACTACTTTGACCAAGCGGATGGCGGAAGAGCTCAGCAAATACCTGGACCGCGTCGGCATTAAATGCCGTTATATTCACTCGGAAGTAAAGGCGCTCGACCGGGTAGAAATTCTTCGCGAGCTTCGTTTGGGCCTTTTCGATGTACTGGTGGGGGTTAACCTTCTTCGTGAAGGTCTCGACTTGCCCGAAGTATCGCTCGTTGCCATTATGGACGCTGATAAAGAGGGCTTCCTGCGTGATACCCGCTCGATGATCCAGACCATCGGCCGTGCGGCGCGTAACGACCGTGGGAAGGTAATTATGTATGCCGATACTATCACCGGCTCGATGCAACTCGCGATCGACGAAACCAACCGCCGCCGCAGCATTCAAATGGATTATAACCTTGCCAACGGCATCACGCCGAAAACCGTCCGCAAATCCAAAGAAGCCATTATGGAGCAGACTTCGGTAGCGGATTCCAAAGTCCGCAAAGTGTACGTGGAACCGGAAGAAGTGCGCATTGCCGCTGACCCGGTCGTTCAATATATGGGTAAAACCGATCTGCAAAAGCTCATGGCCGAAACCCAACGAAAAATGGAAGCTGCTGCGAAGGATCTTGACTTCCTCGAAGCTGCGAGGCTACGGGATGAATTGATGCAGTTGAAGGCACGGGTGCAGGAGCAGGCGTGAGCCAGACTTTAAGATTGTGAAATGCAGATAATTGTTTAAATTTATTCAACGCTTGTCAACTATCTCATGATCAAAACAATGATTACGCCGGAAAATACCCGTGTTTCACTGGTGGTGCCTGCTTCTTTCGTGGGAAAGCAGGTGGAGATAATTGCGTTCACTGTCGAAGAATCCGTAGACGAAAGCGTTGAACAGAACTACATATTAACACACTATGCCAGCCAGAAGTACCTTGAAAAGGACTGGCTGACTGACGAGGAGGATGAAGCATGGCAAAATTTGTAAAAGGCGAAGTTGTAGTTATACCGTTCCCATTCTCTGACTTGTGCTGCTCGAAACGGCGGCCAGCCCTTGTACTAGCCGATTTGCCAGGCGATGATCTGTTGTTATGCCAAATCACCTCGCAAAGCTCCAAGGACATTTTTGCTATTCCATTGCTGGTAAATGATTTTTTGAACGGAACATTGCCGGTAAATAGCTTCATCAGACCAACACGTCTTTTTACCGCTGACAGAAACATCGTGATCAAAAAGGCCGGATTAATTCGGGCGAAGACAATCAATGATGTTACGCAGACGATTATCAAGATTGTGCAATAATTTGCTAAGGCTCCTCTAATTTTTCGAGCAGCTCCAATACCTCTTCCCAGCTATTCACACGCGTATGCCTCTCTACTCCTCTGTTATGCCCTGCGGTGAATAAGATAGGCTTGCCTTTGTGAAAATCCAGGTTTTTGAAGTGGTCGTCGATGAGATAGTCGGTGTTAATGACACTTTTATCGCCGCAGAAAATGATGTTTCTCCAAGTGATGGACGGGAAATGCTCGGCGAGCCAGTCATACTTCTCGGGGAGCGAATTGGGAAATTCCATGGCTGCCGATACGATGTAGACGTCGTAATTTTCCTGTAATTTGATAATGGCCTCCTGAGCGCCGGGTATCAGCGGTGCGTAACGGAAAAAGCCGGGTTTGTAGAGGAGGCTCCGCGCTGCCAGGGGGTCGGGGAATGCCTGATCTTCCGGTATACCATGCATGGCTTCCTTGGTGACCGTTACGCCAAATGCCGCTTCGTAGTGGTTGATCCAGTTAGCTTCAATGTCTACAATAACATTGTCCATGTCCACTGCAATCGATTTTCTCATGATGTAGTTCATTAATGCTTGCAATAATTTGCAACAAATGTAATTATTTGATGCAATATTTTGCAATATTAAATTTAAAATGTTTGTTAAATTTGCAGGCATAATCAGGATACCAATGTTAAAAGAAGAACGTTTCCAGATCATACTGGATCAGCTGGGACATGAACAGAAAGTCTATCTGGGACATCTGAGCACACTTTTGAATGTATCCGAGGATACGGTAAGAAGGGATATCAAGGAGTTAGCCGATCAGGGGTTGCTCAAATCGGTGCGCGGCGGAGCGGTGCCGCATTCGCCCGGTCCGCACCATTTTCGCGACCGGATCAAATACGATAATGACCAGAAGCAAATTATTGCAAAGAAAGCGTTGCAGTTTCTCAAAGACGGTCAGGTCGTGATATTCGACGGTGGTACGTCGGCGATGCTGATTGCCCAAATGCTTCCCAAAGACCTGAAATTGACTGTCATTACGAACAGCTTCCCCATAGCCTCCATCCTGGAAGAGCACGAGCACGTTGAAGTGTTGTTCGCCGGGGGGCGTTTGATGAAAGACTCGTTCGTGACAATCGGCAATGATGCTATTCAGTTCTTTAAAAAATTCCGGGCGGATGTTTGCCTGCTGGGTATTTGCAGTATCCATGCGGATCTCGGCGTAACCGGACCTGACTTTGAAGAAAGCGAAGTCAAACGGACGATGATCGAGTCCTCCAAGGAAGTGATCGCATTGGCAACGACTGAAAAGCTCGGTACCGCGGAAGCCTACTATGTTTGCCCGACGGAGCGGTTATCGGTGATTGTTACGGACAAAGACCCTGATATAGGGGAGTTTGATGTTTACAGAAAGCTGGGAATCAGTTTGGTCTGATTCCTCAGTTCCATTCATTTTTTGGTTGTTTCTTCCATTTTGAAAGAAGTATCGTCGATGCTCTTCGTATCCTGATTAATGGCATTCGAAAAACCGAGCATGAACGAAATTGCGATCCGCAGAAGCCATTTTCGCAGGAAGAAAATCATGCGTTTGACTCCCATTTCCTATTTGACTTTAATAAGGTGTAGAGGCTTGTGCGCATAGCACAGCCCGGATGCGCGTTTTGCGCATAAAACACAGGCACCTGCGAAATGCAGAGGCCGGGTTAAGAATGGGAAATGGAATGGTCGTCGGATGAAAGTGAACGGCTCCGGAAATGTTGATTTTGAACGTGAAGTTCAGCAAGAGCCTGATTAAACGAAAACTCGGGATGTCTGAAAGCGGTTAGTGAATTGGAAAGATCGGCGAGCCTGCAGTGTTGTGGGTTTTTGAAGTAAACAGAGCCTGCGGCACGAGCTTTGGAAAGCTTTTGGCAATACTCGAAACCTGGGATGCGCTTTTGAACAATGTTATGCGCGGAGAATAGCTGCTCAGTCTGGCAATGTCCAAGGGAATTGCTTTCGCGAAAATGGAGGACACTGACGGACAATACCGTCAGGAATAGCCATTTAAAGAAGTAGTTTCCTTTCATAACCGCCAAGTTTTCAACTATCTGGGGGCCATTCTGATCGCGCCATCCAGGCGGATCACCTCGCCGTTCAGCATCGGGTTTTCCACAATGGATTTGGCGAGTAATGCATATTCCGAAGGCTTTCCGAGCCTGGAAGGGAAAGGAATCTGTTGTCCCAACGATATTCGGGCTTCTTCCGGCAGCCCCATCAATAATGGCGTTTCGAAAAGTCCGGGGGCGATAGCCATCACACGAATGCCGGATTTTGCCAAATCGCGTGCCACCGGTAACGTCATGCTCACAATGCCGCCTTTACTGGCCGCATAGGCGACCTGGCCCATTTGCCCGTCATAGGCAGCCACCGATGCCGTGTTGATAATGACACCGCGCTCGCCTTCTGCATTCGGCTCGTTCTTTTCCATGGCAAAAGCTGCCAGGCGCATTACATTGAATGTACCAATCAGGTTAATGCGGATAGTCTTCTCAAAAAGTTCGAATGAATGCGGGCCGTAAATGCCGTCGACCTTACCAACAATCTTACGTGCAGGCGCAATGCCCGCGCAATTCACCACGATTTGAATGCTGCCGAAGATCTGCAATGCAGCATCTAATGTGTTTTGAACCTCGCTTTCGCTGGTGACGTCGGTTTTAAGAAATTTAATCTGCCCGGGGAATTCGCTTTCAAGTGCCTGTCCGGCCGTTTCATTTAAATCAAGAACAGCAACTTTTGCGCCCTGACTTACAAATAGCCGCGCAGTCGCTTCTCCAAGGCCGGAGGCGCCGCCGGTGATGATGGCAGTGGAGGTGGATAGCTGCATAAGGTGTTATTTGTTCCTTAGCAGATGCTCGGGAATGGGGTTTTCTTCGAGGAGTTTTCGCGCCCGGTCTATTTTTGCTTTTACTACCGGGTGGTCGGATAGATTTGGCAAAGAGCTATCGATTGTCTTACGAGGTGATAAATTTGCAGGAATATTTAATTTTTCTTCCAGGACTTTCATTTCTCCAACCGGCTTGTTTTTACTAATCTACTAAATTTCTTGCTATCAAAAAACTTTCATAGGATTGATTTGGTTCAAATATCCGCCATCCTGAGCGTTGGTAACCAAGTATTTTAAGTTGATGTTTGATGTCATCGCCAATCTTACTAATGGCTATTTTGTAGAGACGAGTTCTGGAAGGACTATTGCCGGTTATAACAATGCTGCTCCTTGGAAACTGAGAAAGATGATCTAAGATAACAGCCATTACGGTTGCGAGAACCTCCGGCATGTCACCGTTGTCTGTGATTGAGTCGTCAACATAATCTTGCGTTACTGGATCGAAATCCAGCAACGCAAGATTGTATATGTCTGGTGCTATCTGGGTTAGTTCTATTGCTTTGTCAATAATGCCGCGCTTACCCACACTTTGGAACTTAAAGTGACCGGTTGCTTCATTAGCTGTATATGGATAAGCCCGGAATTGTCCCATCAGCCAATCACCTCAATCTTCACCTTCAGCAAAAACTCATCCATCTCAATCTCCGTAGCCTCCCCGTTCAGGTCGCCTACGAGGTCGAGATCCAGGGCTTGTACTTCCTGGCAGATGTAGTCTTTGTTGGCGGTTACTGCGCTGGCGAGCAGGCCGTCGTTGTTTTGTAATGTGATACGGATTTTATCAGTTACTTCGAAACCGCTGTCTTTGCGCAGGTTCTGGACGCGGTTCACGAAATCGCGGGCGATGCCTTCCAGGCGCAGATCCTCAGTTACCGTGATGTCAAGGGCAACGGTGAGGCCGCCTTCGCTGGCTACGAGCCATCCTGGAACGTCTTCTGCGATGATTTCCACGTCGGTCAATGCGATCTCGATCGGGCCGCTGGCTGCCGAGAGCGTGATAGCGCTGCTGGCTTCGATCTCGCGGATCTGAGCTTCGTCCATAGCAGAAATTGCGGCGGCTACCTCCTTCATTTTCGGTCCGAATTTCGGGCCAAGGGCTTTGAAGTTAGGCTTGATTTTCTTCTTCAAAATGCCGCTATCGTCATGTACGAACTCGATATGTTTCACATTCACCTCCGAAAGAATAATGTAAGCCACTTGCTCGATCTGGCGTTTCGTTTTTTCGCTCAAAACCGGGATGAGGATTTTAGACAATGGTTGCCGAACTTTCAGCTTATGCCCTTTCCGGATCGAGTGTACGAGCGAGCTGATACGCTGCGCGAGATCCATAGCCTCTTCCAGGTCGGTATCCACTACTTCCGCTTCGATTTTTGGCCAGTAAGTCAAATGCACCGAGTCGTATTTAAATGGGGCATTGTGCCGGATCGAAGCTTCGCGGTCGCTGTCTGTAAGGTTTTTATATAACCACTCACCAAAGAATGGGGCGATAGGCGACATCAATTGCGCCACGGTTACCAAACAGTGGTGCAAAGTTTCGTATGCAGCCGCTTTATCGTCCGTCAAACCGGAGCCTTGTTCAGCCGACGGGTTCCAGAAACGGCGGCGGTTGAGGCGGATGTACCAGTTTGAAAGCTGATCCGTCACGAAATCCTGTACGAGACGGCCCGCTTTGGTCGGGTTGTAATCGTCGAATTGCTCGCCTACTTCTTTGATCAACGTATTCAGTTTCGAAAGGATCCAGCGGTCCAGCTCGGTACGTTTTTCGATGGGCACCGAATTCGCTTCGTGGAATTCGTAACCGTCCAAATTCGCATACAATGCAAAGAAATTGTATGTGTTCACGAGCGTTCCAAAGAATTTGCGCTGCACTTCGCCGATGCCGTCGATGTTGAATTTCAGGTTATCCCAAGGTTCTGCATTGGTGATCATATACCAGCGGGTCGCGTCGGGACCGTATTGTGCCAACGTCGCAAACGGATCCACCGCATTACCGAGGCGTTTCGACATTTTGTTGCCATTCTTGTCGAGTACCAAACCAGTCGATACTACATTTTTGAATGCCACTGAATCGAACAACATGCCCGCAATAGCATGCAATGTGAAGAACCATCCGCGGGTTTGGTCTACGCCTTCTGAAATAAAGTCGGCGGGATAAGCCTGATTGAAGATTTCCTGATTCTCGAACGGATAGTGCCATTGTGCATACGGCATCGCGCCCGAGTCGAACCAAACGTCGATCAGGTCCGGCTCGCGGTGCATGATATGGCCGGTTTTACCTACCAACACCACATCGTCTACGTACGGGCGGTGCAGGTCGTAGTCGCCATGTTCGAGTTTTTGCAGGTAATCCGAGTTATGCAACGCCTGCTCGCGGGTCAAATGACCTGAGATAATGGCTTCTTCCAGCTTGTCTTTCAGTTCTTCGATCGAACCAATGCACACTTCATCACCATAATCGTTCCGCCAGATTGGCAGCGGCGTGCCCCAGTAGCGCGAGCGCGACAAGTTCCAGTCGACCAGGTTTTCGAGCCAGTTACCGAACCGGCCCGTACCGGTGCTTTCGGGTTTCCAGTTGATGCCTTTGTTCAGTTCCACCAAACGGTCTTTCACCGCCGTAGTGCGGATAAACCAGCTATCGAGCGGGTAATAAAGCACCGGCTTATCGGTACGCCAGCAATGCGGGTACGGGTGCTCGTACTTTTCAACTTTAAATGCTTTACCTTCCTCTTTGAGTTTGATGGCGATCAGCACGTCGGTCGGGCGGAATTCCGGATCGTCCTGCTCAGCTTGCGAGTAATACTCAGGTTTTACAAAACGGCCTGCATAATCCGTGATCTCTTTCACGAAACGGCCCTGGCGGTCGACGATAGGCACTTCTTTGCCGTTTTCGTCCTTCACCATAATGGGCGGGATGCCATTCGCCTGCGCTACCCGGAAGTCGTCCGCGCCGAAGGTAGGAGAGGTGTGTACTACCCCGGTACCGTCTTCGGTAGTCACGAAATCGCCGAGGATGACGCGGAATGCGGGAGTTTCGGGCTGTATGTAGGGCAGAAGCTGCTCGTATTCGATGCCTTCGAGATCCTTGCCTTTGAACTCATTCAAAACAGTCCACGGAAGCACCTTTTTATCGCTCGCCGCGTAGCCCTCGAAATCGCCGTCGTGACCTTTTTCGGAGAAATATTTGCCTACCAGATCCTTCGCAAGCACAACCGCAACGGGCTCGTGCGTGTAGGGATTGAAGGTTTTAACCAATACATAATCAATGTTGCCGCCCACTGTCAATGCCGAGTTCGCGGGAAGCGTCCAGGGAGTAGTCGTCCAGGCGAGAATGCGGATGTCTTCGCTCGCCGAGTCGGCCAGGACCGGCCATTTCGATGCATCTTTCACTTTGAACATCGCCACGATGGTGGTGTCCTTCACGTCTTTGTACGTGCCAGGCATGTTCAGTTCGTGCGACGACAGACCTGTTCCGGCAGCCGGCGAATAGGGTTGGATCGTGTAGCCTTTATAGAGCAAGCCTTTGTCATACAGCTTTTTGAGCAGATACCAGAGGCTTTCGATGTACTCGCTTTTGTAAGTAATATAAGGATCGTCGAGGTCGACCCAGTAACCCATTTTCTCAGTCAGGTCATTCCACTGGTCGGTGAATTTCATGACCGTCTGGCGGCATTTCTCGTTATAATCCGCTACCGAGATCTTCTTCCCGATATCGTCCTTGATAATGCCCAGTTCCTTTTCAACTTGTAGTTCTACCGGCAGACCGTGCGTGTCCCAGCCGCCTTTACGCTTCACCTGGAAGCCTTGCAGCGTTTTATACCGGCAGAAAATATCCTTGATCGCCCGTGCCATCACGTGGTGGATACCCGGCGTGCCATTGGCCGAGGGAGGTCCTTCAAAAAATGTGAAAGTAGGAGCGCCCTCACGGGTTTCTACCGACGCTTCAAAGATCTTCTTGTCTTTCCAGAATTTCAGTACTTCGTCCCCGATTTGCGGGTAACTCAGATTTTTATATTCGTTGTATTTCATATGGGTTGTTAGCGTCGGGCATTGGCCCTGGCCGATCATGTAAATAGCACTATTTATAACCCTCTCCGGATTTTAAGAGTGCAAAATTACGGATTTTTTTCTGCTAAAAGGATGTACGCTTTTGAATGAATCTGAGAGAGATTGTATTATTTTGTTACTTCAATCATCAATCACGAAATGGAACTTATTAACCGCCTGTTAACCGCCAACAAATCCTGGGCAGCCAGGCAGCTCGAAGTTGACGATACGTATTTTGATAACCTGGCCAAAGATCAGAAGCCGGACTTCCTCTGGATCGGGTGCTCCGACAGCCGCGTGCCTGCCGAAGACCTGACGGGTTCGCAACCGGGCGAAATGTTCGTTCACCGGAATGTAGCCAACCTCGTGGTGCATACCGATATGAATATGCTGAGCGTGCTGCAATATGCGGTGGAGGTGCTGAAAGTGCGGCATATTCTCGTAGTTGGGCACTACCAATGCGGGGGTGTGAAGGCCTCGATGATGCACAAGGACCTGGGGCTGATTAACCGCTGGCTGCATAATATCAAAGACGTGTACGACAAGTTTGCGACCGAGCTGGATGCGATCGAAGACGAGAAAAAGCGTTTCGACCGTCTGGTGGAATTGAATGTGATCCAGCAGGTGCATAACCTCGCGCAAACGAGCATTGTGCAAGGCGCATGGCACCAGGGGCAGGAGCTGCATTTGCACGGTTGGGTATTCGGCTTGCACGATGGACAGCTTAAAACCCTCGCACATATGCCGCCGACGACCAAAGTGGAAGGTATTTACCGCTACGATTTTTAGTATAGGTTTGTGCAAATCTCCTGATTTGTACGCACTATTTGCAGGCCTCCGGCCGGTCAATACCGAAGCGCCATAGCGGTATGGACCGGCCGGAGGCCTGCAAATAGGCGGTCACGAAGGTTCACCTTCGCGCCACCCCATTAAAGTACCTTCCTCCCCTTCTTCCCTTTCCTCCCTTTTTGGTAGTTAAAATCGTACGCCCTATATTCGTAGTCTTAATTGAGTCTAAATAAGATAAACTGGCGGTGAAGCGATGAAAAAACTGATCGGAAAGCTACATCTGTACCTGGGACTTGTCTCGGGCATTATGGTGTTTATTATTTCCATCACGGGATGTATCCTGGCATTTGAGCAGGAAATCAAAGCGATTACGCAACCCTACATGTTCGTGAAAGGCCCGACGGGCGGGAAAGTGCTGCCACCGTCGGAACTCGCCGGGATCGCCAAAAAAGCATTACCTGGTAAAATTGCGAAAGGGGTTCTTTACGACACGCCTGACCGTAATGCACAAGTCGGTTTTTACAACCTCGATCCTGAATATTATTACGTCGCCTACATTAATCAATACACCGGGAAACTGGAGCATATCTGGAATGAGGATGATGATTTCTTCCATTTCATTCTCCATGGTCATTACTACCTGTGGCTACCTGAGAAATATGGTCAGACAGTCGTGGCTTCGGCGACGCTGGTTTTCTTTTTCATGATGATCAGCGGAATGGTGCTCTGGTGGCCCAAAAACAAATCGGCTGCCAAACAGCGGTTTTCGATCAAATGGAATGCAGCCTGGCGGCGTAAGAACTATGACCTGCACAATGTACTAGGCTTTTACATTATGTCGATCGGTGTGATCCTGGCGGTTACAGGCTTGGTTTGGGGCTTTCAGTGGTTTTCGCAGGGGCTTTACACGGCTACGGGCGGGCAGGGTTCGGATATGTATTATAACCCGCCTTCCGACACCGTATCCACAGCTCAGGTAGCGGGCCCGATGCAGGCTGTGGACAAGGCCTGGTTTCAATTACAAAAGGAATACCCCCGATATGCAACCCTCAATATTTCGTTTCCCACCGAGAAGGCCGAATCGATATTTTCGTACGTAAACTTTCGGGAAGGCACCTATTATAATGTCGACTACAATTATTTTGACCAATATTCGGTCAAAAAGATCAATGCGACGGGACCCTATACCGGCAAATACAGTGAAGCCAGCTTTGCTAACACGCTGCGCCGTATGAATTACGACATTCACACGGGTGCTATCCTGGGTTTGCCGGGCAAAATTCTCATGTTCTGCGCCAGCCTGGTCTGCGCTTCATTGCCTATCACCGGTTTTGTGATTTGGTGGGGAAGAAGGAAGAAAGCGCCAAAAAAGGTCAAAAAGAGTGTTCCAGTCTTGGCGACACCATAATGAAAACAGTGTTTCGATAGGGGCGGTCGAGGCTCTCGGACACGGGTGTATAGCCAAGAGCCGGAAAGCCTTATTGTTTTTGGTAAACTCTCACGTAATCCACTTCAAAGCGGGCGGGAAATTCCGTTTTGGACAAATCACCGCCATTATCACCGCCTAATGCCATGCCCAGCAGAATGTAATGCGGTTGCTTGAAAGGCGTAATGTCCTTGTTTTTGGCATTAATGGCTTTGGCTTGATCTTGCAAGGCCATCAGCATGTCATCCACATAGATTTTGATCGAATTCTCGTCCCAATCCATCCGCCAGACGTGGAATTTCGATGACCAATCCGGGTCGTTGAAGGTACTGATCTGCTTTTTGTTGGTATTCCAAATGGGCTTATAGCGTTCATTCGAGCCCCAGGCGAGATTTGCGAGCAACGTTCCCCGGTAAAACTCCATAATGTCGATTTCGCCATTGTCCGGCCATTCTCCTTTTTCCCCCAACGTCCAGAATGCCGGCCAGATGCCTGAGCGCGTGTCAATTTTGGCCCGCATTTCGAAGCGGCCGTATTGAAAGCTCTTTTTGCCACGGGTAATGATGCTCGCCGAGGTGTATTCAGCGTATTCGCGGCTTTCTTTCCAATTACTGCTGCCGGGTTTGTAATCCGGGTTTTTGACCCGTTCTTTTTTGGCTTCGATAATCAGATAACCGCCTTTGCAGTAGGCATTATCACCCTGATACCATTGATCTTCGTGGTTACGCGTGAAGCCTTTTTCGGGCTGCCACACATTCGGGTCCGGCGCACCGTCGTAATCGAATTCGTCGGCCCATACGAGCTTGTATTGTGCGGTCGCGGGGAGGGAGCTCATAACCGTGAGGATGATCGTTAATAGTAATTTGTCAGGAGTTGTCATGGGTTGTCGAGTATTGCTGTGAGCGGTCTGTCGTGATTTGTTATTCGTTGCTTCCGAGATCATTGTGCAAAGATGTGGCGCCTGCTCTTTTACCCGAAATGCCAAATTGAAAAGAATTGACACTATAAATAGTTGTACCGGGTTTTATTTCTGGCGGTTTTCCTTTTTCTTGTAAACAACGGCTGGGCGTCGCTATTGCCGGCCTTTGTTGATTTTTATATGCGTAAATTTATTGATACTGCTAAAAAAGCCGGTTTGGACGGTTTCATGCTTGCATTACTCAGCATGATCCTGCTTGCCTGGCTCTGGCCCGCGCCGGGGATGCAGGATAGTCCGCTGCACCTCTCTACCGTTTCAACCTATGCGGTTTCAGTCATATTTTTCTTTTACGGCCTTCGCCTGAGTCCCGAAAAGTTGAAGGCCGGGCTCGTAAACTGGCGCCTGCATGTGATGGTGCATTTATCGACATTTGTACTTTTTCCGGTACTGGCGCTCGCATTCCGGTCGTTTTTTCAGAGCGAAGAGGGGCAGGTGATGTGGCTGGCAATCTTTTTTCTGACCGTCCTGCCGTCTACGGTTTCGTCGTCGGTAGTTATGGTATCCATCGCGCGGGGAAATATTCCGGCGGCGATATTCAATGCTAGTATTTCGAGTTTGATCGGCGTTTTCATCACGCCATTGTGGATGGGCCTCGTGCTGGAATCCGGCTCAGGACCATCCAGTCCGGGACCATCCGGTCCGGGACATTTTGATCTGCTTTCGGTAGTCGGAAAACTGTCCATGCAAGTACTACTTCCGGTATTTGCCGGGATTGCCCTCAACAGTCGCTGGGGGCATTTCGCGGAGCGCCACAAAAAGTACATCCGCTATTTCGATCAGTCGTCGATTTTGCTGATCGTCTACACTTCTTTTTGTGAATCGTTCGGGGAACACCTCTTCGATTCGCTTGGAATAAAAGAAATTGTATTTTTAGGGATAGGAATGCTCACGCTGTTTTTCGGGATCTATTTCTTGCTGACGTTTATTAGCGGCTTGCTGCATTTCAACAGGGAAGATAAGGTTACGGCGGTATTTTGCGGTTCTAAAAAGTCGCTGGTGCAAGGTGCGGTGATGTCGAAAGTGCTCTTTGCAGGGCCGGAAGCGGGTTTAATGCTGCTGCCGATTATGCTTTACCATGCATTGCAACTGATTGCGGCGAGCATTATCGCCCAACGGATGGCCCGGGAGCCGGAAATAGCGGAGGATTTTGTACTTAAAAAATAGGATATGCGCATCATATCATGGCTGGTGAGGCTGTTAGTGCTGATTTTGCTTTTGGCAGGGATTAACGCATTGTGGTCGGGTTTTAAAACCGGAAGCTGGATGCCCGATTGGCTCGGCGGGGAAGATAAGGTCGAGGCGATGCATACCGTGGTTTTGCAGGAGATCAGCTCGATGGGTAAGCTCGAAGTCGTGAAATACAACTTCAAGGATGTGGTGGAGCAGGAACTTGTGAAAATGTGGCTGCCCAATGCCAAGGCGATCCTGATCGTACAGGGAGAAGCGATTGGTTGTGTGGATTTAGCCAAAATTTCAATGGAAGATATTACCTCCGACGCCGAAACGCTCGTGATCAATATGCCCGAGCCCGAGCTATGTGTTTTTAAAATAGACCATAGTAAATCAAAGGTTTATAATACTGAATATGCCTTTACCGACGAGGCGAAACTAGTGCAGGAGGCTTATAAACAGGCCGAAAAACAAATACAGAAGTCGGCTCTGGACATGGGTATTCTCGACCAGACTAAGGAGAATGCCCAAAAAATACTGACCCCGATGCTGGAAAAAGCTTCCGGTAAAAAGGTGGTGCTGAAATTTCCGATGAATGCCAAAGTAGATAAGTTGCGATAATATAAACTGCGCTAAACCAACCCTTTCTAATGAGTAAAAAAGGATTTCTGACACTGGATGAACTTTCGGGCAAGATTGGGGGAGGGGAGATTGAAACCGTTGTAGTTGCATTTACGGACCATTACGGCCGGCTCATGGGCAAACGCGTAGACGCCGATTATTTCCTCGATTCGGTAGCTAAATCGGGCACGCACGGCTGCAATTATCTGCTCACGACCGACATGGCCATGGACCCGGTACCCGGCTACCGGTATGCCAACTGGGAGCTCGGTTACGGCGATTTCCATCTGGTACCCGACCTTGCTACCCTGCGCATCGCCGATTGGCTCGATAAAACCGCATTGGTGATTTGCGACGTACATAACGACAAGTCGCACCAGCTGGAATCGATTGCGCCGAGGTCACTGTTAAAAAAACAACTGGCCTCGCTCGCGAGCGACGGCGTCGAATGCTTCGCAGCCTCCGAATTGGAATATTACCTGCTCGAAAACAGCTATAAGCAGGCATTTCAGCAAAACTACCAGAACCTGAGTCCGGCGGGATATTACCTAGAAGATTACCATATTATGCAGGGCACGCGGAACGAAAAGTATACTTCGGCGGTCCGTAGATATTTAAAAAATTCGGGTATTGCGGTCGAGACTTCCAAAGGCGAATGGGGGCTGGGGCAGCACGAACTGAACGTGAAATATGCCGACGTGCTCTCGATGGCGGACAACCATATTGTGTACAAGCAATGCATGAAGGAAGTGGCCGATGCAATGGGTCTTTCCGTAACGTTCATGGCCAAATTCGCAACTGATCAGGCGGGTTCGAGCAGTCATATTCACATGAGTCTGTGGAAAGACGGCAAGAATATCTTCGACGGCGACCAGCAGTTCGGGCCGGTGAAAGGCTCCGATATTTTCCGCTGGTTCCTCGGCGGCTGGATCAAACATGTGCCGGACGTAATGCCGTTCTACGCACCGACCGTTAATTCCTATAAACGTTTCGTTGACGGCTCCTGGGCACCTACGCGGCTTGCGTGGAGCTATGATAACCGCACAGCCGGTTTCCGGGTCGTAGGCAACGGAGCCAGTCTGCGGATCGAATGCCGAATTCCCGGGGCCGATTGTAATCCCTACCTCGCATTTGCGGCGTCACTGGCCTCGGGCCTCGACGGCATCCGGAACCGTATTGAACCGCCCGAATGCTTTATCGGCGATATTTATGCCGCCGCGCATTTGCCTCGCGTACCCTACACGCTCGCGGAATCCGTTACACTGTTCGAAAACAGCGCGTTTGCCAAAGAGGTATTCGGCGAGGAAGTGGTGGAGCATTACACGCATTTTTTCAAAACCGAGCAACGGGCATATGATACGTCCGTGACAGACTGGGAGCGGAAGCGGTATTTTGAACAGATTTAATCACTCGTTACTATCCAAAAAAACATAACCAATCAAACCCCATGCGCTTAGAAAACAAAGTCGCGCTTATTACAGGTGGAAGCGGCGGAATCGGTCGTGAAACTGCTATTTTATTTGCCCAAGAAGGAGCTAAGATCATCGTGACGGATGTGAACGACGCCGCTGGTCAGGAGACTGCCGATGAGATCGTGAAAAACGGCGGAGAGGCTTACTTTCTACATTCGGATGTTTCTAAAGCAGCGGACTGCGAAGCGGCTGTGGCATTTACCGAAGAAAAATTCGGAAAACTGAATATCCTTTTCAATAACGCGGGGATCATGCACAGCGACGATGATAACGCCGTTACCACAGAAGAAGCGATCTGGGACCTGACAATGAACATCAATGCAAAAGGCGTTTTCCTGGGCTGCAAATATGGTATACCGGCATTGAAGCGTGCAGGGGGCGGCTCGATCATTAATACCGCTTCATTTGTAGCTATTTTGGGTGCCGCTACGCCGCAGGTGGCTTATACGGCGAGCAAAGGAGCGGTTCTCGCGCTTACGCGTGAGCTCGCGGTCATCCACGCACGTGAGAACATCCGTGTGAATGCATTGTGCCCGGGCCCATTGCGAACGGAGCTGCTGATGAAGTTTTTGAATACCGAAGAAAAGAAACAACGTCGCCTGGTACACATCCCGATGGGCCGTTTCGGCGAAGCCAAAGAAATGGCTTACGCTGCATTGTTCCTCGCTTCGGATGAGGCATCGTTCGTTACCGGCACCGACTTCCTCGTTGACGGCGGTATTACTTCGGCATATGTAACTCCATTGTAATTTGGGATAAAGGAGGATGGAGAAAAGGGAGGATGGAGGAGGCTCCATTCAGGTTCCCCTTCCTCCTTCCTCCCTTTCCTCCCTTTCCTCCCTTTCTCACTTTAAATATGATTCAAAAAACGATAAGCCCGATCGACGGCTCCGTGTATGTGGAACGCGAATTGGCGAACGCCGAGGCAGTGGAAGCTGCTTTGGAAAAAGCGGTAACAGCCCAAAAAGAATGGAAAAAGACGACATTGGCGCAACGTGAGGCTATTTGCCGGAAAGCGGTGGAGTATTTCCTGAACAATGCAGAGGAAATCGGTCTGGAACTGACCTGGCAAATGGGGCGGCCGATCCGCTACACGGCGAATGAGATCCGCCGCGGGTTTCAGGAGCGCGCTAACTACATGATTTCCGTAGCTGAAAAGGCACTCGCGGATGTGGAAGTCGATGAAATTCCTGGCTTTAAAAGATTTGTAAAAAGGGAGCCCCTGGGTGTAGTATTCGTAGTGGCGCCGTGGAATTATCCTTATCTGACGTCCGTGAACTCAGTGATACCGGCTATTATGTCGGGTAATGCGGTGATCTTGAAGCATGCACAGCAGACACCCCTTTGTGCAGAGCGTTACGCCGCCGCATTCGAGTACGCCGGTTTGCCGGAGGGTGTGTTTCAATATCTGCATTTAAGTCACGACCAGGTGGCGCAGGTGATTGGCGACGCGCGGGTCGACTATGTGGCATTTACGGGTTCGGTGGAAGGCGGTCATGCGGTGCAGAAAGCCATTAATGAGCGGTTTATAGTCGGCGGGCTGGAACTCGGCGGAAAGGATCCTGCATACGTACGTGCGGACGCGAACCTGGCCGACGCGATCGAAAACCTGGTAGACGGCTCCTTCTTCAATTCAGGACAGTCGTGCTGCGGAATCGAGCGCATTTATGTACATCAAAACGTTTATGATGAATTTATAAAGGGTTTTGAAGAATTGACCAAGACTTATATCCTGGGTGATCCGCGTGACACTGAAACGACATTAGGGCCGATGGTAAGGACCTCAGCAGCCAGCTTTGCACAAAAACAGATTGATGATGCTATTGCTCAGGGTGCCACTGCGTTGATCGACCCTGCATTGTTTCCTGCGCACCAGTCGGGTACGCCCTACCTCGCGCCGCAAGTGCTCGTGAATGTAAACCATTCGATGGACATTATGACGGAGGAAACTTTCGCGCCGGTAGTAGGTATTATGCCCGTCGCGAGCGACGAGGAGGCCATTCGGCTCATGAACGACAGCCAATACGGTCTTACCGCTTCCATCTGGACTTCAGACGTCGATGCGGCATTGCAGATCGGCGAGCAGGTCGAAACAGGCACCTGGTTCATGAACCGTTGCGACTACCTTGATCCCGCATTGGCCTGGACGGGTGTTAAGAATTCCGGTCGCGGTTGTACGCTGTCAGTCGTAGGTTACGAAGCATTAACGCGGCCTAAGTCTTTTCATTTGAAAATAGGGTAACATGGTTTGTTCGGCTATCTTTAATGTGAAAACCAGCTAATGTGAGGTATGAAAAGCATCGACACACTTGATTTAAATGGCACGTACAGCTATGCGGATTATTTGAAATGGGAGTTTGAAGAGCGCCTTGAACTAATCAAGGGAAAGATTTTCAAAATGTCGCCCGCGCCTGCTACCCGGCATCAACGAATTTCGGCATTGCTTTTATCCGAAATATGGCAATTGCTTAAATACAGAGACTGCCAGGTTTTTGCAGCTCCTTTTGATGTGAGACTTCCAAGGTTTGATGTTCAATCCGACAAGGAAATTCTCACAGTTGTTCAGCCCGATATTTCAGTGATTTGTGATCCAAGTAAAATAGATGAAAAAGGCTGTCTTGGTGCGCCCGACTGGATTATCGAGATACTATCCCCTGGCAACACCAGAAAGGAAATGGACAGCAAGTTTGATGTGTATGAGGAATCCGGTGTGAAAGAATATTGGTTGGTAGAGCCAAATGATGAAGTGATTTTCGTGTACGTATTAATTGAAGAAGGGAGATTTATTGGATTGAAGCCGTATACCGTAGGTCAGGCGCTTACTTCGATTACGTTACCTGACTTTACCATCGATTTAAACCAGCTTTTTGATAAAAAGTAGAATAACAATATGACAAAAGTCGGATTGCTGGAATGCGACCATGTACGCGAAGAGCTGTTGCCGATTGCGGGAGATTACCGGGAGATGTTCCCGGCTTTGTTTTCCCAGGTTGCACCGGATTGGGAGTTTACATTTTATAATGTTTGCAACGGATATTTTCCGGCTTCCGCAGATGAGTGTGACGTGTACGTTTGCACCGGTTCCAGGTTCTCGGTTTATGATGATGAGCCCTGGATTCATCGGTTGAAGGAGTTTGTACGTGAAATCCGTGATTCGGGTAAAAAATATCTGGGGATCTGTTTCGGGCATCAGATGCTGGCCGAAGCATTGGGTGGAAAAGTGGAAAAATCGGCTGTGGGCTGGTGCGTAGGTGTGCATAATTTCCAGGTGTTGAGCCAGCAGGAATGGATGCAACCGGCGCGACAGTCGTTCAATTTGCTGATGATGTGCCAGGACCAGGTGATGGAACTGCCGCCGGACAGCAAGCTGCTGGCCGAGTCGCAGGATTGTCCGATCGGCATGTTCACGGTCGGGGAAAACATGGTAGGGATACAGGCTCATCCCGAGTTTCCGAAGGCTTATGAAAAAGCATTGATGGAAATCCGAACGGATCGCATTGGTCAGGCGAAGGTCGAAATGGGCGTCGTGAGCCTGGAATTGCCGCTTCATGAGTTGACTTTTGCGAATTGGTTAAAGAATTTCGCCGCGTTATGAAGTGGCATGGCGGTTTGCTATTTTTACCGCTGCTAAGATTTTAACTTACCATTACCCGCAATGACCGAGAACAGCAAGGTATCCAGGCGTCAGATTTTGAGTGCCCACCAGACAGGCCAGAAAATACGCCGGATCGCTTTTGAAATATACGAGCAGAATTTTGAAGAAAAGGGCATTATTGTCGCCGGAATCGCAGGTGAAGGTTTTGCATTCGCTCAAAGACTGGTAGCCGAACTCACAGCAATATCCCCGCTGGACGCGCAATTGATCGAGCTCCGTTTCGACAAAAACATCCACCAGCAAAGCCCGATTCTGTTCGATCGCGAACTGAATGTGGAAAATCAGGTAGTAATCGTCGCGGATGATGTGCTTAATACAGGCCGTACGCTCGCATTCGCCTTGGAGCCGTTCCTGAAAGTACCGATGAAAAAGGTTCAGGTGGCGGTAATCGTCGACCGCAGCCACCACAAATTCCCGATTCACGCCGACTATGTGGGGTATTCGTTGAGTACCACGCTCATGGAGCATGTAGAAGTGGTTTTAAGCAGGGCAGAGGAAGAGGGGGTTTATTTAAAATGATATATACCACCGCAGCGCCGCTGCGGTGGCATCAAAACGACTGTAAACTAATGGAAAACACGCCTTAGTTTGACGTTTTCAACCGGCCGGATAATAAGCGGTACTTTTTCTATTTTGACGGAACTGCTATCGAGCCCGAACCACTTGTCTTCCGGTGTTGTGAAATCCTTGACAAAGAAATAAGTCTTCATTACGAGCTGTTCCAGGAAGGGCAGGTCGTTTTCAAACGAAAGGAACCTCTCTAATACTACAAAACGGAAATCTCCCGTAATGTTCTGTTTGCTCAGTGATTCATACCGGCTAGTAATGTCCACTTCCTTGTTTAAAACCATATCCTCAACGACTTTCCGGAAGAACATATTGATCCGTTGGTCGACGCGGAAACCGAGCCGGAAGTTAATTTTAATGACATTATCGTGGTGGTCCTCGTCGGACAGTACCTTGTATTCCATTGTGTAGGGATCATCCGTAATGTCGACGTGGATGAACCAGTACACATCAGCGCGTTTCGGCCGTTTCTGGAAAATAGAGTAAATAACCTTCGTTTCGATTTCCGTTGCGCGGGAGGCGTTCGTCATGAAAACGAGGTGGGTGGTGTACTTGGGAATACTGATGTCGCGGCTCAGCTCCTGCAATGCGGGCAGGTATTTTTCGAGCTTGGTGTATTCGGTGAGCCTGAGTTTGATATAGAACGCCTTGAGCCACACCGCCATCAAACCTGCGACCATTGTGCCGACCATAATCGTGAACCAGCCGCCGTGAGTGAATTTCAGCAGGTTAGCGCCGAGGAACGCACCTTCAATTGAAAGGTATACCAGCATGAACAGGATTACGATCCATAAATTCACCCGTTTTACGTATAGATAATACGACATCAGGATGGTAGTCATGATCATTGTGAGGGTGATAGCGAGCCCGTAAGCGGCTTCCATATTGGCCGACTCCTTGAAGTAAAGTACGACTGCCGTACAGCCCAGCAAGAGCAGCCAGTTAATACTTGGTACGTAGAGCTGGCCTTTTTGGTCACTGGGATAGATAAGCCTCACTTTCGGCCAGAAGTTGAGCCGTATCGCTTCTGAAATAAGCGTAAAAGAGCCTGATATTAATGCCTGGCTGGCGATAATCGCTGCAGAGGTTGCAATGACGATACCGGGCAGAAGCCACCATTCGGGCATGATTTCATAGAAAGGCTTACGTCCGCTCAGCAAATTGCCGGTTTGGGACAAAAGCCAGGCGCCCTGACCAAAGTAGTTCAATATCAAACAGGATTTGACAAGTACCCAGCTCACCCGGATATTTCCCCTGCCGCAATGTCCAAGGTCGGTGTAGAGTGCTTCGGCCCCCGTGGTGCAGAGAAAGACCGCGCCAAGCATCCAGAAGCCGCCCGGATGCTGTGTTAGCAATTGATAGCCATAAATCGGATTGAATGCCTTGAATATGCCCGGGTGTCCCATGATCTGATAAATTCCCAGAACGCCCAGCATCACAAACCAGGTTACCATTAAAGGGCCAAATGTCCGGCCGACGATTTTGGTGCCAAATGCCTGGATCAGGAAGATGGCCGTCAGGATGCCGAGGACGATGGGAATGGTCTGGATATTCGGATACAGTAGCTTTAACCCTTCCACTGCCGAGGCAACGGAAATAGGCGGGGTGATAATGCCGTCGGCAAGAAGGGTACTGCCACCGATGATAGCGGGAACGGTGAGCCACCGCGCATGCTTTCTCACCAATGCGTATAGAGCGAAAATGCCTCCTTCTCCCCGGTTATCGGCCCGGAGGATCAAAATAACATATTTGACGGTCGTCTGAAGGGTAAGTGTCCAGAATATACAAGACAGTGCGCCGTAGATAATTTCTTCGGTTATCACCTCGCTGCCGATAATCGCCTGCATTACATAAAGTGGCGACGTACCGATATCACCGTAGATAATGCCGAACGCCACCAGAAGCCCGGCGGCCGTTACCTTGTCAACTTTGTGTTTTGATTCCATCCACCTTTTCTGAAAAACGGCGAAAGTTAGGAAACCGCTTGCAAAGAAGGTATTACAAAATACAAATTTAATTTGTCAGTGCGACACTAAGCGGTAAAAGTGTTGAGAAGCAGGTAGCCATTCAACCCAATAATAATCAGCGCAATGACCCAGCTGATAGCCGTTAATGGCCGTGAATTGGCAAACGGTCCCATGATTTTGCTGTTCGAAGTGAAAAATACCAGCGGTACCACGGCAAAACTCAGTTGCAGGGACAGAATCACCTGGCTGAGCACGAGTAGTTCGGCTGTTCCGCGCTCGCCGTACAGGTAGGACACGAACAGCGCAGGGATAATGGCGATACCGCGCGTCAGCAGCCGGCGTAGCCAGGGTTTCAGGCGAATATTGAGGAAGCCTTCCATCACGATCTGCCCTGCGAGGGTGCCTGTGAGTGTGGAGCTCTGTCCTGACGCGAGTAATGCGAGGGCGAAGAATATGCCCGCGAGACTCACGCCGAGCACAGGATCGAGGAGATGGTAGGCGTCGGTGATGTCGGCGATTTCAAAATGGCCGTTGGCGTGGAATGCCGACGCGGCCAGAATAAGGATGGAGCCGTTGATGAAGAAAGCCAGTGCCAGCGAAACGGTCGAATCGATGGTCGCGAAGCGTATCGCGGAACGTTTGCCTGCCTCGTCTTTTTTGAAATTGCGGGTCTGGACGATGCTGGAATGTAAATACAGGTTGTGCGGCATCACGGTGGCTCCGAGGATACCGATGGCGATATAGAGCATTCCCGGGTCGGTCACGATTTCCTTTTTAGGTACCAATCCACCCATAATACCAGCCAGCGATGGCTGCGAAACGATCATTTCATATAAAAAACTCAGCAGGATAATACTCATAAGCCCGGCCACAATGCTCTCGATAATGCGAAATCCTTTTTGTTGGAAATACAAGACAATAAGCACATCGAATGCCGTAAACAGGACGCCAATGGGCAACGGAAGCCCGAAAAGGAGGTTCAGAGCAATGGCAGAACCGATCACTTCGGCGAGGTCGGTGGCGGCGATGGCGATTTCAGAAAGCAACCAGAGTACAAATGATACGGGACGGGAGTAGTAATCACGGCAGGCTTGCGCAAGGTCGCGGCCGGATGCAATGCCAAGTTTCAGCGACAAATGCTGTAAAAGCATGGCAAAGAGGTTTGAGATCAGGATCACGGAAAGCAGCGTGTAGCCAAACCGCGAGCCGCCCTCGATATCGGTAGCCCAGTTGCCCGGATCGATGTAGCCTACAGCCACCATCAGGCCCGGACCAGCAAATGCAGCCATTTTTTTCCAGAAACCAGCTCCTTCCGGCACCGAAATCGAAGAGTGAACTTCGGATAGCGAGCGGAGCTGCTCGCCATGGCCCGGTGTTTTCTCTTGCAAAGACTTATCTATTTTTAAATCGTCAATCATTTCCTTAGTCTCCGAAATAAACAATTTAGTTCTCTGAAAACAAAGATAAGGAAATTCTGAATATATTTTTAGGTTAGTCTAAATTTTTTAATTTACAGATAGTAAATCGTACTTTTGCCGGATATCTAAGATTGGTAACCGGGGCTTACAAAGCATGCAGAATTCTTTCACAGAAGAAAATTACTTAAAGATCATCCACGCGCTTTCCGGACGCGACGGGGTAGAAGTGAGCACGAACGCGCTTGCGGAGAGTACGTCTACGCGTGCCGCGTCGGTAACGGACATGCTGCGCAAGCTGGCCGAGAAGGGATTGATCCATTATAAAAAATACCAGGGGGTAACACTGACGGAAAGTGGGGAAAAAGTGGCGATCAAGGTGATCCGCAAGCATCGCCTCTGGGAAGTTTTTCTGGTTGAAAAGCTGGGTTTCGGTTGGGACGAGGTGCACGATATTGCCGAAGAACTGGAACATATTCCATCGGAAGTATTGGTGGAAAAGCTAGATGCATTCCTGGGCCATCCGAAGTTTGATCCGCACGGTGACCCTATTCCAGACGCGAAAGGGAACCTTACGGAACCCGACTATTTAATTCTTACTGACGTGCACGTTGGTGAAAAAGTGTTAATGATGGGGGTGCTCGATCATGCCCCTTCTTTCTTGCAACACCTTGATCGGTCGGGGATTACGCTTGGTGCGGTGATAGAAGTGAAGGAAATTAATGAATACGATAAATCGGCGTCCGTACAGATTAATGGCGGTCCGACGTTGTTTATCAGTCTCGAAGTGTCCAAAAACCTGCTGGTACAGCGCCGATGAGACCATAACCAGCCATGAACTTTAAAATCCTCGATCGGTACCTGATCAAAAACTTCCTGATTACCTACGTATTCGTGGCGTTCGTCATCGTACTGATTATCTGTATGATCGACTACACCGAAAAGGTGGACGACTTCCTCGACAAAAAAGCGCCGCTCAGGGAGATACTCGTCGATTATTACCTTAATCTGATTCCCTACTGGATCAACTATATCAGCCCGCTGATGGTGTTCATCGCAACGGTGTTCTTCACCTCGCGTATTGCGGCACGCACGGAGATCATAGCCATGCTGAGCAGCGGGATCAGTTTTACGCGGATGCTGATGCCCTACATGGCCGGGGCGGTTGTGCTCGGGATTCTGACGTTCATTCAGGTAGGATGGGTTTTGCCCAGAGCCAACAAGATCCGGGTTGGTTTTGAAAAAACTTATGTAAAAAACGAGTTCTATTTCAGCGGGCACAACGTTCATATCACCATCGCGCCCGACGTGTATGCCTACCTGGAAAGCTACAATACCACCACGCAGACCGGGAATAAATTCACGATGGAGACGATTAAAGGCACGAAACTGCTTCAAAAGTTTTACGCGGAGAAAATCGTCTGGCAGCCAAAAAAGAAGAAATGGACGCTACAAAATTATCAGGTGCGGACGCTCGATAGTCTCGGCGAACGGCTGAGCCGCGGAACGGAGATTGATACGACTATTAACCTCTCTCCCAAAGACTTCGAAAGCGATTATAACCTCTACGAAACTTTTACGCTACCTGAGCTGAACGCTTACATAGAGCTGTTGAAAAGTCGTGGCGCGGATGGTCTGGAGGTATATCTGATCGAAAAATATATCCGCTTCACCCAACCGTTCGCCATCCTGATCCTGACGGCTATCGGCGTGATTGTTTCGGCCCGGAAGAGCCGCCGCGGGGTAGGCTGGCAGATTGCCCTGGGCTTTATGCTGGCATTTGTTTACATCCTTTTCTTTTTATTATCCAAAGGTGTGGCCGAAGCGGGTACGATCAATACGCTTTTTGCCGTGTGGTTGCCTAACATCGTATTTTCACTGATCGGGGTGTTGCTTTATAAAACATTACCGAGGTAGTATGCTTTCTTCCACTTCCGTTCGCTCGTACCTGCACTTGCATTTCCTGGTGATGATCTGGGGCTTCACGGCCATTGTGGGGCTGATGGTCTCTATTTCGCCGGTTGCATTGGTTTTGTACCGGACGTTTTTTGCGGCTATCGGCCTGAGCGTTGTCATATTGTTGTCAAAAAAGAGCTTTGCGGTTGCGGGGCGCGATCTGTTGAGGATACTGGGTGTGGGCTTTTTGCTTTCTGCCCATTGGATGCTGTTTTTCGCGTCGGCCCGGATTTCTACCGCTTCGGTTTGCCTGGCAGGAATGGCTACTACTTCCCTCTGGACGAGCCTTTTGGAGCCATTAGTTAATAAGCGGAAGATCAGTCCGCTCGAAGTGGGGTTGGGTATTCTCGCATTTGCGGGCTTGTACGTGGTTTTTAGATTTGAATTTGACCATGCATTAGGCCTGGGGCTTGCTATTGCTTCTGCCATGCTGGCGGCGAGTTTTACAGTAGCCAACAGCCGGCTCGTGCAGCGGATTGATGCCTGGGTGATCACTTTTTATGAAATGTCGGGGGCGTCATTGTTTTCGCTGCTGTTTCTCGGGATTTCTGAAAACAAAGACTGGAATGGCGGAGCGCCATTCATTCCGGCGCAGGGCGATTGGGTCTGGATATTGTTCCTCGCGCTCGTGTGTACCGTGTACGCGAGCACGATGGCGACTCAGCTGATGAAGCAATTTTCTGCTTACCTCATTAACCTGACTATCAATCTGGAGCCGGTTTACGGCATCGCATTGGCCTTTTTTATTTTCGGAGAAAAAGAGCGGATGACGCAAGGTTTTTACATGGGTACGCTGCTGATTTTGCTGGCGGTGATCCTGTATCCATTGCTGACCACCACCGTAATGAAGAAGAATAACCGTAAGGTAATTGAAGCCGGTAAATAGATCATATTGAGCTGCCGGTTGCCGGGAAAGGGAGCTTATTAACTTATTACTACTATTTTTGTCGATTCAACCAACAGGGTGACATATGAATCCAGCTCGTTTACTTTTAGTCGTGCCATGCTACAATGAAGAGGCAATCTTGTATCGGACGTACGCTAAATTAAACACCTACTACAACGGCATCAAGGAGCAGGGCCTCATTGCTGAGGACAGCCGCATTTGTCTTGTGAATGACGGCAGCCGGGACAAAACCTGGTCGATCATCGAAGACATTTGCAGCAAGGATTCCAATATCATCGGTGTCGGGCTTTCCCGGAATTTCGGCCACCAGAGCGCCATTATGGCCGGTTTGGAGCAGCATGTGAATGATTACGACTGTTTTATCACGATCGACGCCGACTTGCAGGACGATATCAACGCTATTACCGCCATGATCGAAAAGCACCGCGAGGGCGCGATGGTCGTGTACGGCGTGCGCGGCGACCGCAGTTCTGATAGCTGGTTCAAGCGGGTTACTGCCGAAGGCTTTTATGTGCTCATGCAAAAAATGGGCGTCCCGGTGGTATTCAATCATGCGGATTTCCGTTTGATGGACCAGCGGGTGCTCAAAGAACTTGGAAACTTCCGGGAGATCAATATGTTCCTCCGGGGCATTGTGCCGTTGATCGGTTTTAAAAACGAAAAGGTGTTTTACAGCCGCCTGGAACGTGAGGCGGGCGAGACCAAATACCCGCTCAGCAAAATGCTGCTTTTTGCCTGGAACGGCATTACCTCGTTTTCTACATTTCCGATGCGGCTGGTGCTGTATTTCGGGTTTGCCAATTTCTTTATCGCGATGCTGATCGTCGTGTACATTCTTTTTTCATACATGATCGGTCATACAGTGGCGGGGTGGACGTCGACTATGCTGCCGCTCACATTTTTCAGTGGATTTAATATGATGGCGCTTGGCCTGATCGGGGAATATATCGGTAAGATTTATGAAGAAGTAAAAGGCCGTCCACGCTATATCATAGAAAAAATTGTCAATGAATAGATTTTATAGAAAATACCGGGTTGTCGGCAACTGGGCGAATATCCTGCTGATGCTGACCGTACTGGTGCCTTTGCTGGCGCTTTCGTACTTCAACCATCCGTCGCCGGCGGACGATTTCTGTTACATTTTTACAGTGTTCAAAATAGGCTGGTTCGAGGCCATGAAACTGTACTATACCGAGTGGACAGGCCGCTACTTTGGAATATTCCTCAACCACACGAGCCCGCTGCTCTTCCATTCGATCATCGGTTTTAAAGTATTGCCGGTCATACTGCTGCTCGGGATGGTTTTCGCATTGTACAGCCTCTTCCGGCACCTAACGCCCACATTATCGCGATTGGCCCATTTGGGGTTTGCGGGTGTGGTTTTCTTCCTGTATATCCTCAAAATGATGAGCATTTCGGAAGCATTCTACTGGATGGCGGCATTTGTGACCTACACGGTTCCGAATATCCTCACATTGCTCTGGATTGTACTTGTGCTCCGCTGGTACCGCCAGGACACGCAGCCTGCGAAGCTGTTTGTCGGTGCGCTTTCGGGCTTTTTGATATTTGCGGTAATAGGTAGCAGCGAAACAAACCTGCTGATCATGGTGCTGCTTGTAGGCGCGTGGCTCGCTTACCGAGTGCTTTTCCACCGGAAAGTCGATGCATTTATGGTTTCGATGGCTGTGATAACGGCGCTTTCCTGTTATTTTTACTTTGCATCGCCGGGTAATGCAGCGCGTATCGGCGGTAACCCGTTGGGTGGTAACATTCCTTTCTCGGTAGTTTCTTCATTTAAAAAACTGGCCTACCTGGGTTTTGACTGGGTTTTCCGGACGCCGTTGATATTCTTTACACTGGCCTGGCTTTTTGTACTTTCACGGCTTTCGGAAGGTGCGCGAAATTACTTCTCCATTCCGGTGTGGTATGCCGTATTGCTCTTTATCGGCGTGTTGTCGGCGCAATTGTTTCCTTCCTATTACGGAGTGGGGATCGAGCCGACGCCGCGTGTCATCAACTGCGTGTACTTCTTTTTTCTGATCGGTTGGTTTTATGTCATCGGAGTGCTTTTTCATTATTTCAAAAAGCGGAAGATTACCGTTTTGACTCTGACCGCCGTGCGGTATGGCATCGTTTGCGCGATACTAGTGGCGTCGGTGGTGCTTTCGTTTGTCCGCAGCAGCAATGTGAAAATGATGTATACCGATCTGCTGAAAGGCAAAGCGGCCGCATTCGACAAGGAAATGTACCAGCGTTATGCATTGATCAAGAACTCGCAGGACGACATTTTGTACCTGCCGCCCATCCGTTCGAAACCGATGACGATTTTCCTCGACGACGACATTAAAACCGACCCTACCCACTGGTGGAACAAATGCACCGCGGGTTATTTTGGGAAGGAAGCCATTTACATGAAAGACACTGAAGGTGGACAACAGCAATAAAAAGCCGCTTTTCTTCCTGGTAACGGCGGTGCCCGTGGTATTGTGGATAGGAGTGATCCTGTACTACTCAGTAAACCTGCCCTGGTACGACGATTTTGACCCGTTCCCCGATTTTCTGCACAAATGGATCACCAGTAATTCATTTCCGGAACGTCTGAAACTACTTTTTCAGCCCAATAACGAACACCGGATGGTGGTGGGTAAGCTGGCTACACTCGTTTACTATTGGGTTACAGGACATCTCGATTTTAGTTTCCTGCATATTGCTGCGGCACTTTTTACATTGGGTACCCTGGCGGTGTTCTGGCGCGCGTTCAAGCGCTCCACTCTGAGCATATGGTATTTCCTGCCCGTGCCGTTTTTGCTTTTCCAGCTTCAATACCATTTGATTTTCCTTTGGGCTATATGCGGTTGGCAGCATCAGCCTGTCGTTTTCTTTGTGGTACTATCGATGTTTTTACTCTCGGGCAAGCGCTATGCGGGTGCACTGCTTGCAGGTGTGTGCGCTACGTACGCGATGAGCAGTGGGATTTTCGTTTGGCCGGCGGGTGTAGCGGTACTTCTGCTCCGGTCGCAGTACAAACAATTGGCTGTCTGGATTCTGGTGGGTGCCGTGGCAGTAGGATTGTATTTCTACGGCATGTCGGCGCAGGGTAACGAGTCGAGCTTCGCGTTTTTTGTCAAAAATCCGCATTTATCGGTTCTCGGCTTTTTTACATTCCTGGGCGGCTTGTTCGATTTCTTTCCTGAAAAAGACATTGTTGTGCGCTCGGCATTACCGGTGATGATGGCCTTCGCGGTTATGATCTGGGTGGTAATCTGGCTTTGGCGGCAAGTTACACCCTGGCTCGCCCGTACATTTGGTTGGTTCAAAAGCGGTCCGGCCGTTGTTCAGAGTGAAGGTACCAGCAATCTGAATGCATTTTTACTCGGTATTTTGAGCTTCCTGCTCGTGGAGGCGCTGGTGATCGGCCTGTTACGTCCCCGGTTCGGTTTTTTTGTCATGATAGTGAGTAACTACAAGATATATCCGGCTCTGTTCCTGATTGTTACCTATTTGTCGTTTGTGGTTTCAACTCAAAATCAAAACATGCGCAAGCTTGCATTGCGAGGGGCTGCTGCGATAGGCTTGGTGATTTGGGGCATATCCATTTATTCGTATTTGCCGGTGATTTCGGAGCGCAGGAAATACTATACTGTGAATGGCTACAACCAGGAGCATAATGGTTTCGGACTGGGCCATGTTCCTTATTCGGAAGGCGCCCGGTATGTGGATAATGTGATGAAGTACCTGGTAAAAGCCGGTGTTTACAAATACCCGGAAGAAGGGAATGAGCTCGGTCGGCAGGTGAATGCACTCACGACGGCATTCCCGGTTGAAAGGCAGATAACCGTCACACATCGCGAAAAGGGTATTTATGTGAACGATCCGGAAGGAACGATCTCCCCGTCGCGTTCGAATGGCGAATATGCATTCGTGCGCAATGGAGAACGCCTGTATTTTTTCAAAATGGAGCCGCATAAGTACACCGGCCGCAATTTTTTCAAGCAGTACGACAAGGGTTTTGACATTGAAATACCGCATTCATCCCTGTTACCCGGAACGTATGATCTGGGAATCGTGAACGTGGAAGGTGCCGCTCTCAATGGCGGTGTTCTTGGAAAAGTGACAATACCTTAAATAACAGAATGTTTCGATAATAGACCGAAAGGTGTATTTTTGCCTCTATTGGTCATTGAAAAACTCAGCATATTGAAAACTCCTCAAATTTCAATCGTCGCGCCGCTATATAATGAATCTGAGACGCTTCCGCTTCTGATACAGCGTATCAACGCGTTAATGGACGCCAGCCCGCTTGCTATTGAAGTGGTTTTGATCGATGATGGAAGTAAGGATGACACGGCGCTTAAAATCAGGCAGGTAGCTTTGACAGACGAGCGGTATCATGGTGTTTTTCTATCGCGTAACCATGGTCACCAGCTTGCATTGACAGCGGGTATTTCTGCCGCACGCGGCACGGAGGCGCTCTTTGTGATCGATGGCGATTTGCAGGACCCGCCGGAGCTATTGCCGGAATTTTACAAATTGTTGCAGGAAGGAAATGACGTCGTTTACGCTGTCCGCAAGAAACGAAAGGAGGGCTTTGTCAAACGGATGGGTTACTACTGGTTCTACCGCATTCTTCGTTCGATTTCCTATGTAGATATTCCGCTCGACAGCGGTGATTTTGCATTGATCAGCCGAAGGGTAGTCGATGTTTTGAATAAAATGCCTGAGGAAAGCCGCTACCTGCGCGGAATGCGTTCCTGGATCGGTTTCAAGCAGATCGGATACGAGTACGAGCGCGACGCGCGCATCGCGGGGGAATCCAAATATACTTTCAAACAGCTTTTCAGGCTGGCTTACAATGGAATTTTCAATTTCAGTGAATTTCCCATCAAATTCATGAGCCGGGTGGGCATGACGGCCATTGTAATTTCGTTGATCTATTTCGCGACCGTCGTAGTCAAAAAGTTGTTTTTCGCCCACGTGATCGAGGGTTTTGCAGCCCTGCTATTTGTCATCATTCTGTTCAGCGGGGTGCAGTTGCTGGCGCTGGGCATTATTGGAGAATATGTGCTCCGGATTTTCTTTCAATCCAAAAACCGTCCCCTGTTCATTATCAAAGAGGAAATAGTCAACCGGGAGTACATTTGACCTGATGGATTTTCATTCGATTCAATTTGCAGTTTTCTTTATAGTAGTCACACTGGCGTATTTCAGCCTGTCGTGGACCGGGCGTTGGGTGCTTTTGCTGCTCACCAGCTGCTATTTTTATATGGTTTTCAAACCGGTATTCATCCTGATCCTGTTTGGAACCATCGTTATCGACTACTTTGCCGGGATCTGGATTGAGAAATCACAGGAGCAGAAGCAAAAGAAACTGCTGCTCATCATCAGTCTGATCTCCAATATCGGTATCCTCGCTTTCTTTAAATACTACGATTTCGTGCAGGATTCGGTGAATACCATTCTCAGTAACCTGGACCTACGGCCGATGTTTCCTGCATTCACGCGCATCGTTCCCGGCCCGATCGCCGAGTGGATGACTACCGGGAGTGGTAAGTTGCTGTTGCCCATCGGTTTATCATTTCACACATTCCAGGCGATGAGCTACACCATTGAGGTGTATCGCGGCAACCAAAAGGCCGAAAGGCATTTCGGGATTTACGCATTGTATGTGATGTTTTACCCGCAGCTTGTGGCCGGACCTATCGAGCGGCCGCAGAACATGCTGTTCCAGTACCACTCGTTTTTTAAATATGATTTCGAGCAGGTGAAGGAAGGGCTGATGCAAATGGCCTTCGGCTTTTTCAAGAAAATGGTGATCGCCGACAGGTTGGTGATGATCGTGGATGCAGCGTATCAAAATCCGGCGGAACATAATGGGCTAACGCTCATCGTAGCGACAATTTTCTTCGCATTCCAGATCTACTGCGATTTCTCGGGGTACTCCGATATTGCCATTGGTGCGGCTCGTGTGATGGGTTTCACGTTGATGGACAACTTCAAAACGCCATATGTTTCCAAATCCATTTCAGAGTTCTGGGGCAGATGGCACATTTCGCTTTCTTCGTGGTTTAAGGACTACCTCTATATTCCTCTCGGCGGCAATCGCAAAGGCGAGTGGATGAAATACCGCAACCAGTTTATCGTGTTCCTCGTGAGCGGACTCTGGCATGGCGCGAGCTGGAACTACGTAATTTGGGGCGCATTGCATGGTTTTTATCAGGTAGCAGCATCCCTGCGCGATAAATGGTTGAAAAAAGCGGGCATTGAAATACCCAAAAATCGGATTACTAACACGCTGAGTGTCGTTTTTACATTCGCGCTGGTGACTATTACCTGGGTTTTCTTCCGGAACGACAAAGCGCCGGTAGGACGTTCATTCATGATTTTGAAAAAAATGGCCGGCTTCTCATTCTCGGAACCGTTGCAAACGCCTATGAACCATCTGGAAATGTGGTTCTGCGTGTTACTGATCATTTTCCTATTGATTAAAGAGCATTACTACCTGAAAATCCCTACGCGGAACACAACCGTATTCTTCCTATTGTTTCCGCTGATCCTGCTGGCGAACTACTTTTTGGGTGTGGTATCCGAAAACCAGTTCATTTACTTCCAATTCTAAAGGAAAAGATTGCCGCAACATTTGCACTTATTTATTTGTTACTCAATTTTTGAGGAACTACCTGACGTTCTTATTACCGATTAAGTATTTATTACAATGTACGAAGTGACATCCGACAACAGACTCAAAAGCCTGATCGTAGTAGGCGACCGTGTTTTGATCCGCCCCAAAAGCCCCAGCGACCGTACCAACAGCGGTCTCTACCTGCCTCCGACCGTAACCGAAAAGGAACAGGTGCAAACCGGTTACGTGATCAAGGTTGGCCCGGGTTACCCTATTCCTGTGGCCGTGGAGGACGAGCCCTGGAAAGAGACCGAAGAAAAAGTAAAATATATGCCTTTGCAATCCAAAGAAGGCGACCTGGCTATTTACCTCCAACGCAACGCCATCGACCTCGAATACGATGGGCAGAAGTACGTGATCGTTCCGCAGTCGTCGATACTGATGTTGGAGCGGTCGGAGGATTTGTTTGAATAGTCTGACGCGGTCAAGTGTGGTCAGATGTAGTCAAGTATTGTCATGTGTGGTCATTTATTGTTAAAAAATCTCTCTCAAATTTCATTAGCCACCTTGGCAACACATGACTATCAATGACAACACTTGACTACGTTCGACTACATTTGACAACACCTGACTACACTTCGCCACACCTGACTTGATAAAAACGTCACACATAACAGCAACAACGCATGAAATACAACTTCCTGGGCAACACCGGCGTGCTCGTTTCCGAGCTCTGTTTCGGGACGATGACTTTTGGTGGAGATGGTTATTTTGAAGTAATTGGAAAAGTGCAGCAGGATGAGGCGAATGTACTGGTGAAGACGGCTCTGGATGCTGGGATCAACTTTTTCGATACCGCCAATGTGTATTCTTATGGCAAATCGGAGGAGATCCTGGGGCAGTCGTTCAGGACGCTGGGTGTGAAACGCAGCGATGTGGTTGTTGCTACCAAAGCCCGTGGCCGGATGGCGCCTGGCGCGAATCAGGTGGGGCTGTCGCGGCTGCATATTATGGATTCGGTGAATGAAAGTCTGGTCCGCCTCGGTACCGACCATATCGATCTGTTCTATATTCACGGCGTGGATGCGGAAACGTCCCTGGAAGAAACCATGCGTGGCCTGGAAGACGTCGTGCGCTCGGGCAAGGTGCGTTACCTGGGCGTGAGCAACCATGCGGCGTGGCAGATTATGAAGGCCAATGGCATTGCCGAGAAAAATGGCTGGACGAAGTTTGTGGCTTGCCAGCATTACTACACCATCGCCGGCCGCGACCTGGAACGCGAGCTAATCCCGATGATGAAAGATCAGAACCTGGGATTAATGCCTTGGAGCCCACTGGCAGGCGGTTTTTTGTCCGGGAAATATACCCGCAACAGTGAATCGACCGGTGAAAACCGCCGCGATAACTTCGACTTTCCGCCGGTGGATAAAGAGAAGGCTTACGACATCATCGATGTTATTCAGCCCATCGCGCAGACGCACGGGGTTTCCGTGGCGCAAATCGCATTGGCATGGCTGCTTCATCAGAAAGCTGTGACCAGCGTGATCATCGGAGCAAAAAAGCCGGAACAATTGGCTGACAATATCGCCGCTACGAACGTGGTACTGGCCGCCGACGAGCTGGACCAATTGAACAAAATCAGCGCATTGAAACCCGAATATCCGCAATGGATGATCGAACGGCAGTCGCGCGAACGCATTCCGGGTAAGCCATGACGAAGCACCTGCGAAACATATGTATGCGCCTGCTCGCCACAGTCGCCTATGCGCTCGCATTACCTGCTCACGCGCAGGAGCGAAGCGTTGCCATTACCATCGACGATGTACCGAATGTGCATTTATATGAAGCGGATGGTCATTCATCCAGGTTGTTGAAAAAGCTGGACTCTTTAAACCTGCCAATTGCGATTTTTATCAATGAAGGACATTTGAAGCAAAACCAGGATTTAGAGCAAAATAAAAGACTGCTCCAAAGCTGGATTTCAAAGTCTTACATGACCATCGGGAATCATAGCTATTCGCATCCGAATTATGGTGAAATAGGCTTCGATGCATTCAAAGAAGACGTTTTAAAGGGAGAGGAACTGTCACGAAAGATGGCCGGGGATGTGGGGAAGAAACTGGAGTACTTCCGGTTTCCTTTTAATGGCATGGGTAAGGACAGTACCGAACAGGCGAGAATGCGGGATTTTCTGACTGAACATCAATACATTTCAACTCCATTTACCGTCGAAAGTGAGGACTGGCTGTTCACACAGCTTTACGAAAAGGCTTTGAAAGAAGGTAAATTCGAAGAAGCAAAGGCGATCGGCAACCGTTATGTAGATTTGAGCCTGAAACTTTTCGACCACTTCGAGGGCGTAGCAATCAAAGCGACAGGCAAGCCGATCAAACAAATTTACCTATGCCACGACAACCAGCTCAACACGGATTATCTGCCGGTTCTGGTTCAAAAACTGAAAGAAAAGCAATACCGGATGGTCAGCCTGGACGAAGCGATGGCTGATCCGGCTTACAAGTTGCCATTACATTATCATGGAAACTGGGGCTTCTCGTGGGTATACCGATGGGTTAAGGATGTAAGTGAGCGTCGTTCGCTTATGCAAAAAGAGCCGTCGGATAAGGAAGCGCAGCAGGCCTATGAAGCATTGACAAAAAGCAAGAAATAGCGCATTAAAAAAGCACGCCTTTGAGGGGCGCGCTTTCGAAATGTCTTTATTATGAACTAACCTTAGATAACGCGTACGTTAACTGCGTTTAGGCCTTTTCTTCCATTTTCTACTTCGTAAGACACTTTGTCGTTTTCACGGATATCGTCCTGAAGACCTGAAACATGAACGAAAATGTCTTTCTCTCCTGATGATGGTTGAATGAATCCGTATCCTTTTGATTCATTGAAAAACTTAACTGTACCTTCTGCCATTAGAATTGATCTTATTATTTGTAAAGACCAAATTTAGACATAAAAAGCAGATATACAACATTAAACTTTCTTTACCTTAGAATTATTCCAATATATCAGAATGCGTTTTATATCATGCCGCTAGTCCACTATAAATCAAAAATATCCCCTTACTGGCTTCCAAACGGGCATTTTCAGAGCATTTACCCTGCGCTCTTCCGGCAGATAAACGGTATAAAATATTTTCGTGAAAAAATTGTAACTCCTGATGATGACTTCCTGAATCTGGACTGGTCATATGCCGGAAACGACGGCTCGAAACCACTCGTGATCCTCTCTCACGGGCTCGAAGGAAACACCACGCGCCAGTACATAACGGGCATGGTTAAACTCCTGAACCGCCACGGGTTCGACTGCCTCGCCTGGAACTTCCGGAGCTGCGGCGGTGAAATGAACCAGACGGCCCGATTTTACCACAGCGGTGCTACGGAAGATCTGGACGCGGTGGTGCAGAATGCATTTGAAAAGGGCTATGCTGATCTGCGGTTGATGGGTTTTAGCCTGGGAGGAAATCTGACCTTGAAATACCTCGGCGAACAGGGCGCTTCGATTGATAGCCGCATTAAAAGTGCGATCGTATTCAGTGTACCGATGGATCTCAAAGCATGCAGCCTGTCGATTATCGAGCCCCGTAATCAGATCTATATGCGCCGTTTTTTGAATACATTAAAACCCAAAGTGGTGGAAAAGGCACGTTTCTTCCCGGAAAAAATCAGCCTGGACGACCATCAGTTGGTGAGGACGCTATATGATTTTGACGACATCTACACGGCGAAGCTGCACGGCTTCAAAGGCGCCGATCACTATTATGCCAAATGCAGCTCGAAGTTTTTCATCGAACCGATTTTCGTGCCGACGATAATCGTGAATGCAGAAAATGACCCGATCGTCCCTTTCGAAAGCCTGCCTCTCGACATGCTCCGGTCTCATCCTAATGTGACTTTGCTGGCCACAAAAGACGGCGGGCACTGCGGCTTTCGCCCCGCCCGCCTTACCGACGAGTTCTATTGGTCAGAAAAATACGCCCTCCATTTTCTAACTACCCTGTCACCATTCCCTAACTACACCTGACAATCCCTGACCATCTCCTGGCCACACCTGACTAATTCGAGCAAGCCGTTCACATTCGCCCCGACTTCGTCGAGTAAGAAAACTGTTCCAAACATTATTTTGTTAGCAACATATACCAATAGATTTTGGTAATTTTGTGGCCTGTTTCAAACAGGTCGGACCCTTAGCGATTAAAATTCCGTTAACTCGATCATTTTTCAGTTATTCCCCGTTTCATGTCCACATTAACTCTCAATCCAGCACCGTACATTATCATTGATTTCGACAGCACGTTCACGAAAGTGGAAGGGCTCGACGAATTGGCCGCGATCGCCCTCAAAGGCCATCCGGAGCGTGATCAGATTGTTCAGAAGATTTCTGATCTGACCAACAAGGGTATGAATGGCGAAATGTCGTTTGCGGATGGTCTGCGCCAACGAATCGCCTTACTGAAAGCTAACCGTTCGCACATCGAAGAACTGGTTTCCTTTTTGAGAACCAAGGTTTCGGATTCATTCAAGCGTAATACGCAGTTTCTGAGGGAGAATGCGGAGCAGATTTTTATCGTTTCCAGCGGGTTTAAGGAGTTTATCGTTCCCGTGGCTACTGAGCTCGGCATTCTGGCCGACCATGTGTACGCCAATGAGTTCGTGTTTGACGAGGAAGGAAATATCGTGGGGATCGACGAGGAGAACGTGTTGTCGATGGACGGCGGAAAGATCAAAATCCTTTCTGCTCTGAACCTTTCAGGAGACGTGTACGCGATCGGTGATGGCTATACGGACTATGAATTGAAGGCCTCCGGCCTTGCCAATCGTTTCTATGCATTTACAGAAAACGTCGAGCGCCCGAAAGTAACCGCGGTAGCGGACCACATCGCTACTTCATTCGACGATTTTCTTTATGATAATAAATTCAGCAGAAGCCAGTCTTATCCAAAAAGCCGTATCAAGGTATTGCTCCTTGAAAACGTGCATCCGGTAGCGCGTAAGGCATTTGAGGAAGAAGGTTTCAATGTCGAATTCGTAAAAGGCGCCCTTGATGAGGACGAATTATGCGAGCGTATCAAGGACGTATCTATTATAGGTATCCGTTCTAAAACGACTATTACGAAGCGCGTTCTTGAAAACGCGAACCGTCTGATGGCGATCGGTGCATTCTGTATCGGTACCAACCAGATCGACCTCGACGAGGCTGCTAAAAAAGGTATCGCGGTATTTAACGCGCCATATAGCAATACCCGTTCTGTGGTGGAGTTGGCAGTAGGCGAGATGATTTTGCTGATTCGTAATATCGTTGGCAAAAGCAATTCCATGCATAAAGGTATCTGGGACAAATCTGCGAACGGTAGCTTCGAGATCCGCGGAAAGAAGCTCGGGATGGTAGGTTATGGCAGCATTGGTACACAGCTTTCGGTCGTAGCCGAGGCGCTGGGTATGGATGTATATTTCTATGATGCGGTTGAAAAACTGTCGATCGGAAATGCGAAGAAAGTGAATACACTTGAAGAGCTTCTGGCAATGTCCGACGTACTGAGCTTGCACGTGGATGGCCGTAAGGAAAACACCAACATGATCGGCAAACGCGAGTTTGACCTCATGAAAGACGGTGTGATCTTCCTGAACCTCTCACGCGGGCACGTGGTCGACATCAAAGCGTTGGCCGATGCCGTGAAGAGCGGTAAAGTGGCCGGAGCAGGTGTAGACGTTTTCCCGAAAGAGCCGAAAACGAACGATGAAATGTTCGAAAGCGAGCTGATGGGCCTGCCAAACGTGATACTGACACCGCACATCGGTGGCAGTACCGAGGAAGCACAGGAAAACATCGGCCATTTCGTGCCTTCCAAATTGCTGGAATTCATGAACAATGGTAGCTCTTACGGCAGCGTGAACTTCCCTGAAGTACAACTGCCGAAGTTGAAAGATTCGCACCGCCTCCTGCACATCCACGCGAATGTACCGGGTGTGCTGGCGAAACTGAACCAGATTTTTGCCAAAAACAATATCAACATCACTGGGCAATACCTCAAAACCAATGAGCATATCGGCTACGTGATCGTGGATATTGCCAAAGATTATACAGAAGAATTTATTCAGGAAGTGAAAGAGGTCGAAGGAACGATCCGTTTCCGGATGCTTTACTAAGAAATGATTGGGATGGTCAGCCGGTTCGCGGCTGACCATTTCAATTTCACGGCGATTCATTCACCTACTCACTTATTTCACCGGTGTTCCGGTCATTATCCATGTCATTAACATTTTTCACTCCTGGTCCGGCGGCTCTGTACCCGACATTCGAGCAGCATTTAAAAACTTTCGTCGAAAACCAACTCGGTTCGATCTCGCACCGCAGCCAGCAGTACCGCGACTTGCACAAATTCACGGTCGATCAGCTGCGTACGCTCCTGAACGTGCCCGATACGCATGCGATCCTTTTCCTCGGTTCTGCTTCTGAAGCTTTTGAACGCATTCTGTTCAGTACGGTGGAATTGGAAAGCTTTCACCTGGTAAATGGCTCGTTTTCCAAAAAATTCTGTGAATATTCAAGTGCGCTGAACAAGTATGCCCACAAGTTTGAAAAACCAATGGGAGAAGGATTCCTGGCGGTTGATGTGGAAGTTCCCGAATATGCAGAACTGATCGCAACTACGCATAACGAAACCAGTTCGGGTGTTCAGATGCCGGTGGCAGAGATCCATAAACTGAAGCTGAACAACCCGTCGAAGTTTATCGCGGTGGACATGGTGTCGTCCGCGCCTTACCCGGCGCTGGATTACAGCATTATCGACACGGCGTTTTTCTCTGTACAAAAAGCATTTGGTTTGCCGGCTGGCCTGGGCGTCTGGATCGTAAGCGAGCGATGCCTGGAAAAAGCAAAGAACATTCGGAATACCTATTCCATCGGCGCGCACAACGATTTGCCAACGCTTTGGAAGAACGCGCTGAACAACGAAACACCCGCGACGCCGAATGTGATGCTCATTTACCTGCTGGGTAAAATCGCAGAAGATTTCAATCGGGTCGGTATACAAAATATCCGTAAAGAGACTGAGCACAAAGCAGATTTGCTTTACAAGTTTATAGAAAAGACAGCCGGTTTCTCTGCATTCGTAAAAGAGAAAGCGCTCCGTTCGCAAACTGTGGTCGTGACGGATACGGAGGCTCCTTCGGCCGATATTATCAAGGCTATCAAAGAAAAAGGCATGGTGATCGGCAGCGGTTATGGCGCTGGCAAGGCAACTCAGCTCCGCATCGCCAACTTCCCTGCGACGTCACTGGAAGAAACCGAAAGGCTGATCCACGAGCTCGGCAAGCTCTGAAAAATAGCTTGTAGAATAGCGTTACCAAAAGGGTGGCAGAACGTAACAATGTTCGGCCACCCTTTTCTTTTTTACAATGAAGCGTAACGACATACTATGGAAATCGATATTGGAGGACATTTTTGATGATTTCCTCAAATTCTTTTTCCCCAATGCTGAAATCCTTTTCGACTTCGAAAAAGGTTTCGAGTACCTCGACCAGGAGCTCGATCAACTATTCCCGCCTGAGGCGGACACATTTACGACCCGGTATGTAGATAAGTTGGTAAAAGTGCATTGCCGCTCCGGCGCCGAAGCCTGGCTGCTGGTGCACATTGAAGTACAAGGCTACCGCGACGAAACTTTCCCCGACCGGATGTTTACCTATTACTACCGCATCTGGGACAAGCACCGTAAACCCATCACCGCATTTGCGATCCTCACGGACGATTGCAGGCATTTCCTACCTGCCCAGTTTGAGCAGGCTTGCCTGGGTACGAGCATTTGTTTTCGGTTTAATAGTTATAAGGTGCGGGATCAATCGGAGGCGGAGTTAGAGGCCAGTGATAACCCGTTTGCACAGGTTGTTTTGGCGGTAAAGCTGGCTCTGACGGGAAAGTGCTATTCGCCCAATGAACTTTACCGTTTGAAAATTGATCTGGCTAAGAGGCTGCTAAAGCGGGATTTTTCGAAGTGGAAAGTTGGAAGATTGCTGCATTTTTTGAATTTTATGTCCATCTGGGAAACGATAAGCTTGATGAAGAGTTCAATGAGACTTTAAATAAAGTTATAAATCCAAATCCAGAACCTATGACAATTAAAGAAGCTGTTTTGTACATTGTAAAGGAGGAAGCAAAGGAGGAACGAAACGTAACTTTCATTAAAAACCTTCTACGTGAAACCCAATTCAGCCATGAGGAGATCGCGCGGCTTGCGGACGTCCCGCTAAAATGTGTCCAGGGCTTTGTGCAAGGGACATGGCCTGAGTATGATTAATATACAGAGCTGCCCCACCAGGCAGCTTTTTTCATAAATAACTGATAGCCGAGGTACGACAGCCGAAGTTCTAATGGTATTTTAAGGATAAATTTTTAGCTTTATGCTTTCTTACGAAAACAGACAGAAGCGGTGATGCAGATTGCTACCTCAACAGGGGAAACCAAAGATCATGATCTATGGCAAAGGATTCGCGTGGGCGATGAGCAGGCCTTTACCGCGATTTTTGAGAGATACCACCGCACACTTTACAATTACGGCAGCAAGCTTTCAACGAATTCCTCATTGGTAGAAGACGCGGTTCAGGATGTGTTCATCGATATCTGGCGGTTACGGCACAATCTCACAGAGAACGTTACCTCGGTTAAATTCTACCTCTATCGCGCATTGCGTCGCCGCATTCACGTGGCGCTCGACAAGTTTCCTTCAACGGAGGAAATCAGCGAACTGGATGATGAGGATACGCCCGCAAACCACACCCATTCGGAAGCAATCCTGATCGAGGCGGAATCCTCTTTCGCACGGGCGCAACGTATACAGGAGTTGCTTGCGCAATTGCCCGAACGCCAGCTTGAAGCGCTTACGCTGCGCTATTTCGATGAATTCAGCATTGATGAAATCGCGGAGATCATGGGCGTCAATGAGAAGTCTGTCCGTAATTTCATCTACAAAGCATTGACATCCCTTCGCCAGAGCCGGGAAATACTACTGATTTCTTCCCTGATTTTCTGGATGTTACTATTTTTTTAAAATTTTTCTTCAAAAAATTTCATTTTGAAGAGGTCAAATCCGCATTTCGTCGCTCTGTACTATTGAACGACGATAACTGCATCCCGCGAAACATGAAGCATGATCCTTATTCTCTGACCGAACTGATCAGAAATGAAGAGTTTATCGCCTGGGTAATGCATCCCGACGAACTCAGCGACCGCAAATGGCGGGCGTTCCTGGAAAAGCATCCGAGGAAGCGTAAAACCGTTGAATCCGCACGGGAGTATGTCATTTTGTTGGCGAAAGATACCGGCAGGCACCAGCCTACCCAGAAACAAAGCGACAGAATGTGGAGTATCGTCGAAAGTCACATGCACGATGAGGCACCGAAAACCCAGGAACCAGAGGCCGTTTTCAAAACGAGCCGCGGGCAGGGATGGCGCTGGGCACGCGTGGCAGCGTCGGCGGCACTGATCCTGAGCATTGGTTCGGTGAGTTACTGGTTCTATTACAAAAAGGCAGACGGTCCATTGCAGGAGGTAGCTGTACGCGGGGAAACTGAACTGCCCAATACGATCCAGAAACACAATGACACCGACAAGCCAATGACGGTATTGCTGGAAGACGGTAGCTCGGTTGTATTGCAGCCTGGCGGCAAGATTAGCTACTCGGAAGGCGTCAACAAAAAGCGAAGAGAGGTTACTTTGACCGGAAAGGCATTTTTTGAAATCGTAAGAAACAAACAAAAGCCATTCCTGGTGTACAGCTACGGCCTGGCTACGAAAGTGCTTGGCACAAGTTTCACCATTGATGCTTCTTCGGAGAGCAAGGATATTAAAGTAGAAGTGCGAACGGGTACAGTTTCGGTATTTTCGATCAATAATTTGGATAACAGTCAAAAGGAAGCCGTGCTGGATAAGCCCGAATTGGAGGGCGTGACGCTGAATCATGATCAGCGGATCGCGTTCTCGAAGGAGAACGGTAAGATCATTCCATTGCCTGCTGCTGCGGCGGTGGTTTCGGACAAAGACGTTTCAAAACAGCATTTCGTGTTTGATGAAACCCCGATGTCGGAGGTGTTCCGGATACTGGAAAACGCCTACAATGTCCGGATCGTTTACGACCGGGAAAAGATGGGCACTTGCCCGCTGAACGCGACTTTGATCGGGCAGCCCTTGAAAGAAAAGCTCGAAGTAATCTGCAATGCGCTGGATGCGCAGTTCGAAGTGGCCGATAACCAGATAACGATCCTGGGAAAAGGATGTAAGTAGTTTAGAGACCCGACATATTAACATTTTACCCTGAACGCCGCCTATGACGTAACGCTACCGTATTGCCTGAAAATAAAAAAGACCAGCCATGTTCCAGCATGACTGATCCGGGTTCCCCAACAGTAACGGACATTACTGCACATCCATTTGGACGATGGATGAACCGGGGAAGACTTCGTTGAATAATCTCCTTAAACAACAAATTCATTCAAAAATATGAAAAAAGTTCGACGACCTGAAGACTTTCTCATCAAGCTCATGCGAATCACATTAATGCAATGTATCCTGGCTGGCCTGTTTGCAGGCATCACGTGGGCGAACGACGGGAGAGCTCAATCCGCATTGAGCCAGAAGGTTACCGTTGACATCCGGAATGAGGAGATCAAGACGATCTTCGCGCAGCTGGAAAAGCAGACCAATGCCAGATTCATATTTAGCTCAAAATTGATCCAATCCGACCGCCGGGCTTCAGTGAAGGTTAAAAATGGCTCACTATCGGCTGTTTTGGACGCCTTGCTGAAACCACTGGAACTGAATTATCGGATCAAGAATGACCTTATCGTGATCAAACCCGATCATCCCGAACAGGCTGCCAAAATGGCTTCAGAAGAAGTTCCGGTGGTGGAATTCAGTTCTGCTGCGGTGGATAAGGCCATCTCAGGTGTGGTAAAAGATGAAACCGGTGCCGGGTTACCGGGTGTGAGCGTTGTTTTAAAAGGCACGCAAACCGGTACATCGACGGACGAAAAAGGTAAATACTCAGTCACGGTCCCAAACGGCGAGCATATTCTGATATTCTCTTTTGTGGGCTTCCTGTCGCAGGAAGTGACGGTTCCATCCGGCCAAAGCGTATTGGATATCACGCTGAAAGTGGATGACAAGGCGCTGGAAGAAGTGGTAGTGGTGGGTTATGGTACGCAAAGGAAGGAGTCACTGACGGGCGCGATCGCCACGGTGACGAGCAAAGATATCGAGCGCGTTCACGGCGGCTCGACGGTCAGTTCGGGTCTGGCGGGTAAGATCCCCGGTGTGACATTCCGGATGCCGGATGGCCGTCCGGGTGCGAGTGCCAACATTCAGATCCGTAACATGGGCAACCCGCTGTTCGTAATCGACGGTATTCAACAGGACGCGGGCCAGTTCAACAACATTTCTCCTAATGACATTGAAAGTATTTCTGTATTAAAAGACGCTTCTGCGGCTATTTACGGGGTCCGCGCGGCGAATGGCGTAGTGGTTGTCACGACCAAACGTGGTAAAATGGGAGCCAAGAATACAGTGAGCCTGGATGCCTATATGGGCTGGCAGAACTGGTCGCGGTTCCCAAACGTGGTGAACGATTCGTACCAATGGATGTTAGGGAAAGCCGAAGCGGAAATGAACCAGTACGGCAAAACGTCCATCACCCAGGCTGAACTTGAAAAGTACCGCGTAGGTACCGAGCGTGGTTATCAGACGTTTAATTGGAAGGATTTTATTGTTCAGAAGAACTCTCCGCTTAACTCGGTGAACCTGAACATGACCGGCGGTTCGGACAAGATCAACTATTACATTTCAGCAACAAGACTACATCAGAACTCGGTATTGGGCCGCGAGTTCACTTTTGACCGCACCAACATCCAAAGTAACGTCGATGCGAAAATCACCGACCGTCTGAAATTGGGTGTGCAGATCAACGGTCGTATCGAGAAGCGTGATCAGCCTGGTATCCCTGGCGGTGACGACTATTGGCTCCCACGTTTCGCTATCCTGCGTAACCGCCCCTTCGAGCGCCCATATGCGAATGATAACCCTGAGTATCTGAATGATATCAAGCACAATGAGACTAACTGGGCCTATAACAATAAGAAATTAGGTGGTTACTGGACCGAATACTGGCGTGTTTTGCAAACCAATTTCTCCGCTGAATACCAGATTCCGGGTGTGAAAGGGCTTAGTGCGAGAGGGATGTACTCCTACTACATTGCCGACCGTGTGATGAATGGCCACGAGTATACCTACAAGGCTTATACCTACAACCCGACGGACGATACCTACACCGTCACAGGTGGTAGTACCAACCCATGGCGCGAACGCGGCACCCGTAAGGTGATGCGCAATGTGTACCAGGGACAACTGGCTTACAACAACACTTTTGGCAAGCACACGGTAGGCGCAACCTTCGTTTCCGAATGGCAGGATGAGCGCGTGCAGGACCAGTGGGTACACGCGGTTCCTAAAACAAATGTCCTCCCGCTGATCTACTTCCCGACTGTGGATACCTACAATGACAGCGATACGGAACTTGCACGTATAGGGTATATCGGTAGAATGAATTATGATTACGCCGGCAAATATTACCTCGAAGTTTCGGCTCGCCGCGATGCTTCCTGGAAGTTCGCTCCGGATCGTCGCGTGGGGTACTTTCCATCGGCGTCGGTGGGGTGGAGAATTTCGGAAGAAGGTTTTTTCAAAAAGCTGATCGGCGAGCGCAGCATCCTGGATGACTTGAAATTCAGAGGGTCTTATGGCATCCTTGGGGATGACAACATTCTTTTCAACAATGATCCCAACAGACCATTAAGCCCGTATGCTTACCTGCCTGGTTATGATTATAATAAGGGCAATGTAATTCTGAGCGGTAATGCGGTGGTTACAAGCCGTGATAAAGGCCAGATCATCAATAACATTTCCTGGTTCAAAAGTAAGATCACGGATGTCGGCGCGGATTTCTCTTTCCTTGGCACCAAAATTACCGGTAGCGTCGATTATTTCTACCGCCTGCGCACTGGCTTGCTGGGCCGCAAGTACGACATCCTCGTGCCGAGCGAGTTGGGCTATTCATTGCCGGACGAAAACGTGAACAGCGACTCGCAACAGGGATGGGAAGGCGCGCTTACTTACAATGGCAAGGCGGGTAATATCAACTACTCCATCGGCGGAAATGTGTCGTTCTCGCGAAGCAAATTCGTGTCGTCATACAAGCCGATCTTCAACAACTCGTGGGACCGTTACCGGGCTTCCGGCGAAGATCGTTACACCAATATTTTCTGGGGACTCGAAGCGATTGGTCAGTTCCAGTCGACGCAGGAAATTGCAGAATATCCTGTCAACATCGACGGACAAGGCAATCGTACATTGCTGCCGGGTGATTTGATTTACAAAGACCTCAACGGCGATAATGTGATCGACGGATACGATCAGCGCCCTATCGGATACAATGCTACCGGCCAGCCGAATGTCAATTTCGGGTTGAACTTCTCCGTAAGCTGGAAAGGCATTGGCTTCGTGGCTGACTTCTCAGGCGGCGGCATGTACACCTGGAACCAGAACTACGAACAACGTTGGCCATACCAGAATGAGGGCGCATTGAACAGCATTTTCCTTGACAGATGGCACCGCGCCGATCCGTTCGATGTGAACAGCCAGTGGATTCCGGGCAAATACCCGGCGCTGCGCTACAACGACAAAGACCATAGCAATAACAGGAATTCAACTTTCTGGGTGCACAATGTCAAATACATCCGTGCAAGAACGATCGAGCTCTCCTATTCGCTGCCGAAGTCGGTGCTGGAAAAACTGAAAATGTCGCGTGCCCGGTTCTACATCAATGGATATAACCTGTTTTCTATCGACAACTTGAAGAAGTTTGGTGTTGACCCCGAAATCCAGGATGACAACGGATTACAGTATCCGCAGAACAAATTCGTGAATGTAGGCATCAACCTATCTATTTAAACCGATTGGAATTCAACATGAAAAAGATATTTCAAATACTATCGATTGCTGTATTGACGCTGGGTTGGAGCTGTAACGACGACGAATTCCTGAACCGTCCGCCTACCAGCCAGCTTTCCGAAGATCAGATCTGGACCGACGAAGGGCAGGTACTGTCGGTACTGGGCGATTTGTACAACCGTTATGTGGATCTTTCGACTTTCAAGACCATTAACGACGTGCCCGGCTGGATGACTGTGAGTGACTTCAATGAGGCATTCTGGTCAGAAGCAGGCCGTTATAACAACTTCCAGAACAGCGGCTGGGATGTGCGGTCATGGAGTGCATGGGATTATGGTTACATCCGCGAGATGAACCTGTTTATCCAGAAATGTACTGCGGCCGAAAAGCTAGCCCCGGCCGTTCGGGAACGCTACCTGGCCGAAGCACGCTTTTTGAGAGCATCCTACTATTTCGAACTCGTGAAAAGAATGGGTGGCGTGCCGCTGATTCTCGAACCGATGGTGTACGATTTCAGCGGCGATCCTTCTTACCTGCAACATCCGCGTGCGAAGGAATCGGAGATTTATGATTTTGTAATTAAAGAGGCTGAGGAAATTAAAGACAAATTGCCGGCCAGCGTGGCTGAGAAATCGCGTGCTACCAAAGCTGCGGCATTGGCGATGGAGGTTCGTGCTGCTATTTACGCGGGTTCTATTGCAAAATATGGCGTGAATACTCCTCAGGTTTCATTGCCTGGCGGCGAGGTCGGTATTCCGGCGAACATGGCCAATGGTTATTACACCAAAGCGCTGGCGGCTGCGAAAGAGATTATCTCTGGAAATGCGGGGGCCTATGCTTTGTATACCAAAAAGCCTGATCTGTCCGAAAACTTTGCCAGCATTTTTTACGACAAGGCGAATAACCCCGAGGTCATTTTTGTAGAGGATTTCAAATTGCAGAGCGGAAAGGTGCATTACTTCACCGGTTGGAACCAGCCCCGCTACGGTGCTGAGGAAGAGGAAGGCGGCCGCATTAACCCGTCGCTGCAATTAGTGGAAGCATTTGAAAAACTGGATAATACCTTCGCACCGATCCCGACTAACAATGCAAACGGAACGCCGATCTATTATAATGAGCAAACTGACATCTTCGCTGGACGCGACGCCCGCCTCGCCGGAACGGTAATGCTGCCGGGAACTACTTTCAAAGGTCGCAAAGTCGATATTTGGGCAGGTTACCAGCTGGCAAACGGCACGATTATCAGCGGGGACGACCGCGGTGCGCAAAAAACGCTGCCCGGCAAGACAGTACCCGAGCAAGTCGTAGGTTTCGACGGCCCTATCGACGGATTTGAATTCACTGCCCAAACGGGTTTTTACCTTCGCAAGTACCTCGATCCCGTCGTAGGCTCTGGCCAACGCGGGGTGAACAGCGAGGTGTGGCTCGTTCGCTATCGTTTTGCAGAAGTGCTTTTGAATGCCGCTGAGGCCGCATTTGAATTAGGCCAGGCAGCAGAAGCGGCGGGTTATATGAACCAGGTCCGCGCACGCGCCGGATTGGTAACGCCTTTGAAAGCGTCAGAAATTAATTTCGACCGCCTCGTGCACGAGCGGCGCGTAGAGTTCGCATTCGAAGGGCACCTTTTGTTTGATATGAAAAGATGGCGCATCGCACACCAGATCCTGGACGGCAATGCAATTACTGCTGCGGAACTTTCGAAAGACCTTGGAAAAGCTACCAAGCGCAATACGCAACCATGGGGATTGTGGTCGTACAAAATCTACGACCCGGGCTCGCCCAATAATGGCAAATGGATTTACAAGCAGGTTAAACTCAGCCGCGTAACCGGAGCAGACCGCTTCCAACTTGGAAACTACTATTCGTACATAGACGACGCCATTATCAGCAACAATCCCAAGCTCGTCAGAAATCCGAACCAATAGACCATCACATTCAAACGATACGATATCATGAAGATCAGATTTCATATTATGCCGCTTGTCGCGATGCTAGCGCTTGTGTCGGCTTGCGAAAAGGATAACTATACCGAGCCCAAATCCGTGCTTTCAGGCAAGATCGTCTACAAGGGCGAGCCGGTGGGCGTGGAGGAAGGGCAGGTTCGCCTGCAACTCTGGCAGCCGGGTTTTGGAAAGCTGGCGGCCATCGATGCGCCTATTTCGCAGAATGGGTCCTATTCAGCCCTTTTGTTTGACGGAAATTACAAACTGGTTTTCCCCAAAAACCGCGGGCCATTCAAGACGATCGTGAAAGACGCCGCTGCCAAAGATACTGTGTTCGTGAAGCTGGCAGGTAACCAGGCGCTCGATGTGGAGGTAATGCCGTACTACATGATTCGCACGCCGCAGTTTTCGGGGGGGGAGAGCAAGGTGAACGTTTCCCTCAAACTTGAAAAAATCCTGACCGGTGCCGAGGGTAAAGACATCGAAAGGGTCTCATTATATGTGAACAAAACCGATTTTGTTGCGCGCGCTACCAACGTGGCTGTGACCGACGTACCCGGGGCCGACATTAAAGACCTGAACGCGATCAACCTCAGCGCCACCGTACCTACGCTTTCGCCCGCCCAGAACTACGTGTTTGCCAGGGTAGGTGTGAAGATCAAAGATGTGGAGGACATGGTTTTTTCACCGGTTCAGAAAGTCAATTTGTAAGGATTGATCCCAATACTAAAACCGAAACTTTTCTTTAAAACCAATTTGAATGAGGAATTACATTGCACTTCTGCTTGTCGGGCTCATGGGGCTGGCATGTGCAAAAAGTAAAACGGCGGGGCCGACCGTCGGGGCATTGGCCGTTAAGGCCAGTGCTTCCAAAGGCCGCAGGGCCGAAGTATTGTTCCTGGGGCACAACAGCAAGCATCACGATTCGGGTAAGTACGCACCCTGGCTGTCGGTCAAGCTGTTCAAAAGCGGCATTAACATGTCGTACACCACTAATCCCGGAGATATTAACCCCGAAAACCTGGCGAAGTACGACGGGCTGATCATCTACGCCAATCATGATTCGCTCTCTCCTTCGCAGGAAAGCGCCATGAAGGCATTCGTGGAAGGCGGCAAAGGACTTATCCCGATCCATTCGGCTTCGGGTTGTTTCAGGAATTCTTCCTGGTATATCAAAACAATAGGCGGCCAGTTTGCTTCCCATAAGACGGGCTCATTTAAAAATACTATTCTAAAACCGGAACACCAGGTCATGAAGGGCATTACGGACTTTCAGACCTGGGATGAAACTTATGTGCATAAAAACCTGAATCCCGACAAAACCGTCTTGGGCGAGCGGGTAGAAGGCGACGTGCATGAGCCTTACACGTGGGTGCGCAACGAGGGTAAAGGCCGTGTATTCTACACCGCATACGGGCACGAGGACAGCACCTGGACTAACAAAGGCTTTCTCGATCTGGTCAGAAACGGCGTGCTATGGGCCATTGGCGATCGGGTACAAGCGCAAATCGCCGCATTGAACCTGCCCGAGGTGGACATTTACAACTCCGATACCATTTCGCACTACACCAGGCGACATGTGGTGCCGAAAATGCAGGAGTCACTTTCACCGGCCGAATCGAACAAGCTGACGCAGGTCCCGCCGGATTTTGAAATACAACTTTTCGCATCCGAACCGGACATTACTAATCCGATTGCCATGTCGTGGGATGAGCGTGGGCGGCTTTGGGTCGTGGAGTCGGTCGATTACCCTAATACGTTCAAGGAGACCGACGGCGCTTCCAACGACCGCATTAAAATTTGTGAGGATACCAATGGCGATGGCAAGGCCGACAAGTTCACTGTCTTCGCCGATAAATTGAACATTCCTACCAGTATGGTTTTTTCCAATGGCGGCGTGATCGTCTCTATGGCACCGGATTTCGTGTTTCTGAAAGACACCAACGGCGACGATGTGGCCGATGTACGCGAGGTGATCATGACCGGCTGGGGCAAAAACGACACCCACGCGGGGCCATCGAACCTGCAATATGGGTTTAACAACAAAATCTGGGGCGTGCTGGGCTACTCGGCATTCAACGGCACCATTGATGGTAAGAAGATGAGCTTCTCGCAGGGCCTTTACAATTTCAAGCCGGATGGAAAAGAATTTGAATACCTCGGCAGCAGCAGCAACAACACCTGGGGGCTGGGCTTCACCGAGGATAACAACGTATTCCTTTCAACTGCCAACAACACTCACAGCGCATTCTTTTCAATGCCCGGCCGGTTAATGCAACGCACATTAGGCGAAGAGCAACCGACGGTACAAGCCATTCAGAAAATAGACGGGCATTACGACGCCCACGCCGTCACGCCCAACCTTCGCCAGGTAGACGTGGTAGGAGGGTTCACTTCCGCGGCCGGTCACCATTTTTACACAGCCCGGAACTACCCGAAAGAATACTGGAACCGCGTCGCATTAGTGACCGAACCGACAATCCGTTTGATTCATAAAGCCATCCTCGAACCGGACGGCGCAGGTTTTAAGGAAAAAGACGGCTGGAACTTCATGGCCAGCTCCGACGAATGGTTCGGCCCCGTACAAGCCGAGGTAGGCCCGGACGGGGCGGTATGGGTAGCCGACTGGTACAACTTTATTATCCAGCACAATGTGTTCGTACCGGCGCAATCGCCTTCGAAGTTCATTCTTCCGTTCGAAGAGCAACCGCATGGTCCGGGCAATGCATTCAGTAGCCCGATGCGCGATTTGAACCACGGCCGCATTTACAGGATTGTTTACAAAAACGGCAAGAAATCGCCTGCATTGAAACTTTCTAAAGACGACCTGCCGGGATTGGTGGCAGCATTGGAGAATGATAATATGTTCTGGCGTATGACCGCCCAGCGTTTGCTCGTGGAATCGAAAAAACTGTCGGTGCTGCCGGATTTGTATAAAATCATTAATAATCCAAAAGTGGATGAAATAGGCTTGAACAGCCCTGCCGTACACGCATTGTGGACATTGCACGGCCTTGGGGCACTCGACGGCTCGAATGCAGAAGCATTGCAAGTAGCGAGCAAGGCATTGAGCCACCCGGCACCGGGCGTACGTAAAGCAGCGGCGAGCGTGTTACCCAAACAGGCGCAAAGTTTTGAAATACTCGAAAAGAGCATGAAGGATGCCAACCTGAACACCCGCCTGAGCGTATTCGTGGCCATTGCCGAACTGCCAGCCTCCCAAAAAGCCGGGGCAGCCATTTACCAGGCATCCCTCGATGAGCAGAATGCCAAAGACCCCTGGCTGTCACGAGCTATTCTCGCAGCGGCTATTCAGCATGAGAAGGGCTTTCTCGGAGCGGCAGATAAGCAATCACAACCATCCGCATTGACGGCGCAGGTTACTGAGGCACTAAGCAAAGAAATTTATCCACTGGGGAGAAGGAACACGTTGCAATTCCCGCCGGATGTTTCGGGCAAGGAAATCACCATCCGTGCAACCGTTACCAAGGGCCGCGACCGGGCATTGCAAGGCTTCATCGCTGGTCAGGGCGGGAAAGATGGTGGTTATGCATTGTACATCCAGGATGGCAAGCTCATCATGGCCGTCAAACAGCACGGAATGCTAAGCAAAGCAGCCACCACAGAGCCGCTGCCCGACAAGTTTGACGTCGTAGCAAGGCTTACACAAGGGGGCAACATTCGTATTGCAATCGATGGAAAGGAAGCGGCCACCGGCAAAGCGCACATGCTTTTCAACGCGCCGCTGAGCAATTCGGTACGCTCGGGCGAGGATATGGAAGGCGAGGACAAAATCGGGGATTACGAAGGCCGGTTCGGTTTTGTGGGTAATTTCCAAAAAGCCTCCCTCGAACTGAACCGCCCGAATGAAGGGGAGAGCAATGCAGTTTCATCGACCCAATCGGGTTCAAAGGCCGTTGCTTCCAATGCAACTGTGATTGAGCTGAAAGTGGAAAAGGAAATTATGCAATATGACAAAAAGCTGATCACCGCGAAGGCAGGGCAAAAGGTGGTAATTAACCTTGAAAACCCCGACGGAATGCAGCATAACCTGCTGATCATCAAACCGGGAACGTTGCAGAAAGTAGGTAAGGCAGCGGATGAGCTTCTTAGCAACCCAAAAGCCGCTGAAATGCAGTATGTTCCAAAAATTCCGGAAGTGTTGTTTGCGACAAGATTGGTGAATTCGGGTGAGACGGTTACGCTCGAAATAACGGTGCCTAACGAACCTGGCGATTATCCCTACGTGTGCACATTCCCAGGCCACTGGCGAGGAATGAACGGCATCCTGCGGGTAACGAAGTGAATTTGAGAGTTTAAAGTTTATGAGTTGAAACCTAATGCCTGCCCCCAACTTTCAATTCACAAACTGCAAACTCTAAACTAAGGATTCCTAATCATAGACTTTATACTCATAAACCTTACACTCAGAAACTTTGAACTCAAAAATGAAAACCATTGCTGCATTATTGCTTCTGTTAGCCATGATTTCCAATAGTGCGATAGCGGAAAACCCCGGAAGGAAAAAGGCTATCCGCGTGCTGCTCGTCGGCGGCGGTACCTCACACGATTTCGACCGGTGGTACAAGCAGGAAGATGTGCAAACGCTTCAAAAGGGAGGCCTGGCAACGGTGGAATACACCAGCGACCCTTCGACGATCCTGGGCAAGCTGAAAGACGTCGATGTGCTTTATCTTTCAAATAACCAGCCCATCGCTGACAAAGCGACGCGGGAAGCCATTTTTGCATTTGTGGATGCCGGAAAAGGCCTCGTACTGGCACATCCCGCGCTTTGGTACAACTGGGCCGATTGGCCGGAATACAACCAGAAGCTGGTAGGCGGTGGCTCCAAAGGACATGACAAATACGGGCCGTTTGAGGTAACAATCATTAGAAAGCACCCGGTGACCAAGGGTGTGGCAACGAGCTTCAAGCTGGATGATGAGCTGTATTATTTCAAACCCGACGCGGCCGGAACACCCATTGAAGTGCTCGCAACTGCCAAAGCCGAAACATCGGACAATGTTTTCCCAAGTATTTTTATTGTGAAGTATCCCAAGGGGAGGATCGTAGGCATAGCACTGGGGCATGATGCTAAATCGCATACGATCGAGCCCTATCAGACACTCCTGCGCAATGCGGTTCAGTGGGCGGCTGGCAAATAGATAAATTAAATTGATTGACAGATAGACAATGCTATCAATCATTCATTCTTTCATTCAATAATTCTTTGCTCCAACAAACTCATTTGCTCACTCTGTCCGTCGATTAAAATCGACGGCAATGGGATTTGAAAAGATGATAACAGAATTGCCCAAATTTGCCGATGATCAAATAAAATCCCCTAATCTATTGCCCCGGGCTTTATTCCGGGGATCAAAGAGAAAGATTTGAGAGCAAGCATTAATAGAGCCGGAGGTCAAAAAACAAAGCAAATCAATCCATTTCTTAACCCCGGGTTTTAACCCGGAGACTAACCAAAGTAGCAATGAGCGACAAGCAAATCACAGTAGTTATTGTGGGTATGGGTTTCGGGAAGGAGTTTATCCCTATTTATCAAAGCCACCCGAACATTAAGGCGGTAGGTATCTGTACCCGCAGCAAACAAACCCGCGACGAGCTGACAGCCAAGTTCAATCTCGACCCTAACCTTGTTTTCGAGCATTTTGAAGACGTTCCCAAGCGCGAAGACGTGGACGCGATACACGTAGTAACGCCCGTGCCCGACCACGCGCGTATGACGCTGGCATCCCTAAATGCAGGTAAGCACACGGCCTGCACCATTCCGATGGCGATGACCGTCGAGGATTGCAAAGCCATTGTCGAAGCCAAGCGCCGCTCGGGCAAGGTGTATATGATGATGGAAACCGCATTGTACACCCGCGAATTCCTTTATGGCCTCAACCTTGCGCAAACCGGCCAACTCGGTCGTATCCAGTTCGTGCGCGGCTCGCATATTCAGGATATGAGCATGGAAGGGTGGGGAGAATACTGGAAAGGTTACCCGCCGATGCTGAATGGCACCCACGCGATTTCCCCCCTTTTGAAAATCAACAATACGATTGCTGAAACCGTGGTTTGCCACGGTTCGGGCCGGTTGAGCGACGACCTCGCCAGCCGTTATGGATCGCCATTTGCTGTGGAAACAGCCACATTTACCCTGAAAGGTACCGATGTGGTAGCCGAAGCGACCCGTTCGCTGTTCGACGTAGTGCGCCAGTACCGCGAGAGCTACGACGTGTACGGCACTAAAATGTCGTTCGAATGGGAACAGTTGCAGGACGAGGAGCACGTGATATTCGATGGGGGGGAGAATGCATCGCGCATCAATGTGCCTGATACCGATCATTTGCTGATCGAGCCGATCAAGCATTTCACCAAACGCGAGAAGATTGACGATCCGAACCACGTATCGTTCCTTCAAGGTGCAGGGCATGGTGGTTCGCACCCGCATTTGGTACAGGAATTCGTGGCTGCGATCGTCGAAGGCCGCGATTCGGCGGTGGATGCGGCATTGGCTGCCAACTACACTTGCGCGGGCATTTGCGCACACGAGTCGGCTATGAAGGGCGGTATTCGTGTGAATGTACCGAGTTTTGAAGAATAAGCCATTCTATTAATAAAAGCCAGGCCTCAAAATCTGGCTTTTTGCTAAACCTGAACCCTTATGCTATTTGGAGCCAGCACGTTCATTTGGGTATCCCCGTTTTCGACGGCTAACATAGACCTGCTCGCCAAGGTCAAAAACATGGGTTACGACGTCATTGAAATAGCCGTGGAAGATACCCGTATTATCGATTGGAAGCACATCAGAGACACCGCCCGCGATCTCGACCTGAAAATCACCATTAGTGGTGCATTCGGCCCCGAGCGGGATATTTCAAGCACCGATCCCGCATTTCGCGAGATCGGGAAACAGTATATTATCGACTGCATCCGCATCGCCGGGCAAATGGATAGCCCGATTTTCGGAGGGCCATTGTACTCGGCAGTAGGCAAAACCCGCATTGTGTCGGCGGAGCAAAAAAAGCAGGAGCGTGCATGGTGTGTGGACATTTTGAAAGAAGTAAGCCCAATCGCCGGAGATTATGGGGTAACGCTTGGTTTGGAACCCTTGAACCGTTTTGAGACGGATATGGTCAATACGGTCGATCAGGCGTTATCGATCCTGGATGAAGTCGGAAATCCGAACCTGAAAATCGTGCTCGATACCTTCCATTCCAATATCGAGGAAAAAGATATTCCCGCTTCGATCAGGAAAATCGGGAAAGATTTGCTTTGTCATGTACAAGGCAACGAAAGCGACCGCGGCACACCGGGGACCGGCCATTTGGAGTGGCAAGGCATTCGGGAAGCGCTTACCGATATTGGTTATGATGGCGCGGTGGTGATCGAAACCTTCGGACAACCCTCCAAAGAACTGGCCCGCGCGGCCTGCATCTGGCGGCCATTGGCAAACAGCGCCGATGAGCTGGCCGAAGAAGGGCTATCCTTCTACCAAAAACTGTTTGTTCCAACACCCTCTGCTATCAATGCGTAAGAAGATCCTGCTTATTTTCTTGTTGACCATCTCCGCTGCGCTGTACGCGCAGGTACCTGTCGATTTAAAAGGGCTCGACAAGAAGAGCGGCGTTCGGGCGAGCGTCAGCGAGGCCATGCTGAACATAGAATGGCCCGCCGGCAACGCGGAGACCGGGAAGGTTTCCATTGATTTAAGTAAATCCAACCCGTTGATCGGTAGCCTGGGCATTGGTACCGGGGAAAGGCAATACACCATTGCCCGTAACCTCGACCCGGCCATCATCCTTACCATAGGCAAGCGCGACCTCGTTTCGCAGAATGGCTGGAATATCTTCTTTGATAAAACCCCTTATCTGAAATACCAGAGCTATGCCGTAAAACTTGATAAAACGGATGTAAAAGTGACCAGTAATGGCTCCCGCACGGAAGTTACCGTCAATGGGGCTAAAGCAGGCCCGTTTTCAGGCTCCATTCAATTTACACTCTATAATGGCAGCCCGCTGATGAACGTTGCAGCAGTCATGTCGACTAACGCCGATTCGCTGGCTGTGATTTACGACATAGGCCTTACCTCCCGTGAAACGCCCTGGCATAAGCTTTTCTGGGCTGATACCGAGGATTTTATGCGTAATGTGGTTGTGACCAAAATGGATACCGTCGAAATGATGGCCGTGAAATACCGGACGATCATCGGTCAGGGTAAGGAAGGTAACCTCGCGGTGTTCTCTGCGCCGCACCAGTATTTCTATCCGCTGGATAATTGCTACAACCTCGAACATATCTGGTACGGCGAGAATTACCGTAATCTGCTGCCGGGCTTTGGCATCGGTATCCGCCACGATTTGCTCGGCGACCGTCGGTGGGTGCCGTGGTTTAATGCGCCGCCGGGAACGCAGCAGCGTTACAATTTCTTCTGTCTGCTAAGCCGCGAAAAGGATGGTAAGGTGCTCGAAAATGTGAAAGCTTTTACGCATTCGGATAAGTATGAACCGCTTCCGGGTTATTACACGATGTCCAGCCATTTCCATCAGGAGCATGTGGACGATGTGCTCACGCGCAAGCCGCTGCCGGAGATGCCCGGTTTTGTCAAAGCATTCAGGAATACGGGCGTGAATATTGTGCATCTCGCCGAATTTCACGGTCCGGGTAGCCCGCGCGGACCGGAAGCTAAGCGCTGGCCCGAACTGAAAATGATGTTTGCGGAATGCGCGCGGCTTTCGGGTGGCAATTTTCTGTTGTTACCCGGTGAAGAACCTAATAACTTCTTCGGTGGGCATTGGATGAATATTTTTCCCAAACCGGTTTACTGGCTGATGTCGCGAGAAAAAGACCAGCCATTCGTGGAAGACCATCCCGAATATGGCAAAGTTTACCGAATCGGCAACAAGGACGAAATGTTGAAACTGTTGGAAATGGAAGATGGTCTCGCGTGGACTGCGCATGCGCGCACGAAGGGTTCTACCGGGTTTCCCGACAAGCATAAAGAAGAGGCTTTTTATAAATCCAACCATTTTCTGGGTGCTGCCTGGAAGGCCATGCCGGCCGATTTATCGCAACCCAAACTTGGCAAACGCGTGCTCGACCTGATGGACGATATGGCCAACTGGGGTTATAAAAAGAATGTCCTGGCAGAGGCAGATCTCTTCCGCATTGAGCCGAATTATGAATTGTATGGCCATTTGAATGTCAATTACCTCCAACTCGACCAGCTTCCCCGCTTCGAAGATGGCTGGCAGCCCGTACTGGACGCAATGCGAAAAGGTAAATTCTTCGTCACTACCGGTGAAGTGCTGATCCCGGCATTTAAAGTGAACAATGCAGTCGTGGGTGAAATAGCAAAGCCGGACGCGAAAGGGAATGTAGAGATTAGTCTCGATGCGAAATGGACTTTTCCGCTCAACCGTGCGGAAGTGATCTCCGGCGATGGCAAGGAAGTTTTTCACGATATCATTAATTTGAACGACACACAGGCTTTCGGTCAGAAGAGTTTTAAATTTACCCAAAACCTTAAAGGCCGGAGATGGCTACGGGTTGAACTCTGGGATGTGGCTGCGAATGGCGCATTTACCCAGATTATCTGGCTCGAATAACGATATTAACCAAACCTGAAATGATCAAACTACTCTTATCACTGCTATTCCCATTGATTTTGACCAGTCCCGGACTGGACGGTTCCCGACTGGATGGCCCCGGGGATAAGGAGTATAAAAACCCGGTTTTTGAACCCATTCTCGCCGACCCGAGTGTCGTGAAAGCCGACGACGGTTATTTTTATGCCTATGGAACACAGGACGATTGGGGCGATGGCCACGGTTCGCGGCTGATACCCATTGTGCGTTCCAAAGACCTCGTGCATTGGGATTATGTCAAAGAGGCATTCACTGTCAAACCTGCCTGGAAAGAAAAGGGCGGCATATGGGCGCCGGACGTCGTGAAAGTGAATGGTAAATACCACATGTACTACGCTTATTCGACCTGGGGAGATGTGAATCCGGGCGTGGGGCTTGCGATTGCTGATTCGCCATCGGGGCCGTTCGTGGATCAGGGAAAGTTGTTCGATAGCCGGGACGTTGAAGTTCCCAACTCGATCGACCCGTTTTACCTCGAAGCCGACGGTAAAAAGTATGTTTTCTGGGGCAGTTTCAGCGACAAGCCTGCGCAGGGGACCTATGGCGTGGAATTATCTGCGGACGGCAAATCTGTTCCCGACCTCTCGAAGAAGTTCAAAGTAGCTGCGGGCGATTTCGAGGCGGTGATGATCCAGAAGAAAGGGGATTACTATTACTTTTTGGGCTCGAAAGAGAGCTGCTGCGAGTTTGAGAAAAGCAAGTACCATGTGCGAATGGGCCGTTCCAAATCCATTTTCGGTCCGTTCCTCGACCAGGAGGGCAAGGACTTGAAAGAGCGCGGAACCGGCACCCTGTTACTCCACGGAAATGACGTGTACGCGGGGCCGGGGCATAATGCACGCTGGGTTACCGACGACGCGGGTGCCGACTGGCTCTTGTACCACGCTATCGGCAAGGCCGAACCAAGGGTATCGAGCGGCGCCAACCGCCGCGTGTTAATGTTGGATAAATTAACCTGGAAAAACGGCTGGCCCGAAATTTCCAATGCAGAGCCAAGCATAGAAAACCGGCCTGCCCCGCTTTTTAAATAACCAAACCAATTCTAAACACCTAATGAAATTGTTAAAAACGACGATCTGGGCTGTTGCGGCCTGCCTCATGTTGCAGAACTGCGCCAAGAAAGCCGACGAGAAAAAAGAAGAAGCCCCGGCACAGGAGCAAGCCGCTGCTGGTCGCCAAATATGGACTAAAGAGCAAGCCAAGGAATGGTATGCCAAGCAAGGCTGGCTCGTCGGTGCCGACTTCCTGCCCAGCACGGCCATCAATCAGCTCGAAATGTTCCAGGCTGAGTCGTTCGATACTGCCACCATCGATAAAGAGCTCGGTTGGGCGCAGAATATCGGTATGAACACCATGCGCGTTTACCTGCACGACCTGCTTTATCAGCAAGATTCCGCTGGATTTATCAAGCGCCTCGATACCTTTCTGAACATTACGAAAAAGCACAACATTAAGCCTGTACTCGTACTGTTCGATTCCTGCTGGGACCCGTTCCCGAAACTGGGCAAGCAGCGCGACCCTAAACCCGGTGTGCACAACTCCGGCTGGGTACAAAATCCGGGTTTTAATGCTTTGAAGGACAGTACGCAATATCCGCGTTTGGAAAGATACGTGAAAGGCACCGTTGGTGCATTCGCGAACGACGACCGGGTGTTGATGTGGGATATCTGGAACGAACCGGATAACACGAACAACAGCTCGTACGGTAAAGTGGAACTGCTCAACAAAGTGGACTACGTATTGCCGCTCATGGTAAAATCGTTCGAATGGGCACGTTCGGTGAATCCTTCACAGCCCCTGTCATCAGGCGTATGGGCAGGTGACTGGTCATCACCTGAAAAGCTGAAACCGATCGAAAAAGCGCAGATCGAACAGTCGGATGTGATCACATTCCATAATTACGAGAATGCGCAGGAGTTTGAAAAGCGCATCAAATGGTTGCAGCAATACGACCGCCCGATGATCTGTACCGAATATATGTCACGCGGAAACGGCAGCTTCTTCGAAACATCTTTGCCTGTTGCCAAGAAATACAATGTAGGCGCCATTAACTGGGGCCTCGTGGACGGCAAATCCCAGACCATTTATCCCTGGGACAGCTGGAAAAAGACCTATACCAAGGAACCCGACTTGTGGTTTCACGACATTTTCAGGAAAGACGGAACGCCTTACAAGCAGGCTGAGGTGGATTTGATTAAGAAGTTGACCAGCGAGAAAAAGAGCTACTATTAGTGTTAAATAGCAAAACAGCCCGGAATTGCTTCCGGGCTGTTTTGCTATTGCTGCTGCTTATTTCGTATCTCATTGTAAGCTGATTCTAAAAGAGTTTCCAGGAAAAACCGGTTCATATCTCTGCCCAACTCTTCGGAATTGGCATATATGCCTTTGGGGGGCTGCGCTTTGAAGTCATTCGTTTTCTTTGCTTGTGTTTTCATTGTGATCATTTTTTAAGTTACAAATCGACTGGTGACGAAAAAATATTGATAAGGTTGATTGGGTTTAAAAAGCTCGCGTTTGCCGTTATCGCTTCTGACTCCCCAAATCAGGTATTTTTCCAAAAACTTATCGAGGTCTCGCGAAATCGCAATTCTGTATAATCGGGTCTTGGCATCAGTATTTCCCATAAATCCAACAACAGCCCTCGGGTGTGCAGCCGTAAAAGTTTCAATTGTTTTAGATATAGTCGCCATGGTAGGTTTCACGTCTGCATTACTATTATTAATAGTCGCCGAAAGTTTCCCATCCCACTGGACTTCTGCTAATATCAGAGTATACAAAAAAGGGATTTCGGTTTCTTGATAAAGTATGGCTTTATGGGTTGCTGTATATCCGATACTCATAAAGTCAAAACGGCAACCATCTTCAAGAACTTTGACATCGTAAACGGATTGATCCATAACATAGCGGTGTATTACCACAACATTACGCATTCCACCTGGCCCTCTCCAAATCCGTTTATCAGGCGGTTACTTTATTTTCAAGAATGCAGATAAGGGTAAACTTTCGCTTTTCAACCGGCAAAGTCGAGTTGAATGAATATCTTCACAGCCGGAATTCTTAACCCCAACCTTATGAAATTAAAGTACTCTCTGACGACGTCGTGGCTGTTCGCCGCGACCATGCTTTTGCCATTTGTGGTAAAAGCGCAGAAAAAACAACCCAAACCCAATGTCATTTTCATTTACGCCGACGATGTCGGTTATGGCGACCTGAGTGCCTACGGCGCCACGAAAATCAGTACGCCCAACCTTGACCGGCTGGCGAAGGAAGGTATCCGCTTCACGAACGCACATGCGAGCTCGGCTACGTGTACGCCCTCGCGATTTGCGCTCATGACAGGCAAATATCCCTGGCGACAAAAGGGTACAGGCGTGCTCCCGGGCGATGCGTCGCTGATCATCCCGACGAATCAGCTGACCTTACCGGCCATTTTTCAAAACGCAGGCTATAAAACCGGATCGGTGGGTAAGTGGCACCTTGGCCTGGGCGAAACCAACAAGCAAATCAATTGGAATAAACCCATTACCAAAGGCCCGAATGAAGTTGGTTTTGACTATGCATTCTTTTTCCCTGCGACTTCTGACCGTGTTCCGACGGTTTTCGTGGAAAATCACGACGTGCAGGATCTCGATCCGAATGACCCTATTGAAGTGGACTATTCCAAAAAAATAGGTAATGAACCGACGGGGCTCGAAAATCCTGAATTACTGAAACTCCCTGCTTCGCCCAATCATGGGCATAACAATACGATTGTAAATGGCATCGGTAGGATCGGCTGGATGACGGGCGGTAAGCAGGCTCGCTGGACCGATGAGGAAGTAGCACACGTGTTTCTGAGCAAGGCAGAGCAATTCATTGAGGATAACCGCAAAAATCCATTCTTTCTTTATTTCTCGTTGAACGACATTCACGTTCCCAGGATGCCCAGCACGCAGTTTAAAGGCAAGAGTAAAATGGGTTTGCGTGGCGATGTAATCCTGCAAATGGACTGGACGGTGGGCGAGATATTGAAGAAACTCGACGAGCTTAAAATCGCAGAAAATACACTGGTTATCTTTTCAAGTGATAACGGCCCGGTACTCGACGACGGCTACGCCGATCGCGCCGTAGAGCTGGCGAAAGGCCACAGCGCTGCCGGTCCACTGCGCGGAGGCAAGTACAGTGCCTTCGAGGGTGGTACACGTGTACCCTGGCTGGCGCGCTGGCCGCAGGCTATCAAGCCCGGTATGGTGTCAGACGCATTGATCTGCCAGATCGATATGATGGCCTCGTTCGCCAATTTCTTTCAGCAGAAGACAGGAAGCGAGGAGGCTGTGGATAGTTTTAATGTAATAGATGCCATGTTGGGCAAAAGCCAAACCGGCCGCAGCTGGCTGATCAAACAGGGTGGGGCATTGTCGATCACGCAGGGCAACTGGAAGTACATCGAGCCGCGGGAAGGGAAGGCAGTTGCAGAGCTGACCAATATCGAAACGGGGGCTAATCCAAAGCCTCAGTTGTATGATTTGAGTAAGGATATTGGTGAGAAAAACAATGTGGCAGATAAGTATCCGGCGAAGGTGAAGGCGATGGCTGCGGAACTTGAAAAGGTTCGGGAAGCTGGGCGTAGCCATTAGTCTTAATGCACCAAGGCACGAAGTTACACGAATTTTCGCGAAGAGACATTCGTGTAACTTCGTGCCTTAGTGGTCCACCGCAGCCGGTGGCATTTAAAAAATTTACTACTACAATCCGTTACCATTCCAAACCGCCGACGTCTAAAAGCATAAACTCCAAACCAGTTTATGCTAAAACAATACCTCACCTCCGCACTAGCGCTGCTGGCATCATTGACCGGCAGCGCTCAAATGATCTACTTTCATCAGGATTTCAGCCAAACCACCGGCCTGATCAACCCGCAGCCCGATACCGGCCAATTCAGCCACGTCATACTCACGGCGCCCGCGCTTTCTTACCACAAATTTCATAAAGGCTATATGGAGCTCACCCGCAGCCGGCTGGATTCTGCAACAGGGGGGATTATACGTGCCATACGCGCCACCCCATTCAGGCCCAATCCTGAGACCCTTGTCGTTCGCATTACTTTGAATGTGGAGGAGATTCAGGCGCCTGCACTGAATGCGATGTATCTTTATGTGGGAGAAGACTTTAATCCGGTCAACAATTCTTTTCCGGGCAATGGGTTAATGTTCGCAAAATGCTCGGTGAACTTCCTCGAAGACGGGTTCAATATTAAAGACCTCGAAACCCGGCAAATGAGCAGAACTTACACCGAAAAGAAGCCGGTCACCCTCACCTGGGTATTGAACAACTCGAAAGAGCCCTTGTCCTATCGCCTGAATGCAACGTCTGCTGAGGAAACCGCGATGCCCGGGACATACGATCTGTGGGTAGACGATGAGCCGGTTGCCAGGGCAGCGAAGGCTTACCCAGGTACATCGGCCTATTCCAAAACCAAACTTTCCAATTTCGAAATGCGCTACCGCAATGGCGTGGGAAAGATCCGGATCGATGAAATATCCATAGACGACGGGAGACCGAACCCTGTTGCCGACAATGCGATCGTAGCTCCGAATCCGGCGAGCAGGGACCGGATTGCGCTTTCCGCGAAAGGAGTAAGTGCCTCCTCAGTTGGTCTGATCGATTTGAATGGCCGGATACTGCCATCGAAAACGGTGGTAGAAGCGCCGGGTAAGTTAAGCCTGAAACCGCTGAACCCGCTTGCGTCGGGTATTTACATTTTACAATTTCAAAACCAGGATGGTCGGAAACAGGCAGTTAAAGTCATGATCGAGTAACTGTTTGGATAGGACGATAACCTGATTCAATTAAACTAATCTTGTAAAATAAATTGAGTTTGCGGTTAAGTTTGACTTATTTAGTCGTCCCTTTCAGCAAGTTATGAATTCAACATCCCCTTTTCCGGAAGATCGCGTGCTCTGGCAGGATTTCCTGGCGGGGGAGGTGCGTGCATTTGAAAAGCTGATGTCCGACAACTTCCGCCTGCTTTTCAGGTATGGGAGCAAGTTTTCCAAAGACCGCGAGCTGGTAAAGGACAGCATTCAGGACTTGTTTCTGATATTGTGGGAAAAAAGGGATAACCTCAATCCCAACGCAGCCGTGAAGCCGTACCTGATGGCGTCGCTCCGTCGCCTGATGCACAGGCAGGTGTCCTCACGCTCATGGGTAGGCGGGGAAGCATTGCAGGAAGATGACGATTATTTCGAGATCGAGTTTTCGGTGGAAGACGATTATATCCGCAACGAAGCGACCTATTTCCGCACGCATCATTTACAGAAACTGATCAATGCGCTGCCCCGTCGCCAGAAGGAAGTAGTTTACCTCAAATTTTTCCAGGAGCTCAGCCGCGAGCAGATCGCCGAGGTAATGGCCGTGTCGCCGCAGACGGTTTCTAATCTGCTCCAAATCGCGATCCGGCATTTGAAAACGCATTGGAAAGCAGAATTTCTTATATTTTTTCTGCTGCATTTCCTGTTCTAACCCGCACTCTGTCAGCCGTTCAGTTAGTTTTTATTCTTTTTTGAAGAAATAATTTAAAAATTATTGGTATCCCGTGCCGCGCCTTGTCTATACACATTTAGACACAATGAACTGGTATGGACCGCTACAACGATTTTTCTGTTGAAGACTTTGTCTGGGACGATTTCTTTCGCCAATGGACATTGTCGCCCACCTCTGAAACCGAAGCGCTTTGGGATGACTGGATTGACGCCAACCCCGAGATGCTGGAAAAAGTGGAACAGGCCAAGGCCATTGTGCTTTCCCTCCGCCTGCACGAGCCGGACATCGACGATTCGGAGATTAACCAGGTGGTGAAGCGAACGGTCGGCCGGATTACGGAAACCATTGAAGATTCGGCCCGGGCGCCGCGTCGGCTGATACCGGCGTTTTCCATTCCCTGGATGCAATTTGCGGCCTCGGTCGCATTGATCATGCTGATGGGCTGGGCTGTGTATTCGGTGATGATCAAGAGGGAAGAAAAACCAGAGCTTGGGCAACAGGATAACATGATCGAACACAAAAGAGCTTTGACGGAAAAAAACAATTCAACTTCCCAAGCCATCGAACTTGCATTGAGCGACGGCAGTAAAATCAGCCTCGCACCGAAAGGCCGCATTCGCTATCCCGAACGATTTGACGGGGAACGGCGGGAGGTTTTTCTGGAAGGTGAAGCATTTTTTGACATTGCCAAAGATCCTGAACATCCGTTTTTGGTGTATGCCAATGGCTTGGTTACGAAAGTGTTGGGAACCAGTTTTCGCATTAAGGCATATGGCGATTCGCGGGAAGTGACGGTGGAAGTGAAAACCGGAAAAGTGGCCGTATTCGCGCAGTCGGACCCGCATTTGAAAGAAAAAGTGGCTGACAGGCAGTTCCAGGGCGTTGTGTTGACGCCCAACCAGAAAATCATCTACGCCCGCAACGAGGTAAAAATGGTGAAAACGTTGGTCGAGAAGCCTGAAATGGTCGTTTCAAAAGCCGAAATACCCCAGTTTGAATTTGAGGATACGCCTGCGAGCGAGGTCTTCAACACGATCGCTAGGGCGTACGGAATCGAAATTCTATACGATGAGGCGTTGTTAAAAGATTGCCCGCTCACCGCACGCCTGGATAATCAGACACTTCACGATAAACTCAGTATCATTTGCAAGGCCGTAGAATCGAGCTACGAGATCGTCGATGGCCAGGTGATCATCCATAGCAAAGGATGCAGGAATTAACCCGAAACAATCACGTAACCCTTTAAACCAGCACAAGAAAAAACAGAAAGCTTATCCTAGAAAAGAGCCGGCAATGTTCCCGCATCACCGGCTCCGAGAATTCCCTGACAGGTTGGTCGCCATTACCCTCCCCGGTGGGAGGCAGGGATCGTTTTGCCAAATTTCCTATTCTACAAAACAATCAAATCTATGAAAAAACCTTTAAAGTACCGTAGGGTATTACTGTGGACCATGCGAATAACCGCTACTCAACTCATGCTTGCCTTGGTGTTTATCGTCACGGGTTACGCACGTGAAGGTAGCGCGCAATCCCTTCTCAGCCAGAAAATTTCGGTGACGGCAAACGGCAGTGAAGTTAAAAAGGTGCTCAGCCAGGTGGAAAAACAGGTCGATGTACGCTTCGTGTTCAGCTCCAAGCTGATCAAGTCGGCCCGGAAAGTGACAGTTTCCTTGAAAGACAAGCCATTGTACGAAGCGCTTGACCATATTCTGACGCCGCTGGGGCTCGACTACGAAGTTTCCGGAAAGATCATCATCCTGCGAAGACTGGAACACGCCACACCCGACGCTCCCGCGGGGCAGCCTTTGCCTGCCAACGCTCCCAAAAGGACGGTTTCGGGTAAAGTATTCGACGGGGAGTCGAATACAGGGCTACCGGGCGTAAGCATTGTGCTGAAAGGAACGCAGACAGGTACTACCACCAATCCCGACGGTAACTTCCAGCTCGAAATTCCTGAAACAAGCGCTCCTAACTCGGTGCTGGTTTTCAGTTTTGTAGGTTATAAATCGCAGGAAATTGTGCTGGGCAGCCAGACGGAGCTGACTGTGAGCATGATGCTGGAAGATAAATCGTTACAGGAAATCGTCGTGATCGGTTATGGCCAAATCAAGAAGAGTGACCTTACCGGCTCGGTTTCTTCCATTAAATCGTCGGAATTGAATGCATATCCGGCCACTAACCTCGTGCAATCGCTTGCTGGGCGTGCCGCAGGTGTGTATGTATCGCAAAACACCGGTGCGCCGGGTAGCCCCATCAGCGTTCGTGTGCGGGGTATCAACTCCATTCAGGGAAGTAATGAGCCATTGTATGTAGTGGATGGCTTCCCGTATTCAGGTAACCCTACGTTGCTGAATAATGCGGATATTGAATCCATTGAGGTTTTGAAAGACGCTTCAGCCACCGCCATTTACGGTTCGCGCGGTGCGAATGGCGTGGTGCTTATTACCACGAAAAAGGGCAAGGCTGGTCGTGTGAGTGTCGATTACGATGGATACTATGGGGTACAGACCATCCGTAAGAAGCTGGACCTGATGAATGCGACCGAATATGCCAATTTTTACAATGAACAGGCAGCTAATGACGGTCTGGCGCCCCATTTCACCGCGGATCAGATAGCGGGTTTCGGCAAAGGTACCGACTGGCAGGATCTTGTATTTCAGAAAGCGCCGGTCCAGAACCACGCATTGACCGTAAGTGGTGGAAATGAAAAAACACGTTTCTCGGTAGCAGCGAGCAATTTCAGTCAGGACGGAATTGTGATCGGTAGCGACTATGTTCGCAATGCATTGCGCATTAACCTGAGCTCCGACATCGGCAAGAAATTCAAGTTCGACCTCAGTTCATTGCTGAGCCGTATTAATTCCGATCGCAAAAATTCTGAAAGGGGAAACCGCGGAGGAACGCTGATGTCGGCCATGCTTTCCGGTTATCCTACCATTCCTTCCACGCTTCCCGATGGCAGCTATTCGAAATTGGCCGAGGCTTACGCTTGGGGCTCAAATGTGATCACTAACCCGTTGAACTTCCTGTACCAGTTTTCGGATGTGATCAAATCGAATAAAATACTGACTAACGGGGCGATCACCTACGAACCTTTCAAAGGATTGCAGATTAAAACCCTGGCCGGCATCGAAAGTACCGACGACCGGACTGATACCTACACGACTACCAAGTTCGTGAACTCGAAAGGCAGTGCGACCATCGAAACGCAGCGGGTTACCAGCATTCTGAGTGAAAATACGATCAGCTATATCAAAGATTTTGGCAAGAACAGCGTATCGGCAGTAGCTGGTTTTACTTATCAAAACTTTACACAAACCGGCTTGAAGGCTTCCGGGAGCGGTTTCATCAGTGATAATCAGGAAACTTATGACATTGGTGCAGCGGCTACCCAGGGTGTTCCGGGCTCATCTTATCTCAAATGGTCACTGCTTTCCTACCTGGCGCGCGTAAATTATACTTTCAACAATAAGATCCTCGCCACAGCCAGCTTCCGCGCGGATGGCTCCTCGCGGTATAGTGAAGGGCAAAAATGGGGCTTTTTCCCTTCCGGTGCGCTTGCATGGCGTTTGTCTGAGGAGGAATTTATCAAAAATATCCCATTCATTTCCGACCTAAAATTGCGGGCCGGTTATGGAGAAACCGGTAACACCTCCATTCAGCCCTATTTCACATTGAACCAACTGAACTCGGGACAGGTGGTGTTTGGCGATGCTTTCATGACTTCCTACGCGCCCGGTACGCGGCTCGCGGGTTCGTTGAAATGGGAAACCACAGCCCAAACTGACTTCGGTATCGACCTCGGACTTTGGAACAACCGCGTGAATGTGACGGCCGATTATTATATCAAAAACACCCGAGATCTGCTGAACAACGTAGCCTTGCCCTCGTCGCTGGGTTATACATTCACCATTCAGAATATCGGAAAAATTCAAAACAAGGGTTTCGAATTCGGTGTCAATGCGGCAGTGCTGGAAGGCGCATTTAAATGGAATGTGTCGACCAACTTGTCCGTCAACAGAAACAAGGTTGTAAAACTGTATGGCGGAAATGACATTCTGGGTTCAACCATCGGTGCGGCGGTGAATGACAACGTCAACATCCTCCGCGAGGGTTATCCGCTTGGATCGTTCTATGGTTATGTCGAAAAAGGGTACGACGACAAAGGTTTCATCGCCTATGAAGATTACAACAACAGCGGCAGCCGCGACGCGGGCGACAAGCAGATCATTGGCAATCCGAATCCTAAGTTCACCTATGGACTGAACTCGAATATGTCATTCAAAAACTTCGAATTGACACTCTTTATCCAGGGGTCGCAGGGTAACGATATTTTCAACCTGAGTGCGCAAGGGCAGGGCTATGACTACGGCCAGGCACTCAATATGCCGCGCGAGGTGTATCTCGACCATTGGACGCCTCAGAATACCAATGCGAAATATCCGGTCATCAAAACTTCCTCACAGGCGCAAATGTCCAACCGCTTCGTGGAGGATGGCTCTTACCTCCGGTTTAAGAACATCCAGCTGAGTTACAATCTGCCGGTTACCAAACTGCACATCAAATGGATGAAGTATGGCCAAGTGTATGTGAGCGGCCAGAACCTGATCACCTTTACCAAATACTCATGGTACGACCCTGAAGTGAACTCGTATGGAGGCAGCAACTCGATCGTGCAGGGCGTGGACCACTATGTTTACCCCGTCGCCAAAACCACCACAGTAGGGCTTAGAATTGGGTTTTAAGGTCAGTTTAATCACCGGTTAAAGAGAAGTCATCATTATGAAAAAGATATTCACGAGTTTGTTTTTCGCGGCGGTTTGCATGAGTTGCTCCGATATTCTGGAAGAGAAGCCCAAGTCGCTGGCCTCCGAAAATTTTTATAATACGGCAGCGGAAGCCAAAGCCGCTGTCAACGCGATCTACGGTCCGATGCGCCTGGACGCCGCATTGTCGACCAACTACCCCGCGCAGCTGGAAGGCCTTGCGGATTATGGTAATTCAAGAGGTACGCAAACGCCCGTGAGCTTGTACCAGGGCCTTGATAATACGAACATCAACCGCGTAGCTACGATTTGGGACAACTTTTACCAATCCATCCGGAATGCGAACCTGGTAATTGCGAATGTACCGAAGGGAACGAGCATGACGGACGCGGAAAAAACCTCATTTGTAGCAGAAGCGAAATATATGCGTGCACTGATCTACTTCGCGCTTGTACGTAACTGGGCGGGCGTGCCCCTACGCACGGAAGAGAACATGACGGTAGCCGATATTCCGCGGTCGAGTGTTGAAGATGTTTACAAGCTGATTGTCGCAGATGCGCTGGCCGCCGAAGCGGGGCTTCCCGACAACCCTTCCGAAATCGGGCGACCTACCAAATGGGCTGCGAAAACCATGTTATCCGAAGTATATCTGTACCTCGAAAAATGGGAAGAGTCGCGGGCGAAGGCGAAAGAGGTGATCGATTCCAGGAAGTACTCGTTGGTAGGGGTGAGTATTTCGGAGGATTTTCAGAAGATCTACGGACCCGAGGTGGTGAATACGAGCGAGGAGATTTTCTATTTCAAATATTCCCGCCAGCAAGGCTTCGGATTGGTAAGCTACGCGCACCGCAAGATTGGCCAGTACAATTACTATGGCCCGGGCGGCGTGTACGCACAGTATACCGACTCGGTTTCCAACTCGGTGATTAAAAATTGGGATTTCAAGGATTTGCGTAAAAATCATATGCTGTATAACGTGGATATTGGCTTGGGATCGACTTCCATGTTGTACCGGAAATACCGTGATCCGCTGGCTACCGGAGGTGCCGGCAACGACTACCCATGGTACCGCTACGCCGATCTGCTCCTTTTCCACGCAGAAGCGGATGCCCGTGCGAACGGCAAGCCGACGGGCGACGGTCTCGAAAGCCTCAACAAGGTTCACCGCCGCGCTTACGGAAAGCCTGCCGAAACAGCTTCGACGGTCGATTTTAAACTCGCTGATTTTGCCACATTACAGAGCTACATCGACAAGGTAGTGCAGGAGCGGGGCTACGAAACCATGTACGAAGGTAAGCGCTGGAACGACTTGAAACGGTTAGGGATCGCCAAACAGCGCATTTTGGAAGTAAAAAACATTGTTGTCGCGGAAAAGCACATGCTGTGGCCGATCCCGAATTCCGAGATTTTGTATAACAAGGCCATTACCGCCAAAGATCAGAATCCGGGTTATTAAGCATTTTTAATCATTTCAAAAACAATGAGAAAAAAGATAGCAATAGCTAAGTTCGCTTGTCTGTTTGCATTCGTATTGTCAGGGTTCCGGATGTCGGAAGTTCGACAGCAAGCGGCCACCGGAACGCCGACCGGGGGAGCCGCGGTGCAGGCGGATGTCTGCGTTTACGGCGCGACAGCAGCCGGCGTGATCGCGGCCTACACGGCCAGGAAAATGGGTAAGTCGGTGGTACTCATCGAGCCGGGCGGGCATTTGGGCGGTATGACCTCCGGTGGACTGGGCTACACCGATATCGGCAACAAATATGCCATTACCGGCCTTTCCAGGGACTTTTACCGTCGCATTGGCACGCATTACGGTAAGTTTGAGCAATGGACGTTCGAGCCGAGTGTAGCCAAAAAGTATTTACAGCAATATCTGGACGAAGCGGGTATCAAGGTTCTCTACCAAAACCGGGTGATCAGCGCCACCAAATCGGGAGCGGAGATTAAATCCATTGTTTTGGAGAACAGTATTCGGCCGGATGCCAAAACCAATCGGACCGTTACTGCCAAAGTGTATCTCGACTGTACCTACGAAGGCGACCTGATGGCGAAAGCCGGCGTTTCCTATACCGTGGGCCGCGAAGCGAACAGCGAGTACAACGAAACGATCAACGGGGTCCAGCTCATGAAAGGACACCAGTTGCCGGATGGAATTGATCCTTATAAAATCGAAGGGAAGCCAGAAAGTGGCCTGCTGTGGGGTGTTTCACCTGCTAAACTGGAACCGAACGGCACGGGCGATAAAAAGGTGCAGGCTTACAACTACCGCATTTGCCTCACCTCCGATCCGAACAATATGGTACCCATCACCAAACCGGAAGGTTACGATCCAACGCATTTCGAGCTGCTCGCACGCCTGATCGCGAAACAGCCGGAACGGAAAGCGCTGAACGACTACTTCATCTGGAGTAAAATGCCGAACAATAAAACGGACATTAACAATCGTAACGGTTTCTCGACCGATATGATCGGCATGAACCACGAGTACCCCGACGCCGATTATAAGAAGCGCGCGGAGATTATCAAAGCGCATGAAACCTACACCAAGGGCCTGCTTTATTTCTTCGGCCACGACCCGCGGGTACCCGCGGAGTTGCGCGAGGCTATGCTGAAATGGGGGTATCCCAAAGACGAATACGTAGAAACCGGCAACTGGTCGCCGCAGCTGTATGTACGTGAGGCACGCCGGATGATCGGCAGTTATGTCATGACCCAGGCGAATTGTGAAGGCAAAGAAGTGGTGAAAGACGGCGTGGGAATGGCGGCTTACACCATGGACTCGCACAATATCCAGCGCATTGTGATCAATGGCATGGCTAAAAACGAAGGGAATGTCGAGGTCGGCGGATTCGGCCCTTACCCGATCGCTTACGGCTCGCTGGTGCCCAAGGAGAAGGAATGTACCAATTTGCTGGTGCCGGTATGCCTTTCCGCGACGCACATTGCCTATGGTTCTATCCGTATGGAGCCGGTGTTTATGGTACTTGCGCAGTCATCAGCCATCGCGGCCGTCATGGCGATCGATTCGAAGAAAAGTGTGCAGCAGATCGACATCGCCAAATTGCAGGCGAGGCTCAAAACCGACCCGCTCGTGAATGGCAAGACGCCTGAAATTCTCGTCGATAATGAGGATAGCAACGTTTCTGTTAAAGGAAATTGGCAGCCGGTCAAAAAAGGAGGTTACGGTCCGTCGTTCCTGGCAACCTATGAAAACGACCGGAACGGCGGTACGGTTACTTTTACGCCTCAAATCACAGCCCCTGGCAGTTACCAGATTTACGTTTATTTCCCCAAAGTGGCCAAACCGGCTTCGGAAATCAAACTCTCGGTGAAGTCGGGCGGCCAGGTGAAGAACATTTCAGTGCTGGAAAAGGACATCGTCGTCGAAGGGCAAACTTCGGGTGAATGGTACCATGTAGGCAAGTTCGATCTGCCCAAAGGCGATGCTTCCTCGGTCAACATTTCGTCGGAAGGAGCTTCGGGAGCAGTGGCGGCCGATGCAGTGCTGTTTGTACCGACGGGTGAACAGTGACGGTGGTTCGCATTCAGCGAATAAAGGTAAAGACGAGCCTGTTCATTAAACAGTCGGCTGTCAACATTTTAAAATCAACATAAAATTTCAATGAAAAAATTACTCTTACTGGGTGCAATTATTATTTCTTACCTCATGCCGCGGGCGGCTTTCGCGCAGTCATACGAAGCCGATGTGATCGTTTACGGCGGCACTTGCGCGGCGGTTACGGCGGCGGTGCAGGTAGTCAAATCAGGCAAAACGGTACTTGTAGTTTCACCCGATAGACATTTAGGCGGACTTTCCTCGGGTGGGCTGGGGTTCACCGATACCGGCAACAAATCGGTGATCGGCGGTCTTGCGCGAGAGTTCTACCACCGCGTTTACCTGCATTATGACAAGCCCGAAGGCTGGCACTGGCAGAAAAAGGAAGAATACGGCAACAAAGGGCAGGGTACCGTAGCCATGGACGGTGCCGAGCGCACCATGTGGATTTTCGAACCGCACGTGGCCGAGCAGGTTTTCGAGGATTTTGTGAAAGAAAACAATATCCAAATCTACCGCGACGAATGGCTCGACCGGAGCAAAAGTGGTGTTCAGAAAACGAGGGGGCGCATTACTTCATTCAAAACACTTAGCGGCAAGACATTTAAAGGCAAAATGTTCATCGACGCTACTTACGAAGGCGACCTCATGGCCGCCGCCGGTGTAAAGTATCACGTGGGACGCGAAGCGAACAGTGTTTACAATGAAGAATGGAATGGTGTCCAGGCGGGCGTTTTCCAGCACCGGCATTATTTCGCGAAGAATATTAGTCCATACAAAGTGGAAGGTGACCCTAAAAGCGGCCTGCTGCCTTACGTAACAGCTGAGAAGATCGCTGAAAATGGATCGGGAGACCACAAGATCCAGGCCTATTGCTTCCGTATGTGCCTCTCGTCGCACCCCGATAATCGCATTCCGTTTGCTAAACCGGAAGGCTACGACCCAGGCAAATACGAGCTCCTCGCCCGCGTGTACAAGGCTGGCTGGACCGAAACTTTTGACAAATACGACCCGATTCCCAACCGCAAGACCGATACGAACAACCACGGCCCGTTCAGCACGGATTTCATTGGGCAGAACTACGATTATCCCGATGCCTCGTACGAGCGCCGCAAGGAGATCATCAAGGAGCATGAGGTATATCAGAAAGGCCTGATGTACTTCCTGACCAACGACCCGGCGGTACCGGCAGATGTGCGCGCCAAGATGAGTGAATGGGGTTTACCGAAAGACGAGTTCAAGGACAATGGCGGCTGGCCGCACCAGATTTACGTCCGCGAAGCGCGCAGAATGCTAGGGAAAAGTGTAATGACCGAGAATGAAACGCTGGGTAAAAAAGCAGTGGAACAATCCGTAGGTATGGGTTCGTACTCGCTCGATGCGCATAATGCACAGCGCTATGTGAAGGAGGATGGTTTCGTGCAGAATGAGGGCGATATCGGCGTGCATCCCAAAACGCCTTACAGCATTTCATATGGTTCCATTGTTCCTAAAAAAGCCGAATGTGAAAACCTGCTGGTACCCGTGTGCGTTTCGGCCTCACATATTGCCTATGGGTCCATCCGCATGGAGCCGGTGTTCATGATCCTCGGCCAGAGTGCGGCCACTGCTGCGGTGCAGGCGATCGACGATAAAGTGGCGGTGCAGGACATCGATTATGCCAAATTGAAGGAGCAGCTTTTGAAAGACAAGCAGAAACTGGAACTTTGAGGCGGGGAGTGACCGGTCACTCAGTGAATCTACCGGTCACTCGGTAATATGTCCGGATGGAAAAATGAGTGCATAATTTCGTGATTATTATCACTTAAAAAAGGCAACCATGAAAACTCCATCCATGAAAAATCTGGCCAATTACCTGATGCTATTTCTGTTCGCGGCAGCGATGCTGGCGTGTAGCAAAGACTCCGACGATCCGGCTCCCGAGGCGCCCTCTGGCAATGTCGTAGAAGGTACCTGGAAAATCAAGGCAATGAATGTCGACCCGGCGCAGAACGGCATCACCGATGTACTCGCGTATTTCGAAGCATTGACGGGCAAAAAGTGCCTGTCGGAAACCGAAATTACTTTCAAAAGCAATGGCACGGTCGGCGCGAAAGTGCCTGTCGGCTGCGACGACATCTTCGACCAGGCTGACGTCGTGGACGACGCATCGAAATGGGCAGTGAAGGATAAAAAAATTGTCCTCACCGAGGGCTCGGATGTTACCGAGTTCGACCTCGAAACCGGCGCGACCGAAATGAAATGGTCGACCATGGAAGAGGAAGACGGTGTCAAATACAAAATGACCATCGTATTTAAGAAGATATAGACAATGAAAGCAAGAGAAAGTCGGCAACGTTCAAACAAAACTTTCTCTTTAAATTTTATTAATTTACCAACGAATAGCCGGGCTTATGTCCGGCTATTTGCATAATATTGCAAGTTATTCTGATGAAATCCATAGAAAATCAAATGTCATCCGTCACAGCAACGCGCTCAGACGCTTCCTACCTTTTCAGTGCTCCCGTAATTGTCGCTGCCCTTGGTTACTTCGTAGATATTTATGATTTGCTCCTTTTCGGGATCGTGCGCCTGCCTAGTCTGGCTGCATTAGGCCTCTCCGAAGCGGACATTTCCATTACAGGCGCCAGTATTCTGAACTGGCAGATGACCGGGCTGCTCATTGGCGGGATATTGTGGGGCGTGCTCGGAGACAAGAAAGGGCGCCTTTCCGTACTATTCGGATCCATTATCACTTATTCCCTCGCTAACATCGCATGCGGCTTCGTGCAGGATGTGACGGTTTACAAAACGCTCCGTTTCATTGCGGGCATTGGCCTCGCGGGTGAACTGGGCGCGGGGATCACGCTCGTTTCCGAAATCCTTCCCAAGCATTTGCGTGCAATCGGGACGTCACTGGTGGCCGGTATTGGGTTGCTGGGTGCTGTGGTGGCCTATTTCACGGTCGAGTTCTTCGACTGGCGCTATGCCTATTTCATCGGCGGAGGGTTGGGCATTTCGCTGCTTTTGCTTCGGATCGGTGTTTTCGAATCGGGGATTTTCAAGGATTTGAAGGAAAAAGAGCATATCGAGAAGGGCAACTTCTTTGCATTGTTTACCAATAGGGACAGACTCGGGCGATACCTGCGGTGCATTGGCATTGGTTTGCCTACCTGGTTTGTGATCGGTATCCTGGCTACATTCAGCAACGAGTTTGGCAAGGCATTGGGCATCGATGAACCTATCAAGCCGGGGCTTTCTATTATGTGGTGCTACGTTGGCTTGTCGATCGGAGACCTTTGCAGCGGGTTCATCAGCCACTGGCTCGAATCGCGCAAGAAGGCGGTCTTCTACCTCATGCTATTTACACTGGTATTCAGCCTGGTTTACCTTTTTGCGGGAATTAAATCAGCGTCGCTTTTCTATACAATCGCCACTTTGCTGGGCTTCGGGATCGGCTATTGGGCTATGTTCGTGACGATCGGCGCGGAGCAATTCGGTACTAACCTGCGCGCTACGGCGGCCACTACTGTTCCTAACATGGTACGCGGCACGGTAGTGGGAATGACTACATTATTTGCTATTTTTAAAGGTTCTTTCACCGTCATTCAGGCCGGTGCGCTCGTGGGACTGATCTGTTTTGCAATAGGTATCTTCTGCATTCTCACTATTCCCGAAACGCACGGTCGCGATCTCGACTTCCTCGAGGAGTGACGATTTGGCCGGTGTGGTCAAGGTTAGTCATGAGTAGTCAAGAGAAGTCAGGTATGGTCAAGAATAGTCAGGTGTAGTCAGGAATGGTCAGGTGTAGTCAATGGTAGCCGGGTATAGTCAGAGAAAGAAATTTTTTACAATGACAATCAATGACAATCAATGACAATCAATGACAAATCCTGACAAAGAGTGACAAGAAACAATACAAGTAAAGACGTTCAAACAAAATAGAAACGAAAATGGAGAGACGCGTAGCGCTTAAAAGCATGGCGATGGCCATGGGTGCCATGGCGGGTTTGCCTTCCTGGGCATCCGGTTGGAACAAGAGTGCGGTGGCGAAGAGCGGATTGCTATCGGCAGATCAATCTAAAAATCTTACGATGATCGTCGAAACCATCATCCCCAAAACCGACACACCGGGCGCAGGAGAGCTGGGCGTAGGTGATTTTGTGCAGAAGATGGTGAAGGATTGCTACGATTCCAAAGCGCAGGCCAGCCTCGCAAGCGGCGTTTCGAATATCGATGAGCAGAGCATTCAGCGGTTCGGCAAGTCGTTTGTGGATGCGAGCAAGGAGCAGCGCCTGCAAATCCTGTCGGATATCGAAAAAGGAAGCGACACGGCACAGAAAGGCTTTTTCAGTATGGTCAAAAACCTGACGATCCAGGGCTATATGACGTCCGAATACGTGATGACCAACATTACCCACTACGAAATGATCCCCGCTCGCTACCATGGGTGTGTACCTGTTAAGAAGGGATGAAAGGAGTAAGGGAAGGAGGATATAAGTCATTGAGTCATTAGGTCATTGATTGTTTTTTTCCTTTCTTCCATCTTCCCTTTCTTCCCTTCCTCCCTATTTCCATCAAACCGAACTATGGCAAATTTTAATATTGATAGTAAAAAAGCCCGCACCTACGATGCCATTGTGATTGGCTCGGGGATCAGCGGCGGATGGTCTGCGAAGGAGTTGACCGAAAAAGGATTGAAAACCCTCGTGCTCGAACGCGGGCGCGATGTGCAGCATATCAAGGATTATCCCACGACGAACATGATGCCGTGGGAGTTTGAGCACCGTGAACGGCTTCCGAAAGAAATTGCAGATGCGAACCCGATTGCAGCACGCTGCTATAACTTCAAGGAATCGTCGATGCACTTTTTCGCGAAGGATAATGAGCATCCCTACATTCAGGAGAAGCCTTTCGACTGGTTACGGGGTTACCAGGTAGGCGGCAAGTCGCTGCTTTGGGCACGTCAGACGCAGCGTTGGAGCAAATACGATTTCGAGGGGCCGGCACGCGATCAGTTTGCAGTAGAATGGCCGATTGGCTACGACGACCTGGCACCCTGGTACAGTCACGTGGAAAAATTCGCGGGCATTACCGGTAACAAGGACGGCATCGACGCATTACCCGATGGCGAGTTCCTGCCCCCACATGACCTGAACTGCGTGGAAAAGTATTTCAAAGAGCAAGTTTCCAAACAATATAAAGACCGCCACATTATCATCGGTCGCGCGGCACATATTACGGAGCCCCAACAGATCCACCTCGACCAGGGCCGTGCCAAATGCCAGCATCGCGTAATGTGCGAGCGGGGGTGTCCGTTCGGAGGGTATTTCAGTAGCAATGCATCTACTATCCCCTGGGCGGCGAAGACGGGGAATATGACGCTCCGTCCGCATTCCGTGGTGCATTCGATCATTTACGACGACAAGACGCAGAAGGCCTCGGGCGTACGCGTGATCGACGCGAACACGAAGCAGATGATCGAGTTTTATGCCAATATCATCTTCCTGAATGCGGCCGCGTTGAATTCGAACCTCGTATTGCTGAACTCGGTCTCCAGCCGCTTTCCCAATGGACTGGGTAATGACAATGGCTTGCTGGGCAAGTACATCGCATTCCACAATTACCGGGCAACGGTTTCAGGAGAATACGAAGGGTTTCTGGACTCAACCACCGATGGCCGCCGTCCTAATAGCGGCTACATTCCGCGTTTCCGCAATGTTTACAAGCAGGAAACCGACTTTTTGAGAGGGTATGCGGCCGGCTTCGGAGCCAATCGCAACACCTACAACGACCGCAGTGGCCTGGGTGAATCATTGAAAGCCGGATTGCACGAAACGAAATACGGCAATTGGAGCGTAGGTTCGCACATGATGGGCGAAACCATTCCCAAAGAGAGCAACTATGTCATGCTCGATAAGAATGAAAAGGACCCGTTTGGGATGCCGAAACTGAGAATCTCTGTCGATTATGACGATAACGACGAAAAGATGATCAAGGATTATATGGAGCAAGTGAGCGAGATGTTCACCAAAGCGGGCTTCACCAATGTAAAAACACACGATAACCATCGTAATCCGGGCAACGACATTCACGAAATGGGCGGTGTGCGAATGGGTAAAGACCCTAAGACGTCGCTGCTGAACAAGTGGAACCAGCTTCACCATTGCAAGAACGTATTCGTGACGGACGGTGCCTGCATGACTTCGACCGCGACACAAAATCCTTCGCTTACCTATATGGCGCTCTCGGCCCGCGCGGCCGACTATGCCGTAAAACAGATGAAGGCGAAGAATTTGTAACCCGAAATAACTAGTTTTTGATAATGGCCGCTATTCGCAAGGATAGCGGCTTTTTTAATATCCGGTTGGTTTGGGTTAAGATATGATTAAAAAAAGTTTTAGTTTTTTTAAATCAAGGGTAAGGGATTTTAAATACAAGAAAGTCTTTTAATTATTACATACGAACAGACACCTGATGCACGATCCTTTGCTTAACCCGGAAACGAAGCGCCCTGGGCCATTTGTGTCCCCTGCACACGAAGGTAAGGCCCCCGTAAGTGAGATTGATTCTGCTACCTTCCTGAAGTCGGCTTTCGAGCAAAACCCGGGAAAGGGTCTGGAACTGCTGTTTAAAAGGTATTACAATCCCCTTTGCAGTCATGCAGTGCGGTTTGTGTATTCCAAACAAATCGCCGAGGACCTGGTGAGCGAGGTGTTCTTTCAGTTTTACCGCACGAAGGCTTACGAGAACATCACAACTTCGTACACCAGCTATTTGTTCCGCTCCGTACGTAACGAATGCTATACGTATATGCGTAGAGAGTTTGGCAAGACAGACACCCTCGAAGTGAACGAGGAGCATTCGATCTCCACGTATCATCAGCAGCCTGATGCTGAGATCCATTATAATAACCTGTTTCTCAAAGTGAACGAGGTGATCGCCCGGCTGCCGATGCAGTGCCAGAAAGTGTTCCTGCTGAGTCGCTTCGAGAACAAAAAATACCATGAGATAGCGGACGAGCTGCATATTTCACCCAAAACCGTAGAAGTACACATCTCCAAGGCATTGAAACACCTTCGCTCCGCCCTTCACGGAGAATGGATGATCTCGCTTTGCCTGACCATTTTGAGTATCCTCTGAAACCCGGCCGGAGAAGCCGGTCAGGAGGCCCTTCCGAATGGGCCTTGTCAACGTTGTAAACCGAACAGAAATGGAAAAAACTATATCGAAATACACACTTTTCGAGTACCTGAGCGGGCGGGCTAATCCGCTCGAAAGGCAACTCGTGGAAGAATGGATCGTGCGGAAAGAGAACGCGGAAACATTCCACCGGTGGCTGTTGGAATATGAAACCCAGTCGCCCCAGTTCGTCCCCAACCAGGATATTGCGCTCGAAAATCTGCTTCTCCGGCTGAATTCGACGCTGGAAGAGGAAGGAGAATGGAAGAAGGAGGAAGGGGAGGATGATGGTGGGGGTCCTTCCTGGTTTGCCAGGCGAAGCAACCGGTTTTGGGTGGCGGCGGCGTCGGTAACGCTGCTCGTGAGTTGCGGTTGGTGGTTTCGTGAGCCGATACAATACAAATCGTACCAGACAGCTTACGGTCAGACCACCGACGTGTACCTCGAAGACGGAAGTCGCGTAGCATTGAATTCGAACTCCAAACTGAAAGTGCCGAGGCTGGGTTTCTGGGGCGATGTGCGGGAAGTGGTGCTGGAAGGCGAGGCCGAGTTTTCGGTAAGCCATACGATTGACCACAAACGCTTTGTGGTGAAGACATCCGAGAAGTTTCAGGTGGAAGTGCTTGGGACCACATTCTCCGTGTTTGCCCGGCCAAGAGGCACGAAGGTAGCATTGAAATCCGGCAGCGTGCGCATCGACTATTCGCAGGATAACCGCCGCAGGGAAGTCATGATGGAGCCGGGCGACCTCGCTTTTCTCGATCAGGCAGGCGCGGTGCAACTCGAAAAAAAGCAGGATGTCAAAACATTCGCTCCCTGGACGGAGCAGCGCTACGTGTTCAACGGAACGCCAGTAAAAGAAATACTCGCGATGATTGAGGAAAATTTCGGACAGAAAGTAATGCTCTCCGATTCCAACATCGCCCAGCGCTCAATAACCGGCAATTTCAAGACCAAAAATGCGGACGAACTTTTGAGAACGATTTCGGAAGTGCTTGATCTCCGGGTCGAGCAGAACGGCACAAGCATCCTTTTAATGAACAATTAATTATTCCAAACCACTTGATTATGAATTTAACGCTATCAGCCAAGCAATGGGTGGCGATCGGGATTGTGTTGATGACACAATCCTCCCGGGTCGTGCATTCACAGGTCATTGCCTTTGCGTCGATGCCGGCCAAGCAGCATACTTCGCTCGGTCAGGAGATGAAGCTTAAAAATGTTTTGCTCGATCTTCAGAGACATTACGGGGTAGAAATCATTTTCGAGGACCGATTGGTAGGCTCCGTGAACGTAGCTTCCAGCAACCTGGATTTCAACCAGTCCATAGAGAAAAACCTGGATATGCTGCTGAGGCAGAACGGCTTGAAATATAAAAAGACAAGAAAGAACACATTTGTTATAACCGAAGGCAAAGCAAAGGAAGCGATGCCGGTGAGGGAAAGCAAGGAAGAGGCGATGGCACTGCCGGAGGGGCAGATGACGCAGGAAAACCTGACCGCACCGGCACAGGTAACCCAGGTCGCCGTTGACAGGACCGTGAAGGGAACGGTTTCGGACGAAAAAGGGGCTTCGCTTCCGGGTGTGAGCGTGGTCCTGAAAGGTACTCAGCGCGGAACCTCCACAGGTGCCGCCGGTGATTTCAGCCTGGACATCCCGGATGGCGGCCAGCCGGTGCTTGTTTTCAGTTTTGTGGGCTACAAATCGCAGGAGGTGACGGTGGGAAACCAGTCGACGTTTACAGTGAAAATGGCCCCGGACGAGAACGCATTGGAAGAAGTAGTGGTAGTAGGTTATGGTACTGTTAAAAAGTCGGATCTTACCGGTGCGGTCGGTACCCTCAAAGCCGAAGTTTTGCAGGAACGCCCGGCTTCTTCATTGAACCAGGGACTTTCCGGCCGCATTACCGGGGTAAACGTGTCGTCCAACTCGGGACGCCCGGGTGGTCGCGCCAACATACGTATTCGCGGAGCCAGCTCTATCAGTGTTTCCAACAACCCTCTTTACGTGATCGATGGGGTGATCCTGAATGCGGTGGAACTTGCCAACGGTAGTACACCGATCGATTACCTTAACCCGAACGACATTGCGTCCATAGAAGTTTTGAAGGACGCATCATCCACTGCGATATACGGTGCACGCGGTGCCAACGGGGTGATCCTCGTTACGACCAAGCGAGGTTCAGCTGGCGGAGGAAAGGTGACTTACGATACCGATTTTAGCATTGGTGTCGCACCCAGGAAACTGCCTGTTTTGAATTCAAAAGAGTTTTTGCAAGTGGAGGAAACCATTTACGCCAATGCAGCCAAGTATGACCCCGTCGGCTGGGCTACCGGTACCAAATACACCGATCCAAAGCTGAAACGGACTAATCCATTGCTTTTCGATTCGAACGGCAACCCATTATACGACACCGATTGGCAGAAAGAGACTTTCCAGAAAGCATTTACTCAAAACCATCAACTGGGTTTCACGGGCGGTAACGAAAAAGGCAGCTTCGGCGCGTTCCTTAACTACCGCAACGAGGATGGTATCGTCAAGGATTCGTGGCAGAAACGTTTCGCAGGCCGTTTTGTATTTGATTCACAAATCAAAAGCTGGCTGAAAGTAGGTGGTACGCTGGGCTACACCGACCAGAACGAAAAGCAGATCGACCAGCTCGGCGGCGGCGGTATCACGGCCATGCGCCAGGTACTGGAAGCATTGCCGATCATCCCGGTGAAATATCCCGACGGCCGCTGGGCAAGTAACCGCGATTACCCCGGTATGGAAGGCGGCGACAGCCCGCTTCGTGTAGTGGCTGAACGCCTTTACTATTTGAAAACGCAGACAATGCTGGGTAATTTGTACGCCAATATTCGTCTGGCTGATGGGCTGGAACTGCGTTCCACCGTTGGTGCGAACGTGATCAACCAGCGTAATGACTACTTTGCTGCCACTGGACTGCAATACATTTCAAATACGGGGGATGCGTCGGTTGCCAGCAGCCGGTTCAATTCCTGGCAGTTCGAAAATTATCTGACTTACTTTAAAGACTTTGGCAAGATACATTCGATCAATGCTATGCTTGGATTGTCGTGGCAGCACGTGGATCGTTTCGATAATACGGCTCGTAGCCAGGGCTTTACCGATACCTATTTTCAGTTTAACAACCTTGGAGCAGGTGCCACGGCCCTTACGCCACTTTCTAATGCGCAGGCATACGGGCTGAACTCTTACTTCGCAAGGATCAATTACAGCCTGATGAACAAGTACCTTGTGACGTTCACCGGGCGTGTCGACGGCTCTTCCAAATTCGGGGAATCCAACCTTTATGCATTCTTTCCTTCGGCGGCGGTGGCATGGCGTGTAAATGAAGAAGAATTCCTGAAAAACTCGAATTCGATCTCCAATCTGAAAATCCGTGCCAGTTATGGAGCCACGGGGAACTCAGAAATCCTGCCTTACCGTGCATTGGCAGGACTCTCGAGCGTTGACGTGATCTTCGGCGGCACCCGTAATATCGGTATCGGCGTAGGACGAATGCCGAATTCTACCCTGCAATGGGAAAAAACGCAACAAGTGGATTTCGGTGTTGAACTGGGACTCTTCCAAAACCGGGTTAACTTCGAATTGGATTTGTATCGTAGAAAAGTAAATGAAATGCTGCTGGACGCACCACTTCCTTTAAGCAGTGGCTATAGCAGCATTTTCGACAACATTGGTAGTATGGAGAACAAAGGGTTCGAATTCGCAATCAACTCTACCAATATCAAGGCGGGGGACTTCTCTTGGAGCACTACATTCAATATTTCTGTGAACAAAAACAAGGTATTGGCGCTCTCGGGCGGTAGCGACATTTTCTCGGGTGCAACGGTGATCCGTGTGGGCGAGCCGGTCGGTTCTATGTTCGGACGTGTGCATCAGGGCACCTGGTCGACAGCAGAAGCGGAACAGGCTAAAAAATACAATATGTTGCCCGGCGACGTGAAATACGCGGATTTGAATAATGACGGTACAATTAACGATAATGACCGCACGATCATCGGTAAAGGTATTCCTGATGGCTTCGGTACATTCCTGAACACATTCACCTACAAACAGTGGTCGCTGACGGTGGACTTGCAATACATGTACGGCAACGATGTGCTCGACAGAAGTATCCACTCTGCTGAGGACCGCCAGGGAATTGCGAACAGCTACAAAACCGTGTTGAATGCGTGGACAGAGACCAACCAGAATACGCCGATTGCGCAGATCCGCCCTATCAATGCTTACTATACGACCAACAACGACAGCCACAAGGTAACCGACGCGTCGTTTATCCGCGGCCGCAACCTGTTGCTCGCCTATGTGTTCCCGTCGCACATTGCTTCGAAAATGAAACTGGAACGCCTGAGAGCTTATGCATCCGTTCAGAACTTCTTTGTAGCGACCAAATACAAAGGTTATGACCCTGAGGTTTCCAACTCCGGATCGCCGTTCGACCAGGGATTTGGTTTGTATGACTATCCGAAGCCAAGAGTATTCATGCTCGGCCTGAACATCGGTTTATAACAATATTGACTCTTACCGAAAGTAACAATGACAATCATATCAAAGAAAATCGGTTTGCTCGCAATGCTGAGCTTATTTGGGGCAACAAGTTGCTCTGACTTCCTGGATGAGTCGGATCCGAGTAACTTCACAGAAGAAAACTACTTCACGCAGCCCGCGCATGCGAGGAGCTCCGTCAATGCGATTTACGCGCCGTTACGTGAACCTATGAGCAGCGGCTTCGGGGGAGGTGCGTGGATGATGCCCGAATTCGCGACTGGTTTGGCCGGAACCGATCTCGGCCAGGCAGTGAACAGCTATTTTATCAAAGATCTACGGAATACTTCTGATAATGGCTACGGACAAACCTACTGGACGCAATATTACAAGGGCATTGCAGGCGCTAACCTCTCGCTGGCGAAAATACCGGGCATTACCATGGATGCTGCCGAAATGAAGAAGGTGCTCGGCGAGGCTTATTTCCTCCGGGCGTTCTATTATTTCCAGCTCGTGCAGATGTTCGGCAACATCCCGCTCGTGACGCAGCCTGTGAACTTACAATCCGATCAGTTGCGCCCCTCGGCTGCGACCCCTGAAGCGGTTTACAACCAGATCGTGGAAGACTTGAAGGCAGCTGAGGCATCCGGCCTCACCATGACCGAAAACAGCGGTAAGGTGACGCTCGGCGCGGTGAAATCCTTGCTGGCGAAAGTGTATCTTACCATGGCGGGCTACCCTTTGCAAAAAGGCGCCGCCTATTATGATCTGGCCGCTAAAAAAGCAGAAGAGGTAATTGACTCGAAAGCATTCAAACTCTTCACTTCTTACGACGACCTGCATAATCCCGCCAAGAAGAACATCGAAGAAAATATCTTCATGATCCAGTACAAAACCCAGCTGATCCCGTCGAACTGGCAGGTTTCCATTATTCCTTACAACAAAAATATCTCGGCTTACTCCGATGAAACCGGCGGTATTTACGCAACCGGCGACTTCGTGAAGTCTTTCGAGACAGGCGACCTTCGCGCGAAAGAGAAGCAATTTTTCTTTACCAAATTCACTAATGAAAGCGATCGCAACAAGGAAGTGGATCTCGGCGGCTATTTTATCTACAAACACTTTGATAACGTAGCCCAAACAAGCACTGCCAACAGTGATTTGAACTGGCCTGTAATCCGCTATGCAGACGTGCTTCTGATGTATGCGGAAGCAGCCAACGAGGTAGGAGGGCCGTCGGCGAAAGCGTATGAAGCAGTGAATGCAATTCGTACACGGGCGCAGCTGCCTGCACTTGCGGGGCTCACCAAAGACACATTCCGCGAGGCTGTGTGGGCAGAGCGCTGGCATGAGCTGTGCTTCGAGAATATCACCTGGTTCGATATGGTACGTTTGCGGAAGGCGTATAATGTGACTACGAAGAAGTTTGATAACTACGTAGGTCACAAATTCTCTTACGGTCCTACTTTGACCGAACGCGAGTTGCTATTCCCTATTCCTACGCCGGAAATACGTAACAATACGAATCTGAAACAGAACGCAGGATATTAGCAGAACAGGTTAATCATTAAACTCAGTAAGTTTAATAGTAGATAGTAATATGAAAGCCACCGGAGGTTTCCGGTGGCTTTTTTATGCTGTAAGACTTTGCTTATTTAATTGATTTCAAATGCTTTCCGGCAATGTCTTCCCAGCGGTAAAGGTGGAAAGTCTTGTCATCGCTCATCGCTACGAACAGGCCGTTGCGAAAATGGGCATTGAGGGGGATCGAAACGATATCGGAGCCGTCGCTATGGCTGGCTTGAACGGTGACCTTCCTTAAAAGCGGGTGATCATGCGGTTTACCGGACGTACCTTCTCTCGGAAAGATCTGGAAGCTGTTGGCGCCCTGATCCGACACGAGGATATAGCCGGTGCTGTCGGTGAGTTGGTAAATGGAAATGCCCTCATGATCTTCGGTAAAGCCATTGGTAGCGAAAAGCGCCAGCTCTTCATTACCTCTTTCAGGATCGGCGTAGTATTTGCGGACGCCTTTGCCTTCATCGGAATAATACACATAACCCAGTTGGTCGTCGACAGCAATCGCTTCGATCTCCTTCAAGCCACTGTACTGGCCGAACTTGCGGACGAGCGATGCCTTTATACCGCCTTTGCCGTTGTCTTCCAGCAGGTACTGCCACAGGTAGGTCCCATCAGTAGGCCCCGATTTGCGGCCGACGATGGCATATATCTTCCCAGTTTTGTTCTTATAAAGTGCTATGCCCATCAAATCGCGGGCATTCTCGCCGGTTTCCCCTACAAAAACCTCTATTCCTTCATTGTCGATCGACTTCATGTCGGGCACACTGTAAATGCGGAGCTTGTGTGTAAAACGCTCGGTGGTAACGGCGATATCCGCCGGCTTGCCAGCCAGCATGAGACCGTATTCGATATCTACATTATCCGGGCGTTTCAGGCCGGTTACGGTTTTGTCGCGCTGCAATTTGCCTTGCAGGTCGAATACGTACAATCCGCCGTCCTGGTCTTTGTCGGTGCCGATAATGAGGCTCCTGGAAGGATCGGCGGGATTAATCCATATCGCGGGATCGTCGGTATCATGGGCGACGGTGTCGGTAATGAAAACCGGCTGGATGACCGCGCTAGCCGGATCGGCTTTGGCGGAATGGATGGGGGCGTTTTGGGTGGACTGGCAGGCAATAGCCAATGCGGCCAGGCCGGAAATGGCCGGGATTATGAATGCTTTCACTGGTGTTGGAATAAAGGATGTTACTCCGTGTATAGAGGCATGATATGTTAGCCTGAGCGGAGTCGAAGGCATCACGCAAGATGATTCGACTCCGCTCAACATGACATTGCCGTTATGTTTGATACACTTATGTAGAAGAGATTACTTGGTACCAAACGCACCGATATAGTCGGCCGGTGCGGGCGATTTATAAGTCACGCCGTTGATCACGAGACCCTCGGCATACAGGCGTGTAAAGCTCGTTTTACCTTTGCCCAGTGCTGGTGAACCGGCTTGCAGGTGAAAATCCCAGGCTGTGTTGAAAGTGGCGTTTCTGCTGTCGGTGGTCAACGGGTAGTTCACAAATTTGGGATCGTTGTCGCCCACTTTGGCCGAAATCAGGTCGTTAGCGCCTTTCAGGATCTCAACCGACGGTTGGAATTGCTTCACACCCTCTTCGGTAGCACCATAATATAATGTGTTGCTGATCACCGAACGGTCGTCTACCGATTTAGCTACATTTTCCTTCTTGATACCGAAGCGGTCGTTGGCAAGTAGGTTATTGTAAAGGTCTGCACGAACGCCTTTTTCGAGCCAGATAGAGCCGCCCTTGGTGGTGGGCCTTCTCCAACCTGCATTGATGATCGTGTTGTTATACCCGACAATATAAGCCTGGGGAGAGCGGTCGCCGGAGTTTGAAAGTTTCAGTGCATTGGTGTTAGGGCTGTAAACTACATTGAAAGCGACATCGGCCTGCACGCCCGACTTGATATTGATCGCATCGCCGCCCGATACACCGGTCGTATTGAAGGTATTGTTGGCAATGATCACCTTTCCGCCTTCGATGTAGAAGCCATCTTCATTGAAATTGCGGATAATGCTGCTCACTACCACGAGTTTACCATTCACATTGGGATAGTAAATAACCGGCACGTGTTCGCCGGCTTCGGCTTTATACAAACCTGCCTTTACCGACGGCGATTCTTCCGTCGTAACAGCGCCGCCATATTCAAGAATGGTGTTGCTCAATACGAATTCAGCCGAGTTGGGGCCGGCGATCAATCCACCCCACAGGTTACCGAATTGGTTACCGGCGGTTTTCCAGGCATCAGGCACGGTGAATTTGACTGGCGCAGCTGCTGTTCCCAGGCTGTAAAGATTTCCTTTTACAACTACTTCCGGCTTGATCACCGAGTCGCTGAAAAGTACGGTTACGCCTTCCTCGATAGTCAGTGACTTGCCTTCCGGGATTTGAATGTGGCCGGTCACTTTGTAAGTATTGCCTTTGGTCCAGGTACCGGAAACTTCGCCGGTTACGGATTGTTCGGTAGGTTGAGGATTAACCGGTGTAGGCTCGTCTTTGTCGTCGCTGCAACCGGTGATCAGGAATGCGGCGAGGGCTGAAAGCATGAATAGCTGTTTCATTTTGGATTGGTTCATGAGATTAAAAATTTTGATGACGGATTAAAACTTGTATCGTACACCCAGCAGGTAGGAACGCTGGTAGCGGTCGCGGCGAATGAGCGTTTTGCCTTTCAAATCCTGGTTCGGGATTTTGACATTGGCGGTATTGGTATTCTTCATATAAACTTCCATAGGTGTGTCGAGCAGGTTGTTGGCTTTCAGGAACACACCGAGGCCATTGCGGAAGGTTTTTTCCACAGAGGCATCCATTTGAATGAAGCCTTTTTGCCAGAGGTCGTTGTCGAGGAACTGCGAAACGGTGTTGATGCGGTCGCCCGTGTAGCCACCCGCCAGTTGTGCATCGATGCCGTTCTCCTGGTTTTTGTAGAGTATCGAAAGGTTGGCCACATGCGCCGACTGTCCGTAGAGCGGCCGGGTTTGCTGCCCATTGATGGTTTCAAGATCGCCGCTCTCGTTACGTATGCGCCTGGACTTGGGTGTGGTAATGCGGGAATGCGTATAGGTGTAGTTGGCTTTGATCCCGAACTGCTTCACGTATTTGATATAGTCGATTTCGAGGCCGTAGTTTTTCGCATTTCCGAAATTGCCGGGGGAATAGTAAATGTCCTGTCCGCGGATAGCGTCGCGTTGGAGGGTGTATTCGATTGGGTCTTTAATAATTTTATAAAAAGCACCCACCATAAACTGCTCCGAAGCACGCGGGAAGAGCTCGTAGCGCAAGTCGATGTTATCGGCAATGGCACGTTTCAGGTCGGGGTTACCGCGTTCCTGGTATTCCTCGTTGACAATGCGGTAGGGCACGATCTCGAAGAAGCCCGGACGGTTAATGGAACGGAAGTACGAGGCACGGAGGTTGACATGGTCTTCCGGTTTGTATTTGATATGCAGGCTGGGTAACACGTCGGTGTATTGCTGCTTGCCGTCAGGACGGTCTTCTCCAATCGGAAAGAGCATTGAATAGCCCTGGTCGGTATTTTCCACACGCACGCCGCCAAGTATTTGCAGGTTCTTGGTTTCGGCTTTGAACTGCACAAAACCTGCTTTGATCTGCTCGGTGGCATCGTAATTCAATGCGCTCGCTACCGAGCCACGTGGGTTCTGGATCGTCCAGCGGATCTGCGTGTAGTCGGTGAAATCCTTTCCGTATTTTGCAAATGGGTCGGCCGGGCGGAGCTGGTAGTTGTTGTAAAAATTGGAGCGTGTTTTGTCGCGGAACAAGCCGCCTGCGATCCATTCTATCTGTGTGGAGCCGATGGTTGTATGGTAGGTTAAATTGAGGTAGGCCGACAGGTCCTGATCGGAATTGTGCTCCCAGCGCCGCGACGCATCACCGACGGTTGTTTTTCTTTCCTGGAAGTTCTGCATCGCCCCGATCAGCGGGACAGTTACATTGTCGGGAACCTCGTTGGTGGCTTTGGAATACACCGCCGACCATTGTAATGCGAGTGCTTCTGCCAACTGATGCTTACCTTGCAATGTGCTGTTGAATATCTGTTGTCTGGTCAGTCGCGAGCGGGTGGAGTAGCTCAGGGTCGCATTACCTGCTGCGGGATCGTAGCCCCCGATGGTTAACTGGGTGGCTTTCACATCCCTGACCTGCACGTTGGTCAGGTTCACGAATGCATTATAGAATTGGATTTTATGCTTCTCATTGATACGATAATCTATTTTCGAATGCAGCCCGTAGCGGATCTGTTGCTCCGAATACCGGCGTTCGCTCATTTTTGTGAGCGCTTCACCGCGCAGGGTATCCACCGCTTCCGAATCGAAGAAGAGGCTGTTGCTGCCCCGGTGGGTATTCTGGTAACTACCGGCGAGCAAAATACCGAGCTTGTCGTGTGCGAAGCGGTTGCCTACCGCAATGCTGCCTAGCAGGTTAGGTGCAGGTGTTTTGAGTTTGTAATTGACGGCGGCAGTCGAAAAATCGGCCGGAGTGGCATTGTACAGGTTGCCGTTCCGCTCATAGGGTGATTTGGATTGAATGCTTCTGAAATCATAACCCATGAATTTGCGGTCCATAAATAGCTCATTATAGCCGGTGGAAACATTGGCGGAGAATGTAAACTTATCGGGAGCATCTTTCATGACCATATTCACCGCACCACCGATTGCGTCGCCTTCCATGGCAGGTGTGAGGGCCTTGTACACTTCCAGGCGGTCGAGGAGGTCGGAAGGGAAAATATCCAGCGGAACGTAACGGTATTTGTTATCCGGGCTCGGGATTTTTACGCCATTTACGAGTGTGTAATTGTAGCGTTTGTCCATTCCTCTAAGGATCGCATGTTGACCGTCGCCGTTACTGTTGCGCTCGATGGAAATCCCCGAAATGCGCTGGATTACGTTCGCAACGGTGAGGTCGGGGGAAATCTGGATGGTTTTGCCGGAAACGATATTCATAACCTGGCTCGCATTGCGCTCCATAAAGCGGGCAGTATTGTCGCTCGCGCCGTCGCGCTTGCCGGTGACGGCCACTTCTTCAAGTTTGAGACCCGCAGCGGCTTCGAGCGAAAGATTCATTTGAATAACCTCATTCCCGTTGACCGCAAATTCCCTTTGTATGGGTGCATAGGAAATGTGGCGGATATTGAGGCGGTAGGAGCCCTTTTGCAGGTTAGGAATCGAGAATGAACCGTCGAGTCCTGAAATATCGTGCAGGTTGGTGCCCTCGATGGAGATCACGACGCCCAATGCAGGTTCGCCGGTGGCCGCTTCAAGGAGCTTGCCTTTCAGCGTCCCGGCTTGTAGGCTTGTGATTGTGAATAGCGAAAGGAGGATATACAGGTAACTTCGGATCATCGTATCAAAGTTGTTGTTGGCAATCGGCAATCGGCAGTCGGCTTTGAAATTTAGCCGGATCGCCGGACCGCCGGGTCGCCGGACCGCGGTCGTGTTTTTTTGACAATGCGAAAGTGTGCAGAACAAACTCAGTGATCCAAATCAGCCCCGTTAACAAAAGAGCAACAGGCCATTGTGAAGCGTTACATCAAGGCAACAAGCGTTAAATTTTCCATGCAACATTTTGTTATCCAGGGATTTAAATCCCTGGATCATGGCATTATGATTGCATTACCGCACTGTTAAGAAATTGTGAAGTGGCTAAATGGACTGGATATAGGCCGAAAGATTGTCGCCTGCCGCGAGGTTGAGTTTCTTACGGAGGCGATGGCGGATCACACGCAGACTATCCTGCGAGATGCCGAGTAGCGTGGCAATGTCGGTAGAAGTAAGGTTCATTTTGATCAATGCGATCAGCCGGAGGTCGTTCGCAGTGAGCGGGCCGGTTTGCTGTTGGAGGCGGTCGAAAAACGATTGGTGTACCTGCTCAAATATCCCCCTAAACTCTTCCCAATGCTGGTTGTCCTGCAAGCCTTCACCGATTTGTTCGGACAGTGCTTTAATCTGCTTCCGCTGGTCGCGCTTATCGTCTTTAATCATTTCATCGAGCTTCGCACGCAGGTCTTCCAGCAGTTGATTTTTGCGGATTACGTGCAAGGTGTAGCTGCTTAGTTCCTGTGTTTTGGTTTCGAGCTGTTGTTTGAGGTGCTCTTCTTCGAGTTTTTTGTTTTTTAATTCAACCTCCATCAGTTGCTTTTGCGCTTCGTATACCTGCTTGTGCTGCGCGCGGAGCTTTTGCTCATTCCGGATTTTGAGGCGCTGCCGGCTGATGATCAATGCCGCCACGACGATAATCAATACCACCACAATGCCTGTTGCAATGGAGATAAGCGTATCGATGCGCCGCGCCTGCGTCAGCTGTTCAATTTCGTTGTCCTTCTTCTCTATTTCATACAGCGTTTGCAGTAATGCGAGCTGTTTGTTGCTTTCCTCGGAGTAAATGTCATTGAGCAGACTGCGGCTCAGCGTGAGGTAGTGGAATGCACTGTCGTTGCGGGCGAGGAGGTTATAGGCTTTGGAAATATCATTGTAAGCGCTCGAAATCTGGTAGCGCTCACCGCTGGTTTGGGCGAGTTTCAGACTTTGAATACTATAAACCAAACCTTCGCGGAACCGGCCGGTTTTCCGCAGCACGTCGCCCAGGTTATTCACGACTTCTACCTGCGCCCTCGCATTATGAGTCTGCGCGTTGAGCGTATAAGCTTTGTTGAAATAGAAATAGGCCGAATCGTACTTTTCGAGGTCTTCGTAAATGCTGCCGATGTTTTCGTAAATCTTTGCGGCGCCGTCGGTGTGACGGTCGAGCTGGTAGGATTGCAGGGCTTTACGCTGGAAATGGAAGGCGCTGTCGTACATTTCGCGCTTTTCATAAAGGTGACCGATGCGCCCGTAAATCTCTGCCTTACCCGATTCCAGGCCGAGATTTTGGTAGATGGTCAATGCTTCGTCGAACTGTTTCCGGGCCAGTTGCGGCCTGCGGGTGCGGTAATAGAGCTCGCCTAGCATATTCAGGTTCGCGGCCAGCATTTTTTGCTGATCCTTATTACGAAATAGCTTCTCGGCTTGCAGCAAATAGTCGAGCGACTGCGGGTAATGCCCCGAAATGAAAAGCAGCCGCCCAATCTGCTGCAAATAGCCCGCAGCTTCCACGTCATTGTTCTTCCTGATGGCCGAATGATAATTCGCTTTTAAGCCGATCAGCAGAGAATCGGAGTTTTGCGGACTTGCGCGAATGGTATGTTCAGGCTCCTGGGCCAATGTTGTTTGGATAAATAAGCAGGATATCGAGATGATCCATGCCGCAACCAGGGTAATGCGGGGCAGGATAGGAGAGGGAGAATGCTTCTTGGCGCGGCCGGTATGCATGACAGAAAGCGCTGGGTTAATTTCACGCAAGTTACGGCGACGTGCCTGCATGAATGCCAAAAGCCATTGAAATACATCAATGGCTTTTGAAAATTAATATTGAGGTAACATTGCGTTAGTCTCAAATGAACCGGTTGATCAGGTTTTCGAGGTATTCCTGCTTGCCCGAAGTTGTCGCCGGTTCGCCTTTGGTAGCAGCCAGTTCAAACAGATCTTCCAGTTTCAAAGCACCTTTTTCGAAATCGGCGCCTTTACCGCTGTCGAAGCTTGCGTAACGGTTCTTGCGGATCTTGTCGTAATCTCCATTCTGGATAATCTTGTCAGCAATTACTAATGCACGTGCTACGGTGTCGATTCCGCCGATGTGCGCGTGGAATACATCATCCACATCGGTTGAGTTGCGGCGACGTTTTGCGTCGAAGTTGATACCACCGCCTTGCAGACCGCCTGCGTTCAGGATCACGAGCAATGCGCGGGTCCACTCAGCGATGTCATTCGGGAACTGGTCGGTATCCCAGCCATTCTGGTAATCACCGCGGTTAGCGTCGATCGATCCCAGGATGCCTGCATCGGCAGCTACCTGCAATTCGTGCTCGAAAGTGTGGCCTGCCAGTGTCGCGTGGTTCACTTCGAGGTTCAGGCTGAAATCGGCCAACAGGTCGTGCTGGCGAAGGAAGCCGATCACAGTTGCCGCATCGTAGTCGTACTGGTGCTTGGTAGGCTCACAAGGCTTCGGCTCGATGAAGAACTTACCTTTGAAACCATTCGCACGGGCATAGGCTACCGATATTTTCAGCATTTGTGCGAAATGCTCCTGCTCGCGTTTCATGTCGGTATTCAAAAGGCTCATATAACCTTCACGACCTCCCCAGAATACGTAGTTTTCGCCCCCTAATGCAATAGTAGCATCCAGAGCCATCTTCACCTGCGCACCTGCGTGAGCAACTACGTCGAAGTCAGGGTTCGTGGAAGCACCGTTCATATAGCGGTGGTGACCGAAAAGATTGGCAGTTCCCCAAAGGAGTTTCACACCCGATGCTTTTTGTTTCTCACCCAAATAAGCAGTCAGGGCCTGCAGGCGCTTTTCGTTGGTACGCACGTCGTCGGCGTAATCCACTACGTCTACATCGTGGAAGCAGTAGTAAGGAAGGCCCAGCTTGGTGATGAATTCGAATGCTGCATCCGCTTTGTCTTTGGCGCGGTCTACGGCATCTGGTTTTTTGTCCCATGGGTAAAAGAGTGTAGGTCCGCCGAATGGATCCAGACCAGCGCCGCAGAACGTATGCCAGTAAGCCACTGCGAAGCGCAAATGGTCTTTCATCGTCTTGCCGGCGATCACGCGGTTTTCATCGTACCAGCGGTAAGCCAGTGGGTTGTCGGTTTCCGGGCCTTCGAAAGAGATCTTTCCGATACCCTTAAAATACTCCTGTTCTCCGAGTAGAATGCTCATTGTAATGTAGTTAATCGTTTTTCTAATGCTTAAACAAACCGGCTGATGTAGTTGCGGGAGAACAGCTTCCTCCCTTCCTTCCATCCTCCTTTTTACCCTATTTTAATTAATAAGTGTAAAATTGACATTTCATACTGCAATACTATCACTTTTTTCTGAAAAATTTGCAGCACCCATAAAAAAGAGGAGCAGATTTAATTTCTGCTCCTCTCCCGGTGAGTTTTTAAGCGGTTCTGTGATCAGAAGAACTTCGCGCGGTGGTCTTCGATTTTCGCGTTTTCGCGGATGGCTTCGTTCACCAGGTACGACATGCGGCTTTCCAATGATTGGGTCAGCTGCGTTTTGTACTGGGTAAAGTCAGCGATCTTAGGCGCATCTGTCTTGCTTAACAGCTCCATGATGAACACTCCGTTTTCGCCGGTGAAAACACCTGATTTCTGTCCGGCTTTCAAACCGAATGCTTTTCCAAGTGCGATAGGGTCGAAACCTGCGCTGGTCAGGAAGCCGGTTGCCAGAGAGATATCGTTCGCTGATTCAACCAATGCACCTGCACCATATTTTTTTGCGATATCTTCAAGCGATCCGGTTGCGCCTTTCAGCTTCGCAGTGATTTGTTCTGCTTTGATCTGGTTGCGCACTTTGGTAGTCAGTTCGTCGCGGAAATCATCCACTTTCACATCTTTCGCATCCGATTTGCCTGTCAGAACAGCTACAACATATTGTTCTTCCGTTTCGAAAACGGGTGATACTGACGAAGGCTTGGTATCTTCTTTGAATGCCCATCTTACGATTTCGCGTGCATTCTGGATGGCATTGATATTGGTTGCCGATTCAGGAATGCGGTTTGCATTCGCGAGTACCAATGCTTTGTTTTTCTTAACGGCTTCTTCGAATTGCTCGCGGCTTTTTACCGAGTTGGCGAATTCGTCGGCTTTTCTGTAAGCTTCGTCACGGGTAGCCTGGCTTGGTGCAATGGTCTTACCGATGGTAGCGATGCGGTACAGGGTATTTGATTTCGGAGCAGTTACTTTAATAATGTGGAAACCGAACTGACTTTCTACCAAACGTGGGATCAGGCCGGGAGCGGTTGCGGAAAAAACAGCTTCTTCAAACGGCTTTACCATCGCACCGTTGTTCTGGAAATAACCCAGGTCGCCGCCGCGTTGTGCCGAGCCGGGGTCTGCGCTGGAGGTAGCAGCCAGTGCCTCGAAGTTAGCACCCGCTTTGATCTGCGCCAGAATGCCTTCCGCTTTAACGCGGGCAGCCGCTTTGGCAGAGTCCGACTGGTTTTCAGCCCGGATCAGGATGTGGCTTGCTTTTGCAGATGAAACGGTATCGGAGCGGGTTCCGCCGTATTTGTAGATATAATAGGTATTGCCTTCGCGGTAAGGTCCGTAAACACCACCGGGAACGAATGTTTTCACGGCCTCTTTCAACTGGTCGCTCATCGTAGCGTACGACTGGTTGATCGGCACCGGAATGTCGCTGTTCATTGCAGCAAATGCAGAGTCGCTCTGTGCGGTTGCGAGGCCGCGTGCGAGTTCTTTGATTTCGGTATACAATGCAGCACTATCGTCTTTCGCAGGCTGAACCGGGAACGTTACATACTCGATCGAACGGGTGTCGGTTCCTTTGTATTCTTTTTTGTGCGCGTTCAGATAATCTTGCAGCTGTGCGTCAGTTACTTTAATTGTAGTATCTACAACCGAGAAATAGGGTACATACAGGTAGCGGAGATTGGCTTTGGTATTTTGCGCTACGTACTCTTTCTCAGCTTGTGCTTTCGGAGTGTAGGTCGAGAGGCGAAGCATATTCTCGTATTTGGTACGGGTACGTTCTTCGCGAAGGCTCTTTTCAAAATTCTCCCAGGACTTTTGTTGTTCCAAAGGAAGGGTTTTGAGGTTCTTCAGGTAGTTGATCACCGCGTTTTTGTCGAAACGGCCGGTGGTAGGATCTGAAAATGCTTGCAAAATCGATGGGCTGATGTGGTTACCCTGTACCATGTCGTACAGTTCTTCGTCGGTTACCGTCAGTCCCAGTTTGTCGTATTGCTTTTTGTAAGCGATGTCCACCACGAACTGGTTCCACGCCTGATCTCTCAGACCAGCCAACTCGCCTTCGTTCAGGCTGCGGCCCGATTGTGCCTCATAGTTCTGACGAAATCCGTCCACCCGGCTTTGAAAATCTTTGATATTAATTTCTTTCCCGGCAATCTCTCCCACGATCTGGTTGTTGTTGCCGCCCAAGAGGGAATTAGGGCCCAGCAAATCGCCTCCAACCATAAAAAGAATTAAACTGATAGCGATAACCGTGACGGCTATCCCGGATTTTTCTCTGATTTTGTTAATTAAAGCCATTTTCTCGATTCAAATTAGTGCGCAAAATAAAAAGTTTTCTTGATGGAATGCAAGAGCTTACATCCGTATTTACAATTATTGGTAACATCCGGACGTTACGCGGCGCACCGGAGATAGCAAGAGGACGTTTTTGTGGCCTTAATACATGTGTTTCAGATTGAAAGCGTAGAGGATCGCCATGAAAATGCTGAAAAATACGCCAGCCATGGCGGTAATGACGCCCATCCAGCCGCCGATCATCAGCAAAGGCGCTGCAAATGCAACGGCCATGCCGCCCAGGTAGAGGTAGTATCCTCTCCGTTGCAAATTCCACATCAGGTAGGCTGCATACAGCGAAAGTGATTCAAAAATAAGCATGATGATGGCGCCGGTTTTGATATTCTCGGCGGTAGTTTGCTCAATTACAGCTTCAAACATCTTGTCCATCGTCTTCGTTTCGGCGGTATTGCCCTGACGTTCGAGGTTTTCACGGACAGCTTCAAACGTTTCTCGGGTTTTGTCGGCGGTAATGCCCGGGTTCCAGAGCCTTTCCGATTGGGTCCAAAGGCCCGAAACAGCACTCATGAAAGTAAGAAAACACAAAATCGTAAGGAACGTGGGGCGATTCACAGGTGCACTCATTCAGTTAATAACAGATCAGCAGGTTTTCTGATGAAGGATGTAAAATTTGCCGTTTTCGGTGAAAACACCAAAGGCATTTGAATATTCTTCCCGTCGGCCTACATTTGTCATTTTTTAATCCAATAAAAACTCAAACTTTCTAACAAACAGTACCTATGAGCCTTCAAATTTTGACTGAACGCATTGCAAATATCCTGGGGACCGATAGCGGACTGGATGCCACAGCCAAATTTGTGACCGACGAAGGAGTCCTGTTTGTCGATGGTAAATCCGTACCCAACAGCGTCTCCAACAAAGATGCCGAGGCAGATTGTACGTTCGAAGTTTCGGTGAAAAATGCATTGAAACTGATTGACGGCGACCTGAACGCGATGATGGCGCTTATGACCGGGAAATTGAAAATAGACGGCGACATGGGCGTTGCGATGAAGATCGCAGAAACCTTCGGTCGCCGGAAGTAGGCTTTCAGGCCGGGTGCCTTTTTTCTGGATACCATCAGTTTTCAATAAACGATCGCGCAGGCATGGAAAACCACGAAAAGGCATCCGGAAATACTACCAAAAGAAGGAATTTTATCAAAGCCGGTGCATTGGCGGCTGGCGGTTTTATGATCGTCCCGCGGCACGTACTGGGGCGGGGTTTCACCCCTCCGAGCGACAAGCTCAATATCGCCGCAGTAGGCTGCGGCGGCAAGGCCGATTTCAATATCAAACAGGCTTACAATAATGGTACGGAGAACATCGTCGCGCTTTGCGACGTCGACGACCGGCAATCAGAAAAGTACCGCAAGCAGTTCCCCAACGCACCTTATTATAAGGACTTCCGCAAGATGTTCGAGCAGGAGGCGAAGACGTTCGACGCCGTCATCGTTACCACGCCCGATCATATGCATTACCCCGTCGCCATTGCCGCGATGGAGCTGGGGAAACATGTTTATGTCGAAAAACCATTAACGAAAGACATCTGGGAAGCGCGAATGCTCACCGAAGCTGCCAGGAAATACAAGGTGGTAACCCAAATGGGCAACCAGGGAAGCAGCAGCGACGGTACACGCAACACAGAAGCGCTCGTGCAGTCGGGTGCGATCGGCGATGTGCATACTATTGAAGTGTGGACCGACCGCCCTGTATGGCCACAAGGGGTGAAATCTCCGAAAGATAAAGGCGAATCGCAACCCGTTCCGCCGGGCGTTGACTGGGATTTGTGGCTCGGTACCGCCCCGAAACGCGATTACCACGAAGCATATATGCCGTTCCGCTGGCGTGGGTACTGGGATTTTGGCACCGGTGCATTGGGCGATATGGGCTGCCACTTCCTGGATGTGCCTTTTCGTGCATTGAAACTCGGTTACCCAACCTCTGTGGAATGTAGCGTGGGTTCGGTATACACCGATTTCTTCCAGCAGGCATTCTTCGACGATGTAGCTCCGCCTTCTGCGAGCATCCATTTGAAATTCCCTTCGAAAATACCCGGCAAAGAAATTAACCTGAACTGGTACGATGGCGGAATGCGTCCGCAACTGCCCGACGGCTGTGACTACAAAGCCGTTTTTGGCAGTGTCGACGGCGGCATCTTATTTATAGGTACAAAAGGCATTATCAGTGCTGAAATGTTTGGTGAAAATCCGCGGCTATGGCCGGAGAAGAAATTCGCGAACGTGCGGATCGCCACCAAGCCGCGTGCATTGGTGCAGGGGGGCTGGCAAGGGCATCAGCAGCAGTTTGTGCAGGCCTGTAAAAAGGGATATGGCGCTTATACAAGCTCTTCATTCGACCAGTCGGGGCCGCTGACGGAGATTGTGCTCATGGGGAACCTGGCTGTGCGTTCGTACCTGCACCGCGAAGCGAAGGCGGATGGTAAAGGATTTACATTCCCGGGACGCCAGCGGCTGATGTGGGATGGGGCCAATATGAAGATCACCAACTTTGATGTGGCGAACCAGTTTGTGAAACGGGAATATCGCACGGGGTGGTAAAAATACGGGTAGTGCGAAGCTCTTGCTTCGCACACGCTATTTGCCAGCACGAAGCAAGAGCTTCGTGCCAGCTCACATTAAAGTTCCAGTTCCCGTAAATACATCTGGATCGTATTCTCCAATCCTATATATAATGCATCGCAAATCAATGCGTGGCCGATAGAAACTTCATCCAGCCAGGGAATGCTTTGTTTGAGAAAATGCAAATTATCAAGGCTAAGGTCGTGGCCGGCATTCAGGCCTAATCCGACTTCCCTGGCTTTTTCAGCCGCTTTGATAAACGGTAACACCGCTTTCTGACGGTTTTCAAAGTAGCCGGCTGCGAAAGGTTCGGTGTAAAGCTCCACGCGATCGGCGCCGCAGATTTTGGCCCCTTCCACCATTTCTTCATCCGGATCCACAAAAACGGAAACGCGGATTCCGGCCGATTTAAATGTGCCGACGAGATCGGTAAGTTGTGCGCGGTGGGTGATCGTATCCCAGCCGGCGTTGGAAGTAATCGCGCCCAATGCATCGGGAACCAGCGTTACCTGGTCAGGCTTATTGGCCAATACCAATTCCACAAATTTCTTTTCCGACGGATTACCTTCGATGTTGAACTCGGTCGTAACGAATTCGCGGAGGTCGTACACATCCTGGTAACGGATGTGCCGTTCATCGGGCCTGGGGTGTACGGTAATGCCCTGCGCCCCGAACCGCTCGCAGTCCAGCGCTACTTTCAATACATTGGGATTGTCACCGCCACGGGAATTGCGAAGGGTGGCGATCTTGTTGATGTTGACGCTTAGACGGGTCATGGTACTTTAATGTTGAATGATTGAATGATTGAATGATTGAATGATTGAATGAGTGCGTGGGTAGTATGTCAAGTGTTGTCAGTATGGCCAGTGAGTCATGGTTGTGCAATCAGGTCGTGGGAGCGAAGTGTGAGTTTTGATTCTTAGAGATGAGTTTTCAAGTGAATCACTAACTTTGCCGGTCTGTTACAAATTTAGCATTCGAGTGTAGAAAAACACCGAAATCGACATTTTTAACACTAATTCAATAACAAAAGACACTTTTTGACGAGCACAATATTCAGTCATTCAATCATTCAGTCATTCAACATTAAAGAAACATGTCACTAAAATCCCAAGTAGAATCCGGCATTAAGGACGCGATGCGCGCTAAAGACCAGGATACATTACGTGCGTTGCGCGCGATCAAGTCGTTGATTTTGTTGGAAGAAACCAAAGGCGGCGCCAGCGGAGAGCTTAGCGCTGACGACGAATTGAAACTGCTGACCAAGGCCGCAAAGCAACGCCGTGAGTCAGCGGATATCTACAAAGCACAAGGCCGCGCCGATCTTTTGGAAAAAGAAGAAGCAGAGCTGGCCGTGATCGAGCAGTTTTTGCCAAAACAATTGACCGAAGATGAGGTGAAAGCCAAATTGCAGGACATTATTGCAAGAGTAGGCGCTGCCGGACCATCGGATATGGGTAAAGTAATGGGCGTCGCCACCAAAGAGCTCGCCGGCCAGGCCGACGGGCGTGTCGTTTCTACGCTGGTTAAGGCATTGCTCGCATGAAATTACTGGATGTTCTCATCCTTCTTCCCCTGCTATGGGGCGCATTACATGGTTACCGCAAAGGCCTGCTGATCGAAATCATCGGGATTCTGGGCATGGTGGTAGCCATGGTTTTGGGTTTCAAATTCCTGGGCTTGGGGATGGAGGTCCTCTCGCCGTATTTCAGCGAGGGCGTCGCACGGAAAATCCTGCCTTATGTGGGTTTTTCGGCGATTTTCTTTCCAACTATCTTTCTCCTAAATCAATTCGGCTACACCATCCGGCGGTCGCTGCGGTACTCTATTCTGGGTACTTTCGACAGTTTTGCCGGCGCCATGGTGGGTGTTTTTACATGGGTTTTCGGGATCAGCGTGTTTTTCTGGCTGGTAGATGCCATCGGCGTGAAAATTCCCGCGCACCGCACCGATGATACCTATTTGTACCCGCTTGTGGTGCCCGTAGCCCCCACGGTGATTACCAAAGGATTGTCGTTGATGCCCAAAGGCACCGATATTATTCGCGAATGGAAACGCGATTACCTCGAAGATTGAACTTTCGAATTTCGACCCGGGTTAAGCTTTCATCATTGACATTCAGTACCTTTGCAGAAAATTACAGTTGAATGCCCTGTGTGTTTGACAGATTATAAAAGAAAATGACCACGATACAGCAAAAGCAGGACATCCGTAAACTCAATGTCGACCAGATCAAAACCTGGATGACCGAACACGGAGAGAAGGCTTTCAGGGCAAAACAGATATATGAATGGATCTGGAAAAAATCGGCCCATTCATTCGACGAAATGACTAATCTTTCGCTCGCTACACGGCAGCTGATGAACGAGCATTTCGTGATCCACTCACTCGACGTTGCCAAGAAACAGCACAGCAACGACGGCACCATTAAATCCGCATTCAAACTTTTTGATGGTAACCTCGTGGAAGGCGTGCTCATACCCGCTGCCGACCGCATGACCGCCTGCGTGAGCAGCCAGGTAGGGTGCTCACTCACGTGCAAGTTCTGCGCGACGGGCTATATGGACCGCAAGCGTAACCTCGAAGCGGGGGAAATTTACGACCAGGTAGTAGCTATTGCACGTCAGGCCGAAAGTACCTTCAATGCGCCGCTGACCAATATTGTATACATGGGAATGGGCGAGCCGTTGCTCAACTATGCCAACGTACTCCAATCCATCGAATACATCACCTCGCCGGAAGGACTCAATATGTCGCCCAAGCGCATTACCGTGTCCACGGCGGGTATCGCGAAGATGATCAAGAAGCTGGCCGACGATGAGGTGCGGTTCCGCCTCGCATTGTCGCTGCACGCGGCGAATGACGAAAAACGTAACCAGATTATGCCGATCAACGAGTCGAACTCGCTGGATAACCTGGCTGATGCTTTGAACTATTTTTATAAGAAGACGGGCAACCGCATTACTTTCGAATACATTGTTTTCAATAATTTCAACGATACCCTGCAGGACGCCAAAGAGCTTTGGGAGTTTTGCAAGCGTGTTCCTGCACGGGTGAACATCATTGAATATAACCCGATCGCCGAGGCCGATTTTAAAAATACGGAGGCGGACAGGTTGGATAAATTTGCCGCTTTCCTGGAAGATAGAGGGGTTTCGGTGCATGTGAGGAGGAGTAGAGGCAAAGATATCGATGCCGCTTGCGGGCAGCTGGCTAACAAAGAAACAAACTGAGATTAACCTGACTTAACAATTTCTTAACATTGGGTCGGCGGTTTATAAGTAGTTTTGCGTCAATAATTCAACCTATCAACTTCTTTTATGTTTGGTCTTGAAACCGACATTTTCATCCTCCTCGCGTTTAGTATTTTAGCGGCCTGCGCATTCGAATTTGTTAATGGTTTCCATGACACTGCCAACGCGGTGGCGACGGTTATTTATACCAACTCCCTGAAACCGAATGTGGCGGTAATATGGTCGGGTTTCATGAACTTCTGCGGCGTATTTTTTGGTGGTATCGCCGTGGCCATGGGTATCGTGAACCTGCTCCCGGTGGAATTGCTGATCGATCAGAATGTCTACCATAGTGCAGCGATGGTGTTTGCACTGCTTTTCAGCGCCATTATCTGGAACCTGGGTACCTGGTATTTCGGCTTGCCGAGTTCCAGCTCGCACACACTCATCGGTTCGATCCTCGGCGTGGGTCTTGCATTTACATTAATGCCTGAAAATACACAGGGCACCGGCGTGAACTGGTCGAAAGCACAAGAGTTGTTTATGTCGCTGCTGACCTCACCGATCTTCGGTTTCGCACTTGCGATCATTATTATGTTTATTCTGAGAAGATCGCTGTCCAAACCGCTCCGCGAGATTGTTTTCAGCGAACCCAAGAAAAACGAAGCACCGCCGATCTGGATCCGTGCCATTCTGATCACTACCTGTACTTTGGTAAGTTTCTTCCACGGCTCCAACGATGGCCAGAAAGGGGTAGGACTTGTAATGCTCATCCTGATCGGTATAGTACCGGCGCATTTCGCATTGGATAATTCCAAAGACCCGGTCGGAATGAAAGCCGACCTCGTTGGCATCGAGCGGGCTGTGAACAGCATCGATTCATCCCGCCTGTCGATCTCCGACCGTGCACATTTGTATACCATTAAAGCCGAGCTGACGCATTTGCAGGCACAGATCAACAACCCGTTGCCCGAGCACCGCTTGCCGAAAGAGCAGCGTATGGAGGCGCGTCGCTCTTTGTTGCTGGTGAGCCGTAATATCAAGACGATTCTGGATAATGGGAACGCGAACCTGAGTGCAACTGACCTCGCATTCCTGAAAAAGCAATCGGGCAGCGAGCACGGTATCAGAAGATACACCGACTACGCGCCGGACTGGGTTATCCTGATGATTTCACTCTCTCTTGGCCTTGGAACAATGGTCGGCTGGAAGCGGATCGTGGTGACGATCGGGGAGAAAATCGGAAAGCAGCATTTGACTTATGCTCAAGGTGCTTCCGCCGAATTAGTAGCGGCGAGTACAATAGGGGTGTCGTCTTACCTGGGACTCCCGGTAAGTACCACGCACGTACTTTCGTCCGGTATTGCGGGCTCGATGGTGGCCAGCAAAGGGGTAAAAAACCTGCAAGGTGGCACGATTCGTAACATCGTGATTGCGTGGGTTTTGACATTGCCTGTAACCATGTTGCTGGCGGGAACGCTGTACGCTTTTTTCCGCTGGATATTGTAAAAGTTCCTATTTTAAAGGTATAAAAAGCCGCCGGGACCGTTCCCGGCGGCTTTTGTTTTAGCGTGGCGGCCGCACTTTCTTTGCTTTTCATTGGTTTAATATCGTAAATTCGGCATGGATTTTAGTATTAAGTAAAAGCCAATTATTCACCATAATGACTACAATTGAAGCGCAGATTAACCGCTACGGTTATGTGACGGAGGCGATCGCGGAAGATATCGATCTGGTGGCGGAGATCAACCGCCTGAAAAAAGAAAAGAACGCGGTTATTCTCGCGCATTATTATGTGGATGGGGAAATCCAGGACCTGGCCGACTACATCGGCGACAGCCTCGGCCTTTCACAGCAGGCGGCCGCTACAGATGCCGACATGATCGTTTTCTGCGGCGTGCACTTCATGGGCGAAACGGCAAAGATCCTTAGTCCGAATAAAAAGGTAGTAATCCCCGACCTCAATGCAGGCTGCTCGCTGGCGGATTCTGCGCCGGCCGATAAGTTCGCCGCATTCAAAGCGCAATATCCGGATCATATCGTGATCAGCTACATCAACTGCTCCGCGGAGATCAAAGCGCTCACCGATATCGTTTGTACTTCTTCGAATGCATTGCAGATCGTGGAAAGCCTGCCAAAAGATCAGAAGATCATTTTCGCACCGGATGCGAACCTGGGCCGTTACGTAGCCCATAAAACCGGTCGTGATATGGTGCTTTGGGATGGGGCCTGTATTGTACACATTGATATTTCAAGAGAAAAACTCGCGCAGCTTCGCGCCGAAAACCCGGATGCATTGCTGATAGCCCATCCGGAATGCAAGGAAGATATTCTGAAACAGGCGGATTTCGTAAGCTCTACGACCGGCCTTCTGAAATTCGTTAAGGAATCGAGCCACGACAAGTTTATCGTCGCTACCGAGGCAGGCATTTTGCATAAAATGAAGCAATCGGTGCCTGATAAGAAGCTGATTCCGGCTCCCGGCTCAGATAACAACACCTGCGCTTGCTCCGAATGTCCTTATATGAAAATGAATACTCTTGAAAAGGTCTATAATGCGCTCCTGTATGAGCAGCCGGAAATCTTTGTGCCTGAGGATATCCGCCTGAAAGCATATGATTCCGTAGCACGCATGCTGGAACTGAGCAAAGGTATCTGACACCCGATATAAAAACCCTATTCCTGAAATTATGCCCCAATTTGATTTTCTGATTATCGGTTCGGGAATTGCCGGACTTAGCTATGCAGCCAAACTAGCCCGCCATTTCGATGAACTGAAACAGGAAGTGTCCATTGCCGTGATCACCAAGGTTCAGGCCGATGAAACCAATACCAAATATGCCCAGGGAGGCATTGCGGTAGTATGGGCGGAGTCCGATTCGTTTGAAAAGCATATTCAGGACACGATGGATGCCGGGGATGAGGTTAATAAGAGGAATATCGTGGAAATCGTTGTGCGCGAGGCGCCGGAGCGTATCCAGGAGCTCATCGACTATGGAACACGTTTTGATAAGGAAAAGGGAGGTGAATACGACCTCGCAAAAGAAGGCGGGCATTCCGACCACCGCATTCTGCATTTCAAGGACATTACAGGGGCGGAAATCGAGCGCGCATTGCTGGAAGAGGTAAACCGCCATGAAAGCATCCAGATTTTCACGCATTACTACGCGGTAGAACTGATCACCCAGCACCATCTGGGCGAAACGGTATATCGCTACCGTGAAGATATCAAATGCTTCGGCGCTTATGTGCTCAACCGCCAGACGGGAGAAGTGGAGAAGTTTCTGGCTAAAACGACATTGCTCGCTACCGGCGGTATCGGCAATATTTATCAAAGTACTACCAATCCTACCATCGCAACCGGCGACGGCATTGCCATGGCGTATCGCGCAAAGGGCATCTGCGATAATATGGAATTCATCCAGTTTCACCCCACGAGCTTTTACCAGCCCGGCCAGAAGCCGTCTTTTCTGATTTCGGAGGCGGTTCGCGGTTTTGGAGGGATATTGAAAAGAGCGGACGGCAGCACATTCATGGAAAACTATGACAGCCGTCTTTCGCTGGCACCCCGCGACATTGTGGCCCGCGCTATCGACTCCGAAATGAAGAAAAACGGGGTCGACCATGTCTACCTCGATGTCCGGCATTGCGATTACGAGAAGTTTCTCGAGCATTTCCCAAACATCACCGAATATTGCCTGCAACAGGGCGTCGATGTGCGAAAGGATATGATTCCCGTGGTGCCTGCGCAGCACTATATGTGCGGGGGCGTGCGCGTGAACGAATGGGGAAAGACCAATATCGAATTTTTATACGCGGTAGGGGAGTGCGCCTGTACGGGGTTACACGGCTCCAACCGCCTTGCTTCCAACTCTCTGCTGGAAGCCGTCGTTTTCGGGCATCGGGCCTATGAAAGTACGATCGCCAATTTCGAAAATGCGATTATCGCGCAAAATATCCCTGAGTGGGATGATAGTGGCACCACCCATCCCGAAGAGCAGGTGTTGGTAACCGAAATGACCCGGGAGCTCAATAGTATCATGTCCAATTATGTGGGCATTGTACGTACCGATCGTCGTCTCAAACGCGCCTATGACCGCCTCGAACTGCTGCACCAGGAGCACGAACAGCTGTACCGCGAATCAAAAGTATCGGTGGCAATATGCGAGCTGAGGAACATGATCTCGGTTTCTTACCTGATCATTAAAATGGCAATGGCCCGACGCGAGAACATCGGGCTGCATTACAATGCCGATCATGTGCATGCTTAGAGTTCAAAGCTTAAAGTTTAAAGCTCAAATTTAGAGCTTACAGCTTAGAGCCTAAAGCTTACAGCCTAGAACCTTGGGCTAGCATGTTCCGGCTACGGCGGGTTACCGCTCGTTGCCATACGTTTTCTCCTATTTTCTGGCCAAGGTGCGTACCTTCCTCTACGCCATCGCGATAGTGGATACCGCCGTAAACGCGGCTGATGGACGCATCCCAATAAGCTTCTTCAAAGGATTTGAAGGACTTGATACCATGTCCGTATTTCTTTTCGGTGGTATCGGTGAAAGCTACATTATCTCCGATCAGATGCGTGAGCACCACACCGCAGGCAGCTGAAATGGAGCTGTGGCCGCTTACGTATTCGGGAAATGCGGGCGTTTCGAGGAATGGCCGCCAGTTGGGATCCCAGTTGCTGTTGATCACCGTTTCCGGGCGGATGCGGACCGTGCGGTATTTCTCATCCCAGCAGGCAATGAATGCGTCATAAATGGAGAGCGCTCCCAACGTATAGGCCTCTACCGATTGCATCAGGTCCAACTTTTTGTCTGTCGCGACGGTCCGCACGATCGCCATCCAGTGGCCGGCCGGGGTCATTTTTTTATTGGCAAACATGGCGTGCCCAACTACATTGGTCACAAACGCATTGTCGTCCCAGAAGTAGGCTGTCGCTTTCTGCTCTTCGGTGAGATTGTTACCGATGTTGTAAACTTCCATTGCCAGTTGCATGAACTTGCTGCTCTTGGCGAGGTCGTATGGTGCCGGCGGCGGGCAGCGGAACTGCGTCACCGAGTCAAGTGCAAAAGTCCTCACGGTATTCCACATAGGTTCGCACGCATCCGCATACGCAGGTGGCGTGGGTACCCACGTGCCGGGTTTATTGGTTACCGTATAGCGGTATCCGCGTATCTCCTTATAATGGTCTTTGGCCGAGTATGCCAGTACATGCTTCGCTACCGTATCACCGTATGCGATGGAGCGTTCATATACGTCTTCTGGAATACCCATTTCCCGGAATTTCTTGAAAAGCCCCTTTTCATAATCATCCCACATATTGCCTGAGAAAGTAAGCGTTCTCCCGACAACCGTAAAGGCCTTGATGCTAGCAAGTGGGAAGCAATAGGTCAGTGTCGTGTCTGGCTTGGGTGGTGTATTGAATTTAACTAGTTGATTTCCAAGTGACTGATACTCTTTGTTCCCGGGAGAAAGTGCTTCATAGGCAGCGAGGAATGAATAGCCATAAATGCGACTTGCGACCGGGGGCTTGAATATGTCGTGAATAATTACGTCAGTAAGATGCGTCGCGGTCTCATGAAAAAGCTGGGGATCGGCTGCCTTGGCATTATACTCGTTGGGGGAAGACTCCTTTTTACACCCATATAAGAAGCAAGCAACCAGGAGGGAGAGTAAATGAAACTTCATTGATATCAGTAGGAAATTTGTAACTGTAAATGTCTACGAATATAATAAGAAATGAGAATTTGGCGATAATAATGTACAAAAGAGTGATTTATTGTAACTTATATATAACTAATTCATAAAAATTGTTCGATTGATACAGTTATTTATTGTTATTTTTTAAGAATGCATATTCATTAATCGGGAAACCTTTTTTTTGTTAAAAAATTGATATCTTTTTGTACAATCAAACGAGTATATAAGATCTGATGGTACTTCTTTTACAAACAACAGGAGTATGCATATAAGATTGTGTATGATATACACTGTTTGATATCCTGAACTCTGATCGATGAAAGTACTCACCCTTATCACTAAAATTGCTCTATGTAGAAAATTTTCCTGGCTACACTTTTTCTGACTCGCAACGGCAGATTTTCGGAACGAAAATCATGCCTGACGCAACGTTCCGTGCTTATACGGTTAAGCAAACATTCTTACTACAACATTTTTTAATCTAACTATTAATCTATGAGATTTTCTACTGGATGGACGCCTCGTGCGGTATCACGAAGTGTTTTTTCTCTTTGTCTGGCCCTGGTGACGGTCATGGGTGCATTCGCCCAGAATACCATCAAGGGTAAGATCAAAGATGAACAGGGACAGCCGCTGCCTGGTGTGAGCGTTGTCGTGAAGGGAACCACCGCAGGTACAGTAACCGACAATGAAGGGCTTTATACCGTGAATGCCGAGAGAAACGGCACGCTCGTGTTCTCATTCATCGGTTACCTCACGCAGGAGATCCCCGTAGGCGGCAAAAGCATTCTCGATGTGATCCTGCTGGCTGATACAAAAGCACTGGAAGAGGTAGTCGTGGTAGGTTATGGTACTGCCAAAAAGGCAACCCTGACCGGCTCGGTTACTGCTGTAAAAGGCGCTGAACTTCAGAAGGCCCCAGCTGCCAACTTATCCAACACGCTGGGCGGTCGTTTGCCTGGTATTTCGGCGGTGCAATCGAGCGGTGAGCCAGGCTATGACGGCTCGGCAATCCGTATCCGTGGTACCAACTCACTGGGTAACAGCAACGCGTTGATCGTTGTGGACGGTGTTCCCAACCGTTCCGGTGGTCTCGACCGTATCAACCCTGCCGACATCGAAAGTATTTCAGTATTGAAGGACGCTGCTGCGGCGATTTACGGTTCACGTGCGGGTAACGGGGTTATCCTTATCACCACCAAACGCGGTAAAACAGGTAAGCCACAACTTTCTTATGATATGAACCTCGGCGTGTCGCAGCCTACGCGTACACCTGAAATGTCGAATGCCGCTGAGTATGCGACTATCCGTAACGAATTGCAGATCTATGACAACCTGCCGGTAGGGCAATGGCAAGGTGCGCTGCAAGGCTTCAACTCAAATGGATCCTATACCAGAACCGACAACGGAAACGTAGTCAACGCCGTGTTTACGCCGGACGACATGAAGAAATTCCGTGACGGATCAGATCCTTTCCTGCACCCGAATACAGACTGGTATGGCTCGGTGATCCGCAAATGGGCGCCACAGCAACGTCACAACCTGCAATTGACTGGTGGTAACGAGAACGTGAAATACCTTGCTTCGATTGGCCACATCAATCAGGACGGTTACTATGTAAATTCCGCTACTGGTTACAAGCAATACGATATGCGTATCAACCTCGATACGAAAATCAATAAATATGTTACCGCAAACCTCGGTCTTACACTTCGCGAAGAGTTCCGCCACTTCCCAAGCGGTGGTAACAGCGCAGGTGCTATTTTCCGGATGTTGATGCGCGGTAAGCCGACTGAAATCGCAATCTGGCCGGACGGACGTCCAGGTCCTGATATCGAGAACGGCCAGAACCCTGCGGTTATAACTACCAACACAACTGGTTATAACAACGACAAAAGAGATTACATCCAAACCAATGGTGGCCTGGAAATCCTGATCCCCGGCGTTCCGGGATTGAAAGTCAACGCGATGGCTGCGATCGATAAGCAAATGCGTCGTCAGAAAAACTTTGAAACTCCCTGGACATTGTATTTCTGGGACAAAAAGACTTACGAAGCGGACGGTAAAACGCCATTCCTGACTGGAACCGTTCGTTCGACGTTCAAAGATCCGCGTCTGAGAGAAAGTTCTTCACAGGAGTTGTCTATCCAGCTGACTGGTCAGGTATCTTACGAGAAATCAATCGACGGGCATAACTTCAACGTAATGGCCGGTATCCAGCGCGAGAAAGTGGATGGTGATGGTTTCTATGCATTCCGCCGTTACTTCATTTCGCCTGTGGTAGATCAGCTGTTCGCGGGTGGCACGCCTGAGCAAGACCTTGGTAACTTCGATCTTTTCAGAAGAGCACGTTTGAGCTACTACGGCCGTGCAGGTTACAACTTCAAGGAAAAATACCTCGCTGAATTCCTTTGGCGTAAAGATTATTCCTACGTGTTCCCTCCAAACGGTCGCTCCGGTTTCTTCCCGGGGGTATCTGCCGGATGGCGTATCTCGGAAGAAGGTTTCTGGAAAAACAACATTTCGCGTTACGTAAACAATGTAAAACTCCGCGCTTCATGGGGACAAATGGGTGCTGAGCCTTACTTCCTTGGAACAGAAACTTTGGCAGAATACCAATACCTGTCGACAATGGGCTTCGGAACCTATATCGTTAATGACCAGGTAGCGAAAACTTTGCTTGAAACCCGTGTTGCTAACCCCAACTTCACCTGGGAGGTTGCAAACAACTCCAACTTCGGTATCGAGGGTACGTTGTTCAATGACAAGCTGGCATTTGAGTTCGATTATTTTGTGAACAATCGTTCGAAGATACTGATTCCGAAAACAGGTTCTACGCCGTCGTCGGCCGGTATCGATGGCAAGCTTCCTCCTCAAAACCTGGGTAAACTGCAAAACAAAGGATGGGAGTTCAAGCTGAGCTATGACGGCAATGCGGGCGACTTCACCTACTCTGTGAGTGTGAATGGTGGCTATGCCAAAAACAAAATTAAATACTGGGATGAAGTTCCGGGAGCACCTTCTTATCAGCGTTCGACCGGAATGCCTTATGGATCATTCCTTGTATACCAATTCGACGGGGTATTCAGGAGCCAGGAAGAAATCGATGCTAAAACACTCGATTATGGCCCGATCACAGGTAACCTGCGTCCAGGTGACATGAAGTTCAAAGATGTGAACGGTGACGGTAAAATCAGCGCCGACGACCGTATCCGCACTGAGAAAGTGGCCCGTCCATGGTTTACAGGTGGTGCCTCGATTAACCTGGGTTACAAGCAGTTCGATTTGGCTATGTTGTTCCAGGGAACATTGGGCGGCTTGCAGCTCATAGGTCTGACCGAGTCGGGTGACATTGGTAACTACCTGAAATACGACTTCGATCACCGGTGGACGATCGACAATCCGACCGACAAATATCCACGTCTGACCAACCGTAACAACCGTTATTACACCAACACAGGCCAGGCAGGTATCAACAACTACTTCCTCAAAAGCAACAACTATCTGCGTTTGAAAAACATCGAGATTGGTTACAACCTGCCCTCAGAAATCGGTTCAAAAATCGGTTTGAGCAACCTGAGAGTCTATTTGAACGGATTGAATCTCCTGACTTTCGACAAAATCAAAGTTTGGGATCCGGAAGCGACTACCGGCAGTGGTCAGTACTATCCGCAATCAAGAGTTGTCAGCGCAGGTGTACGTCTAGCATTTTAACGAATCAGAAATATGAAATTGACATATAAGTTTTTATTGGTTGCTGCACTGATGACGGGAGGCTTGTCATCGTGCGACACTGATTTCCTGGATGTAACGCCGCCAACTGAGATCCCGGGTGATGCCGTATGGGGCGACGGTGCATTGTCAGAAGGTTTTGTGACAGGTATTTATGCTGGTTTGCAGCAGGGTGGTTTCAGTGAGCAAATGCTGGCTTCCCTTACGGACGAAGCAGTATTTACCCACACGGGCCGTAACATTAACACAGTAAACGAAGGCAGTTTGAGCCCTTCCAACCTTGGTTGGGTGGATGCTACCTACGGTTGGAGCCAAATGTACCAGTACATTCGCGCTTCGAACCTGGCCATCTCCAAACTGGCTACTGCGACGTTTACGGACGAAACATTGAAGGCACGCCTCAAAGGAGAAGCGTATTTCATGCGTGCTTACTACTATCAGCAGCTGGTACGTTACTACGGCAGCGTTCCCCTGATCAAGAAAGTATATGCGCTGAACGAGGATTATTCCGTACCTCGCAGCACTTACGACGAGTGCGTGAAACAGATCGTAAGTGATGCCGACAGCGCTGCGCTGTTGCTGGACGGTAAAAACCCGGCGAAGGGCCGCGCAACCAAGGCTGCCGCGCTTGCCTTGAAAGCCCGTGTGTTATTGTACGCTGCCAGCGACCTGCATGACATTCCGACTGCTAAGACAAAATCGTCGGTGATCGCCGATTTCCCGAACCCTGAATTCCTTGGGTACACTTCGGGGGACCGTAAAGCTCGCTGGGCCGCCGCGCAAGCTGCTGCGAAAGCTGCTTTGGACGCAAGCGGCAATGGTTATAAGCTGAACCTGACTGCACCGGTAACTCCGGAACAAGGCCGCCTCAACTACATCTCTTTGGCGATGGCTGGTGCCAGTGCGGACAAAACCCTGGATGCGTCGGCGAACGATATCGTTTTCGGACGTTACTTCACGCCTAGCCAGAACGAAGGTGCACGCCAGACCGGTTTGAACAACGGTCCTAACGGCTATCACAACTGGGCGGGTAACACGCCGATCGGAACGCTCGTGGATGACTATGAAATGATGGACGGTACCCCGTTCTCATGGACTAACCCTACCCATAAAGCGAATCCGTATGTGAACCGCGACCCACGTTTCTATGCAACGATCATGTACGACGGAGCGAACTGGAAACCACGTCCTTCCGATGCGAAAGACCCTGCTAACCAGATCCAGACAGGCGCATATGACCTCCTGGACGACAAAGGTGCATTGATCAACCGTAAAGGATTGGATACCCGCAGCAGCTCGATCGAAGACTGGAACGGTAGCCGCACCGGTTACTATATGCGTAAGTTCATCGATCCGAACCCGTCGCTGTACGACAACACGGATCGTCAGAACATTCCATGGCCGTTCTTCCGTGTCACTGAAAATGTGTTCAACTACATCGAAGCGAGCATTGAATTAGGAGAGGAAGCAATTGCATTGGAATGGCTGAACAAAATCCGTTTCCGCGCCGGTATGCCTGCATTGAAAGTTTCAGGTGCTGCTTTGAAAGAAGCTTACCGCCACGAAAAACGCATTGAAATGGCCTACGAAGAGCAGCGTTATCACGATGCACGCCGCTGGATGATCGCTCCGACTACTTTGGGACGCTCATTGCAGTACATCAACGTAATCGGTAAGTTCAAGCCGGGTAAATCGATGAAGGAGCCATATCACTACGATCCAACGGTTTACGATTATACTTACACTCCTGTGGAAGAGAAATCACATGAGAACCGTACGTGGGTTGATAAGATGTATTTCCGTCCGTTCAGCCGCGATGAAATTAACCGTAACGCAAAACTGGTACAAAACCCGGGTTACGATAAATAGTTATATTTTATTGACTAATTTTACTGAAACTATGCCTTGGCTTACAAGGCATAGTTTCTTTTTTTACTCCTTCAAAACTCTTCATTCCTGTCATGAAGCAAATATGGCCCTGGAAAGCAGGCAGCATTGTTCTGATCGCTGGACTGGTACTTTCCGGTTGTGACAAATCCTCCGATTCCCAAGAAGAAAAGAAAGCTCCCGCCGGCCCGCAGCTTTTTACGCTCCTGACCCCCGAACAGACAAAAGTAGATTTCTCCAATACACTCACCGAGGGTTTGAATACCAATGTGCTGATGTATGAATACTTCTATAACGGAGGTGGAGTGGCGGTCGGAGACCTCAATGGCGACGGGCTCGACGATATTTATTTCACCGGTAACATGGTGCCCAACAAGCTGTATCTGAACAAGGGCAAGATGGTATTCGAGGACATCACGGCCGTTGCGCAGGTAGGAGGGCGTGAGCGCCCGTGGAAGACAGGGGTGACGATGGCCGATGTAAATGGGGACGGTAAACTGGACATCTACGTTTGCTACTCCGGAGCGGTTTCGCCCGAGAGCCTGAAAGACCAGCTGTTCATCAACAAAGGCAACAATGCACAGGGCATCCCGCAGTTTGAAGAAATGGCGGAGCAATACGGCCTGGGTGTGATGAGCAACAGCACACAAGCTGCATTTTTTGACTTCGACAAAGACGGGGACCTCGATATGTTCCTGCTCAACCATAATCCCAAAGCCTTGCCAATCCTGGACGAGGCCAGCACAGCTGATATTCTTGGAAAGGAAGACCCGGTAACCGGCGTAAGGTTGTTCCGTAACGATCCGCAGAATGGCACCCCGCATTTTACGGATATCACTAAAAAAGCGGGCATTCATAGCTCGCAACTGACCTACGGCCTGGGCATCGGCATTGCCGATATTAACCAGGATGGCTGGCAGGACATGTACATTTCCAACGACTATTCGGTCCCGGATTTTTTATACATCAACAATGGCAACGGCACTTTCACCGACGTGCTTCACGCCAGTATCGGCCACACGTCGCACTCGTCGATGGGGAACGACATTGCCGATTTCAACAACGACGGCTTGCCCGACATTTTTACGCTCGATATGCTTCCCGAGGATAACCGCCGTCAGAAGTTGCTGACAGGTCTCGATAATTACGAGTTATTTGATTTTAATGTCAAAATGGGTTTTCATCACCAGTATATGCGCAATATGCTGCAATTGAATGAAGGCCTGGGCAAGGGTACCAAACATCCGATATTCTCCGAAATCGGCCAGCTTTCGGGCGTTTCCAATACCGACTGGAGCTGGGCGTCGCTATTCGCCGATTATGATAACGACGGATGGAAAGACCTTTTCATTACCAACGGTAACCTGCGGGACTTCACCAATATGGATTTTGTAAAATTCATGGGTGACCACTTGAAGCGCATTGAAGGCCAGGTGAAGCGCGAAGACGTCCTCCAACTGGTGTACCAGATGCCGTCTTCGAATATGAAAAACTACCTTTTCCAAAACAGAAAAGACCTGACATTTGCCAACGTGGCCGATAGCTGGGGACTGGGCGAGATATCTAACTCCGGCGGCGCGGCCTATGCTGACCTCGATAACGACGGGGACCTCGACCTGGTCGTGAACAATATCAATAAGCCTGCATTCATTTACCAGAATGACGGGGATAAGCATTTAAAAAACAATTACCTCAAAGTAAAATTGACTGGGGCCGGTCGGAACACGCTGGGGCTCGGTGCGAAAGTGACGATCTACCAGAAAGGTCAACAGCAATACCTCGAACAAATGCCGACCCGCGGTTACCAGTCAAGCGTATCGCCGGTGTTGCATTTCGGATTGGGTAAGGAACCGGCTGTGGATTCGCTGGTGGTAACCTGGCTGAATGGCAAGCAGGAAAAGGTGATCAATCCTAAAACAAATACCACATTGTCGCTTTCAGAGGTGAACGCCAAAGAGAAAGCGAAGGCCGAAAAAGCGGTCGTGCCGTTGTTCGAGCCGGTTGCTTCACCGATTGCGTTCAAGAGCCCGGCGGTAAAAACGAATGACTTCAAACGTCAACCTTTGCTGATCAACCCGATTTCTTTCTCTAACCCGTGCATGCGGAAAGGCGATGTGAATGGGGACGGTCTGGATGATGTGTTTATCGGAGGTACTTCGGGCGAGGCAGCTAAGTTGTACATTCAGCAAAAGGGCGGTGCATTTATCGCAAAATCTGTTCCCGCTTTTGAAGCCGACAAGCAAAGCGAGGATACCGATGCATTGTTTTTTGATGCGAATGGCGATGGCGCGCGGGATATATTCGTGGCTAGCGGAGGTTATGCGAACTTTATGCCGGATGATCCGTTGTTGCAGAGCCGGTTATATATCAATGACGGCAAAGGTAATTTCACCAAAGCCCCGGGCGCATTGCCCGCTATGCTCACGAGCACGAGCTGCGCGCGCGCGTCGGACATCAACGGCGACGGCAAGCTTGATCTCTTTGTAGGCGGTCGCGTCATTCCGGGTCGGTACCCGGAAATACCCCGCAGCTATATATTGATGAATGATGGCAAAGGTAAATTTACCGACCATACAGCAGCCATATCTAAGGAACTGGAACATATCGGCTTGGTGACCGATGCCGCCTGGACGGATCTGAATGGCGACAAAAAGGCAGACCTGATCGTGGTAGGAGAGTGGATGCCGGTTACTGTTTTGATCAACAACAATGGCAAGCTCGAAAACAAAACCGCCGATTATTTCGACAAAGCTTACAATGGCTGGTGGAATAAAATCCTCGTGGAAGACCTGAACGGAGACGGCAAGGATGACCTCGTGATCGGTAACATGGGTACCAATACCCAATGCAAGGCCAGCGATAGCGAGCCGGTGGAAATGGTTTATAAAGATTTCGACGACAATGGCTCCGTTGACCCGATTATGAGCTTTTACATCCAGGGAAAGAGCTATCCTTACGTAACCCGCGATGAAATGCTCGATCAGATGAGCATTATGCGTACCCGTTACCAGGATTACAAGAGCTATGCAGACCTGAGCGTAAAGGAAATTTTTACCAAGGAAGAACTGGAAGGAGCAAAGGAACTGAAAGCGACCTATTTGAAAACAGCCTTGTTCGAAAGGACCGCGACCGGCAAGTTCATAGAAAGGGCATTGCCCTTGCAGGTACAGGTATCGCCGGTTTACACCATTACCTCGCTCGATTACAATGGCGATGGGCAGAAGGATCTGTTGGTTTGCGGCAACATCAGCAAGGCGCGGCTCCGTTTCGGGAAGTACGATGCCAATTACGGTATCCTTTTGCGGGGCAATGGTAAAGGGCAATTCCAATACGTCAATCAGGATAAATCGGGTTTTGGCTTGAAAGGCGACGTGCGCAGCGTGCTGCCGCTTGGTAATAAACTGCTATTCGGGATCAATCAACAGGAAATAAAAGCATATCAAATTGGTAAAGTTCAGTAACCTTCTTCTGGGAATGCTGCTGGCTGTCATGTGGGCGGCCTGCAAAAAGAGTGAGTCAAAAAAGGAGATCGATCCGACGGTAATTGGTCAGGTAACGCAGCAAATGACCGACGTAATGGTGCATGACGTTACCAATCCGCCGCTGGGGGCGAGGTTTTATTCCTACGCATGTCTGGCAGGTTACGAAGTGGTAGCGGCAAACAACAAAGCGTATCCCTCCATGTACGGGATACTGAATGACTTTCCGGAAATCGAAAAGCCCAAGGTGGCCGAGTATTCCTATCAGCTGGCAGCAGCGTTGGCGATGCTCGAAACTGCGAAGAAAATGCAGCCTTCGGGAGGCTTACTGCTCAAAAAGTTTCAGCAAAGCCTGGTCGACTCCTGCAAGAAAATCGGGTTTACCGACGAGGTACTGGCCGGATCGCAGGAATATGCGCTGGCGATCAGCAAGCAGATCCTCAAATATGCCAAAGCCGACCGTTACAACAAGATCAGTAACTTTCCGCGTTATGAGCCGCACGGCGGCCCGGGGACCTGGTATCCGACGCCTCCGGGCTATTTCCCGCCGGTAGAGCCTTATTTCAAAACCGTACGGCCATTTACGCTGGATTCGGCATCGCAGTTCAAGCCCGCGCCGCCTGTCGCATTCTCGGAGTCGAAAGATTCGGAGTTTTTCAAGCTGATGAAGCATAATTACGACGACGATCAGAAGGCGGAAGAGCACCGGGTAATCGCCGCGTTCTGGGATTGTAACCCGTTTGCGCTGGAAAACAAGGGGCATTTGCTGGTAGGGATGAAGAAAATATCCCCAGGTGCGCACTGGATGGGTATTACCGACATAGCCTGCCGGAAAGCGAAAACCGATTTCTCTAAAACCATGCTGATCAATACCTCCGTGGCGATCGGTCTGATGGATGGTTTCATGGCCTGCTGGGACGAGAAATACCGCAGTAACCGGATCCGCCCCGAAACTGCCATCCGCAAATACATCGATCCGACTTGGAAGCCATTTCTCCAAACACCGCCGTTCCCTGAGTACCTGAGCGGGCACTCGGTTATATCGACAGCGGCTGCTGTTATTCTTACCCATTATTTCGGCGATAATTTTGCCTATACCGACACGGTGGAGGAGCGTTTCAACCTGAAAGCACGCTCATTCAAATCGTTTCTCCATGCCTCGGAGGAATCGGGTATATCTCGTTTTTACGGTGGTATCCATTTTATGGACGCGATCGAGAATGGTCAGAAGCAAGGGAGGCAGGTAGGAGAATGGGTGATCAGGACGCTAGGCAACAAAGCAGTGGCGGCATCAGGGAAGTAGTGCCTTGCGGTCGTTCAGGAGCCCTTGGGCGAATGTGTATCCTGTTTCAAAAAGCTGGTCCGCTTTCCGGAAATCGAAAATGCTGAAACGGCTCAATGCTGGCGGCTCGATGAGCAGGTCGCATTTCGTGAAACGTGCCTTCGTTTTGGTGTGCATTGCCAGAATGAGGCTTCGGTAGACGATCTCTGTGGTCCGTTTCAAAGGTTTATCCAGGTTAAAAGGATTGCAATGGCTCCCGATAATGTAATCTGCCTCGTCGAGGACCGGCTCGACGGGCAGATTGTTCAAAACGCCACCATCGACCAGATCGCGTCCATTGTAATGAATTGGGCTGAAAAGCCCGGGAATGCAGCAGGACGCCAGTACCGGTAAAGCCAGCTCCCCGCTCCGGAAACGTACTTCTTCGCCCGAAACAATGTCGGTAGCGGTCACTATCAGTGGTATTTTCAGTGATTCAAAAGTATTTTCAGGAATGAACCTGCGGAAAACGTCTTCCATCTTCCGCATATGCAGCAAGCCATTCGCGCCGATCCCAAATCTCAGATAAGGATAAAAGCTCGTGTCGCGAATGATTTTCAATATCTCCAGCGGCTCATATCCGTAGCCCAGCAGCGCCCCTGCGAAAGCCCCCGAGCTCGTCGCACTGATCACATCCGGCCGCATACCGCGCTCCCATAGCGCCTGCGCCACGCCTACATGCGCGATCCCGCGCGCGCCCCCGCCTGAGAGGATTAGTGCTGTTTTCATGATTGTTACAGGAGTTGCAGATCTTCGACCCGTTCGAAATGTTTTACATTCAATGTAGCAAGCGGCAGCTGGTAATGCACTGCCGTGGCAGCGATAAAGAGATCTTCCATGCCGATTAATCTGCTTTGCTTTTTGAGTGCCTTATTGATATCGACCGCCGTTCGTGCGATCTCTTTGTCGAATGCCAGTACCTGAGTTCTGAACAAAAAATCCTCCCAGTACGCTGTCTGATTTGGGGTAGTGCCGATGTAAATTTCGAATTCTGTAATCGCCGAAATGCAATAATTAAATTCTTCCTTCACCAATTTCAGCAGCCGTGAATTGGTTTTGTCCGATTTGCGGAAAAAATCGATGAGAATGGAGGTGTCAACAAGCACTAGTTCTTTCGCCATTGGTCAATTGCCTTTCTGGTTTCTTCAATCGTTTTTATTTGATTTTCAGAGAACGTTGGGGCTGACAGCAAAAATTCTTCTAATTGGGTGTTAGGAGGTTGATTTTCCATTCGGTTAATCTCAGCTTTCAATTGGGCGCGTTGAGTGGCCGATAGGCCTCTAATCAGTCTGATCAATTCATCGAATGATATGTTTTCCTGTGTTTGCATATCCAAATATAACGAAATAGCCGCATTTACTCAACCAGGAAATCTCTTAGCAACCCCCGCTCGCGAATCCTGATGCCTTTCTCCGTATTTTCCACCAATGCTGCTTCATACACAGGATCATGCTCGAAAAGTAATATCCATTGCTCGTCGACGGCTTGTTGGAGGACACTTTGTTTTTCCTCCATCGTTTGCAATGGCCGCATGTCGTAGCTCATGATCCAGGGAATAGGAACGTGGAAGGACGATGGAAACAGGTCGGCGCAGTAAATGATCTTCTGGTTTTTGTGTTGGATCACGGGCAGCATCATTTGCTCGGTATGGCCGTCGACGTGGATGAGGCCGATGCCGTCAAAGGGCGATTGACCTTTTGGGATAAACCGCAATTGCCCCGATTCCTGCAATGGAAGGATGTTTTCTTTCAAAAAAGAGGCCTTCTCACGCGGATTGGGGTGAGTGGCCCATTGCCAATGCGCTTCGTTCGACCAGTAGGTAGCATTGGGGAAAGTTGGTTCGAGGCGTGAGCCGTCGCGGCTGAATTGCACGGCCCCCCCGACATGGTCGAAATGCAGGTGGGTCAGGAACACATCGGTGATATCGGCCGGGCTGAAACCTTTTTCAGCAAGAGATGAATGCAAAGTAGCGTCTCCATGGAGGTCGTAATGCCCGAAAAACTTGTCGTCTTGCTTGTTTCCCATCCCGGTATCGACCAATATCAGTTTCGCACCATCCTCGATGAGCAGGCATCGCATAGCCCAGGAGCAGAGGTTTTTTTCATCGGCCGGGTTGTGTTTGTTCCAAAGCACTTTCGGAACCACACCGAACATGGCCCCGCCATCGAGCTTGAAAAAACCGGTGTCGATGATATGGATTTTCATAGGGTTATTTGGATTTAAATCGTCCTGATCAGTGGAATATCAACATTCTATCGACCTAACATACCATTATTTTTTCGATCTTCCGACGTGAATTAATAACAAGCCTAACCATGCGCGTACAGTTCCTCTCAGTTAGTTTTCTGCTATTGTCGACTTTTTTTGTTGATAATCAATCCTATGCACAAAAAACGCCTGTCGATTATGTGGCAACAATGATCGGCACTGCCCCGTCGGCCACGGAGAGTGCCAAAACGCACAGCGAGGCAGGCAGCGAGCTGAAAGGGCAAACCATCCCCGCGGTGGGCGTTCCGAATGGTATGACGCAATGGACACCGCAGACGCGTTCCACCGAAACCAAATGCATCGCACCGTTTTACTATAACGATAACAAGTTTCAAGGCTTCCGTGGGACGCATTGGCTGAATGGCTCGTGCGTGCAGGATTACGGTTCCGTGACGGTTATGCCGCTGTCGGGCGAGCTCATTACCAATCCTGAAAAACGGGCCAGCCTGTTCAGCCACGAAAAGGAACAAAGCACGCCCGATTATTACAGCGTATGGCTGCAAGACCATCAGATTAATGCAGAGGTAACCGCCCTGGCGCGGACCGCTCTTATGCGGTTCAAGTTCGAGAGCGGCGAGGAATCTTTTATCATAATCGAACCTAACAGCGACGAAGGGGAAGGTTTCGTGGAGGTACTTCGGGAGCGGGGCGAAATTGTAGGCTACAATCCTGTTCACCGCATTTACCAGGGATCCGGGCAGCCGGCGGGGATCAGCGGATACTTTGTGATCAAGTTCGACAAGAAATTCATGCAGTCGGGCGTGTGGCTGGGTGACACCATTACACCGATGGGGAGGATACTCACCGGCAAGGGAAACCGCGAGAGGCTCGGGGCCTATGTAGGATTTGGGGATGAAAAACAGGTGGTTACCGTGCGGATCGGCACCTCTTTCACGAGCATTGAGGGTGCCAGGGCGAATCTTGAAAAGGAATTGGGCACCAAACCATTAGAGGCGGTCCGGAAATCGGCGCGTGAAGCGTGGAATGAAGCATTGGGTAAGGTAAATGTAGCCGGAAGTGAACATGATAAAACACTTTTTTATAGTGCCTTGTACAGGACCAAACTTTCGCCAAGGCTCTTCTCCGATGTGGACGGTAGCTACCCGTCGTTTGCTGGCGGCACCCCGTTGCAAAAAGCCGAGGGCTTCGATTACTACTGCGATTTCAGCATGTGGGACACATTCCGCGCGGCAATGCCCCTGGAAATAATGCTGGAACCCAAACGGGCAGGGGATATGGTACAATCGCTGGTGAAAAAAGCGGAACAAGGTGGCTGGATGCCGATTTTTCCCTGCTGGAACCATTACACGGCGGCCATGGTCGGCGACCACGCATTGTCCGTTATTGCGGATGCTTATGCGAAGAATGTGCGGAATTTCGATGTGAATAGCGCCTACCATTTTTTGCATAAAAACGCATTCGAGGTGAACACCAATGCTAAAAGCTACGAGGCCGGACAGGGGCGCCGGGCGTTGAAATCCTATTTGCAATACGGCTATGTGCCGTTGGAAGACAGTGTGTGGCAGGCGTTCCACAAGCGTGAGCAGGTTTCGCGCACGCTCGAATACGCGTATGACGACTTTTGCCTGTCGACCCTGGCAAGTGGCCTGGGAAAGAAAGAAGATGCCGACCTGCTCCGTAGCCGGGCGCTCAATTACCGGCATGTAATTGATCCGTCGACAGGCTATGCACGCGGACGATATGCCGACGGGCGCTGGATTGCCAATTTTGACCCTTTTGCAAAGCGGGCCAGCTTCATTACCGAGGGGTCGCCGGCGCAATACACCTGGTTTGTGCCGCAGGATATCGTGGGACTACAAAAGATCATGGGCGGAAAGAACCGTTTCACCGCCAAGCTCGATACCTTGTTCGAGCAGGGGCATTACTGGCATGGCAATGAGCCGAATCACCAGATCGCCTACCTCTACGCATTCGCAGGGCAGCCATGGAAGACGCAACAATGGACGAGGACCATCATCCGAAGCGAATATGATACCAGTGTGGGTGGATTGAGCGGTAACGAGGACGGCGGACAGATGTCGGCCTGGCTGGCATTCAGTATGATGGGCTTTTACCCCGTAGCGCCGGGAACGGACCAGTACGTGCTCGGAAGTCCTGTTTTCGAAGAAATTTCCATAGAGACAGGCAAGAAGCGCAGATTTACCGTAAAAGTGAAAGGTGTTTCCGACAATGCCCGGTACATTCAATCGGCGACGTTGAACGGCAAACCCTTCACCCGGACCTACATTACCCACGGCGAGCTTTTGAAAGGAGGCTCCCTGGTACTGCAAATGGGGGATAGGCCGAATAGAGAATGGGGTGTACAGGCAGCTGACATGCCGTTCTCACTGACTAAGAATTGACAGCCCTTAGGAGTGGTTGTTGAATTGCAAAAATTGTATTTGAGGAAAGAACGTTTTGATATTTTTTAAGACTACCATATAAAATTTGTATTCATAACGGTTGGTAGCTAAATTCCACAATTCCATTACTATTCACTCCCAACCCAATGAACCGCAGAGATTTCTTTGAAAAAGCCATTCCGGCGAGCTTCGCATTAGGCGCAGTGGCGTCGTCCTGTGCACCGAGAACCGAGTTGAAATATCCCGACAAGCATTTCCACATCAGCCGGGGTTACCATCAGATTCCCAAACTACGCCTTTCGATGGACCGTATTGTGAAGGAGACGGTCGGTTTACGGCCCTTCCGTGCATCCGGCCCGCGGTTGGATGTGGAGCAATTGGGCAACAAGACGATCGTCCATAACTATGGTCACGGCGGCAGCGGCTGGTCGTTGTCGTGGGGTACGGGCAACATTGCCCGGAAAAATGTACTGGCTACCGGAGAAAAGAAGATCGCGGTATTGGGCTGCGGAACCGTGGGCATTGCAACTTCACGGTTGTTGCAGGAAAGCGGCTGCGAGGTCACTATTTATACTAAGGACGTGCCTCCTAATGTGACGAGCAACCTGGCTACCGGAACCTGGTCGCCAGCGTCACGCGTATGTGATAAGAAGATTGCGAAACCTGAATTTCAGGCCATATGGGAAGACGCGACGCGGTTCTCTTTCCGCAGGTTCCAGTTTCTGCTGGGCATGAACGACATAGCCAGTTGGGCAGAAGAATATGGGGTGTTTAAAGAAGCACCGGTGTATACACCAGGAGCGGGGGGCGAAGATTTTGAAATACATGGGCTGCTACCCGAGCGGGTACGGCTGGAAAAGAAGGAGCATCCTTTCAAAGCCGACCACGTGACGCGGCGGACCAATATCATGTTCAACATCCCCACTTACCTGCGTCATCAGTTACAGGATTTTACGATGTTCGGAGGAAAAGTGAAAATTCAGGAGATCAAAAAACTGGAAGATATCGACGCATTGCCCGAAAAAGTGGTCGTGAACTGTATGGGCCTGGGGGCCAAGCCGGTTTTTAACGATCAGGAGCTTACGCCAATTTCAGGCCAGCTTTCGTGCCTTATTCCGCAGGGGGATGTGAACTACAAGTTATACACGCAGGGAGCTAATTTCATTGCCCGCAAAGACGGCATTTACATCGGAAGCAACGGCATTGTTGGCAATTGGGACACGACGCCGAGCAAAGAGCAGACCGAGAAAACCGTAGGGATACTCATGAAGCTGATGGAAGAAATGCGGGGTTAATCCTCTTTGAGCAGATAGCGCCGGCGGATTTCGTTGATCAGGAATTTCTTATGGGCCGTGAAGCTCTCCGGATGCATGGTTTCAAAAAGACCACTCCATTCCTGGTAGCGCAAAACATCGCCTTTTTTAAAAGCTGCGGCGTCTATTTTTTTTGATTTCAGATATTCTTCGAATTCCATACTGCTTGAATTTGCTTGCAATATACCCGTTTAAACTTAGCAATGCCTGGCCGGAAATCAGCTTTAAGCATTAATTTGGCAGGAAATTGCAGCGAATGCCCCATGAATGTTTTGGAAATAAAAATAGACCTCCGCAGCGACACCATTACCAAACCCACCCGGGAAATGCAGGAAGCCATGTGGAGTGCCACAGTGGGCGACGACGTTTTCGGTGACGACCCGACAGTGAATGCATTGCAGGACAAGGCCGCCCGCCTTTTCGGGATGGAAGATGCGCTCTTTTGCCCTTCCGGTACTATGACCAACCAACTCGCCATCCGCGTGCATACGCGTCCCGGCAGCGACGTGATCTGCGATAAGCATTCGCATATTTACCTGTACGAGGGAGGAGGCATTATGCTCAACGCGTTTTCGTCGGTAAAGCTGCTCGACGGCGATCGGGGAAGGCTTACGGCGCACCAGGTTAGCGAGGCGATCAGCCCCGAAAATGACGTGCATTCGACCGTAACCAGGCTGGTTTCACTCGAAAATACCATGAACAAGGGCGGCGGCTGCTATTATGATTTTAAGGAGATCGAAGCGATCCGCGATGTCTGCCGCGAGCGTCATATCCCATTGCACCTGGATGGCGCCAGGCTTTTCAATGCACTGGTCGAAACCGGTGAAACAACTGCGCAATATGGGCAGGTCTTCGACAGCATCAGCATTTGCCTCTCCAAAGGGCTTGGTTGCCCGGTGGGATCGTTACTGCTTGGTACCCGCGAAATGATACGCGAGGCACGCCGCTTCCGGAAAGTAATGGGCGGTGGCTGGCGGCAGGCAGGTTTCCTGGCCGCGGCAGGCATTTATGCGCTAGATAACCACGTCATCCGGTTGAAGGAAGATCACAACCGTGCCAGGATAATAGGGGAGCTGTTTGCAGCCAGGGCAGAGGTAACCGACGTTTTCCCTGTAGATACCAATATCGTCATTGTCCGACTTGACGACAGTATCTCTGAAAAGGAATATGTAACCCGCCTGGCGAACGCCGGAATCCTGGCTGTGACGTTTGGGAAAGGGCTTGTCAGGTTCGTAACGCACCTCGACTTCACCGACGACCTGCTGGATATCATGCGGACCAGGCTGCGGACATTCTAAACTTCCGGGATCATTTCCTCGTATTCATATTCTGAATTGGGACCCTGATAAATCACTTTCATGCCCGTGAGATCGGCTACGTAGGTGTGTATGCCTGCGGCGCCGATCTCGCGGAGGAAAGTCGGGTAGTCGGTAAGGCCGTCTTGATTACGTTTAATGGCTGCCTTTACTTCTTCCAGTTCGAATGTCTCTGCGCATTCAAATTCAGGTAGGTCGCCGGCTATGATCAGCTTGTCGCCATTAATGGACGTATAGGTACGTTTATGGTTTTTTACCTTCACTTCATAGTTGTCGACCCCGATGGCTTTCAGGTTTTTGACAAATAACGGGTAGGGCTGGCCGGCAGACCGTTGCTCGGCTGATTCAATAAGTTCTTCGGTCAGTTCGATCATTTCCATGGTCAGTGCGCTTTAATGAAAAAAATGTTGCTTCACCGGAGGTTAAAGCAACATTGCATCTCAGGTTATCAGTATCAGCAAATCAATGCGCTATATCGTCGTCTTCCGGGTGGACGATCAGGGAGCTGCGCGTGTCCAGTTTTTTAATCATTTCATTGGACATCGCGTCGGCATACACGCCATAGCTGCTCACCAGCGTCCCTTTTAGTCCGTCTTTTGATTCGATCGCGTACAAGATCGACATATCGGAAGGGTTGGTCATTCCTTCGAAACGATAAACCTGCACAATATCGAAATCCTCGGGTGACAACGTCAGGCAGATGCCATCATCCTTATGTACTTCCAGGGCATGGGCCGTAAGGTTAAAATCATAGGTATAGCCTTGCTTCTGCAAATCTTCAAGCGTTTCAATGAGCGTGTCGGGCTCGCTCATGTTTTTGTTGGAAGGATGGGGTTTCTTAACCTTATCCTGGTCTGTTCCTTGCAAGTCCATAGTATTTATTTTTAAAATGGATGATCTTGTTGAATCAACAACTGATAGCGATTTTGAACATCATTCGGGAAAAAAGTATGCCTTGCTGAACAGCCGTTCCCCGTGGTAAAATGCCAATCCGGCGATGTACATATTGAGGTACTTTGACCTCAGTTTGCCAGATTTTGTAGAACCTGAATGGTGCATAAACGGGATTATTGGGGACGATACACCAATTGTCCCGAGTTATACGCTCCAAAACATCCCAGCCCACCTTCGATATTGGTATAGATCAGCGACGGTTCGACAAATGGATTATCCGAGTCGCCCCGCGTTTGCACCGAACGATGGTATTTAAAATAATGCTCGTCGGTATTGTACACTTCCATGGTGATGGATATGATTTTGCTTTTGGGATAGGAGATATACACGGTGTCGTTGGAACTGTAACTAAGAGGGTCGGGAAGATTTACGCGTCCGATCGGCGAACTAAATTCAGTACCGTCCAGATTTACGTCGCTACGGAAATCGTTCCGGCCGATAGTGTCGTCCCAGTTGAAATTGAAGCGGTTTCTTATCCTTTTTTCCTTGAATTGGCCGTTACCGGAAAGTTCTTCGGGAATGCTGTATTCCAGATCGAGTGACGCGTGGACCCGGTAGTAGTTGGTTTGTCCGGCGATATCGTTCCAGTTGTATTTTACGGTCAGGGAAGTATCGCGTGCCGACAGGCTCCCGGAATAGGAGGTGTCAATCTTGTAGGTAGCCGGAACTACGGCGGTGGCCGGTACAGTACAGGTTGCTTTTACCGATCGAATACCGTTGACCACCGAAAGGAAATAGGTTTTCCCGGGTAGAATGGCGAGTGCTGATTTGTCGACGGAATAAAGTTGGTTGGCAGTATCGAACGGGATGACGGCCTCCTGGGTGCCATTGGATAATTTGACAACCGCATTCGGGATCACGCCACCTTTCAAATCGGGCTCGGCAAAAAGCGGTACCGATTCCGTCACGACCACATTAATGCGCGCGGCCTGCGGCGAAATAAAGCATTGCACTACCAGCTTCGATGCTACTTGTGGAAGATTACCCTTGTCGACTTCGGTGACAAGCGATTCGCATGCCGTCAGGAACAGTGTTAGGAACAGAAAAATGATATATCTAGCGAACATGGCTGCTATCAGAATTTAAAGTTATAGCTGAAATAGGGCAGTATCGGGAACAACGAATAGCGTTTCAGCGTGTATTTCGGCACGGGTGTAGCCGGCATCACATTAGGGAGAATGACTATCTCTTCGTCGATGTTATAGAAGAACGGGTTTCGGCGGTTGTAAGCATTGTAAACGCCAAACTCCCATGTGCGCTCATGCCGCTTCTTCTTTTTGTGGAATTGAATGGCGATGTCCATGCGGTGAAACGGCTCGGCGCGATAGCTGTTTTTTTGCCCGTATTCGCTGACGGTCGGGCCAAACCAATTGATAGCAGGCTTACCATCCCCCGTGGTGCGTGTCACAAAGTTATCCGTCGCCGCCCGGTAGCTCGACACCGGGAGCGTCAATGCATTACCGGTACCGTACACCCAGGTCGCCGAAAGTGTAATTCTTTTACTCAATTCATATATCCCTACTACTGAAAGGTCATGGCGGCGATCGTAGCGGGGAAAAAATGTTTTACCAAAATTTAGCTCCGGGAATTTCCAGTAGGTCCACGACAATGTGTAGCCAATCCAGCCCGAGAACCTCCCGGTTTTCTTTTGAACGAGAACCTCCCCGCCATACGACCAGCCCTTGCCGGAGGTTACATTATCCTCCCAGCTCAATTCATTGGCATTCTCGCCATTGATGCTCAGAAACGACGAGCCCTCCTTATAGTTGAGGATGTTGTTCATTTTTTTATAATATCCCTCCAGCGTGACCGTGAGTGCCGGGCGTTCGAAGTCTTTGGCCAGACCAGCGGCAACTTGTTCCGACTGCTGGGGTGCAACTCGTGCGGTGGTAGGTACCCAAAGGTCGGTTGGAAGCCCAAGGCCTGTATTGGAAAGCAAATGGACATATTGGTTCATACGCGCATAGGAGGCTTTGAAAGAAAGGTTTTCAGCGAGGCGCAATGCTGCTGAAATGCGGGGTTCGGGGCGGACATAGGTCTTAACTTCTGTTTGAAACGTACTTAACCGCAAGCCGGCATTCACTTTCAGCGCGTCCAATGCCTGCCAGGTGTCTTCGATATAAAACCCCGCTTCGAGCGAATGAACCGGTTTGACCGACCGTTCGATGGGATTGTCGGTAAATGTGCCCGCGATCGCCAGCGCCGAGGGGACGAACTTGTGAAAAGTAGCCTGTCCTCCGAACTTTACCGCGTGTTTGGAGGAGGGATAAAAGTCAAAATCCGTTTTCACACCAAGGTCACGGATGCGCGAATCGTATTCAAGGCTGAACTCGTCGTCGAGGGAGCCATCACTATTTAATTCTTTGGAATAACTGGAAACCCCGAATTTAAAATTGCTGAAAATGAAGGAAGTATTGACAAACAGTTTCTGGTTCAAAACGTGGTTCCAACGCATGGTCGCCGTCGCATTGCCCCAGTCGAGGCCGGCACGGGTTTCGGAGGTGCTGCTCTTCTCGTTGGCGTGGAATTTGTCGCGACCGAAATAGCCGCTGACATACAGTTTGTCCTTACTGCCGAGATCGTAGTTCATCTTGGCATTCAAATCATAAAAATAATAACCCGGCTTCACCTGGCTGTCTTCGCCCCGCTGCTCCCGGGCGATCAACGGCGCGGCCAGAAAATCGATGTAAGTCCGGCGGCCGGAGATCAGGAAAGAAGATTTACCCTTCGAAATAGGCCCTTCGAGGGTTAACCGCGAGGAAATCAGGCCTATTCCGCCTTCTCCGTGCAGTTTTTCCTTGCTGCCTTCCTTCATATTCATTTCCAGCACCGAGGATAACCGACCGCCATACCGTGCCGGAAATCCGCCTTTGGTGAGTTCCACACTCCTGAGCGCATCCGAATTGAAGATTGAGAAGAAGCCGAAAAGGTGGTTGGCATTGTAAACCACCGCGTCGTCGAGGATAATAAGGTTCTGGTCGGGTCCGCCGCCGCGTACGTAAAGCCCCGTTTGGCCCTCTGTCCCTTTTTGCACGCCCGGCATGAGTTGCAGGACACGCAACACATCCTTTTCGCCAAAGAATGCCGGCACTTTTTTCAGTTGCTGGATCGGTATTTCGATTTTACTCATTTGGACCGTCCGGCTGACATAATCCTCCTGCTTTCGCGCGGACACGACCACTTCTTCGAGTTGTGTAATGGTAGGAAGAAAAATGTTCAGTTCGGTGTCCGTCCGGAGCGCCACTCGCTTCTGCTGTTTTTCATAACCGACAAATGAGAAGGAGACCGTCGCGGAATCTGATGCCGGCACGGTAAGGGAGTAAAATCCATAAGTGTTCGTCACTGCGCCGTAAGGGGTACTGTCGATATATACGTTCACGCCTGGAAGCTGTTCCTGGCTGCCTTTCTCCCGTACAAAGCCACTGATCGTAACGCGGCTCTGTGCAATGGAAATGATATGGGAAAGAAAAAGAAAGGCCGTAAAAATCAGACGCATAGACGAGATGGCGGTTAGTTTGAGTAACGAGTCGGTTGGTGATCTAGTATGAAGTAGTTGTATTTGACCATGACGATATACAGCTCAAAACCGTTGCACCCGTGACAAAAAGAATGGCGGAACTTCCCGTTAAACCGGGAAGCTCCGCCATCGCCAAAGCCGGATCGGTTACTTTACGCCTTTAACCTTCATTTTTAACCCGTAAACGGCTGTTTCGGCTGTAATAAACAGCAAATCACGATTTTTGCCGCCAAAACATACATTCGCGGTCCATCCTTTGTGCACGGGGAAATGGGCGATTTGCGTACCGGTTTTGTCAAAAACTGTCACGCCGTCGCCGGTAATGTAAAGATTACCTTCTTCGTCGAGGATCATACCATCGGAGCCTTTGGAAACAAACAGCTGCCGGTTAGCCAATGTCCCGTCTTTCTGAATATCGTAAACATAGGTTTTATTGTCACCAATGTCGGCTACGTAAAGCTTCTTGCCATCGGCGGTACCGATGATGCCATTGGGTTTTTTCAGCTTTTCATCCACCCGGATAAATTTTTTGCGATCGGGACTAAGGTAATAGACGTGCTGGCCATCCTGCTGCATAGCGGGATCGCGCTTCCAATAATCCCGCTTGTAGAGCGGGTCGGTGAGGTAAATACCGCCTTTGGGGTCGATCCAGAGATCGTTGGGGCCATTGAGCAGCTTACCTTCGTAATCTTTCACCAGCACCGTCGGATTGCCCTTTTTATCGAAGGACCAAACCTGGTTCTCTTCATCGGAGCACGCAATAAGGTTTCCTTTTTTATCGAAATACATGCCGTTGGCACGGCCCGCTTTATCGGAAAACGTGCTGAATGCGCCGGTTTCGGCATCCCAGCGGATAATTTTATTGTTGGGCTGATCGGTAAAAAATACGTTACCGTCTTTATCGGCAACGGGACCTTCGGTAAATTTATACCCGTCGCCCAGCTTCTCGACCTGCGCTCCGGGCGCGACGATTGATTTTGAATCCATGATTTGTGCGGACATTAAAATAGGAGTAAACAGCGCGGTCAGGCCGGCCAGCATGGGGATAATGATTCTGGATTTTTGCATATTAAACGCGCCCGGCGTTGTTTCGAACCGGGTCAATTTATTAAAGTCGGGACGGCTGGGGCTTTACTGATTGGTAAGGATCATCGTAACGTGTTAACCAGAAACGTTTCAGGTTACGACAAGTTCAAGCTTCTTGCCCAGTCCAATTTCCAAAAGTCTGTACAATGTAGACAGTTGAATATCGGACTGACCGTTTTCTATCCTTGAAATAAAGCTCTTTTTTGCTCCAATCCGCTCCGCGAGTTGTTCTTGTGTCATGTGCGCGAGCCTTCTTTCCTCACGAATAATTTCACCTATTAAAAATGCTTTCGCCTTTATTTCGAATTCAATCCTTGAAGCACTGCCAGGCTCGCCATAGCGTTCGGTAAAATGCTGCTCCACTGTTGTAATATCTTTGTTCTCAGCCATAATTATATATTATTGAAGTATTCATCCATGAGTTTTATCGCCAGGGAAATTTCACTGGAAGGCGTTTTTTGTGTTTTCTTTTGAAAGGCATTTAATAGCACAACGATCTTGGTCTTGTCAAAGCAGCAGAATACTCTGAATATGTTATTTCCTGCTTCAATTCTTAGTTCATAAAGACCTTTGTGACCTTCAATATGTTTGAGGAATTTCTCCGGAATGCGTTCTATGTGAGTTAATAGGAATAGAACATAATCAACTTTGCTCTTCGCAAGCGGAGACAAATCCCGGAAGAAGTTCTTGAAATAGTGCTTGTATAAAATTACTTCCCTAATCTTTTCCATAAGCATAGTGTGGTATGTAAAGTTAACTTAAAATGGAACAAAAGGCAACCGGATCCTACCAGTTGCCTTTTGTTCACGATCACCATTACGTCGCGTTCTTCGTCTTTTCAGGTTTCAAAATGTGTTTCCAGCAGACTATTGATTTTCGTTGTAAGGATTTCGATCAGCTCTTCATCCATAAATTCATAGTCATCCGGAATGTCAAGCACCTGAATGGGCGGCAAATCCAGATGGGTGTACAGTTTTCGAATCTTGGATTTGTGATCGCTTTCCATGACCAGTGTGATGTCGGCCCAATTAAGGTCACCTTCAGAGATTTTCCTATTGCTCTGAGGGCTCAATCCGGCTGACCGGATATTGAATCGGGGGTCGTTTTTGAAAATGTATTCGGCCGTACGGCTGCGACGCTTGTTCTTGCCGCAAATGATCAGAATGTTGGGACGATGCATATGTTATTTCCCTGCGAGCATAATTTTAGCCCCGCCCTTGCGGATTGACTCGTATACCGCATCTACCACGATCATATCTTTCAAACCCTCCTCCCCGGTCACATTCGGATCGGGTTTGTTGTTGAGGATAATATCGGCGATGCCGTCCATTTGAAGTGTCTGGTGCGTAACCACAGGCTGGTTCATCGGGCCAAGGTGGGTACGACCTTTAATAGGGCCATAACCGAATGCGGGGCTCAGTTCCACAAACCCCTTTTCTCCAACCACATAAAGCCGCTCGTAATTATTGAATGCGTACGTCGTGCCACAGCTGGCGACAATGCCGCTCGGAAAGCCCAGCTGGAACATAATCGTTTCGTCGACTTCCTTGAATTTCACAGGATCGGTCTTGGTTTCCTGCGCTGTTACCCAGATCGGCTCTTCGCCGGTCGCGTAACGGGCACCGTTGAGCGCGTAAATGCCTACGTCCATCATCGCGCCCCCGCCTGCGAGGGCTTTTTTCAGCCGCCATTGGTTCGGATCACCGGATTTGAAGCCCATATAATTGTTTACATGCATGATTTTGCCCAGTTCACCGGCCTCACGCATGCGTATTAGCTCGCGCGTGTGCGGCTCGAAATGCATCCGGTAGCCTATATAGAACTTCACACCTGCCTTTTTGCAGGCTGCGATCATTTCGCGCGTTTGCTTTGCATTGTCGGCAACGGGTTTTTCACAGATAATATGCTTCCCGGCGGCCGCAATTTGCAGGACGTGTTTGTGGTGGAGGGAATTGGGCGTTGTGACGTATACAATGTCGATATCCGGATTGTCCTTTATTTTACTGACCGTTTCGTAGTTATAAGTATTCTTTTCCGGAATGTTATACTTCTGTTTCCAGGTTTCCAGCTTAGAAGGCGTGCCCGAAACGGCCCCGACGAGCGTCGCCATTTTGCAATCTTTCATGGCTTCCGCCACACGGGTTGCGTAGCTGCCCAGCCCCATCAGTGCCACACGCAGTTGCTTGTCTGCTTTCGGCCCGGAATACAGCTCGCGAGCTGATGCAGGGAGGTCGCTCAATGCGGTTGCACCAATGCCTAATGATAGTTTTTGCAGGAAATCTCGACGGGTATCCATATTGATGAGTGATTTTCAGTTGAATATTCAAAAGGCAAAAAGTGGGCTACGCCGTTGATCTCCTTGTGATTTTGTAACTCATTTATTTGAAAGTGTCAGTTCACCGGCGTGATCTTCCGGCTCAATTTCTTCCCGCAAATCATCCTCATCCCAATTATCCGGCAGTAAACCTTTCGCCACCGGACGATTCGCTAACGTTTCACGCAGCAACTTTGCTTTTGGATTTAAGGAAGAGATTTTATCTATCGCGGTTTCCAACCGGCTCAATGTTTCCTGTGAAGGAATGGTGATAATGAGATCTGTAAGCGGGATTTGGAATAGTAAATGGATCAATTTTAAATCATTGGTCGAAAACGGCCTGATACCGTTCAGCAATTCGGAGGTGTAGGATTTGCTGTGATTTAATAAGAGAGCAAGGTCTTTTTGTTTTAATGAAAGCGCTTGAAGTTTTTCAAGAATTAGCTTGCGTCGTTGTCTGATGAATACATATTCTTTCTCGGCTTGGATTACTGCGGCGTCGCTCTCTTCAACTTGGGCGTCTGTAATAAGTGATCTGTCTGACCAGCACCTGTCTTCAAATTCGATAATCAAATTGCTCAACGCCTGTATGGTCGTGCCAAGATCCGGCAGATTTTCCTCGTGAAGCCTTAAATATCGTTTGGCGAGCGTAACTTGCTCACATTCGAGCTCGGTTTCAATCCGGCCTGCGTCCAATATTTTTTTGATATTAGGTTCGCTTAGTTCCATGTGGTGTTTGCTCTTAGCCATTTCTCGATCGTGTTTGTGTTGTTTTTGAAAACCCTTACATATTCCTCATGTGTCCCAGCCCAGAGGATCTCGGCCTGATCCTTCTCAAATTCTATGAAGACCAAAGTCCTGTGAATGTGCAGGTTGAAGAAATATAGCCCTTTACTATGAACTCGGTCAGCATCGTTCCTGATTTTCAGGAGATCTCCGATATCATCTATCGAATTCGTTTTAAGGTCCTTAACAAGTTGGTCGACAGCCTTTGCCAGCCGCGAGTTTCCTCTATTCTTTCTTATAAGCCTTTCCAAAATCCTTTTACCTTCAATATGCATCTTTCGGCAGTACAATTTAAGAAAAGTTCTACTAAAAAGTGAACTTTTGGTTTTGAACTTTCTATTGATACGCCGGTTTCGAAATAGGTAACAGGAAAATTATTTTGGGGTAAAAAAAGCGGCACCTCCCGCAATGGGAAGGTGCCGCCCGGATACTATGTATTTGAACCTTACTTAACTGTCAGGATACGTTCTACTTTTTGGTCGGCCAGTTCGAAAGTTTTGGTTTGAACTTCATTACCACTGATGATGTCCAGCTTGTATTTGCCTGGTTCCATCGCATCGAGGTTCAGGGTGCGTCCGAATTTCTTGTGATCTCTTGAAATTGTTTCGCGGTATACCACGATTCCCTCTGCGTCTTTAAGCAGTAATGTTGTTTTGGAATCGGTGTTGCCCTTGTCTACAAGGACGTTGATTTTACCGGTTTTGGTAGCATAAATGCCGGTTCCGAAAGTGGATGCTTTTTTGGCTTCTTTGTCTCCTGCCTGAGCGGTGAAAGAAGCGGCTGCAAGCGCAAATGCGCAAATGAAGGTTTTAACGGATGTTTTCATGGCTATTTTATTTTTATGGCTATAAATTTTGTTCTGTTTTAAGAACATGACAAAGGTAAGAGCATGCCCGTGTACGATCTGAATCAAAGTACACGAGCGGAATTTCGGGTGGGACAAGTGGTTGATTCCCAGCATAAGCAATTGAACGGTATCTCATGGCTATTTTTCAAAAATGTAACCAAGAGACGTAGGGTCGGGTAGGAGTGTTGCTTGGGAAAGTGTTAATAACTGTTAAAAAAAACGGCCCTCCATCTGTGGGGGCCGCTTTTAACTAAAACTAAAACCGAAACTATTCTTTTTCTACAAAGTCCATATCCTTTGTAAATGTCTCTTCCAGGAAATATAAGGCCAGCAAAGCCACTGCGGCTGTCGCTATACCTATTACCAGCCCGGCCTGGATCACTCCCAGGTCAGGTTTGAAACTCACAAACAATGACGCCAGCGGAATAGTCGCGCCGCGTACAAAATTGGGAACTGTCGTTGCGACGGTTGCCCGGAGGTTGGTTCCGAACAATTCCGCAGCAATAGTAATGAACAATGTCCAATAACCATTGCAGAATCCGAGCAAGGTACAAATCAAGTAGAAGGAGAACAAGTCCTGCATTGGAATAAGCAAATAGCCTATCACCATTGCAAGCGAAAGCATGATGAACAGCCTGATCACTTTCTTCCTGCTACGCATGTACTGACTAAGTAATCCACTGACGATATCTCCGGCCACCTGCCCCGAAAAAGCGAGCATCACTGCTTTACCTGCATTGATTCCCTCAATGCCTTTCGCAGCCCCGAATTCGGGCGAAAAGGTAATGAGAATCCCGACTACAAACCAAATCGGGAGGCCGACAAGGATTGCCATCAGGTATTTGCCAAGGCGTTTCCCGTTGGTCAGGATCATAAAAATATTGCCGCGATCCACCGAACGCTCCTTGGCATGTTTGAACATACCCGATTCAAAAACATTGAAACGCAATACCAAAAGCAGCAAACCCATTCCACCTCCTACAAAATAGGAGATGCGCCATGCAAATAAATCGGCTACGAAGTAAGCCAAAATTGCTCCCAAAACTCCGAGTGTGGCCACCAATGTGGTACCATAGCCGCGTATTTCTTTGGGTAATACTTCCGTAACCAGTGTAATCCCGGCCCCCAGCTCCCCCGCCAGCCCGACGCCCGCAATAAAGCGAAGAAGTGCATACTGGTCAAGTGATGTGACGAAACCATTGCCAATGTTGGCCAGGGAATACATGATGATAGACCCGAAAAGAACGGAAAGCCGGCCTCTTTTATCCGCAATCACCCCCCACAACACACCACCGATCAGCATTCCAGCCATTTGGTAATTCAATAAACTAATGCCTTCATTCAGCAGCTGATCGTCGGAGACGTTCAGCGCTTTTAAACTCGGCACCCGCACTACACTGAACAAAAACAGGTCGTACATATCGACCAGGTAGCCCAATGCAGCTACTATTACAGGCACTTGCAATAACTGCGAAAGCAGCGATTGTTGAGGATTATTGGTTGTTGTTGACATAGGGTTAGGTTTTACTTCGGCTTTCGGCTTTCGGCCGTCGGCCTGTGTTATTAAATGTCAATCAATTCTTTTTTAACCGCTGAATTGTCAAGTCAGGTGGTCAGGAGGTTGTCAGGTGTAGTCACTGATAGTCAGGTGTAGTCATTTATTGTCGGGTGTTGTCAGGTATTGTTAAGTGTGGTCAAGTGTAGTCATTTGAGAAATACATATTCTTTCTAACAACCCCTGGCAATTTCTTGACAATACTTGACCACACTTGACTATCAGTGACTACGCTTGACAGAACCTGACCACACCTGACAATACTTGACCGACTTTACAGTCTGTCAATCAGCATTCCACCATCCACACCGATTACCTGGCCGGTGGAGTAGGGGAAATCACCTCTTGTGAGCGAAGCTACTGCCTTGCCTACGTCCTCGGGTGTGCCCCAGCGGGGCTGCAATGCAATGCCGCTCCGGAACAGGTTGTCGTATTTCTCCTGTACTTTGGAAGTCATGTCGGTGGAGATAATACCCGGCCGGATTTCATAAACCGGAATATTATACTCAGCCATTCTCACAGCGAAAAGCAGGTTGGTCATCGCAAGCCCGGCTTTTGAAATACAATATTCCCCGCGGTTAATGGAAGCCACCGTTGCAGAAATGGACGTTACAAAAATGATAGCCGCTTCAAATGCATGGTTATTCTGTTTCGTCGCCGCCATGCGCTTGCCGATGGCCTGGGTGAAAAAAAACGGTCCTTCGAGGTTGGTCGTCATTACCTCCTGGTAATTCTCGACGGTCGTTTCGAGAATGTCAAGCCTCACACGCGGTGCTATGCCGGCATTGTTGACGAGCAGGTTGATCTGCCCGAAAACAGAATAGGCCTTTTCGATAATCGCCTCGCGATCGGCCGCGTCGGCGACGCTTCCCTGGCAATAGGCCACTTCTGCACCCAGGTCACGCAGTTCGTTAAGCGCATCGGCAGCGGCCGCTTCATCGCGGACGCCGTTGATGGCCAGGTTATATCCTTCTTTGGCAAGGGCTTTGGCAACACCAAAGCCAATGCCCCGACTTCCTCCGGTGATTAATGCAGTTTTTTTCATAGTTCCTGTACATCAACCCATTGGCGTTTCTCCCAGCTTTCGAGACCTTTTTCTGCGAGCTGCACGCCGCGCGCACCTGCTTTCAGATCCCATGGGAAAGGAGTGTCTTTGACAATATGTTTGAGGAAGAGCTCCCACTGCGCCTTGAATGCATTGTCGTAGATCTCCTGCTCAGGCACTTTGGACCAGCCGTCGAAGAACGGGATTGGTTGTGGGATGTCGGGGTTCCAAACGGGTTTCGGAGTGTTTCCGTAATGCTGGATGTAGCAGTCGCGCAGACCGGCAACCGCTGAGCCGTGCGTACCATCCACTTGCAAGGTGAGCAGGTCGTCGCGGCGTACGCGCACCGTCCAGGAAGAGTTAAAATGCGCGATTACGTCGCCTTCCAGTTCAAATGTCGCGTAGCAAGCGTCGTCGGCAGTACATTTATAGGTATTGCCATTCTCGTCCACGCGCTCGGGGATGTGCGTCGCACCGAGGCAGGAAACTGCTTTCACATTGCCGAATAGGTTGTCCAGCACATAACGCCAGTGGCAAAGCATATCTACGATGATACCGCCATCGTCTTCCTTGCGGTAGTTCCAGGAAGGACGCTGTGCCGGAATGCTCGTTCCCTCGAAAACCCAGTAGCCGAACTCGCCGCGTACCGAAAGTATTTTTCCGAAGAATCCGGCTTCCATCAGTCTTTTCAGTTTGACCATACCAGGCAGCCAGAGCTTGTCCTGCACCACACCGTTTTTCAAACCTGCTTTGGTGGCCAGTTCATAGAGTTCCAATGCCTCTTCGGTGGTAGTACCTGTTGGTTTTTCACAATAAATGTGCTTTCCAGCTTCAATAGCCTTTTTCACAGCCGCCGCACGGCGACCAGTCACCTGGGCATCGAAATAGATCTGGTAATGCGGGTCGGACATGACCGAATCGAGGTCGGTAGTATATTTCTGCACGCCCGACTGCTTGCAAAGCGCTTGTAGTTTCGCTTCATTACGGCCCACAAGAATCGGATCAGGCATAATCACTTCATCAGAAGAAATTTTCACGCCGCCCTGCTCGATAATGGCTTTGATCGAACGCAGTAAATGCTGGTTGGTACCCATACGGCCGGTTACGCCGTTCATGATAATGCCAATGGTATGTGTTGTCATTGTTGTTATGTTTTTTTGATTAATGGCGCGAAGCTCCTGCTTCGTGCCCGTTATGTGGAGGCCTCCGGCCGACTTGATTTACGTTACTTTATATTAATGCCGGCCAGAGGCCTGCGAATAGTTTGCACGAAGCGAAGCTTCGCGCCATTTGCGATTACACAGTTCTTAGAAACGCTTCGGTAATCTCGCTGAGGAACAAATGCTGGTCTTTCGCCCAATGGATATTCGAGAAGATCTCTACCTCGCAGAAGCCGTTGAAACCCGTATCTTCCACCCAGCCTCTGATCTTTTTCAGGTCAATACATCCCTCACCCATTAAGCCGCGGTCATTTAAAAGATCGATTGTGGTCACTTTCCAGTCGCAGACATGGTAAGCCAGCAGATTGCCATTCGCTCCGCAGCGCGCGATCTCTTTTTCAAGGTCGCTATCCCACCACAAGTGATACACGTCCACGGCCACACCCACAAAAGGCGATTGGAAATACTCAGCCATATCGTTGGCTTGCGCCATGGTGTTAATGGCTGAGCGATCGGCGGCGTACATCGGGTGCAGTGGCTCGATCGCCAGCTTTACGCCCAGTTTTTCGGCCAGCGGCAGAATGGCAGCGATGCCTTCCCGGATCTGATCCCGGGAGGTTTCCAGCGACTGGTCCGGTGAAGCGCCGCATACCAGCACGATCATGGGTGCTCCCAAAGCTGCGGCTTCTTCGAGGAGCTTGCGGTTATGGTCGATCGCCTGCGCACGCCCGGCGCTGCTCGTGTGCGGGAAAAACCCTCCACGGACGTATGAGACAATTTCCAGCCCGGCTGCGCGGACGATCTCGCCCGCACGGTGCGGCCCGATCCCTTCTATGGCATTTTGCCATACGCTAATGCCCTTTACGCCGGCAGCAGCGTAGTTTTCTACCGCCTCCGAAAGTCCCCAGGGCTTGGTAGTAATGGTGTGGATACAGCACCGGTCGAGTGTTATGTTTTCCAATTCGGAGAAATGGTTATGGATTTAATACTGATATTTTGTTAGGTGTGAAGTCGTTCTTGTCACCCTGAGCGGAGTTGAAGGGAGACAGTACCGTTACTTCACCGCGCCGAGATACGTGTAATAGGGCAGCCCCTTATTGATACGGTGCAAGTAAAGAGCCACTTCCCTCGCATGATAATCGCCCCACATACTCGACTCGCCATTTGGAATCTTTTGTCCGGCAGGTACATTGTCCCAGCCATTCGGACGGTGGTAAATCGAGTGAAGGATCAGCCCCTGATGCGTTGGGTCGGTAGAGAGGTAAGGTTCAGCAAAAAGTGAATCCACAGCCGTAAGGCCAGCCTGCCAATAGCGGTTTCCAGCTTCTGTTTGTCCTTTCTCGTTCAAGTATCTGCCCAAACGGAGCAATCCTTGGGCACCAATAGCCGCTGCGGAGCTGTCGATCGGTTCAAAGTCGTTGTAAGGATCGGAAGTTCTGGAAGTATAATCGCCCAGTTTATAAAGTTGAGGTGCACCGGTATCCCAGTAAGGAATGCCGTCTGCCGCTGTATTCTCAATGTAAAAATCGCAGGTAGCTTGTGCGGCTTTGAGGTAAATGCGCTCAATTTCGGCACGGCCGCCCATTGGCGCGAGTTCTTCGTCAGAGAAGCTGGCCAGGGATTCGAGCTGCTCAGCGAAGCCGACCATTGCCCACGCAAGGCCGCGCGTCCAGGTGGTGAAGCCCGAGAAGCCCTGCTGCGAGTTAGGACAGCGGTAGTTACCATCGTTGGTATTGAACACGCTTTCATGGGCAGTGCGTCCCCACAGGTCGTAGCTGTCGCGACCTTCGCCGTAGTAAACCGAATAATTAGCCGTAGCAATCGAATGTAGCGTTCCGCGTTCGAGCAGGCTGGTTTTCAAATCATTTTCACCCATGTAACTATGGCCGAGCAAATGCGAAACCATCAGCGCGCGCACCGAACGGATCGTATCCACGAACAACGAATGCGGCCCGTTGAAGGAGTGGATAAAGCCGTGGCCGTTTTTAATTGGCGTCCAGCGGCGTGCCTGTACAGCCCCGGATATTTTCAGCGCGATCTCGTAAAAGTTGCGTTCCCATTCGTTTTCGGGAATCACACCCTCGTTCATCAGGCGGAGCAGGTTGCCATACGTGCTCACATTGTTGAAACCATGATCGTGCACACCGAAATGTCCCACGTGCGAGGCCATGAAATCTACCGTGTTCTTGCGGGCACTTGAGAGGTAGCTTTCGTCGCGGGTAGCGTCGAATTGCAGCACTTCCGCTCCATACTGGAAGCCTTGCGTCCATTCCGTCCAGCCGCGAAGGGTGTATTTTCCATTCACCGTGAAAACCGGAGTCCCTTTTGAATTGTCGTACTCTTTATTGATGAGCTTGATTTTTTCACCAGAAACCTCCCAGAAACGATCGATTTTGGATTGGAGTGAAGCGGCAGTCAGTTCGTTTTTTATCTGCATAACTTATATCAATAGTATTATTTAGCCATTTTAATTTTGGATAATACAAAGATATTTGTGATAAAAAGCGATAGCAAGGTACAAATCTGCTATTAAATGGTACTTTTCCGAACATGCTCGCGGTACTCATTCGGGGTGAGACCGGTTTTCTTTTTGAAGATGCGGCTGAAATAGGACGGATCGTCCATGTGGATGTGGTAGGCAATTTCCTTGCTGCTCAAATTAGAGAAAACCAGGAGCCGTTTGGCTTCGAGGAGCAGCTTGTCAAGAATGTATTCCTGGCAGGAAATGCCGAGGTATTTTTTGATGATTTTACTCAGATAATCGGGTGTAACCGATAACTGGCTGGCATATTGCTGCACCTCATGCATTTGCCTGAAATTCTTCTCCACTAATTCCTGAAACCGGCCTGCGAGCTCGGGTACGGAGAGCGCCGGCGAATCGGCAGGTTGTGCATTGCTCTGGGCGAGAAAAGCGCATTTTTGCAATAATAATCCCAAATACCTTCCGATGAGCGCCTGGTCGGTTTCGGCGCTTAAATGGTCCGTAACCATATTTTCGAGGATGTTGTGGAAGTAATGCTTGTCGCTTCCCGACAATGTGATGATCGGCTGCCTGCGTGCCGGCTGGAAGAATGGCAGCTGCGAAAGCGACGGGTTCATCGGATTATAAAATGTGTAAAAATCCTCCGAAAACGCGACGATGTAACCCTGGAAAGAGCTCGAAAAAGTAAGCAAATGCACCTGGCCCGGTGTCAGAAAATGCAGCCCTGCCCCTTGGATATTATAAGAATGGAAGTCGATCTCGTGAAAGCCTTGCCCTTCTTCGATAAACAGGATTTCGTAATAAGTATGCCGGTGCGGTGCGTCGGTAGGGAGCGGGGTAATGGGCAGCGATACGGGGCCGGGCTGGATGGTCCCCGACTGGACAGTCCCTTCCTGCTGAATATGGGTACTGTTTTTAAACCTGAAAATCTTTAATGCGGGCACCTGGCTGGGCGTTTGGGGAAGCGAATGGACCGGGATTGCATCAGACACGAAAACCATGCATCAAGACTTTTTCAAATTCATTAACCGTTTCAAAAGCCACGCAGCCAGCAATACTACCAACACCAGGGCGATTACCGGCAAAAATACCGCCAGGCCCGACAAACCGAAAGATGCGACATTCTCGGCGGTAGAAACCACCGGGTTGCCAAGGCCAGCCGTTGTTTTGGACGAAAGAAGCCGCAAAATACCCGTACCCGCCTGTACCAATCCGGCTGTGCCGCCTCCGAGGATGAGTCCGAGCCCCCAATGCAGCATCGGGTTGTCGATTTCGATGAAAGAAGTGGTGAGTAATGTGCCGGCAACTACGGCCGCGGGCGTAGCAACGGTGTCGAGCAGGTTATCTACAAAAGGAATATAATAACCCGCTATTTCCAGTATTGTAGCCGTGCCCAGCGCGAAGAAGGCCGTCCAGGTGCTCAGCCAGCCGAATTGTTCTCCCGGTGAAATCCAGCCGTTCATAGCAGCAATATTCGCGACCAGCATGGGCAGGAATATCCTGAAACCGCAGCTTGCGCTCAGCCCTATTCCCAGACATAAACTCAGAAACAGCTCCATTTTGATGAGTTAGAGGCATTAAGACGTTAATGTAGTGTATTTGAAAAAGATATGTGCCGATTGGTAGTTTTTTTATCGCCTCTGTGACATTTTCTACCTTTGTATTGTTGATCCAAGACAACCACTGTATTACCAAATAGCTACCCGGTGAACCAGGAAACCAAAAGCGGCCAGATATTCGATCTTCCTACCCTAAGGCGCCTATACACATTCGTTCGACCTTACCAGAAGCAGTTTTACCTGCTTATAGCCATTATTTTGCTCAATGCGGTCCTCGCGCCGCTGACGCCCCTGCTGATTAAATACACGATCGATACGCCGATCGCAAACGGGGATTATTCGCAACTGACAATGATGCTGATCGTGATGGTGGTCGTAACACTGGCCCAGGGATTGGCACAATTCTGGAATACTTATATGTCGGGCTGGTTGGGGCAATACATTATCCGCGACATCCGCGTGCAGTTGTACCAGAAAATCATCGGTTTAAGACTCAAATTCTTTGACAATACGCCCATCGGCCGGCTGGTGACCCGCACGATCTCCGACGTGGAAACGCTTTCCAACGTGTTCAGCGACGGTATGGCTGCCATTGCCGGGGATATTCTGCAACTGGTGCTCATCATCGCCGTGATGTTCTACACCGACTGGAAGCTTTCGATTATCAGCCTTTCGATGATCCCGCTAATGCTTTTCTGTACCTATGTTTTCAAAGAAAAGATCAAGGATTCTTTCAATGAAGTGCGGGCTGCCGTTTCAAATTTGAATGCATTTGTACAGGAGCATATTACAGGAATGGGTATCGTACAGATTTTCAGCAGCGAGGATATCGAGTACCAGAAATTCAGGGAGATTAACAAAGTGCACCGGAATGCGAACATCCGGTCTATCCTTTATTATTCGGTGTATTATCCCGTGGCGGATGTGATTGCCGCAGCTGGTACCGGTTTGGTGGTATGGTATGGTTCAAAACAAATTTTGAATGCTGAAATTACGTTCGGTACTGTTACGGCATTCGTGATGTTCATCAACCTTTTCTTCCGCCCGATCCGCCAGCTCGCTGATCGTTTCAATACGCTGCAAATGGGGATTGTCAGCACCGACCGCATTCTGAAATTGCTCGACAGCGACGAATACACGGCTAATGAAGGCACATTTGCGCCGGAATCCATCAAGGGTAATGTGGAATTCAAGAATGTGTGGTTTGCTTACAACGACGAGGAATACGTTTTAAGGGATATTAATTTTAAAGTAAAAGAAGGAGAGACCATCGCCTTTGTAGGCGCGACCGGGGCCGGGAAATCCTCGATCATCAACCTACTCACCCGGTTTTATGATATCAACAAGGGGAAAATCTACGTCGACGGCATCGAAGTACACGATTACGAATTGAATGCATTGCGTAAACATATCGGGGTAGTACTGCAGGATGTCTTTCTTTTTTCAGATACCATTGAAAACAATATCCGGCTCGGTGACGAAAGCATTACCCATGAAAAAATCGTCGAAGCTGCGAAACTCGTGGGTGTACATGATTTTATCGAGCGCTTGCCGGGCGGCTACACCTATAATGTAATGGAACGCGGTGCGACGCTTTCGGTAGGACAGCGGCAGCTCATTTCGTTTGTGCGCGCGATGGTGCACGAGCCGAAGATTATCGTGCTCGATGAGGCCACCTCGTCCGTCGACAGTGAAACGGAAGAATTGATTCAGCACGCCATTGAGAATTTAATGCATGGCCGCACGGCGATAGTAATTGCACACCGGTTATCGACGATCCAGGAAGCGGATAAGATCATTGTGGTGGATAAAGGGCGGATTGTCGAGGAAGGCAACCACGAGCAATTACTGGAAAAAGATGGGGCTTATGCGAATCTTTATCGTATTCAATATAAAGAGGTGCATAAGATTGGGACATTGTAGATGTTTAGGCTGTAAGCTGTAAGCATACAGCGCTTATAGCTTACGGCTTACAGCTTATAGCCTAAATTCAATTCCTCTTACTAGTATCTAAAGGAATCGGCGGAGGGCCGATCAGGAATTCGTCTTCTTCGTTCCGTTTGGCCGGCGTGCTGTCGCCTTCTATCCCCAGCGAGTCACTCACAGCCGGTGCCCATTGCGTAGGACAGTTATACGTTTTAGTGATTTTAAAGCTTGGCTTCGGGAACGGCCCGGGCTCAATGGATTTGTCCTTATAAGCCTTTTCCAGGAATGCCCCCACGATTGGTAACGCAGTTTTAGCACCTTCACCGAGGTTGGTCGTCCGGAAGTGAATACTGCGGTCGTCGCCGCCAACCCAGGCACCCACCACGAGGTCACGCGTGACGCACATGAACCAGCCATCGGAGTTGTTGGAGGTTGTTCCGGTCTTGCCACCTAGCTGGTTGCCGTTCATGGTCACATTGAACTTCCATCGGATACTTCCCGAAGTACCACCTCCCTCTTCCACACCGGCACGCAGCATTTGCAGCATCAGGAATGCCGATTCCTCGCTGATCGCCTGACGGTGCTCGGGCTGGAATTCTTCAATTACCTTGCCGTTGCTATCTTCTATTTTGGTTACCAGGATAGGCTGGGTGTAAGTCCCATTGTTCGCGAAAACACCATAAGCCGCCACCATATCGTAAAGTGAGACGTCGAACGGCCCCAAACCAATCGATGGAACTGCTTTCAACGGTGTTGTAATACCCATTTTTTTAGCGTAACGAACCACATTTGCGGCGCCTACCTGGTCGGTAAGCTCTGCAGTAACCGAGTTAATGGACTGCGCCAATGCCCGGCGGAGCGTCATAGGGGCGTAGGTGTAAGTTCCGGTGGCGTTTCTGGGTTTCCAGACTTTCTCTTCACCGTCTTCTTCGTAAGTTTTTTCAAATGGCTTGTCAACGATTTCGTCACAAGGGTTCATATTAAATGACGAATCGTCGATCGCGGTCGTGTAAACAAATGGCTTGAATGTCGATCCGGGTTGCCTTTTTCCCTGCTTCACTGCATCGTATTTGAAATAATTGTAATCCAGACCACCCACCCAGGCCTTGATCTGGCCAGTTTGCGGGTTCATGGCCATCATGCCGGCGCGGAGAATGCGCTTATAGTAATCGAGAGAGTCCATCGAACTCCAATACTTCTTCATTTCCCCGCTATTTTTCCAGTCATAGACGGTCATAGTGTCCTTTTTATTGAGGTAATAGGTCACGCTATCGGGATTGTTCGGGAATTTGGCAGCCAGTGCACGGTATTTGCTGGTACGTTTCACGACGGTCTGGAGGAAATCGGTAATCTCATTGCCGTCCTCATCGCGCCAGGGGTTCTGGTTGCGCCAGTGGTCCTCAAAAACACGTTGCAGCTGCTTCATTTTCTGGGTCATGGCTTCTTCCGCGTCCTCCTGCATGCGCGAGTCGATGGTGGTGTAGATCTTCAAGCCATCGGTATACAGGTCATAACCATTCTCATCTCCCCATTTTTTAACAAAATCAACCACCGCATTCTTGAAATAATTGGCATTGCCGTCGTAAGGCGTTTCGAATTTAGTTTTCAGCTCGATCGGCAGGGCACTGATCGAGTCGGCTTGTTTGGCACTCAGGTAACCGTATTTGCGCATCTGGTCGATCACCACATTGCGGCGTTCGAGCGAGCGTTTCATGTTGCGGATCGGATTGTAGGTTGTGGTCGCTTTTTGCAAACCTACCAGCACCGCCGATTCCTGCACATTCAAGCTGTCGGGAGATTTGCTGAAATAAGATTTCGCGGCTGTGTTGATACCATACGTATTGTTCCCGTAATCGACCGTGTTGAAATACATGGTCAGGATTTCCTCTTTGGTAAAATTTCTTTCCAGCTTAATGGCCGTGAGCCATTCCTTGGTTTTGTAAATCAATGTGCCCAGGCCGGGAATATAACCAAGTAGTCCGCGAGCGCCCGATTTGCGTGTTTTGAAAAGCTTTTTGGCGAGCTGCTGGGTAATAGTACTACCGCCTCCGCGGTCGGTAGCGCCGGTAGCGATCCCCCAGGCTACGCTGGCCATGGCTTTGTAATCGATACCCGAGTGCCGGTAGAAACGAGCGTCCTCCGTGGCGATCAATGCTTTGACAAGGTTGGGGGAAATCTTTTTATAAGGAACAGGCGTCCGGTTTTCGGTATAAAATTTGCCGATCATGATGCCGTCGGCAGTATAAATTTCGGATGATTGCGCCACTTTCGGGTTTTGCAGGTCTTCCACGCTCGGCATGCTGCCCATCAGCCAGAGGAAGTTCGTTTCAACGCAGAAAATGTACAACGCAAATGCGACGAACCCATAAACGATGGTTTTCCAGATTGTTACAATGGGGCGGTAATATCTCGAATTGACGTCCACATTATCCTCCCACCAGCCGCGCACCGACTTTTTGTTTTGCCGGTAAGATTGAAAGAGCGCGTCGGCTTTGGATTTGCCGGTTACAAGCGAAGTGATTTTATATGCAATCCTGTTGATGAGTGTGGCCAGGCGCGACCGGAATGTCCGGAACAGCGTTCTGATTGTGGTAAAAAACGATCGGATAACTTCCATCAAACGTTTTGGTTCGTAATGTGTCAAAGATAAGAAAAGCCGGATAGATATGATTCAATCCGGCTTTTTCTAAGATTTATTCTATTCAGCTTTGTGAAATTTCAAGGCGGCTCCGTTCATGCAGTAACGAAGTCCGGTTGGTTTGGGGCCGTCGTTGAAAACGTGTCCGAGGTGTCCGCCGCAAGTTCTGCAAACCACTTCGGTACGGATCATGCCATGGCTTTTATCCACTATTTCTTCCACATTTTCTTTGGCTACCGGCATGAAAAAGCTCGGCCATCCCGAACCTGAATCGTATTTTGCCTCAGAGCTGAAAAGCGGTGTCCCGCATGCCGCGCATACATAAGTACCTTCTTCTTTATTGTCGTTATACGGATGCGAAAAAGGGCGTTCAGTACCTTTATCGAACAGAACGAAGCATTGTTGGCCCGTAAGCTCCTGCTGCCATTCTTCCCTGGTCTTTTGTACTTCTCTCATGGATTTGTGTTTTAGGAATGGTCTTGAAAAATCGTACCATATCCTTTGATAACGTTGAAGGGAAATTTATCGTTTAGAAAAAATACGTCGAAGCCATGAATCCTGTGGTGGCCAGCACTGATTTTGAGATTCGGGCGGTCTGCGGAAAAGGCCTCCCGAAATGCCGAAATACAAGTTGAACGCCCTCGGGTTACCGATGTTCAGCAACCCGGTAAGGTGGTCGGTGCCGAGCCACAGCGGACCAATGCGCCCGGCAAGCCCGATTGCCGGGGAGCGATAGCGGTTCATGAGCGACAGTGGTACCGAAATTTCATACCATTTGTGCTCGTAGCGGGGCGTAACACCTATGTATGACTCTGCCTTCATGCCAAATGCGCCCTGCGGAACCAGGTTCTGGACCCAGAGACCATTGACATATACATTCGGCTTTACGTTATAATCCACGCTCGCCTGGAATGCCATTGGCAATATCGATTTGAAATTCGGTGCGATGGGTTGCCCGCCGTCCAGCGAAGAGTTGATCGCATTGAAAATGCCTTCGGAGCCTTTCAGCTTCTGGAATGTGTCGTACCTGAATTCCTTATTGGTCGTATGGGTTTCCTGTTGCAGGATGTAAGCCGGGTTTTTGAAATGGACACGACCGATGTCCGTCAGTGAAACTGCTATTCGGTACAGGTATTTGTTCTTCGACGCGTCGCGTTTCCGCTCACCTCTTTCACGGTAAGTAGCCTTGTGAACGTCGGGCCTGTATTCATAAACAGCCCCGAGATCGAAACCCCAGCCGCTTCCGGGAGGCGCGCCGCCAAGGAGCCAGGCGGGCGATGGTTTTACATTCTGAAACCCTTCGTCGCGCGTGAGCGCATAGCGTACATTGATTTCATTGACATTGATATACTGCCGCTTGTTTTCCCAGGCGGGGTCGGGCTGAATATCATACGATGAATTTTCGATAATGGCGTGGGCATTGTAAAGGCCGATGAGTCTTTTGACCGTTACGCCTACTTTAAGATAATCCGTTTCATTGTCGAAAACAGTGCCACCTACTGTAAGCGCAATCTCGCCAAGCCCGTTCAAATGCAACTGGCCGGACTGATGCTCGTACACCTGATCCTGCAAATCCTTGAATTGCGTGGTTTTGCTGATTAACCGCGCCAGTGGCTCGGTTACCTGGGTAGTGTTGAGGATGTAACGGGCCCGCGATGAAATTCCCACTCCGACCCGGCCTTTGAACATATTGAACATGATCGACGGCAGGCGAGTATCGCCACCGGCGTTCAGGTACTTCTTGTTGCCATTCAGTTTTTCGCCCAGGTAGGAGCGGGGGAATAGCAACATGCCTCTTTCATTATAGTATTTGGCGGGCACGGTTCCGGTGAGCAGGCTCAGGAAGGAATAGGGGGCTTCGTATTTGACGTGGTTGTTGGCGGTATAAAACTGCGTGCCGACCAGGTTTACATATAAGCTGTAACGACTGTCGGCCACAAATGCCGGATTATGGTACAATGCGTTCGTTCCGGCGAAATTGCTCATGGCGGTACCAGGCAAATGCTGGGCTTGGGCGTTGATGGTTAATCCGCAGACCATTCCTAATATGGATAACCAACTTCTTTGCATAGGGAACGTGATTCGGTGGGGTAGCCGAGATTTAATCAGGTTACAAAGAAAACGCTAACGGCACTGACTTGCAACAATGTTTACTGAATGGGTAAAGAATATTCCATAACGTCGGGCGGCATGATTTTAATACGAAGGAAATGCGCAAACGGTTGCTCTTTGGCAAAATGTCACGGTCAGCGATTTAAGTCACTTTTGACTTTTTCCGGGAAGGCAAAGATGAAGTCAGATGCCGGTGATTGTTGGTATTTGTTTTGTTAATTCATACATTGACCATATATTGTTCTGTGAACTATCGGTATTGACTTATTCAAATTTTGAATTGTATGAATTTTTCATTTTCTAATTATCAAATAGAAAATTTCTTCGATGAGATGTTTACTCCTGGGGGCGAAATACGTCCGGGCTATGAACATTTAAAGAATAAATTTGAAAACCTGACGCACGAAGATTTGACCAACCGCCAGCTTGCCACTGAACGCGCGCTGCTATCAATGGGCATTACTTTTAATGTATATTCCGAGGGCGAAGGTACCGAGCGCATTATGCCGATCGACATTATTCCGCGAGTGCTGTCGAACGCGGAGTGGGAATGGCTTGAAAAAGGGCTGAAGCAGCGGATCAAGGCATTGAATATGTTTATCGACGATGTTTACAATGAGCAGAATATATTGAATGACGGCGTGGTTCCGCGCGAGTTGATCGAGTCGAGCAAATGTTTTCTCAAACCGTGTATCGGACTGAAACCGCCGAAGGGTATCTGGTGTCACATTACCGGTACCGATCTTATTAAAGGTGACGACGGCACGTTTATGGTATTGGAAGATAACTTGCGTTGTCCATCAGGAGTTTCCTATATGCTGGAAAACAGGGAGTTGTCGAAGCAAATATTCCCGGATGTCCTTGCGCGTACAGGTGTGCGGCCCGTATCCGACTACCCGACGCGCCTTCTGCAAATGCTGCAACATTTGGCAGACCGCCCCAACCCGACCGTGGCTGTGCTTACCCCCGGCATTTATAACTCGGCCTATTTCGAGCATTCTTACCTGGCACAGCAAATGGGCGTGGAGCTCGTGGACGCGCGCGACCTCGTGGTTTCCGACGGCTATGTTAAAATGCGGACAACCAATGGTTTGCAGATCGTCGACGTGATCTATCGTCGGATCGACGACACGTTCATGGACCCGGAATCGTTCCGTGAGGACTCGCTGATCGGTATTCCCGGCATTTTTGAAGTATACAAAAAGGGACGCGTGGCATTGGCCAATGCACCGGGAACGGGGGTGGCCGATGACAAGGTAGTGTATGCCTACGTGCCGCGGATCATCAAATATTATCTCGGAGAAGAAGCGATTATTCCGAATGTGAGGACCTATATCTGCGGCGAAGAGGATGATATGCACTATGTTCTTGAGAATATCTCACAATTGGTTGTAAAAGAAGCCAATGAGGCCGGTGGTTACGGAATGCTTATCGGACCTAAGGCGACGGAAGAAGAGCACGAACTGTTCCGACAAAAAATAAAGGACAACCCGCGGAATTATATTGCCCAACCAACGATTTCTCTGTCAAGAGTCCCTTGTATGGTCGATGGACACGCGGAAGGGCGGCATGTTGACCTCCGCCCTTACATATTGTATGGCGACGACATTAGTGTAATTCCGGGCGGGCTTACCCGGGTAGCATTGCGTAAAGGATCGCTCGTGGTGAACTCATCGCAGGGGGGCGGAGGAAAGGATACATGGGTATTGTATTAAGTTATCATTAACAGTTACTGGCAGTCTGTTCATGATAACGGTTTATGTATTTGTTTGATAAACCTTGTTTGAACTGCCTGAATTGGAATAGTCAGTAACTTAAATGATTTAGCAATGCAACGCCATATAACCGGATGGTTCAGTCCGGCGCTTAACAAAGAGATGGAAATTGCCGTTTACGGACATTACGGAGTGGCACTCCTGATGATCCCTACCGCGGCCTCCGATTACCTGGAATACGAACAAAATGGATTAATCGACGCTATTGAGCCTTACATCTATTCCGGCAAGGTAAAAGTGTATTGTATCAATAGTATTAATGGAGAAAGCTGGCTGAATCCTTATATGCACGGCTACGATAAAGCGGTGCGGCACCAGGCGTTCAACGATTATGTAATCAAGGAAGTAGTGCCCTTTATTAAGGAAGATTCTAGTCCGACGAATGAGATCATTGCCGCTGGCGCTTCGTTTGGTGCATTGCACGCCGCTAACCTGTTTTTTAAACATCCCGATTACATTCACGGGGTGATTGCAATGAGCGGCTGCTACGACCTGAGCGTGTATACCGACGGCTATTACGACGATAATGTGTATTTTAACTCGCCGGTGCATTACCTGCAAAACCTGAAAGCGGAATGGCACCTGCAAATGTACCGTGACAGTCGCCATATCCATTTCGTCACGGGCTCGGGCGCGTACGAGGTGCCGGATTATTCGAGGCACATTTCGTCCATTCTGGCCTCTAAAAACGTACCGCACGAGCTGGATATCTGGGGAAGCGACATTCCTCATGAATGGTGGGCATGGAAGAAAATGCTTCCTTATTACCTCGAAACGAGATTTTGATATTGCTCGGAAAAGCGAAAGCCCTGGAATGATCACATTCCAGGGCTTTCGCTTTTTGAATATTGTTGATCAGGCTCCTTCGAACTGGCGGAGGAATCTTACATCGTTTTCGGTAAACAAACGAAGGTCGTTGATGCCGTAGCGCAGCATCGTAATCCGCTCGATACCCATTCCGAATGCGAAACCTGTATATTCTTCGCTGTCGATGCCGCAATTTTCGAGAACGTTCGGATCTACCATCCCTGATCCGGCGATTTCAACCCACCCGGTATGCTTGCAAACATTGCAGCCTTTTCCCCCGCATATAAAGCAGGAAACGTCTATTTCGGCGCTGGGCTCGGTGAAAGGGAAGTAGGATGGTCGGAGGCGGATCTTGGAGTCCTTGCCGAACATCTCCTTCGCGAAATGGTATAATGTATCTTTCAGATCTTTGAAGCTCACATTCTTATCCACATAAAGGCCTTCTACCTGGTGGAAGACGCAATGCGCACGGGCAGAAATAGCCTCGTTCCGGAAAACACGGCCCGGCATAATGGAGCGGATCGGCGGCTTCTGACGTTCCATCAGGCGCACCTGTACGTTGGATGTGTGCGTACGCAGAAGGACGTCGTCTTTTACATCGCCTTCGCTTTTGGAAATAAAGAAGGTATCCTGCATTTCACGCGCCGGGTGGTTGTCGGCAAAGTTCAATGCGCTGAAGTTGTACCAATCCTTCTCGATTTCAGGTCCGTACGACACATTGAAACCCATGCGTTCGAAAATCTCGATGATCCTCCGGCGAACGATAGTTAGCGGATGGAGGCTTCCCTGTAAATTGGGTGTTACAGGTAAGGTCAGGTCGATCAGCATTTCTGGATTGCTGCCTGCCGAATTTTCCAGCGCTGTTTGAAAATCCTGGAAACGTGTTTGCGCCAGGTTTTTGAGCGTATTCAATTCCTGCCCGACGGCCCGGCGATCTTCCTGCGGAATATTTTTAAGATTATCAAAAAGCTCGGTTACTGCGCCTTTCTTGCTGATATATTTTAACCTGAAGGCTTCCAGCTGCTCTTTGGTGCTGACGGTTGCCTGTTCGATTTCAGAAACTAACTCCTTTACCCGCTCGGTAATCATAAAAGCTTGTTGTTATTGGTGACTTACGCCGACTCTGTTGCGGCAGGAGGCCCTTTTCGAGAGCCCCGAAATTCCTGCAAAGATAAGGAAAGTTAGCTCGCAGGCGGAAGTGAAATGGCGTAGTTACGTTTATTGGATTGGTTTGTTGGAAAAATCCATGTTTTTGAGACTACGTAAAATTACGCATTTTACTAAGTTTGCTTACGTCATTTTATATGTTACTCAATTGTTAAATAATTGATTTTCAATCTATTGATTCTCGGTGCGTACTTTTACGTATTTTCCGAACGCTACGCGATGTGCTAATTTTGAAACAAGAAATCACAACAATATTAGCGTAGTTACCATGAAAAATTTTCCAAGCTTTACTCGCCCCAATTCGTCAGAGAGATCATACAACGACAGCCGTTCTTACATTTCGGTTCAATCGATGGGAAGAACAATCTTTTTGACACCCGACGTAATCACTTTCCTTGAAGGTGAAGGTAACTACACATTCATATACACGAACAACGGGAAGAAATACCTGGTCTCGAAAACATTGAAATCTCTTGCGGAGCAGTTGAGCGCCAAATTCCTTCGCGTTCACAAATCATATCTTGTAAATGCCGACTACGTCGTAGAGCGTCTCGAAGACGACCGTATGCTGAAACTTTCATGCGGTAAAGAGGTAGTCGTATCGCGCCGGAAAATCAAAGAGGTATCTGGTCTTCTGGATCACACCAACCTCATCCGCATCAGCGCATAAAGACATTTTGGTGAATTAAATTAGTGGGTTATTCATAAAAACAGCAGCCATCGCTCGATCGAAGGCTGCTCGTTTTGTTTATGGGCGGCGAAGCGGAATTTTGAATGAGTGAATGAGTGAATGAATAAGTTATCAATGAATAAAAAGTCAAGTATAGTCATAAGGTCAGGTGTTGTTGGCCTGACAATTTCATGACTCAATCACAATTATTCGGTCATTCAATCATTCAGTCATTCAAAACTAAAACAACTTTAGTCCAAGCGTCACCTGCCATGAGCTCACTTTCTGCTTCAACGAGGCGCCGCCATTGATAGGCTGGCCGCTTACCTGAAATGAGGCCAGGTTAGTAAAAGAGCCTTCTTTTCTTACGTCGAGGCTGAAATTTCCCAAATCCAGGCCGGCTCCAAGTTGGTAGCCGAATGTTGCTTCCGACATGGCATTGTTCAAATCCGAGGTGTAGTATTTAAATGCGTCACGCAAACGCTGGTTGTCGCCGATGCGGAATGACGTAACCGGCCCTGCGAGAATGCGGAACGGGCCGCCTTTCAGGCCGATCAGCAAGGGCACATCGATATTGCTGTATTTGACATTGATCGTTTTTTCGACCGGTGTTTCCTGATCATTCTGGATTATTTTGAACGAACCTCCCTTCGTTGAAACGAGTACTTCGGGCTGGATGAATATCGTTTTGCCGAAGCGCATCCAAACGCCGCCTACTGCGCCGGTCCTTGTGTTGAAACTTTCTTTCAGGTTGTCTCTCACCTCTTTGCCATCATATCCGAGATACGGATTCCCATTCTCATCGTAACGCGTCGTGAAAACGTCGCCCATGGTAAGCCGCGACAAGTTCACTCCCCCTTTAATACCAAACGCAAAACCTTTCTTCTGGGCCTGCACATTTGAGAATGCGAAAATGCAGAGCAAACAGGCGCAGGCCACTTTTGTCAGGATGTTCATGGATAATATGATTTTTTAAGTAAAACAGGTTAATAACGCCAAATTGCAAAAAACTATACCCATCCTACATTTTTTTTGATTTTATGGCCAAAACATGCAAAAATTGGATTAATATCGTCGGAATTACGTTAGTCACCAAGGGGATATAAATTAGACTATTCTATTATGGCCAAAGCCAAGACGGCATATTTTTGTCAGGAATGTGGGTATAATTCGCCGAAATGGGTCGGCAGATGTCCGTCATGCGGCGAGTGGAATACTTTCGTGCAGGAAGTTATTGAAAAGGAAGATAAAAAGACGGCGGTTTCGTGGAAATCGGTGAACCTGGCCAACCGTCCGCGGGCGATTGCTGAAATTGTCTACGAAAATGAACCGCGCATCCGCACATTCGACGAGGAACTGAACCGAGTGCTCGGCGGAGGTATCGTGCCAGGCTCTCTGGTGCTGATCGGCGGCGAACCGGGGATCGGAAAATCGACATTAATGCTGCAAATCGCGCTGACGCTCTCGAATAAAAAAGTACTGTATGTTTCCGGCGAAGAATCCGAAGCGCAGATCAAAATGCGGGCTGAGCGCATGGCGGCCAAAAGCGATAATTGCTTCATTCTCACAGATACGCAAACCCAGAATATTTTCAGACAAATAGAGGATTTTCAACCTGAAATCCTGATCGTTGACTCGATACAAACCATGCAGTCGACTTACATCGAGTCGGGGGCGGGCAGCGTGTCGCAGGTGCGCGAGTGCACGGCGGAATTTATGAAATATGCCAAGGAAATGGGCGTTCCGGTGTTCCTGATCGGGCACATTACAAAAGATGGTTCGCTTGCCGGTCCGAAAGTACTGGAACATATGGTGGATACTGTGCTCCAATTCGAGGGTGACCGCCATAATACTTATCGGATCCTGCGAACTATGAAGAACCGTTTTGGTAGTACTTCCGAACTGGGCATTTACGAAATGCAGGGAACCGGTCTCCGGCAGGTGAGTAATCCTTCGGAGATACTTATTTCTCAGCGCGATGAGCCCGTGAGTGGTATCGCGATCGGTTCGATGATGGAGGGGAATCGGCCGTTGCTGGTGGAAATCCAGTCGCTGGTGAGCGTGGCAACCTACGGGACGCCACAGCGCAGCAGTACCGGTTTTGACGCAAAACGATTGCAAATGCTGCTGGCTGTGCTCGAAAAGCGTGGAGGTTTCAGACTAGGCGTCCAGGATGTGTTTCTGAATGTCGCCGGCGGCTTGAAAGTAGAGGATCCCGCGATTGACCTCGCGGTGATTGCGTCGCTCGTTTCATCTTATGAGGATAAATTCATACCTGCGTCTGTTGGATTCGCTGCCGAAGTCGGGCTTGGCGGAGAGGTAAGAGCTGTGAATCGCATCGACAGCCGTGTTTCAGAAGCGGAAAAGCTGGGCTTTAAGAAAATTTATATTTCAAAATACAACAGTAAAGGCCTGGATTTGAAAAGAGGAAAGATTGAAGTGATTCCAGTAGCGCATTTGGATGAACTTTTTATGTCGCTTTTTTTGAATCAATAGCCTGGTTTACAGCTATTAATGGTGGCTAAAATGCATTAACGCATTTTGGAATGCTTCACCAGGTAGGCGAGTAATACGGGGTCGAAGCCTTTGGCAATATCCGCTTCGATGAAGTCGATTTTGTATTGCCCGCATTTCAGTTTCAATTTTTGATAAAAATCGCCGACAAACTGCTGGTACGATTCGCGCACCTGCTCGGGCTGGACTTTGATTTTTTCACCCGTTTCGAGGTCGACAAACTCGTAAGGCCGGTTTTCGAATGCGAAATTCTCCTCGGTTTTGCGGTCGGTGACGTGGAAAAGCAGTACTTCGTGCAGATTGTGTCGTAAATGCTGCAATGCGGAGAAAATCTTATCAGCTTCTTTGATATTATCGAACATATCACTAAAAATAACGACCAGCGAGCGCTTATGGATTTTTTCGGCGATCTGATGCAGCACGTCGGCGACCGAAGTCTTCTGCAGCGGTCGATTGGCCTGAAGTTGCTGTTCCAGTTCGAGCATGATCTTGTGCACATGCGAGGGCGTGGACTTTACAGCGGTTTGCACTTCAATTTGTTCAGAGAAAGTGCACAGGCTCACGGCGTCTTTTTGCCGTTGCAGCAAATAGGTAAGGCTCGCCGCGGCCATGACACTGAACGTCATTTTTCCAAAATTCTCTTCCGGATAATACATGGAAGACGAAGTATCCAGCAGAATATGGCAGCGCAGGTTGGTTTCTTCCTCATAGCGCTTGACATAAAGCCGGTCGGTTTTAGCAAATACCTTCCAATCGATATTCCGGGTGGACTCGCCCGTGTTGTACAGCTGATGTTCGGCAAACTCGACTGAGAAGCCGTGAAAAGGAGATTTATGAAGACCGGTGATGAAACCTTCTACCAACTGTTTTGCAAGAAATTCCAGATTCCCGAATTCTCTGACTTTGGCCAGATCCAGTTGGCGGACACTCATGTTAGCATCGGGGCTTACTTACTTCTCATCGAAATGACTTTGCCCGATTTCGGGTCGATTTCTTCGTTGGGCGACAAGAGGACCATTCCTTCCATTCCTACAACCCTTATTGAAACATTGGCAACGCCTTTGGCCAAAATGCCCAGCAGACGGGCTGCTTCTTTACTGAGATCGATCACACGGTGCTTTGAAAACGGACCACGGTCGTTGACTCTCACGATCACTTTTTCATCATTATCCAGATTCGTCACTTCAAGCATGGTATTGAGCGGGTAGCTGCGATGGGCGGCCAGCAGTTCACTGCTTTTATGTACTTCCCCGAATGAGGTTTTCCTGCCGTGGAAGCGCGCTGCGTAGTAGGAGGCGGCTCCGGTTTCCGTTTTGCCGAGTTTTACCTGAGCTATGGCTTCCGGTAACAGCGCGACAAACGCTAACATGGTGAGAATCAGAATCCGACGATAAGTCATTTTTCTGGATTTAGGTGAAACATAATAAGGTAAAAGTCCCCTATCTCATATCTTCCTTTGGCGTTTCAGGTCAATTTTAAAACCCACGAATTTCAAAACTAGTAAAAAGATCTAAACAAACCAGCAAAAGTCGCAGTTAATTTCAATGCGACTGGTGAGCGTACTTGTAACTCGCAACCAACAAAATGCTAATATGTTCCGGTTTTTTTGGAAGCAGCAATAAACTTTATATTTTAGCGTTTGGAAACCTATTTAAAACTAAACATAGTGGAAGACAGAGAGCAAATCTACTCCAAAAGGGTCAGGGCGGGAAAAAGGACTTACTTCTTCGATGTTCGCTCAACGCGATCTAACGATTACTATCTTACCATCACAGAAAGCCGTCGCCACCCTCAGGGAGACGGGTTTACGTACGAAAAACACAAGATGTTTTTGTACAAGGAGGACTTCGACAAGTTCGTGGAGGCATTGAAGGAAGCGGTGGATCATGTGAAGACAGAACTGATGCCAGAGGTTGACTTCTCGCAATTCGAATCCAAAGGAGACGAGGTAGACGTAGTAGGGGAGTCGGACCTTAAGTGGGATTAAGAAATTTAGATATTGAATAGAAGCCTTCGCAATCGATTACGAAGGCTTTTGGTTTTTGTACCTGCTAAATAGTAATTTTGCGAAAATTATTATTCAGCAGGCGGGCATGCTTTGCATTACTGATCAGGCATGCGGCCGCCATTCACTGCTTACCATTCATATATGAGTCTTCAATGTGGGATTGTCGGATTGCCGAACGTTGGGAAATCCACCCTTTTTAATGCCATCTCTACCGGCAAAGCCGAAGCTGCTAATTATCCTTTTTGTACCATAGAGCCCAATGTGGGCGTTGTAACCGTTCCTGACGAACGATTGGATACCCTTACCAAGCTGGTGAACCCTCAAAAGGTGATCCCTACGATCATCGAATTCGTGGATATCGCAGGTCTTGTGAAAGGAGCGAGCCAGGGAGCGGGGCTAGGTAACAAGTTTTTGGCCAACATCCGTGAAGTGGATGCGATCGTCCACGTGGTACGCTGCTTCTCCGACGATAACGTTGTGCACGTAGAAGGCCGCGTTGACCCGGTATTCGATAAGGAAATCATCGACGCCGAATTGCAGCTTAAAGACCTGGAATCAATCGAAAAGAAGATCCAGCGAACCGAGAAAGGTGCACGCGCCGGCGATGCCAAAGCGAAAGCCGAGCTGGAATGGCTGAAAAAATATAAAACAACGCTGGAAGAGGGTAAGAATGCGAGAAGCGTTGAAATCGATGCAGAAACGAGAGAATCGGTGATCGGTGACCTGCAATTGCTGACCGCGAAACCGGTGCTTTACGTGGCGAACGTGGATGAAGGTTCGATGCTGACGGGCAATGAGTATTCCGAGAAATTGAGAGAGGCCGTAAAACATGAAGGAGCCGATGTGATCGTTCTTTGTGCGGCTATCGAATCACAGATTGCAGAAATCGAAGATACGGAAGAGCATGAAATGTTCCTGAGCGAATACGGCTTGAAGGAATCTGGTCTCAGCAAGCTGATCAAAGCTTCTTATGCGCTTTTGAACCTCATTACTTATTTCACCGCCGGTGTTAAGGAGGTTCGTGCGTGGACAATCGTAAAAGGCTGGAAGGCGCCGCAAGCAGCCGGTGTGATCCACAGTGATTTTGAAAAAGGGTTCATCCGTGCAGAGGTGATCAAAATCAACGATTTCGAGCATTACAAAACAGAACCAGCGGTGAAAGAAGCCGGTAAAATGGCTGTGGAAGGCAAGGAATATGTCGTAGAAGATGGCGACATTATGCACTTCCGTTTCAATGTCTAGTTTCTGACTAATGCATCAGGTATGAAAAGAGCGGCCATGTGCCGCTCTTTTGCTTTTTGTATCAATCCTCGTAATAATCGGGTGCGTCTTTGTGGATGACGGCACGAAGCGTCTTGGCCATATGCAGGATCGTGTCGACTTTGTAATGCGCTTTCTTAAAGATTTCAGGATTATGTCCTTCGTTGATCAGCTGCATGAACATCTCGCGGAGAAATACCAGATCATCGATATTCTGTGAAAAATCCTCTACGACGTACATTTGAAAGCCGCGGTCGTCCAGTTGCGGGAAATAGAGGACCAGATATAGGTCGGTCTGCACATAAAAACTGATCACATGGCTTGCCTCGAAATTGACCGGCATTTCGTCATGATCAACCAGGCAATCGATAATGTAATTCTCGTCGTTGGTGATCGAGAGATTGGAGGTGAGGTACACGCTGTTTGCTGATGACTTCATAACGTTAAGCAGTTAACGCCGCCGGTTCCATTCTACGGTGCGGTAGCCGACGAGCAGGTCGGCACGGCTGGCAGGCGGACGGTGATAAATCAATATGTCATAATCATTCTCGGTAGCTGCGAAATTTCCTTCAATATAAGATTCGTCGGGCTTCTGATTGCCTTTAACCATGGTGTAATCATAGTTGATCACCCCCTGTTTTACCATCATTTCCACCTGATATGCCTGGGCTGTGGCATCATATGTCATTTTGTTGCGATCGGTCAGCTGCCAGAGGTTGAAAGCACCATTTACATAAAATGTCGCGCCAGGATCTTCCTCTGTTTTTAAGGTAAACACCACCGGCGTGTAATCAGCTTCCACACTTCCGCGTCCTGACTCTCTCTGATCTACAATGTATTGGCCATTGAAATCGTCGATTTGTATATAAGGTACGTGAGCACGGGGCTTATCGGGGAAGAGGAACAGCTTCGTAAACTCATCCGTCCGTTCTATTTCATTCACGCCATAGCCACGACCGGTAAGCGAGCGGCTATCGAAGTACCGGAATTCATTTCCTCCCTGAAAAGTGTTTTCGAGGTCAAAAAAGGTGTACTCCAATAGCTGGTCAAACGGTCGTACGTTGGTCGGTTTATAGTTAGTCTTTGCTTGGTCCCACCGGAAGTTCTTCCGGATCACCACTTTCAGGTCCGTTTGCGGGGCATTGAGCTGGTAACCTTTGTAATCCACCGAAAAGTCAATCTGCTGATCCGAGAATTGCTGCTCGATTCCCTGAGAGAAACGCGCCTTCGCGGTAACATTCACGCGCGGCTGATAATGCATAAACCGCCGGCTGAACATTAGTTTTCTGTCACGGTCGGAAAACACATAGATTACATAATTGCCGGGGAGCTTCAATTTGGGCAATTCGAAGCGGTAATGCGTGTAAGGTACCTTCGTACTGAACGACTGGTCGTAGGTATTTACCGGGTATTCATTGAACTCGTAGGTGAATTCGATATCGTTCAGATTGGATTTGGTCCAGTCCGCATTGCAATGAATGATTTTCGCGCGATAACCTTCCGGCTGGCCGGTCATATCGTCGAATTCGAGTACCAGCGGGGCTGGGTTGTTCAGTGGCGTAATGGGCGGTGTGAGCAGGCGGGTAGGGTTTTCCGGGTCGTCGAGGGCCGGGTACAGCAGCACAGTTTTGATCTTATCCTGGTAAATAAAGTCTTCCAGGCGAAGCCCTTGAGGCTGCGCATACGTGTGTGTGCAAAAGAGGGAAAAAGCTATCAGCAGTACTAAACGCATCTCGGGATTTTTAAATGAGTAACGATTCTTTTTACGGTAAGGTACATATAGTTTGGAAAAGGTGATTTGAACATTATTAACTATTTTTGATTAGAAACCATGACTGCAGTAGCGATCAAAATGTACACACAGGAAGAATATCTCGAACTGGAACGCGCCGCGGAGTACAAGAGCGAGTACTATCGCGGGGAGATATTTGCGATGTCGGGAGCGAAGTTTAATCATAACCGCATTAAGGAGAATCTTTCCGTCGCGATAGGGCTTTTTTTGAAAGGGAAATCATGTAACAGCTTGTCGAGTGATATGCGTGTGCATATTCCAGAAAATACTTTATATACTTACCCGGATTTGTTGATCGTCTGCGGAAAGCCAATTTTGTTGGACGAGCATATGGACACATTGCTCAATCCCTCGGTCATTATCGAGGTGTTGTCGCCCAGCACCGCAAGTTATGACCAGGGGAAGAAGTTTTACTTTTACCGTAGTATGGAATCCCTGGTCGAGTATATCCTGATCGATTCTCAGGAAGTGGGAGCGGTGGTGCATCGCAAAGGTAGTGACGGTGTCTGGTTTGTATCGTCTGAAGCCTACGACATTAAAGGCAGTGTCGAAATCGGTCACATCGGGCTGACTATAAAGATGTCGGACATCTACGAACAAACAATCGGAATTTTATAGCAAAAAAGGGAGCCACTAAGCTCCCTTTCACATTCGTTCTATTTCCCGGAAAGCTCTTCCACTTCCAGCATCAGATTTTCCCAATCTTCCGTGCTCTGTTCCAGCTTTTGCTTGATATCGGCATAAAAGCGGTTCATTTCAGCTAATGCAACAGAATCATTGTAAATTTTGGGATCGGATAATTTGCCTTCGGTTTCCGCTTTTCTTACTTCGAGATTGTTAATGGTATCTTCCAGTTCCTCGATCTTCTTTCTCGCCTTTTTCAGCTTCTGAGCATCCTCGTTGGATTGAGGTTTGCCATTGTTTTTATTCTGGCTGGCAGCGGCAGGCTGGCTCTTCTGCGGTGGCGCGCTGCTTACCTGCACTTTTTCGCTCACCGCTGATTGTAATCCACGCTCTTCCACCCAAATCTCATACTCTTCGTAAGTACCAGGATATTCCTTAATCTGATGGTCTTCGATGTACCAGATCTTGTTCGCAATATTTTCTACGAAATAACGGTCGTGCGAAACGACAATGTAGCTGCCTTCATATTGCTGTAATGCCTGGATCAGGATATTGACTGATTGCATATCCAGGTGGTTAGTAGGCTCATCCAGCAGCAGGAAGTTCGCCTGTGAAAGCAACACCTTTGCCAACGCAACCCGCGATTTCTCCCCCCCGGAAAGCACCTTGATCTTCTTGAAAACATCGTCCCCTGTAAAAAGGAAGCATCCCAAAACGGTCCGCAGTTCGGTTTCTGTCTTCGTAGGGTTGGCATATTTCAATTCCTCAATGAGGTTGTGTGCCACATTGAGGGATTCGAGCTGGTGCTGTGCGTAAAATGTAAACGATACGTTGTGTCCAAGCCTTCTCTTACCTTCGATAGGCTCCGTACCGGCCACAATGCGGAGGACCGTAGATTTCCCACGGCCGTTTGCACCGATGAGCGCGATCTTGTCGCCGCGCTCCATGCTGATGTTGGTCGCGTCGAGGATCACTTTGTCGCCGTAAGCCTTGGAAGCATCTTCCAGTTGAAAGACGTGGCGGCCTGGTTGGGTTGTAAACTGGAAGCGGAAATGCACTTTGGCATTCTCGTCCATTACCTCGTCCACGATTTCCATTCTGTCCAAAGCTTTCACGCGGCTTTGTACCTGGCGCGATTTGGTAGCTTTGGCTTTAAAACGTTCGATAAAACGCTCGGTCTGGCGGATTTTGGCCTGCTGGTTTTCGTAGGCACCGCGCTGAATATCGTTGCGAAGTGCTTTTTCTTCCAGGTAATAGGAGTAGTTTCCGGCGTAATAATTGAGTTTCCCGCCTGAAACTTCCACAGTCGTATCAATCGTATTGTCGAGGAACTGGCGGTCGTGGGAAACGACGATCACGGCGCCTTCATAATTCTGCGTGTATTTTTCCACCCATTGAATGGACGGAAGGTCCAGGTGGTTGGTCGGCTCATCCAGCATGAGGAGCGACGGCTTTTGCAAAAGCAGCTTCGCAAGCATGACGCGCATACGCCAGCCTCCCGAGAACTGGCGCAATGGCAGGTTCAGGTCGGCGGTCGAAAAGCCGAGGCCTTCCAGGATCGCTTCTGCCTTGGATTGTACCGAATACCCGTCCAATGCCTCGAATTCTTCCTGCACGCGGGCAAGTTTGTCCACGAGGTCGTCGCTATAATTATGCTCCATATCATGCAGGATTTTATCCATCTGCACTTGGAGCACATTTTGTCTTTCAAATGCCTGCATCGCTACCGAAAGGATCGAATCCTCGGTTTGGTACGAAAGCAAATCCTGGTTGAGAAAGCCGATCGTACAATCGCCGGCTTTGGAGATCGAGCCGCCGTCGGGCTGGAATTCTCCGTTGATCATGCGCAGGAGGGTAGACTTGCCGGTACCGTTCAGTCCGATAAGCCCGATCTTTTGTTTTGGCTTTATATGTAGTGAGGCGCCGTCGTACAATGCACGGTCGCCCAGAAAATAGCTGAGGTTCGTAATCGCGATCATAGTGCAAAGGTACGGGGAAAGAAGCAGATAGAAAAAGCACGATGTTGGAATAGTTATAAAGGCATTTGCGATGTCATTATGAATAGGTTATTTATGTAAATTTGGTCAATGAACAATCTATTCCCGATATTTCTTAAACTCGAAAACCTGCACACGCTCATTGTGGGCGGAGGCTACGTAGGTTTGGAAAAAATTACTGCGGTCCTTGATAACGCTCCGCTCGCTCGCGTGACGCTCGTTGCCCCCGAAATCCGTGAGGAAATAAGGGAGATTGCCGCAGCGAATTCCCGAATAAATCTAATTGTGCGGAAGTTTGAGGATGACGACCTGCTGGAAAAAGACCTGGTGATCGTGGCCACAAACGACAAGTCCGAGAACAAGAGGATCTGGGAAACGGCCCGCGCCCGGCATATACTCGCGAACGTAGCCGATACGCCTGACATTTGCGATTTCTACCTCTCTTCGGTCGTCAGAAAAGGCAACCTCAAAGTGGCCATTTCTACAAACGGAATGTCGCCCACATTTGCCAAACGGCTAAAAGAAGTTCTTGGCGAAGCGCTGCCGGACAACCTCGAAACGGCTATGGAGCAGCTCAAAGCGGTCCGCGATATGCTGAAAGGCGATTTTGCCTCGAAGGTCGACGAACTGAATCGGATTACTTCGGTTTTGACGGAAAAGAAGAAATATATCCGGTAAAAAGCGCTTAAATCGTGTTTCCCGGGCAATAATATGCGATTTTGCAGTGTTTTTAGAGAGATAATTTGTCAAAATAACACTGCGGGCTTCAACGGTATCGGGATTTTGTGCGTATTGAGTATATTCTTTTGCTTTTGCGCAAATAGCATTGCTTTAATTTTTGTCACCGCCGGTGGTGGAATGTTTTCGCTTTTCGTGCGATAATCCGTATTATTGAATCTATTAATTTTTAAACCCGCTTCGGGCGGACGGACAGTTATTTGGGGTTAGACTTATACTTATTTATATGAATCTTTTCTATCGGATCAGTGGCCTGAGTCGGCTTATTGCGTTGCTCCTGGGTATCTTCTTTCTGTCCGTTTTCGCTTCTCCGTTTTCTTCGTTTGCATTTACCGCCGATATCGACGTGAAAGGTGTCGTAAAAAGCAGCACCGGCGAACCGCTGATCGGGTCGACTGTGCGCGTGAAGGGTTTGCAGAAAGGAACCGTAACCAATGAAAAGGGCGAATTCCTGTTGCAAGGCGTTTCTGACAACGCCACGCTTGTGGTTACCATGATCGGCTTCCTGCCCAAAGAGGTGAAAGCAGCCCGAAGCCTGACTATTGAACTTGTAGAGGACGCCGTAGGCTTGCAGGACGTGGTTGTAACCGGGTTTCAACAAATCAATAAAGATAAATTCACAGGTTCGGCGGTAACGCTTAAAACCGACGATGTGAAAATCGATGGTTTGCCCGACGTTAGCAAGATGCTGGAAGGCCGCGCGGCGGGGGTTTCGATTCAGAACGTGTCCGGTACTTTCGGAGCTGCTCCCAAGATCCGTATTCGCGGCGCTACCTCGCTGAATGGCGCCAATAAGCCGCTTTGGGTGATCGACGGCGTTGTGCAGGAAGACATTGTAAATATCTCCAACGACCAGCTTTCCAGCGGAGACCCTACAACATTGCTTGGTTCTGCCGTGGCAGGCCTTAACCCGAACGACATCGAGACTTTCGACATATTGAAAGATGCCGCCGCAGCGGCATTGTACGGCGCGCGTGCAATGAACGGGGTGATTGTAATCACGACGAAAAAGGGTAAGAGCGGTAAGCCAGTGATCACTTATTCGGGCAATTTTAGTACGCAACTCGTGCCTTCTTACCGCAATTTCAATATCATGAACTCGGCACAGCAAATGTCGGTGTTGGGGAATTTGGAGCGGGACGGTTATTTGGGCACGGGTATCCTTTCCAAACCGGACTACGGCGTTTATGGAAAAATGTACAATTTGATTCAGGTGGGCAATGACCAGGGGAACTTTGATCTGATGAATAACCCGGAAAAGAGGCGCCAATTTTTGTTAGGCTATGCGAATGCCAATACAGACTGGTTTGATGTCCTTTTCAAGCAGAATTTTATCCATGAACATTCCCTGAGTGTTTCGTTCGGGACGGAGAAATCCAATTCGTACGCGTCGGTCAGTTACCTGGACGACAATGGCTGGACGATCGCAGATAAGGTAAAAAGGTATACACTCAATTTCAATAATAATTACCAGCTTTCTGACCGCCTGAGTATTGGTTTGACAACGCTGGCGTCGGTTCGGCGGCAACAGGCACCTGGCTCATTAAGTAGAAGAAGCAACCCGGTAGAAGGTAAGTTTGACCGCGATTTCGATATCAATCCATTCAGTTATGCATTGAATACCAGCCGGACGCTCACTGCTTACGACCAGAACGGCAATCTTGAATTCTTCAGAAGAAATTTCGCTCCGTTCAATATCATATCCGAGCTTGCCAATAACAGGCTTAACCTGACATTGGCGGACATTAAATTACAAGGTAATCTGTCCTATAAGATCACGGATAACCTGAGCTACGATTTCCTGGGTGCTTTGCGGTATATTCAGACGGGCCGTGAGCACATTATCACCGAGCACAGCAACATGGCAAACGCTTACCGGGCGGCCGACAACGCCACCATCGCGGCGGCTAATAAGTATCTCTATGTTGACCCGGATGACCCGAATGCGAATCCGGTGGTGGTTCTGCCGAGTGGCGGTTTCTATAACCGCAATGAAGACCAGATGCTTTTTTACAACGTCAGGAACAACCTTCGCTATAACCAGAAATTCGGGGAAAGGCACGAAGTCAATGCATTGATTGGGCAGGAAGTAAAATTTACCAATCGACAGAATTCCAATAACACCGGTTACGGGTTCCAATACGATCAGGGGGGGACGCCGTTTGTCGACTACCGCATTTTGAAACAAACGATTGAAACCAACTTCCAATACTACGGAATGCAAATGGATTATGAGCGTTTCGCGGCATTCTATGGAAGCCTTGGTTACACGCTGGATGGAAAGTATAACGTGACAGGTTATGTTCGTTACGATGGTTCGAACCGCTTCGGGAAGTCAGCGATTGCACGGTGGTTGCCTACGTACACCATTGCCGGTTCCTGGAACTTCGACCGCGAGAATTTTTTCAAAAACCTGAGCTGGCTGAGCATGGGGCGACTGCGGTTGAGCTACGGGCTTTCGGCAGATACGGGTCCGGCGACCAATGCCGCGGTGTTGCTGCAAAGCATCATCACTCGCAGGCCATATGCGGATGAGAAAGAATCGGCGATCCAGCTAGCTGCGCTGCAAAACAAGGAGCTTACGTGGGAGAAGTTGTACAGCGGGAATGTCGGATTGGATGTAGGATTATTTGCTAACCGCATCAATTTTACATTGGACGGCTATATCCGAAATAGCTTTGACCTGATCGACCAGATCAAGACCTCCGGAATTGGTGGGCAAATCTATAAGGTTGCCAACTACGCAGATATGGAATCTTATGGTGCCGATTTTTCTGTGGATGGCGTATTGCTCAAAACCCGCGACTGGGATTTCCGTTCCCGTATTACATTCGGCTACTCGCACACGCTTATTACGAATGTGGACAACAGCCCTGGTATATTCGACCTCGTGAAAGCCGAAGGTGCCAATGTGCAGGGCAAGCCGGTGCGCAGCCTTTACTCGATCGATTATAATGCATTGAACCCCAAAACCGGTGTCCCCGTCTTTATCAACGAAAAAGGCGAAGTAAGTTCTGATGTGTATTTGCAGGATCAGAATGTCCAGTACCTCAAATATGAAGGGCCGGTTGATCCGCCATTTACAGGTGGCTTCAACAATACATTGACTTATAAGGGGCTAACACTAAACGTGTTCTTTACTTATCAGGCGGGTAATAAAATCAGGCTTAATCCCTTGTTCAGGGGTGCATTCAGTGATCTGGATGCGATGCCAAAAGAATTTTACGACCGATGGGTGATTCCCGGTGATGAAAGGTATCCTGCAAAACCTTCGATTTCGGATCAGCTGGAATTGCTGTATCTCCAGGGCACTTATCCGTACAACATCTATAACTATTCAACTGAACGTGTTGCGAAGGGGGATTTTGTGCGGTTGAAGTCGGTATCGCTGGCCTATAAGTTACCGTTGCAGGTGATTTCCCGCTATGGATTTAAGGCGGCGAGCATACAGCTATCGTCGATCAACCCGTGGCTGATTTATTCGGATAAAAGACTGAAAGGTCAGGATCCTGAGTTTTTTAACTCGGGTGGAGTGGCGCAGCCGATTCAAAAGCAATTTACCGTTGCGTTGAAACTGACATTGTAAGGTTTGAGGATGATCTATTAGGAAGAATATGACTACCATCAAAAAAATAAAGACAATCGTGCTGATCCTCCCACTTCTGGCGCTGGCCGGTTGTGAGGACTTTCTTTCGAAGGAACCGGACAGCACCCGGGCGATTATCAATACCCCCAAACAGGTGTCCCAGTTGCTTACGACCGCTTATCCGCAGGCTGGCTACATTGTATTCTCGGAAGGAATGAGTGATAATGTGGCCGATAAGGGAGCCGGTCAGGACGATAAAACAAACCGTGCTTCTTTCCTTTTCGAAGTCGTGGAAGCAACCGTAGATGAACAGGATTCGCCTGATCAGTACTGGGCGGAATGTTACCGGGCGATTTCGGTAGCGAATGAAGCGCTGGACATTATCAGTAAAGTTGCAGACCCCGAAAAATACAACGCACAGAAAGGGGAGGCGCTGCTGGCCCGGGCATATGCGCATTTTATGCTGGTAAATTACTATTGCAGGTTTTTTGACCCGCAGCAAGCCAACGATAGCCCGGGTGTTCCTTATGTAACGGTACCTGAGGATGTTGTGATCAAGCAGTATGAGCGGGGAACGGTAGCCGGCGTGTACCAGATGATTGAAAAGGACTTGCTGGAAGGGCTTCCGCTGATTAGTGACGGTTCGTACACCGTGCCTAAATACCATTTCAATATCGCCGCTGCGAATGCATTTGCGAGTCGTTTTTATCTGGTTAAAAAAGACTATCAGAAGGTTTTGCAATACACAAATGCCGCATTTCCGGGCAACAATTTTGCCGAAAATCTCCGTCCATGGAACACTACTTATTCCAGCCTGTCGCCGGAAGAGTTGTTCAGGCTCTATTCCCGTGCAAACCAGAATGCCAATTTGCTGCTCATCGAAACGTCATCGACGTACGGACGGTATGTGGCCAATTACAGGTATGGCATGACCTATCCGAAATGGCAGGAGATTTCGGACAGTGAACGGATTATCACAGGGGGAGCCGGATGGGCGTATCCACTTTACTATCGGGGCGATAACAATTACTTTATTCCCAAGCTGACGGAGTATTTCGTGCGCGAGTCGGTTAATGCCGAGATCGGACTTCCCTATGTGATGTTGCCCGCTTTTACTGTGGAAGAGGTGCTCTTCAACAGGATTGAAGCCAATGCTTATCTCAATAATACAGCCGCCTGCATTACCGATCTGAATACTTACATCAGCAAACGGGTCGATAACTACGACGCGTCACAACATAAGGTTACTGCGGCCAGTATGCAGAGCTATTTCCGGACAGGTAATCTAAGGAACAACATTATAGAAACCGTGTTGGCATTCAAGCGCGTCGAGTTCGTACAGGAAGGAATGCGCTGGTTTGATCTCCAGCGTTATAATACGACGGTGACACATGAAACCCGCAGTGGATCGGTTATTTCGGTTCCTGCGGGGGACAACCGCAGGGTATTGCAGATTCCGCAGACAGCAGCACTTTCAGGCATAGCACAGAATCCCAGGTAAGAAAGCCATTCAACCATGAAAATGATATTCAGAAGTTTTACCCACTGCATTATTGCTGCCCTGCTGGCGGGCACGACCATGATGTCCTGCAAGGAAGAAAGCCTGGGCAATGTGGACGATATTCCGGGATTGGGCGGCGACGTCTGGGCGGAGGGGCCGATTGACAAGTGGATTCAGGACAGTCTGGTTGTACCTTACAATATTTCCGCAAAATATAAGTGGGACCAGTTCGAGTTCGGGAATTTAACGAAGACCCTCGTGCCGCCGGATGAAGCGCAAGTGATCCCGTTGCTTAGCACCATCAAAAAAGCGTGGACAAATCCCTACGTGGAGGAAGCAGGAAAGGTCTTTTATAACAAATATTCGCCCAAATTTTTCATTCTCTCGGGTAGTAACGAGTATAATACCGAGGGTTCTATTACGCTGGGAACCGCAGAAGGGGGGCGGAAAGTGATTTTGTACGGCGTGAATCTTTTTAAGATTAAAGGAATGGCAGGCTATGATCCCGGAAGAGATTCTTCTTTTGTAAAAGACTGGTTCCTGCACACGATTCACCACGAATTCGGCCATATTCTACATCAGACAGTGTTTTATCCCGTTGAATACAAGAACATTTCAAAAGCATATTATCAAGGTGGGAACTGGATCAACTGGAGTGATGCCGATGCACGTCGCGATGGCTTTATTACGGCTTACAGCTCCTCGGCTTTTGACGAGGATTTTGTGGAGATGATCGCAATGATGCTCACCGAAGGAAAGGCCGGTTTCGACAAGATTGTAAACTCCATACCGGAAGGGACAAGTCCGAGCGGCGTAACAAAGGCGCAGGCGCAGGCCGCGTTACGGCAAAAAGAGGCTATTATTGTAGCCTATTATAAGAATACGTGGAAAATTGATTTTTACAGTCTGCAAAAAAGAGTGCGGACTTCGATGAATAAACTTTTTTAATGGCAGATGAAGAGATCTTTTTTATACCTATTGTTCCTGACTACCGTTTTCTTCTCCTGCGAAAACAAAGACGATACGGTTTTTGAAGAATCGGCGGACGTGCGGTTGAATGCGGCATTGGCCTCGTACGAAAAGCAACTTGTGGAAGCACCTTATGGCTGGAATGCGGTGATTTATCCGGGGGGAGGAGGTAGTTACGGGTTTTATTTCAAATTCGACGATAAAAACAGGGTAACGATGTACTCCGACTTTTCGGATGCCTCGGCTGCCAAATCAAAGGAAAGCAGCTATCGGCTAAAAGCCATGCAAACGCCTTCATTGATCTTTGATACTTACTCTTACCTGCATGTGCTGGCGGATCCCGACGACGAGGTAAACGGCGGTACACTTGGAGAAGGCCTCAAATCCGATTTCGAATTCAGCATTTATGGTGATTCTCTAACAGCGGACCGTATGGCGTTCGTTGGTCGCAAAAACCAGAGCCGACTGGTACTCACTAAGGCTACCCAGGCACAGGCAACAGCTTATGCGAATGGCGACTTGGCTAAGGCGTTGCTATTCAATAACATTGGTAAATACATTCCCTACTTCAAGCGTGTTACACTGGGAGCGAATACCTACGAAATCACCGTTAATCAAAATTCCAGGACTATTAAACTTACCTGGCTGAACGGAAGCACGCCGAAGACTTTCACAACGAACTACTACCTCACACCCGCGGGCGTTGCATTCGTATCTCCTCTTGTAAATGGCTCGCAGACGATCACAGGTTTCGGGAATATTACCTGGAATGCGAATACGACCCAGCTGGGTTTCTCCGGTGGGGGAGCAACAGGCACCGTCGTAAGTGCGATCAAGCCTATATCGGTGGATCTGGCGGCGTCCAAAAGATGGTGGCAGACCCCCATCGAGTCGGGCGGAGATTGGCGGTCGTGGAAGGGATTCCATGTTAACGGAGTGGATGACGCATTCAAGGTCGCTGACCTGAAATCGGATGAGTCGATATTCGCGTTTTACATCTATCAACCCGGCGTCAGCAGCCGGAATGACTTGTTTGCGCCTATTTTTTATGACGGCGCGAGCATTTTCCTCGATTACGGACATGCACCGGCTCCGCCTACATTTACGGCTGACGGCCGGGCAATATTTGCGCCGGCAGGTACCTATGGCACGATTCCGGCGGGAGGGGCAGCGGCAGAATCAGCCAAGTTGCTTTACGATCCCAGCGGTTTTTACCTGATCCAGACGTCGGATGAAACCTACGATATGGTAAGCGCGAAAGACGCGAAGTCTTGGATTACCTGGGAATAGCGGGTTCCTTACCAGTATTTGCCGTTTTTCCGTGCAAACCAGTATCCCCGCCAGAATATGCGCACGTGATTGAACAGCGTTGGTATCAGACCGAAGTGTTTTCTGAGCACTTTGTACCGGTCGGTGAGCGATCGGCGATGGTTTTTGACCGACAGGCCACCCAAGAGGTACCGGCAGAGCGTGAACGGCAGAAATTGTACAGTCTCTGCCCGTTTCAGACATTCTATTTCCCAGTCGATGTCTGCGCTGAGATTGGCATATTCGTAAAACGGCGCGATGTCTTTTCTCGCGATGAATGCCTGGTGGCAGACTTTCATACCCAATGCGAAATCCTTCCAGTGAAGTTTTGTGGGCAAAGTGTGGGGTGTGAAATGGCTGCGTAAGCCGACTTCGGTACCGTCTTCGCGGACCATCATAGCGTCGCTGTAATAGACGTCAGCCCCGGTTTCAAGAGAGGATAAAAGGTTTTGTAAAGTCTGGCTATTAAAAGCCTCATCTCCCGCATTCAAGAACCAGACGTACTTCCCGGAGGCAAGCCGCAGTCCCTTGTTCATGGCGTCATAGAGGCCTTTGTCCTTCTCGGAGATGATTTTCGAGATGAAGTGATACTTCTCCGCAATAGCAAGTGTCCGATCTTGGGAACCGCCGTCTATAATCAAATATTCCAATTGCGTCGAATTCTTCACGGCGGATAGCGCTTTTTCCACGCTGTCGAGCGTGCGTGCGAGGAATTTTTCGGCCTGGAAAGTAACTGTAATAATCGTTAACAGCGGGCTATTATCCATGAAGCAGGGAGTCATAAAGTTGGGAATACTGCCTGGCGACCACTGTCTCCGAATAATGCTCCAAAACCTTCCTGCGTGCATTCGCCGAAATGCGACCATCGCCATTGTGTTTCAACACCCATTCGATACCCTCCGAAAGTGAAGGCGCAGATTTGGGTGCGGCTACGAAGCCATTTTCCAGATGATCTATCATTTCCGGAATGCCACCGGTGTTGAAACCTACGACCGGTGTTCCACATGCCATGGCCTCCATAATCGTGTTCGGGAGGTTGTCTTCCAGCGAAGGGACTATGAGCATGTCGGCTGCACTGTAGGCTTGTACCATTTGACTTGCGTCTGAGATTTTGCCCAGAAAATGCGCCCTTACCGGCATATCCCTGAAATCGTCAGCCTTCCCTTTGCCAAGGATCATCACTTCGGTGTCCGCGAGATTGGGGTGGCGTATTGCTTCCTGAAAGTATGTAAACCCTTTGCGTGGATCCTGTGTGTTGGCTCCGGCGAAAAGGAGCAGTTTCTTATCCGCGGGTAGACCGAATGCTTTTCGCGCTTCGTTGTGGTTACCGGGTTTGAAAAAATCGGTGTCGATGCAATTCGGGATGGCCTGCGAGGGCATACCACTGGTCAAAGCGGCATTTTGAACGAGGCTATCCAGCCACCGGCTGGGAGAAACGAATGTTACAGGCACTCCTTGAAAAAGACCATATTTCTTCTCGAATTGGGCAAATGCAATATCGTATCTGCCTGGCTTTTTGAGGTAAGGGCAATAGCAACAATGCGAAAGATAGCGCTCGCAGCCGCGGTTATAATGACAGCCGCCGGTAAATGCCCACATATCATGCAATGTCCATACGATCGGTTTCCCAAGCGCAAACAGTTTTTCGAGCGACTGGAGCGAAAGAAATCCAAAATTGATCCAATGCAAATGAATGACGCTGGCTTGCCTGACGAGCGGGTGATCGGCAATATCGGCTCCGATCACAGCGGGAGAAAAGGCAAAACGGACCGATTTGTCTTTTTCATAGGGAAGGAAACTTAGCCTTTCCATGACGAAATTCGCCCACGCCTTTTTGGATTTCCAGGGGCTATCCGCCCAGGCAGTGGTCTGCGGGCCGGGGCAGGAGATTTCCGAGACCATCAAACGCGAATCGACCTCCGCATTAAGTAACGCCTGGTGCAACCTTGCCGCCGCGACCCCGGCGCCTCCTTCCCAGTGAAAAGTACTTAGTTGAAGCACCATTTGATCGCTATCGATAATTCGTGTTTTGGCCGGATGTTTGTTTCAGGCAGTATTCCATGAGGCATTCCATTCGGGTAAAATTAATAGTTCTGCCTTTAAATACTTTTTTATTCGATGAAACTATCTTTATCGCCAAATCAGTAACCCGTAAAAATGTCAAGCGAAAAACGAAGCCACGAAGCGCATTCGGAATGGTATGAGTTGCAATTCGGAACTCAGGAGGCGAAGAACAAGGTCATCGAATTGTGGGAATACGATAATGCGAATCATACCATTAACCATTGGATTCACAAGCGCATGCTGGACCTGACGGACCCGTTTGTGAGCGAAAAGAAGTCGTGGCTGACGGTCGGGGATGGTTATGGTTTTGATGCCAATCATTTTTTCAAAAAAGGATTGGATGCTACCGCGAGCGACATTGCAGGCACATTTTTGCCGTTATCGAAAGAAAGAGGATTCATTGAAAAATATGCGGTAGAGAATGTAGAGCACCTGACATTTGCCGACAATAGCTTCGACTATGTTTTCTGCAAGGAGGCGTACCATCATTTCCCGCGTCCGTACCTGGGCGTATACGAGATGCTGCGGGTCGCACGCGAGGCTGTGATCCTGGTCGAGCCGCATGATCCGATCTCGAAAATGCCCTTTTTGTTGGCATTAAGAAATATTTTCGATCGCTTCGATACCAAGGCGCTGCAAAAATATTGGAAAAACAGGTATTCTTTCGAAACAGTGGGGAACTACGTTTTCAAGCTGTCGGAGCGGGAAATGGATAAGCTTGCGAATGGGATTGGCTTACCGGCGGTCGCTTTTAAGGGTATCAACAACAATTACTATCATCCGTCCTATGGTCGTGAAAAGGCGGACGATTCTTCGCCGGCGTTCCGTAAGATCAAGCGAAAGCTTGCGTTCCATAACTTTCTTGTAAAGGCTTCACTAATGCCTTCGCAGGTGTTGTGCGCTGTTATCTTCAAGAAACTGCCTTCCGAACAAGTTATGAAGGCTATGCAAAAGGAGGGTTTTCAAGTGCATATTTTCCCGCCGAACCCGTACGCACATTGAGATTGAACCGGTGATCGTGCGTATTTTATTTTGCTGACTTCTGCCTGAAACCGACCTGCCTTCTTTCCTTCTGCGGTGGTTCTAAAAGGTAGCTGAGTGCCTGGTGGATGTCGTTGAATTTTATTTGCATTTCATCTTCCAGCTTGTCGATTCGAGCTCCAAGTTCCTTTGAATCAATATAATGCTGCCGGATGTTTACAAATGCGCGCATGATCGTGATGTTCACTTGTATCGCTTTGTAGCTGTTCAAAACGCTCGATAACATGGCTACTCCCTGTTCGGTAAAGGCGAAAGGCAGATACTTCGCGTGACGCCCTTTACCTTTCTCTAAGGTCACAATTTGTGACCTTAGAGAAAGGTACTCTTCCCGTGTTAGCTCGAACATGAAATCGTCAGGAAACCGCTCGATGTTTCTCCTAACGGCTTGTTTTAAAGCTTTTGTTTCAATTTCATACAATTCTGCGAGATCAAAGTCCAACATGATTTTGCATCCGCGAAGCGTGTGAACTTTGTTTTGAATAACCATTAATTCCATAAAGATTACCAAGAATAGTTATGACCACTTTATTCAAATACGCTCGCATTTCACTTTGGTCACACGTTCGTTGATAATTTTTTGGTAGGCTGAAATATGCCTAGTTTTATGGGCGAACATTCAATAAAGTACCTTCCATGTTACTCGGATCAGATGTGAGAATTGCCGTTATCGGACTTGGTTATGTCGGTTTGCCGCTGGCCGTCGCTTTTAGCAAAAAGTATCCCGTAACCGGCTTCGATATCAAAAAAAGGCGCATTCAGGAGCTGAAAGATGCTTATGACACGACCAAGGAAATATCCCGTCAGGATCTGCGTGAGGCTGTTAACCTGACGTTTTCGTGGGATGATGAGGCATTGAAGGAGTGCAACGTGTTTATCGTGACTGTCCCCACGCCCGTAGATCATTACAAAAAGCCCAATCTCACTCATCTGCTGAGAGCCAGTGCAATGATTGGACAAATGCTAAAAAAAGGCGATGTGGTAATCTATGAATCCACAGTTTATCCTGGCTGTACCGAAGACGATTGCGTGCCAGTGCTGGAACGGGAAAGTGGCTTGAAATTCAATGAAGGTTTTTTCTGTGGCTACTCGCCTGAACGCATCAATCCGGGGGATAAGGTTAACACTTTCACAAAAATCAAAAAAGTAACTTCGGGCTCAACGCCGGAAACGGCTCGTTTCGTGGATAGTCTGTATGCGTCGGTGATTGATGCAGGTACGCACCTGGCGTCCAGTATTAAAGTAGCGGAGGCCTCGAAGGCAATTGAAAATGCGCAGCGGGACGTAAATATCTCGTTTGTAAATGAGTTGGCGCTGATTTTCGACCGGATGAATATCGATACCACGGAGGTGCTTGAAGCCGCTGCTACGAAGTGGAATTTCCTGAAATACAAACCGGGGCTTGTCGGCGGGCACTGCATTGGCGTCGACCCGTATTATCTGGCTTACAAAGCAGAGTCGTTGGGATATTATCCACAGGTAATCCTTTCCGGCCGTAGGGTAAATGATATGATGGGTGTATTTGTGGCTAACAAGCTGGTGAAGCTTATGATCCGCAAAGGGCATAAGATCGAAGGCAGCCGTGTGCTGATTCTTGGTATTACATTCAAGGAGAATTGCCCCGACATCCGCAATACGCGGGTTATCGATGTTTACCGCGAGCTTACCGACTTCGGCATGCGGGTGGAAGTGTACGATCCCTGGGCGTCGGGAGAGCAGGTACTGGAAGAGTATAATATTGCATTGCTGGACAAGCCCGCGGGCACGTACGAGGCGGTTGTCCTGGCCGTGGCGCATCAGGAGTTCAAGACAATGGAGTTCGGCGAGTTTACCGTCCCGGATTCGGTCGTATTCGATTTGAAATCAGTATTACCACAAGATATGGTCGATTCAAGACTGTGACCGGTGTTTATTCCCGCCATCCGAAGATGTTCAGCTGCAAATCCATCACGTCGTTACCACGGTAGCGATGGTTCACAAATGGCCGGAGCCGGTGCTGATTGGTATCCACATAATAACGAAAACCGTTCTCTTCAAAAACCTTCACCACATCAGCCAGGCCCTGCGCATTGCCGATGTAGGAGTGGAATTCCACGAAAAGGTTTTGCACATGCGCGAGTGAGTCCCGGCAATCATGCAATACGTCGATCTCAGCTCCTTCAATATCCATTTTCAGAAAATCAATCCGGCTTTCCTTTTCCAGAAAGTCTTTCAGGCGAATGGAATCGATTTTTCGCTTTTGGGCGGTCGAATAAATGGAAGAAGAATCCGCCGATTCGCTGCCGAACCAAATGCCATCGTCATTGATCCACACGGCTTTGTCAATAATCTCGACATTGTTCACGCCATTGCTTCCAAGGTTGTGGCGTAACAGCGAGGCAATTGCGGGCTCAGCCTCGAATGCAAGCAATCTGGCTTTGGGGAACAGTCTTTTGAAATACAGAACGCTCATTCCAATATTCGCACCGCAGTCGAAAATCACCGGTTGGGATTGCTTGGTTTCAAAGTAATAGAACTCGTCTGCAAAGATTTCCTTATGCTGCCAAACGAACGACATGGTATCGGGGACTTTAAGTTTGAATCCGCCGAATGCGACGTCCGTCAGCTTGTAGCGGGTGCGGTTGCCGTATTTGAGCAGCAATGCCATAAATTCCCGGTTCCGGGCCGAGCCGAGGGCATGATAAGGTTCTTTAAGCAGGTAACGGAGCCAATACATATGTATAGTAGGTCAAATGCCGTATTTGACCCGGTTTTTGATTTTTAAAAGGAAAGGTAACCGGTAATATTGCCGGAATGCAGTGATCAAACCAGCGTCAGGTTTCAAATCGGGGGGCATAACCACGTCTCCTTCCGCCATTTCTTCTCCGTATTCCCCGGATTTGAAAGTGAAATTAGTGCCGCTGCCGTCGGTTCCGATATTTTTGATTTTGGAATGGACCGGATAAAGTCCATACGCGTCGTTGGCGAACTGTGAATAAGTCCAGCGGATAGCCCACGAATCGATCACGCCTTTTTGTTGCTTGGCCAGCATTGGCCACAGGTCGTCACCGCCCTGGTTAAACGCATTTTGCCTTTTGTCGTCGTTTTTCAGGCTTTGAAAATCACGCATCTGCCAATCGGCCTTTGCCCATTTGTGTGCCCAGGTTCCCCAGCCCCAGGAGCTTGCCCGCGGTACCAGGTACAGGTCATGCGGGTAACTTTCCGGAACGTCGATAGGTGGAGTGTAACCGGTTACCGAAAAAATATCAGATCGCCCGGCATAGACGTCCAGCGCCTGGTTCATAAATGACAAAAAATCTGTGGTGCTCAGCATATCGTCTTCCAGTACAATCACATCAGTGTGTTTGGAAAGCACATAGCTGACTCCCTCGATCACAGAAACCGCCAGACCCTTATTTTGCGGAGATTCGAAGATCGTTACACTTTTGAAACCCGTAATGCCCGAAATGTACTCGCGCACCTCTTTCACAGCTTCCGCCTCTTGCGTGTACTTTGGCCCGTCGGAATAAATATACAATTCGCTTTCGGAAGCGAGCGCATTCATTTGCAGGCTCTTGACGGTCTGCTGCAAATGCCAGGGGCGGTTATAGCAAAAAAGAACGATCGGGGCATGGGCGCGCATGAGCTCATTTGTCTGTTATCGTTGCAAAAGTAGGCCGAATCGTTTCTAAATCACAACAAATGCGAAAGTAGTAAAATGTCGGGGCGGCGAGTTTTGGTGGCCAAACTGTACTACCTTTGCAGAAAAACTGTCGTCGAAGTCGTTGAAAATAATATGCGTGATGGGCGCGCGGCCCAATTTTGTGAAGGTAGCGGCCCTGTACAGAGCCTTCTCAAAATATCCGGGATTTTCCGTCAGCCTGGTTCATACAGGTCAGCACCACGACGATGCCATGTACAAGGTATTCCTGACGCAGCTAGGCCTTCCTGAACCGGATTTCTCTTTGTGCATTCACGGCGGTTCCCACACCAGACAGACGGCAGAAATCATGCTGGCTTTCGAAAAGGTGCTTTCGAGCGAAACCCCGGACCTCGTGGTGGTTGTCGGCGACGTCAATTCGAGTTTGGCCTGCGCATTGGTGACGGCGAAAGAAGGCATAAAGCTGGCGCATGTGGAGGCCGGATTGCGGAGCGGCGACAAAAGCATGCCCGAGGAAGTCAACCGCATTTTGATCGACCATATGTCCGACGAGCTTTTTGTTTCAGAGGAAGCGGCTGTGAGCAATCTGCAAAATGAAGGTATAGCACCGGGCAAGATCCATTTCGTGGGTAATGTAATGATCGACTCGCTGGTTTCTTGCCGGGAAAAAATATCGGAGCTCGCATTGCTGAAAGATTTGGGATTGGAAAAAGGTAGTTATGTGGCGTTGACGATGCATCGGCCGTCGAATGTAGACTCGCCTGCAGGCCTGGCATTGCTGGTGGATTTGATACAAAACTTGTGTAAACTCAGGCCGGTGGTTTTTCCGGTTCATCCCAGGACAAAATCGAACCTTATCAGTCATGAATTCTGGAATCAGCTCGAAAATTGCAACGATTTGTATTTGCTGCCACCCCAGGGTTATCTGGAATTTATTAATCTGATTTCCAATGCAGCTCTTGTGATCACCGATTCTGGCGGTGTGCAGGAGGAAACTACATTTTTGGGCGTGCCCTGTGTGACTTTCAGGAAGTCCACGGAACGTCCATCGACAATCCGGGAGGGGACGAACAGACTTGTGGGTGATTTGGACGTGGCTTATGGGATGGGTATTATAAGTGAAGTTATAAACGGAGAGAAGAACCAAACTTCTTTGCCTGCGCTATGGGACGGCCTTGCATCGGACCGTATTGTGCAAATAATCCAAAAGAAGTATTTAAAATAGATTGATGTGGGAATTGTTGTTCGACAAAGCTTAAAGGCGGGGATTGGCTCCTATATCGGGGTTGGGATTGGAATTATTAATCAAATGTATGTTTCTACCAAATTTCTTTCGGTAGAAGAATTGGCGCTGACCCGGCTGCTTTTCGAGAACAGTTTACTTTTTGCTGCTTTTGCACATTTGGGTACGCCGCTTATCGCGGACAAGTTTTTTGCAAACTTCAGGGATGACGATTCCGGGCACAATGGCATATTGCCACTCCTTTTAGGTTTGCCGTTTGTGGGAGGTTTATTATTCACGATCCTTTACCTGCTATGTTCGGGATGGATACAAGAGTATTATTCCGAAAATTCCCCGTTATTGATCAAATACCATATTCTGGTAATTCCTCTGACGATATTCTGGCTATACCTGGCTGTATTGGAATCTTATTGCCGGAATAATTCGCGCATTGCAGTTCCCAATTTTATCCGTGAAGTTTTCCTGCGATTGGCCAACATAATGGTCATTCTGATGTTCGGATTCGGTTGGGTGAGCTTCCAGGTAATGCTCTGGATGCTGATCGCGTCTTATGGGCTGGCCCTGATCTCTCTAATCGTTTATATTCACAGGTTGGGAAAATGGTATTGGTTTAAACCCAATCCGGAAATACTCACCAGGCCATTATTCAGAAGCATGCTCGCCTACGGAAGTTTCTCAATCCTCGGCGGCATAGGCGTAAACCTGATGCTTTTTATCGACCGCTCGATGCTGGCGGGAGAGCGGGGGCTTATTCAGACAGGAATATTTATCATTGCCGCATATATAGCCGGGGTAATTGAAATACCCAAGAAAGCTATTTCACAAATATCGATTCCTTTATTATCTACCTCCCTGGGAAAGGAAGATTATGAATTTGTTCGTCAGATCAACGTCAAATCAGCATTGAACCAATTGATCGCAGGAGGATTATTCTTTTTGCTGATATGGAGCAGTATTGATGATATTTTCCTGCTCATTCCCAAAGGCGAAACCTATCGCGAAGGTAAGCTCGTGGTGCTTTTCCTGGCATTGGTAAAAGTATTCGATACCGGAACAGGGCTCAATACGGAAATAATCCTCTATTCGAGGTTTTATAAATATGCAACGTACCTCATTCTGGGGTCGGCTGTTTTGGGCTTTTTATTGAACGTCTTGTTCATACCCATGTATGGTTTTATCGGGGCTGCGTTAGCTACCATGATCACGACGTTTCTTTATTCAATGTCGAGGTTATTTCTGGTCTGGCGTAAATTTGGCGTTCAGCCTTTCTCGCAGGGAACCGTGAAAGTTGTACTGGTGCTGGCTGTGTTGTATTTATGCACTTTTCTTGAACCGGCATATACTATTTCCAAATTGTCGGCCATGATCGCGATCGTGCTCCGGTCGGCGTTTTTATGCGTGGCTTTCGCAATTTTGATACTTAAACTGGATGTTTCGCCGGAGATAAGGGCGCTTTTTGAGACAGCCAAAAAGCGGCTGCCCTACGTGAATGGTAAATGATCCGAAGCGCGGCATAATTAAATGTCCATTTTCCGGAACCGGATTCTTCGTGCACTTTTGATGCGTTCCTGTACAAATTCCAGGTCGCGTAAATAAATGGTGTCGTGGGAGCCGGTGGTTTCCAGTTTTTGCAGGATTCTTTTAAATGGATCATAGCTGTGCGGAACAAATCCCAGGTCCAGCAGCTTGTTATGGAGGTAATTTTGTCCAAACTCGTATTGATCTGAGAGGCCATTCGTTTCCATAATGATCACCCTCAAATTGGGATTGGACAAGGTATTGGGCGCGCCGTTGATGACATTGGCCTCAAAGCCCTCTACATCGATCTTCAAAAAGTTCGCCGTTTTGTCTGCCAACAGGTGGTCCAGCGTGTCAACGGGAACTTGTATAGTAGCGCCTGCGGATTCATGACTGTTGGTGATTACGTGGTTGGTGGCGTCTAAATTGTTGGTAAAGACCAGTTTTCCCTCCTTATCACCTACCCCAAGGTTGCGCAGGTCAACCAGGCTTTCCAGCTGATTGTAGGTTACATTTCTTTTTAATTTCGAGAACGTCGACGGGATCGGCTCAAATGCGATTGTGTTGGCCCCCGCTACGCCCGCAGCCAGGATCGTGTATACTCCCACATTGGCGCCTACATCCACGAACGTGTCGCCTGGACGCAGGTAATGCGTAAGGAAGAGCATTTCGTGAAGGTCATACAGCCCTGTATAAATCTGAAGTTCGGCACTGGACATTCCCTTTTCGACTACCAGTGAAGTGTTTTCGAGAAATGGGTACACCATCGGGTGGTGATGCAAGCGAATGACAATCCCTCTTTTGAAGAACGTCATCAAGGCCGGGAGTTTGTTTTTCTGATTTAAAGGGTGACTCAGTATGGTCTTGATCGTCTTTAACTTCATCAGGCTGTTCGAGGTTTTATGCCAGGCCGGGCAGATTTTGGCTGCTAATGTAGCTATTTGCCCCCTGTAAGCAAAACGTTCCTGACACGTCCCTCCGATGGCTGGATCTAGTAAACTATCATGAGGCTACCCTGTTTTACCAGCTTTTCTCCCGAAAAAATGCGGAATGCGTAGCTGCCGGACGGCACCAGTTTGTCCCTGTACTTGCCATCCCATTCGGTGGTGTAACCTTGGGAATAATAAATTACCTCACCCCACCGGTTGAAAATGTAAATGCGCAACGTTTCCACCCCCTCGGCATTGTAAATTTTCCAGGTATCGTTTTTGCCGTCATGGTTAGGTGTAAAAATGTCGGGAACCAGTAATGAGGACGCTTCTTCCGGTGGATCCACACAGTTTTTGACTTGCAGTATTTTGCTTAATTCGAACGGAGCAGGTTGGCTGAAGCACGTCAAATCGAACTCAACAGTCACGTTCACTTTTATTGGATAGTCGAACGTTTTTTTCTCTGTTTTTAGTAATAGCACCGATGACGATTCGGATTGTGCCACATCATCGACTTGCCATTTAAAAAGAGAGCCTGGTTTGTCGGAAACAACTTTCAGCGAAACAGGCTCGCCGCCGCAAATCTGGTTTCTGTCCACGGTTAACTGACCGTTTATGGGATCTGCAGGAATATTGGGACCATTATACAATGCATCTATCTCCGCCTTGTTCAACGGCCGGTTATAGAGGTGGATGTCGTCCAGGCGCCCAAAAAAGGCCTGCCCGTAATTATTGCGTGCGCCAATCATCGCATGCACGGTATTGACTCCATAGAAAGCGTTTTTTCCGTTCGCACTGTTGGAGCAAACCACTTGGCCGTTGACGTAGAAATAGTAATTGTCGTCATCCCTTACCAGCACGAGGTGATACCATCGGTTGGTCGGCTCCACTGATGGTCCTGAACACAGGATATTGTCGGCAACACCCAGGTACGACCCGTGTGAAAAGCCGGTATGCCTGTCATTGGAATAATGGTCGCCGAAGAGGATGTGCTGGTCACCGTAGTCGCTCCCGACCGAGAACAGAAACATGGCAGTTGTGGGTGAGGGAGCGTAATCGGGATAGGCCCATACGGAGTAAGTGAAATTGTTAAGTTGCAAATCGGCGGCGCCGATCTCAATCCTGTCGTCGTAGCCGTCGAACTGATAGGCGGAATTGGAATTACCGAAGCGGTCGGCGGTAAGTTGGGCGCCCGATACGACTCCGTGATTTGCGATCGGACTGTAATCTTCTGCAGTTCCTGAAAACGGGTAACAGCCAACTAGCCCTCGTTCGAGATCGATTTGGGCAAATGCAGCTGAATGAACGTAAATGATAGAGAGAAGGAAGGCAACCCTACGAATAAGGCTCATAGTTTAGGAAATGTACGTGAATGAGGTAGTAAGGTCAGTAATTTTTCTAACTTCCGAAAAGAATCGGAGATTCCCGATCCCGTAAAAATTCAGATCATCGCCTCGTAAATAATTTTGGGACATCCCTGGCCACCAATGCGCCGCTTGAAGCTCGCTAATGATGTCTTTTCATGACCGAGGTGGTCGAGAGAAATGCCAAGGTCCAGAATTTGTATGCCGTTATTTCCGCAATATTGATAGGCGGTTTCAAAAAGCATGAGTGAAGGGCTAATGGTGCGGAATTCCGGAAGAAAACCAGACAGAAAATGGTAAAGCACGTGGCTGGCGACGCGCACCAGTAACGCCGCGGCGACGGTTTGTTCCCCGTTTCTAGCCGTTACTGTAACGTAGCTTTCGGGTGAGGCACTAACGATCCGGTTCAATTCTCCAGGCGCCACCCGCAGTTGTCGGCCGTGCGCACGGTCGCATTCGCGAAGCATGGTTCCTGTTGTTTCGTCACAAAACCCCTGTTTCAGATAAATATGTAATCCCGTGTTTTTGCCTTTGGCTAATCGCCGACGCTCCGCTGGCTCAATAATCTGGTCAAAACGCTGACCAGTAATAGGAATATAATGATTAGAATAGGTATGATTGGGAGAAAAACCGGCGGCGAGGTAGCTGCGATGGCAAATTTCGTGGGTAAGCGGGTGGTAGCATGCCGGCGCTGTTTTCACGGTGAGTGTTTTGCATCCCATTCGGATTGCCCATTTGCGGATGCAGAAAAGCAGGAATGTCAACTGGCGCTCATGGCAGTGTGCTACGGGCATGATGCCGCCGAACGGGGCTAACGGCGGGGAAGTCCATTGCTGAGCGCCTGGCAGGCAGTGAAATACGGCCAAAATATGACCGGATTCTTTGGAAGTAAGAATAAATGAATAAATTAGGTCAGAACTCTGCATGGCAAGTTGTTCCTTCCCAAAAAAAAGCCATGGGACGGTCGTAGGAAAGGGCGCTTCCTGCATTGGAAATACATCCACGACGCTGTCGTTGCTGGTCCAGGAGCAAAGAGAAGTGCGTGTAAAACTATTACTGATCGGGCTCAAAAGTTATAGTATGTGTGTTAAATGTGCTCAGATCAAGGATTTTGATAAATAATTGATATACTAATTTGATATTTTTTATGTTTAATACAATGCTGATTACTATTTTTGTTAATTCATCAAATCAGTTCAACCAGGATGTACAAAATTGTACTGGTTGGTAATCAGGATTTTCAGTTCAAGGGCAATCATCATGCTGGAAATTGATTGTCCGGATTAATTTGACACCAGTAGTTTTTACATCCATTGGACCCAACCCATCCATGAAACACATACTGATCGCCGAAGACCATGCTGTGGTAAGAATCGGTACCAAACACCTCCTCAAATCACTAATTCCGGATTCAACAATTTCGGACGTTGACGATTTTGATAAAATTCTTCAGGAACTCGAGACCAAAGCTTATGACCTCCTGATTCTGGATATCAATATTCCGGGCGGTAACACTACCAAAATGGTGGAAACCATTCGCGCGAAATCGCCAGGCGTCAGAATTCTTATGTTTTCGAGTTATGACGAACAACTCTATGGCTTGATGTACCTTCAAGCAGGTGCTGACGGATACCTGTCGAAAGATGCACCGGAAGAAGAGTTCAAAACCGCTGTTATGAGCGTTCTGAATAATAAGAAGTACATGAGCGAAGATATGCAGCAAATGAATATCAACCGTCTCATCAATCCAAAGGAATATATGCCGGACCCGATCGTGAGCCTTTCGCCGCGCGAGACCGACGTGATGAACCTTTTGAAGGAGGGGTTAGGAACCGCAAAAATCGCAGAAAAACTGAACTTGCAGCTCTCCACTGTCAGTACTTACAAAGCCCGTATTTTCGAAAAACTGGGCGTTAAGAACATTGTAGAGCTGATTACCAAGATTAAGTAAATTATTCTTACCATACCGAAAAAGGTTTCTGTGCCAGGTGCAGAAACCTTTTTTTGTGAAATCAATCGAGTGAAATTCATGCGTAAGCTGAGTGTAGATGAAATGGACCGGATGTCGGTCGAAGAGTTTAGGGAGTCGGAAAAATTCCCGTTTGTGATCGTGCTGGACAACATCAGGAGCCTGAACAACATCGGCTCGTTTTTCCGGACTGCGGATGCGCTGCGGGCAGAGAAAATAATCCTCTGCGGCTACACCCAGGCGCCGCCGCATCGCGAGATCACGCGCAGCGCCCTTGGGGCAGAAATGTCGGTAGCGTGGGAGAAATGCCCGAGTGCGGCAGAGGCCGTTAAAATGTTGAAATCGGAGGGGTATAAAGTCTGGTGTGTAGAACAGGCCGAGGGAAGTATGCTGCTGCAGAATTTCGAGCCGGATAGGGGAGTTCCTTATGCCTTTGTATTTGGTAATGAGGTAGAAGGCGTGAGTGATGCCGCGATCGCAGAATCCGACGGTTGTCTGGAAATCCCACAGTTCGGGACGAAGCATTCTTTCAATGTCTCGGTATCGGCAGGAATCGTATTGTGGGATTTTGTAAAGAGAAATATAACATAAAAATAATACGGAAAATTTGCTATTTATAAATTAATAATGGGTATTTGTAGGTTATTGTCTGACGGCAATTTTGACCTGAAACAGCTCCCGTACAGGGCCGGGCTCCATGTATTATTTATGAAATTCTTAATATCAGATTTATGAAATCCGCTACCAAAAAGTTATCGACAGAGATTGCTGAGACACTTACCGGAAAGATTGAAGCAGTCACTGCCGGTTCGAAGAAAATAAAGAAATCGATCGAAAAAGCGGCCGCAAAACTGGCAAAAAAAGTAGCCAAGTTTGAAAAGGAAACTCTAAAAAAGAAAGCCAAAGAGGCCAAGAATGCGGAGAAAAAAGTAAAGGATAAGAAAGAAGGCAAGAAGAGTAAAGCGGAGAAGAAAGAAAAAGTAGCAGCGCTGGTAGCAGCTGCTTCATCCAAAGTGCCTGTGGCTGCCCCTGCGAAGCCTACTGTAGGTAAAGAAGCTAGTGCTCCGAAGCCCGCGGCAAAACCAGCTGCTGCTCCGAAAGCGGCTCCCGCCAAGCCTGCCGCGAAACCTGCAGCTGCTCCGAAAACTGAGGCACCTGCGCCTGCACCTGAGAAAGCATAACAAAAGGTAGATGCCTGAAAAACGACCAGCAAAGGAATCCCGTTGCTGGTCGTTTTGCTTTTAGATTAGCTGGTTCGGCCTATCGTAACGAGCAGGCGGCCGGTCAGGCCCTTCTCGGCACGGTGTGAGAAGTAATCCTGGTTGTGGATCACGGTCGAATAAGGCGAAACTTCTATTTGCTCAGGCTTTATACCACTGCGGGTCAGCTGGTCGCGGTTGGAGGCTTTCAGGTCGACGAAAAATTTACCGGCTCCTTCGTCCCGGCGTTTATAGGCCGGGGTGAAATGCTGCGCAACATCCTCACCCACTTCAAAGCTGCATTCATCAATGCAGGTGCCTACATATCCGAAACAATCTTCGGCTCGCGTGCCGTAATTTTTCTGCATGGTAGCGACGGTCTTTTCTACAATGCCGCCTACTGTACCGCGCCAGCCGGCATGAATGGCCGCCACCGCACCCGTTACGGGGTCGTAAATCAGGATAGGTGTGCAATCGGCGACAGTAACCGCGAGCTGAATGCCTGCTACGTTGGTTACAAGGGCGTCGAATCCCTCGAAACGCGCCGGAGATGTAACCGTTACAATATCGGTGCCATGCACCTGATTCGCTTTTGCGACGTTTTCAAACGGTATACCTAGTGCTCCGAAGAATATCAGGTTGTTCTGCATGATATTTTCGGGACTATCCTGAAATCCGCCGAGGTTCAGCGATGCGTAATGGCCGGTACTTACACCGCCGTGGCGTGTACTTTCAGCGGCAACCAATTCAGGGAACTGGTTAAATATCTGTGGTTTACGGAATATCGGTTGCTTGTCGGTCGTGGAGAAAGCGAGCATTCTTCTGGAATTAGTGGAAATCGGTATCAAAATTAAACGATCGCACCGCCGGATTCATTTCGGGCCGAATTTATTTTGAGGCATTGCCGTTATGCGCCCGGGAGTTCCCCGTAAACGAACCGTAAAATAGCGGGGTACAGATTTTGAGTAGAATTCAGCTAAATTTGTGCCGAGCGACTCCGCTTATTCAATGAAACAGTGACTATGATAAAAGTGAGCGTGTGTGTAGTCACCTACAACCATGAAAAATTTGTAGCAAAAATGCTGGACTCGATCCTGATGCAGCAGACTACATTTGATTTCGAGATTATTGTAGGAGATGATTTTTCCAAAGACAACACCCGGGCGATATTAACCGAATACCAGCAGCGTTTCCCCGATAAAATCAGGCTATTGTTGCACCCGAAAAACCTGGGCCTGAACGGGAAATTCAATGCATTGGCGACCTTTGCCGCTGCCAGAGGCGAATATATTGCCCAGTTCGATGGCGACGATTATCTAATCGTATCGGACAAGCTACAAAAGCAGGTGGAAATGATGGATGCGAATCCGCATTACTCGGCTTGTTTTCATAATGCAAGGGTGATTTATGACGATAACGCAGCCCCACCGCACCTGGTCAATTGGATTAATAAGAAAGAATTTACGGTTGATGACCTTATCGGAGAGGACGAACTTTGCTTTATCGCGACGTCGAGCCTGATGTTCCGGACTGAGGATTTTGCTAAAAATCCGGATCCTGAATGGACGAACCGATCAACTAGCGGTGATATTCCCCGTAACATCATGCTCGCAACGCGCGGGCCGATTGGCTATATTGACGAAGTAATGTCGGTCTACCGGAAGCAGCGCGGAGGCGCGAGCTTTGCGGATAATCATTACGGGAAGGATTTCCTTTTCAACCGTATTGAAATGTATTCCAATATCGATAAGGAATTGAAATACAAATACCACGACCGGCTCACTAAGAATATCGCTACGTACTACTATAAAATGCTGTTTTCGAGAGAATATGGCGACACTTACTGGCCACGCGTCAAATATGCGGTGAAGTACCTTTCAATGGCCGACCCATCGCCGGAGCGGAAGAAGGAGGTGATCCGGGATTTCATCATTCCGCCGTTTTTTATGAAAATATACAGCTTTTTCGCCCTGAATTTCTATAACCTGAAAAGCAAGTTATCGGGGTAAATGATAGCAATAAAAATGGCCGGTTCGAACCGGCCATTTTTGTTTTAGAACAACTTCTCTTTCGGAGGCGTAGCACCCTTCATGCGAATGTAAGGGGTCGTTTGTCCGCGGTGGTGAGTCTGGTGTTCGAAAGCCTTTTCAAATGCAGTTCCGGCCTTCATATCCATACCGAATACTTTTACATCCTTCGCGAGGTCGGCGTCGGTCATTCCTTTCAATGCTGCGATCACGAAGTCGTAGCTCTCCATCACGCCTTTAGTTACAGCTTCTTTCGACTGGTCAGCGCGCTTTTCAAGAGAACCTTCGGGCTTCGCTTTGCCGGTTGCTGCCGAAACAAACAGGTAGTTGGCATCTCCAAGGTGATCCATCTGCGCCGCGAACGACCGGATTTCAGGGGTAGGTTTCAAGGCGTAGCCGTCTTCCGGCATTGCATCCAGGTATTCTTTAGTGTATTCCTTTGCGCGCTCCCAATCCTTAATGTACTTGGCCGTCATGGTTTGCGCGGATGCCACTTTGCCCGCCACTAAAAGCATACAGATAATAGCAATTTTTTTCATTCGATTTTTGTGTTTGGTGGTTGATAAATTTCGCGAAAGGTAACGGTAAGGAATGCGATTGTCAACACGGGAATCAAATATTTAAGCAACGGTAATGTGTCGCTGGGTGACATACGGCTGGGCGGGTTTCAAGAAAATCGGACTATAATCGCGGAGGTTAGGCGGGTTATTATTTTATTTACTATCCACACCCATTTATGTAAAGGACCGCTATGCCCGGAACTTCCGAAGAACGTGCGCAGAAATACCTCAATCTCGGCCACAGCGAGGCAGAGAACCATGCCAAAACCCAACTCGAACTATATGAAAAGCGGGTGGAACAGACGTCGTCGGTCACCAATGTCATTTCTGAATTTTTCAAAACCAATCTGATCGGCTTTGCCTGGCATTACCTGCGCAGCCGGTTTGGCGCAAGGCATCCCTACCAGGCGTACCCGCGTAATGGCGACACGGGCGTTTACCCGCTGCAGTCTTCCATTGCTTCGAGAGATGAGATCAGCATTGCATTGCTTTCGGATTGGGCCAGTGATACGGCCGAATCCGATGCGGTTGCGAACCTTGTAGCGCGCCATGCACCCGATTACACCGTTCATATGGGTGATATTTACTTCGTAGGAACCCCCAAAGAAGTGGAAGAGAACTTCACAGCCCCATACGCCTCCTGGTATTACGGCGCTTCGGGCAGTCTGGCGTTGTCGGGAAACCACGAAATGTATTCCAATGGCAATGCATTCTTTCAGCATTTGCTTCCCGCGATGTATGCGCAAGTGGGTGATGTGCGCAAAACACAACAGGCCGGTTTTTTTTGTCTGGAGAACGACCATTGGCGCATTATCGGCATTGATACCGGCTATACCTCGGTAGGCAGGCCTTTTCTTGAAATACTCTCTCCGCCGGATTGTCATTTGCGGAAAGAGCAGGTGGCATGGTTGCGCGACGTGGTGAAGATCGGCGATCCGCTCGACACGCGCGGTATTGTAATCCTGAGCCACCATCCGTATATGTCGGCATTCCGGGAAGAATACATCCGGCCCGGCGAGCAGTTGCAAAAGCTTATGGGCGACGCACAGCGACCGGTTGTCTGGATCTGGGGGCACGACCACCGCCTGGTAGCATACCGGTTCGACCGGAATGGTAAGGGGCCGCAGGCTTACGGGCGCTGCATCGGACACGGCGGACTTCCGGTCGAAATCAGGCCACCCGATGCGGGAGAATTATTTAAAATCGACTATTACGACACACGGGTGAGGAAGGAAATCAAAGGCCGTGCGCTGGGGTATAACGGGTTTGCGCGATTGCTGCTGCGGAACGAGAAGCTCGTCGCCGAGTACCGCGACCTGGAAGATACGTGCGTGATGGAAGAAAGCTGGACCGTAAACAAAGCGAACGGCCAACTCGAATGGGAGGTGATTAATGTCCTTCCCGAGCTGGCCGTCCGTTGAATATGATCATGCCCTCGCGGGCTGCTTGTCAGTGATGATCGTCGTGGCTTTTGTCTTTGTAAAACGCTGCGAAAGTCACAACCAGACCGATGGTGCCGAGGATGAATACGAACAGGTCACCAAATACTGCCAGGATGATGAAAAGGATAATGAACGCTGCGATGTAAGCGAAGGTTGGCAGCGAAGTAGATTCGGTATGCGATGTTTCAGACATATTCGGAATGTATTAATAGCTTTCGATGCTGCGAAAATAGTAAATCGGGGTTAAGTTTCTCGCATTCACCTGTATTTTTTAGTCCTGTTTCAGAAATCTGTTCTGGTGCGCAGCGGTAATGCAGATTTCGGGATTTGAGTGCAATTTGCTGAGAGTCAGAGATAGTTTGTACTATTTAAACAATGTGCATAGTGATGGACAGTTTCGTGGTATCCTGCTAAGAATGGAAATGGCTATTTAAATAACTTTCAAGTGTCTCTATATTTGGTAGTTGAATGCTATTTTAGTATAAAGTATTTTTGAGGTATTGATTTTCGGAATTATGTTCTGCAAGTCGAGGATTTAATGAAATAGAAATATTTTAATAAACCTAGCACCTCACTCCTATGAAAATCTCTTTCACCTTCTTACTCGCTTTTTTATGCAGCGTCTTTGCTGCCCGCGCCCAAACGGTAACAAATGCCGAACCTGACGCCTACTTCGCCGATTTTTACGTGATGCAGGTCAAACCGATGCAATTCGAGCTGAGTTACAAATACCCTAAAACCGACCGTGTGCTGGTGCGGATCAGGGACGAAGAGCAGAACGTTATTTTTGTTGAGAAGACGCTCGTTTATAAGCGTTACCACAAGAATTTCGATTTGTCGGTGATGAAAGATGGTAAATACACCTTCGAATTGACCGACGGCAATGAGAAGTTTGTGCAGACTTTCGTCATAGCGACAAGGACGGAGCGTATGGCTACGGCTTTGTAGGGTTGTTCGTTACCCCAAAATCCATACTTTTGTTTTAGTAATCACTGACCGTCTTTCCCGCGTGCGGGAATGCGGGTTTTGCCTCTAAAACAATTGCCAATGCCCTATATTATCGGTTGTGATATCGGCACAACAAACGTCAAATCGGTAGCCTTCGATACCGTTTCGGGTACAATCCTCGCGTCGCATAGTGAAAGTTATGAAATGCAGCATCCGCACCCGGATTGGAGCGAGCAGGATCCGGAGCAAATTTTTCAGGCAGCCTGCAAGACGTTAAAAAAGGTAACGGCTAAATGCAAGGACCATGGCGGACCGGTTGGTATCTGTTTCAGCGCCGCCATGCATGGTGTGTTAGCGCTTGATAAAGACGGAAAGCAACTCACCAACCTGATTATCTGGGCTGATAACCGCAGTGCTGATATTGCTACCCGGTTGCGGGCGTCACAGGTAGGCAAGAAGATTTACTATAACAACGGAACGCCCATTCATGCGATGGCGCCCGTGTGCAAGTTGCTGTGGATGAAGAAAAATGCACCGGATATTTACCGGAAGACAAGCAACTTCGTAGGCGTGAAGGAGTATATCGTGTATAGGCTCACGGGAGAGTTTCTGGTGGATTATTCCATTGCTTCCGCTACCGGAATGTTCAATATCCGCGAATTGCAATGGGATGATTACACATTAAAGAAGTTAGGGCTTAAAGTAGAAAAACTGCCCAAGGCAGTATCACCCTACCATATTGTAAAGTTACGCGGCGATAATCCCGCAAAATTGCCGGAGGGCACTCCGCTGATCATGGGAGCGAGCGATGGTTGCCTGGCCAATCTCGGCAGCGGTGCCATTAGGAACGGCTCTATGGCCGTCACAATCGGTACCAGCGCAGCCGTGCGCATATGTTCAGCAAAGCCATTCTCCGACCCGCTGATGCAGACTTTCTGCTACGTGCTCGATGAGAAGGCCTATATCGTAGGAGGGCCATCCAATAACGGAGCTGTCATTTTTGAATGGTTTATGAATACATTCTTCCCCAGGGAGTCGTACGAGGCGGTTTTCAAGGAAGCCGAGGGGATTAAACCAGGCGCGGAAGGATTGCTCTTTTACCCATACCTGTTGGGAGAGCGTGCACCGCTTTGGAGTTCCTCTGTGCGCGGCGGGTTCTCGGGACTTGACATTACGCATACACGCGCGCATTTCGCACGGGCGGTCATGGAAGGTATTTTGCTGAATCTTTACAGTATTGCCAAAATATTGATGGAAATGCAGGAAATCGACACGATCTATGCCAATGGCGGTTTCGCCCGGAGTGCTGCCTGGGTACAGATGCTTTCGGACGTGTTTGGTAAGACGGTGAAACTGAATGAAACAGTCGAAACAGGCGCGGTAGGCGCCGCTATGATGGGGTTGAAGGCGTTGGGTGCCGTGAAAGACTTTTCAGAACTGACTGCTTTTACACGGGCAGGACAAGCATTTGCATCACACAAAGACATTCATGAACAATATGATGCACTCGCCGGGAAATTCAAAAAGGGAGCTCACCTGATGATGGCCCACGCGGTGTGATTGGGCGGGGAAACAAAAAAGGCCTCCCGACGGGAAGCCTCTTTGCATAAATCTAACTATCCTATTAAAACTTGTAAGTAACGCTCAAACGATAATTCCTCGGAGGATCGGTTTGCCAGTAGTAGGCCTTTAACCAATCGTAATAGCCGCCGCTGTACAGGTATTTGTCCAGAATGTTGAACACGTTCGCTGTCAGGCGGATGTTGTTTTTCTCCCAAAACACACCTCCGTCCAGTTTGAAATAATCAGGCTGGTTGAGGCTGCTATTGGTAGTCGACCAGTTGGTGGTAGCACGTCCTGCCAGATAAGTGAAGCCCGCAGAGATACCCGCGTTTTTCAGCGAGCCGTGTTGTACCTTATAGCTCAACCAGGCATTGGTTGTGTGCTTGGCATACCCAGGAATCAAATCACCTACTTTCATGTCCGTTACACCCTCGGCCACTTTCGTTACTTCTGAAATGGTGTAAGCGTAGTTGGCGGTTAGGTTAAGGCCGTTGATGATCGTGCCGCGAAGGTCGAATTCAACGCCTTGGGCTCTTTTTTGGCCCAATACCATGCTCAGGCCTGAGTTCGGATTGGTAGGATCGCCAGTGAGCTCGTTGTTTTTCAAAATTCTGTAGAATGCAAGAGTCGTATTCCAATGGCCTTCCGCCCAGTCGCGTTTTACCCCGAACTCAGTGTTGTTTCCGGTAATGGGTTTCACCGAACCGCCGCCGATCAAACGGCCGGATTGCGGGATGAATGCCTGATCGTACAATGCGTATAATGAGGTATTCCTCGTCAGCGAAACGCTCAGGCCGACACGCGGGGTGAAGTGCTTCGCTTCCTGGTTCGGGCCGCCGTATGCCGACTGCTTCACATAAGTGTAACGACCAGCCAGTGTCAGACGAATGCGGTTATCGAGGAAACCGAGTTCGTCTTGCAGGTAAAGACCTGTATAGTTCTGGTCCTGCAAGCCTCCGCCGGCTGCTGCGCGCGATTCAAGGGGCATGGAGCGATCGAATGTGGGGTAACCCATTACCGGCGTGCCATAGTAGGGGTTTTTAGGGTCGAATTCAGCACCGGCAGAGTCCAGCGCGTACGATTGCGACCAGTCGGCGAAGTAGTGTTTGCTGCCAACATCAATACCACCCAGAATACGGTGCCTTACCGCACCGGTTTTTATGTCGCCATTGATAAACACCTGCCCGAGTGTCATTTCGCTCTTCGCATCCCAGAGACCTACGCCGCGGTACATAAGACCGTTCGATTTGATAGAATCCGGCCACATGCTGCTGCCGGTCTGGTTGTAATTGAAATAGCCCACCTGCGCAGTCAGTTTCCAGTTGGGGTTGAGCTGGTGCTGTAAATTCACAAACACACTCTGGTCGTTGATTCTGGTCGGGGCGATGCCGGGAGCCATTGTCGTGAAATCGCGCGGCAACGTAGCGTAGCCGTCGGGTGAGAATACATAGAACGATCCTACGTTCGACATTTTCGCATATTGCAGTGTATATTCGGCCGTCAACTTAGTCTTCTCGTCGATTTGGTAAGAAATGACCGGAGCAATGCTGTAACGGTTGTTGTATTCATACGGACGGAATGAACCTTTGTTTTGTGCTGCTACATTAAGGCGGTACAGGAATTTGCTATCCTTGCTCAATTTACCATCGAGGTCGAGGGTAGCACGGTAAAGGCCGAAGCTGCCCACATTGAAACCAACTTCGCCTTTGGTCTGACCGGTAGGTTTTTTGGTTACTACATTATACAAACCGCTCGGGTCGCCATTCGCAAGCATAAAGCCGGCAGGGCCTTTTACGAATTCGATGTGATCGACGAAACTCATATCCTCTGTCAACGGCCCCCAGTAGGAATTTACGACATTGAAACCATTGCGGAAAGCCTGGATCTGCGAGCCGCGCATGCTGATATTGGCGTACATATCACCCCAGTGTTCGAGACGGACCGCACCGCTGACATTGCGGATCAGACCATCACTCATGCTGATCACCTGCTGGTCGGCCAGTACTTTTGAGGTGACAACCTGTACATTCTGAGGTGTTTCCAGAATCGGGGTGAGGAGTTTCATACTGGATGAGAACTGATCCGATTTGTAAGTAGTACCGCTTTTGACGATCACTTCCTGCAATTCATTGGCGCTTTCGGCGAGGGTGAAAGAAACGCTCACCGTTTCTCCGGCCGCTACTTCCACATCCTTTTCAACGGTGGCAAGCCCTACGAAGCTTACGAGCAATGTATAGCTTCCGGGTTTAATTCTTTCAATTGTGAATTTTCCTTGATTGTCAGAGACGGCGCCGCGGGCAGATCCTTTTATTCCGACTGAAACTTGCTCGGCCGGCTGTCCATCCGAGCTGAGTATCTGTCCTGATATTCTGCCGTTTTGCGCAAATGCGGAAACGCTTATCAGCAGTAATAGGAAGAAAATATAAAATTTTTTCATTTATCTAAAATTGGACTAAATAGTTAACGAGCCGCAAATATCTGTCGGGAAACCTTATGAGGCAAGGTTTTATTTAGATTTATTTAAAATAGTAGTCAACTGTTTGTTACATAAATATTTTAGCCATAAAAAAGCCGCATCGTCCCACTAGGCGATGCGGCTGCATACGGCATGAAATGTCGCCGCTATTTTTCTTCTGCGGGTTTCACCGCTTCCACCATTTTCACGGTAATCATCTTTTTTTCCGATGAATTGCCCCATGAATTCATGATGTAATTCATCACATCGGCGATTTGTTCGTTGGCAAGGCCCGGCTCCGGCATCATATTATCATAGGACACGCCATTTACCGTCACCTTTCCAATCAGCCCGAACTTGATCGCCTGGATCGCATTCTCGGGCGTTTTCATCAGGTAGTCCGATTTGGCGAGCGGTGGGAAAGTGGCCGTAATGCCCTCGCCGGTGCCCATATGGCAGGAAATGCAGTTTTCGGAGTAAACCATTTTACCACGTTCGATGCTTTTGGCAAGTTCGTCGTCCTGCGTGCGCGGAATCGCGGCGCAGAAAATGGCGGTTGAGAGTAGTGTTAGCAATAGTTTCATGGTGATGTTTGGGTTAAGATGCTGCGAAGCTCCTGCTTTGCACACACTATTCGCAGGCCTCTGGCCGGTCTTGCATACCTGACCGGCCGGAGGCCTGCGAATATGCGGCACGAAGCAGGAGCTTCGCGCCATTGTTATTTCGTGAGCGAGAAAGGTGCGGCTTCCGGCTTCGTTCCCCAGCTTTTCGAAGGCTTGCCGCTCAGGTCGAACTGCACGCTTCCGCCTTTCTGAATATCGCCGTGTTCAAGATACGTCTTGTCGTAGGCCTTGCCATTCAGCTTGGCCCCCTGGATGTACAGGTTGCTGTCGCTGCTGGCGGGGGCTTCGATGGTGAATTTCTTGCCGTCTTCCATTGTCAGAGTCGCTTTTTTGAACAACGGCGAGCCGATTACATATTGCGTTGTGCCCGGAGTGACAGGGTAGAAGCCGAGTGATGAGAACACGTACCATGCTGAAGTCTGGCCATTGTCTTCGTCGCCGCAGTAGCCGTCCGGCGTAGCCTGGTAAAGGCGCTTCATTACCTGCCTTGTCCAGTATTGTGCTTTGTCAGGTGCTCCCGCGTAATTATACAGGTAAATCATGTGCTGGATCGGCTGGTTGCCGTGCGCGTAGTTACCCATGTTCATGATCTGCATTTCGCGGATTTCGTGGATCGGGAAGCCGTAGTAACTGTCGTCAAATACCGGAGGTAATGTAAAAACCGTATCCAGTTTCTGTACAAATGCTTCGCGACCGCCTACGAGGTTGATCAGCCCTTTCACGTCCTGGAAAACCGACCAGGTGTAGTGAATACTGTTGCCCTCTGTAAATGCATCGCCCCATTTGAATGGATTAAATGGTGACTGGAACTTGCCGTCCTTGTTCTTACCGCGCATCCATTTCGTTTCAGGATCGAACAGGTTTTTGTAATTCTGGCTTCTTTTCAGATACAGATCAACTTCGGACTGCGGCTTTTTCAACTCTTTCGCCAATTGGGCAATGCAAAAATCAGCATAGGCATATTCCAGTGTACGGGCTGCATTCTCATTGATTTTTACATCATAAGGAACGTACCCCAGCTCATTGTAATATTCATGTCCGAAACGCCCTACCGAGCTTACCGGACCTGCATTCTGTGTGTTTTTCAGAATAGCCTCATACAGTTTATTGATATCATAGCCGCGGATGCCTTTGATATACGAATCGGCGATGAGTGAAGCGGAGTTGGAGCCTATCATACAATCGCGGTGGCCGGGGCTGGCCCATTCAGGCAGGAAGCCGCTTTCGTCATATGCATTGGCCAAGCCCTCCATAATGTGCGAATTTAATGTCGGGTACATTAGCGTGAAGAATGGGAACACTGCACGGAAAGTATCCCAGAAACCATTGTCGGTGAACATATAACCCGGGCGCACTTCGCCATTGTAAGGACTGTAATGCACCACTTTGTTGGCTTTGTCCATTTCATAGAATTTCCGCGGGAACAGCAGTACGCGGTACAAGCATGAATAGAAAGTGCGGATCTGATCAATATTATCGCCTTCTACTTTAATGCGCGACAACTCGGTGTTCCAGGCTTGTTCGCCTTTTGCTTTGGTGGCGTCAAAAGAATCACTGCCCAGCTCGCGTTGGAGATTCAGTTCTGCTTGTTCGGGACTGATAAAAGAGGATGCCACTTTGATACCCACCTGCTCGCCTCTTTTTGTTTTAAAACCAACTACTGCACCTACATGGGCGGCACTGAGTTCCAGCGTGTCTTTCGCCAGAGTTTTGCCGTGAAATGCGGAGGAGAATGTGAATGGTTTATCAAAAACCAGAACGAAGTAGTTTTTGAAATTGGCAGGCACGCCGCCGCTGTTTTTGGTGGTGTAACCAATGATTTTACGCTCTTTGGGGAGGACTTTTACATAAGAACCCCTGTCAAATGCATCCAAAAGTACAAACGAAGTATCGGCCTTCGGGAAGGTTATGCGGAACTGCGCGGCACGCTCGGTCGGCGCGATTTCCGTGGTGACGTCATAATCTGCCAGGTATACCTTATAATAATGCGGCTTTGCCGTTTCGGCTTTGTGCGAGAACCAGCTGGCGCGGCTTTCTTCGTCGATTTTCAGCTTGCCGGTAATCGGCATGATCGCGAACTGGCCGTAGTCGTTGATCCACGGGCTGGGCTGGTGGGTTTGCTTGAAACCACGGATTTTCTCGGCGTCGTACATATAAGCCCATCCGTCGCCCATTTTACCGGTTTGGGGCATCCAGAAGTTCATTCCCCAGGGCAGAGCAATCGCCGGATAAGTGTTACCGGCCGATAAGCTGAATTTCGATTGCGTGCCCATCAGAGGGTTTACGTAGTCGACCAGATTGGCGGTTCCTTGCCCGTAGGATAATTGCAATGAGGCAATAATGGTAAAAAGGCAGGACAGGAGTTTTTTCATGTCGGGGATAATTCTTTTTTATATTGGTTTCGGAATTCAAATGCAGGGACAAAAGTAATCGAAGGGCAGAGAACAAAAAGTAATGGAGCCAAAGATTTCCCAACGGCAGGTTTTCTGCCATTTTGTACCGGCATAATTCTTTTTAACGTTGACGAACGGAGGCGACACACCGCCTTTACGAAATTTTCACACATAAACTCTGTTTACCGCATCGCGTTCTGAAAGAGGGGGATCCGGCAAAGAGAGTTTCGAATCCATAGCAAACAAAATGACAGAACACCTTAACCGCCTTACACCGCGTCAGATCGTTTTCGAGCTTGACCAATATATTATCGGACAAAATGACGCAAAACGCAATGTCGCCATCGCATTGCGCAACCGGTGGAGGCGCATGAACAGCCCGGAGGACATTCAGAGGGAAATTATCCCGAATAACATATTAATGATAGGCGCGACCGGCGTCGGTAAAACTGAAATCGCCCGCCGGCTGGCCAAGATCGCGGATGCACCTTTTGTGAAAGTGGAGGCTTCCAAGTTTACGGAAGTCGGCTATGTGGGCCGCGATGTCGAAAGCATGGTCCGTGACCTCGTGGAGCAGGCGGTAGGCATGGTGCGGATGCAGAAGAAGGAAGAAGTGAAAATCAAAGCTGAGCAGGCAGTGGAAGACATCATCCTCGATGCCTTGATCCCGCCGGTACATGGCTCAGGGGCGGTTAAGCCGGTTACTGAAAACGGTTCGGAGGATATGCCGCAAAGTGATGCAGAGCTTAATCAGCGCACCCGTGAGCGTTTCCGGGAGAAGATTCGTAATGGTGAGCTCGATAGCCGGAAAATCGAAATTGAAGTTCAGCAAAACCAGGTGCCCAATGTTGGCATGATAGGCGGGGCTGTCGACGATGTTTCGATGATGAATATCCAGGAGATGATCGGCAATATGATGCCACGCCGGGGTAAAAAGCGTAAGGTAACCGTCGAGGAAGCGCGTAAGCTGCTTTTGGACGAAGAGGCATCGAAGCTGATCGATATGGACGAGGTAAAACTCGAAGCCATTAAAAAAGCAGAAAACCTGGGTATCATTTTTATCGATGAGATCGACAAAGTGGCATCCAGCCGCTCCGGCGGAAGCGGCCCCGACGTCAGCCGCGAAGGCGTGCAGCGCGATTTGCTGCCGATCGTGGAAGGGAGCGCTGTGAATACCAAGCACGGCGTAATCCAGACCGATCATATTCTTTTCATTGCGGCTGGTGCATTCCATGTCTCCAAGCCATCCGACCTCATTCCCGAGCTGCAAGGCCGTTTCCCGATCCGGGTGGAGCTCAACAGTCTCACGGAAGGTGATTTCTACCAAATTCTTAAAGCGCCAAAGAATGCACTGACGAAGCAATACGCTGCTATGATGGAATCCGAAGGCGTAGAACTGGAATTCGAAGACGGTGCATTGCGCGAAATCGCCCGGATCGCATTCGAGGTAAACAGCGAGGTCGAAAACATCGGCGCCCGTCGTCTGCAAACCGTCATGAGCTCGCTCCTCAACGATTTCATGTTCGATATTCCGGACGTCATCGGCGACGGATCACAAATTTCCATCACTGCGGAAATGGTGAAGGAAAGGTTGTCGGCGCTGGTGAAGAACAGGGACTTGAGTCAGTATATTCTTTGAAAAAGGAAGAAGGAGGAAGGGGAGATGGAGGAAAGGGAGAATCGGGTTTGATACTTCCCTTTTCTCCATTCCTCCATCCTCCCTGCGCGGGCCGCCCTTTCTTCCTTTTTAATAAAACAACCACTCAAAAGCCTTCGGAAACTCTTTGTTCCATTGCTTTTCGTCGTGTCCGCCTTTGGCGTCTACAGATGATTTGATTTTCACGCGGCTGTAACCGAAGCTTTGCGTTTCGAGCGTTTCCTGGAGCTTGGCAACATTCGGGATCATGTGGGTGCCTTCCTTGCCGCCAGCATAAAGGTAAATGCGTGTTTCGAACGGCTCGAAAAAATGCACGGCGTCGAAATAGATCTTTTCGGAAATCCACAGGGCCGGTGAAAATACCATGAATTTGCTGAAAGTCTGGGGGAACATTAATGCCGCATAAATGCTTAACAAGCCGCCAACCGAACTTCCGCCAATGCCGGTGTTCAACCGGTCTGGTTTGGTGCGGTATTGGGTGTCGATGTGCGTTTTGAGCGGTTCGGCGATGAATTGCAGGAACTTGGCGCCATAACCCTTGCCCAATTTGGCATTGTCATACGGTGAGAGCTCCTGCACGCGATCTTCTTCCCCATGGTCGACAGCGACGATAATAACGCCTGCCTTATGTTCCTTCGCGAGCGCTGCGAGGCTTTTGTCTATTTCCCAGTTACCATATTCCGACCCCTGGCCAAACAGGTTCTGGCCGTCCGTCATGTAAAGGACGGGGTAATGCTGGTCGGGATTTTCGTAATAATCGTGTGGAAGCAGCACGCGTACGCGACGGGTGCGGTTGAACTGCGTGATTTCAAATGCTTCCGAAACCGTTTCGACAAGGGGTGAAAGATCTGTTTTAGTCGAAATGTCGGATTGCCAGCGGATTACATTGTCTTTGACGAACGTCTCACCGGCTTTGATGAAGCGGTTGCCGTAAGGCCGGCCGGCGCGGTCGAGCTCCACCTGGTTCCAACCCCCGCGGGTATATTTGTATTCGATCGGATCGGGCAACTCTTCATCCTCCGCAAACTGGTAGCGGTAGTGCCCCGGGCTTACCATGGTCATCCGATAAGCTTCAAGGTCGGGGAGCCACTTGCAGAAATTACCCGTGATAAAGACCGGACGATTATCGAAAGGTACTGTGCTTAGTTCAATGGTAAGGGTGTCAACTTCTACTTGCATTCTACTCTGGTACTTTCATTGAGTCACTATGGGTTATAAGGGCACAAAAGTACTTATTTATCAGCTTTTTTAATATAATTAATGAACTCAAACGGAAAAAAATGACGCTCGTCAGGCTTGTGGAAGGCTCTTTCGGTCTCGGTCCAGGCGTCGGGGTTCTCGATTTCGAAAAAAGTATCTCCCTCGATTTTGGTATGTACCCTGGTAAGGTAAATGTGGGTAGCAATGGCTTGCGATTGTCGGTAAATCTCGCCGCCGCCTACGATGCACGCTTCCTTTCCGTCAATTTCTTCCGCTTTTTTCAATGCCTCTTCAAGAGAATGTACAACTACTACGCCTTCGAATGCGAAATCGGTACTCCTGGTGATCACAATCGAGGTCCGTCCCGGCAGCGGTTTTCCAATGGACTCGAACGTCTTCCGACCCATGATCATCGGATGTCCTAATGTAAGTTGTTTAAAACGTTTCAGGTCGTCAGGTAACCGCCAGAGGAGCTGATTATCCTTCCCGATCGCTCCGTTTTCGGCGGCAGCTACGATGATTGAAATTTTCATGCAGGTGATTAGTATTTTTTGCAAAGATGGGTCGAAATGGCCATAACCAATGCCGTCAGGCATGTAATATTGGTAGCAAAAGATGGAACCGGCGCCCGGGAAATGCCCTTGGGCATGTAACAACAATGCATAGCATTCCCGCTGTTGTTACATCCCTAGCGGGATTTGACGATCCCACAATATTCTGCTTCTACCAATATTACATCGCTAACGCGATTTGCTGCCGCTATGCTGGCGATTGAAATATATATCGCTCATCATATTCAACTTCAAATTTTTCCAAAAACGACAAATACTCCTGCCTAAACGTCACTTTGCGATGATGTTCTTTTTGTGTCTGGATGTAATGGATCACATTGGGCACCTGCGATCTGGAATAAGAAAACACGCCGCACCCCGCCTGCCACTCAAACCTGCCGCCACAAAACCGATTATCGTTAATCCACTGCGAGGAATCGGCCTTCACATCCTGCATAAAATCGCCGATAGACTGAGTCGTGCGGAAACCAACAAGCATGTGCAAGTGATCGTTCATGCCATTAATCGCGATCATTTTGTGTTGACGGGTTTCAACGATGCCGGCACCTCAGAGCTTATACCCTCTCAAAAAATCCCCAATCGCCATACGCTTCTTCCCTTCAATCTGCAATTCCTCAATAGCCAGCCAGCTATCTCCGGTTTTGAAATGCAGGTAAGACTTGCCGTCGGAGCGGTATTCGCCAGGTTGGGCGTCGTTTTCCGATTCCGCGATTTTTGTTTTAAATACCTTACACGAAAGTCCATTCAGCGTCGTCCAGGCAGCGGGATAAGGCGATAAGCCTCTTACAAAATTGTGGATTTCGACAGCTGGCTTGCTCCAATCGATCTCGCACGTTTCGCGGAAGATCTTTGGGGCGGTTTTAATGTCTGCGGGTTCTGATTGCGGTTCCTGCGGGTAGTTGCCCTCTTCAATGGCATGCACCGTTTTTACGACCAGGTTCGCACCCTTCCGCATGAGGCGCTCATACAATGTACCTGCATTATCTTCCGGCGAAATGGGCTCTCTGTCCTGGAAGATAATCTTGCCGGTGTCGATGTCTTTTTCGATGAAGAATGTAGTGACACCGGTTTCTGTTTCGCCGTTGATGACGGCCCAGTTGATGGGCGCCGCGCCCCGGTACTGGGGCAAGAGCGAACTGTGCAGGTTGAACGTGCCTTTCGGAGGCATGTTCCAAACGACTTCCGGCAGCATCCGGAATGCCACTACTACCTGCAAATCGGCATTATAGGATTTCAGCTCTTCCAGGAAGTCAGGGTTCTTCAATTTTTCGGGCTGCAATACGGGGATACCCTGGGATTCTGCGTATATTTTGACAGGCGAAGCCGTTTGCTTTTGCCCCCTGCCCGCTGGCTTATCGGGAACAGTGACGACGGCCACAACGTTAGAATTGCTTTCGACCAGACTTTGTAAACTTGGGACAGCAAATTCGGGCGTCCCCATAAAAATAATTCTCAGCGGATTTGACATATCAGATGGCGCTTTTGGATAAAAATGGTGCTACCATTCACAAATATTGTTAATTTTGTCGTTCTTAACAGAAAATTATGGTGAACACAAAATCATATATCAACCGAAAAGAAAAGGTCTTCTAGCCTTCTACGAGAGTTTCGTTAACTCTGTAGAGCGGTCTTTGAGCCGTTCTTTTTTTTTATGTAGAATTTCAAAAATTAAAAGACTTATAAACAAAATAAAGGTCATGGCTAAAATTTCATACTATACGGAAGAAGGACTTACCAAGCTGAGGAACGAGCTGAATGAGATGAAAACCAAAGGCCGCACGGAGATTGCACGACAAATTGCAGAAGCGCGGGACAAAGGTGATTTAAGTGAAAATGCAGAATACGACGCGGCTAAAGACGCGCAAGGTATGCACGAAATGAAAATCGCCAAACTGGAAGAAATCCTGTCGAATGCGCGCGTGATCGACGAGTCGACGATGGATACGTCTCAGGTTTCGGTACTTTCGAAGGTGAAGATCAAAAACCGTAAGAACGGGATGGAAGTGACCTATACCCTGGTGTCGGAAGAAGAGGCCGACCTGAAAGCAGGCAAAATCTCAGTAGGTTCGCCGATCGGTAAAGGACTTTTGGGTAAAAAAGTGGGAGAAACGACAGAAATCAAGGTTCCGGCCGGCATGATGGAGTTTGAAGTACTCGATATCAGCCGTTTCAGCGGGGAGTAATCTTTAAGGGATATAATAGGTTGGGTTGCGGAACTGGCTGTTTCGCAACCCAACTTTTTTGTAGAGATTTGTGATGACCACCCGACACCACATTCCCACACCTATGCGTATCAAAGGCTTCCTCCTCAATATACCATCGCTCCGCGTCGACGGAATGGCGCTGTTTCCATTCATTTTATCGAAGCGTAAGGCTCCTTCGGAGGTTTTTCTCAATCATGAACGCATTCATTTGAAGCAACAGCTTGAAATGGGGCTGGTTATCTTTTATGTGTGGTATTTGATAGAATATTTAATCCGATTCGTACAATTCAGAAACCATTATTTAGCCTATCTTCATATTTCGTTTGAAAGGGAAGCCTACACCCACGAGCACGACCTCGGTTATCTGCGGAGGCGGCGTTTCTGTGCATGGTGGAAGTACCTTCGAAAACGTAATTTTTAGTGGTTATTTAAATTAAAAGTATGTCAGATCAGAGCACAGAGTTCCTTTATAAGTACCTGAACAATGCTTCGCCGACCGGCTTCGAATCGACCGGTCAGCAGATATGGCTCGACTATATCAAGCCGTATATCGAAGAACAGATTATCGATGTGTACGGAACGGCGGTGGGCGTTATCGGCCCGGGCCAGGATTACAAAGTGGTGATCGAAGCGCATTCCGACGAGATTTCGTGGTTTGTAAACTACATTTCCGAGGATGGCTACATCCACGTGCGCCGTAACGGCGGTTCCGATGCAGCTATTGCTCCCTCGATGCGTGTAAACCTGCACACCGCCAAGGGTGTTGTAAAAGGTGTTTTCGGCTGGCCGGCGATCCACGTACGTGACGTTGCCAAGGACCAGGTCCCGAAAGTGCACGAGCTTTTCATCGATGTGGGCGCTGCCAAAAAAGACGAGGTGCTTGAAATGGGCATTCACGTGGGTACCGTGGTAACATTCGCTGATGGCCTCGACGAACTCAACGGCAAATATTACCTCGGCCGTGCGCTCGACAACCGCATGGGCGGGTATATGATCGCGGAAGTAGCGCGTATGCTGCACGAGAACAATGTGAAGCTGCCGTTTACATTATATGTGGTGAATGCGGTGCAGGAAGAAATCGGACTCCGCGGGGCGGAAATGATCTCGCGTCGTTTGAAGCCCGATCTGGCGATTTGCACCGACGTTACACACGACACGCAGTCGCCGATGTATAACAAAAAAGAGCAGGGCGACCTGAAATGCGGGAGCGGACCGGTGATTTGCTACGGCCCGGCGGTACAGAATAATGTACGAGACCTTCTGATCAGCGTAGCCGAGGAGAAGAACATTCCATTCCAGCGCCAGGCAGTAAGCCGTTCGACGGGTACAGATACGGATTCATTTGCCTACTCAACAGAAGGCATCGCTTCCGCATTGATTTCATTGCCATTGAAATACATGCATACCACGGTGGAAATGGTTTCCAAAGAGGACGTGCAGAATGTAATACAACTGATGTACGACGTACTGCTGTCGCTGAAAGGCGACGAAGACTTCCGGTACATTAAATAGATTGTCTCGCTGAGCGCAGTCGAAGCGCATGCGATATCGCAAGTATCCTTCGGCTTCGCTCAGGATGACATTTCACACACACTTTCGTTAGCATACTTTATAACTTCATCAACTTACTGGAAAGCAATGGATAACAGGGCACGCGGGCGCGGGGCTGCTATCAACACGCCCAACAAATTCTTCAAGCACAAGATCGAGTACACTTCGGAAGACTGGCAGCAGTGGGAAGATCCGGAGGTAAATCCCAAAACACAATTCATCGAAGAGGAATCCAAGACGCTTATGAGCGTGTCGGACAGCCCTGATTTGCCTAATTTCCACTCCATTAATCCCTACCGCGGATGTGAGCACGGGTGCATTTACTGCTATGCACGCAACTCGCACGAGTATTGGGGATTCTCGGCGGGGCTGGATTTTGAGACCAAGATTGTGGTGAAAAAGAACGCGCCGCAATTGCTGGAAAAGCTGTTCAATTCCAAAAAATGGGTGCCGCGCAATATTCACATTTCCGGCAATACGGATTGCTACCAGCCCGGAGAGAAAAAATACCGCATTACCCGGCAGCTGCTGGAAATCTGCCTGCGGTACCGCAACCCGGTGAGCATTCTCACTAAGAATGCATTGATTTTGAGGGATATCGATGTTTTGGAAAAAATGGCTAAGCTGAACCTTGTACACGCGGCACTTTCCATTACTTCGCTCAATGAGGAGCTGCGCAGTGCATTGGAACCGCGGACGGTAACGGGCAAGCGGCGGTTGCAGGTGTTGAAAACATTAAGTGACGCCGGCATTCCTATGGGCGTGATGACAGCGCCGATCATTCCAGGATTGAATGACCAGGAAATACCTTCGCTGATACAGGCAATCGCCGAAAATGGAGCAATATGGTCGCATTACACCGTAGTGCGGCTGAACGGGGCCATTTCAACGCTTTTTGAAGAATGGATCCATCACCATTTTCCCGATAGGGCGGCAAAGGTTTTGAGCCAGATCAAAGAATGCCACGGCGGCGTGGTGAACGATTCGCGGTTTGGAATCAGGATGGTGGGAGAGGGTAACTTCGCGGAGCATATCCGGCAGCTGCACGATCATTCCTGCAGGAAATATCTTGCCGGCCGTGAATTGCCCCCGTTGGATACTTCGCAGTTTATGCGCGCGGGGCAGATGAAGCTTTTCTAGATTAATGCCACGAAGGCACCACAGCGGATGACCGCGAACAAGCACGAAATTCGTGTTACTTCGTGCCTTCGTGGCATAATTAACCTATTTTAGTCGTCCTAATCCCAACCCCATGAAAACAATCGCATTAGCTCTAAGCCTCACAGCCGCATTAGCCACCAACAGCAACTGCGTCAATTCTACATCCCAGAAAAGCCCTGCCATAGCGGATTCGCTTTCCGTAGCACCCGAAGACCTTACAAAAGCCAAAAGTCCGATCACCGGCGCAGACCAGGTTTCACAATATCTGGATTACCTGAAAGGCAAGAAGATTGGTATCGTAGTTAACCAAACTTCTATTATCGGCACGAAGCCCATTGTAGATAGTTTGGTGGCGCTGGGCGTAAACATTGTAACGATTTTCGGCCCGGAGCACGGCTTCCGCGGTACAGCCAGCAATGGCGACAAGGTAAGCGACAGCGTCGATCCAAAAACTGGTATCCCGGCCATTTCCCTCTATGGAAAGCTCAAAAAGCCCACTAAAGAGCAAATGGCGGCCATTGACCTGATGATCTTCGATATCCAGGACGTAGGCGCACGCTTTTACACGTACATCAACACGCTCGGGCACGTGATGGAGGCTTGTGCGGAGAACAACAAGGAAATGCTCATCCTCGACAGACCTAACCCGAATGGCTTTCTGGTCGATGGTCCAGTGCTGGAAGATCATCTGCATTCGGGAATCGGGATGTACAAAATACCCATCTCGCACGGCCTCACGATAGCTGAATTCGCGCAGATGATCAATGGCGAAGGTTGGTTGCCCAACAAAATGCAATGCAAGTTGAAGATCATCAAAGTGGCCAATTACACACATGATACGCCTTACGTGTTGCCGGTAATGCCGTCACCGAACCTCAATACACAGCAATCGGTGATGCTGTACCCGCACATCTGTATGTTTGAAGGTACGATATTGAGCCAGGGGCGCGGCACTTACATGCCGTTTACTGTACTGGGGGCGCCGTTGCTGAAAGGCAAATACGATTTTTCATTCACCCCGCATAGCATCAAAGGCATGAGTGAAACGCCGCTGCATCAGGACAAAGAATGCTACGGCCTCGATTTGCGGAAATATGACCTGAAAGATATCCGCAAAAGTGGGAAGCTCCATCTGAAATGGCTCATTGAACTCTACAAAGCCTATCCCGATAAAGAGAAGTTCTTCGATATGAGCCAAAGCAAGCAAATGGGTAACTTCGATAAGTTAGCAGGGACTGAAAATCTCAAAAAGCAGATTATCGCCGGGACATCGGAGGACAACATACGTAAAAGCTGGGAGCCCGGCCTCGGGCAATACAAGGAAATGCGAAAAAAATACCTGATCTATCCTTGACAATCTCTGACAACTCTTGACCATCCCTCACAATAACGGACGGCCTTTGACTATCAGCGACTGAAAACAAAACATCCCAGGGAAAACTCCCGGGGATGTTCAATTATTCTCAACGATATTTAATTAAAACTGATAGCGATTTAGTTTAGGTTTGGTATGGGCAAATATGGTGTGCGTTTGAGAAGCAAATGTGTGCATATAATGCTCAGTATCATGCCAGCTATGCTCAATCGACCGTAATTACGTTTTTTGGAGTGAAACAGATGCCTGGACCTCAGAAAAATTTCAAAATTTATTGAAGCCCAGGCCTTCCGTCGGGGTAAAATATATATGTAATAATAGAAGAGGGTGTTTACGTGCTATAAAATTAATTCGCATGTAACTCCTCAACAAATCAAAGTGGTGAAGTATAGCTTTTATGGGGTGTAGCTGGGGAAACCGTAAGTAACCGTTTTTTAGCGGATTGCATTGCGTTGTCAGGAAAAAGTTCTGATGCGGCTTAGCAGCTCAGTCCGGTTGTCGTTCGTGATCGGGATTTCGATATCGTTGATCATTACGTGCACGTAATCGATCGCTGTAATAGCGTTCAGATTGATGATAAACGACTTATGTACCCTGAAAAAATAGTTGGTGGGAAGCTGCTGAAGCATGTTTTTCAGCGTCTCGCGAATGGTGTATTTCTTCTTGGTCGTGTGCAGTTCAAGGTAGTTGTCGTCGCTCCGGATGTATAGGATGTCTGTCAGCATGATCTTGGTGAACATGTGTTTTTCCTTGATGAACAACGCATCCTTGATCACCGTCGTATCCTCTTTCTCTTCCGAAGTAGTTTCACCCGCCAACGTCGCCAGGCGGTAATTTTTCAATGCCAGCTTGACAGCCGTGTACACCGTGATTTTTTGAAAAGGCTTCTGCAGAAATGCGTGAGGGGCAGCTTGCAATGCCGCATTTACAACGGCGATATCTTCGTGCGCCGACAGAAATAGAAAGGGAATCTTGAAATTCTCCCGTATATAATGCGCGAGGTCGATTCCGGTTTGATAACCGTTGAGGTTAATATCCAGCACGGCCAGGTGGAAAACTTTGCTATGGAGAATTTCTGTGGCAGTTGTATAATCAGTCGCGATATCGTTTGCGTCGTAACCGAAACCATTCAGCAGAAATTGGAGATGTTTCGCTATGATAAAGTCGTCCTCAACGATTAGAATATTCATCTTTGGTATAAGTAGTCAGCCTTTGGTCGTCCTAAAAGAGATTTTTAAAATGGGTTACGTTTGGAATCGCTGCGGCAATGCACAGCGTTATACAAATAATATGATAATATACGAATTAATTGCAAAGTGAGATTTGCGGAGTTTGTCGAATTATCTTTCAGGAGGAACGTTCGCGGCAACCTCGTATTAAAATAACGGCAAAATGCGCTATTGCACAAGCGATTGCAGAACCACCGACAAATACGATGGAGTCGAGAAAATATTGAATGAAGACGCTCGGTAAGGATATTCCAGCAAGCTGACCCGCAACGGCTGACGGTAGTTAGGCGTGACGTTCTTCTTCTTGTAAAACTTCAAGCTTTTTGTGGCGGCCGGTCAGGCTGAAAATCACAGCAACAACGGCCAGCCCGCCGAAGAACCAGAGACTGAGTTTCCAGTTGTAATACACGATCGCGATCAGGCACAGCACGGAAATCGCCAGTGCAATGGCCGGGAAATAGGGGAATGCAGGTACGATAAAAGGTCTTTCGAGGTGCGGTTCTTTGTTTCTTAGTGCAAAAAGTGCTACCATGCTGATAATGTACATTACCACGGCGCCCAATGCGGCGAGGATAATGACCTGATCGGTCGTGCCGAGTGATAGTGCCAGACAACCCGCGATGCCGCCCGCCACCAGCGCCCAATGCGGTGTTTGGAAACGTGCATTGACATTTCCCAGGAATGATGGCAGATAACCTTCCCGGGCGAGGGCAAAAATTTGCCGGGAATAACCAATGACAGTTCCGTGAAAGGACGCGATAAGTCCAAAGAGGCCCAGGCTCGCGAAGAGCTGGGTGAGCCCGCTATCGCGGCCGAGCACAATACCCAATGCTGCGGGCAGGGGATAGTCGATGTCGCTCAGTTGTTGCCACGGAGCGATACCACCGGTAAAAATCATGACCGCTAATGCTAGTACTACCAACGTGAGGATACCATAAATATAGCCGCGCGAGATCGTCCTTTTAGGGTCTTCCACTTCTTCGGCTACCATCGCTACTCCCTCGATGGCAAGGTAGAACCAGATCGCAAACGGCAGCGCGGCAAATACCCCTGCCCATCCGAAAGGCATGGGATCGGAGACAAAGGTTTGGTAAGAGAAATGCGGGGCAACGATCCCGATGTATATCAGCAGTTCCACCACCGCCAGTAGCGTAACCACCAGCGAAAAAGTAGCCGATTCTTTGATCCCGAGTAAATTGATGACAATAAAAATGGCATAGCAGGCAAATGCGACTTCCAGTACTTGCAGGTTGGGGTAAAGGAAATGGGTGTAACTGCCAAGCGCGAAGGCGATGGCAGGCGGCGTCACCAGAAACTCTACCAACGTGGCATAACCCGCCACGAGCCCGCCCCACCAGCCAAATGCACGGTAGGCGTAAGAAAACGGACCGCCTGCTTGCGGAATGGAGGTTGTGAGTTCGGTAAAACTGAAAATGAATGTCACATACATGACCGTCACCACGAGCGTCGCGATCAGAAAGCCGATGGTGCCGGACACGCCCCATCCGTAATTCCAGCCGAAATATTCACCGGAAATGACTAACCCCACGGCGATGGCCCAGAGGTGGATTGGTTTGAGGACTTTTTTGAGCGCAGCGGTTTGTTCAGCAGACATGAAGGATAGGTTTGACTAATTGATGGCAGTACAATATAGTCTATAACTCTTCCAAAGCCATTTGATACTACTGAAAAATTATCCTGAGCCGTATTTTGTTTTGCAAAACTACCGTGGTGCAGTACGGAGATAGTCGCCGAGCTCGCGAACTTTGTCGGTGTTGAGGTAATCGACGCCCAGGGCCATCATGGTTTTCCAGGAATTGATATTGTCGGGTGTCGCCCAGATCCGTACTTTTTTGCCCAGGTCGTGCACTTCGTTGATCATCTTCTGGATCTTCTTTTTGTCTTTTTCCAGAAGAGGCCCTTCGCCGTTCCATTTTGAATATTGCTGAAATGCCTGGCTGATCAACCCCACATGCGCGAGTTGCGCTGGTGTGTAGACTTTTTCGGGGCGCCCATCGAAATAGATGAAGTTCGGATACTGCTCGAACCGGGAGGGATCGGGTACATTGCCGCTCACGACCACTTTGACGCTGCCCGTAGGTGCCAAAATATGCTTATGCGGTTCCAGCACTTTGATCAACGCTGCCAATGTCGGCTCGCCCTCCGTTTTGAGGTCGATCAGCAGTTGCAGCGGCACATTGTCCTGCGTATAAATGTGTCCGCCGTTTTGTTCTACTTTTTGAAGGATGGGAAGCAGGTATAGTGCAGTAAAAGTCCGGTTGGGCCGAATGTCTTTCAGGTTATGGGCTACAAAAAGGGAGTCGTTGACGAGGAAAATATCGGCTTCGACGGAACCGAACTGCTGCTCGTACGCATCCTCAAAAGGGCGTGCCCTTTCATAATCATTGTGGGAATGCGCCTGGGCGGTGGAATAGGATTTAACGCTTTGGGCTGCAATGAATTGAATGGACAGGATGAAGCTGATGAAGTATGTAGCGATTTTTTTCATGGGCAAATTGGTGGAACGGAGTAACGGGGATTAGTTCGATAACGCAATCATTCCCTGTTTGATTTCCCTTGCAAAGAATTTTCTACGGATTTTTTGGGATAAAAGGAACAAATTTTCAGCCGATGCCGGGATCATTTTAGAATATCATTATTTTTAGCCCTGCTTATTACAAACTGATACCTGATAAATAGCGCCTGCATGAGCCAGAATTCTCCTCTTTTCCGAAAAAAATCCGTTGACCAGATTCTAAGTGATGCCCATTCGGGAGGTGAGGGAGGCTTAGCCAAAGTGCTGGGTGTCCGCGACCTGGTGTCGCTTGGTATCGCGGCCATTGTGGGTGCAGGGATATTCAGTACCATTGGTCTGGCGAGCTACAACGGCGGCCCGGCGGTGTCGCTACTTTTCGTATTTACGGCTGTTGCCTGTGTATTCACGGCGCTTTCCTACGCGCAGTTCGCGAGTACGGTACCTGTGTCCGGCAGTGCATACACGTACGCATATGTAGCTTTCGGTGAGCTGTTCGCGTGGATCATCGGCTGGGCGCTTATCCTCGAATATGCTGTTTCCAATATGGTAGTGGCCATTTCGTGGTCGGAGTACTTTGTAAGTATGCTCAAAGGCTTTGGTATTACCCTGCCCGGCTGGCTTACGATCAATAGCGAGTCGGCGCGGGAAGCATTTCAAAAATTGCAGAGCGTAGGCGCGGCACAGTTGTCGGATTACGAGCGTTTTGCGGCATCGGCCTACGAGTCGGCACCTACGATCGGCGACTTTCATATTCTGCTCAATCTGCCTGCCGGTCTGGTTACCTTGTTCATTACGGCATTGGTTTATATCGGGATACGTGAATCGAGAACGGCCAGTAATATTATGGTGGTGCTCAAAGTGGGAGTCGTATTGTTGGTAATACTCGCGGGCGCATTTTATGTGAAGCCTGAAAACTGGTCTCCATTTGCCCCCAATGGCGTTAAAGGTGTGCTAAGCGGCGTCGCGGCAGTATTCTTCGCATTCATTGGTTTCGACTCGATTTCAACCACCGCCGAGGAGTGCCGCAACCCGCAGCAGGACATGCCGAAGGCGATGATTTACTGTCTGGTTATTTGTACCATATTATATGTGCTGATCACACTCGTACTCACTGGAATGGTGAACTATACCGAACTCAAAGTGAGCGATCCGCTGGCATTTGTATTTCAAAAGAATGGCCTGGATTTTATGGCTGGCGTTATTTCGGTAAGCTCGGTGATCGCTATCACGAGTGCATTGCTGGTGTACCAACTGGGCCAGCCGAGGATCTGGATGACGATGAGCCGCGACGGGCTGCTATGGAAACGTTTTGCCAAAATCCATCCCAAATACCAGACGCCGTCCTTTGCGACGATCGTAACGGGTTTTGTCGTGGGGATTCCCGCGTTGTTTTTCAAGATGGATTTCTTTGTCGATCTGACAAGCGTAGGGACGTTCTTTGCATTTATCCTCGTGTGCGGCGGCGTGCTTTACCTCGATCATAAAGGCATTTCGGCGCGCTCCAAATTTCGCGTGCCTTATATTAATGGTAAATACCTGGTGGGGATCCTGTTTTGTGTCGCGATCGTGGGCCTGCTTACTTACGGAAAGAGCGTAATTGTCGAATGGAGAATGCTCAGTTTCGCCGAAATCATGGAGCACAAGTTGCTGACCATCATTTTCTGGATCACGTGGTGTGCGCTTTCTATTTTGAGTTACCAGTATAATTTCTCCGTGCTGCCGGTCGCAGGAATTCTCACCAATTTGTATCTGATGACCGAGCTTGGGGCTTCCAACTGGCTGATCTTCGTCATCTGGCTTGTCATTGGTCTGGTGATCTATTTTAGTTACGGGTATAAGCAGAGCAAACTGGCACAAAAATAGGGAAGCTGCCGGGCCTCCCTTTTTGAATATCTCTTGCTGGTAAGTTACTTTTTCTCGATTTTCAACTGTATCGAATATTTTTCCTTGGTTCGGGTAGAGTCACCGAACTTCGGATAGGGGTTTACGGCGGTAAGTACAAATTTGTATTTTTCGCCGGCAAATGTCTTCTCCAAAGAATCTGAGCCCGTCTTGGCATCGCATTCACCCAGGCACATTTTGACGTGCTCTTTAATGCCTCCCTCGGTAGTAACTCCCGATAGCAGCAGATCGACTGCCGCACGGCCGCCCCAAATACACATTACGCCCTCGGGGCACCGGCTGTCTTCCACGTCAAAAAACGTCAAGGTAGCCGTCGGAACGCCATTTAATACGACAGTTTCTTTGTATTTGATGCCCTCATCTCTCTTGTCCACACCAGTGCTTTTGCAGGCTACCGCCAAGGCGGCAAAAAGCACGAAAACATACTTTTTCATCGGGTTGTCATTTAGGTTTTCGGGAAGACAACGATAGGTTGAGGAAGGTTGTAACGGCGTTCAAATACCTAAAACACCAATGTGAATACCGTTCCCTTGCCCACCTGGGACTCAACGTTCAGTTGGCCGTTATGTTGCTGCAAAATCTGGCGGGAGAGGCTTAATCCGATGCCGGAACCGGTTTTTTTGGTGGTATAGAATGGAATGAAGATATTCTCTAATGCCTCGGGCTCAATGCCGTCGCCATTGTCGGCCACTTCGATCATCACGGTGCCGTCGACCTGGTAAGCCGAGAGCGTAATGAGCCGGTTAGTCTGATGCGAGAATGCTTCGGATGCGTTTTTGATGAGATTAATCAATACCTGCTGGATCTGGCTGGCATCGGCTTTTACGGTGAGTGTTTCCGGTTTTACCGACAGTTTCCAGAGTACGCCGGATTGTGTGAGGTCGGTTTGAAGCAATTGTAGTACCTCCTGCAGAAGCTCTGCCACGCTCAGGCTCGCGAACACCGGCTTGGGCAGCGTAGTGAAATCGCGGTAGGCGTTTACGAACTGCATCATGCCTTTGCTGCGCTTTTCGAGCGTCGATAAGGCTTCTTTCAAGTCATTGACTGCTTCCTGGTCGTTTGTCGATTTCTCGATGTCCTCGTTCACGATCAGGCGCATGGTGCCCACGAGCGACACGATGGGCGTCATGGAGTTCATAATCTCGTGCCGCAGCACGCGGGTCAGGTTTTGCCAGGATTCAATCTCCTGTTGCTGCAACTCGGTCTGAATGTTTTGTAATACCACAATCTTGACCCACATTCCGCGTAATTGAATGGCAGCTGCCTGTAATGCGAGCGGTTGATCGTTGGGCGTTCGGTAAAGGTCGCGGACGCCTGTGTCGAGATCCGAGAGCAGTTCGTAAAGACGCGGGTGCTTTTCTTTGAGCTCGATCAGCTGGTGGAGGCGGTAAATGCCCAGCATGCGCAGTGCCGCATTGTTGATGAGGTTAACCTGCCCGTTGGCATCAAATGTAATGAGCCCCGTGCCGATATGCTGGACAATGGTATTGAGATATTGCAAATTGGCTTCTTTCTCCGCCCGCGCCTGCCTGAATGCGAGCAATACTTCGTTGAACTGCTGGTTGAGTTCTTTAAAAGTCCGGCCCATTTTATTGTCCGAACGGAAGTTGATCGTGAAATCGGAATACCGCACGGATTCGAGGAAGTAGGTCAGTTTGCGGTTGACATTCGTGACATACTGGTACAGCAGCGATCCCTGGATGAATATGAATATGGTGCCAAGGATGTACACCAGCGTTTCATTGGTATGCTTGGACGCCAGCCAGGCGAGGGCAATAACGCTCAGGACAATCACTATTATCCTGATCATAATCATAATACTGAAATGCCGGAGTCCGATCATACGGGGTAAGCGGAATAGGGTCGAGGTTTAGTTTTCGATCACACTTTGCGGCACACCCGACATTTCGCGTAAAATATATTTTTCGAGCGAAGGTATCTTATAATGTGCCATGTCAAATTTTTTATCTTCAAAAACTTCCGCCGCAGGTACCGAAATCGTGATCATCCCCGCCGCGTGTGCCGCGCGCAGGCCTGCGTGAGAATCTTCGAAGGCAATGCATTCTTCGGGCAAGACACCGAGTTTCTTAGCGGTGGTAAGATACACCGCCGGGTGGGGCTTGGTGTGTTTTTCCAGTTCGCCAGAATGCCAGGTGTCAAAATAGTTAATAATTTCCAGTCTTTTTAATACCCCTTCAATGAGTTCCATATGCGAAGCCGACGCGACTGCGAGTTTCAGGCCCTGTTTTTTTAATTCCCTGACCAGCGGAATGGCGCCGGGCATGGCTTCGGCATGGGCCAGAATGTCATGATGGGCCTTTTCCAGTATTTCAGTTTCAAGCTCTTCGAATGAAGGCGTATTCCAGGGCTGTATTTGGTGGCAAAAATCAAGAAAGAGCTTGATAGATAGCCCGGTAGTTTGCAGGCGAAGTGCTTCGGTGAGTTCGAAATTGACTTTTTGCATGACAGAACGCGCCGCTTCCGTCCACATCGGTTCGGAGTCGATGAGCAGGCCGTCCATGTCGAAAATTGCTGCTTTGATCATGATCAGGTGAGTGCGGGGATTTTTGATAACCACCCAAAACTACTACATTCGCCCGTGACGTGGAAGAGTATCGTGCCTTTCCTTCTTTCTCCCTTCAAAAAGGTATAAAATCAATCCCAATGGCAACTCAACTAGAAGCAAACCTCGAAAAACTGCGTGCCTCGGCGCCGTTGGTACATAATATTACCAATTTCGTTGTAATGAATTTCACCGCTAATGCATTGCTTGCGGTGGGTGCGTCGCCGGTAATGGCTCATGCTGTGGAAGAGGTAGAGGATATGGTCTCGATCGCGGGGGCGTTGGTGATCAACATCGGTACACTCTCGGCGCATTGGGTGGCAGCGATGAAACTGGCGATGAGAAAGGCAGCTGAACTCGGCAAGCCGATCATTCTCGACCCGGTAGGAGCCGGTGCTACACCGTACCGGAACAAGGTGCTGACCGAGGTGCTCGAAACCGCCCCACCCACAATTATCCGTGGTAACGGCTCCGAAATACTCGCATTGGCGGGCGCGGGCTTCCAGACAAAGGGTGTAGACAGTACCGCCGACTCGATGAACAGCATTGGTGCGGCGCAGGCATTGAGCGCGCGCTTCGGCTCGGTGGTGAGTGTCAGCGGCGCGGTAGATGTGATCGTGCATGGCAGCCGTACCGGCTGGGTTTCCAATGGTGTGCCGTTGATGACCAAAGTGACGGGTATGGGCTGCTCGGCAACCGCTATCGCAGGGGCATTTGCGGCGATTTGCAGTGATCCGTTCGAAGCCGCAGTTTCGGCGGCGGCGGCCATGGGTGTTTGTGGGGAACTGGCTTACCGCGAAGCGAAATTACCCGGCTCGTTCCAGATCGCGTTTTTGGATAAATTGGCGGAGGTTAGTCCGGCACATCTGGCGGAACTGAGCAAGGTGAAATTTGAATAATAATCAATCGCGTAGCGATGTAATATTGGTAGCAACGGTTGCAATCGTATGTTTGAAATCCCGTGAGGGATGTAACGACCGTACAAGTGGCCATCGTTGTTACATGCCCAAGGGCATTTTGGAGATTTGGATGTGACAGAACTTGCTACCAATATTACATGCCTGACGGCATTTAAATAAATCTATAATGTTGAATCTCGAACTATATTTGGTCACCGACGAAGCAGCATGTCTGGGCCGCGATTTTTTCTGGGTCGTGGAAGAGGCTGTAAAAGGTGGTGTTACGATGGTGCAATTGCGGGAAAAATCGCTTTCGACCCGTGCATTTATCGATCGGGCGAAGCGTTTGAAGAACCTTTTGGAATCTTATAATGTCCCTTTGATCATTAATGATCGGGTGGATGTAGCATTAGCTGTGGACGCGGATGGCGTGCATATCGGACAGAGCGATATGCCTTTCCAAACAGCTCATCGGTTGCTCGGCGAGGGTAAAATCATCGGGCTATCGGCTGAAAAGCAATCAGATGTCCTCGAAGCGGAGCATTGGAACCTCTCGTACCTCGCTGTAAGCCCGCTTTTTGCGACACCCACCAAAACCGATACCGAGCAGCCCTGGGAACTTGAAGGGCTGCAATGGGCGCGGCAGCAAAGCAGGCATCCGTTGGTGGTAATCGGCGGGCTTCATACAGGTAATGCGCACGAGGCCATGCTGAATGGTGCGAACGGTATTGCCGTGGTATCAGCCATTTGCAGCGCCCCATCACCTCGTGAAGCGGCAAAAGAGCTCAAAAAAGCCATCCGGAATGCCATTCTGTGGCCAACGACCACAGCATCTGACAATACTTGACCGAACACGACAACACCTGACTACACCTGATCACACCTGACCAACACCACCAACCACATTCCCATGAACCGTTACCCAACCGTACTTACCATCGCCGGATCCGATAGCGGAGGTGGCGCGGGCATCCAGGCCGACCTCAAAACGATAGCAGCGCTGGGGGCTTACGGGACTTCGGCCATTACCGCTCTCACTGCCCAAAACACACAGGGCGTGCGGGCCATCCATCCCGTGCCGCCGGCTTTCTTGCAGGAGCAGTTGGAGGCTGTTTTTGAGGACATTACCGTGGATGCCGTTAAAATCGGGATGGTCAATACCGCGGAGGTAGCGCTGGTAATTGCGCAGGCTTTAGATCGTTTCAAACCATCTTTTGTCGTTTTTGACCCGGTAATGGTGTCTACCAGCGGCTCCAAACTCATTCAGGATGAAACAGTCGCAGTGCTTTGGAAAGAGCTTTTTCCCCGCGCGGATCTCATTACGCCTAATCTGGACGAAGCGGAAATACTGATCGGCGGACAGATCCGGACAGCGGCAACGATGAAAGGCGCAGCGATTCAGATGGTTGACAAAGGCTGCAAAGCTGTGTTGCTGAAAGGCGGGCACTTGGTGGCGCCCACGATTTATGATGTGCTGGCGCAGAGAGGGCAGGAGCCGTTGATCCTCGAATCGGATTACATCGAGAGCCGGAATGTCCACGGTACGGGCTGTACATTGTCGTCGGCCATTGCCGCTTACCTGGCTAAGGGCAACTCGCTGGCCGAGTCGATCATTTTCGCCAAGGAATATATCGCCGGAGCGATCCGGGAGGGCAAGGACGTCGTTACAGGTCATGGTCCTGGCCCGCTGAACCACTCATTTTCACCACTTTCGATGCAGATTTTATCATGAAATTCACCGACCTGCTCTGGGCCGAAGCGCTGCCGATATTCGAGAAAATACGACAACATCCGTTCAACCAGGAACTGAAAGAGGGCACATTGCCGCTCGAAAAGTTCAAATTCTACATTTACCAGGATTCCCTTTATCTGGCGGATTTCGCGCGTGCATTGGCGGTGGCGGGCACCAGGGCCGGTAATAGTCATGAATTGCTCGATTTTCTGCAATTTGCCCAAAACGCCATCCTCGTGGAGCGCGCATTGCATTTAGGGTATTTCAAAGAATACGTTATCGATTACCAATCGGGGAAAGCGCCAGGCTGTTTTGCCTATACTAACTACCTGATGGCTACCAGCGCATTTGAATCGTATGAAGTGACAGTCGCAGCATTGCTGCCGTGTTTCTGGATTTACAAGCAGATCGGCGACTACATTTACGAGAATCAAGCTACGCCAAATCCTTATCAAAACTGGATTAATGCCTACGCAGGCGAAGATTTCACACATTCCGTACAAAAGGCTTTGGACATTTGCGACCGGCTGGCAGAGAATGCGTCGGAAGCGACGCGGGGCAAAATGATCGAGGCTTATGTGACGGCTTCGAAGCTGGAATATGTGTTCTGGGATAGTGCTTATCGGTTGGAGCACTGGATGGTTTGAGATGGTTGGTTAGTCATGAGTTATTTTTGTAAATTTGGTTAAACACAAATTCTTATGACAGATATACAACTATACCTCACGCTATTGGAACTGTCTGACGAAAACAGAGAGGCGGTTCTGAAATTTATTGAGTCACTTCCCAAAGAACCGCAGCCGCCCAAAAAGCGTGTGGCTGGCCTGGCAAAAGGCATGTTTGAAATTAAGGAGGGGTTTGACGATCCTCTTGAATTCAAATAGGGCTACATGAAATACTTATTGGACACCCACACGGTCCTCTGGTACATCGGAGAGGATCCTCAGCTCCCCGTGTCTTTGCGAAAGCAAATTGATGACCGGTCGAACAGCTGTTTTGTAAGCATTGCGTCTCTTTGGGAAATTGGTATAAAAAGCTGCATCGGTAAACTATCGCTTTATGCCGAGATCGAGGTGCTTTTTGAATCCATTGAAAAATCGGGCTTTATACTTCTACCGGTCACGATGAATCATATCCTATCAAGTGCAAGGTTGCCGTTGCATCACAACGACCCGTTTGATCGGATGATTATTTCTCAATGTCTCATGGAACAACTAACAATGGTATCCTGCGATAAGCAGTTCCAGCAATATGACCTGCCGGTAATCTGGAACCGCTCCCATAACTGCTGAAAAATTTTTCAATGAATTTTTAGGGGCGCGTCAGGCTGAGTTGTCAGAATTACAAAACAACCAGCCATGAAAAAATTTATCTTGACCTTAATGGCCGGGGCCGTGAGCGCCCTGGCCTTTGCCCAGCCTGCCCAGACCGTCAAAGGACGGGTCGTCGATACGGAATCTCAGCAGCCGGTGATCGGGGCGAATGTGATCGTGACTTCCGTGACGCCAATTATCGGTGGTGTGACTGATACCGACGGGAATTTCCGCATTGAGAAAGTGCCTGTCGGACGTCATTCATTTAAAATTACCAGCATCGGTTATGACGACGCGTTCGTGCAGGAAATCAATGTAGGATCGGGCAAGGAAGTTGAATTGAATATCAAACTGACTGAATCGTTTCGTGCTCTGAATGAAGTAGTTGTGAAAGCACAAAAGGAGAACGGGGCACCTTTGAACGACATGGTGAGCGTAAGTGGCCGCTCATTTACCGTGGATCAGACGAAGCGTTTCGCTGCTTCGGTGAATGACCCGGCACGAATGGCCATGTCGTTTGCCGGAGTGGCTGCGACCGACGACGGTAGTAATCAACTTATTATCCGCGGAAATAGCCCGAAAGGGATGTTGTGGCGCATGGAAGGCGTCGAAATCCCCAATCCAAACCACTTCGCGCAGGAAGGCGCAAGTGGCGGGGGCATCAGCGCGTTGAGCGCCAACGTACTCGGCAACTCCGATTTCCTGACTGGTGCCTTCCCCGCAGAATATGGTAATGCAACATCCGGTGTCTTTGACCTCAAACTCAGAAAAGGGAACAATGAAAAACGCGAATATGCGATGCAAGCCGGCATTCTCGGGCTCGATTTCGCTGCCGAAGGACCCATTGGCGCGAAGGGCGGCGCTTCTTATCTGGCCAATTACCGCTATTCTACACTGTCCGTTCTTAATAAGATCGGCGTTAACCTTAACGGCGATGCTTCGATTGATTTTCAGGATGGCGCTTTTAAAGTATATATTCCTTACGACGACAAGGTGGTGGTGAGTGTATGGGGGTTAGGGGGTATGAGCACGTCCAAAGTCGACGACGATGACATGAAGGAAACTTTTAAGTCCAACCGCGGGATGGTCGGCGTGAATTACCTCCGCTATATCAATGGCAAATCCTACATGGAAAATATCGTTTCCTATTCGGCCACGAGCCAGACAGGTGATTTTTACGACAAAAATATCGACGCTACCTACCAGCAGAAGTTTGTAAACCAGGCACTTAGGCTCTCCTCTTTATATAATTACAAACTCAACGCACGCAACACGGTGCGGTTGGGCGTGATCATCAACCACCTGGATTTCAACCTGTATGACAAAGACAATGAAGACGGTCCGTATGAAGTCAATGTGGATCGGAAAGGGAATACCCAGTTGTTTCAGGCCTATGCGCAATGGAAATCGCGTTTAACGCCTACCGTTACACTGAATGCGGGCTTGCACGGCATGTTGCTGGGGCTCAACAACCGTTATTCGATCGAACCTCGCGTGGGTGTGAGATGGGCAGTCGCACCGCGCTCAACCCTGAGTTTCGGCGCTGGGTTGCATAGCAAAACGGAGTCTATTTCTACCTACTTTGCCCAGGTGAAAGTATCGGATGATAAAACCGATTTGCTAAATAAAAACCTGAAACTGACCAAATCGGCCCATTTGGTGGCAGGATATGAGTTCCGGCCGTCGGCGAGCTGGCGAGTGCTTGCGGAAACGTATTACCAGCATCATTATAATATCCCGATCGGTCCGCCGAATACGACCACGCCTTATTTGCTTCATAATTCACAGCTGAACGAGATCAGCGGTTTCGTGAGCGATTCACTGACGAGCGACGGCAAGGGAAGAAGTTACGGTTTGGAATTGACTGTCGAAAAATCGCTCACCGCCGGTATCTACCTTATGAGCACGACTTCATTGTACCAATCCAAATACACCGGCCGTGACGGTATCGAGCGAGACAGCCGCTTCAATGGGAAATATGTGCAGAATTTACTGGCAGGTAAGGAATGGCGGGTAAGCAAGAATAAAACCAACATTTTCGCAGCGAATATCAAGCTTCTCGCGGCAGGCGGCAACCGTACCACGCCGGTTGACCTCGAAAAATCAAGAGAGAAAGGCCGTACAGAGCGGGACTGGTCGCGGAGCTATTCGGAACTACTGCCAGCCTACTTCCGCACTGATCTGCGGGTGAGTTATACCAAAAACAAAAAGCGGACGACTTCGACCATCTCGCTGGATATTCAGAATGTGACCAACCGGTTGAACGCATTTGATCGATACTACAACAAGAAAGAAGATCGGGTGAAGCTGATAACCCAGACAGGCATGCTGCCGATCCTGAACTATCGCCTCGAATTTTAGGCAAATCCTTGGAACGGTTGTTTTACAGGTTTGGATTCAAACCAAAATATCAACAGATCTAAAAACAACGGTTATGGAAAAGGACTTTGAGGATAATCAGGCCATTAAAAAACTGAAATCGATTGCCGAAGACATCCGGTTCTGCATGTACACGACCATCGAAGACGGCAAGATCGTGTCGCGGCCGATGACGACGCTCGATATCGACGCCGAGGGGAATGTATGGTTCTTCACTAGCCGTCACACCGGATTAGTGAAGGATGCAAAATATGGGGACACCGTGACATTGATTTACTCAGACCCTAAAAACAATACCTACCTGAGCGTTTCCGGTACGGCGTCCATCGTAGAAAGCGAGCGCCGCAAGGAGGAGCTGTGGAACCTGATGTCGAAAGCCTGGTTTCCGGGCGGGAAAGACGATCCCGACCTGGCGGTCCTGAGGGTTACCACACAAGAGGCTGCGTATTGGGATAGCACTTCTTCCAAAATGGTCGTATTCCTCTCGATGCTTAAAGCGGTAATCACGGGCTCCACGCCCGACGGCGGCGATCATGGTAAATTGAATCTGGTGTAGATGTATATTTTGAATGCAAAAGAGGCGGTCGGGAATCCCGATCGCCTCTCTGCTTTATAAAAGGCAGAAGCCTTTACTCTACACTTGCTTCCTCATTCACATAGGCTTCCGCCAGTTCGGTGAGCTTATGGTCGGTTTCACCTTCCTGGTCAAGCGTTTGTTGCAACAGATCCGCTACGTCGCTGTGGCCCAACGTGCGCGCAATGTTACGCAGCGTGCCGTACGAAGCGATTTCGTAATGTTCCACTTTCTGAGCGGCCATAATCAGCCCGCAGTCGCGTACCATGGTACCTTTGTCGGTGTTTTCAATGATTTCGTTAGCCTCCTCGATGAGCCCTTCCATAGCCGCGCATTTTTTGGCTTGCGCTTTCTCGCCAATTCTTTCGAAAACCTGTTCGAGCCTTGTGGCGTGTTCTTCGGTTTCGGTTGTATGCTGTTCGAATGCAGCCTTCAATTCTTCCGAAGTCGCATTTTTCGACATTTTGGTCAGGGCCTTGGCGAGTTGTTTTTCAGCCCAGTAAATGTCTTTCAGGCCGTCTACAAATAGTTCTTTCAACTTTTCACTGTCCGTCTCGGTGATTTGCTTGGCAGCAGTTTTGCTTTTTGTCGCTTTCATAATACTGGTTTTTAATGGTCGTGGTTTGGATGAAAAGAATGGCACTCACCATTCAATTGCCGCCCTTTCTTTAAAAACCCATACCAAAGTGGAAAACCAGCTTATCTGAAATGTTTCGACCGGGTATGACGAGTTTCCTACACATATACGTGTGGCACGGGCGTGAAAATGACAGGAATGCTTTTTGAACGGGAGCTTCCATTAACTGAACGACACGCATGAACAACGGAAATGTATTTAAATGGATTCTGATCCTGGTATTGATTGGGGCGGCGGCATTTGCAATCTGGTATTTTTTCAGAAAGAGCGATCCTGACCCGGTTTCCGGTTTAAAACCACGCGTGGAAATGAGCATAGCGCATATCGGCGAGATCACTGACAGCACTATTAAGATGGAACTCAAGACACTCGTCCACAATCCGCTTCCGATCGGGATGCATTTGAAAGCGATTAATTATGTCGTGAGAATGAATGACCGGACGATCGTGGAGGATCATTACAGCAAACCCCTTGAAGTGAATGCAGCCGCCAGCTCCTTGCTGACATTGCCTGCCAAGGTGAAAATCCGAAACCTGCGGGTGGAGGGTGACGAAGAGGCAGGCAAGGGTCGGGATAGCGCCGATTATCATTTCAAAACGATCCTGCATTTCGAAAAACCGCTGCTGGGAAAGGATTCGCTCGTGCTTGAAATGGACAAGCGATTACCGCTTTACCGGCTGCCAGTGGTCAAAATGGCCGGTTATGAATTCAAAAAGTTGGGTTTGAAGGAGTCGGATATTGTGGTGAAAGTGGAAGTAAGTAATATGAACCCGTTCTCGCTGGAATTTCAGGATCCGGTTTATGCTATGGATCTGGGTAAACAAAAACGTTTCGCAGAAGGCGCTGTGAAAGGTATTACCAAACTGAAAGCAAAAACTAAAGACATTTATGAAATTCCGCTGGAAGTGAGTTTGGGAAAAGTGATTAAGGCAGGGGCACAAATGATCGGAAAAGGAAAAGAATTGCCGTTTACATTCTATTTTAAAAGTAAAATCAAATCTCAAAGTGAAGTGCTAAACGATAGTAAGATTAACCTGGTAATGGACGGGGAATTAAAGGATGTGGAGGCGTTTCAGAAGAATTTGGAGAGAAAATAATGTTCTGACAGCCGACCGTTGAAAGTGGTCGGCCGTTATTATTGCCTGTCAAACCAGATTGTCATTTCATTTGCGCCGCGGTTGGCCCAGGCGTAGTAGGGGATCAATGTAATGTTTTGCTCTTTGGATTTCAATACATTCATGCCGCCTAGCATTTCGTTCTGGTAAGTAGGTGTAAATTCTTCTGTTCCGGATATCTTGATTGCCAGCGCCTTTCCACCATTGTCGTGCCCTTCGGCACAGTAAAGCACCGGCCCGCGCTCGATCGCGACCTTGCCCTGGTTGCTTTTCAGCTTTTCGCTGGCAATTACCTTGCGTATCGGCATATCCAGTACTAGTTCGATCACATCGCCCTTTTTCCAGGTACGACTCAATTTTAGATAGCCGTTTTCAATGGCAGCTTCTGTTCTTTTACCATTAATGGTCAAGACGACGGGTTTGACCAGCTTGTCTTCATAACTATACAAATCCCCCGGGATAGCCTGTCCATTCGCCCAGCCGGGAATGCGTATGTGCAGCGGGAATGCACCGCTTTTTTCAGGATCGACCTGGATGCGGATATTTCCTTGCCACGGGTATTGCGTCTGCTGGGTAACCTGAACCGGGGTATTTGGAAGCGTAATATTTGCTTTGGTATCGCCAAATAGATTGATCACCAATGCATTGCCCTGCGTTGCGTACATGTAGGCGGGCATGGAGGGCAGGAAACGCGAGACATTCGTGGGGCAACAGGCAGTACCGAACCACTCGTGCCTCACTGCGCCGGATCCTTTGTTGAAATCGTTTTTGCCATCGGACGACATTGGATTTACGTAAAAGAAACTGTTGCCCTTCACGCCCATTCCACCCAGAAACCCATTGTAAAGCACTCGCTCGAAGACGTCCATGTATTTTGCCTCACCTGTGAGCAAGTACATTTTGTGGTTCCATAGCATATTTGCGATGGCGGCGCAGGTTTCGGCGTAGGCGTTGTCGTTCGGTAAAATATAGGGTTTGTCGAATGCTTCGCCGTCCTCCCGGGCGCCCATTCCGCCGGTGATGTACTGTTTTTTATATGTGGCGTCGTCCCAGATTGCGTGAATAGCAGCGTCATTTCTCGGATCAGGCTGCAAGGTGAGCAGGTCGGCTACACCCGTGTACAGGTATTGCGCGCGCACGGCGTGCCCGACGGCCTCGCGCTGGCGCACGAAGGGTACCTGGTCCTGGAAATACGCTGGGCCGAGCTTATGTTCGTCGAGGAAGAGCGTGCGTTTGTCAGAGCGGCCGCGCATGTCGATGAAGAATTTCGAAAGTTCGAGGTATTCCTTTTTGCCGGTGACGCGGTAAAGGCGGATTAATGCAAGCTCCGTTTCCTCATGGCCTGGTACCACGACTAGTTGCCCGGGTTTAGGGCCTATTGTTTTCACCAAATGATCGGCATTCTTGATGGCCACATTCAACAAGTTTTTTTTGCCCGTGGCTTCATAATGTGCCACTGCGGCCTCATACAAGTGCCCGACATTGTACAATTCGTGGCTTCCATTCTCGAACGAATACCGATAAGGGCCGGCAATCCAGTCGTAGGATCCGGTGGTGTCCTTGTTAATGGTTCGGATCGTGTAAAGATAACCGTCCGGCTCCTGCGCCGCGGCGAAAAGCGTGATCAGCGAGTCAAGGTAACGGTCCAGTTTAGGATCGTATTGATTTTGAAGTACATAAGAAGCACCCTCCACTACTTTAAATACATCCGAATCATCAAATCTTGCCCCTTTGAATACCCCTTTTTTCAACCCGCCGGCCACCGCGAAATTATCGAACCGGCCGCTTTCTTCACATTGGTGCAATGCATGAGGTACCGTTACCGCTCGCGCCAGTTCCACGCGATCGTGCCAGAAGCCTTGCGTAGTTTTAACGTTTTTGAGCGGTACCGGTTTGATGCTGCCGGTTTGGGCAAGTAGGAAATGAGTGCAGAAAACGAGGATGAATATGGGGAGTGATTGGGTCATCGGAAATACAAAATTGGAACGCAGTTGAGTCTTATATTCAATTTAAACCCAAAAAACATGCCAAGTTTGTACTTCCGCGCGGTTTGAAATGGATTACAAACCGTATTTCTCCATCCTCCGGTAAAGTGCTGCGCGGCTGAGTCCCAGCTCACGGGCGGCGTCGGTGATGTTTCCATTAAAGCGTTTCAGTGCTTTGATGATCATCGTTTTTTCCATGTCTTCGAGGTCGAAACCGGTGGCGGTAGCAGGCTGCCCGGCGGAACTTTTGAGGAAAAGATCATCAGGTTGCAAGGTTTTTTCCTGGGAAAGGATCACCGCTCGCTCTACGGCATGCTGCAGTTCACGGATGTTGCCCGGCCAGTTGTACTGCTGCATTTTCTTCACCAATGCATTGCTGATGTCGTTAACGGGGCGGTTATACTTTTTGGCGTATTGTTTAAGATAGTAATCGGCCAATGCGCTGATATCCTCGGGCCTGTCGCGCAAAGGCGGTAGTTCGAGTTCGATGGTATTGATCCGGTAAAGCAAATCCTGCCTGAAAGTTTTGTCGGCCACCATTTTTTCGATATTCATATTCGTCGCGCAAATGAGGCGGACGTCGAGTGCGATGGGCTTGTTCGAGCCGACACGGGTTACTTTGCGTTCCTGGATGACGGTGAGCAGCTTGGCCTGCAACGGTAATGTAAGGTTACCAATCTCGTCGAGGAAAATCGTACCACCTTTAGCTTCCTCGAAACGCCCCGCGCGGTCTTCTTTCGCGTCTGTAAATGCGCCTTTTACGTGGCCGAACAGCTCACTTTCGAAAAGCGTTTCGCTGATCGCCCCCAGATCCACAGCCACGAATGGTTTGTCGGCGCGTTTGGAATACTGGTGTATGTGCCTGGCAAGCTGCGTTTTACCGGTGCCGTTTTCGCCGAGGATAATCACATTAGCATCGGTCGAGGCTACACGTTCGGCGGTAACAAGGACCTGTCGCATGCTGTCGCTGGTAGCCACAATGGTGTCACCGACGGGTTTGTTATTTTTCTTGTTATCATCTTTCTTTTCTTCCGGCACGGGCATCACTTTGTCCTTGCCGCCTTCCAGCGCCGTGCTGATTGTCGCCAGCAGCTTGTCGTTTTCCCAGGGTTTCAGTACAAAATCGATGGCACCGGCCTTTATCGCCCGGATCGCCATTTCAATGTCGCCGTAAGCGGTGATCATGATCACTTTCGCGGCTGGATTGATGTCGAGGATGCGGTCGAGCCAATGGAAACCTTCGCGCCCGCTGTTCACATCGCGTGTGAAGTTCATATCGAGCAGGATCAGATTATAATCTCCGTTGGTAACGAGGAATGGCAGTTTCTGGGGATTCTTTTCAATGTCGACTGCTTTGGCGTGCCGTTTCAGTAAAAGTTTGGCGGCACTGAGTACATCAACATCATCGTCGATAATCAGGATTTTGGCTTCTGATAGTAGCATGGCTGTTCTTTCTTGTGGTGCGCAGGCGGGTTGACACTGCCGGATAGGGACTTAACGCAATTATTTGTCAAGATAAGGACGCAATTTGAAATATTATTTCCTAACAAGCTAAAATGTCACTATTTTACCTTAAAAAGGCGGCTTGAAAGGCTTGTCCGCGCCCGAACAAATTTGTCCGATAACGAACAATTTTAGTGGTGTTCTGAATTTAAATAGTATTGATTTTCAATAGCTTATATAGCATTGCCTTCTTTGGCATAGTGATTGGATTAGTAAAGCCAAATACAAAAGCGAACTCAATCACTAGCATATAATGGAAGTTAAGACACCTAACTCGACAAGCACCAGTAACGGATTTTCCGGAGGATCATCAATGGACCGAGTCAAACCCAAGAAATTCTGGAATACCAAACGCATCAGCATCATTGGTGGTAGCGTTTTGCTGGCGGCTTTCCTGATATACCAGTTCTTTTTTGCCGACACAAGAAGCAAGTTGAATGTGGAACAGGATAAACTGACGATATCGACGGTTCAAAAAGGTAAATTTGACGAATTTATTGTGGTGACCGGGGTGGTTCAACCGCTTAAAACTATCCAGCTCGATGCGATTGTGGGTGGATATGTGACAGAAAAACTCATTGAAGGCGGTAATATGGTGAAACAGGGCGATGTGTTGCTCCGCCTCGAAAACCAGAATCTCAAACTGAGCTTCCTGCAATCGGAAACGGAAGCCAGCCGGTTGGTAAACGATCTTCAAAATACGCGGCAGAACTTGAAAGTGGCGCGTTTTACACTCCAAAAAACATTAAGCGACCTCGATTTCCAGCTCGACCAGGCAAAAGACGCGCATGAGCGTAATGTGAAGCTTTATAAAGACAAAGTGATCCCCGAGGCCGATTACCTGAAAACGAAACGGGATTACGAGAAACTGGTAAGACAGCGCGAAATTGAGATCGAATCGCAGAAATACCAGGAAGAGAACGCCAAAATGCAGATTACGCAGCTGGAAGGGACCTTGGCCAGTACACAGAAAAACGTAAGCCTGTGGCGCCAGACGCTAGACAACCTCGTAGTAAAAGCGCCGGTATCCGGTCTGCTGTCATCTATGAATATAGAGGTTGGTTCCAACATCAGCCAGGGACAAAATATAGGCCAGATCGACGATTTGAATGGTTTCAAAATGCGTGTCAGCGTGGATGAGCACTATTTATCACGGATTTTTGTCGGGTTGACGGGCTCCATGGAGTTCAACGGAAAAGACTACGGTTTGAAGATCATCAAGATCTATCCTGAAATCCTCAGCGGACGTTTCGAAGTAGACATGAAATTCGACAACGGTGCGCCGGAGATGGTTAAAAGAGGGCAGTCGGCTCCGATCCGTTTGCAACTCGGCCAGCCTTCGCAGGCAACCTTGCTGCCGGTAGGTGGCTTCTTCTCCGAAACAGGCGGAAACTGGGTATACGTAGTAGCCGACGGTGGCAAACGCGCCGCGAAACGCAAGATCACATTAGGCCGTAAAAATCCTGAATATTTCGAAGTTCTTGAAGGCTTGCAGCCAGGTGAGAAGGTAATTACCAGCTCGTATGAGAACTTTGGAGATAATGAAGTACTTGAATTTTAAAAAGACTTCGGCTGTCGGCTATCGGCAGCCGGCTTTTTGAAGGAACCTTTAGTTAATGAATTAACAGTACCAGGGCCCAAGGCCGATCGCCGACAGCCGAAGTTTAAAACCTTTTTATCATAACCCAGGCCGAAAGCCGAAAGCCGACAGCCGACAGCCAGAAAACAAATGATCAAGATTAACAACATGCACAAGGTGTTTTCTACGGAAGAAGTAGAAACAACTGCCCTCAACGGTATCGACCTGGAAATTAAGGATGGCGAGTTTGTAGCCATTATGGGCCCTTCCGGCTGCGGGAAATCGACCTTGCTGAACATTCTCGGGTTGCTCGATAATCCAAGCGAAGGTTCCTACGAGTTTTATGGCACGGAGGTGGCCAAAATGTCGGAACGCCAGCGCGCGCAGATCCGCAAGGGGAATATCGGTTTCGTGTTCCAGAGTTTTAACCTGATCGACGAGCTGACGGTATATGAAAACGTAGAGCTGCCGTTGCTGTACCTCAAAACACCTCCTGCAGAGCGCAAGGAGAAAGTGGAGGCTGCGCTTACCCGCATGAACATGATGCACCGCCGCAACCACTTCCCGCAGCAGCTATCGGGTGGGCAGCAGCAGCGCACCGCCATTGCCCGTGCCGTAGTTGCGACTCCCAAGACAATCCTGGCCGATGAGCCGACAGGTAACCTCGACTCCAAAAATGGTGAAGAGGTAATGAACCTGCTAAGCCAGTTGAATGCCGCCGGAACCACGATCCTGATGGTTACGCACTCACCGTATGATGCCGGTTTCGCGCACCGCGTGGTGAACCTGTTCGACGGCAAGATCGTGACTGAAAAAATACATGTTTAGAATTCCTCCGGCTATTGACGACTAGCGCGGCTTTATAGCAGGAACATTTGATGCGGGGGCGGACGCCTCCTGGAATGCAGTGAGGGGCTCCCTAATGGTGCCAGAGCTAGTTTGAACAATATGCCAAATCTAACCATGAAAAAAATCCTAACCATCCTGTTGGCCGGCGTGAGTACACTGGCCATTGCCCAGAAAAGGGCTTACCTGAGCAGAAGCATCGACGACGATGGTAAAAAGTTGTCCATCAAAATATCCGGGACACTGGACGGGAAAGACGTTGATATCGACAAGACGTTCGATGTGGAGGGGATGAGCCAGGAGGACCGCGAGGCGCTGCGCGACAAGGTATTGTCTTCGATAGCCGAGGGAAATCTGGAATTGCCTGCCCCCAAAGGCGTTTGCAAGGAATCGGTTGCCGTCGCGTCGCATTCGTCTAAACGCAAGCCCAAACCACCAGTACCGCCTGCTGCTCCTGAACCTTCGGCTGGCGAATGGACGGATGATGGTGCCTCCGATGAAAGTCCTGAAACAATGGCATTTTCTTCCAATGAAGTGAATGCCGAAATGGTGTCGTCGGGGAAAGGATTTATGAAAGAATCTGCTTCGAAGTATCCGAAAGACTTCTCCAAACACGTGCGTTACAATTCCGAAACCGGCGAGATGTTCATCAAGTACCGGTTTATGAAGGATGGTGACGAGTATATCTACGAAAAGACGGTGAATGCTACCGAGAAATCGGAGAAAGAACGGCAGCGGATCATCGAAAATTTTGAAAGTGAAATGGGCCTGCCAGGGAACGGCATGGAAATGTAATAGCTTGAAATAATGCTGAAAAACTATCTGAAAATTGCCTGGCGAAACCTGCGTAAACACAAGTTTTACACGTTTCTGAACATATTCGGTTTGTCGCTTGGGCTGGCAAGTTGCCTGCTCATTACGCTTTATGTGGTAGACGAGCTAAGTTACGACCGCTCATTTGCGAACGCCGACCGTATTTACAGGATCAATGCAGATATCCGTTTCGGCGGTGCCGATATGGCGCTCGCAGTAGCGCCCGATCCTTTGGCATTTACACTAAAAAAAGATTACCCGCAAATCGAACAGGTGGTGCGCATGCGTGAAAACGGCAGCCAGCTCGTGCGACGTGCCGATGCGACTGATAATCTGAAAGAAGATCATGTATTCTACGTTGATTCGACCTTCTTTAAAGTTTTCCCGGTTCCCCTGTTGCAAGGTGATCCGAATACGGCATTGCGCAACCCGCAAACTGTCGTCATCTCGGAAACAGATGCCCGAAAATATTTCGGAGACGCCAACCCGATGGGGAAGGCGCTGACCGTCGATAATAGTACTACGTATACAGTTACCGGCGTCATGCGTGATATACCCGCACAATCGCACATGCGCAATGTGAATATGTTACTCTCCATGAGCTCGACCGAGGAAAGCAGGCAAAATGCATGGGGTAGCCATAATTTCAATACTTACATTCTTTTCCGTGAAGGCGTTGACGCGAAGCAGTTTGAAGCGAATTTTGAAACTGTTTTGCAGAAATATACTTCCAAGTGGATCAAGAGCTTTCTGGGATCCACGCTGGATGAAGTCCGGAAATCGGGCAATTACCTGGTTTATACATTGATGCCGCTTACAGACATTCATTTGCATTCGGATCGTACGGCCGAGATCAATGCGAATGGCAATATCCAATACGTGTATATTTTCGGGGTAGTAGCGATTTTCCTGCTATCCATTGCCTGTGTCAACTTCATGAATCTCGCTACGGCTCGTTCGGCCAATCGGGCGAAGGAAGTAGGGGTACGCAAAGCATTAGGTTCGGAGCGGTCGTCGCTGGTGAGCCAGTTCCTGACCGAGTCGATCATGCTCAGCTTTTTTTCGCTCGCACTCGCGATGCTGATTGCTTACCTCGCATTGCCGCTGTTCAATAACCTCGCCAGCAAGCAAATCCAGTTCCCGATCACGAATGTGTGGTTTTGGTCAATACTGCTGCTTACGGGAGGGATAGTTGGGGTGTTGGCCGGCAGTTATCCGGCATTTTTCCTGTCCGCATTTCAGCCATTGAAGGTCCTGAAAAACACGATCGAACTGGAAGGCAAGGGGAATGGTTACCTGCGCAATGCGTTGGTGGTATTTCAATTTGTGATTTCCGTAATGCTGATCGTCGGCACGGGCGTCATTTACCGCCAGCTCAACTACATTCAAACCAAGAAACTGGGTTTCAATAAAGATCAAATGCTGATTGTGAATGACGCCTACGCATTGAATAATCAGGTGAAAGCATTTAAAGAGCAGGTATTGCAGCTTCCGAATGTGGAAAGCGCCACGGTTACCAGCTTCCTCCCAACACCCTCTTCCCGTACCGATCATACTTTTTTCCCGGTTGGGCAAATGCAACAGGATAAAGGTATCAACATGCAGAAATGGGCTGTTGATTACGATTTTGTGAAAACAATGGGGCTTCAAATGGCGAGCGGACGCGCGTTCGACGAAGCTTTTCCATCAGACTCCACGGGCATTATCATCAACGAAGCTGCCGCGAAAGTGCTGGGCGAGGGAAATCCGATTGGCAGGAAGATATTTGGTTACGAAGATGCTGCATTAACGAAACGGGTTGACTATACGATCATCGGAGTAGTGAAAAACTTCCATTTCGAATCGCTACGAAGAAATATAGGTGCATTGAGTCTGATTCTTTATAAAAGCTCGGGATCGGTCGTGTTCCGTATGAAGGGCGGTGATGCTCCGTATACCGTTGCGCAGGTGGAAGCATTGTGGAAGAAAATGGCGCCTGGCCAGCCTTTCAACTACCGGTTTATGGATCAGGATTTCGACAACGTCTACCGGAGCGAGCAGCGGGTTGGGCAGATATTTGTCACCTTTGCTGTGATTTCGATTGTCATCGGCTGTCTTGGGCTGTTTGGACTGTCTGCATTTACTGCCGAGCGGCGTACGAAGGAGATTGGCGTTCGAAAAGTATTGGGAGCGAGTGTGGTGAATATTGTTGCCCTGTTATCCAAAGAGTTTATTAAACTGATCGTCATCGCTATCGTTATCGGTAGCCCGATCGCCTGGTTTGGTATGAACCATTGGCTCAGCGATTTCGCCTACCACGTTGACCTGGCCTGGTGGATGTTCGCCGCCGCGGGTTTGCTCGCGATCGTGATCGCATTGCTTACGGTCAGTTTTCAAAGCATCAAAGCCGCGCTGATGAACCCGGTAAAGTCGTTGAAGTCGGAGTAGGTTACCGGCCTTTACGGAAGGGATTAATAATCGTTAATTTCCCTTCGATGAGCTGGCTGTGCTGTAAGTCCTCGGAATACAATGTGTCGCAGCCGGCAGCAAGGGTAGAAGATATTATGATGCTGTCAAAGATCTGAAAATCATATTTTTTCAGCAGATAATACGAATGATCGAGAATATCCTGATCAACAGAAATAATCTGACAGCGGTCAAAAATGAGGTTGCATTTATACAGAACTTCCTGTTTTGGAAGTTTTAGCGCCCGTTTCGTAACATTAATAAACTCGGAGACCACCTGTGTGCTGATAATTGGAGAGGAAGCGACAATACCTTCAGTGACACGTCTTTTAGTGTGATCATTTGCATCGTACAAATACAGTAAAATATTTGTGTCCAGCGCAATATTAGTCGTCATAGTTATTCGCTTCGTCGCGGTCAAATTTGAAGTTGCTGAGGTCTACGCGACTGTCCTTGAAAATAGCCTCGATAGCTTCTATGCGCTGCTGCTTTTCAAGTTCGGTTAGCACCCGTGGCGCCTTTACTTCGGAAGCAACCACCTCGATTTCTTTCCCAATCATTTCTTTGGGAAGCGTCAAAGTAAAGGTTGTACTCGTCGGGACGATAATTTTTCTGACCAGTTCCATAGCATTTGTATTTACAGACAATCAAATATATCCAATAACATATTGCACATCCTATTTATTCCATCACCAATGAACAAACGGTATGCTTAGAAACTATCTGAAAATCGCCTGGCGGAATTTGCTGAAAAACAAGATGTTCAGTTCGATTAACATCCTTGGACTGGCACTTGGGATGGCTTGCAGCTTGCTGATTATGCTGTGGGTACAAGACGAGATCAAAATGGACCGGTTTCACGAGAACGATGCCCGACTATACTCGGTGATGGAAAACCAGCATTATTCCGGGGAGATCAACACCTTCGCAGCTACGCCCGGGATTTTGGCGGAGAATATCGTAAAGGATATTCCGGAGATCGAAAAGGCCAGTCAGGTGCTATGGGAACAATCACCGGTTTTGAAGGTCGGCAATGTGTATGACAATGAAAAGGGCCGCTATGTGCAGGGGGACTTCCTGACGATGTTTTCGTTTAAGCTCAAACAAGGCGATGCCCGTACGGCACTGAAGCGTCCCGATGGCATTGTAATTTCCCAAAAATTGGCCGACAAGTATTTCAAAGGCCAGGATCCGATCGGAAAGGCCATGCGCGTCGATAATAAGGATGATGTGGTGGTTACCGGCGTATTGGAAGAGATCCCACGGTATTCGTCCATGAAATTCGATTTCATGATGAGCTACGACAGGTGGCTCAAAGGTGCACCATGGGCAAAAGAATGGGGCAACAACGGCCCACGCTGTGCGGTGCTGCTGGCCAAAAATGCGGACATCGACAAGGTCAACGCGAAGATCAAGGATTATATCAAAACTAAAAACAAGGACAGTAACGTCGACCTGTTCCTGATCAATTACGGGAAATCGTACTTGTATTCGAACTGGGAAGCGGGCAAGCAGAACGGCGGGCGAATCGACTACGTGCGAATGTTTACGGTCGTGGCGATATTTATCCTGATCATCGCCTGCATTAACTTCATGAACCTCGCCACCGCCCGCTCAGTGAAACGCGCGAAAGAAGTTGGTCTTCGGAAAGTAGTGGGCGCTTATAAAACAAGCCTGATCGGACAGTTTATGGGGGAGTCGATCCTCATTACGCTGCTTGCGCTGGTGGTTGCGATAGCGATTGTGCTGGCGTTGTTACCAGGCTTCAACGTGCTGACTGAAAAGCAACTCTCCCTAGACTTCCTGGATCCGGCCTTCCTGTTGCTGCTTTTAGCATTGACATTAATCACCGGCCTGGTGGCCGGCAGTTATCCGGCATTGTTCATGTCGTCGCTGAACCCGGTTACGATTTTGAAAGGGGCTTTGAAATTCAAGCCCAATGCTACTTATTTCCGGCAAGGGCTGGTGGTATTTCAGTTTGGGTTGTCGATCCTGCTGATCCTCTCGATGATTGTTATTTACCGGCAAATCGATTTTATTCAGCATAAGAACCTCGGTTTCAGTCAGGAAAACCTGCTTTACATTCCCGATATCGAAAATACCATGAGTACCAATTTCGACGCATTCAAGCAAGCACTCGAAGCAGAACCGGGTATCAAGTCGGTGGCGCGGTCGCAGGCGAGTCCGCTGGCGTATGGCAGCTCTACAATGGGGGTTCAATGGCCCGGTAAGGATACTACCAAGCAATTGCTTTTTAATGTAAACCCGGTAGGTTTCAATTTTATTGAAACTATGGGAATCAAGCTTCTGGACGGGCGCGATTTCAGCCCTTCATTCGGGACAGATACTTCCAATTATCTGGTAAATGAGGCCGCCGCGAAGAAGATCGGTTATAAAGATCCGGTGGGCAAGGAATTGACGATGTGGGGTAAAAAGGGCAAGATCATCGGATTGATGAAGGACTTTCATATCGGCTCGCTACACGTGGCGATCGAACCTTTGATCATCAGCCTTCAACCCAAAAAGGAAGCCTGGGGCGTAGGCATGGTACGTGCGGAGGCGGGTAAGACAAAGCAGGCGATAGAAAGCCTGGAAAGAGTTTTCCGGCGGTATAACTCGGGTACGCCTTTCAAATACCATTTTGCAGATGAGGAATTTGGCAATCTTTATAAAGCCGAAATGGTCGTCGGTAAGCTTTCCAACTACTTTGCATTCCTGGCCATTTTTATATCGTGCCTGGGATTGTTCGGTCTGGCCGCATTTACCGCGGAGCAGCGAACGAAGGAAATCGGGGTACGGAAGGTACTGGGTGCCAGTGTTTCCACCCTGGTAGGAATGCTGTCGGCAGACTTCCTGAAACTGGTAGGCATCGCGGCGGTCATCGCATTCCCGGTTGCCTGGTATTTCCTGACGGGCTGGCTTGAAAAGTACGCCTTCCGTATCGAAATGGAATGGTGGTATTTTGCCGTCGCAGGTGTGGCCGCATTAGTGATCGCGCTGTTTACAGTCAGCTTTCAGGCCATTAAAGCGGCGCTGATGAACCCGGTGAAGTCGTTGAAATCTGAATAAAGCCATGTTAAAAAACTATTTCAAAATCGCCATCCGAAATCTCACGAGGAACAAGGTTTTCTCGGTGATCAACATTGCCGGCCTGTCGCTGGGGCTTACCTGCTGCATGCTCATCGTGCTGTACACGAAAGACGAAGTGAGTTTTGACCGGTTTCAGGTGAACAAGAACCGGTTGTACCGGGTGATGGTCACGAGCAAGGACGAGCATGAAACCCGCACATTCGGAAGCACTAATGCTATTCACGGGCCGACTTTCAAACAGGATATCCCTGATATTAAAGAGATAATCCGGGCGCAGACCAATTCTTTTGTGATTAAAAAGGGGAATGAGGTATTGAAAGAGGATGTGCTGTTTGCAGACGCCCCGTTTTTCTCGGTTTTTTCGATGCCGCTGCTTTCCGGCGATCCCAAAACGGTCCTTTCAGACATTCATTCTATCGTTTTGAGCGAAGACCTGGCTGAAAAGTATTTTGGTTCAACAAATGCGGTGGGGCACACAATGCACCTCAAAGTCGGAGATGAGTTTGAGCCCTTCATCGTGTCCGGCGTGGCGAAGCGTTGCCCGCAGAACTCGTCGATCCAGTTCGATGCCGTGCTGCCCTTTGCATACCAGGAAGCAAAAGGCTGGACCGACAGCGAATGGATGGGCTTTTATATGAATACATTCGTTTTGCTACATGAAAAGGCTGATTACCATGCGGTGGTGAGTAAAATGAATCAGGTCTCGAAAAGCAAAGTAACTGCCGAGGCTAGTCAGGGGAGGGAGATCAGAAATTATGTTACTTTCGACCTGATGCCCTTCCTGGATATGCATTTGCAGAGTAATAACGGCGACCTGCGCAACGGCCTCGACCATGGCAGCAGCCCTATTTATTCCTATATTTTGTCGGGTATCGCGATTTTTATCTTATTGATCGCCTGTATCAATTTTGTGAACCTCACGGTAGCGCGTTCGCTTAACCGGGCGAAAGAGATCGGCGTACGGAAAGTGGTGGGCGGTTTACGAAAACAGCTGGTGTACCAATTTCTGGGCGAATCGTTCTTGCTTTCCTTTCTTGCATTTGCGCTGGCTATTGCACTCACACAAATCGCGTTGCCGGTTTTTAATGAATTGGCTAACAAGCAGCTTGCGCTTTCGTATTTGCTGGATACCGGGCTCGTATCGGGTTATGTCGCATTGTTTCTCATGACCGGCCTCGTTGCCGGCATGTACCCTGCACTGGTACTCTCCGGTTTCAGCCCGGTGCAGACGCTTTACAACCGCACGAAGCTTACGCAGAAAAACTACCTGACGAAAGGGCTGGTCATCTTTCAGTTTGCATTGTCGGTATGCCTCGTTATTGGCACCATCGTGATTTATTCTCAATTCAAATATCTGACCAGCAAAGACCTGGGTTATAACGACGAAAACCTGATAAGTTTCAGTCTGGGGCGCGGGGGGCCGGGCAATGAGGTTATGGAGGTTGTTCAAAATGAATTGAAAGGTACATCAGGTATTGCCTCGGTGGCTGCATTTAATGGGAGTTATAACGGAACAGTTGCGAAAATAGACGGCCGTGAGATTGGATTCGGTTACATTGGTGTAAGCGACGAGTTCCTTAGTGCTTTGCAGATTCCCTTGCTGAAAGGCCGGAATTTCTCGAAGAGCTTTTCTACCGATCCGGAGGAAGCGATTGTGGTCAACGAGGCATTTGTGAAGCGCGCGGGGCTTAAAAAACCGATCGGTCAGGAGGTGAATTTCGAATGGAAAAATAAGAAAATGAAAATCATCGGCGTGATTCGCGACTATCATTATGCGTCGTTGAAAGATACCATCGCCCCCTTGGTGATGACCCAGGATCCAAACTATCGCGTCGGCACCATTATCGCGAAATTGGATAGCAAGGACACGCCGGCAACGATCAGGGCGATTGAGAAAATTTTCAGAAACCATATCAAAAATCTGCCTTTTGAGTACAAGTTCGAAGACGAGGCAAACCTGAAACGCTACGAATCCGAGGCTAAATGGAAGCAGATGATCACCCTCGCTGCGGTATTGTCGATTTTTGTTTCCTGCATTGGCTTGTTCGGGCTGGCGACGTTCAATGCCGAGACACGTGTGAAAGAAATCGGGATCCGCAAGGTACTTGGAGCGTCGGTAGCGAGCATTACGGCGCTGCTTTCAATGGATTTTGTGAAACTCGTCGTCATCTCCATCGTTATCGCACTTCCGATTTCCTATTACGGGGCGAATTTGTGGTTGCAGGATTTCCCTTACCGTATTCCCATGTCGTGGACCTATTTTGCCTGGGCGGCGGTGCTGGCAGTTGCGATCGCTGTTCTGACAGTAAGTTATCAGAGCATCCGCGCGGCCATGTTGAACCCTGTTAAGTCTTTAAGAACGGAGTAAGGAGGATGGGTTTTCCCTTTTCTCCCCTTCCTTCTTCCTCTCTTTCCTCCTTTCCCCCCCAAGCTTGAACAGCTACCTCTCATTGAAGTTTACCGATATTTTGCAGGCAAAAGGCGTTTTAACGGAGCTTGAAAGAGAAATGAAGAAAATACCGTCCAAACGCCCGTTCCAGTTTTTCTATATGCAGGAAGAACTCGCACCGGCAGTACAACGACCTCGACGGGATTTGGAAAATGGTCAACTTTGTGACGTTCCTGGCCATTGTCATCGCCCTGTCAACTATTTTTGGCCTCATATCACTCGCCGCGAGCAAACGTACCCAGGAAATCGGTATCCGCAAAGTGCTCGGTGCCAGTGTGGAGGGGATTGCCATGCTTCTTTCCCGTGATTTTATCATTTTGCTGGTCATTGCAATGCTGGTAGGATTGCCTCTGGCGTACATGTTTGTGATCAAATACCTGGCGAGTTTCGAATACCACGTCCGTCTGCCCTGGTATGTTTTTGTACTTGTTGCATTGGGCGCATTGGCACTCACAGTCCTGACGGTCGGATTTCAGGGTATTAAGGCTGCGTTGGCAGATCCTGTGAAGAGTCTAAGGAGTGAGTAAGTGGATAACTACTGGAAATTGATTACATTTAATATTATGTAAACGATATTTAGTCGTGATGTTATTGACTAAAATGTTCCGGAAATGAGCACAAGGACAATAGATTCAGAAATTGTAAGCTATCTGCCGTTGTTAGGAGAAGGCGAAAAAAGGTCGTTGCTCGGCATTATTGAGGCTTTTTTGAAGTTGAAGCAACCTGACCATGGCGAAAGAGTTTCCATTGAGCAATACAATGCAGAGCTGGATGAGGCCTTGGCCAGAATTAAGTCTGGAAGATATCTGACGCAGGAGGAAGCAGAAGCCGAGATTAACGGATGGTAGATAATTACTACCAAATTCGTTGGGATACAAAGGCGTTGATTCAGTTCAAGGAGATTTTTATTTATATCCGCAAAGATTCCTATCAGAATGCATTGAAAGTAAAAAAGAAGATTTCGGAATGCATTGCCAATCTTAAATCGGAACCAAGACGATATACTCCCGATAAGTTTAGGATCGATGGCGACGAAGCGTTTAGATCATTTGAGGTCTACAACATAAGGGTTACCTATGTGATCGACGACGTCAATCGTAAAGTGAATATTATCCGTGTAAGGAGCGTAAGGCAAGAACCACTTTCACATTAAATTCTTTGAGTCCAGTCCAATACTGAACAAAGGTGTCCGATAGTGGACACCTTTGTTGTTTAATATTGGGCGTAATGCCCTGATTATTAATAAATTATTGCGATTGTGATTGTGCTGGCACAATTCTTCATTTCAGATAAACCGGAATGCAATCCAATGACCTAGCCATGATCAAGAACTATCTGAAAATTGCCTGGAGGAATGTCTTGAAAAACAAGATGTTCTCCGTTATCAATGTTTTCGGCCTGTCGGTCGGGATGACCTGTTGCATGCTCCTGCTGCTGTATATTCTGAGCGAGGTCTCGTTCGATAAGCATCAGGAGCATGTTAATGATTTGTACCTGGTCCGCTCCGAAAATGTACAGCCGAACGGGGAGAAAATGGATAACCCCCGCGCGCCGGCACCTTATGCGCACGCGCTCAAAGCCGAATACCCGGAAGTGGTACAGGTGACGCGCCTTTGGCAGAATTTCCTGGAAGATAAGGCATTGCTGACGGTGGAGCAGCCGGGAAAAGGCCCGCTCTCATTTTATGAAACCAAAGGAACACACGTCGATTCGACGTTTTTTGATGTTTTTACCTACCAATTTCTGGAAGGAGATCAGCGCACGGCACTGGTTGATCCGCATTCCATCGTACTTTCCGATGCCCTTGCTCAAAAGCTCTTCGGTAATGAACCCGCATTGAACCGCACGGTAAAAGTGGGCGGCAAGACGGGCCACAACGAGAATTTCAAAGTAACCGGCGTGTTCCGTGACGAAAGCGGCCGTTCTCATATCGATGCACATTATTTCGTGACGTTCCAAGTGGGCTGGATAGGGGATTACCTGCGGCAGCCTGACCTCAATTTCACCAACAACAACATGTTTTATCATTACCTGCGCCTCCGGCCAGGCACGGATAGAGCAGCGTTCGAGGCGAAATTGCCTGCATTCATCGATAAGTATGCGCGGAAGGATCTGAAAATCGCGGGATATGATAAGAAACTGGCGTTGCTTCCGGTACGGGATATACACCTTTTCAGCCAGATTGACCGGATTGTCTCATCCACTACAAGTTCGACTTATCTGTACGTTCTGGCCAGTATTGCCGTATTTACATTACTGATCGCCTGTATTAATTTCATGAACCTGGCCACCGCGCGCTCCGCAAAACGGGCTGCCGAGGTAGGCATGCGTAAAGTGATGGGGGCGAACAAGGGCAGCCTGGTCGGCCAGTTCCTCGGTGAATCGATGGTACTGACGTTCATTGGACTGGTGATTGCCGTGGCCCTTGTGGTGTTGCTGCTACCATTCTTTAACCAGCTTGCAGATAAATCACTGGATTTGCATGAACTCCTGCAACCGAAAATTGTCGGTGGGTTTATATTGCTCGCATTGATTACCGGTTTGCTGGCGGGGAGTTATCCGGCATTCTATTTGTCGGTATTTAATCCGCTGGATGTGATTAAGGGCCGGTTTGTGAACTCGGTATCAGCGATCACGCTGCGCCGGGGGCTGGTGGTGTTCCAATTTGTGATTTCGATCGGGTTGGTAGTGGCAACGATCGTTATTCAAGGCCAGATCCGCTTTATGAAGGATCAGCCGCTCGGTTTTACCAAAGACCAGCAGATAGTGATCCCGTTCAGGAGCCAGGAGGCGAGGCAGGCTTATACGGCGTTAAAAAATGAGCTTTTGCAGGACAGCAGGATAACGGCCGCTTCCGGAACTGCCTATTATCCGGGCATTCTCAATCCCAGTGACATGTCAGTATTCTTGCCGGGGCAAACGGTGAATGATGATAATCTGATCAAAACGAATTGGGTAGCGCCGGATTTCATGGAGACAATGGGTTTCAAGCCGGTTGTGGGTCGTATGTTTTCGAAGGAATTTCCGGCAGATACGAATTATAAAATCGTAGTCAACGAGGCCACGCTCCGCAAATTCAATGTCCCGTTACATAAAGCGGTAGGGCAGAAGTTTCTGTTCAACAACGGAGGAGATACACCCGGCTCGGTGGAGGTGGTTGGTGTCGTAAAAGATTTCCATTTTCAGGATTTGCACAAGGTCATTGAACCATATGCCTTTTTCCTGAATATGAATCCAAGCTACAATTACCTGATTGCCCATATCGCAGGTAAAGATGCGGCCGCTGCGCTTCCGTTTATAGAAAGCAAATGGAAATCTCTCGTACCCAACGAACCTTTTGCATACACATTCCTTGATGAGGATTTTCAGAAAAATTACGCAGCCGACGCGCGTACTTCCAGGCTGGTCAATGCCTTCACCATCATTTCCATCCTGATTTCCTGCCTGGGGTTGTTCGGTCTGGCCGCATTTGCCGCTCAGCAGCGTATCAAGGAAATAGGCGTGCGAAAAGTACTGGGTGCTTCTGTGCCGAATATTGTTGGATTGCTGTCCGGAGATTTTGTGAAACTCGTCCTTATTTCCATTGTGATAGCCACCCCGCTTACGTGGTACCTCATGAATCGCTGGCTGAATGATTTTGCCTATAAGATCAGCCTGCAATGGTGGATGTTTGCTGGCGCGGGTGCGCTGGCGGTAATCATCGCATTGCTTACTGTGAGTAGTCAGGCCATCAAAGCAGCCTTAACGAATCCGGTGAAATCGTTGAAGACCTAAAAACACCTTCTTATGTTCAAAAACTATATCAAAATCGCATTGCGTAACCTTTGGAAGAGCAAGGGTTATGCTTTTATCAATGTCGCTGGTCTTTCGGTAGCTTTTTGCGTAAGCGTTTTTTTGTTCCTGACGGCCTATTTCGCATTATCATACGATGATTTCCACGCCGATAAAGACCGGATCTTCGAGCCTTATTTCTTTTCCAATGATCCCGAACGTGTGGATCGTACCGCTTCGATGCCGTTCCCTATCACGCCTGCGTTGAAGGCTGAATACCCCGACATCGAGGCTATTGCGAGGGTCGTCAACGGGTCGGATGTGGTAGAATATAAGGGGAAGTTTCTCGACAAAAATATCAAATTCACCGAGCCGGATTTTTTCAGGATTTTCTCATTCCCTTTTAAACAGGGCAGTGCGCAGGCCGCTTTGCAGGACCTGAGCAGCATTGTGATTACCGAACATATGGCCAAGGCTGTTTTCGGTGCCGAAAACCCGATGGGCAAGCGCATTCAGGTGGGATTGGAGGGGGGCAGGAAGGAGTACGTCGTGAGCGGGGTCCTTGCGGACTTTCCGGAGAATTCTTCCCTGCAGTTCGACGCATTTGTGCGCAGTGAGAATATGAGCGGCTATCAGCAGCAGAAGGACCAATGGGATGCGTTTTCTCACAATATTTTCCTGAAACTGAAACCAGGGGTAGATAAGCTGGCATTTGAAAAAAAGCTGAAACCATTTACGGCTAAGTATTTCGCGGAAACGATTACAAAGCTCAAAAAGAAGGGAGCCAAGCCCGACGAGCGGGGTGACCTCTACGCACTCCGTCTTCAGAAACTGGAAGATGTTCACTTTAACCGGGAAATTTCCGGGGGCAAGGAGGGATCGCTGATTTACGCGTTGATGGGCATTGGCATCTTTATTCTGCTGATTGCCTGTATTAACTTCATTAACCTGAATGTCGCGCGCTCGTTTATCCGCGCACGTGAGGTAGGCGTGCGCAAGTCGCTGGGCGCATTGAAACAACAGCTTTTCTTCCAAATCTGGGGGGAAGCCGGCGTTGTTTGCTTCCTGGGCTTTCTGATGGGTGTAGTACTCGCCATATCGCTTTTGCCGCTATTTAATGCCACGTTCAGATCCAAACTGACGCTCGGATACATCTTCGAACCCGACAAAATCGCCATGTTGGTCGGACTGTTCTTGTTTGTTACCCTCATAGCCGGTGGGTATCCCGCGCTCCAAATGTCGAAATTCAATGCGGTAGAGGTTTTGAAGGGAAAGGTGTCGCTCAAAAAGCCGGGCATATTGCGCAATTCACTGATCGTCGCGCAGTTCGCGCTTTCCAGCCTGCTGATTTGCTGTACCATCATCGCAGTGCAGCAGGTCGATCACCTGCGGAAGCAGCCCCTGGGCTTTCAGAAAGAGGAGATAATCAGCATTCCGGTTGGGAATAAGGTCAATGGGCAGACAGCGCTGCGCAGAATGCGTAATCGCTTGGCCAACGACCCTAATGTCGTGAGTATTACTGGCTCCGGTGTGAACCTGGGAACTGGACTCGACCGAAGTACCTCCCGCAGCGTGCTTGGCTTCACTTTCAAGGAGCGGGAAGTGACTACCGACTGGCTGCATATCAGCTACGATTACCTCAAAACGCTTAATATTAAACTGATCAACGGACGTGAGTTTAATCCGGCCTACCCGACGGATTCGATGGGAAGGGTTATCATTACCGAAAGTATGGCCAAAGCCATTGGCGAAAAAGACCCTGTCGGCAAGTTCTTTCAGACCGATACTGCCGGTATCAAGCATCAGATCATCGGCGTAGTCCCTGATTTCAACCTGTATTCTTCCAAGTCGGAGAAAAAGCCGATTACGATGTATCTGTCTCACACGGATGGCATCGGGTATATTTTTGTGCGTGTGACGCCTCAGGGGCTGGCAACGTCAATGGAAAAACTGAAAAACGTTTGGAAGGAGATTACGCCGGAATCGGAGTTTATCGGCTCGTTTCTGGATGAAAACACCAACAATTGGTACAAGGAAGAAGAACGGCTTTCGCAGATTTTCAGTCTGGCTTCTGCTGTTGCGGTAATATTGTCGTGTCTTGGGCTGTTCGCCGTCGCGCTGATCGTCATGGAGCAGCGTACGAAGGAAATAGGCGTCCGTAAGGTACTGGGTGCCAGCATCACGAGCCTGGTGTTCGTTTTATCCAAGGACTTTGTAAAACTGGTACTCATTGCCATCCTGATCGCCACGCCGGCAGCCTGGTATTTCATGCAGCTCTGGCTGGATAACTATCCTTATCGCATCGAAATCAGCCCGCTCGTATTCGTAGCCGTCGGTTTCGCCGCCGTGCTCGTTGCAGTGGCCACCGTCAGTTTCCAAAGCATCAAAGCCGCGCTGATGAACCCGGTGAAGTCGCTACGGAGCGAATAAGCGTTCAGTTTAAGAGTACTGGAATAAGTGGTCTGTATCGTTCGAATTTTTCATCCGAAGTAATGACCGGAACTTGCTCGTACAATGCGATCGCAAGTAACATCCGGTCGAATGGATCCGGGTGATCTTCGAAAAGTGGGATAGACTGGTAGGAATAAATTTGACCCAGTCCGATCGGCAGTAATTCGAATCCGTCGTTCAGGAGTTGACGGGTAACTTTCTCGACGCTTACGACAAAATCGGGAAGTTTACCAAGTTTAAACTTGATCGATATTTCGATAAGACTGATCGGGCTGACGAGCAATGTGTTAAGCGGGTTTTCGAGAATTGCTCGTATGGGTGTCGTGAGATTTGGGTGGTCTTCCAGTGACCAGATCGCGATTTGAGTGTCCAGGAGGTATTTCATCAAAGCATATAGTCGTTTAGATCATCCAATGGAGCGTTAAAGTCATCGGGAGTACCGATCTTCCCCTTCAAGCTGCCCAAGCGGCGCTTTGGGTGAATTGGCTCTTCCATTTCTTCCAGGAACGTGACGACAATCTTTGATTTCTTTTTTATCACGGGGGTTTCATCCAATGTAATTTTCCCGTTTTCATAAACTCCGCTAATGGATGTCAACATAGCGATATCATTTTGATTGTATTCAAAAATAGAAAATAAGGTGCCATGATCAAAAACTATCTAACGACCTCATTCAGAAACCTTCGCCGCAACTGGAATTTTACGCTGATCAATATTACTGGTCTCACTTTGAGTTTGGCGTGCTGTCTGCTCATCTTCTTTACGGTGCGGTACGAGCTCAGTTTTGACAGCCATCATAAGAACGCCGACAGACTTTACCGCCTGCTCAATCATAGCTTGGAAGATGGAGAAAAGGGTTTCAATGCAGGTATTCAACTTCCGGCACTGGCGGCATTACGCAACGATTATCCCGAGATCCGCAATCAAGTTACGTGTACATACGGCCTGCGGGAGACATTGATTACGGTCATACAGGGCTCGGAGAAAAAGAAGTTTTCGGATCCAGGCTACAACATCGCATTCATTGGCCCGGAATATTTCGGGATGTTCGATTACAAGTGGCTGAAAGGCTCGCCTTCGCAAGCACTCAAAAATCCCGGTTCGGTTGTGCTGACAGAGGGGCAGGCGTTGCGTTATTTCGGAAAAGTTGACCCGATTGGAAAGAGTATCCGGGTGAGGAACCAGATGGATTTCGTGGTGACAGGCATTGTGGCAGACCCGCTGGCCACGACTAACCTGCCGTTTACTACCATGCTTTCCTTCGCATCCTTGAAGGAATTTGGCGCATTTACCAACTGGGATGATTGGGTTTCAACCTATGGCGGTGGCCAGGTGTACCTGATGTTACCCGAAAATGTGAGCGAAGCGCAGTTTGAACAGCAGCTATTGGCATTCAATAAAAAATACAGAGAACCGAAGGAGGACAAGCGGGTGAAGTTCGTCCTGCAACCGGTTAAGGACATTCATTTCGCGACAAAAACAGGCAATTATACCAACCGTTCGATCAGTAAGGGAATGATCTGGGCCATGTCGCTGGTCGGAGTTTTTATCCTGATTACCGCCTGTGTGAATTTCGTGAATCTCGCCACTGCGCAGGCGCTGCGCCGCTCACGCGAGGTGGGTGTGCGGAAGGTGCTGGGTAGTACCCGTGGACAACTGCTACGCCAATATTTTTCTGAAACCGGCATCATAACCGTGTTTTCGGTGTTCCTGGCATTGGTTTCGGCGCAGTTGCTACTGCCTTATATTGCGGATATCCTCAATATCCAGACCCGCGACGTGATATTTTTTCAGGATCCGTCGATTTTGCTTTGTTGTGTCGCATTGACCATCGCTACCACCTTTCTAGCAGGTTTTTATCCTGCATTGGTCGTGTCGGGATACCAGCCTATTTTAGCATTGAAGGGAAAAATGCGCACGGCGGGCAGCGGTCAATCTAATCTGCGTAAAGGGCTTATTGTACTTCAATTTTCTATTTCGCAGGTGATCCTGATCGGGACGCTGATCGCTTACAGCCAGATGAGGTATTTCAGCACGCTCGACCTGGGATTTGAAAAGGACGAGATCGTGACCATTGCCATTCCCGATCAGCCGGAAGGCAAGCTGGAAGCATTACGGGACGAGGTCCGGGCGATACCCGGCGTGAAGTCTGTTGCGTACAGTGCGTTCACTCCGATGTCGAGAAGCAACTGGCAAACCGGGTTCAGATATGAAAATGATGCCGATGATCTTGACTTTACCGTGGTAATGCGTCCCGCCGATACAGCCTATTTCAATACTTACGGACTTAAAATGGCCGCTGGGAGAATGTATTTGCCAGCGGATACCATCCGTGAGTACGTCGTGAATGAAGCATTTGCCAAAAAAATGGGCTTCAAAGATCCGGAAGGCATTATTGGCAAGCGGCTGACGATCGGCGGGGGAGGTTCGAAACTCCCGGTGGTGGGTGTAGTGAAAAATTTCAATACTTACACACTTCACCAGGAGATTATTCCATGCGTAATGACGACCATGCGCAACAATTATCAGACATTAAGTGTGAAACTGGATAAAAATGCCGGGTTGGGACAGATCAATCGCATCGAAAAGCTTTGGACGGCTGCTTTCCCTGACTATTTATTCAAATACACGTTCTACGATCAGACACTCGATAGTTTTTATGAGAAGGAGGCCAAGTTCTTCTCACTCTTTAAAATCCTGAGTTTCATCGCAATTTTCATCGGGTGCCTGGGTTTGTATGGTGTGGTTGCGTTTATGGCCGAATCGCGCACCAAGGAAATGGGCATCCGAAAGGCCATCGGCGCTTCGGCAATGAACATTTTTGGCCTGTTTTCAATCGATTTTATCAAGCTGGTAGTCATTGCGCTGGCGATTGCATCGCCTATCGCCTGGTATTTTATGAATGAATGGTTGCAGGATTTCAGCTATAAAGTGAGCATTAGCTGGTGGCTTTTCGCTGTGGCGGGCGTCGCTGCGGTACTGATTGCGCTGGTAACCATCAGCTTTCAGAGTGTCAAGGCCGCGATGACGAATCCAGTAACGGCATTAAGAAGTGAATAATCAGGAATTTACCGATGCAACCGGCGCACTGGTTTTTACATCTTTCGCGAAATGCGTTCTAAACTCCCATTATACCTATCCTGGCCATGATCAAGAATTATCTGGTAATCGCACTCCGTAACCTGCTTAAAAACAAAGTTTATTCCCTGATCAACATTGTCGGGCTAGCGGTGGGAATCGCGATCACGATGCTGATCGGGCTTTGGGTATGGGATGAATTGTCCTTCAACAAATACCACAAGAGCTACGACCGTGTCGTGCAGGCGTGGATCAGCCAGACTTTTAATGGCCAGACCGGGACTGGTACAGCGGTTTCGATTCCGTCGGTCACTGAAATGGCAACCAAGTATTCCGCAGACTTTAAACATACTGCGCTGGCTTCCTGGAATTTCGGGCATTTGCTGGCTAATGGAGATAAGAAGATCAATAAAACGGGGATGTGGGCTCAACCGTCGTTTCCGGAAATGCTGGGACTGAAAATGATCCGTGGCGACTATGATGCCTTGAAAAACCCGGGGTCGATCGTGATCTGCGAATCACTGGCGAAAGCGCTTTTCGGCGACGCGGATCCGATGAACAAAGCGCTCAAACTCGACATCAAGAAGGACGTGAAAGTGACGGGCGTTTATGAGGATATCCCTTTCAATTCGAGTTTCAATGAGCTGTACCTGATCCTGCCCTGGAACGATTACCTGCAAGCCGAAGGCTGGGTAAAGGATGCACAGACGCAATGGGGTAACCACTCTTTCCAATGGTTCGCGCAAGTGGCCGATCACGCTGATATTGCCACGGTTTCGCGTAAAATCCGGGACGTGGAAATGCCGCACGCATTCTCCAAAACCGACAAGCCGCAATACATGCTCCACCCAATGAGCCGCTGGCACCTTTACTCCGACTTCAAGGATGGGCAGAATGTCGGCGGGCGCATTCAGTTTGTATGGCTGTTCGGCATTATCGGCGCATTTGTATTGCTTCTGGCTTGTATCAATTTCATGAACCTGAGTACAGCGCGGTCGGAGAAACGGGCGAAGGAAGTGGGGATTCGTAAGTCGATCGGTTCGCTGAAAAGTCAGCTGGTATTCCAGTTCCTGAGCGAGTCGTTCCTGGTTGTGATGTTTGCACTGGTGCTCGCGATCCTCATCGTACTCGTTTCGTTACCGGCCTTCAACGACCTCGCGGGCAAGCATGTGAAGTTTCCATTCTTCTATTGGCAGTTCTGGCTGTTGCTGATCTTCTTTGCGCTCTTCACCGGGCTGGTTGCGGGAAGCTATCCAGCATTCTACCTCTCTTCATTCAACCCGCTATCGGTGTTGAAGGGGACCTTCAAGGTGGGGAAATACTCGGCCGTGCCGCGTAAAGTGATGGTGGTGTTGCAATTCACGGTTTCGATCACGCTCATTATCGGGACGATCATCGTGTTCCAGCAGATCCAGCACGCGAAAGACAGGCCGGTTGGCTACGATCGTCAGGGGCTTTTACAGATCAATATCTCTCCCAATTTGTGGGGTAAATATGACCCGTTGCGTAATGACCTCCTGAAAACGGGCAGCGTATATGAAATGAGTGAATCGTCGAGTCCCACCACCGGTATTTATTCCAACCAGATTGGCTTCGAATGGGAGGGATTGGAGCCGGGCTCTGTGCCATTGTTCGGAACGATCGCCTGTACCCATGATTTTGGTAAAACAATCGGCTGGAAGATCATCGAGGGCCGCGACTTTTCGAGGGAGTTCTCAACCGACAGCGCCGGATTCATTCTCAACGAATCGGCCGTCAAGCTGACCGGTCTCAAAAATATCGTAGGGAAAACGATCCGTTATAATGGCAAGCCGCATCACGTGGTAGGGGTGATCAAGGATATGGTCATGCAATCGCCGTACGAGCCGGCGGTACCGACCATCTTTATGCTGAAATACGATTGGGCGAACCTGATCAACGTTAAATTAACCCCGGGAGCACCGGTCGATAAAGCCTTAAAGAAGGTGGAAGCCGTTTTCCGAAAGCACGATCCCGACTCGCCATTTGAATTCAAGTTTGCCGACGAAGAGTACGATGCTAAATTCCGTGCCGAAGAGCGGATAGGGAAACTGTCACGGGTATTTGCGGTGCTGGCCGTGTTTATTTCTTGTCTTGGGTTGTTTGGACTGGCAGCCTATACTGCTGAGCAGCGTACGAAGGAAATCGGTATTCGTAAGGCGTTAGGAGCGAGTGTCGCGCAGATGTGGGCGATGCTTTCCAAGGAATTTGTATACCTGGTGGTCATCTCTTGTGTCATTGCTTCACCTATCGCGCTCTATTTTCTGCACGATTGGCTGGATAAATACCAATACCATATTCAACTGAGCTGGGTCGTATTCGTTGTAGCGGCGCTGCTGGCAGTCGCGATCACGCTGCTCACCGTCAGTTTCCAGGCGATTAAAGCAGCGCTGATGAATCCGGTGAAGTCATTGCGGAGCGAATGAGGTCTTGAGTAAGACGCTATTCGTCGATTGAAAACCCGCTGTCATCTACCAGCAGTGACATTTCGCAGATTGTGTTTCCAGTGCGTTAAACTTGGGAGGGAAATGTGCCTCTAAAAGACATAAACAAACAATTTAAATACTGGAAACCATGAAAAAGATCATTTTCGCCATCGCCGCAATAGTTACTTTCACCGCTGGAAATACTTTCGCTCAGCGATATAACAGACCTAACCCAGCCGTGATCGACGCCCGCGCCGACAATGCTGCCGAAGAGTTTAAGATCAATAAGCTGGACGAGATCGTAAAACTGACCCGCAAGCAGGAGAACCAGATCAAAAAGATCGAAAACAAATATGATCGCCTGATCGATAGAAACCAGCGATACCATACCTACCAGGGCATGAAGAGACTGGAAGAAGAGAAGCAAAAAGAGATCCTGGACGTCCTTACACCCGCGCAACGCCAACGTTTGTTCGCTTATCAGCACCGTTTTGACAACCGTTACAACCGCAGAGGGTAACCGATTGAAAAGATAGCCATGAACGAACGGCCAGGTCTCAGGATCTGGCCGTTTTATTTAACATTATCCATTTGTTCCGGAGAAAATAATCGAGCAGCATGAGGCACGACAACCCGATAATCGTAAGTATAACGGGCTGCGGAATGTCGGAAAATTTCTGAGTGAAAACCTGATTCGATACCATCATGCCATTCATTTTGCCCCAGAATTCCGACTGTTCGTTGCCGGAGACGAAAAGCGCGGCAGTGATCAGCGTCGCCCATGCTGCGGCGATCCAATACCATACCTGCCTGGAAATGACCGGCTTTGGCGTAGCGGTTGGCTGGGTGGCCTGAATTTGCGCGATAATGGCAGAACGGAACGAGGCGGACGGGACTTCCGCAACATTCGTTCGAACCAGGGCACGGAATGCCGCTTCCTCATGCACACGCCGCATGACCGTCCGCGTAAATGCATCCGAAGGTGCGTCGGTGCCAGTTTCGCCGATCAGTTTTTTGAAATGCGCTTCCTGTTTATCGTCTTGCTGCTCCATAATTCCTGCATTATAACAAAAACTGCAATTCTTTGCCCAAGACTTTACGGGCCCTGAAAAGCTTGATTTTTACGTTGCTGCTCGTTAGTCCGGTTATCTGTGCGATCTCTTCAATCGTGCTGTCATTCAAATAGTACAAAGTGATCACCAGTGCTTCGAGTTTCGGCAGCCGGTTGATCGCATCTTTCACAAATTGCTCGCGCTCACGCGCTTGTAATGCCTCGAATGGCGGCGGGCTGTATGCGTAATGGTAATTTTCTTCCAAATCGTCGTCAATACTTTGCAGTGCGAGCCGCGGTTGCTGCAATTTCGATATTGCCGTTCGATAAACGATGGTGTATAACCAGGTTGAGAATTTGGCCTTTCCTTCAAAGCTCCCGATTTGCATATAGGCCTTCACAAAGCTCTCCTGGGCCGCGTCCTCGGCGTCCTGGGCGTTGGGCAGGATTTTCTTGGCTATGGTAAACGCCATGTTCTTATACTTCTCGACCAGATAAGTATAGGAGGTCAGATCGCCCTGCTTTACGTTTTCAATATAGATCAGGTCGTCCTGGTTTTTCATGCATTTCATGGCTCGCGTGCCCATATGACTGTGTTGAAAGCATGCCGGTTACAATTTTCAGCAATTTATTTTGATGAATTTTTTTGGAAAAACTGTAACCGGGGATACCAGGATGCCGTCCAATGGGTAACATTCGAAATTTAACCATCTTTTAGTCATGAATGCCGTACTTGTTTCTGTTGCAGCTTTTCTGGGTATTTTCGGGATCGTTTATGTGTTCCTGATGACACGGCATCGTGAACGTATAGCGCTGATCGAGAAAGGTGCCGATGCTTCCATTTTTACGGATAAGAACCAGGCATATTATCCTACACTGAAATTCGGGATGCTCTTCGTGGGCATTGCACTCGGTATTTTGCTGGGAAACTGGTTGGACAAAACGTACGATTTCAGTAAAGGTGTAGCCTATCTCGCAATGGTATTCCTCTTTGGAGGTCTAAGTCTGATCCTCAATTTTCTCATCGAAAGACATTTAAATAACACCAGAGCCCGCGAGTAACTCACAGGCTTCGCCAGTCATCCATGCTATTCGGCCGTTCATCACTTAATATGAAAAATCAGGCCTAGTACCTTGCATCGCAAAGTACCTTCCAATACATTTGTAATGCCAAATTAAGTTAGCCTGCATCGGTGCGTCAATAGAATGGTATAGTCTAATTCATTGATACACTGATCACTGTCTGAAAGAGCTCAAAATCTCTTATCGGAATTCCTATGCCCGTACAAAATTTATTAGCCATGAAATTTTTCTCCATGAAAACACTATTTCAACTACTTATGTCTATCCTGATTCCGGGATTGGTTTGCTGTCAGGACTCGTTTGCACAAGTTGCGCCTGGCGCAGGGGAGCCTGCCGCAGGGGTGCCTGCCGCGGGATCGCCTGCCGCGGGATCGCCTGCCGCGGGATCGCCTGCCGCAGGCATATCCGGGGGAGGGAGTATCAAAGGTACTGTGGCCGATTCTGCGACCGGGAAGGTGCTGGATTTCATTACTGTTAATCTGATGAAAGACAAGAATACCGCAGTGAAAGCTGATTTTTCGAAGGCCGACGGTTCATTTGCATTTCAAAACCTGAAACCGATGAAATATGCGCTGGTGCTGGTTGGGGTAGGATATAAAAACAAGATGATCGACGTGGATCTGACCGATAGCACACGCCGGCACGTCGATCTGGGGAATATCACGATCAGCCAGCAAGCCGTCGGACTGAAAGAGGTGACCGTTACTGCATTGAAACCGATTGTCAAACAGGAGGTCGACAGGATCAGCTATGACCTTGAAGCCGATCCCGAAAGCAAGATTTACAGCGTGCTCGAAATGATGCGTAAGGTACCCTACCTGTCTCTCGATGCCGAAGATAATATTTCTCTCAAAGGCAATACCGATTTCAAGATCCTGATCAACGGCAAGCCGTCCAGTATGGTAGAGCGGAGTTACAAGGATGTGCTGCGGAGCATGCCGGCGTCTTCTATCGTACGCATTGAGGTCATTACGACACCGCCTGCGAAATATGATGCGGAAGGCCTCGCCGGGATTATCAACATCATTACCAACAAAAAAATCGATAACGGATATAACGGAACGCTCAATGTCAGTGAACGCTTCCCGACGGGCGGACCGGGAGTCGGTGGCTCGCTCTCGGCCCAGCTCGGGAAGATCGGAATGTCGCTGAATGCAGGTTTGAACCAGTACAAAAACCCGGCTACGCAATCGATCACCAACCGCACGACTACGGGGACCAACCCCACGGAGCTCGACCAGCGCGGGTGGACCGAGATTAACAACAAGAATGGCTATATCGGCTACGAGATCACTTATGAGGTGGACACGCTTAACTTGTTGAGTGCGCAACTCAACGTCAACGGTGGCCGAAATAGTCAAAATGGTTACCAGTCATCGCTCCTGAATGCGGATAAAGAAATCCTGGAACGCTACAATGTTACCAGCAATAGTTCCGACCGTGGTAATGGCCGGGATGCGGCAGTGAACTATCAGAAAGGTTTCAAAGCTGATAAAAATCGGCTGCTGACTTTCTCTTATCGCTACTATGGCTACGACAACAAACAAAACGGCAACATCGGCATCTCCGATCGTATCAATTACACTCGTCCTGATTACCGGCAGGTCAATGACCAGAGTTTTTCGGAGCAGACATTCCAGGTCGACTTGGTATATCCAGTCAAGAAATTGAATATAGAAGCCGGTTTGAAGGGTATTATGCGTGACAATAAAAGCGATTTCCAATATTTAGTCTTCGATTCGGAAACCAATTCATACACGCTGGACGCGGCGATGAGCAACAAATACAACAATACGCAGAAGGTATTTGGCGCCTACAATACATATTCGTATAATTTCAAAAACTGGGGCGTGAAAGCGGGCGCACGTGTGGAGCAGACGATCATCGACGCGGATTTCATTTCCACCGATTCGAAAGTGAAGCAGAATTACTTCAACCTCATCCCTTCGGTGTCGGTCAACCGGAAGCTTAAAAACAATGCAGGAATTAACTTCGGGTATTCCCAACGCATTCAACGGCCTGGCATCTGGCAACTCAACCCGTTCGTCGACCGGTCGAACCCGAGCTTCGAGCGCACCGGTAATCCAGACCTCCGACCTGCCTATGTGAACGATCTTCAATTGAGTTATAATAAGTCAAAAAAAGGGAGTATCAACTTCGGTGTGGGCTACACGCATTTTAAAGACCTGATTTTCCAAATTGCCGTTTATAATCCCGAAACACAGATTACACGCACTTCGTACGGCAATACCGGCCGCGCACGGCTCATTAGCGGTAACCTGAATGCAAATTATCCGATCACGAAAAAGTGGAATTTCAGCACTAATCTCCGCATTGCGCATGGCAAAGTGACCGGTATGGTGAATGGGATCGAGACGACCAACAGTGGGGTGATGTATCAGTTTTCGCTCTCAACGGGTTACAAGTTGCCTAAGGACTGGCGCGTGAATGCCAACCTGAATGCAAATGGTCCGGGCGTGAACCTGCAAGGCACTACCAATTCGATTCAAAGTACCTCTTTCAGTGTGAACAAGGATGTAGTGAAAGATAAACTGTCGTTTTCAGCGGCCGTGAGTAATCCTTTTACGAAGTATAGAAGATATCACAACGTGACCTTCGGTCCGGACTTCGACCAGTTCACCGACCGTTGGAATTACTTCCGGTCTTTTAATTTTAGTCTGAACTACAAATTCGGGAAACTGAAAGACGGTATCAAAAAGAACAAACGAGGCATTCGCAACGACGATGTGCAGAATGGAGGTAACTGATAAACAACGCCGGACTGGAAAGTCCGGCATTTGTCATTCTGCCAGATATTGATGAGCGGGAACGACCTTGGCTTTTAAACCGTCCCGTTCGAACTCGTCTGTCTGATTAAACGTCACAAGTGTCCCTTCCTTTAATCCAAAATGCGTTATGGCTTCAAATAGGCCTTTTAATTCACGGTCCATATTGTCATGACTGAGGTCATAGCAAACCTGTACCACCTGCCGTACTGTGCCTTTTTCCGATATTACGAAGTCGCACTCGCTCTTTTCGGAGAAATAGTAGATTTCCTTATAGTTTCTTCTCAAATGTAGGAAAACCAGGTTTTCAAATACACTACCGAAATCATCCGTAAATGATCCTGAATTGGCATTCACTAGTCCCGTGTCGATCGCGTAGACCTTGCGCGGGTTGATGAGCTGCTTGCGCAGGGAATAGCTGAATTTAGGTACGAAATGGAACAGGTAGGTGTATTCGAAATATGAGAGATAGTCCATCATCGTGCTCGTAGAACCTGCCTCGAATATTGTTTTCAGCCTGTTACCGGTGATCAGCCTGCCTACATTCGAAACGAGGTACAAGGCAAGCCTTTGCAACGTCCGCACATCGCGCACGCCGTAGCGAACGGCAATGTCGCGTATCAGAATGTCCTCGAATAAGTGATGCAAGATCTCTTCCAGCCCGGATTTTACATATTCAGGGAAACCGCCCGCTCCCATGTAGTCACGGGTGGCATCGGCAGAGGGCACGATGTTTCTGTATGCGCAAAATTCGGTATAGGAAAACGGAAAAAGCTCTTTCGTGATCTGCCGACCCGTGAGTTTCGTGCCGAGTTCGCGGCTTAACAGCGAGGCGTTGGAGCCGGTGATCACAATTTTGCAACCTTCATCAAGCTTCTGCCGGACGTAGGTTTCCCACCGGTCGACGATCTGGATTTCATCAAAGAACAATACAGTGTGTCCCATTTCCGTGACGAGGCTGTCGAGGCGGACGAAATCGGAGGGTTCGAAATCGTATAGGCGGGTATCTTCGAAGTTGAGGTAAAAAGCATCCGGGTGTTTTTCGCGCAGCAATTGATGAAGCAGCGTGCTTTTACCGCAACGTCTCACGCCCGAAACAATGAGCGCGTGAGAAGTGATGTCGGGCAATTTATCCAATGCGGTTCTCGCCAGTCCCAGTTCAAGGACGGAGAGGTTGGCCTTTTGTGCCTCTGCAACGCTCGCTATGGTGCTTTTTAATATCATCTCTTTCAAATATACAGCATTATATTTTGCTATCAAACAAAACTATCCATTACTAATGGACACTTTTGTTTGATAGTAACGGAGGATATGACAGATGTCCGGTTTTGGACATTGATTTTATGGTAAATGCTTGATAATTAGTGTTTTGATTTCCTGGCACGGATTTATTGACTGTTTCGTGGAATAGCAAACACATTCGCTTCATCGTTCCCTATGCTTAAAAATTACCTCAAAATCGCCGTCCGAAGCCTTTTTCGGCATAAAACGTACTCTCTGATCAACATCCTCGGGCTTGCTGCCGGGATATGCGTTTCTACACTCATACTAATGTTTGTGGTTCATGAGCATAGTTATGACCGGTTTCATAGCAGGCATCAGGATATTTACCGCGTGTTGGGCGAGGTAAAAATGGGTGATAATGAATTTAAGATGAATAGGTTTGCGGCCAGTTTCGCACCGGCGCTGCTCGAAGGGATACCGAAGGTAGCGGATTACGTTAGGGTTTTACCGACGTATAGTAATGCCGCCATGGCGGACCCGGCGCGGAAAGACGAAGCGATCCTGGAAAAGAATATCATGTTTGCAGATCCGTCTTTTTTCAGTGTGTTTAGCTTTCCGCTTGAAAAGGGAAATCCCAGGGACGCATTACAAAAGCCTTTCTCGATGGTGATATCGGAGCGTACGGCGGTGAAATATTTTGGTAATACCGATGTGATCGGAAAGGCGCTGTTGTATGAAGGCAAGCACCTCATACAGATCACAGGCGTTGCTCAGGATCCGCCGTCCAATTCTTCGCTGGATTTTGATTTTGTGATTTCAAGCGGCACATATCCGAAGTTGGGTGAATCCAACCGTAGGAATTGGGAGAATGGTGGCGGGATATTTAACGTATACCTGCTTCTGAACGCCGGAGAATCAAAGGAATTGGTAGCGCAGGGTATCAATCGCCTTGAGGCATTGAAGGAGGGGCAAGTCGGACTTAAACCTCAATACACACTCGAAAGCCTCGATGACATGCACCTTGGCGGTGCATTCAATGACGCCGATAACAGCAAGCTCATCCCGATTTTCGCCGTCGCTGCGATAGCGATTCTCATGCTCGCGCTTTTCAACTACATGAGCCTCACCACTGCACGTGCTACGCAGCGCGCACGTGAGGTAGGCGTACGCAAGGTGGTGGGCGCTACGCGTGCCGGCCTGGGCAGCCAGTTTTACATGGAATCGGCCATGGTGTGTGCGGTGGCTTTTGTGCTGGGACTCTTGATGGTATTTTACCTGAGCCAGCCATTTTATACGCTGCTGGGGCTTACAATCGATACTTCCTTTGTTGTATCTCCCTTCTTTTTGTCGTTTCTGGTAGGTTTGCTCGCGCTAACAGCATTGGTGGCCGGGAGTTATCCGGCATTTGTGTTATCGGGTTTTGCGCCGCTGGAAGTGATCAAAGGGCGGTTTACCGGCAGTATCGGCGGGGTAGGAGTGCGGCGCGTTTTTATCGTTTTTCAATTTGCAGTTTCTATGGCACTGATCGTTGCCAGTCTGATTGTGCGGGAGCAGCTGTCTTTTATGCAACGGAAAGAACTGGGACTCAATAAGGAACAAGTGCTGAGCATTCCCGTTGGACCATCCATGGCCGCGAATTACATTCCGTTCCGCAATGCGGTAAGGCAACAGGCGGGTGTATCCAACGCCACATTTGCGAACGCGGGCCTTTTCAAAGGGTACAATATGTTTTTTATTCCTAACAAAATCACCAAAAAGGACATTTCAGTAGTGCAAATGGTGGTGGATGATCAGTTTGTAAAGACCTTAGGCCTTCAATGGAAAACATTACCGACGGTAACTACGGGCCGCAACCTGACTGTGCTGAACGAGATGGCTGTCACCGAACTGGGTATCAAAGGCGATCCGCTGGGGCAGGAGATAAGAGAAGGGCTGACTTTGGATGGTATTGTAAAGGATTTTGACTTTTCGAATGTGCAACACGGCGGTAAAGCAATGATGCTGTCGGTAGCGGGCGACACCACCAATATGCTCCGCATGCAGGGCGCAACGCGAGGGATTATGTATGTACGAATGGATGGACAAGCCGACATTATGGCTAATGTGAAAGCAATAGGACGTCTTTTCAAAAAATACGACCTGGAAAGGCCTTTCGAATATTACTTCCTCGACGACGCTTTCAACGAGACCTTCAAAAACGAAATGCGGCTCTCGGGAATGTTTTCGGTATTTACAGTACTGGCCATTTTCATTGCCTGCATGGGACTATTCGGGTTGATCACGTTTACTACTGAAACGCGGACGAAGGAAATTGGCATACGTAAAATATTGGGTGCGTCGGCTGCGGGCATTGTCGGAATGCTTTCCCGGGAGTTTGTGGTACTGGTACTCATTTCAGGGGTAATAGCCATGCCTGTCGCATGGTATTTCATGTCGCATTGGTTGGAAGATTTTGCCTACCGGATCAGCGTTCCGTTGTGGGTGCATTTGCTCACGATCGCATTGATGTTGCTCATAACACTTCTGACGGTGGGCTTCAAAGCCGTCCATGCAGCGACGGTTAACCCGGCGGCTTCATTAAGGAATGATTAGGTAGATTCCGGGTGTCACACAGGCATCATGCCCGGTTGTTCGTTTTCGGACAGCCGGATTTTGTTTTATAATGGTATGTGTTTGAGTGTCAATTGATTTAATTTCTGGTATGCATTTAATAGTTGTGAACATTGAAAGCTATATCTTACCTGACAGCCATGTTAAAAAACTATTTCAAAATCGCTTTCCGGAACTTGTGGAAGCATAAGATTTTTTCATTCATCAACATTATGGGCCTGACGGTCGGGATGTCGGCCTGTCTGCTGATCTCCATGTACGTCAATTTCGAGCTGACTTACGACGCATTCCACTCCAAATCCAACCGCATTTACCGGCTTGTGACGGACGTGATCACGCCATCAGAAACTATCCACGCAGGCATTACCTCCTGGGCCTTCGGACCGACGATCAAACAGGATTTTCCTGAGGTCGAGGCTTATACGCGCATTAATAGCGGCAGTTTCCTGGTACGAAAGGGGGATATCAAATTTCAGGAGGAAGCAACTGTATTCGCGGATTCGTCGCTTTTCCGGGTTTTTGACTTCAAACTAATCCAGGGCGATCCTAAAACAGCGCTCAAAGAGCCGCTGAGCCTGGTTTTTACCGAGAAAGCGGCCAAAAAGTATTTTGGCGATAGCGATCCGGTGGGGCAGACGCTGCTATTGTCGGGCGAGGGTCTCCCGGCGAAGGTTACCGGGGTGATGAAAGATATTCCCGAAAACTCGCTGATCAAGGGCGACATGTTCGTTTCGATGACGACGATGACGCAACGTATCAACCGTGAAATTGATGAACAATGGGGCAATTTCGGGGCGATGACTTACTTGCTTTTGAAACCCGGCACCGACAGTAAGGTTTTGGAAAAGAAACTGCCCGAGTACCTCGAGCGTCGCGCGGGGAAGCTCATGCGTGAGTCAAAAATGTCTTACAAGCTCTTCCTCGAACCGCTGCTGGATGTGCATTTGAAATCTGAACGGGATGTGGCGGAGAAAGGCAGCATGAACAACGTATATATATTCTCGATAGTGGCGGCATTCATTCTGCTCATTGCCTGCATCAATTTCGTGAACCTCACTACCGCACGCTCGGCGGAGCGGGCCAAGGAGGTGGGTATACGGAAGGTGGTAGGCGCAGCCAAAGGGCTCCTGGCGAGGCAGTTTGTGAGTGAATCGGTGCTTCTTTGTTTAATCGCATTTGCGTTTTCAATCATACTTTCGGCGGCGCTCATTCCGCTATTTAATAATCTGGCAGGTAAAGTGATCGTTTCCGGCATATTTGCGGATCCTGCGTTCCTTGCATATATGCTGTTGGCAGCGATTCTGATCGGGGTTCTGGCCGGTATTTATCCGGCATTGGTACTGTCCTCGTTCGAGCCGGTGACGGTTTTGAAAGGGCGTTTTACGACCAGTATTAAAGGTATTTTGTTGAGAAAAGGGCTCGTGACCGTTCAATTTGCCATTTCCATCGCGCTCATTATCGCCACAATGGTCGTGTACATCCAGATGAACTACATGCGTAACCGTGATCTCGGGTTCAGTAAGGACCAGATGCTGGTGGTGAGTACCGAGGGTGATCCCAAGCGTGAGACATTCAAAGAGTCGCTGCGCGGATTGACGGGCGTTCAATCCACTGCCGCATCGTCCAGCGTTCCGGGCGGTGGAAACAGGAGTGCCTATTCCGAAATCGAAAACAAAAGCGGCGAATTGCAGATTGCCAACCTCGACCTTTATTTTGTTGATTTTGACTATATCCCGCAATTTGGGCTGAAAATGGCTGCCGGTCGACCGTTTTCCCGGGAATTCGGGACGGATACAACCCAGGCGATGGTCATCAATGAAGCTGCGGTGAAATTGCTGGGTTATGCCAAACCGGAAGACGCGCTCGGAAGGCGGTTTAAGCAATGGGGACGTGAAGGCAAGATCATCGGGGTGATCAAGGATTTTCATTTCCGGTCTTTGCAGGAAACGATCAAACCGCTTACAATGCGCATCGAGCCGGGAGGAACGGAGCTTGTTTCGGTGAAAATTGAAGGCAACCGCTTGAAGGAAACCGTAGCGGCAGTGGAGGAGAAATGGAGGGAAATTATTCCAGGAAGGCCGTTCAATTATTATTTTATGGATGAATTTTTTGACCGCCAGTACCGGAGCGAAGAGCGTTTTGAAAAGCTGTTTTTCAACTTTGCAATACTGGCGATATTCATTTCATGTCTCGGTTTGCTCGGGCTGGCGTCGTACAGCACCACGCAACGTACCAAGGAAATAGGCGTCAGGAAAGTGATGGGTGCGTCTGTCGCCAGCATCGTGGGAATGCTTTCGATGGATTTTCTAAAACTGGTACTCTTCGCGTTTGTGGTAGCGTCACCGATTGCCTATTTAGGAATGGACCGCTGGCTCGAGAACTTTGCCTACCGGACCGACATTTACTGGTGGGTTTTCGTGATCGCAGCAGTGTTATCTACGGTTATCGCTTTCGCGACAGTCAGTTTCCAGAGCATCAGGGCTGCTGTCATGAACCCGGTGAAGAGTTTGCGCAGCGAATAGACTTATAATCACGTCCCGTTCCAAATCGAACGGGACGTGTCCGATACCGAACACCACGGATTTGTTTTATTAATATGTAAAAAATTGATTTTCAGATAATTGTGATATTATAATTGACTGGTGCATAATTTGACTATCGAATTGAAGAATCCATCCGTCAATCCTCGTAACCTGCGCAGTTATGATATCCAGTTATCTGAAAATCGCTCTCCGGAGCCTTTGGAATAAGAAGGCTTTCGCCTCCATTAATATCTTCGGACTGGCAATCGGGTTAGCGACTTGCATGCTGATCCTCCTTTTCGTGCAGCACGAACTGAGCTACGACCGCTTCAACCGAAATGCAGACCGTATATTCAGGGTTACATTACATGGCCGGATTGGCGGGAACGATATCAACATCGCGGGTGCGTCCGCTCCCGCAGGGCCCGCCCTCCTGCGCGATTACCCGGGCGTGGAGGCGTACACGAGACTCAGCAACCATGGTACTTTTCTCGTCAAAAATGGCGAAAGGCGCTTTTTGGAAGAGCGTGTCATTTTTACCGACTCCAACTTCTTCAATTTCTTTTCCATACCCCTTTTGAAGGGTGATGCCAACAGTGTGCTGAAAGAGCCGAAGACGGTCGTTCTGACCCAATCCATGGCATTGAAATACTTCGGAAATCAGGACCCGATCGGGAAAAGTCTTGATATGGGCAATAGCGGTGCGTTCCGTGTCACGGGCGTTTGTGAGGATGTGCCATCCAATTCGCATTTCCACTATAATTTCTTCGGATCGATGAAATCGGTCACGCTGGGGGACAAATGGCTGTCGAGTGGCGCCCATACCTACATTCTGCTGCGTAACGGTTATCCGGTTGAAAAACTTTCGGCTCAGATGCCGCAGATGGTGCGGAAGTACATCGGGCCGGAAATCCAGGAGTTCCTGGGCATGAGTTACGACGAGTACCTGCGCAAAGGCGACAAGTTTGGTTTCGGTTTGCAGCCATTGACCGACATTCACCTTACTTCCAATCTCGAAAATGAGCTGGAAGGCAATAGTAACATCAAATACATATACATATTCACCGCCATCGCGGCATTCATTCTCCTGATCGCCTGTATTAATTTTATGAACCTGTCGACCGCGGGTTCGGCCGGGCGGGCGAAGGAAGTCGGCGTCCGGAAAGTAATGGGATCGGTGCGCCAGCAACTCATGGCGCAATTCCTGATCGAATCCGTTTTGGTGACGTTTTTTGCGCTTCTGCTAGCATTGTTGCTGGTGGTATTGCTTCTACCCGGTTTCAATGACCTGGCCGGCAAACAGTTCGATCTTCAATCCATTCTGAATGCACGGATGATCGGCTATGCCCTGGCCGGATGTCTGATCGTGGGGCTGCTCGCAGGCAGCTATCCGGCATTTTTCCTGTCTACCTTCAGGCCGGTAGCTGTGCTGAAGGGAAGTATTCAGGCGGGCGTAAAAAGCGGATGGCTGCGGAATACGCTGGTTACCATTCAATTTGTAGTCTCCATTGTGATGATTATCGGCACGATGGTCGTCTACCAGCAGCTCCGTTTTATCCAGAACAAGAATCTGGGTTTTGATAAAGAACAGGTGTTGATCCTGCATGATACCTATCTACTGGGAGATAAGGCTAAAACCTTCAAGGAGCAGCTGAGAGGCCTCTCGGCGGTGAGCAGCGTGACTCTGGCAGGTTACCTGCCTGCGGGAAACTCCAATAACGGTACGGACGGCTTTCTGCCTGAAAATGGTGATAATAATATTACGCCATATCGTTTCACGACTTACCAGGTGGACGAAGACTACCTGAAAACGCTGGGAATCGGCCTGGTTGCTGGCCGGAACTTTTCGAAAGCCTTTGGTGGCGACAGCGCTTCCGTACTGATCAACGAGGCGGCGGTAAAGCAATTCGGCTGGAAAGACCCGATCGGAAAGCGTATCAGAACCATCGGTAACGGCACGCCCGAAAGCAAGCGGTTTTATACCGTGGTAGGTGTCACCAAAGACTTCCACTTCCGCTCCATGCACGAGCGTATTGCCCCGCTGGTGATGTTTTATGGAGGCGACCAGTATCAAATAGCTGTCAAAATTAAAACGAACGATATTCCGGGTGTGCTCAAAACTCTGGAAAAGACCTGGAAGGCAACAACGGATAACCCGTTTGGGTATTCGTTTCTGAATGAGCGTTTTAATAACATGTACGAGTCGGAGCAGCGAGTAGGAAGGCTGTTTGGGATTTTTGCCGCGCTCGCGGTCGTGATCGCGTGCCTGGGGCTGTTTGGCCTGGCGGCGTTTACGACGATCCAGCGGACCAAGGAAATAGGGGTGCGCAAAGTGCTGGGTGCTTCGGTATGGAGTATTGTCTCATTGCTTTCCAAAGATTTTGTCAAACTGGTGGGCGTTGCCATCGTCATAGCCTCGCCGCTGGCGTGGTATGGGATGAGCCAGTGGCTGTCGGACTTTGCCTATAAAGTCAGCATTGAATGGTGGGTATTCCTCGTTGCGGGTGTGCTGGCTGTGAGCGTGGCTTTGCTGACGGTTAGTTTCCAGAGTATCAAGGCGGCGTTGGTCAACCCAGTGAAAAGTTTAAGAAGCGAGTAATATGGTGGGAAGCTATTTGAAATTTACCCTTCGAAGCCTGGCAAAACATAAGGTATATGCCGGTATCAACCTCATTGGCCTGGCCGTGGGAATGGCTGGCGCAATTGTGTTGTTCCAGCTCGTAAAGTACCATCTCAGTGTAGACAGCTACCATGCCAACGCCGGCAGGACCTATCGCGTGGTGGTGGATCTGCACCTCGAAGATGGCTCCGTGGAGCAGGAGCGGGGCTCGGCTTACGTTTTGCATGAAACATTGAAAAAGGAGTTCAGCTACGTCCGGGACGCCGCTTACCTGGCGCGTAAGGAGCTCACGATCAGGGTCGATCATGAAGGGACTTCACGCAAGTTTATTGAAAGGGACCATCTGGCTTTTACGAACCCGGACTTCTTTAAAATATTCGACTATAAGTGGATTAGCGGCAGCCCTTCGGCGATGGCTGCGCCCAACCAGGCCGTCGTAACAGAACGTTATGCCCGGAAGTACTTCGGGAATGGGAATGCCATTGGTAGAGTAATCCGCGCGAATAACCGGGAAAATATTGTGATCGCAGGCATCGTGGCCGATTATCCCGATCAAACCGATTTTAAGCAGGATATTTTCATTTCGCTGCCCACGTTAAAAAAGATCGTTCCCGAATATGGTTATGAGGATTGGGGCTGGATCGACGGCGGTCGTGAAACTTTCATAACGCTTCGTTCGCCGGAGGATAAGGCTGCATTTGAAGCGCAAATGCCCGCATTCGCCAACAAATACTATGGTGTCGACGGCAAGGTTTTTCATTACCATTTGCAGGATTTGTCGGACGTGCATTTCAATGTGGCTTATGGCGGGAAAATCAAGTATAACACGATCATCGTGTTGGCGACGGTGGGCTTATTGCTCGTGCTCATTGCCTGTTTCAACTTCATTAATCTCTCGACGGCACAAGCATTCAAGCGCAGCAAGGAAGTGGGAGTGAGAAAAGTGCTGGGCGTCTCCCGGACGCAGGTTTTCTGGCTTTTTATTCAAGAAACAGCATTGTTGACGTTTGCTGCGGGTGCTATTTCCCTGGCACTTGCTTGGCTTTTTGCACCGATGCTTAGCCAGTGGCTGGGCTTGAATGTGCGCATAGACATTCTCAAAGATCCTCCGCTACTGGCTTTCTTTACGGCATTGTTGCTGTTTGTGGTCGTGCTGGCCGGCGTTTATCCTGCATTCGTGATTGCCAGGTTCAATCCCGTGAAAGCCATTAAAGGGTTATTGAAGGAAAATAACCGAAGTTTTTTTTCGGTCAGAAAAGGGCTGGTTGTGACACAATTCAGCATTTCATTCGTCTTGATAGCCGTAGCGACGCTGATCATCCTGCAATCCGAATTCCTGAAAAACAAAGACCTCGGAATGGATAAGGACCTGATCCTGCATCTGAACCTGCCCGAAACTGAAACCAGCAAGCTGACGGCCCTGCGTAACGAACTGTCGGCATTGCCCGAAGTTACCGATCTTTCGTTTTTCAGAAGTGCTCCATCCGTTCAGACCAGCGGCGGCGGAACGATCAAATTCGAAAACCGCGACTGGGAGAAATTCGTGGCCCGGTCGCGAGCCGCGGATGACCATTTTGTAAAGACCTACGGATTGAAACTCGTTGCAGGCCGTGTTCCGGTGCATTCGGATACGCTCCATGAGCTGCTGATCAACCGGAAACTGGTGCGGGCATTAGGATTGAAATCGCCCGAAGCCGCATTGAACCGCCGCCTACATGTTGGCGACGCGGGCAAAACCGGTACCATTGTAGGGGTATTGTCTGATTTCAACAATGGCGACCTGTACACGGGTATCGAACCGACGATCATATTCGCCGATCAGTCGCGCTACCGCTGGGCCGGGGTGAAGCTGAGCCACGTGAATGCATCGACCATCAGTCGTATTAGCGCCGTTTGGCAGAAACAGTTTCCTGAAAATGTATTTGAATACAGTTTCTATGACGAAGAGATTGCGAAGTTCTACCAACGCGAAGAACTCGCGACGCGCCTGACGACCACTTTTGCATTGCTGTCCGTTTGCCTGTCATGCCTCGGATTGTTCGGACTGGCCATTTTTGCCATCGAGCAGCGAACCAAGGAAATAGGTGTGCGGAAGGTACTCGGTGCCTCCGTAGCAGGTATTACAGCTATGCTGTCGATGGATTTCCTGAAACTGGTGCTTGTCGCGATCGTGATCGCCAGCCCGGTCGCGTGGTATTTCATGCATCGCTGGTTGCAGGATTTCGCCTATCGGATCGACATCCATTGGGGCATTTTCGTCTGGGCAGGCTTTCTGGCCGCCGGGATTGCCTTGCTGACGGTCGGTTTTCAGAGTGTTAAGGCGGCGTTGGTGAATCCCGTGACGATTTTGAAAAGGGAATAAGGGAAGATGGAGGAAAGGGACCACGAATTCTTCCTCCCTTTCTTCCCTTTTCTCCCTCCTCCTCTCTTCCCATAAAACCAAGATACTATTATGATAAGAAGTTACCTGAAAATCGCATGGCGTAGCCTGATCAAGGATCGGCAGTTTACGCTGCTCAACCTGATGGGCCTTTCCACCGGGCTGGCTTGTACATTGCTGATCTACCTCTGGGTGACCGACGAGCTGCGAGTGGACAAGCATAACGACAAGGACGCGCATCTGTTCCAGATCATGGTGAACCAGCCGCAGGAGGATGGTATCAACACAGGAGAGCATACGCCGGGCCTGCTGGCCGATGCATTGAAAGCGGAGATGCCGGAGGTGGAGTTGGCTACGACGGTGGTCCCCGCAGAATGGTTTTCGAACAAAGGCGTGGTGTCGGTCGGAGAAACTCAATTGAAAGCCGGGGGGCAGTTCGTCAGCCACGACTATTTCGATGTTTTCACCTGCCCCTTCAAGCAGGGGGACGCGAGCGCGGTGACGGGCGACAAGAACACCCTGGCGCTGTCGGAGGAAATGGCCGAAAAGCTTTTTGGTACCGGACAGGATTTGGTTGGAAAGACTGTGAAATGGGACGAGGGGCAGTTCAGCGGGCTTTACCGCGTGGGAGGTGTGTTCAAAAGCAATCCGCGTAATGCGAGCAACCAGTTCGATATTCTCTTCAATTTCGAGCAGTTCAAGGCGCGGCGGCCGGGTATGGAAAACTGGGGCAACAGCGATCCGAATACATTTGTAATCCTCAAAAATGGCACAGACCTGGCGTCGTTCAACGAGAAGATCCGGCATTTTCTGAAAACCAAGAATAAGGACAACGATTTCCAGCTTTTCGCGATTCGGTATTCTGACAAATACCTTCATGGACAATTCGAAAATGGCGTGCAGACAGGCGGGCGTATTACGTACGTGAGGCTGTTTTCGGTGATAGCGGTGTTCATTCTGGTAATCGCGTGCATTAATTTCATGAACCTCTCCACGGCCAAAGCTTCGGGCCGGATGAAGGAAGTAGGGATCAAAAAAGTGGTGGGGGCATTGCGGAGCTCGCTGGTCGTGCAGCATTTGAGCGAATCTCTGATGCTCACCTTTGTTTCATTGCTTGTGGCGGTGGGTATGGTCATACTCCTGTTGCCGGAATTCAACAGCATTACCGGCAAGCAGATCACCCTTTCCGCCGATCCGACGCTGATTTTAGCCGCATTGTCTATCACGCTGGTCACGGGCCTGCTGGCAGGGAGCTATCCGGCCTTGTATTTATCCGGTTTCGATCCGGTTTCCGTTTTGAAAGGCAGACTGAAAAACACCGCGGGGGAATTGCTTGTACGGCGGGGGTTGGTTGTGTTCCAGTTTGCGGTGTCGGTGATTTTTATCGTTTCGGTGATCGTCGTTTACCGGCAAATCCAGTTTATCCAGAACCGGAACCTGGGCTACAACCGTGACCATATTATTCATTTTGAAATACCACTCGAAATGGATTCGCTGAAATTGAAAGCGGCAGAGGGGTTTCTGGGTGAAGTGAAAAATACGCCGGGCGTAGTGAATGCTTCGAGCTATTACCATAACCTCACCGGGCAACATGGCGCAATCTCCGGTTTCGAATGGCCGGGTAAGCCTGCCGGGACGGATATCGAGTTCTCGAACCTGGAAGTAGGTTACAATTTCATGGAAACAGTAGGTATGACGCTGCGCGAGGGCCGGTTTTTCTCCCAAAACCAGAATGCGCGGAACGAAATCATATTCAACGAGTCGGCTATTAAAAGTATGGGGCTTAAAGACCCCGTCGGTAAGACGGTTAAATTCTGGGGTATGGAACGGCAGATCGTCGGCGTGGTGAAGGATTTCAATTTCGAATCATTGTATGAACCCGTGAAACCCTGCTTCTTCCAGATGTACCCCATTATGCCGAATGTAATGGTGAAAATTCAGAACGGCGCTGAGGAGCAAACGATTGCCCGTCTGCGGAAACTCTTTCAGGATCGTCACAAGGGCCTGGTATTCGATTACCAGTTTCTGGACGAGAATTACAAGGCGCTATATGCCTCGGAGCGGCGGGTAGGGGTGCTTTCGCGTTATTTTGCCGGGCTGGCGATTGTGATTTCCTGTCTCGGGCTTTTCGGATTGGCTGCATTTACGGCCCAACGCAGGCAGAAAGAGATCGGTATTCGCAAGGTGGTTGGCGCCTCGGTGAGCAATGTGGTGCTGATGCTTTCCATGGATTTCATCAAACTCCTGGTAATTGCATTGCTCATTGCATTTCCGCTGGTAGGCTGGGCAATGTACCAATGGCTGGCCAATTTCGCGTTCCGTATTGACCTTGATGCCGGAATTTTCCTGTTCGCTGCCGCCGGCCTCGCGCTCATCACGCTCGCCACGGTAGGTTTCCAGGCGGTGAAGGCGGCGCTGGTGAACCCTGTAACGAGTTTGAAAAGGGAATAAAGGAGGAAGGAGGAAAGGGAGGAAGGGGGTTGTAAACTTTCTCCCACTTTCCATCCTCCGTCCTCCTTTCCTCCCCAAAAAATACGACCATGCTTAAAAACTATCTAAAAATCGCATTCCGTAACCTTGTCAAAAGCAAGGGCTACTCGGCTATTAATATCGGTGGGTTGGCTGTGGGAATGGCCGTGGCCATACTGATAGGCCTTTGGGTTTATGACGAATTCGCGTTTAACCGCTATCACGCCAACTACGATCGCATTGCGAAGGTGGTGGAGCGGGGTGTTTTCGAAGGAAAGACCTACGACGGCGGAGAGCATACTTCATATCCGCTGGGCCAATATCTCCAGCAGCACCACATGGACGATTTCGAATATGTGGTCCAATCGTCATGGACGGACGAGCATATTCTGGCCTACAAGGACAATAAGTTTACCAAAAAAGGCGCGTATATGAGTACGGGTGCGCCACACTTGTTCACACTGCACATGCTCAGGGGGTCGCGTGACGGTCTCAAAGAACGCAATTCGATCCTGCTCTCGGAATCGGTGGCGGAAGCATTATTCGGTAAGGAAAACCCAATGGACAAGATTGTGAAGCTCGATAACCAGTTCGATATGAAGGTGACGGGTGTTTATCAGGACCTTCCTTACAATACGGAGTTCAGGGAATTGACGTTCGTCGCGCCCTGGGACTTGTATGTCGCGACGCAGAATTGGGTGCGTGACGCCCGGGATAAGGAGCAATGGAACAACAACTCATGGCAGTTGCTGACGCAAATCCGTCCCAACTCGACTTTCGAAGGCGTTACTGAGAAAATCAGAAATATTAAAATGGAACACACGCCGGAGGCACGGTTCCTGAAACCGCAAAACTACCTGCTGCCGATGTCGAAATGGCACTTGTACGGTACCTGGGACGATGCCGGTCAGGCTGACGGGCGTATTCGTTACGTGTGGCTTTTTACGATCATCGGGGCGTTTGTATTGCTGCTGGCGTCGATCAATTTTATGAATCTCAGCACGGCGCGTTCCGAAAAACGCGCGAAAGAGGTCGGTATCCGAAAGGCGATCGGTTCGATAAGAGGACAGCTGATCAACCAGTTTTTCAGCGAATCGTTCATGGTGGTCTTTCTGGCATTTGTGCTCGCGATCCTGATCGTCGTGCTTGTGCTGCCGTCGTTCAATGAAATTGCCGACAAGCGGATCAGCTTTCCGTGGGGAAACGGCTACTTCTGGCTGGCAGGATTTGCATTCTGTTTCCTGACAGGGCTTATGTCGGGCAGTTACCCGGCATTGTACCTCTCGTCGTTTCAGCCGGTGAAAGTTTTGAAAGGGACATTCAATGCAGGCCGGTTTGCTTCAATGCCTCGTAAAGTGTTGGTAGTGTTGCAGTTCACGGTGTCTGTGACGCTGATCATCGGTACGGCTATCGTTTACAAACAGATCCAGTACGCCAAGGACCGGCCAGTTGGTTACGACCGGAACGGACTCATCACCGTCGAAATGAATACGCCCGAGCTGTATAGTCAGTACAACCGGCTTCGCGGAGAATTGCGGGAAACCGGGGCGGTGGAGGAAATGGCCACATCCTCGTCGCCATCGACATTCCTGGGCTCCAACAATGGCGGTTTTAGCTGGCCGGGTAAGGATCCGAACCTGCACGATAACTTTGGTACCATCGGGGTCTCCCATGATTTTGGCAAAGCGGTCGGCTGGCAATTCATCGGCGGTCGTGATTTCTCACGCCAGTTTTCCACCGATTCTTTGGGGATGGTAATGAATGAATCTGCGATGAAATATATGGGTTTCCGGCAACCGTCGGATATCGTGGGCCAAACGGTAAAATGGGGTGATACCCCTTACAAAGTAGTCGGGGTGATCCGTGATATGGTGATGGGCTCACCGTTCAGCCCGGTACGTCCGACATTATTTATGGTTAACTACGGATGGGCGAACTTTATCAGCATCAAACTCAAACCGGGGCTTCCTTTAAGGCAATTGCTGGCAAAGGTGGCGGCGGTTTTTCGTGAAGTAAATCCCGGCGCGCCATTCGATTACAAATTCACGGACGAAGAATATGCACGGAAATTCGCGGCCGAAGAACGCATTGCTACGCTGGCAACGGTGTTTGCCGGGTTGGCGATATTTATCAGTTGCCTCGGATTGTTCGGGCTTGCATCTTTTACCGCCGAGCAGCGGACAAAAGAAATCGGCGTCCGGAAAGTGCTGGGTGCTTCCGTATCCAGCCTATGGGCACTGCTGTCGCGAGAGTTTATATTGCTGGTCATCATATCCTTTCTGATTTCGGCGCCTACCGCATGGTATTTCCTGAACGGATGGCTTCAAAAATATGAGTACCGAACTGAAATTCCGTGGTGGATTTTCGCCGCCGCCGGGGGCGGCGCGCTGTTCGTAACGCTTGCAACGGTAAGTTACCAGGCAATCAGGGCCGCGCTGCTGGATCCAGTTAAATCGTTAAGGTCGGAATGAGGAAAATGGGAGGATGGAGGAAGTTTCTTTTACCTTTCCTTCCTCCCTTTTCTCCATCCTCCTTCCTCCCAAATAAAAAAACAATGCTAAAAAACTACCTGAAAATCGCTTTCCGCAATCTCTTGAACAACAAGGGGTATACTACTATTAATGTTTTCGGACTGGGGCTGGGGCTGGCGACTTGCCTGCTGATTGTGCTGTATATTTCCGACGAGTTGAGTTGCGATAAACATCATCGGTCGGCCGACCGGCTTTTCCGCGTTGCGATGGAGGCGCGGAATGAGAAATGGGCGGGGACGCCGGGGCCGCTGGCAGCTGGTCTCCAATCCGATTTCCCGGAAGTGGAATCGGTGGCGCGGGTCCTGAAATTTTCGGGCATGGACCGTATGCTGCTCGAAAACCGTAACGGCCGGCAAACCACACGATTCTATGAAAACAATGGCTATTATGCCGATTCGACGCTGTTCGATGTATTGACTTACGACTTCAAATATGGAAATGCCCGTCAGGCACTCAGCCGGCCCAATACCCTGATACTTTCCGAGCAGGTGGCTGAAAAGTTGTTCGGGAGCGTGGATCCTGTGGGTAAGGTGATCCGTGTCGGGCTGATGTTCGGTGATTTTGACTACACGGTCACTGGTGTTTACCGAAACAATCAAAAGTCGCACATCAATGCCCGCTTCTTTTTATCCATGCAGAATAGCGATATGGGCGGCTGGGTGGCGAGCCAGAATAACTGGGCGATGAATAACATTTTTCATACCTACGTCAAACTCCGGGAAGGTACCGATCCAGCCACATTTGAATCCAAACTGACCCCATTCCTCAACCGGCATGGTGCAGCGGACCTGAAAGCACTGGGCATTTCCAAGGAGCTGTTCATTCAACCGGTAACCGACATTTACCTGAAATCCAATATCGGGAACGAGATCGCTCCGAACGGCAGCATGACTTATCTGTATATTTTCGGGTCAATTGCGGTATTCCTGCTCTTCATTGCCTGCATTAATTTCATGAACCTCAGCACCGCGCGCTCCGAAAAACGGGCAAAAGAAGTAGGTGTGCGGAAAGTGCTGGGGGCAGTCAGGAATGCCCTGGTGTACCAATTCCTGGGTGAGTCGATGATCCTGGCCATCCTGGCACTTGCCATTGCCGTGCTCGTGGTACAGCTGCTTTTACCGTATTTCAATAACCTGACGGGCAAAGACCTGGATATGTTTGTGCATCCGGCCTTCCTGTATTGGATGGCGGGCATTACCCTGTTTACCGGGCTCATAGCGGGACTTTATCCAGCCTTCTATCTCTCTTCTTTCAGGCCGGTGAGCGTCCTCAAAGGCTGGCTGGTGAATATTGCCTCGGCGGTGCTGCTGCGAAAAGGACTGGTTGTATTCCAATTCACAGTATCCATTATCCTCATCCTCGGAGCGATTGTGATCGGTCAGCAATTGTCATTTCTTCAAAATCAGAACCTGGGCTTTGACAAGGAACAGAAACTGGTAGTACCGTTCAGAAACGAAAAGACGACGGCTAATTTCAATGCGTTCCGGGAGGAAGTGCTGCGCATTCCCGGCGTGGAGACCGCAACCAGCGGATCGGTGTATCCGGGCATTGAGAATATTGAAGACCTGCTTTTTTATGCAGAGAATAAGACTGTTCATGACGCCGTCGACATTCATTTTGCAACCGTCGGCGACGATTATGTTGAAACCCTGGGACTCAAAATGGCCGCTGGCCGTTCCTTTTCAAAAGCATTCAGCGGGGATTCCAGCAGTATTATCCTGAACGAAACGGCCGTTCGGGAGCTGGGTTACGACGTAACCTCGGTAGTCGGTAAAAACGTGTTTTTCGAGCTGGCCGGCAAGCGCCGGAGTTTGCAGGTGGTAGGTGTAGTAAAGGATTTCAACTTCCGCAGCCTGCATGAAGGCATCAAACCTTATGCGCTTACAACCAGCATTACCGACAAATACCAGTATTTCATTGCGAATGTTAAAACCAAAGACTACGCCGGCGTATTGACATCGGTAGGGACAGTTTGGAAGAAGCTGAATCCTGACATTCCATTCACCTATTCATTCCTCGATCAGGATTTTCAGAAGAATTACGAAAAGGAACGGCGGACGGGCAGTATCGTACTGTATTTCACTTGCGTTGCGGTAGTCATAGCTTGCCTGGGCTTGTTTGGGCTGGCGGCATTTTCCGCAGAACGGCGGACAAAGGAAATCGGCGTCCGAAAAGTACTGGGTGCGTCGGTGGGCAGCATTGCAGGGATGCTCTCGGGGGAGTTCCTCTCGCTCGTATGTATTGCGCTCGTGATCGCCACCCCTGTGGCGTGGTGGGGCATGCGAGAGTGGTTGCAAGGGTTTGCCTACCAGGTAGGCATTCAATGGTGGATTTTCCCGGTTACGGGGCTTTTCGCAATACTTGTGGCATTGTTAACGGTCGGTTTCCAGAGTGTGAAGGCGGCTTTGATGGACCCGGTGAAATCGTTGAAAAGGGAATGAGATATATCCTGACGCTTCTTTGTTTTTTATGCTCTTTTCAGAGATCCTGGTCGCAGGCCATAGGCAGTTTTGAGAAGGATGTCGAGCATTACGCGCACATGATAGGTTTGCCCGCGTACGCGCTGGGCGTGGCCGAGGGCGACAGGCTGGTGTTTTTCAAAAGCGCAGGTTATGCAGATTCGGCGGGTAAGGAGCCTATCACCCAAGACCATATTTTTGAAATAGCTTCTGTTACAAAATCGCTTACCTCCATTGCATTACAACAACTGGAAGAAGCCGGGAAGCTTTCGTTGAACGACCCGGTCGATAAGTTTCCGAACCGCTTTTTTACGAAAGAGCGCTGGAATGCTCAGACTACCTTGGGACACCTCGTGAGCCATACTTCGGAAAGTACGCCGGCGGGATCAGCATTTGTGTACAACGGGAGCAGATACAACATTGTTTTCAATGCATTTGCAGCCATCAACCCGATGGATTCTACCGAAGAAATGACGCGTCCGTTTACGATACAGATCGAGAAAGGTATTCTGAATCCGCTTCAAATGACCCACACACTTACGCGCTTCACAGAGCGGGAGCACGGGAGTTTGAGAAAATGGATAGCTGTAAAATACAGCTGGGATGATGCGATGAAACGATACGTTCCGCGGCCTGTGAACCCGGTGGGGATGCAGAGCGGGCCGGGCTTCGGGATGATGAGCAGCTTGCGCGATCTGGTACGCTATTCGGCGGCGATCGGTGAGGAGCGCATTCTGTCCGACGAACGGTATCGAAAGATCACGACTCCATTTTACCCCGGTAGCCCGCAAGGAATGGGCTGGTTTACCTATTCTGTGGCGGGTATAGACCTGCATTGGTCGTATGGCTACGGCGATAACAGCTCGGCATTGCTGCTTCGCGTGCCGCAGCGGAACTTGTCGTTGATATTGCTGTCGCCTGCCAGTGCGCATTCCGCGGCGGCGCTCCTGGGCTTCGGGAATCCGCTAATGTCGCCTGTTGTGGCTTCGTTTGTGCGGAATTATCTTTTAAATGCGCCTGAATCCATCGACTTCGGGGGAGCTGTGGGGCGTATTGAAGCGAGCCTGGATAAGCGGAGGGCAACGGACGTGGCCGATGTATTGGTGCACGAAGCGTTTGGAGTGGTGATGAGTCTCTCGTATTCGGGCAAAACCATCCCGGGTAATACGGCGAAAAGTCTTGACCTGCTGAAAATGTTGATCCGAAAATACCCGGCTCATTCGCTTTGGCAGGCTACCGCCCCGTTCGAGATCGTAGCGGAATCGGACGACAAGACGGTACTGGATTTTGGTGAAAAAATGGTTGCCGCTTTTGCCCGGACAGGCAAGGTACATCCCGCGAAATCCTTTTACGCCGGGTTGATAATGGAAAAGAATGGCGAAACCGAAAAGGCAATGGCATTTTACAATGCATTGGCCGCTGGTGACGATTTCAAAGAGCAGTCCTACAAGCTGGACGCGATGATGAAAGTCGCAAAGTACCAAATGGCCCGGAATCCCGTTAAGGCCAAGGCGATGCTCGAACGGCTCGTACGCTACAAGGAATATGTGACGGCGAAGGACAGGTTATATAACGATGCGAAAGAGATGTTGATCAAATTACAATGAAGGAGGAAAGGGAGGATGGAAGAAAGGGATAACAGCTCCTTCCCCCTGTCTCCCCTTCCTCCCTTTCCTTCTAAAACAAATAAAACAATGCTAAAAAACTATCTCAAAATCGCGTTCCGCAACCTTGTGAAAAACAAGGGTTATGCTTCGATCAATATCCTGGGATTGGCGATGGGAATGGCGGTGGCGCTGCTGATTGGCCTTTGGGTGCGGTACGAATGGAGTTTTGATAATTTTCATAAAAATCGGGCAAACATTGCCAGGGTTATGAAAAAGACCCATTTCAATGGTGAGAAGGGTATAGGAAACGGTATCATGCTTCCATTGGCGACCGAGCTGCGTACGAATTTCTCCGAGGCAAAGTATGTCACGCGGCTCGATTGGGGCGATAAGCATAGCCTGGTAGCCGGAGACCAAAAATTGAGCAGGCCAGGCCATTATGCCGATCCCGACTTTCTGAAAATGTTCACTTTCCCGCTCGTCAAAGGCAACGCGGAGCAAGTTTTGAAGAACCCTTATTCCATCGTACTCACGGAATCACTCGCACATGCGCTGTTTGGTAATGCGGAGCCGGTCGGCAAGGTGATCAGAGTCGACAACCAGTTTGAAGTGATGGTGACGGGTGTGTTGAAGGATATTCCGAAGAATTCGTCGTTGCAGTTCGACTACCTGATGCCCTACGAACTGAATATCGCTACCTCTGACTTCGTACGCGGAGCACAGGATCAGTGGGGGAATAATTTTCTGCAAACCTTTGTGCAGCTGAACGATGGCGTTACGCCTGAGGCGTTTTCGGCCCGCATTGCCAACCTGGTACGGACGAAGATGAACGATAAAGACGAAAGCCTGCTCTTTGTACACCCTATGCCCAAATGGCATTTGTTTGGTGAGTTCAAGGATTGGGTGAATACCGGCGGGGCGATCGAATATGTGCGGCTTTTTTCGGTGATTGGCATGCTGGTCCTGCTCATTGCCTGCATCAACTTTATGAATCTCAGTACCGCGCGGTCGGAGAAACGGGCGCGGGAAGTGGGCATTCGTAAGGCAGTCGGTTCGCAACGGCAGCAACTCATTGCACAGTTCCTCACGGAATCGTTGCTCACGGCACTGCTGGGTTTCGTGATCGCGCTGGTGATTGTCAAGGTCACATTACCTTACCTTAGAAATGTCGGTTTTGAGCATGTTACGTTTAGTTTGGACGATATTCCATTGATGGTCGTCGCATTAGCGGGCTGCATTGTCACGGGCTTGCTGGCGGGAAGCTATCCGGCATTATACCTGTCGGGATTTGTACCTGTAAAAGTGCTGAAGGGTACTTTCCAGGTAGGCAGGGCAGCCAATTTGCCTCGAAAGATATTAGTCGTTACCCAGTTCACGTTTTCGATCGCCCTGATCATCGGGACGGTAATTGTTTTTCAGCAGATTCAGCATGCAAAGAGCCGTCCTATGGGTTACAATCCCGACAAGCTGATCTGGATGAGCCTTTCCAGCGACCTTCAAAAGAATTTCATTCCGATGAAGAACGAGTTGCTGGAAAGCGGATATGTGGAAGCGGTGAGTAAAACATCGAGTCCGATGACGGGTGTCTACAATCAATGGGAAGGGTTTTCGTGGCCTGGCAAGGACCCGCAGAGTCAGCCTTTGTTTTCGGCATTGATGGTTGATCCTGCTTATTTCAAAGCGGCCGGTCTCAAACTCAAAGAAGGCAGGTTTTTCGAGGAAAAAATGCTATCCGACAGTAATGCGATCGTTTTGAATGAAGCATCGGTGAAATTAATGGGTTTCAAGAACCCGGTTGGCAGCCATGTGAAGTTCGGTGATGAGGATATGACGGTAATAGGGGTGACCAAAAATGTGATCCAGCAAAATCCGTACGAAGAAGTGCAACCCGCAGTGATGCTCATGCGCCCCTATTTCACATTCCAAAGCCTGATCCGTTTCAAAAGCGGGGCCGATTTAAAGAAAGCGCTCGCCGCCATTCAGCCGGTGATCGAAAAATATAACCCGTCTTACCCGTTCGAATATCGTTTTGTAGATGACGAATACGATCAGAAATTCCGCAGCGAAGATCAGATTGGCCAACTGGCAGGGATTTTCGCCGCGCTGGCCATCCTGATCAGTTGCCTCGGACTTTTCGGACTGGCTTCGTTTATGGCCGAGCGTCGGACGAAGGAAATCGGCGTGCGTAAGGTGCTAGGAGCCTCGATATCGCAGCTCTGGCTTCTGCTTTCGCGGGATTTTGTGTTTCTCGTACTAATCAGTTGCGCAATCGCGTCGCCTTTGGCCTACTATTTCCTCCAAAACTGGCTTGCTAAATACAATTACCATATCAGCATCAGTCCGCTTGTGTTCCTGGGCGCAGGGGTGGCCGCGGTGCTCGTTACACTCGCTACGATCAGTTTTCAAAGTATCAAGGCGGCATTGATGAATCCGGTTAAATCGCTGAGGACGGAGTAGGGAGGAAAGGGAGGATGGAGGAAAGGGAGTCAAGGATAACAAGTATCCCTTCCCTTCTTCCCCTTCCTCCATTTCCTCCCCTTCCTCCTTTCTTCCATTTTCTCCTTCTTCCCATTCCCAACAAACATGATACGCAACTACTTCAAAATCGCATTCAGGAACTTGCTCAAAAGCAAGGGGTATTCTGCCATTAACATTGGCGGGCTTTCGGTAGGGATGGCTGTGGCTGTGCTGATCGGGCTCTGGATCTACGACGAGGTGTCATTCGACCATTACCACCGCAATCATGGACGGATCGGCCAGGTTTGGCAGTTTGTACAATTCGGTCCGGAGAAATCATCTTATAATGTGGTACCGTTACCACTGGCGGCCGATATGCGGGAGAAGTATCCCGATTTTGAGGAGATCAGTAAATCGGTTTACCGCAACATCATCATTTCCAATGGAGATAAGATGTTTTCGAAATCGGGGCAGTACGTGGAGCCTTCATTCACAAAAATGATGTCGATACGGATTGTTGCCGGCAGCGATAACCTGAGGGATGTGAATTCGGTCTTGCTTTCAGAATCCTTTGCCCGCTCGCTTTTCGGAAATGCGAATCCGGTGAACCGCATTGTAAAGCTTAATAGCAACCGCGATGTGAGAGTAGTAGGGGTTTTCGAAGAAATACCCAATAACAGCACATTCAGGGATACGCAGGTACTGGCGCCGTGGGACCTTTACGTTGCTACCGACCCATCGGTGAGGGGAGCGGAAAAGAATTGGGACGAAAACTCCTATCAGATATTTGTGCAGCTTCGCGAAGGAGCTGATTTTAAAGCGGTTTCGGCAAAAATCAAAGACTCGCGCATGAAACGGGAAAACCCGCCGGGGTATAAGCCGGAATTTTTCTTGCACCCAATGGATAAATGGCACTTGTATTCGGATTTTCAAAATGGCGTGAATACCGGCGGGCTGGTCACATTTGTGTGGCTGTTCGGGACCATCGGCGTTTTTGTGCTTTTGCTGGCGTGTATCAATTTTATGAATCTGAGCACCGCCCGGTCCGAAAAACGTGCCAAAGAAGTGGGTATCCGCAAAGCGATAGGCTCGGTACGGATACAGCTGGTGAGCCAGTTTTTCAGTGAATCGGTGCTGGTGGTGATCGTCGCATTTGTGCTGTCGCTGGTTTTGGCAGGACTTGCGTTGCCCGCATTTAATGATGTGGCGGAGAAAAAGATCACATTGCCGCTGACTAACCCGCTGTTTTGGGTCGTCGGGATTGTTTTTAGTTTAGTCACCGCATTCATTGCCGGAAGTTATCCTGCGCTGTACCTTTCTTCTTTCCAACCCTTAAAAGTGCTGAAAGGGACATTCAAGGCAGGCAAGTTCGCCGCATTGCCGCGGAAAGTGCTGGTGGTGATGCAGTTTACGGTATCGGTAACTTTGATCATCGGTACAGTGGTTGTTTTCAGACAAATACAGCATGCTAAAAACCGTCCGGTTGGCTACGACCGGCAGGGGTTGATAGAAGTAGCTATGACCACCCCTGCGCTCTACGGACATTATGATGCATTGAAGAACGACCTGATGAATACCGGTGTGGTGAGCGGCTATTCACAATCGTCGGGTTCGATGACGACACAAGCTGGCGGGATCACCAATCTGACCTGGCCAGGCAAGGCTCCCGATGCGGTGCCGTTGCTGATGTCCAACAACATTTCGCATGATTATGGCAAGACGGCCGGATGGCAGTTAGTCCAGGGACGGGACTTCTCCCGCGCGTACCCGACGGATTCAACGGCGATGATTATCAATGAGTCGGCATTAAAGCTAATGGGGCTTAAAAAGCCGCTTGAATCGATTTTGAACTGGGGCGGAAAGGAATTCAGGGTGATCGGCGTCGTGAAGGACATGGTGCGCGAGTCGCCGTTTAGCCAGAATAGCCCGGCATTTTTTGTGGTTAATTACGGGAATACGAATGTGATCAACATCCGGCTCTCACCTTCGGCCGGGTTAAGCGATGCATTGGAAAAAGTAGGAGCTGTTTTTCGTAAATATGATCCCAACAGCCCGTTTACCTATCAGTTTGTCGACGAGCGGTTTTCGAAAAAGTTTGCCGATGAGGAGCGGATCGGGAAGCTGGCTTCCTTCTTTACGGTGCTGGCCATATTTATTTCCTGCCTGGGGCTTTTTGGACTGGCATCTTTTGTGGCTGAGCAGCGCACGAAGGAAATAGGGATCAGAAAGGTCCTCGGTGCCTCCATTGCCAACCTGTGGCAACTGCTTTCCACCGATTTCATCATGCTGGTAGCGCTAGCGTGCGTCATTTCGGGGCCTATCGCCTGGTATTTTATGAGCAGGTGGCTGCAAAATTACTACTATCGCACCGAGCTATCCTGGTGGATTTTCGCAGGTACAGGCGTGGGAGCGCTGTTGATCACATTGTTGACGGTCAGCTTCCAGGCCATCCGGGCTGCGCTGATCAACCCGGTCAGGAGTCTCAGGGCGGAGTAGACCCCGTCGAGACCTTCTTGTCGCTCCATCTTCCCTTCCTCCATCCTCCTTCCACATGATTAACGTTAAGTTAAAACGCTGCCATCGGTAATAAATATTCCTTTGCACGTTCCTATCTTGCAGAAGGAAACTTTTATCGATCCGAGTCACTTGCGCAGAACCTTTACTTTCAGTGCCTTTGCGGTTTTTGCAGTCATTTCGGGGCAGCTATTTGCCCAGAAAAACAGGGTTGTGTCCAATCTCGAAGTGAATGCAGAGGCTGGGGTTTACTTGTCTTCCAATGGTGAAACACCGTTCTGGCTTCAGACTAACCAGTTCGGAGCGGTTCCCGACCGCGCTACGGCAGGCGTGTTACAGGCGATTGCACGACGGAGTTACGTTTTCTACGACAGTTTAGCCAATAGGCCACGAAAATTCGATTGGAGTGCCGGCGTGAGCCCGGTAGGGATATATAATAAAGCAAACAAGTTTGAACTGTTGCTTCCCGAGGCCCACGCGAGCGTGCGGTTCAAGCGTGTGGAGCTGTGGATAGGGCGCAGGCGCGAGGTAATGGGGCTGGGCGATACTACGTTGTCGTCGGGCTTTTATGCGGTGTCCGGGAATTCATTACCGATACCCAAAGTGCAGATCGGGACGGTGGGGTTCTCGCCGCTGAAATTTACCGGGAACTTCGTGGCCGTGCATGCGGGGTTTGCGCATGGGTGGTTTCATACTGACTACATCCAGGGTGTTCGCTTGCATCAGAAGTTCCTGTATGTGAGGCTGGGTAAACATAAAGGCAAGTTTTACGTCGGTCTCAATCACAATGTGATGTGGGCGGGTCATTCGGACTACCTGAAACTTCATCCTGAACTGGCGGTGAATGGCGAACTGCCATCGTCGTGGTCTATTTACCCGAATGTGGTGCTGGCGTTCACTTCCAAAAACTGGTTCGAAAAAAATGGATATGGGGCGTTTGACAGCTACCGGGTTGGGAACCATCTGGGGAGTTATGATATTGCTTTCGAGACGAAATTCGATCGGTACCGGCTTTTTTTATACCACCAGCATCCTTTCGAGGATGTTTCGAGCATGCTTTTCAAGAACATTCCTGACGGGCTTTATGGCGTAAATCTGAGACTGCTACCTGGTCCGGAAAATAGCGTAGCGCTCACGCATCTCACGTTGGAATTCCTTAGTACCAAAGACCAATCCGGCTCCGAGTTCTATATTCCCGGAAGCAAATACCAGGGGGCCGACAATTATTTCAACCATACCCAGTATTCGGAAGGGTGGTCGTACCAGGGCCGGACGGTGGGGACTCCGTTTATTATTCCCGGCAAGGATATGGACCAGTCGAAACTCGGGAATTACAGGTACTTTCCCAATAACCGGGTGGCCGTATATTACCTGGGGGCACAGGGAAGAGTCGGTCATTCGCTGGCGCTTACTCTGAGGTTGTCTTACAGCAAAAATTTCGGGACACCGGGCGCCGATTTTGATCCACCGAGGGGGCAGTTTTCATCGGTCTTGGGAGCGCAATATGCGGTTCCCGGTTTGAAAAGCACCAGCATTATCGCTCGCGTGGCTGCGGATCGGGGCGATGTTTTTACGAGAAGGACCGGTGGGTATATCGGCATTCGTAAGAACTGGTAACGGCTTCTGTAAGTTATTTTTCCGTATTGTCCATCGGTGAACAAGATTGTCCGGAATCGGACAGTGTTTTGCTGTTTTAGGGGGTTAAAATATTGAATATTAAACTGTTGCTTGATCTGGCATAAATTTGTTGCCGGGTGTTTTTAACCCTATTCAGAACAGCGGCATGCTCAAAAACTACCTCAAAATCGCCCTCCGGAACATCTGGAAGAACAAGGTTTTTTCGGCTATTAATATCGTGGGTTTGGCCGTGAGTATGGCCGCCTGTATCGTGATCATGCTGTTCGTATTTTACGAGCGCAGCTTCGACGGAATGCATTCCAAAAACATTTACCGCCTCGACGAGGTACAGAAGTTCGAAGGAATGGTAGCACCTCAAAAAGTGGCGCTTTCGATGTTTCCGATGGGGCCCACGTTGCAGGAAGAGTTTCCCGAAGTCAGGCAGTTTGTCAGAATAAATACCGGAGCAAAGCTTCCAATGAAATACCAGGATAGAACGATCGACCTGTCGCAGGTCTTTCTGACCGACTCCAATTTTTTCCAGCTCTTCGATTTTGTACTGCTTGAAGGCGAGAGGGAGCGTGTGTTGAAAGAACCTAACAGCATTGTCCTGACACAGAAAGCGGCGAGAAATATCTTTGGCAACGCCGATCCGATCGGTAAATACATTAACCACTATGGCAGCGACACGGTCACACTGAAAGTGACCGGTATTGCGCAGGATGCGCCTGCAAATTCGCATTTGCAATTTGAAGCGCTTGTTTCTTTTAGCACCATTGCCAAGCCCGATTTTATGAAGAACTGGGGCGGGAACTGGCTCGTGACTTACCTCGAACTGGCACCCGGAACCGATATCGCCAAAACTGAAAAGAAATTCCCGGCTTTTCTCAAAAAACATATGGAGGAAGGCCGCTGGAAGTTTTACGGGCTCTTTTTACAGCCGTTGGACGAGGTGCACGCGCAATCGGTGGATATCACGCACGACTACGTGAATTACCAGAAGTTCGATAGACGGTATACCTATGTTTTCTCGATCATAGCGGCCATTGTGTTGATTATCGCCTGTGTAAACTTTATGAACCTGTCGACGGCACGCTCGACGGGACGGGCGAAGGAGGTCGGAATACGCAAGTCGATCGGCGCGCAGCGCTTTCAGCTGGCGGGGCAGTTCATTGGCGAATCGGTATTGCTTGCGCTGTTTGCGCTGATGCTGGCAGTAGCTATTGTGAAACTGGTAATGCCTTTGGTGGCCGATTTTAGCCAGCGGTGGCTCGAATTTTCGATATTTCAGAATCCCGGTTTGTTGCTGCCCGTTTTGCTGGGAACAGTGCTTGTAGGGCTGTTTTCGGGATTATATCCAGCTGCATTCCTATCGGCTTTTGAACCCGTGAAGGTATTGAAAGGAACGGTCCGTGCAGGGAAGAGTAGTTTCCGTAATGCATTGGTAATTGCACAGTTTACGAGCGCGGTATTCCTGATCATCGCAACGGGTTTTGCGGTGAAGCAATTGCGGTATATGGTGAACAAAGATCCTGGTTTTGACCGGGAACAGGTAGTGATCATGCCTTTGAACACGGAGTCCAATACAAAATATGAGGCACTGAAACAGGAATTGCTTACAAGCTCGTTCATTGAGGCCGTAACAGCCTCGCAGCAGCGCCTCGGTAACAACCTGCACCAGACGGGCGTGGCGTTCCAGGGAGCGGGTGCGCGGCGGGAGCTTACTTCTTCTCAGGTGGTTGTCGACCCGGATTATTTGTCTCTGTACAAAATCAAACTGATTGCGGGCCGGAACTTCACGCACAACGCCGGGGACAATGCCAAAGCCTACATCATCAACGAATCGCTGGCAAAAGAGCTTTTGAAAGATGAGCCTACACTTACCATGGAGACGTTGATCGGTAAGCGGTTCGGCTTCTCGGGGATGGATTCGCTGTCGACGATTGTGGGTGTGTCAGAGGATTTTAACTTCAATTCGCTGCACCACAAAATTGAAACACTTTGCATGTTCAACCAGAAGGATTGGTCCTATTCCGAGATGTCGGTGCGTATTAAAGGCAAAAATGCGCGACAGGCATTGGCAACCATTCAATCGGCGTGGAACAAGTTTGTTCCGGGCCAGCCATTTACCTACTCATTCCTCGATGAGCATTTCAACGAAATGTACCGCGCGGATAGCCAGGTCAGCGAAATCGTGGGCATCCTGGCGGGGCTGGCGATTTTTATATCCTGCCTCGGGCTGTTCGGGCTAGCCTCCTATTCAGCGGAAAGGCGGATCAAGGAAATAGGCGTCCGGAAAGTAATGGGTGCATCGGTAGCGGGCATCGTAGCATTGCTGTCAAGGGACTTTCTTAAACTCGTGCTCGTAGCCTTCCTGATCGCTACGCCGATCGCCTGGTGGGCTGTGCGGAGCTGGCTGAACGATTTTGCCTACCGCATCGACATCGAATGGTGGATGTTTCTCCTGGCCGGCGCGCTGGCGGTGCTCGTAGCATTGTTCACGATCAGCTTTCAGAGTATCAAGGCGGCATTGATGAACCCTGTTAAGAGTCTTCGAGCGGAATAGGGGAGAATGTGAGGGTGGAGGAAAGGGAGGACGGAGTCAGGCCGTTCCCTTTCTCCTTCCTCCATTCTCCCTTTCCTCCCAACAAAAAACAGCACCAATGATTTGAATTTTAACCAGATAATCCCATGAGCCACATTGCAATCCCTATCCCGCCGCTTCAAGGTAAGCAGGAGATCAAAGTTGAGGTAACGATCAACGGAATCAAGCAAAACCTGTTTTACAGGGTCGAGCTGTTTTACTGGGAAGATTGTACCAATCCGGTTGCGCACCGTGCCGACTGTATCAGCGAAATGCTGGCGCATCACGATCCGGAATGGACCGTGTATTATATCGGCGCACCTAACGACGAGTTTGTACCCATCACATTTGTGAAAAAGGAGAGCCGGAGCCTGTTACGAGAGGCAATAGCCTGATGGGATTTAAAGGCTCTTTAATTCTTTTTTAATCTTTATATGCAACATTGTTGCATTTGTGGTTTTTCTGAAACTACATTTGCATCATTGTTGCATGTAAAGATTTTTTTATGAAAAAGCATTTATTCAAAGTAGTACTATCGATGGCATTCGGCGCATTGCTGCTGGCTTGCGACGACAAGGAGAAAGACGATGTAACACCGGTGGAGGAAACCGAGTACAAATTCATCCGGGTGATTGTGAACGACGAAGTTTCAAAGGAGCTCTCGCTGGTGGATCCGGTGAAACTTACCGTTGAGAAATTTGAAGCCCAATATGCAAAATCGAGTTTGTACGGCACGCAGGGTGGGCGTTTTGGCGCTATTTTGAATGGGGCCAACAATTTCGTACAACTTTTCGATACCGGTTTTGAAGGCCACGGCGACCATGTGGATGTAAAAGGAACGCCGAAGTTCGGAGCGTTGACGGGCGATGGGAACAAGCCCACGCATTTTAAAAGCAAGGGGGACGAGATCATCACTTTCAACGATGGCGACGGTACCCTGAGCATTGCGAAAGAGGCCGATTTCCACACCGCCGGCAAGAAAATGACACATATCAATGCCGGGAATGTGGCGCACCACGGGGCGATGACGAAATTCGACAATGGCACCTATGCAATTACCGAAAAAGACGGATCAGCGGCAGGAACATTGCCGGAGCGCGTGAAGATCATCGATGCTTCAGGTAAAACGCTTTTCGCTTCTACCATTCAAACCAAAGGTATTCACGGCAATGCGACGAATGGCAGCGTTTCGCTGTTCGGCTCTTCCAGCGGCATTCTAGTTGTGGAACCTACCGGCCATCAGCAGCTTATTCCACATCCGGCGGATTTTGGCGAAGCATGGTTCGGGTCGATCCTGGAAGCGAAAGGCGCAGGCAAATTCCTGGGTTACACAGCTGCAAAAGGCGTTTATATCATTGATGTTGCCGCCAAATCGGTGACGCCGGTGCTGGCCAGCACTGATATTATGCAGGCGAAGGTGGATTACGCCGGGAACAACGTGGTGATATTGCTGCACAGCGGTGAAGTCCGAATCTACGATTTGAAAACCAATACGTTGAAAATAAGCGGCGCGGTGACAGGTGTTACTGCCAAAGACGAAACGCAGAAGCCGCAACTGGAGGCGACCTCCCGTTATATCTATATTACCCAACCCAAGACGGGTGAACTGCTCGTGGTAAATGCGGCGAATTTGTCCAAAACCAATAAGGTGAAAGTCTCCGCCACGCCTTACCGGCTCGCTATCCTGGGTTTCGAGTCCAGCGAAGGGCATTGATAAAATCCCGGCAAGTTTGGTGTTTGCCGGGATCTTTCAGAACCAGAATTTTTCAGAGCCGTCGACTGGTTTCCATTCACTTTTCGGCTCAAAATGTTTCCAGATGATCGCCGAGACCTTGCGGATCAATGCATAGCCCTCGTTGTCTTTCTGCCACCGCTGATCCTCCTGATTTTTGGTTGCAATGCAAAAAATATAGTCGCCGTGCGGCGCATGCACTACGAGTACCTCCGACTTTGCCTGATTCACGGCTCCGCTTTTGGCAGCTACTTTTACACTCGGCGGTAGCTGGGAAATAGCCTCGCCATCCCAGAACTGCATTCCGAGGTAGCGGTACATCCTGTCGCTTGCCGCAGGGCCTACGGCCTTCCCATTTCGGATCATTGCTACCAGCTCGGCCATTTCGCGTGGTGTGGTGACGCCCCAGCCGTAACGTGCCTGAAATTCCTTGCGTCCGGGTGTACGGGAGTTCACGCGCGTGTTCGGGAACCCGTTTCGGTCGAGCCATTCGTTGATTGCGGCTCCGCCGCCAGCCATCGCTTGCAGCCACAAGCTGCCGGTGTTGTCGCTTTGGGAGATCATCAGGTGGATCACCTTGGGCAGGGCGATTTTCGTACTGTCGCGGAAAGAGCCCACGATGCCGTCGTCGTATTTCAACGAATCGCGATAAACGAGCTCCTGACCGAATGTGATTTCCCCTTTTTCGATTTTGTCAAAAATGCCGCACATAATCGGTACCTTCACCATGCTGGCGGTCGGATAGAGTGAATCCGCATGGACGGCGGCAATGCGGTTGGTTTTCAGGTTACGCACATATACGCCTGCCTGTCCGCGAAAGCCCGCGAGCGCCGCTTCGAGTTGGGCTGTCAGTTTTTTATCGACCACCGTTTTACCGGTTGCCTGGGGTTGTGCGGACAATGTCGCTGTCAACAACGTGAGGAAAAGTAAAATAGCGGGCCTTGTCATGTCTTATCAGTTTTGAGGGTGGTTTCTTCCTTGATTTCCCCGGCCTTCGTTCCGCTGAAAACCAGTTTTCCCCAGTATTCAGGGTAATGCATATTGATAATGCCTTGCGGCGACCATACCCAATTGTATTCGGGAATGATCTTTCCGGTTTCTGCATGACGCTTGCGTTTGTAGCGGCCATCCTCGCCGATCTCGTGCTGCCAGTTCACCCGCGAGAAGTTGATGCGCCACTCGGAGCCGTCGGCAGGGATTACCGGTTTTACATTTTCAGTTGACAATGATTCGAATGGAATGGCGATTTCCAGGGTCCAGCGCTTGTCCTTATCCTTTGCATTATTGACAGTGCCAATCACCGACACTGCCGATTTTAGCCCCTTGATATCCCATTTGAGTTGAGCCCTGCCGCCTTTACGATAAGGTTTGGGCAAAAAGAGGTCGAATGTGTTGTTGATGGCATTGATTTCGAGTTCATAGTAGTTCTCGGTATCGCCGTCAGGATCGATGAACACCTCGAAATCGTTTTCCAGGTACACAATCTGGTCTTTTTTGTCCTGGTATGCCCATATATGCTCTTCCTCAATTTGCGCGGCAATGAAGAGGTACTGATCGTCCCAAAGCATTTTCACGCGGGTCTCTTGGAGCGGCAGGGGCTTTTTGCCCCCTTCAATGTCCACGAACGACGAAGTCCAGGCGGCTTTCTTCCATGAATGCTCGTCCAAATGGCCGTCGATCGCAATGCGCTTTTCGGCGCGGTAGCAAGTGTAGGTTTTGGGAGAAGGCGGTGTTTGCGCCCGTGCGCCGACGGTGATTATGGCGGCCAGTGCCAGCACGGCACCGGTTTGTAAAATGTTAGGAATGTTCTTTTTAGTGAGTAAATTAAAATTTTTCAAGATAGGTAAAAGGGAGTAGTTCAAAATGCGGAATATAGGTCATTTTTCCTGCATTTTGAAGCAAAATCGTGGGTTTTGACGACCCGGTTTCCGTCATAACTTAGCCTTTCAATTCAGTGTTTTTTCACGGGGCGAACAGGTCGCTGGCTTTGTTTTCGTTGCTCAATAATGTTTCAAAGAGCTTCCATCGCTTATCGGGAGCGACAGCCGTGCCTCCCTGTGCTTCGATGTACTTCCGGATCAGGTCCTGCCCGTAATTGTAGTTGATGACGTAGCTCCGGTACTTGCGAATGAAGCGCAGATAATCCAATGCGCCTTTTTCAGGCAGCAGACAATAATCGGTAAGCCAGCGCTTGGCCTCCTGCTCGCTCATGCCGCGGTCGAGAAGGCCGCGGGCAACTTCGTTGCGGGCGTAATTTAATGCCGAGCGGACCGCCAGGGCTTCAAAGTAGGTATTGGCCATCGTGGTATCGAGGCCCGCCAGCGGGATCAGTACATTTTTGCAGAACTCCCGCTGTTCGTTGCCCGGGAAAGCCATGGAAATGCCGTAATTGGCGCTTCCTTCTGCGATCAGCGATTGCGGACTGAATAACGGGTAGAGGGAGATTTCGGGCCAGCCTCTATCGCGGTAAAGGTTCTTTTCGAGCAATGCATTGTACACGTGATGTCCGGGATATCCCTCGTGGCAGGCCAGATCGATGGCCCGTTCGATGTAAATCGGCTGACTCACGTTGATCTGGATCACACTTTTGTAATCGCCTTTGTACCAGTTGTATCCTGACCACGGCTTATCCCGTACATATTCGAGTTTGAAATCCTCGCCCGGCGGCAGCGTGTAATGCGCCAGTGTGCGTTTACGTGCCTCCGCGATGGCTGTCCTGAATACAGTATCGATCTTACCCGCCGGGATCAGGAACTGATTAGCAAGCTTCTGGTAGCGGGCTGGGATAGGTCCCTGGCCGGGTAGCAGCCGGTCGAGCTTCGCAATAAGGTCCTGGAAATGCTGCTCGTCATACACCGGTGCCACGGCGTCGAACAGGTCTTTGGATTCGGCGTCGAATGGTACGAATGTGCCTGAAACCAGGTGTATGCGCCTTTCAAATGCTGTTAATTGGGCGGTCAGCCAGGCAGCGCGGTGTATGAGGGTCTCGTTTTGAGTACTCGTTACTGATGCTGCCAGCGCTTTTTTCAGGGATATGGTCCTCTGCAGGAAGGCATCTTTCGGGAACTGGGAGGTATCTGTTTTAGCCGGTCGCAGTGAATCCGGGCCGTAATAAGCGTCGACAAAATCGCCGTCGAACTGGCCTATCGAGAGCCCGAGCCGGACGTATTCCCTGGCGATGCTGTCGATGCGATTGCCATGATGATCGGCTGTTTCGCGTGTACCGCACGAGCCAGCCAACATTCCAAACGTGAGTATAGTAAGGTATCTTTTAAGCATGATATCATCGGTTGAGTCTTATGGGACTAAAATACACAGGTTATTCGGAAACCCGTTGTGAACGCTGGAAATAGAGGCATCCGGCGCTCCTAATGAAGTTATCCGGTATGTTTTGGGCTTTATAATGCATAAAAAGCGGCTTGGAATCCTATTTCAAGATCGATTTACTTTGTAAAAATAAATCGAGGGATATTTGGTTGACGGGCTGGTTCTATCAACGTTTGTTTTGCCATGGAATTAGTCAGGCAGTATTTTCTATCGTACAACTGACATTGAGCTTCTATTTATTTGGATGTTATTATAGTTGAAACCGAATAGAACGTAGCTAAATCGCTGTGATACAGTGATGAAATGATGACATTTTGTTCGTAACCGGTAGAAATCTTGTAGAACCCGGGGCGCTGTCAGAAAAAAGTTTTGTCGAAATTCTTCAGTGAAAACTCATTGTTCTCCACATATCCGGTCGTTTTTCAGGGATGCCGTTAATTGATTGAAACGGGCATTTTGCTTTCAAAAACGACTCAGATCTCATTTTAAGGTGTAGAAGTTTTACTGACGAGGCCGTCACCATTGTGACTATCTGATGATTTCGGGCTGAGCGAAGATGATATCGGAAGCCGTGGGCAAAAGCCTTTGTGACCGGCTAGTTGACAAAATATTCTTCTGTTTTAATGTAACCGGTCGATGATGCCATTGTGTGGAAGGTTATTTGGTATTATTGGAAAAGTACTATTATTAATTTTAAGTGGATATGTAACCAGTTTGCGATATTACTAGAATTCTTTTTACTTAAAAATGCTCCCTGATGGCAAATAAATCTGTATTTTTTTGTAGAAATATTTCCTAAAATTAATTTAGAAATAATTGAAAATTTGGTATAAACGTAATTTCTTCGCATTTGTCATATAAAAAAAGTGCTATTTTGAGACAATCTAATCTTTACCTTTGTGACGTACATTTTGTTGGCAAGCCGATGAGGCTAATCAATTACAAATCAAATACGTTATGAAAAATTTTACGTTTCTCTTTACCCTTTTACTATTGAGCCTGGGCTTCGCCTCCCAGGCCAATGCCACAACCAGTTGCGGTTGTGACAACAACGTCCTGACCAATGCCAGCTTCGAGAGCGGCACTACCGGCTGGTCGAAATCCAGCGGTACTGCCTTCGGTACCGATGGCGCATACAACATGTGTGGCAACTACAATGGTTTAATCACTGGTGCGGGGTCTGTTTGGCAAGACGTTAGCAACGTTGCCCCCGGAAGCACAATCAACCTGAGCGTATATGGTGGAACGCACGATACCGGTAAGACGCACGAGTTCAAACTGATTTTCCTGACATCGGGCGGGAGCCAGATCGGTGATGCCGTTGTGAAACCGATGAACTACAACGTGGGAAGTGGGAATCAGTTACAACTTTACACGATGTCGGCAACGGCTCCTGCGAATACTGCAAAAGTTCGTTTTCTGCTGTATTCAAGCGGTAACTACTTTAAAGTGGATGCCGCATGTATGAAGGTCACACCTCCTGCTACCCCGGTCGACTGCGACTGCGTGAACTCCAACCAATATATTAAAAATGCAAGTTTCGAAAATGGAACTGCCGACTGGTCGAAATCGAGCGGTACAAACTTCGGTATCGATGGATCCTATAAAATGTGCGGCAACTACAATGGTTTGATTACCGGTGCAGGTTCTATCTGGCAGGACATTAATGTCGTAGCAGGTGCGAAAGTGGATGTGACTGCATACGGTGGCACGCATAATACAGGCGCAACCCACCAGTTTAAACTTACATTCTACGATGGCGCAGGAAACAAGATCAACGCCGGTGAAGCGGTGGTGAATATGAACTATCAGGTGGTTGACAGCAAACTGAAACAGTTCTCGATTTCAGCTACTGCACCGGCAGGAGCCACGAAAGTTCGCTTCTCACTTGTTTCATCGGGTGATTATTTCAAAGTAGACGCGATCTGTACGAACATTACCCAGCCTGCCACCTGCCAGGAATGTAATGGTAACACATTGCAAAACCCAAGTTTCGAAAACGGTACGAACAACTGGAACGTAACCGGTACACTGACAGTTGAATCAACGTATGCGGTGTGCGGAGTAAATGGAGCAAAATTGAGCGGAGCGGGTAAGTTCTGGCAGGATGTGGAGTTGCAGACTACTACCGGAAACCAGGTTACCCTGAATATCTACGCAGCATTTGGCACTTCCAATAGCCAGAAAATCCAGCTGGTATTCCTCAACGAAGCTCAGGTAGAACTCGGCCAGATTACGAAGGATGTTACCAAACCGCTTGCCGACGGCACCTGGGGCCTCGAGAAATATACATTGGCAGGAACAGTCCCATCGGGCAGCAAATATGTACGGGTGTTGCTCTCGTCTAATGGAAACGATTTACTCGTGGACAACGCATGTCTTACTTTCTCAGGTCCTCCATTGCCTGTGACATTGTCTGCATTTTCTGCGAAAAAGGAAGGTTCGCTTGCACAGCTGGCCTGGGCTACGACGTCTGAAACCAACTCGGCTTATTTTGAAGTACAACACAGCCAGGATGGTAAAAACTGGACGGTGCTCGCACAAGTGGAGGCAAAAGGTGAAAGCAAGGAACTCGAAACATACACCTATACCCACACTAATCCATTTGCCGTGAACCTTTACCGGTTGAAAATGGTAGATCTGGACGAGACATTCGCTTACAGTGCAATCAAGAGCCTGAACTTCGACGGCCAGGAGCAACTGAATGTTTATCCAAACCCGACTGCGGACCGTATCAAAGTGAGCAGCAACCAGCAGATCACGAACGTGAAGGTATACGCCCAGACAGGTGCATTGGTACTGAGCACAGCACCGGATTCGGCCAACGAAGTAGACCTTACGAAACTGGCGCAGGGGACCTACTACGTGAAAATCAACAATGGTCCGTTGATGCGCAAAATCCTTGTAGTAAGGTAAGTTCCGGATCGGTATTCCTGAAAGCCCTTCGCCCGCAAACTGCGGACGAGGGGCTTTTGTTTACATATTAGTTTTAACTTTCGTACCAGAAAGTAACCGTACACGGACTTGGCAACAGTTATTAATCAACATACAAAGCAATCGGGGTACAGGCCATCGACGGCAAGCCCACTTTCGCGGGCGGATTTTGGAAGTGATTTCAAATGGGGGGTGGCGACAGCGGCATATCAGATTGAGGGAGCTGTGGATCATGATGGCAGGAGCGATTGCGTCTGGGATGTTTTTGCAAGGAAGAAAGGCAAGATCCGGAATGGTGATCATGCACGGCATGCCTGTGATTTCTATCACCGTTACGAACAGGACCTCGAACTGGTGAAGGAGCTGGGTTTTGAGCAGTTCCGGTTTTCGATTTCCTGGTCGCGCATATTGCCTGACGGGCACGGGCGCGTGAATCAGGCGGGAATTGACTATTACAACAGGCTGATCGACCAGTGCATTGCACTGGGCATAGAGCCGTGGATCACGCTGTACCATTGGGATTTGCCGCAGGTATTGGAGAAATCCGGCGGCTGGAAGAACAGGCGCATTGTGGAATGGTTTGCGGAATATACCGCTGTATGTGCCCATGCATTTGGTGACCGCGTGCGGCATTGGATTGTGCTCAACGAGCCCATGGCTGTGGCTGGGCTTGGTTATACCACAGGTGAGCATGCTCCCGGGAATAAGGGGATCCATAATTTTCTGCCTGTGGTGCATCACCTGGCTCTCAGTCAGGCGGAAGGTGGACGGGTGTTGCGACGACTGTTGCCAGAGGCCCGCATTGGCAACGCAATTTCTTGCTCTTATGTGGTTCCCAATAGTCAGAGTGCGGCGGATATTCGTGCGGCGCGTAGGGCGGATGCGCTTATGAACCGGCTTTTTATCGAGCCTGCATTGGGACTGGGTTATCCCAAAGACGCATTTCCTTTTTTGTCCAATATCAAACGGTTCATGCGCGAGGGGGACCGTGAAAGGTTGAAATTCGATTTTGACTTCTGGGGGCTGCAGAACTACTTCAGTGTAGTGGTGCAGCATTCGTACCTGGCGCCGGTTATGTGGCTGAAAGAAGTACCGGCCACGCTCAGGAACGTCCCTACGACCGGTTTGGGGTGGGAAATCAGTCCGGCGGGAATGTACGAGATATTAAAGCAGTTTCATCGCTACCAGGGCGTTCGTGAATTGGTGATTACTGAAAACGGGGCCGCATTCAAAGACAAGCCGCAAGACGGGAAGGTGGATGACCAGGGACGAATGGCTTACTATCAGGATTACCTCGATGCCGTCAGGAACGCGAAAAACGAGGGCGTCAATATTACCGGTTACTTCGCATGGACGCTGCTGGATAATTTTGAGTGGGCGCACGGTTATTCTGCCCGCTTTGGCCTGGTATTTGTAGATTTTAAAACCCAGGAACGCACCGTGAAAGAATCGGGGAAGTGGTTTGCCCGATTTCTTAAAAAGGCAGAAAAGTAATTTCGCTTCCAACTAATTCGGGAAAGGGTGTGTCTAACCGTCATATTTAAACCCCTTTATCCATGAAAGTCCTGATTGTTTTATTCGGTTTGCTGGCCTGGATAGGCTGCCATGATGAAAGTGGCGACATTAATGCGCAGGTTTATGAAGCAGATGCGACCTGGACAAACATGCTGGCCACTGACGGTTGCTCATGGCATTTCTCTATTACCTCCAAGGATTCGACCTATTCGGTGCTGCCAAGCGAAGCGTCCCGCGCTAAAATAGAGAAGGAACTGGGTAAGATCGAAGACTATTACAGCTTTACGCCGGTTCACTTGAAATACAGCCTGACAGGCTCAAAAAGTACCGTCCAATGCGGTTGGGGCCGCACCGGGACTTATGATGAAATCAACGTCATCGAAATTCACAAAAAATAGTCCCTACAAATGGAGGATTTTCTTGGCCTCCTGTTCGGAATAATAAGGTATCAACTCCGCTTCATCAATAATTTCCTGCACCTGCTCCTCTGTGGCAGGTGTAGTTGCTTTAGACCTTGGTTCAATGGGCTCTTCTTCGAACACAATGGTGCCTTTTAGTTGCAAGTTCTGGAGGATTTCGAGCACCGATTGTTCCTCAGACTCAAGGATGGTCTTTACGCGGTATGTTTTCATAGTTTTCGCTCGTATTTGATTCTAAAATAGCAAAAATTGTACCGGGTTGTAAGTTTTAAAGACACTGTATGCAACCTGGGTGCCGGCTTTTACATCATTGAACAAACAAATCACAGATCCCATGAAAATTAAACAATTACTAACTTTCGTCTTGTCCGTGCTGTGTTATGTAAGCGCGTATGCACAAGGCGATGATGACAAACCTTACGTTACAAAAAACTTCAACGGTTCATCCCTGAAAGAATTGCAGGTAGAAACGTCCGGTGGCTCGATTTCGGTTTTGGGTGGGCAATCCGACGGTTTCAAAGTAGAAATGTACATACGCAGCAATGGCTGGAACGGCAATAAGGAATTGAGTAAAGAGGAGATTGAAGACCGTCTCGAAGACTACGATATCCTGATCGGCACCGAAGGCAGCAAAGTGATCGCCACCGCAAAAAGAAAAAGCAACCTGAAATGGAATGAGAAACGGAACATTTCCATTGCGTTTAAAGTGACAGCCCCACGCAACGTGGCGACCAATCTTAAAACAAGCGGCGGAAGTATCAAAATTGCTTCCCTGACCGGCCCGCAGAACTTTCAGACAAGCGGCGGCAGCCTGAAAATCGACGATCTTGATGGAGTAATCCACGGTCGTACTTCCGGAGGCAGCATCGATGTGGCGCATTGCAGCAAGGAAATTAACCTGCATACCAGTGGCGGAAGTATTAAAGCCAATGAGTTGAAAGGTAAAATCGAACTGAAAACCTCCGGCGGAAGCATTGAGTTGAACAAACTGAATGGTGATATCCTGGCGCATACCAGCGGCGGAAGCATTCGCGGTGAGGGTGTAGACGGTTCGCTCGACGCCGGAACTTCGGGCGGTTCGGTGCGGTTGGCCGATGTTTCGGGCAGCGTGCGCGCTAATACCAGTGCCGGCAGTATCGAGCTGGAACTGAAATCGCTGGGTAAATATGTAGACCTTTCCACATCGGCAGGCAGCGTGCGCGTGACGATGCCGCTGGATAAAGGCGTCGACCTGAACCTGAGGGGCAACAGAGTGGCCATCCCGCTTAAAAACTTCGATGGCTCGGCGGAAAAAGACCGCGTTCAGGGTAAAATGAATGGGGGAGGTATTCCGGTAACATTGTCGGCCAGCGCGGGTGGTGTTTACGTAAATCAATAATTACATACACGATTAAGGTTCAAAATGGGCAGGCGGCTTACCGTCTGCTCATTTGTGTTTTAAAACCTGTTACCAAAACGCTGATGCAGCGTCAAAAGGAGAAAACAATCCAGAGACGTATGTATCAGAGAATTTTAAATGGGTTACAAGATTTTTTCGGAATATCCCGGAAAGAAGCGCGCGGTGCTCTGGCAATGATGGTATGCTGCGCTATGATTATCTGGACGCCCTTCATTTTCCGGCGCTGGGTCCTGCCTTTCGTGCCTGCCGGAAACCCGCTTCCCGAACGGCGGGTGCTGGACAGTATTGCATTGCTTTTGGAACAACAGCAGGTAACAAAAAACAAGCCTCGAAAGCGATCTTTTGCTAATAGCGAGCCGGCTGCATTGCCGCCCGAACAAATAAAACTCGTCATGTTTGATCCCAATACAGCCTCGGAGCGCGAACTGATGGGTGTTGGCATTTCCGGGTTCCTGGCAGGGCGCATTGAAAGGTTCAGAAGCAAGGGACGAAAGTTTCGGCGGAAGGAGGACTTGATGAAGATCTACGATTTCCCTCCGGATCTGTATGCGCGGTTGGAGAAGTATATTGTAATTCAGAATCAGAAACCGGGTTTTGAAGCAATCCAGCAAAGTTCTTCAAAACCTTATTCGGGCACAACGCGTAGGTACGAGGTTAAAAGCAGTATTCAGGTGTTCGACATTAACCAATGCGATACGACTGAGCTGATCCGTCTGAAAGGGATCGGCAGCAAGCTGGCCCTGCGGATTGTGAAGTTCCGCGACGGGCTGGGAGGGTTTCATTCTCTCGAGCAGTTCAATGAAGTTTACGGACTGGATTCCGTCGCCTTATCCGAGCTGAGGCGCTTCGCGAAAGTGGGTAGCGGGGTTAAAAAGATCAACATCAACAATGCGACTGCGGAAGAACTTAGCAGGCATCCGTATCTGCGGAATCGAAAGCAGTTGCAGGTCGTGGTCAATTACCGCGCACAGCACGGGCCATTTCGTTCCCTGGAAGAATTGCGTAATGTAAAAGTGCTGGATGAGGTGATGATACAAAAAGCCGGGCCATACCTGTCGTTCTGACGGTATGGCCCCGTTTGGAGAACCCGGCTGGGAGAATATTGGTCGTTAGAAGTTGGGTTTCAGGAGGTATTTCGAATAAAACGTATCGATCACTTTCACGGCCTCGTCGGGAGTATCTACCAGACTGATCAGTTTCAGGTCTTCCGGATTGATATTATGCTCGGTCAGCATAGTTCCTTTGATCCAGTCGATCAATCCCGACCAGTAGGCGGTGCCCACGAGAACGATCGGAAAACGGCCGATTTTTTTAGTCTGGATCAATGTCATCGCTTCGAAAAGTTCGTCGAGTGTACCAAAGCCGCCGGGCATGACGATGAAGCCCTGCGAATATTTGACGAACATTACTTTCCGTACGAAGAAGAAATCGAAGTTAATGCTCTTGTCGTGGTCGATGTACGGGTTGCTGTGCTGCTCGAACGGCAGTTTGATGTTCAATCCGACCGACTTTCCGCCCTGTTGGAATGCGCCTTTGTTACCGGCCTCCATAATACCGGGCCCGCCACCGGTGATCACACCGTAGCCGTGACGAACAAGCTTTGCCGCGATCTCTTCCGCGGTTTTATAGTGAGGGTTGTCGGGCAGCGTACGGGCGGAACCGAAAATGGAGACGCACGGGCCGATTTTGGCCAGCTTGTCAAATCCTTCTACGAATTCGGCCATTACTTTGAACACAACCCATGAATCGGCACTCTTGATTTCGTTCCAGTTGCGGTCTTCAAACGCCTCCTTGATCCTTTTCTCGTCTTCGGGGACCGCCGGGTTGAGGAGAGAAACGTCCACTAATTCTCCGTTGGTAGGTTTTACTTCTTCACTCATATTTAGCATTCAATTGAGTTGTTGACCAGTATAATGGTAACTTTGCACCATTAACCCAATAATAAAAAACTTTTCACTCTGTCCGCTGTCGTTAACGAACGGTGGACTGTAATTAACAAAAAAGTAATGAGAAAAATTGCTATCGGCTCCGATCACGCAGGTTTCCCCTACAAGCAACCGGTTATCGACTGGCTTACCACCAATGGATTCGAAGTAAAAGATTTCGGAACATACAGTGCCGACTCGGCGGACTACGCGGATTTTGCGCATCCGGTGGCTAGCGGTGTGGAAAGCAGGGAGTTCGAAAAGGGCGTGTTGCTTTGCGGAAGCGGACAGGGAGTATGCATTACCGCGAACAAGCACCAGGGCGTGCGTGCTGCGCTCGTGTGGGATTTGCCGCTCGCACCTTTGGCCCGCCAGCATAACGATGCGAACGTGATCTGTTTTCCGGTGCGGTTTATCGAGCTGGAAACTGCTCTGGCCAGCCTGGAAGCATTTTTAAGCACCGAATTCGAAGGAGGCCGCCACCAGACGCGCGTCGACAAGATTTCGTGCTAATAAGCCCTTTGATAAATACCTTTCCAGGGGCTTAGGATATATTGCTTTTTCAATGCCGGAACCCGGTTCAGGAGTTTCGGCATGATATTCACCTTGTCGATCACATATTCGGGCGGATCTTTGCGGAAGTTATCGTAGACATGGATCACGCTGTCGAAATTATCAAGGTTCTGCAAATCGTAGCTCGCCAGTTCCCAGTTGAGGTAGGGAGTGGCAGTGAAATTATTAATGTACTCTCCTGAGTTTTGTCCTAGAACCAGAATGCGTTTGTTCTGGATCTGCTCGGGCAAACTGGCCGGTTTGGCCCGCAGGTTTTCCAGCTTACCCATGGAGACACCGGGTAACACTCCTCTTAATCCCTGGTATTGTATCAAAACAATCATCGCGCCCATGAGCGTGAACTGCAACTCGTCTGCCCAGCTGTTCTTCTTGAAGCTCTGGAAGTAATGCGTGGCGAAGAATGCCGCCGGTGGAATGAATATCACAAATTGCATGGGTGCCAGGAACTGCATCAACGGGATCGTAAATACCGCGGCGATAAACCACAGCGCCATTACCTGCTGAATGCGCGTTTGATAGTTCACGAACCGGAGCGTCGTGAAAATCCGCATAAAACCCATGATCCCGAAACCCAGCGGCAGCAATAGTGACGCAAGCAGGGACGAAAAGTCGTTGAGGTTGTATTGTTTTACCTGGAATACCGAGGTGAGCAGGTTCCGGTTCAGGCTTTCCATGCCGTTGTTGAGGTAGAAAAACAGCACCACCATCAGCAATGGGAATATCGACCCGAAGAGACCCAGCAGGTGATGGCGGAAAGTGGAGCCCGTATAGAACAGCAATGCGAGAAATGCCCACACCATGAACAGTGACGCCGGCAGGTAGAACAACGTAGCGATACCGATGTAAAGTCCCAGCTCGAAAACCTGTGTGGTTACCTCCCTTCTGACCAGCATTTTAACAATAGAACCGAATGCAAACAGTAGGAAGGTATTGGCCAGCAACATAGGCGACAATGTGCCCATATCGAAGGAAATATTCAGAAACAGCGCATACAATGCGCCAGGCAGGAATGTGCGCTCGGGGAAAACGTCACGGGAATGGATAACGTAGTTGAAATACAATATCTGCACGAGCGAAACGCCCATGGCCGCAAGCTGATAAACCCATTGTGCACGGCCGAAGAGGCTGTCGATGAGCCAGTAGGTGAGGCCTGAGAACGGGCTGACATTGTCCCACACATCGCGGTAGAGCATAAAGCCGCGGCCCATTTGCTCGCCGACGAGCATCCAGCTCAGCTCAGGTATCAGCAACGGCGCGCCACCCAGGAAAAAGGGGAGACGGAGCAGCAGAAAGAATACTACTAAACTGATGGTCTGGTACCGTGCATTGACGCGAAAAAAACTAAGCAAGCGGCTGGTGGATTAGGTATCTTATGGGAATAAGTTTCACGAAATTACAATGCCGCGTTCTACAAAAACAAAATAAGTATGGATATTTGTACTTATTGAAAGGAGAGAGGGAATGATTTAGGAGATGTTAGTTTACATCACCCTAACTGGTGAACCAGGATGTGCGGTCAGGACCGGCTAAACCCCTCCGTTTAACATTCAAGACATGGAATCGAAAAGACAACAAAAAGTAGGCAGACAAATACAGAAAGACCTGGGAGAGATTTTTCAGAAAGATGCGCAGCACCTTACCCACGGCTCGTTTGTGACGATCACCGCCGTGCGCGTAACGCCCGACCTGAGCATTGCCCGGGCATATCTCAGCTTCCTGCCCGATAAAAACAAAACCATGCTGCTGGAAACGATCCGGGAAAATACCCGCTTCATCCGCCAGAAGCTCGCCGAACGCGTCCGTCACCAGTTGAGGATCGTTCCGCATCTGCAATTCTATATCGACGACACTGCCGAATACGCGGCTAAAATGGATCAGTTGTTCGCGGATCTGGTGATCCCGCCAGCACAGCCCGACGAGGAGGAAGATAGCTACTGATTTCAAGTTCGAGCCCATGGACATTTCCTACCGGATTGCCGTTCGCTACTTTTTTTCGCGTAACAAAAGGAGTTTTATCAGTCTGATCGCACGCATTGCCATGGCCGGCGTGGCGGTCGGGACGATGGCTATGGTGGTGGTATTGTCGGTGTTCAACGGCATGGAGGACCTCAACCGGAAGATTTTCAAGACGTTCGATTCGGATGTACGCATTGTACCGTCGGAAGGCAAGCGGTTCAAAATGACGCCGGCGCTGATGAACGAACTGAAAGCGGTTAAAGGGGTGAAGCTCGTCACGAAGGTGATTGAAGACAATGCGTTGGCCCGTTATGGAAGCCAGCAAACCATTATCCGTCTGAAAGGTGTCGACAGTACATTCGAACAGCAAAAACAGCTCGATACCGCCATCATCGAGGGTTCAGTAAAGCTCCTCGGGGACAATGGGACGCCTTACGCGATCATTGCGGAAGGGATCCGGAATGCATTATCCATATCCCTCGAAGACATATTCACGCCGCTTGAACTCCTGTATCCCCGTACCGGCACGAAGACGCTGAACCTGGCATCCCCCGAGGCGTTCAACCAATTGAACCTGCGCCCCGGCGGTGTGTTCTCCATCGAGTCGCGCTACGACGATTACATCATTGCCCCATTGAAACAGGTCGAAAGCCTGATGGGCTACAATGGAGAGCTTACAGCGCTGGAGGTTTACATTGCACCAGGCTATACCGAGAACGACGTGAGCGAGGAGATCGGCGCGAAGCTGGGCAAGGCTTTTGTAGTGAAAGACCGGGATTTGCTGAATGCGGACCTTCTTCGGGCAATAAAAATGGAAAAGCTTTTTGTGGCAGTCACTCTTTCGCTGATTATTTTAGTAGCTGCAATCAATATCTTTTTCTCGCTCAGTATGTTAGCGATCGAGAAGAAGAAGGATGTTTCGATGCTGTTCGCGATGGGTGCAACGCAGTCGCTGGTACGGAGGATCTTTATAGCCGAAGGAGCGATTGTGGCATTTTCGGGCGCCATTGCGGGACTTTTGGGCGGTATTGTGATATGCTGGCTGCAAATGCAGTACGGTTTAGTTTCCATGGGAATGACCACCTCACTTGTGGATGCCTATCCGGTTAAATTAATTTGGGAAGACATACTCTATACGGGCGTAATTGTCGTTATGATAACTATGGTTGTTTCATACATTCCGGCCAGAAGGGCCGCGGAGGCCGGTGCGCTGTTGCGGGTGTAGTAATGGTCCGAAGACACCAGAAAATCGTTTATTAACTTATTTACATTGACTTACTTCCTAGCAATCAATCAGAAAGCGGATATGACCGGTGATATTAAAAGGCCTTCTTTGAACCGATTGATCTTTACAGTTTTTGGCATACTTTCTCTTTCATTCAGTGTTCCGGCCCTGGCTGGTGTAGATGCTGACACACTTTACAGAAGAAATCCAGGTACGGTAACCAAGCAGGGACCTTACCGGCCCGAAAGAGTCCGCAAAAACGATATTTTGTATACCCGGCTGGATGTGCAGCTGGATTGGGTCAAACAGCAGGTGCCCGCATCCGCGATTTTGAAGTTCAAGCCCCATTTTTATCCGCAGAATACGCTCGAACTCGATGCAAAAGGGTTTGAAATAAAAGGTATTTCTATGCTGGATGCCGGTGGCGAGTATGGCGACTTGACCGGTGAAGAAATTGCTGGAAAAGTCAAAAAGAAGCTTGAATTCACTTACGACAAACGTAAGCTCACCATTAAACTCGGGCAGGAATATACCCGGAAAGACACGCTTTTTGTAAAAATCGATTACATCGCCAAGCCAAACGATGTGCCGAGAGGAAAGGAAGATGACAGCGCATCCGATAAGGGATTGTACTTTATCAATGCCGACGGCCTCGACGAAGGCAAACCGCGTCAGGTATGGACGCAGGGAGAGACCGAGGGAAGTTCCTGCTGGTTCCCGACGATCGACGCGCCGAACCAGAAGTTTACCCAGGATATCTACATTACGGTAGACAGTACCTATAAAACCCTTTCCAACGGCTTGCTCGTAGGGCAGGAGGAAGGTAAAAAAGGCTTGCGCACCGATCACTGGAAACAAACCCGGCCACATGCTCCTTACCTCGCCATGATCGCCGTCGGAGATTTCGCGGTGGCCAAGGATATGATGCCTAATGGGTTGGAACTGAGCTATTACGTTGAGCCCAAATACGGTGCCGACGCGCACGCGATCTTCGGGCGCACGCCGGAAATGATGGGCTTCTTTACCAATATTTTCGGCGTGGAATACCCATGGGAGAAGTATGCGCAGATTGCCGTACGCGATTTTGTGGCAGGCGCTATGGAGAATACCACCGCGACGGTCCATGAGGAAGGTGTCCAAAATGACGCCCGCTCGCTTGTTGACGGCAATTCCGACGCTGTGATCGCGCACGAACTGGCGCATCATTGGTTCGGCGATTATGTGACTGCCGAGGAATGGGGGCAATTGCCCCTGAACGAGTCGTTCGCTAACTATGCCGAGTATCTTTGGAGTGAATACAATGATGGTCGCTTTGAGGCCGATTGGGGGAATTTGCAGGAAATGAAAGAATACCTGGCGGAATCGGAAACCAAGCAGGTGCCGATGATCCGCTATTTTTATAAGGATCGTGAGAACATGTTCGACGCGCATTCCTATGCCAAGGGTGGCCGCATTTTGCATATGCTGCGGTCGCTGATAGGGGATGATGCATTCTTCGCGGCATTGCAACTGTATCTCAAATTGCACGCATTTGGCACGGCCGAAATCGATGAACTGCGTATTGCTTTCGAAAAAGTAGCCGGCCAGGACCTGAACTGGTTCTTCGACCAGTGGTTCCATCGTCCCGGACATCCCGTGTTGAAGATCGACCAGCAATATGTGCCTGCACAATCCAAAGTGGTTTTGAAAATAAAACAAACTCAGGACACGCTGGCTACGACGGTCTACCGCCTACCGACAAAAGTGGATGTGTGGGTTTCCGGCAAAAAGAGCCGTTACGATGTGGTGGTGGATAAAGTGAACCAGACCCTGGAGTTCCCGGCCGCGAAAAAGCCCGACCTTGTGATATTCGATGCCGACGCGAACCTGCTGGCGGTTATCGAGCATGAGAAGAACAGGCCCGAAATGGAGTTTCAATACGTCAATTCTGACCGTTTCCTGCATAAGTATGAGGCGTTATCCTCCCTGGAAGGCGCTTTGGCCGATACCACGGCCCGCAAAATTTTGGTGAAAGCTATGGACGATCCTTTTTGGAAGCTGCGTCAGATGGCGATCAGTAATTTCGCGGAATATGCCGGCGAAGGTTTTGCGGATATTGAAAAAGTGATCCAGAACCGTGCACAAAAGGACCCTCACCCGCAGGTGCGCTCGGAGGCGATCATTACGCTCGCTTCATTCGGTGACAATAACAGCGACCCGATTTTCAAAGCGGCATTGTCCGACAGTTCCTACCTCGTAGCATCGGTAGCCATTGAGAAATACCTTATGAGTCAGCCCAACGATGCGGCGGAAGTAGCAGCGCAATTCGAGAATTCGCCTAATGACGCCATTATCACCTCGGTAGGCAATTATTACGCCGGCCTTGCCCAGCCCGAACGCTTCGATTGGTTCCTCGCGAAAATGAATGCGATGAAACCGACGGAGAAATACAACTTCCTGCAAGTTTTTGGTAAATACCTGATCAAATCGAAGCAGGATATCCAGCGCAAAAGCATTCCGATCCTGGAAGGCCTTGCGCGCGACAATTCTTCATATTTTGTACGTTTCGGCGCATTCCAGGCGCTGGGGCTGCTCACCGACATTCAGGGCGTAACCGCACTCAGGAAAGACATCCGCGCGAAGGAAACCGAGCCGAAGCTGAAAGAAATGTACAGCCAGTTTGGGGATTTGTAACGCCCCGAGGTATCGCTACCTGGAGGAGAACTTGTCAGGTGTAGTCATTGATTGTCATTTGTAGTCAGGTGTGGTCAAGAGGCAGTTATTGTATTCCAATGACTATTCCTGACTTTCATGACAATGCATGACTATTCCTGACCACAAATGACTTCTCCTGACAATACCTGACCACAAATGACAACGCCTGACATTTCAGCACCGTGTCATTGTGGATCAAGATAATAATCGAGGTTTTCCTTCGTGATGATATCGAGCGGCAGGAATTTGATCGCGGGGATCTCTTTTTTGAAAATCAAATGGTTTGCGAGCTGGTGAATGCCCCAGTAACCTTGGCCTAATGGGTTCTGGTTGATCAGGAAGTCGATAATGCCTTTGTTAAGGTAATGCTGATTACGGCCAATAAGGTCATAGCCGATCAGCTTGATATCCTTCAATGCATTTTTTTCAAGATAGGCTGCTACTTCAAATGCTTTTGAATTGGTGACGTATATCGCACTTAGATCGGTGTATTGCTTACGTAATTCGTCGAGTTGCTTATCAGGCCCTTCTTCATCCGGGAAGTTAATTTCCTTACTGATCACCCTGAACGTATCTTCGAGTTGCTCGCTTTTGAAATAATCGCGGAATCCTTCCTCCTTGGTGATCAAATGCGCAGAGTTAGAAATGTCCTCATTCACGTGCGCAACCAGCACGGTCCCCGGTGAATGCAGCCCGAAACGCAGGATTTTAGCAGCCAGCGAACCGCTCCTGTACGAATCTTGTCCGATGTAACATAATGGCTTTACATGTTCGATCTGCGTGTTAAAAAGCACGTAGGGGATGCCCATTTCGGCCCACTCCTTAAAGAACGGCAATGCTTCTTTATAAAAGATCGGCGCAATGAGCAGTCCGTCGGGATGCTCGCGGCCTACTTCCTTTGCTTTGGCTATAAAAGAAGTGTCGGAATGTGAGTTGAAAATGAACCTGGTAATGCGCACCCCGTATTGCCGGAGTTCTTTCTCGGCCTTTTCAAGACCGTTGTGCGGTGCTTCCCAGTAGGAGTCGAGGTTGGGGTCGGGGATAAGCGCTGCGAGGTTGAACGCGCGTTGCGATTTCAGCGATTGGGCAATCAGGTTAGGCTCGTAATTCAACTCTTTAATGATGGCAAGGATTCGCTCACGCACATCGTCGGCCACTCTGCCCCGGTTGTGCAATACGCGGTCAACCGTGCCCTTGGAGGTTTGTGCCCTTTCCGCTATATCTTTTATTCTGACAATTTTCTTTTTCACACTCGACTATTATTCAGGGATTTTTCAGTTCCGTTCAGCAAATCTAACAAGTAATTATGAAGATGGGTTAAATAGCGTGTTTCTAGTGAAAGGCAACTATGCTGAACAAAATTTTTCAAATTTTTTCTATAATAAATTTGAGATTATAGGTGCTGCCGATTAGTTTTACCTGACTAAAAACTACTATTTGTGGTAACTATTGTGCACGAGCACAGGGTGTGTTTTTTAATGCGTGCTCGAACACTTTTTTAAATTTTGTTAGGAAAAACCAATTTGACAAGTAATTTTGTAAATAAGATAAGAAAGAAAATTTTATTCTTTAATATTCCTAACACTTAACCTTTTCAGGAATTCATTCATTGGATTTCCTCTAATCCTAAACCTAAATGAAGCGTACGGCATCGTCTGTGCGCTTCTTTGTTTTTATTCCTGTCTGAATTCGATGGCCACATCGTCGCTGTCGACGTAAGAGGAACAAGTTAATATCCAGCCTTCTGCAAGATCGCGATCGGTAAGGACCTCGTTTACACTCATATGTATTTTCCCGCTCGTGCACACGGCCGCGCATGAGGAGCAGCGCCCGCCTTTGCAGCTGTATGGAAGCTGTATGCCTTCGGCCAATGCCGCATCCAATATGGTCGAGTGGGCAGGAACGAGCAGGTCATACATTGAGCCGCGGAAATCGAGCATAATGCGGTGTGGGTTCGAGACGGGCGGCGGCGGAGGCGGGGATGGGATCACGAAGTTTTCTTTTCGGATTTGCTCGCTGCGGAAACCCATGAAATGCAGGGTAATGCCGGCAGAACGCATCAGTTCAAACGGCCCGCAGATAAAGAAGCGGGCATCTTCTGGTTTGAAACGAATGGATTTGTTTATAAGCTGTTCCAGGCGCGTGTTGTTAATGCGCCCCTGAATGCCCGTCCAATCTTCCGCGGGTTGGCTGTGGATGTGGATTACGCGCAGCCGTTCGGGAAAGCGCTCTTGCCATTCGATAATGTCGGTCCAGAAAAGGGTATTGCGCACATTTCTGCTGGCGTAAATCAGTGTTACCTGACTTTCCGGATCCTGTGTGAGTGTTTGTTTTAAAATGGAGAAAAGCGGGGTAATGCCGCTGCCGGCTCCTATGAGCACGATGTCACGGGCACCCGTATCTTCTTTTTCCAACACAAACCTGCCCGATGGCGCCAGCACGATAAATGTGTCGCCCGTCTTCACCGTATCGATCCAGAACCGTGAAATCTCCCCGTTAGGCACTCTTTTGACGGTGATAGCCGGGAATGCATCGACATCCGGCGCGGAGCTCATCGAGTAGGAGCGGCGCACCTCGTGGCCGTGCATATCAACGAGGAAGGTCAGAAACTGGCCAGCTTTGTAATGCAGTGTGCTGCCGTCGAGCGTTTCGAAAATGAAAGTTTTAGCGTCGTCGGTTTCACGGATGATTTCGCGGAGCTTTAATGATATTGTGTGATCTGCCATCTGCCGGTTCAGGTTGGGTAATTATAAAGCGCCGCGGGGCTGTTGCGGGTTCCAAAGTGCTTCATATTCTGCCAAAAGCGTCCAGCAATGGGCCTCACACGTCCAATGCATATGCACGAGCGGATTGACAGATAGTCTGTAAAGCACCGGATTTTCGTAAGCGGTGAGCAGTCCGGCTATAAAAAAGTAAAAACCGTTGAAATCCTCTTTGGAAAAATCTTCGACCGGAATTCGCTCCGTGGCACGCCCGAGCCGCATGAGCGAAGTGGCCAGCAAAACCCGGTCCATGCGGTGGCGGGTAGTCTTCAAAAGGTTCTCGGTATCGTTCGCCAACTGTTCCCAAACGGGCAGCAATGCGGCCGGTTTGAATGCGGCGATGAGCCTCGACACGTGGTAAATGATCAGCGGTGTTCGCGGGTACTGGTGCGCGCATCGAAAAGGAGCGGTAATGTACCGGCGCGTTTCAATGACCGAACGGATATATTCGAAACTGGCTTCGTCATGCACATTTAGTGGTAAATTATAATGCTGAATGCAATACAGCATGTTACTAAGCACACTCACATCAAACTCCACGTACATATTCTTGCCAAACCAGGTAGAGTAGGCGCGCAGCAACCGGTATTCGGAATAAGTGTTTTTGATCCAGAGCTTGGTTCCATTGGCGTGGAGCGCCAGTTTTTCCTTTAACCAAAACAATTCTTCCTCCGAAGGATTGGTCGTCAGATAAGCAAATGCGGTATCGTCGATGTCGTCAGGAATGCGGAAATGCTCGAAACGGTGAAACCAGCGGCCATTCGGGAAATGACGGGAAGGTTTGGTTTTCCAGAAATTATAGGTTTTTAACCCGTCCTTATTCTGAAAGTCGGGATAATTGGCGGTTACCAATGCGATGATCGAGTCGATCTGCGCCTGGCTTTCTGCGTTGCAATATTTCCGGATGGATTGCAGCGTGAATGCGGTAATAGCCGAGAAGAACATCGTTGTGTCCGGCCGCCGGTAACCGATTATGGAATTGGAGCGCTGCGCCGGAAAGATGCCTTTGGAGAACAATGCATTACCGGTCGATTGTAATGCCTCAATGCGGTCGATAAACTTTTCCAGCGTTGACTTCATTCGCCGAAACTAACAAAACGCCTCAAAAAAAGAAACCCTGCCGGGCTGCGACAGGGTTTCCAATGCATATGTTTGAAGCATTAAACGCCTTCTGCTACTACTTCTTTCACATCGGGTACCATGCGTGTGAGCAGGTTTTCGATACCCGCTTTCAATGTGAGCGTCGACGACGGACAGCCGCTGCAAGAACCTTGCAAAAGCACTTTCACCACGCCCGATCCTTCGTCGAACGAATGGAAGTTGATCGCACCACCGTCTGATTCAACCGCCGGACGCACGTATTGATCCAATGCAGCCTTAATCTTCTGCACCGTATCAGAATCCCGCGCATCGACGATCAGCGTGTTACTATCGATCGTTTTTTGCTCGAATACCGGGTGATTTTCTTCGAAATAGATCTTGATGAACTGTTTCGTATCGCGCAATACTTCTTCCCAGGCGATATCGTCGCCCTTGGTAATGGTAATGAAGTTGCTTGCGATGAACACACGCTTCACATGCGGGAACTGGAAAAGGTCGGCCGCCAGCGGCGATGACTTACCTTCTTCCAGCGCGGCTTCCAGTGAAGGGTAATCGAACGAAAGGCCGTCGGGTACCAGCTCGAAATTCAGGACGAACTTCATCGAGTTGGGGTTGGGGCTCAATTCGGTATATACAAAAATAGGTCGTGACAACATGGGGATGGTCGATAATGATAGGGTAAAACAACTTTCCGGTTTAGACAACACGGAATGCGGCCTTTTGGTTTAGCGGCGGGCGCATTAGCCAATAAAAAACCCGTCAAACGGATGCCTGACGGGTTCTTTTAACTTCTTTGGAAGTACTGACGGCACGTTGATTACGCTTCCGCAGCAGCTTCAACCGCGATCGGTTCGATGTGAACGTAAGATCTGTTTTCACGGGTCTTACGGAACACTACGTTACCATCAACCAATGCGAACAATGTGTGGTCGCGGCCGATACCTACGTTCTTACCTGGGTTGTGCTTGGTTCCACGCTGACGAACCAGGATATTACCTGCTTTTGCCAACTGGCCACCGAATAATTTTACGCCAAGACGTTTACTTTCCGATTCACGTCCGTTTTTCGAGCTACCTACACCTTTCTTATGTGCCATGATATCTTATACTTAAATTGTAGTTTCCTGTTTTGAACTGTTTCAGGCTTCCGCCCCAATGATTAGGCAACGATTTCGTCGATGCTGATTTTAGTCAGATACTGACGGTGACCGTTTTTAACACGGTATCCTTTGCGGCGTTTCTTTTTGAAAACGATCACTTTCTCACCTTTCAGGTGTTCGAGAACAGTTGCTTTTACAGAAGCACCCGCTACTGTCGGAAGACCTACCTGTACTGTGCCTCCGTTGTCAACGAGAAGGACTTTGTCAAATACAAGTGCAGCGTTCACGTCACCTTCAAGCCTATGCGTGAAGATTTCGCGACCCTTTTCAACTTTAAATTGCTGACCTGCGATTTCTACGATTGCGTACATGTTAATAATTATATTAAACTGGATTCAAAATTTGAGGTGCAAAGATAAAAAGAGAGTGACAGAATTACAATGTATTAAGCGGAATATTCCGTTTTTTTTAATATCTCGCAGGAACCCGCCCCGGGATTCAGGGTAAGGCGTTATTCGGTTGTCATCACCAGGGCTTGCATGCGGTTGAATTATAAATGGCCCATGTGGTTAAAAATGCGCAAAAAGTTACCTTTATATAGTTCAGGTGAGCTCCCGCGTTTAGACATGGAGTGTAAAGAGGTACCTTAACAAAATTTAACAGGTCGCGCTTTTACTTTTACCTATTATTGGGGTCATAGAGACAATAGATTTAGAAAACATGAAGATAAAATTCAGTGGGTGGGTTTTGATGGTCGTGTTCCTTGCTGTATTTGCACGGCTGTCTGACGCGCAGGCGCAGGCAGGATACCAGGTGGGTGATGCCGTATCGAGCTTCCGTTTAAAAAATACCGACGGAAATATGGTATCGCTTACGGATTTTGCCAGCTCGAAAGGCGTGATCGTGGTCTTTACGAGCAATCACTGTCCATTCGCAAAGGCTTATGAGGACCGTATCATCGCACTCAATAGCAAGTTCGCGGGACAGGGGTACCCGGTTATCGCCATCAACCCAAGCGACCCTGGAACGCACCAGGACGATACTTTCGAAAAAATGAAGGAGCGTGCTGTCGCCAAGAACTACGGTTATCCTTATCTTGTCGACGATACGCAGCAGGTAGCCCGCAAATTCGGGGCCGGCCGTACGCCACAGGCATTTGTATTGCAGAAAAACGGCGCACAGTTCGCGGTACGCTATATGGGGATGATCGACGACAACCCGCAGGACGCAACCGGTGTGACGAAACTGTATGTGGACGAAGCGGTGACCAACCTCGTGGGAGGTAAACCCGTGGTAATCACCGTTACAAAGCCGGTTGGCTGCGCCATCAAGTGGAAGAATCAGTGATTTTGACGACATTACCTTTATGACCCGAATCTTAGCAATCCTCCTCACCGTCACGCTGTTGTCGCGGGGAATCAGTGTGGCTCAGACAAAAAGTAAAAAGTTCTCCAATGAAGGGGAATTTACCACCAATTGTGAAGGCCCCGCGGTGGATGAAGACGGAAATGTCTACGCCGTGAACTTTGCCCGCGACGGTACGATCGCGCAGCTCAGCAAGAAGGGCAATACGAGCTTTTTCGTGACCTTGCCGAAAGGCAGCACGGGCAATGGAATCCGGTTTGTGAACAAAAACACTTTTTATGTGGCTGATTTTACGGGGCACAACATCCTGAAAGTGGATATGATTACCAAGGACGTTTCCGTTTTCGCGAACGAACCGAAAATGAACCAGCCCAATGACCTTGCCGTAACCGCGTCGGGACACGTTTTTGCTTCCGACCCCAATTGGAAAGACGGAACCGGGCAAATCTGGCACATCACGCCCGAAGGAAAAGTGAATCTTGCCTTTGGAAATATGGGAACCACCAACGGCATCGACGTCAGCCCTGACGAAAAGAAGCTGTACGTTAACGAAAGCGTTCAGCGGAATGTGTGGGTGTTCGACCTGGCGGCAGATGGTACATTATCCAATAAAAAGCTGTTGCACCGTTTCGAAGACGGCGGCATGGACGGAATGCGCTGCGATGTGCATGGTAACCTCTATATTACCCGGCACGGAAAGGGAGAAGTAGCGGTGCTCTCCCCTGAAGGAAAAGTTATCCATACCATTCACACCATCGGAAAGAAGGTTTCGAACATCTGTTTCGGGGGTAAAAACGGGAAAACCTGCTACATTACCTTGCAAGACCGCGGCTGTCTGGAAACTTTCAGGGCTAAAACTGCCGGTCGTGAATGGGCGATGATGAAAGCTTTCGCCGAAAATAATAAAAAGTAACCCATCTCTTATTTAAATACACTTCCTGCTATTGCGGTTTCCAATCGTTTTATATTAACTTTGTAATTCAAAGTACTTTAAAATAAACTTAAACGATGCTGAGAAACCTGGTTAATTATCTGGAGGGCAATTTGAAAGTGGCACTCCTCGCATTTGTTTCCGCCGCTGCGATGGCATTATTGACTGTCAGGATTGCCCTGCAAAACTGGGACTTCGTCTTTTTGACCTGGAACCTGTTTCTGGCGTGGATACCGTTGCTTTTTATTAAGTGGGTGTGGGAGATGGAGAAGCGCCGGTCGGCACCATTCGGAGTTTTAATGATCTACCTGGCAGTTTGGCTCCTGTTTTTCCCTAATGCTCCCTACATTATTACCGATTTGAAACACCTTCGTGGCGTGCCCGAAAACATGCTTTGGTATGATGCATTGATGATTTTCACATTTTCCCTGGCAGGTTTCCTGACAGGCCTTTACAGTATTCGCATTGTTCACCGGATTATTTCGCACCGCTGGAACGAGCGTTTGGCATGGTTTGCGATCCTGAACTCGATGGTACTGAGTGGTTTCGGAATCTTCCTGGGGCGTTATGGCCGTTGGAACAGCTGGGACATCGTCACGCAGCCGGGCGCACTCGCGAAGGGTATCTACCATAGTTTGAGGGATCCGCTGGCGATCAAACACACCATTACGTTTTCGTTCGTGCTCATGTTGTTGTACTTTGCGTTCCATATTTTTGCCGAAATGAAACAACATGAACGGACCCATCGATATTCTTAAAGCTGTCCGAAGCTTCCGTTACGCAGGTGCCGGGATTTATAGCCTGTTCCGCTACGAAAACAATGCGCGCATTCATCTGATCGCCTGCGTGGTGGTGGCCATAGCGGGCGTGTTTTTCAATATATCGGCCGCCGAATGGTGTCTGATCGTGATCCAGATCGCGCTCGTGTGGGCGGCGGAAGCATTCAATACCGCTATTGAGAAACTGGCCGACCTCGTTTCGGCAGATTACCATCCGGTAATCAAAGTAGTGAAGGACACGGCGGCCGCCGGCGTATTGCTGTTGGCGATTTCGGCGGCGATAGTAGGAGGAATTGTGTTTATCCCAAAAATTCTGCTGCTCTTTTAGCGCCACGCCTAACCACACTTGACAACACCTGACTATTTCTGACAATCACTGACCGTTACTTTTACATTTTGACACGCTTATGAACCCGAATCAGGATTCTTTGCATACTTTGAACGAGATCCGCGACCTGATGGAGCGCTCGTCCAAGTTTTTATCCCTCAGTGGTTTGAGCGGGGTTTTTGCCGGCATATTCGCGCTGATCGGCGCAGGGACGGCATACGTTCGTTTTAAAACCGACTGGTTGACCGATATTTTAGCTCCATTGGGTACCTATCAGGGGCATTCGCGCCAGGATGTGATCGAGTTTTTGTTTGTCGATGGACTCTGCGTGCTTGTATCGTCGCTTGCGGTGGGAATCATTCTTACGGTCCGCCGGGGTCGGAAAAAAGGCCTTACGGTTTGGAACGGCAGTTCAAAGCGGTTGCTGATCGCGATGCTGATCCCGCTTGGGACAGGCGGTATATTCTCTCTGGCGATGCTGCATTACGGCTTTATCTGGCTGGTTTTTCCGGTGACATTGCTATTCTACGGACTGGCACTGGTAAACGCGAGCCGGTTTACTTACCCGGAAGTGTTTTACATGGGTATTTCGGAAATCGGTATCGGTTGTATCGCATTGTTCCTGACGGGCTACTCGCTGATATTCTGGGCAATAGGCTTTGGTGTTTTGCACATTGTTTATGGTCTTACCATGTATAACCGGTACGAAAGAGAGAAATTGCCTGGCGAAGAGTTATCAGGCGGCCGGCGGTCCGGCGGGAAATCGGGCCTTACAGTGGTGCTGTTAATACTCACTTTGGGCTCGGTTTGCTCGGCACAGGTACGGATGCCATCGGACAGTACAGCGTCAAAAGCGAGAAAATGGTACGATAAGGAGACCATTTATTTGAGAAATGGGAATAGTTTTGTCAAAAACAATGTCATTCACGTCGGACAAAAGGCATTGCGGAACGAATTTATGGTTTCGCCGGAAGGCCTCGGTCTCTATCTGAAATCCAGGAGAACGCGCAGCATCGGACTGGTTATTTCGCTGGCCGGATCGGCAGGTTCCGTTATATCGCTGCTTTCGGGCAACCGCGATAATTTGAAGACTTTTTTCTGGATATCGGTCGCAACGGGCCTGGTAGGTTCCGGATTTACGATGGCCGCCAATAATCAACGTGATCAGGCAGTTTGGATCCGTAACCGGGATGCCATGCTGTTTCTGGAAGCCAATCAATAACGCGCCCGACGGTCAGGCGTCCGCGTAACAGGGAATTTGTAATGGAGTGGTTAGAAAAGTTTAACAAGGTATTTGAAAGCAAGATCAGGCTTGGGCTTATGTCCGTGCTCGTGGTCAACGATTCCCTGAGTTTTAATGAGTTGAAAGAATTGTTGCAGCTCACCGACGGCAACCTGGCCTCGCATTTAAAGGCGTTGGAAGAAATCAAATACATCGAATTTCAGAAGCAATTCAACGGCCGCAAACCGCTCACGACCTATAAAGCTACCGAACACGGGCACAAGGCGTTCACGGAGCATTTGCAGGTGTTGGAGAATATGATTAAGCAGAATTTGTAATGGAGGAAAGGGAGAGGAGGGCAGGAAAAAGGAACGGGGTGCTATCAAAGTGGCACCCCGTTTTGCTTTGCAGTCAAATGTGTTTCAGAATTTCACAGGCACCGAAAACCCAACCTTATCCCATTGAAAATCCAGGGAAGTGTCTTTTACGGTGAAAGTCAGTTTTTCTTCCGATGTAGGATAGTTCTTGTTCGGAACGGTAATATGCGCTACGTCTTTGCTTTTGTGCTTGTCGTATTCGTAGGCGCCCCATTGTCCGAGCTGGCTGTTCAGGATAATGGTCCATTCTTTTTCGTTGGGAGTCGCGAACAACGTGTAAGTGCCCGCCTTGATAGGCTTTCCGCCAAATGTAGCGTCTTTTTTGAAGGTGATCGTGGTCGCACTGTCAGCGCCGATCCGCCATGGCTTGCCGTATGGTTCAAGGCTGCCGCTTCCTGCTTTCCCAAACAACACACGGCCTTTTTTAGAGGGTTGGCCGTATCTGACGCTCAAATTCTTGCCGTTGGCGGTTACATGCGGGCTTTGTGCGGATGCCCAGGTGAATGCGATCAGGGTGAGGAAAAGCGATAACAAAATGGTTTTCATAAGTTGTGTAGATTTTAGTAAATGATTGGTGGTTAAGATATACGAAGCAGCAAGTAAAGCATTCGTAAGTTGCGAATCAAGCGGGTTGTAGCCGAAATCGCAGGAATAGCTACCCCATTAACAGAGATTAACATTTGAGACTTCCAAACCGTGTTTTTTATGATTTCGGTTTATATTTGAATAATGACTTCTGAAACAAACCCATCTGTTAGAACCCGCTTTTTCGATACCAAGATCGAATTCCTGAAAGGCGTAGGCCCGCAAAAAGCCGCATTGCTCAATCAGGAGCTGAATATTTTTACCTTCGGCGACCTTATACAGCATTATCCTTTCCGCCACGAAGACCGCAGCGTTTTTCATAGGCTCAGCGAATTGAACGAGCAAATGTCGGCCACGCAGGTAAAGGGGCGTCTGCGCGAATTTACGGTGATCGGTGAGGGCAGTAAAAAGCGGCTCGTTGGCCAGTTTCAGGACGGAACGGGGGATTTGGATCTCGTATGGTTCCAGAGCATTTCCTGGTATGAGAAGTGGCTGAAACGCGGAGGCGAATATATTGTTTACGGAACTCCGGTGCGGTATGGCGGCAAATGGAGCATTACCCACCCGGAAATAGAAGTGCTGACGCAGGAAAACGCGTCGGCAGGCTATTGGCAACCGATTTATCCGCTCACCGAAAAGCTTCGGAAGAAATTTCTCGATAGCAAAGCTTTGAGCAAAATGATGCGGAGCCTGCTCGAAATCGCGCATCCGCATATACGTGAGACACTGCCCGCTCCATTGGTTGAGAAATACCGACTCGTTTCCAAAGCGCAGGCCCTCTGGCATTTCCACTTGCCGCAGGACGCCCGCACATTGCACCAGGCACAGCGGCGGCTGAAGTTCGAAGAACTATTTTACAACCAGTTCAGGCTCATCAAGAACAAGCTGCTACATAAGACGGAATACCCGGGGTTGATTTTTGATAAAACAATGCTGGTGAAAGAGTTCTATGAACAACATTTGCCTTTCAAACTTACGGGCGCGCAGATACGCGTACTGCACGAGATCCATGAAGACCTCAAAACCGGCAAGCAAATGAACCGCCTGCTACAAGGCGATGTAGGTTCCGGGAAGACGATCGTGGCATTCATCACCATGCTTTTTGCATTGGATAACGACGCGCAGGCTTGCCTCATGGCGCCCACGGAAATCCTTACCGACCAGCACTACCAGGGTCTCAAAAAATTTGCCGACCTGCTAGGTGTCAACATTGCGAAACTGACGGGTTCGACAAAGAAAAAGGAGCGGGATGTCATTCATCGCGAACTGCTGAATGGTACGCTGCATATTATTGTCGGCACCCACGCATTGATAGAGGATGCAGTGCAATTCAAAAACCTCGGCCTTTGCATTATCGATGAACAGCATCGCTTTGGGGTTGCGCAGCGGGCCAAACTTTGGGCCAAGAACTCGCGCATTAACCCGCATATGCTAGTGATGACGGCCACGCCGATTCCGCGCACACTCGCGATGACATTGTACGGCGACCTGGATATTTCGGCCATTAACGAGCTCCCAGCCGGCCGGAAACCCATTAAAACGGTCCATCGGTTCGATAAACATCGCCTTTCGGTTTTCGGGTTTTTGAAAGATGAAATTGCGAAAGGACGGCAGGTTTATATGGTGTATCCGCTGATCGAAGAGTCCGAAAAAATGGATTTGAAGGACTTGATGGATGGTTACGAAAGCGTGGCACGGGCTTTTCCGGGCGTTCCGCTGAGCATTGTGCACGGTAAAATGCGTTCGCAGGACAAGGATTTTGAAATGGCACGTTTCGTGCGTGGCGAGACAAAGATCATGGTCGCGACGACGGTGATTGAAGTGGGTGTGAATGTGCCGAATGCCTCAGTAATGGTAATCGAGAATGCGGAGCGTTTCGGACTTTCGCAACTGCACCAGCTGCGGGGCAGGGTAGGGCGCGGTGCGGAGCAGTCATATTGTATACTAATGACCGACTACAAGCTCAGCAAAGACACCAAGTTGCGTATAGAAACAATGTGCAACACCAACGACGGTTTCGAAATAGCGGAAGTGGACCTGCAACTCCGTGGCCCCGGCGACATTTCGGGCACGCAACAAAGCGGATTGGTGGATTTATTGGTGGCCAATCTGGCCCAGGATGGGGAGATATTGAAGGCCGCGCGGGCGTCTGCGGAGGAAATTCTGATGGCCGATCCCGATCTGCTCCAGCCGGTTCATTATCCCATACGCAACCATCTTGAAAATCTGCGCAAGGAAGAAACCAACTGGAGCCGGATCAGCTGATCAAGGTTTTATTTCACGAATTTCGTTGGCAAACTCGTACGTCTGCGGGCGCGTCACATGCAACGCAGCCCCCAGGGACGTCGCGTACGGGAGATCCGATACGTAAACTTTGTGGTTCGGATAATGCCGCGCCAGTAGCCTTGTGAATATTTCGTTCCGGGCAAATCCACCGTCTACATAGATAGCATGTACATCGTTGATATTCACGAGGTCGAGCGACACGTAAAGCAGCTCGCAAAGCCCTTTAATCAAATGATGATATGCGGCCTCAGCCGAAGCAAATGCGCTGATCTGCCATTCTTGGGTGTTTGGTTCGGGGAACGGCCCGTTGCCAGTCATGCAGGCGGTATAGAACTTCGGAGTGTCCTGTTTTAATATATCTTCATCAAACACCACCTTTTTATAAAAATCAGGAGCTACTTTGAAATACTCCGCAATGCGCGCCACCTGGTAATCGTGTTCGCGCCCCATGAACAGACGTGAAGCGGTAACGCCGCTGCCTTCCGGCGTGAGGTAATTCATACAGTCGCGTTCGAGCTGGTAAGAAGTCAGCGGTTTCGATGCGAAAGAGTTGAAGTTGATACACCAGGTTCCGGTCGATAGAAGTACAAACGGCTTTTTAACGGCCATCCGGTAAGGTATCAGCGCCGAGGAGCTGTCGTGCAGCCCGAAGCCCGACTGAATGCCCTTGTCGCCATGGCGGTAAATGAACGACGACGACGCGAGTACCGGCGCGAGTTTCTTATGAATACCTTCCTGCTTCACCCATTCGTGGTAATCCCACATTTCAAAGCTCCACAATGCGGTATGGCAGCCCAGCGAGGTGTAATCGCTCACTTTGCGGCCTGTCAGCAGATACAGGATATACTGAGGTAAATGTAAAGTTGTAGCGATCTGGCTGTAAATCTCCGGTTTGGTATGTTTGAGCCAATACAGCTGCATCCCCGAGTTGAGCATCCCCATTGCCGGAGAGCCTGTTTGCAACGAAATGCGGGTAGGGTCTCCATAGGTGCTGTAAAACTGCTTTAACAGATCTTCCGGGAACGGTTTGAGGTAAGAATACAGCGGCGTAAGGGGACGGTTCGCGGCGTCGAGATGCACCAGGCTGGCACCATAGCCAGCCACGTTTACCGCTTTGATGTCAAATTCCGGATTAGCCAGCAATTCGGCCCAGCGGTCCTGCACCCATTTGGTTAACAATTCACAATCTTCGGTAGGAAAGCCGTCTTCGTCAACTGTTTCTGGGAGGGATTCTGAAAACTCATGAACGATATCATACTTCTCGTTGAAAAGTACATACTTCTTATTGGTCCTGCCAATATCAAAAACCGCTGTTACTTTCATTACTGGAATATCACTTTTTTACCCGGAAATGTATTTTTTCGGTCAATATAGTGACTTTACGTTAAAACCAATACCCTTATGTATTCTTTTAAAATCTTTGTAAAAAACCGTAAAGTGCAGGATACTTTCAGACTGATTTTTCCAGTATCGGGCGGAACACTTTCGTCCACCTTTTGTAACCTTCCTCATTCATATGAAGGCTGTCGCTCACGAAGATAGCGCCGTCCGGGCGGCCGTTTTTGAGCATCACCGGCCACACGTCGATATAATGGTGGTTCTTATCCTTTTTAATGTAATCCTGGATCAGCTTGTTGGCCTTGATCACATCCTCCCGCTTCGCCCAGCGTGAAGGCGAAGGTTTCAGCGACACCCCGTAAAGCTGCACATCGGGCTGTTTCTCGCGAAGCTTCTTCACCAGCGTCACATACGCATCGCGTACCTGTTCGGGCGACTTCGGTTTTTTGCCGAACATATCGTTCTCGCAATAGATTACGACCGTCTTCGGCTTGTATTTGGTAATCGTGCGATCGGAGTAATGGATTACTTCCGGTAAGGTAGAGCCTCCGAAGCCTCGGTTGATGATCGGCAGGGGCGCAAGGTCCTTTGCGGCATCCTGCCATTTGGTAAATGAAGAGCTGCCTGTGAAAACTATTCCGCCTGGTGCCGGCATGTGTTCCGCGTCTTTTCTCTCGAATTCCTTGATAGCGCTTTCCGAGCGGGTCACGTCGTAATCGGGTTCCCACGGCCCGGCGAGGTTGGTAGTTTGTGGTTTATGGCAAGCGCTGAACGCAGCGAAAAGGACAATTAGAAAGTGTTTTTTCATTACTAAAAAAATGGATATGGCCTTAAAAGCCATATCCAAGGGGTTTTTAATGATTTTTGAGCGATTATCTTCGAATTTTGGCTCAGTAGAAGTATCGGAAACCGAGTCCGATTGAACCGGACGACAGATCCGGTGCAAAGCGGTAGCTGAATCCCCGCAAGTTGTTTTGGGGATATTGTCCGTCTGGACGCGGGTTGGCTACGTCACGCCTCCGACCAAATGAATAGGAGACATCGAGCGGATTTGAGAATGCGACACCTCCATAAATGGCCCATTTCGGGGCAATGCGCCATGCAATACCAGCACCTATGTTGGCCACCAGCGAAATGGAATTAAGGCGGGTTTCTGTCGTGATATTGCCATTGGCGTTATCAAAGGTATTTGCCAGATTATATCCCAAGCCAATTCTAGGCCGAGCATACAATGAAAACTTGTCATTCAGAGGTTTGTAAAATTCCCAGAAGCGCGAAATGCTGAAACCGAGATTCTGAAGTGGTTTCGGCTCGAAAGTCAAGCTTTTGACTTTTTGGATAGCGAGATTATTGCTCAACGACCACCCGACAGCTTTTGTACCACTCCGGAACTTGCCCAGCGACACATCGATGTTGTGTCCATAGAGCCTGTATTGGGAGTCTGTGTCCTTAGCCTTGGAATCAAAAAGATTTACCTGGAAAGCCCCGTCTATGAATGACTCTCCTTCCTTGAACTGGGCGTTGGCGAGTGCATGCACCAATACAAGCATGACAATTAGGATGCTGGTTTTAATATTTTTCATGGCTGATCAGTTTTTAGGTTGGATGTACCGGGCAATGCGGAGAGAGAAATAGGACGGAAAACTGGTGGTCAGGCCCGTTCCGAATTTGAATTGCCGGTCAGCACCGTCATAAGAAGGCTGATAGTTGAAATTGAGGGCGAGAAAATTGGTATACGCCTCTATCGACCACTTCTTGTTAGGAAATGTGTAAACCACACCGGGTTTTACACTCAACCCATATTGCCAGTAATCGCTTTTGCTGGTGGACGGTATTAGCCCTCCGTTTTTGGTTTTCGACCAGGAATAGGTCGGTCCTAATTCCCCATGGACAAAGATGGCCCACCGGTCGTTCAGAGTGTAGTATTGTCGGATGAATGGAAGTAATTGCAGAGATTGACCGAAAGACCTGACCTCGTAGTCAAGTGGGCTTTGGTCATCCTTTTGGTAGCTCAGACTGTATCTTAATCCGACTCCTAGCATGGTTTTACCGGAAACAAACCAGCCTATCTGTGCTTCGGGCATAACGGAAGGATTGCTGGTTTTGCGGTTATGAACATTACTGCCATCTTCCATATCATGGAAAAATTCACCGCGGAAATTAATCGTCGCGCCCCAATATTTCACGCCTTTCTGCAACTGCGCCTCCGCACTTCCTGCCAGTAGCAGCATTCCCGGCAGTAACAATAGAAAAAGTTTTTTCATGGTCCATAAATTTAGTTTGCACCTAATTTACGCACCATAATGTAACCACCCACTGATTTAAATTTATTTAACAAAAAGAGGCAGCCAATGCGCCTGGCTGCCTCTAAGAATTACCGATACCAAATTTAACCTAACAGTCTTTAGGGCTTTAAGCTGTAAGCCTTAGGCTATAAGCTGATCTCCCTTTTATGTCTTACTGCTTACAGCTTAGAGCCTAAAGCTTACAGCCTACCGCCTAAAACACCCCTTGCCAGTTGCCCTGACGGTAGTATTGCAATAATCTCTGTTGCATCAGGTAATCATATTTTGCCTGAATAGCGATACCTTGGGCTTGTGCGAGTTTCGCTTTGGAGAGGGTGTATTCGAAAATACTGGCTACACCCGCATTGAATTTGCTCTCCACCACCGCGAATGCAGCTCCGAGTGATTCGACCTGGCCTTCTGCAGCTGCATGTTTGTCGGCCATGGCGTTCAGGTTTAGTACAGCGGTTTCAATTGCCTGGCGGAGCTGCTGGTTGGTAATGTCCAACGTGTTCTGCGCCTGGCGCTCCTGCACTTTCGCCAGCTCCACGCGTGGCCGGGTAACCCAACGGCCCATGATCGGAATGTTCAGACCCAGGTTAATATAGCCGTTGCGTGTCGCATTCAGCTGTTTGAAATAATCGAGGTTGTCGTTTGTCGACGCGTAGAATGCCCGCACATTCGTACTAAGGTTCAACGAAGGATAGTTCAATGCCTTAATCGACTTCACCAGGTACTTGTAGCTCTGGCGGTTCAACTCAGCGCTGCGGATTTCCGGGAAAGACTTGGATGCATTCTCGTACAGTTCCGTAGCATTGGCAGCCGCGGGAGTAACGCTTTCCTTGGGTAATAGCGGCTCGAATTCCACATTGTCATCCGGCGTGATATTCATCCGCTGAAACAATGCAAGCCGCGCCGTACGGTAATTGCTAAGTGCCGTTACCTGCAAATACTTGTCGTTCGAAAGCTGGGCTTTGATCTCGGCAAGAAGGTTGTTCCCGGCTGTTCCAGCGTTTACCTGCTTCTGTACCTTATCTACCTGTTGCTGCGAAGAAGCTACCTGCTCATTGGCAGCTTCGAGCAATGCCTTGGTTGCGAGCACATTCACGTAGCCTTGCATGAGCAGGATGGTTTGCGCATTCAGCACGGCTGTGCGGTTTTCCATCGCCGACTCTTTCAGCAATGTCCCCTGGCGGGTCTGGTTCTGCAACTTTCCGGCCTGGAAAACGGGCATTTGGAACCCCGTACTGATCGCATTGTAGCTGTAAAGCTGGTCTATATACGTATTGGTGTACTGGTCGATACTGCGGCCGAGGTTAAGGCTTTGGTCTGCCGAAATGTAGATCTGAGGGAAGATCTGTGATTTTGTCTGCCGTAGCTGTGCCTGCGCCGCTTCCGCCTGCAATGTACCCTGCTGGTAAATGAGGTTGTTTTTGGCCAGCAGGTCCACGCAATCGGCGAGGCTCAACTTGGATTGCGCCTGACCGGGTAATGGCAACAGGCAGAAAAGTAAAATAAAACGTTTCATGGCTAATAGATTGAGTTAGGTTACGCCAGCCATCCGTCCTTCAACCGGACAATCCGGTTGCCGTAACCTGCATTGGTTTCCGAGTGGGTTACCTGAACGATGGTGACTTTATCTTCCTGGTTAAGCTTTTGAAATAATTCCATGATCTCGATCGCCTGTTCCGAATGCAGGTTGCCGGTCGGTTCGTCGGCGAAAATCACTTTCGGGTTGTGTACGATCGCCCGGGCAACGCCTACCAGTTGCTGTTGGCCGCCCGAAAGCTGGTGCGGGAACAGGTCTTTCTTCGCAACCATATTGAAGCGGTCGAGCAGTTCCGCCACCCGGCTCTTGCGCTCCGACGACGATGTGCCTTTGTACAAAAGCGGGGTCTCGATGTTTTCATAAACCGTCAGTTCGTCGATCAGGTGATAGGCCTGGAACACAAAACCGATGTGGTGGCGGTGCAATTCGGTACGCTTCTTCTCGGAGAGTTTCTGAACCGGCTCGTCGAGGAAGAGGTATTCACCTTCGGACGGCTCTTCCAACAAGCCCAGTATATGTAACAAAGTGGATTTGCCGGAGCCCGACGGACCCATAATCGACACAAATTCACCTTCTTTAATGTTCAAATCAATGTGGCGCAATACGTATGTTTTGCCAAAACCTGCCGGGTAATATTTGGATATCTTTTCTAACTGGATCATAAAAATTGGATGTTTGAGATTTGGTATGTAATTACGGACAACCTGTTTTAAAAACAAATGCTTACATCCTCGTCTCTTATGCCAGTCCTATTTTAAAAAGCCTTGCCAAAAGTGTAAATAATTGATTTTCATGTTGTTTTAAAATGATGCTAACGGGCGTGCGTCCGATACCGTACAAAATGTGTACGCAATCGGACGCGTTCGGAACCTGGGACTTGCCATTGTGAAATGGACGTTATTCGGACCTTAAAACCTTCACCGGATCCGCGGCGGCGGCACTCAAAGCCTGGGCGAATACAGTAAACAATGCCAGTCCCATTGCCACGGCTCCCGGGCAGACATACATCCACCATTGCAGGCCGGCATGGTAGGTAAACTGACCAAGCCATGATTGCATCAGGTAGTGGCCCGAGATGGAAGCGATGAAAAAGGCAATAAAGATGATGTGGATGAAGTTTCTGGAAAAAACCAGCGCAATATCATAACCCGTCGCACCCAGCACGACCCGTATGCCCGTTTCGCGCCGGCGTTGCGTGATGGCAAGATGCGTGAGACCGAAGAGTCCCAGGCTACAAATGACCACGGCCACTATGGTCGCCACCGTGATGATCTGCTGCCAGCGAAGTTCGGTTGCGTAGGCACGTGCGTTAGCGTCGTGCAGGAAGGTGTAGTCAAAAACAGCGTCGGGTAAAATCTTTTTAAACGTCGTTTTAAGCTTACTAATGGCATATAACTCCCTGTTTTGGGCGATTTTAATCCATAGTTCCCCGCCTCCGTAATGTGTGCTCATAGGCATAATCATAGGTCGGATGCGCTCTTTGAGCGAGCTGAAATGAAAGTCACCGATAACGCCGAGGATGGTCAGGCCCTGCTTTCCAAAATAATCGTCGGGCATTAACGTCTTCCCGACCGGGTCGGTAATGCCTGCTTTTTTGATAAACGCTTCATTGACCAATACCCCGAAAGTTTCGTCGGAAGCGAAAGCGAGGGAGAAGTTGCGGCCTTGAAGCAGCTTCATTTCAAGCATCGGAAGATAATCGGCATCGATCGTACGCACATTTGCAAGAATTTTTTGCCCCTTCACCACTACATCACGGTTGCCAAACTCACCCGCAAGCGAGATCGCCCCGAATGCAGGGTCGCCCGCCAGCTCGTTCCGGAAGCGCTTGTGCACCCGCTGAACATCCCGCACACCGTGAATGGCTATTTTGACGATCTGATCAGGATTATAACCCAGGTTTTTGGACCTGATAAAGTGCATTTGCCTGTAAAATACCATACTCGCGATGCCCAGCAGCATCGCTATCGCAAACTGGAAAACCATGAGCACATTCCCGGTCGGATTTTTACCGGCAAGCGAGGCTTTCGAATAGAGCGTTTCAACCGGATTTAGCCTGGAAATTAGCCAGGCGGGATAGAGTGCGGCGCAAGCGATGTTTATCACGAAAATAAATGCCAGCCAACCTGCCGTTTCCGGGCTCCATAGCCGATTCAGTGCGATTTGCTTTTGAGATAAGTGATTAAATGCCGGCAGCAGTAACATCACGAGTATAAATGCAAGAACGATTGAGATCCCTACCAGAATAGCCGATTCGCCGAGAAACTGCACGACGATCGCTCCGCTGCCACTTCCGGTGGCCTTACGTATCCCGACTTCCTTTGCACGCTTCATCGAAGAAGCCATGTGAATGTTAATAAAGTTGATACTGGCCATGATCAGGATAAAATCGGCTATGCCGATGAAAATGTAGGAATAAACAGGCCTGCTCGCGTTCATAATGCCGGATTCACCGTTTTGGTTGGGAATTTCCTGCGTATTCAGGTGAATGTCGGTCATTTTTTGTAAGCCATAGGTAATGATGAATGCTTCGGGATGGTCTTTTCGTTGGGTTTGGGATAATGCGCCGGCTATGTGGTTAAATTTCCGGATAACCTGATCTGGCTGGGCATCGGGGCGCAGCACGACAAACGTTCCCAGATAGGCATTCAGCCAGCTCGCGTCGTTGAACGATACTTTCATAAACGCAAATGGAAAGAGGATGTCGAACTGAACCGAGGAATTGGCAGGCGGATCTTCTGCCACGCCCGTAATGACCAGCGGTTTCCCGATCCGCATTGCCGACGGGTCGGCGTCCATTTGCAGCAGCTCGCCCAGCACATTGGTGCGGTTAAAGAATTTCATCGCTGTACGTTTGGTAACGACCACCGAATTGACGTTTTGCAACGCGGTACGGCCATTGCCATGCAGTAACGGAAAGGTGAACACGTCAAAAAAAGAAGCATCTACAAAAAGCAGCTGTAATTTGAATGCATTGTGCCCGTGCCGCACATCTCCGTGGATGTCCCCGCCCATGACGCGCGCATAACGTGTGATCTCGGGTATCCGCGCCTGAAATGCCGGGCCCTGTACCTGGCCGGTACCACCCGAAGAAATGAGCTCGCCGCGCTCCCGGTAGGAACTGGTAATGCGGTAGAGATGGGGATTATGGTGATGAAAGCCGTCGAAACTGCGTTCATCGGTGATGTAAATGGCCGCGAAGAGCATACTGGCGGTGCCAATTGCCAGACCGATGACGTTGATCACCGCATACAGCCGTCCCTGCCAGAGCTGACGCACTGCTATTTTCAGAAAGGTTTTGAACATGGATTTTCAGGAATGGACTTCCATTTTGTAGCCTACGCCGTGAATGGCGGTGATTTTAACTTGCGGATCGGCGGCCAGCATTTTGCGGAGGCGCGATACGAATACGTCGACGCTCCTTCCCACGGTAACACCTTCATCTTCCCAAACCGATTTTAAAATCGCATCGCGTTCCAGGACCTGGTTGATGTTTCGGGCGAACAAGCTAAGCAGCTTTGCTTCGCGGAACGTCAATGTCAGGGTGGATTGGCTGTTGAAGAGTGATTGGTTGGTGGTGTCCAGCCAGGAGTTACCGAATGCAATGCGCGAATGTGAAGCCGGCGTATTTTGCGGTACATTTTCCGGTGTTTTTTTGTGCCGCGACCTGTTCCAGGCGATAAAACCCAGCCCGGCCAGCGTACCGCCCACTGTGATCAGCAGCCAGGTATTGCCGGTAGCCTGGGGTTTGGCGGCTTCCGGCGTGAAGCGGACTTGCAGCATGTAGCAGCCCGCCTCGCGCGAGCGCCCTCTACACGGCACCCCGCCGGGTTGGTTCAGGTCGAAGAACTGGTATCCGAGACTTACTTCGCCGGTTTTGCAATTCAATACGGCGACACTGTACGGCCGGTCGATATGATAGGAATCGAATGAACGTTGCAATGTTTCGGGTAGTTTGTCATAGTCGAACATATGGTCCATTTGCACCGAAAACGTGTTGGCATCCGTTTGCTTCACCGGCGGGATCTGTGAGAGGGAATCTCCATTGGCTCGCAGCAGTAGATCGACCGTCCGCCGGAGCGACAGGTTGACATTTTCAGAAAAGCGAACGGCGTCGCTGTTGGCCATGAGCGGACGTCCCGCACATATGCATGTTACGAGCAGGAACCCTGTGAAAACCGCTTTGAAATACCGCATCATAAAGCCTCGGACCAATCATCAAATTTAACGAATTTCAGCAATTGTCCTTTTTCTGTTTCGAAACATAAAACCACTGGAATCGCGGGATGATTTGCGTCTTTTTGATAATTATAACTTTTCTCGCAGAGGTATTTTGAGGTTTGACGGGATCGATAATGAGCTGGTCGCCGGCCTCGGCGAATTCCAGAATATCGCGAATTTCGGAGCTCCATACTGCAAAGTTGTGTGCATGGGATTCGGGATTGACGATCATGCCGCCGCGTTTCAGGTAAATCAGGAAGGGTACGTTTGCTTGCTGGCCGGAAGCCGAATTACTTTTTACGAGCGTCAGCGTACCCCGGGTGACGTGTGCAAACTGCTCTGGCGAGATTACGCGACCGTTTACGAGCAGGGTATTTTCGTCAGACGAACCGGCAGACTTCGGCAGCGCCACCGTGGCTTGCAGCGAGTATAACAGGACCGTTGCCGGGAAGATGATTTTGATTGCTTTGAAGTTCATATCTAAATGTGTTTTGATGATTTTGACTGCTGGCCAAAAGTACCGATGACCGTGGAGCACGCGAACAAATGCTTGTAAAACAATGTAAACGAAATGTAAAACATTGATTTTGGCACTTTAACAGCCTTTTATAGGATTGGGTCAGTAAAAGGCATTAATTTTCAGTTAAAGCAGAACATTCTTTTACGGCACCGATGTTACTTTTTTACACCACCCAAACACTCACTTGAAAACAGTAGCATCCAACGATCCTTACGCAGCGCTCCGCTATTCTGATTTCCGGTTTTTTGTATCGAATTCCTTCCTTTTCTCTGCCACCATCCGCGTTCAGGAAGTGATCGTGGGTTATGAACTGTACAAAACCACGCACGATCCGCTCGCATTGGGCCTCGTGGGACTGGCAGAGGCGATTCCGTTCATTGTTACTTCGTTGTTTGGGGGCTATGTGGCCGATCAGAAGAACAAGATCAGCATCATGCATATTAGTCTGGTGGTGATCTTGCTAGGGTCCGGGATCTTGTACACCGCTTTTCAGCCGGGTATTTATAACAAGCTGGCGGAGTGGCAGCATCTGGCGGTCATTTATGCTGTTTTTGGATTAATAGGTTTTGCAAAAGGCTTCTACTCGCCTGCTGCAAGCTCACTCAAACCCTTCCTTGTACCGAGAACGATCTACCATAACTCATCTACCTGGAGCAGTTCTTTTTCGCAGGCAGGCGCCATTATCGGCCCGGCTGCTGCGGGTTTTATGTACGCTTACCTTGGGCTTACCCAAACATTGCTGATCGTCATCGTCAACTTCGTGGTTTGCTGGGCTTTGCTGGGCATGATCAAAACGCGCCCGGAGTTTCCGAAGATTGTCACGCCGATCATGGAAAGCCTGAAAGAAGGTTTCAAGTTTGTCTTTAAAACGCGCATTGTATTCTATGCCATGACACTCGATTTGTTCTCGGTGCTTTTCGGCGGCGTAATTGCTTTGCTGCCCATTTTCGCCGAGGATATTCTGAAAGTCGGGCCGGAAGGGCTTGGTCTGCTGCGAGCGGCACCTTCCATCGGCTCCATGCTGACCATGTTCGCGATGGCTTATTTCCCGCCTACGCATAATGCGTGGCGCAACATGCTTGTGGCAGTAGCGGGCTTTGGCATATTCACACTGGTGTTTGCGGCTTCTACCAACTTCATGCTCTCCTGCGGCGCACTCTTCGCGACCGGCGTGTTCGATAGCGTCAGTGTGATCATCCGTCAGACGATCCTGCAAATCTATCCTCCCGACGAAATGCGCGGCCGTGTGGCGGCCGTCAACGGCATATTTGTCAGCTCCTCGAACGAACTTGGCGCGTTCGAATCCGGCGTCATGGCCAAGGCATTCGGTACTGTTCCCTCCGTCATGATGGGAGGCGTGCTGACGCTCGTTGTCGTCTCCTGGGTGTACTTGCGTTCGAAGGATTTGTTTTCGGTTAAATTGAGTTAGTGAGTACTTTGGTTTATGCTGTGGTAAATCGTTATTTTTGTTAAGCATCAGACAGACTACTCAGTATGTATATCTACAAAAATATCATAACGCTGGAACCTGGGAAAAGGAGTGGTAAGCCCTGTATCAGAGGTATGCGTATCACAGTCGAAGATATTTTGCGCTGGCTGGCCTCGGGGATGTCATTTGATGATATTTTAGAGGATTTCCCTGAGTTGACCAGAGAAGATATTACTGTTGCCTTGGAATTCTCCGCGGACCAACTGAAGAGGACGCTTTATGACGTTGCTGCATGAAGGTTCTGATTGATCAGAATATCTCACAACGGATTTTGCCATTGCTGGCACATCAGTTTGATACTTTGAACCATGTACGGCAGTTGGGTCTTACAGACGCAGATGATTACGAGATTTTTATGTTTGCCCGCGACAACGGTTATCAGGCGGTGATTACAGCGGATGAAGACTTCATCAAACTTATCAATCAGTTTTCACAACCTCCTAAAATTGTCTGGATCAGAGCAGGAAATTGTTCCACAAAAGTACTTTCAGATCTGCTCCGTGAGAAAGCGCAAGCGATCAAAGACTTCGTACAAAGTGCAGATTTTGATATTTACGAAGTCTTTAAATTCTAACTAGTCATTCTTCAAACTCTCAACGGGATTCATTACCGCAGCCTTGTACGTCTGCACACAGACGAGCGCGGTGATCATCATTCCAAAGATCGTCGCGATGCCCGCAAATACTTCCCATCCGATTTCTGTGCGGTAAGCGTAAGTTTTCAGCCATCGGTTTCCCAATAGCATTGCCAACGGAAATGCGATTAATAAGGCTCCGGCCAGGATTGCCAGAAATTCTTTGAGAAAAAGCATTACCACGTGCGCGCTGGTTGCACCCAGTACTTTGCGTATCCCTACCTCGCGGGTGCGGCGGGCGACATTGAGTGAAACCATTCCGAGGATGCCCAGCAAGACGATAACCACTGAAAGAAATGTCGCGACGCGGGAGGCCTTTTTAAGTTGGATTTCAGATCGATATAATTTCTGCAGGGTTTCATCCATAAATACGTATTCGAACGGGGCATCCGGCATGAGTTCGCGCCATTTTTGCTGGATTGTGGCCATAGCGTTGCCAATATTACCAGGGTTGAGGCGTATGCTCAGGTAGCGGTAGGTATTGGTGCCCCGGACGTCGGCGAACACCAGTGGCTTAATGGCCTGGTGCATGGATTCGAAGTGGAAATCCTGCGCCACGCCTACAATGGTTAGTGGTTTTGGATAAAAATGTACCCGTACCTGCTTCCCGAGCGCCTCGTGCGCGCTTGCATACCCGAGGGATTTGACACCCGTTTCATTCATGACGATGCGGTCGGGTTGGTAAGCGGTGTTCGCCGATTGTAAGAACTCACCGGCTATCAGTTTTATATCATATGTTTTGGCATAGGCGACATCCGTGCGTAGTACGGTGGTCAGAACAGCTTCTGTGGAATCCTGACCGGGTTTGTAGAAGCCAAAATAGCCGCCATTGCCGTTTGGAATTTCGTAGGAAAGTGAAATGTGCTTGATCTCTTTCAGGCGGGAGAGTCCGTCGCGCACCCGTTCCATTTTAGCCTGCCCTGTCGGCGTCCAGTCGCGCGGGACACCGAGGGTTACCATTGATTCTTTGTTATACCCGAGATTTTTATTGAAAAAGTAATCGACCTGCCGTGTCACAATGCCAGCCCCGGCAAAGACAAACAATGCGATCACGAACTGTAATGCGATAAGCGAGCGACGAAAAAGGATATTGTCCCGGACGGATTTCAGTTTTCCCTTCATCGATTCCACCGACGGAATCCGCGAGAGCACCAGTGCCGGGAACAAACCGGCCAGCAGTCCCACCAGTATGGAAATAAATATCGGGGCTATCAACAAATAAGGTGGCAGTGACCAGAGCGACGCTATTTCCTTGCCCAAAATACCACTGAAAAATGGTCGCAGTAGCACATATAACGCCAGCGAAATAAGCATCGCCAAAAGTGCGAGGAGGACAGATTCGGCCAGAAACTGCCCGATAAGCTGCTGTTGGAGGCTGCCCAATACTTTTCGCACACCTATCTCTTTCAAACGGGATGATGAGCTGCCGATGGAGATGTTTACGAAATTGACAATTGCCATCAGCAAAATAAACAGTGTAATACCCGAAAGCGTCAGGAGCATTTTGTTGACGATCCCATTGTTTGCTTCGCGGTAGTACTCGCCGAGTGGGGTCAGGTGTATTTTCAGGTTGGTCCGGATGGCCTCCGGTGCATTTGTCGCGAGCTCGCGGGCGATGGGTTTGGCGAGGTCGGCGGGTGAAACGCCATCTTTTAGTTCGATATAATTAACCATAAATGCAAAGCCCCAGTTATCCTCCGAGCCCTTGCGCCCTTCAAGGCTGCTGAATGGAAAGAAAATTTCCGCCCCGGTATTCAACAAATGGGTTACGGAATTGAAGGGAGGGTTTTTCATCACCGCAGTAATCTGATACTCCTGCTTGCCGCCTGAGAAATTGTGCAGCGTAAGCGACTCGCCTACGACGTCTGTCCGGCCGAAGTATTTCATTGCCTTGTTTTCGGTGACTACGATCGAATTGGGCGCATTCAATGCAGTTTCTGCCTGCCCGTACCGGAGCGGGAAACCGTACATAGCCAAGAGGGTCGAGTCTCCCGTCTGCACATCCTCCCTGAAATGCTTGTCGCCATGCGATACGGCCACAGTAATGGCGTCGTAGCGGTAGTAGTTTGCAACCAGATTGGGGTAATCGGTTTTCAATGCTTTTCCAAGCGGCCCCAGGGTGGTGAGATCCAGTCCCATATTCGGGTCGGTCCACTGGCTGCGGATGATGTACTGGTTCTTTGCATTCCGGAGATCGGCATTCACGCGAAGCTCGCCCCAGATGTAGCTCATCATCAGGAACGAGAACGTCATCCCGACGGTAAGACCGAGGATCGTTATCAACGCATAAAAGCGGCGTTTCAGCAAATTACGCCAAGCGATTTTGAAGTAGTTTTTCAGCATGTTTCAAAACTAGTAGTTTATCAACTGGCTGACTGTCAGTGGTAGTTTGTTTAACGTTTTTTAACAGTGGTGTTCTCCATCCTCCCTTTCCTCCCCTTTAATCATTCCGTAAAGTCTCCGCCGGATTCGTAACGGCCGCTTTGTATGTCTGGATACCGATGGTGAGCAAGCCAATGAGCCCGAGGCTACCCATGCAAGTGAGAAATACGCCTGGGCCCAGGCTTGGGTGGTAGGTGAAAATATTGAGAAACAGCGCCCCAAGCCCATAGCCGATCGGCATCGCGATGATCGCTGCGACCAGGATCAGCTTCACAAATGCGCCGGATAGTAGTTGCATGATCTGGGCTGTACTGGCGCCCATTACTTTTCGCACGCCCACTTCTTTTACACGCTTGGCGGTGGAATAGGTGACCATTCCCAGCAAACCCATTGCCGCGATCGTGAATACGACGAATACCAGCAAATCGGTGATCTTCTGATCTTCATTTTCCAGATAATCCTCGTAAAGCTGGTCTTCATACCAGGAATACACAAACGACTCGTGCGGATGATACCGTTTCCAGATCTTGCCCAATGCGGCAGCGAGGCGTTCACGATCGGTCCCGGCGGCTACTTCCAAAGAAAGTACTTTGATTTCACGCGGATCGAAAGCGAACACGAGTGGTGCCACCGGCAGTTCGTAACGCATAAAGCAGAAATTTTTCACAATCCCCGATACGATCACCTGCGTTTCATTCAGCAGGATAGTTTGTCCAACCGCCTCCTTTGGATTTTTCCATCCGAGTGACTGGGCTGCTCTTTGGTTCAGGACCACGAAATGGATGGTGGTGTCAGTAGAGGCGGGGACATTTTCACCGGCGATGAATTGCAGCCGCATATTCTCGATAAAATTCCGGTCGGATGCATAAATGAAGCTTTCTACCGGATTAACCTGGCCTTTCTGAGATAATGGTGAAAGTTTAGCTTTTCCCGCGCCTTCATTCAAGGTGGCGGAGGTAAGGCCTACGCGTTTGACACCCGCTTCTCTGCCCATCTCATTGGCCAGAAGTTTGAAATCGCTGTCGGGTGCCAGCGAAACGTTCAGGATGTTTTTCCGGTTGAAATTCTCGTTGTCGGTAGCCATGTATTCAAACTGGCTGTTCATAATGCCGGTGCCGGTCATGAAGACCAATGCTACCACGAACTGGATAACGGTGAGTGTTTTCCGGAAACCGAATTTGCCCAGCCCGGTGGGCGCCATTTCGCCTTTCAGGATCTGGACCGGTTGGTAGGATGATAGAATCCTCGCAGGCAGAATGCCCGCCAGGAAGCCGGTAAACAATGTGAAGCCGATGAAGATCGCCCAAAGCATGCGCGTGTCGCCCACCTCCCATGTGAGCCAGCCCACATGGATGTATTCCTGCAAAAATAACAGCCCGAGATAACCAAGCCCGAACGCGAGCAAGGCAATCACGACCGTTTCGACTAAGAACTGGCTGACCAGCTGAAATTTTTTTGCGCCCGCGACCTTGCGTACTCCCACCTCTCGTGCTCGGCTGAGCGATCGCGTGAGCGTGAGGTTAATATAGTTGAAACCTGCCAATACGATAATCACCAGGGGAATAAGCAGGCTTACACCCATTTTCCACATCGGCTCCACACCAGGATTGTCCAGCAGCCCCTCCCAGTCCGGAGAAATTTCTGATAACGCCTGGCTGCGGAATGAATGCATTTTAATATCCTTGAAACGGACCGTCTTCTGGTTCTCTGCGGAAACGCGGGCCAGCGCCTGATCGAGGTCTGTGCGGGAAGAGCCTTTGGTAAGAAATACAAAAGTGTAGGTGTTATAGCTAAGCCAGTCCTCGGCTTTGAAGTCCTTTTGCATGAGCGGCAGCGTAGCCATTGATATCACCATGTCGGTATCCAAATGCGTCCGGAATCTTTTGAGCGGCTTGAAAACACCGGTAATGGTGAATGTCCCTACCTCGCTGTTTGTAAGTGTTTTGCCTATCGGATCGGCGTCGCCGAAGTAGCGTTCCGCCATCTCATGCGTGAGCACGGCCGTCCAGGGTTCGGTGGCCGGTTTCCCTTTTTCCAATGGGAATCCAAAGATTTCAAAGTACGCGGGCTCTACATAAATTCCGTATGTGCGGAGCGTTTTGATGCCGTTGCTCAGATTTGTGCCGAACGACCGGTTAATGCGCACCGTCTTTTCGATTACACTCTGCCCGTTCGCCAGCATTTGGCCGAGGGGGAACGGCGTTGAAGCAAGTGAATGCTTTTCGCCGACATTGTCGGTAGCGTCGGTAAGGATGCGGAATGTACGCTCCGGATAGGGATGGAAAGAATCCTTTTCAAAACTGCTTTGCACCTGTATGAGCTGCATAAAGCAAAACGCCATAGCGAGGCCAAGACCGACGATGTTGATGAAAGAGAACAGCTTGTGCTTCCACAGGTTGCGGATGGCGATTTTAAGGTAGCTTTTGAGCATAGGTTTTGGGGTTTGAAAGGAAAGGAGGAACGGGAGAAAGGGAAGGAAAGGGAAGAAGCAGCATGGAGAATAGGAAACTTTTCCATCTTCCCCTTCATTCCGCTCTTAAAGCTTTAACAGGGTTTGCCAACGCCGATTTCAATGCCTGCGAACTCACGGTTGCCAGTGCGATGACGATCGCGATGACGCCTGCCACGGCGAATATCCACCAGGATAATGTTTCCCGGTATTCAAAGTTTTGCAGCCATTCGCTCATCGCGTAAACGGCTATCGGCGTACCGATGGCAATGGCTACGAGCACAAGTTTGACAAAATCCTTCGAAAGCATCAGTACCACGTCCTGGACACTCGCACCGAGCACCTTACGGACGCCGATCTCCTTCGTACGGGCTTCGGCAGCAAATGCGGCGAGTCCGAACAAGCCCAGACAGGCGATCAGAATGGCCAGGATCGCGAATGCCAGCAGCACACTGCCCTGGCGCTGCTCAGCCTGGTATTGTTTGGCGAAATTCTCGTCGAGGAACTGAAACTCCGGGCGGGCTTCGGCATCGAAAGTCTTGTAAACCTCGCGGATGTAAGCGAGCGCTTCGGGCGTTTTGGCGACATTAATGCGTACATACATATTATCCTGCTCCTGGGGCGGGGCGAGCTGGATCACCAGTGGTTCAATTTTGTGTTGCAGCGAATAAATATGGAAATCTTTGATAACGCCCACGACGGTCAACTCCTTCGCTTTACCGTCCTTATCTGCAGGGTAGCGCAATCTCTTCCCGACCGGGTTTGACCAGCCCTGCTTATTGGCCAATGCCTCATTCACGAGGATTGAACCGGCCAGGTCGGTAGGGGAGTTTTTGATGAAATCGCGGCCTCGGAGCAATTTGATCTCCATCGTGCGCAGATAATCGGCGTCGGCCATGAAACGCTGCGTCATTTGGGTACTGGAAGGTATTTCCCCATGGTTGGTTTCAATAAAAAAAGCAGCCGATCCGATGGTGTTGTTGCCGATGGGGTTACTGGCTGCGGCAGCGCCTTCGATGACCGGATTCTGTTCCAGTTTTTCTTTCAATGCGCCCACCTGCGTCCGGACCTCGTTTTTATCGATATGAAAGGTCAGGACCTGTTCTTTGTTAAAACCCAGATCCTTATGATTAACATAGCGAATCTGACGGTACACAATGCCTGAGCAGGCGATCATCACCACGGTGGCTATAAATTGGAATACTACCAGCGATTGCCGGAAAACCGCACCTCCCGTATGGCTGCCGAGCTGGCCTTTCAATGCAATAACGGGTCGGTAGCCCGAGAGCATGAGCGCAGGGTATAGCCCGCTCAGAAGGCCGATCAGCAGCAGAAAAGTACCCGCGATACCGATTGTCAGCATATCATTGTTTTGAAAATCAAGACTTAGTGACTTTTCGGCCAACTGGTTGAAAAACGGTAATGCGGCTTTTGCTAATAAAAAACCTACAAAACCGGCGAGGATGGTCGTCATGAACGACTCCGTCAGGAACTGTCCGATGAGCTGGAAACGCTGTGACCCGATGGCCTTGCGCACGCCTACCTCGCGCACGCGTTTGAGCGAGCGGGCCGTATAGAGGTTCATATAGTTAATGCAAGCGATCACGAGGATCAGGAATGCGATAGCCGAGAAGATGTAAACTGTTTTAATATTTCCATTGGTACCGATCTCGTAATCCAGGTGCGAATGCAGGTGAATGGAGGTCAGCGGTTGTAAGTTTAGGTGGTAATCGGCATTACCCATTTGTTTTTGCAGGTATTTGGCATAAAAAGCGGGGAACTTGGCTTCCAACTTCTTCGCATCGGTACCGTCTTTTAAAAGTAGGTAAGTATAAATGTCCCCGTCCTGCCATCCGCCGGTATAGTCTGCGGGAAGCGACCGCAATGCGCTGAAATTCAAGTGGGAGTTTGCAGGGACGTCCTCCATGACGCCGGTAATGACGTTGGGATAATTATTGGAGAAAAACACAGTTTGCCCCATCGCTTTCGAAGCATCGCCGAATATGCGTGTTGCAAGGGTTTTTGTCAGGACGATTTTCTGGGGCTCGCGCAGGGCAGTTGCCGGGTTACCATACAGGAATGAGTAGGAGAATACGTCGAAAACGGATCCATCGGTAAAAAAGATATCAGGTGCATCCACCTGCTTCTCTTCGAACCGGATTTTACCACCGCCCTCGGCGCTGATGCGAACGGTTTTTTCGATTTCAGGATATTCATTTTGCAATGCCGGCGCGAATGGTGCGGAAGTAGGAGCGAGCTTGAAACTCCCGGTTTCCCACTCGGCCTCTTGAGTCACACGATAAATGCGGTCGGCCTTGGCGTGGAAGCGGTCGTAGCTCAGTTCATCGGCCACATAAAGCACCATCAGCCACACGGCCGCGATGCCGATCCCGAGCCCAAGGATATTCAGCCCGCTGAACAACCGCTGTTTACGGAAGTTCCTGATCGATATTTTGAGGTAGTTGAATAGCATAAGTCAAGGTTTGTTAGTCAGTGAACCTAAACAATTAAATTACATGCCAATAGTATTTTAACTTGATTATTAGCGGTTTACGGTTGGAAATGGTACGTTGGTTGTTCGCTAACGGACATCCCTGTTCAGCGGCGCACGCGCAATTGCGAAAAATTAACGCGGGATTTCCGTCAGGCGAAGAATGCGCAATGCCGCCAAAATCCCTAATTTTGCCAAATTCATGATTTTGATGGATTTAATAGTCTTTTTTCTTATTGATTTTAAACGAATAGAATGAGCCAGGCACCTGCTACCTCTCTGCAAGACATTGTTGGGCACGCGAAGGAATACGGTTTTGTATTCCCGTCTTCCGAAATATATGATGGATTACAAGCCGTTTACGATTATGGTCAGAACGGTGTTGAATTGAAAAACAACCTGAAAGCGGCCTGGTGGAAGGCTATGACGCAGCTCCACGACAATATCGTGGGTATCGACGCGGCGATCTTCATGCACCCGCTTACCTGGAAAGCATCCGGGCACGTCGATGGTTTCAACGATCCGATGATCGACAATAAGGATTCAAAAAAGCGTTACCGCGCCGACCAGCTGCTGGAAGGTAAAGCTGAACAATATGAAAAAGACGGCGAGCCCGAAAAAGCCAAAGCATTGCTGGCTGAAATGGGCCGTCTGCTCAGTGCCGAAGACCTCAATGGCGTTCGCGACCTGATCATCGCGGAGGGCATCAAATGCCAGGTATCGGGGACCAGCAACTGGACGGAAGTTCGGCAGTTCAACCTGATGTTCAGCACGCAGGTGGGATCGGTGGCTGAGGATGCGAATATGATTTACCTCCGCCCGGAAACGGCGCAGGGAATTTTCGTAAACTTCCTGAATGTGCAGAAAAGCGGCCGTATGAAGGTCCCTTTCGGGATCGCACAGATCGGTAAGGCATTCCGTAACGAAATCGTGGCGCGCCAGTTCATCTTCCGTATGCGCGAGTTCGAACAAATGGAAATGCAATTCTTCGTGCGTCCCGGCACGGAAGAAGAATGGTATAACAAATGGAAAGAAGCGCGGTTGAAGTTTCACAAGGCGATCGGACTGCCTGCTGAAAAATTGAAATACCACGACCACGAAAAGCTGGCGCATTACGCGAAAGCGGCTGTTGATATCGAATTCGAATTCCCATTCGGTTTCCGCGAAATCGAAGGTATCCACTCGCGTTCGGATTTCGATTTGCGCAACCACCAGGAACTTTCGAAGAAAAAACAACAATACTTCGACGCAGATCTGGATGAAAACGGCAAGCCGTACGGTAACTACATTCCTTACGTTGTGGAAACTTCCGTTGGCGCCGACCGTCTTTTCCTTGCGACGTTCTGTAATGCCTATACCGTCGAATCGGTAGGCGAGGGCGACAGCGCTAAGGAACGTACCTTTCTGAAACTGCACCCGGCATTGGCGCCATTCAAAGCGGCGGTGTTGCCATTGGTGAAGAAAGATGGTTTGGCAGAAAAAGCGCAGGTGCTGGCTAACTCATTGAAATCGTCATTCCGTACAGTTTACGACGACAATGCGGCGATCGGCAAGCGTTATACTCGCCAGGACCTGATCGGTACGCCGTTCTGTATCGTGGTGGATTACCAGACGATGGAGGACGAAACCGTTACCATCCGTCACCGCGATTCGATGGAGCAGGAACGTGTGCATATCAGCGAATTGAAGGAAAAAATCGGTTATCAGGTAGCGATCGAGCGTATTCTCGAAGCAATCTGATCAGTTTGAATAGGATTATTGAGCGGGGTTGCTACCATGGCAGCTCCGCTTTTTTATTTTAACAGTTACCCCATTTACCTTTTGGTCGATAGCCGGGCAGGTAAATCAGTTTTGGTAGTTATAATGCCGATTATTTAGTAACTAGGCGGTTTTAAGACACCAATCCCTAGTGAAATGATCAACCAGCTTTACGATACTTCGATGAGCCTTCTGACAGACCTGTACCAGCTCACCATGGCTTACGGCTACTGGAAGTCGGGCAAAGCCGAGCAAGAGGCTGTTTTTAATCTCTATTTCAGAAAACATCCATTTCAGGGCGGATTTACCGTCGCGTGCGGGCTTAGCAGCGTGATTGAGTACTTGCAGGAATACCGTTTCAATGAACAGGACCTGGCTTATATCGCATCGCTCACCGGCGGGGGCGGGAACAGGCTTTTCGATGACGGGTTCATCGATTACCTCCGCAAAATGGAGCTGCAATGCAGCATCGACGCCATTCCGGAAGGCACGGTAGTGTTTCCGAATGAGCCGTTACTGCGCATTCAGGGGCCGATTCTGCAATGCCAGCTCCTTGAAACGCCCTTGTTGAACCTGATTAACTTTCAGTCACTGGTGGCTACCAAAGCAGCCCGGATGCGACTGGTCGCCAAGGACGATGCATTGCTTGAATTCGGCCTGCGCCGTGCACAGGGACCCGATGGAGGTGTAACAGCAAGTCGTGCCGCATATATTGGCGGGTTCGATGCTACTTCCAACGTGCTTGCGGGGAAATTGTACGATATTCCGGTGAAAGGCACCCACGCGCACAGCTGGGTGATGTCGTTCGACAGTGAACTGGAAGCATTCGAAACTTATGCGAAGTACATGGCCAACAATGTGACTTTGCTCGTGGATACTTACGATTCATTAAATGGTGTCCGGCATGCGGTAGAAGTGGGGAAGCAGTTGCGCACCCAAGGGCACGATCTCGCTGGCATCCGTCTTGATTCGGGCGACCTTGCGTATCTGAGTATCGAAGCGAGGAAAATTCTGGACGAAGCGGGCTTTGAAAAAACCAGCATTGTGGCGAGTAACGACCTTGACGAATATATTATGGACAGCCTGAAAATCCAGGGAGCGAAAATCAATGTATGGGGGATCGGTACAAAACTCGTCACGGCATTTGATCAACCTGCATTGGGTGGTGTTTTCAAGCTCGCGGCGATCCGGACCGACTCGGGCGAATGGGACTACAAACTGAAATTATCAGAGCAGGCGATCAAAGTATCGACGCCGGGAATTCAGCAGGTAAGGCGGTTCAAGGATGCGAGCGGCTTTGTTTCGGATATGATATTCGATATCGAAACTCCGCTGATCGGCAAGGCTACAATGGTGGACCCGTATGATTTTACAAAAAATAGGTCATTCGACGAGTCAGTGCATTACGAGGATTTGCTCGTCCCCGTTTTCGCAAAGGGTCAGCTGATCTACAAATTGCCGTCTGTACACGATACCCGGAAGCGTTTGCAGCAGCAGCTGGCACATTTTTATAAGGGAATTAAACGCTTTGTAAACCCGCACACATACCCGGTAGGGCTTGAAAAGGAATTATTTGATTTAAAAACGAACCTGATTTTTAAACTTCGCGCAGGTAATCAGGCGTGAAAACACGAGTATGCAAGAGTTAACACATCCGAACAGCGAGATCCTCAAAGATCTGATTAGCTACAAAATGCCTTTTGGTAAATACAAGGATCAGGTGATCGCCGATCTCCCGGTATCCTACCTCGAATGGTTCTACCGGGAGGGTTTTCCATCCGGCAAGCTGGGCATGTTGCTGGGAACAATGCTGGAAATCAAGATGAACGGATTAGAGTCTCTGATCCAGGGGTTGCGAAAAGTCGCATAAACAAATGGCCCGGTTCCAAATGCGGAACCGGGCCATTTGTTTACATTAATCAGTTACTTCTTCTCCGGCATGAGCACCACTTTGATGAAATTGTCATCATTGAAATACTTCCGCGCGGCAGCTTTGGTACTGGCCACGGTTACTGATTTCAGCAACCGGTCTTGCTCGAAAATTTCATTCAGATCGTCGCCGAGGAATGTATTATCGTCGAGGTAATCGAGCCAGAAGCCGTTCGTCTTCAGTGCCGTCTCTGTTTTGCGCTGGGTTTCTGCGACGAATTTCTCGATATCCTTCTGATCTGCACCGTTTGTTTTGATCTTGTCGATTTCTTCCTGCGCCCTTTTTACCAGTTTATCCACATTCTCGGGCGCGCAGCCGAAGCCAATGGAGAAGCGGTAATGGCCGGTGGGGAATTTATCGGTACCTTCCGAAACACTTACACCGTAGACGCCGCTTTCTTCTTCCCGAAGTGATTCGATCAGTTTAATCTGCAAAATCTCCTGCAATGCCTCAATCTGTACATTGTTTTCGGGATTATAGTCATATTCCCCGCTCGAAACGAGTGTTACCCTGCTTTTGGGTTCCAAACCTTTATAAATCACCTTCTCGATGCGTCCTTTCGGTGGAAAAATATCGGGGTGGTTGAACGTATCGTCCCGATCGCTCGACGGCAGGCTACCCAGGTATTTCTCGATCAATGGCTTGATCGTCTCCGGCTTGAATGCCCCCACAATCGTAAACACAAAGTCGGATGCGTCGGCGAAGCGGTTTTTGTAGATTTCAAATGCCCGGTCGAGATTCACTTTGTCGATGCTCTCCGGTTTCAGCGGCTGCCTTTTGGGATTGCGGCTTGTCAATACCGCATTTAACGAATCGGAATAGACTTTTTCAGGAGTTAAAGTCTTTTGCATATTTTCCAGGTAGGCCTTCTGGTTAGCCAATATACCCGTCACGACATCCGCATCCTTGCGGGGCTCTGTGAAATAGGCATATATCAGCTGAAATGTCGTTTCGAGGTCTTTCGGATTCGTATTACCGCCGATGCCTTCGGTAAGTTCGCTCAGGTAGGGGCCTGCGCTGGCGGTTTTGCCCGCGAGGAACTTTTGCAGCTGCGTCTGGTTATAAGGCCCCACGCCGCCGGATTGGACGAGGTAGCTCGTGAAAATGCCTGTCTCGCGCTCACCCGGGAAGAGCGAATATCCGCCCTTGGCAGTCGCTTTGATCAGGATTTCGTCATTTTTGAAGTCGGTAGGCTTCAATAGCACCTTCACGCCATTCGAAAGCGTAAGCTCGGTAACGCCTAGTTTGTCGAGCGTCTTTTCACCTGCGATTTTGCCGGCAACAGGTTCCGATTTCAATAATGGCGCATCTACAACGTCGTCTACATACGCCGTCACATCTTTGCCGGCTTCATTCAGCAATGTGCGGATTTCCGCTTCTGTGGGGAGAGCATCCTTGCTTTTTTCAGGTCCCATGATCACCACCGCCCTGTTTTTGTCGGTAATGTATTTTTTAGCCAGTTTGTTGATTTCGGCCAGCGTCACCCCATCCAGGTGCTTTTTAACAAATTCGAAATAGGCATCGGCGCCCATAAACGCCTTGTCGTGAAGGAAGTGGTTGAGATATTCCTGCACGTGGTTGGCGGATTTCGTTTTGTCCCGCTCCTTGTAATCTTCTTCGACGGCATTGTAAAAGTCTTTCTTTGCGCGATCGAGTTCAGGTTGCGTAAAACCGAATTTTTGCACCCGCGCGTTTTCTTCCAGGAGCGTCGTCAATGCGGTTTTCATCGAAGCCGCGTCCTTCGCAAGCGCGATAGAAGTGTAGGAATCCAGGTTCCCGAGGAAATCGCCATACTGGCTCGCACCGTAGAGGAACGGCGGATTGGCCTTTTGGGTGAGTTCCTGCATCCGCTGGCCCATCATGGCATTATACAGTTCCTGGGCAAAATTGTTCCGCACATCCTGCAACGATTTTTCTTTCGTATTAGGCTGTTTATAAATTAATTGAACGAGATTCTGCGGGTATTCCGGGTCAGTTACGATGGCCACTTTGGTAGAACCATCCAGCGGAATATCATAGCGAATGCGTTTTTTGGGGTTGACCGGCGGTTTCATGGAGCCGAATTTCTGGGAAATGAGGGCTTCCACTTTGGCCACATCAAAATCACCGACTGCTATCACGGCCATCAGATCGGGGCGATACCAATCCTGGTAAAATGCCTTGATCGTCTCGGGTTTGAAGCTTTTCAAAATGCTGTCCTTCCCGATAGGCAGCCGTTCGGCGTAACGCGAGTTGTTGAGGATCACTTTCAGGAATTTATCGCGCATGCGTTGTTGCGCGCCGCGCCCCATACGCGACTCTTCGAGCACCACGCCGCGTTCTTTTTCTATTTCGGAGGGATCGAGCAATGCGCCGTGGGCCCAGTCTTCGAGCACCTGAATCCCTTTTTCGAGCAATCCCGCGGAGTCTGTCGGGATGGGCAGCATATAGACGGTTTCATCAAAACCGGTATAGGCATTCAGGTCGGCTCCAAAGCGCACCCCCGTTTTTTGGAGGAAATTGACCAGCTCGTTTTTAGGAAAGTGCGTGGTACCGTTAAAATTCATGTGTTCCATGAAGTGCGCCAGCCCCTGTTGCGCGTCGGTTTCGAGTACCGATCCCGCTTTAACCGCCAGGCGAAGTTCTGCCCGGTTCCTGGGCTCTGCGTTCTTCTTAATGTAGTAGGTGATTCCGTTTTTAAGTTTTCCGGTCTTTACACTGGGGTCGAGAGGGATTTTTTGAGTGTTCAGGTCCTGTGCGTGCACCGTTGCGACAGAAACCACACCCCATCCGGCCAAGCATAATGCTATGAACGCCTTTTTCATTTTTCTACTTTTAATTTTGATGAAATTCAGGAGGGGCGAAAGATATTGAAATAATCTATTTAACCGGTTCGCGCAGAATGGTTTTTAATTTGTCGGGTGGCGTCTTGCGGAAATCAGACAGATAAATCTCATGATGCAGACCATTACGCTCCAAATTACGGGCTGTCATAAATTCCATTAGCTTGGCTAAAGACTCCGGTTCGCTGTCAAACGGCCCGGTATGCAGCATTTGTACCACTTTCCCTTCTTCCAGTTCAAAGAAGGTTACGTCTTTAATGTCCACGATGCCTTTTGCTGTATAACATTCATTTACAGCTGATTCGACGTCCTTTCGGGTAACGAAATCCGGAATGCGGATCAGCAATCTGTATTCCCATTCGCTACGGGGAATGGTTTGGGGTGCATTGTGGATGGTCGCGTGCCGGTAACGGCTCTCATCGTACCACCAGAGGCCTTCCAGTTTGGCAACTACAAAATCCTTATCTCGTGCTTTGAATGCAAATTTGAGCGCATAAGCCACGGGATAAAGCGTCTGGATTTTCTGCGCAAAACCTTTATCCGACGGGTCCCCTTTTCCCTGAATGGACAGGTATTGAGCCTTCGTGAGATGAACGATTTCCGGTTCGCTTTTCGCCGAATAGTAAGTTTTGAATTCTTTGGTAAGATCAATTTTTTCCATGACCGGGCTGTTTTCAGGTTATTAATGCTGCAATTAATGCTTGCCAGTTGACAACAGTATGGCAGCAGTCGTAGGAAATCGCAGCCATCCTGGAAAAAAATCATTACAATGGCGGCTTGGGAGGGCATTCGGCAGTTTGAAATACATAGCAGTCGCGAGCCGGACGCCCGGAGGCAATGCGCCCTAAGGAACGGTGTCAACGACGAGGCTATCTTCGGAAAGTCCGAGACTACCGCGCCGCCGACTCCATTCGCGTAATTTCCGCTACTTCTACGGTGAGAAAGCCGAATTCTTCCGTCACAACGCCGCGAATTTTGTAAACGCCTTTAACTGATCCATTCACTTTGGCAGCCGCCGTGGGAAAATGGACAGTATCGATAAATTGCCCTTCGTAATCGAGGAAAGTTCCGAACTGCATCGACTCACCCCGGTTCGTTCGCGTGTTTTTCAGGGCTACCAGATAGCCGTATTGCACCACTTCCTGGTTTACATACTTGTGCAGATCGCGCGACATGACACTCTTGGGCAACGGGTTTTTCAGCAGGTTGAAAGGGCTGCAAAGCGGAAAGCCGAGCAATTCAATCTGGTCATAGGCATCATCCAGGATAGAGGAATGAAATTCCGGCAGGTTAAAATCCTTGATTTCGGTATGGAACAATTGCTTTTGAGGCACTTTGACAGGCGTGGTGCTCAGCCGGAAATGCGCCTTCCAAAGCAGTGTTTTCTTCCCGATACCTGTAAACCGGAATGCATCGATCCGGATCAGGATCGTCAATTGTTCTATCGAAATGGGAACGCGGTCGAGGAAATCGTTGAGGGATGCGAACGGGCCGTCTTGCCTCCGGGCGCTGAGAATCCTTTCGATCGTTTTTTCTTCCAATGCATTCAGGAATTGCATGCCGAGATAAATTTCATGCCCTTCGATGGTCGCCTGGGCTTCGCTGTGGTTCACGCATGGCGCATGTACGAGTGCGCCGAGCATGCGTGCCTCGTGTATGTACAACTCGGGCGCGTAAAAGCCGCCGCCATTATTGAGGACAGCTACCATAAATTCCAGCGGGAAATAAGCTTTCAGAAACAATGTCTGATAGCTTTCGACGGCATAGGATGCGGAATGCCCTTTGGCGAAGGCAAATCCGGCGAAGCTGGCAATCTGGTTCCAGATCTCCATAGTCATGTCCTCGTCGTAGCCCTTGCTCCGGCAGTTCTTGAAATATTTCTTTTTAACCCGTTCAAATTCTTCACGTCCGCGAAACTTCCCGCTCATGCCACGGCGGATCACATCGGCCTCGCCGAGCGTGAGCCCGGCAAAATAATGTGCAACCTTGATTACGTCTTCCTGGTATACCATAATGCCGTAAGTCTCCTCCATCAGTTCCAAAAGGCGCGGATGAGCTTCGTTACGCTTTTCGGGATGGCGGTGACGCAGAATGTACTCGCGCATCATGCCGCTTTTGGCGACACCGGGCCTGATAATGGAGCTGGCCGCCACGAGTCCGAGGTAGTTGTCCACTTCGAGTTTTTTCAGCAGCATCCGCATTGCCGGTGATTCCACATAAAAACAGCCGATGCATTGCGCCTCCCTGATCAGATCGTTAATCTTCGGGTCGATTTTGAACTTCCGCACGTCGTTGATGTCAAAATCAGCGGCATCTGGACGGTTGTACCGGATGATTTCAAGTGTTTCCTTGATCTTCGCGAGTCCGCGCTGGCCCAGAATATCATATTTATTTAGCCCCACATCCTCGGCAATCACCATGTCGAATTGTGTGGTAGGAAAGCCCTTAGGCGGGACGTCCGTGGCCGTGAAGTAATGCATAGGGCGCTCCGAAATGAGGATACCACCGGCATGGATGCTCAAATGATTCGGTTGGTTGTTGGTTTGCAGGTAGTCGGCATACCTGATGACCAGCCCCGAAAGCTGATCGAGTTTCTTCGGGTCATATTTACCATTGCTTAATGCATCGATTTCATAAGCGGGTAAACCGAATACTTTCCCTAACTCACGCACGGCCGAGCTGTGTTGAAAAGTGCTGTAAGTTGCCAGGAGCGCCGCCTGGCCGTTTTTGCCGTATGTATCAAAAATATAGCGCGTCACATCCTCACGGTCGCGCCAGGAGAAATCGATGTCGAAATCGGGCGGATTTTTGCGGTGAAGGTTGATAAACCGCTCGAAATACAAATCCAGCTCAATCGGATCGACATTGGTAATATTGAGCAAATAGGCGATGATGCTGTTCGCCCCACTGCCCCGGCCGACATAATAATAGCCCTTTCGGCGGGCATAATTCACAATGTCGTGATTGACCAGGAAAAACGGTACGAAATTCTGCTGCCGGATCATTTCTAGTTCCTTGGCGATGCGGTCGAAAATTTCATCAGTGATATTGTCGCCATAGCGGTAGCCAAGTGCCTGATAGCTCATCGATCTCAGCCGTTTGAAATCTTCCTCTTCGTTTTGGCTGAAAACTTTCAGGTTCTGGTGTTCACGTTCGCTCCCGAAACTGAAATGGATATTGCATTCGTCCATCAGCTTACGTGTGTTTTCGAGGATAGTCCGAAAGTCCTTTTGTTTGAAATGATATTCCAAGACCTTCGCTTGCACGATCTGTTCATTCTCTTTGCCCGTTTCACCGACCGTGAGCTTGCTCAGCAGTGTGTTGCCGTCGATGGCCCGCAGCAACCGATGCGCATTGAAGTCCTTTTTGTTTCGGAAAGTCAGCGGCTGTTGAATAACCAGCCTGTCCATGAACCGATGCAGCGGCGAGTAGTGCAGTTTATCCAGGTCCTGCATCGAAATACCGATGTATTCGTTGGGGCGGAACTGCTCGCGGCGTTCTTTGTTCAGTTTTTCAAAAGGGTAAATAAACGCCACATGTTCCATTTCCGGCGCGCTGTCAGGAAATGGAGTGCCCGCCAGTTTCTGAGCCGACAAATAAGCATTCAAGGCCTGAAAGCCGTTATTATCCTTCGCCAATGCCACAAATTGCTGCGTCACTCCATTGCGGAAGTCGATTCCGACGATGGGTTTGATATCGAACCTGGGTGCCATGCGAATGAAATTCAGGCAGCCCGAGGTGTTATTAATGTCCGTCAGCGCAATGCAGTCGTATCCATTCTCACGACAAAGCGCAAGAAGTTCATCCTCGGGAATCGTCCCGAAGCGAAGGCTGAAATAAGAATGGCAGTTGAGTAACATGAGTACTTGAAAATCGGAACGTCGCTAGGCATTTCGATGCGCCGGAATAAAGGGCGGCTCGCCGTTGAACGGGTTTCCCATCGCGCCGATGTCCGAGATACCCATTGTGCTGGCCCAGCTCAGTATCTGGTCGCCGTCTTTGTTATAAGCGTATTTGGTTTTAATGTAATCCATGGCCTGGTAAAGGTTCAGCCGCTCTTCGGTGTCGTCGAAGAGGTTAATCTGATAATTCCCCGTCACCAGGTCGCTGAAACTGACCCCCACCAACCTTACCATCATCCGGCGATTATAAAGCTGGTCGAAAAGCCGTTCGATATGCGGGATCAGCACATGGTCCGCGGACGTGTAGGCGATTTTCAATTGCCTGGAAAATGTGTTGAAATCGGAATAACGGATCTTGACCGAAACACAGGACGTAAGCTTTTCGCCAGTTCGCAGCTGAAAAGCCAGCGTTTCTGCCATCGCGCGCACCATTTCACGCATTTTCTTCACATCGCCGGTATCCCTACCGAAAGTCCGCTCGCTGGAAATCGATTTGCGCTCGTGGAATGGCACGATAGGGGAGTTATCGAGCCCGTTGGCACGGTTCCAGAGCGAGATGCCATTTTTGCCTAAAACCTGCCCCATGATCTCCATAGGCATTTCCTGGATTGTTTTTACATACCGGATCCCGAGGTTGTGGAGTGTCTGGTTCATTTTTTCACCTACCATCGGAATTTTCTGTACTTCCATCGGCGCCAAAAACGGCTTTTCCTGGCCGGCATCCACTTTAAGCTGATTGTTCGGCTTGGCTTCCCCGGTCGCAACCTTCGATACCAGCTTGTTAGTAGCCAGCCCAAACGAAATAGGCAGGCCGGTTTCGCGGATAATGCGCTGCCGGAGCTCGCTGGCCATTCCATAGCAACTGTGGTATTTGTCCATTCCCGACAGATCCGCATAAAACTCGTCGATACTGGCCTTTTCAAACACGGGGACACTCTGGCTGATGATCTCGCTCACTTCCTTCGACTGTTTGGAATACGCTTCGCCATTCCCGCGGATAACAGTCGCTTCGGGACAAAGCATGCGGGCCATTTTCATAGGCATGCCGGAATGTACGCCAAATTGCCTCGTTTCATAGCTGCAAGCCGCCACTACGCCCCGATCGCCGGTGCCGCCCACAAGTATAGGTTTGTTTTTAAGCCGGCTATCCTGCTTGCGCTCTACGGATACGAAAAAGGTATCCAGGTCAAAATGTAATATCGCACGGTTCACTGTTGTTTGGAGTTTTTACAAAATTATGGATTTATTCCAAATATATGGATCAAATCCATTTCTTAAAAGGAAATATTCCAAAATATTTGTAAGTTTGAAGGGTCAAGACATTGTCAATCGGTAACATTACCATGCTTATGGCTATTGATGAAGAATTCAGGCGTTTCAAGCAGATCAGAGAAGAGCTCAGTCTGACCCAGGCGGCATTTGCCGAGGAGTTGGGTATCAGTGCCACCACTGCCGACATCGAGCGGGGGCGTACGCGCATACCCGGGCAGGTAGTGAAGGAGCTGCTCAAAAAGTACCACATTAATCCACTCTGGCTGTTTGGAGACAGTCCGCAGAAGTACCTATATACGGACAGAGTATTCGTCAATCCGAAAGTAGTGACGGTCGATCAGGCGGGGAACGACAATATTGTGCTCGTTAGCGCGAAAGCGGCGGCCGGCTATCCCAACAATATCGGTGATGCGCAATGGTTTGAAGCTTTGCCTGCCTTTACAATACCGTTGCCGGAATACCGTAATGCGACGTTCAGAGGGTTTCAGGTCGATGGCGATAGTATGACACCGGCGTTGCAGTCAGGTGAATGGATTTGGGCTCGCGCGGTGGATGACTGGGATGCGATAAATGATAAGGATATGTATGTCGTTATCACAATCGACAGTGTCCTGGTTAAAAAGGTCCGGAAAGAAAAAGATTCCGCCTTTGTGAACCTGATATCGCTCAATCCTGACTATGCGCCGATCCGCGTGGACCGCAACGAGATCCGAGAAGTATGGCAGGTAAACAGTAAATTGTCTTTCAACCTGGAAGAGGACAAGACAGAAATAAGTTTGCAAGGCCTGTACCAGGAAATGAGGGAGTTGCGGCAGGAGGTGAAGAAACTGGCTAAATAAGGGTTTTGATTATAGTGTCTGACTATTTCTGGCTAAATGGATTAAGCATACGAAGGTTTTCAATCCCGGCAAAATCTTTTGTGTTGTTGGTGATTAAAGTTAAGTTATAAACTATCGCTGTTGCTGCAATTACGGCGTCTGGAAGCTTGATCCTACGCTGTCTTCTCAGGTCTGCGGCTTTGAACCTGATTTCCTCTTCAAGGCCGAAAGAACGGGAAAGATCGACAAAAAGGCGAACTATATCGAAGTCGACTTGGGCTCCTGATTTCCAACTGTACAGTTCTATTTCGGTGATTGCAGAAATGCAAATTCGTGTGGTATCAGCAATATCATTCATCACTTGGGCCGGAGCAGGCGCAAATTCCTGTTGCAGATAATAGATAGCGATATTGGTGTCCCAAAGATAGGCTAACTCCACGACCCCCGCAGTTCCTTGAATTGACGTTCGATTTCTTCGGGGGATTGCTTGGTCATCTTGCCTCTCAGGAGACGTATTGCGCTGGTGTCTTTTATTGGTATTGTTGCCTGGTGCAGACGGATCAGGTTCAGACTTTCGAGATTTTTTAGAAGATCCAGTGCCTTTTCGTCGACAATGTCGATTGTTATGGTTTGTTGCATAGTGTGATGAATTAGCTTTTATGATTTTTAAAGTTAATCAATCACTATTGCATTTCAATCGTAGGTTGTATTTTACACCTCTTCGGAAATCAATTGCTTCTCATACAGTTCCTTATAAGCACCATTCAGCGCCATGAGCTCCGTGTGGGTGCCTTGCTCTACAATGCGGCCTTCGTCGAGGACTACGATCTTGTCGGCGAGCTTGGCAGAAGATACGCGGTGGGAAATGATCAGGGAGGTCCGCTGGTCCATGATCCGCTTCATATTGTTAAGGATAATGTTTTCGGTGTTGGTATCTACCGCCGAGAGGCAGTCGTCGAGTACGAGGATTTTCGGGTCGCGGGCAATGGCGCGTGCGATCGAAAGACGCTGTTTCTGACCGCCCGATAGCGTAATGCCTCTTTCACCGAGCATAGTTTCGTAGCCTTGCGGAAAGTCTTTGATATTATTGTAAAGATCGGCGTCTTTCACGGCCTGTTCGATTCTTTCAAATGGCATGTCTTCGGTGCCGAATCGTACATTATTCTCAATGCTATCCGAGAAAAGGAACACATCCTGCGGCACGTAGCCGATCTGCCGACGGTAACCGTGGACATCGTAATCTTTCATCGGAATGCCGTCGATCAGGATCTGACCTTCGGTTGGGTCGTAGAGGCGGCATAATAAGTGGGCGAGGGTGCTTTTACCCGAGCCTGTGGTGCCGAGAATCGCCACGCTTTCGCCGGCTTCGACCGTCAGATCAAAATCATGCAATGCTTTAATGCCAGAATCCGGATAGACAAATCCGACGTGGCGGAAGGTAATCTTGCCGTCCAGCGGTTTGGTGATGTTTTCCTCGGATACCAACGTCGTTTTTTCGTTCAAAAACTCATTAATCCGGAGTTGTGACGATGCGGCGCGCTGGATCTGGCTTGTAGTCCATCCCAATGCCATCACAGGCCAGGTAAGCATATTGACATACAATATGAACTCGGTGATATTGCCCGGAGTAAGGCGGCCATTGATAATTTCCTGACCGCCTACATAAATGACCAGGATGTTGCTTAGTCCTATCAAAAGGACAATCATAGGGTAGAAGAACGCATCGACTTTCGTAAGACCCAGTGATTTGGTTTTAAAAACTTCTGCCTCCTTTTGAAAATTGGCATAAGACCGGCCCTCCTGAACGAAAGATTTGATCACGCGTATTCCGGAAAATGCTTCCTGTACGTAAGTTGAGAGCGCCGAAAGCTGCTTCTGGATCTCCTGTGAGCGTTTCATGATCATGCTGTTGACCACATATACGCTTACCGAAAGCACCGGTAATGGTAATAACACGTAAAGGGTGAGCTTCGGGCTGACAGAAATCATGTAGGAGATCACCAGGAAGAATAGCACAATGAGGTTGATGCCGTACATAAGTGCCGGGCCGACGTAAATGCGGACGTTGCTCACGTCTTCCGAAATACGGGCCATAAGGTCGCCGGTGCTGTGGCGACGGAAAAACGCAGCCGGAAGCGTTTGGTAATGCTGGTAAATATCGTTTTTGAGTTCGAACTCGATATGGCGCGACATGACGATGATCGTTTGTCGGACCAGAAAGAGAAATATTCCTTTGAGCAGCGCCATGAGCAGGATCAGGAAACCGTAGAGCAGGATACTGAACGCAAAAATGTCATACATACCGCTTTGCAGCGATACGCCATTGTAGAGGTAATAAATGTCCAGCGTTTCGATCACTAGGTCGAGCGCGTAACGAACGAGCTGCGCCGGAATAATGCCGAAAAGATTGGATACGATTGTAAAAATGATACCGAGGATGAGGTACCACTTATATTTCCACAAATATTTGTTGAGAGATTTTAATGCTTTCACCGGTTCAGATTTTGATCAGCCGTGCTGGACGCTTTCTAGCCAACATCCTATTTTACCAAAACGTTGCAAAATTAAAACGACGCGTCCCAATTTTCCGATTGTGAACAAAATAGTCTAATTTTGCGGTCGATTTTAAAAACAATTCATGCAGGGTACCAGGTAGAATGGCCCTGCAATACATGCAGACACGTTCTTTGATTTACTGTACCTTTTATCCAAATAGTATTCCGGCATATGCTGAATAGAAGATTACTAAGAACCAAAGCGGTTCAGGCACTTTATGCACGGCAGCTTACAGCCGATGCGAACCGTTTACTGGCACTCGATCAGATTGAAGAAGCATTTGCTCCTGACCTTAACTCGATGGAGTTTCAGGACAAGAAAAAGCTTTCGGGTATGAAAAGACTGGCGAACATGACGCTCGACGAATTTATCAAGAACGGCAAGCCCAACGGTGACGAAGAACTTCCCGAGCGCGTGCTGAGGGTTGCCCAGACAGCCTATGAAGCATATAACCGGCAGACTAATACGGATGGAGAAAAACTCGTTAGAAGGGTTTTGAATGAAACGGAGACGATTTACGCCGATTTTATCCGAATCCTGTCGATGCTGATCGAACTTTCACACCAGGCAAAAATCGACCGCGAGCGCAGGTACGACGATCCGGAGGCACCATTTCCCAAGGATTCTGGGCTGGATACCAACCGGGTGATCAAGGTTTTGCAGGAAGATAAGGCGCTGGAAGAGGAGATTATCCGCAGCGGCATCAACTGGACCAACGAAATGAACCTGATCCGGAAGATTTACCGGGAGGGGCTGCGGAGGGACGAAACCTACGAAACATATTGCAAGTCGGCGACACACACGCCGGAGGAAGACCAGGAGATTATTCAGCACGTCCTGCGTCAGATTATCCTTAGACACGAGGTGTCGCTCGAATACCTCGAACAGCGCGATCTTTACTGGGCAGATCACAGCGAACTGATCCGCAGCCTTGCGATCAAAACTTTGCGTACTGCCGATTTTGCCGAGACATTCCAGCTTGCGCCGCTTACCAAAGATTGGGAAGAGGACCGGGCATTCGTGGAAGAACTTTGCAAGATCGTGGTGAAAGAAAGCGACCAGTACGATATTTATCTGGAAGACCAGTTGAAAAACTGGGAACTGGAAAGAATTGCATTGGTGGATCTTATTATCCTCAAAACAGCCCTCGCGGAGCTCATCCATTTTCCGGGTATCCCTGTGAAAGTCACCATTAATGAGTTTATTGAGATCGCCAAAAGGTACAGTACCCCAAAAAGTGGTAAGTTTGTGAACGGCGTCCTGGACGTGCTTTCAGTGAAACTGGCCAAAGAAGGCGTGATCAGAAAAAGCGGGCGCGGATTGATTGATAATAAGTAAAAGCTGCCGAAATTGTGACCGGGTATAATGGAACAATTTTTGGAGGCCATTATAAATACATGAGCTGACACCCGTTTGCAGCACAAAACAGCAAAAACCATGAGTAAAACCAGTAATACTTTAATCGCATTTCTGACAGGCGCTGCCACCGGTGCAGCGTTGGGTATCCTTTATGCGCCTGACAAAGGAGAGGTGCTCCGTACCCAGCTGACATACAGGCTGTCCAAATACCGTGAAAAACTGCAAGAAGTGATTCAGGACCTGGTGGATAAGAAAGACTTGCCAGACAATTTTTCCCGGACGGAGGGCGAGCGCGTTGTGAATGATGCGCGCGAAAAAGCCGAAAAGCTTCTGGAAGACGTAGACCGCCTGATGGCACAGATCAAGGGCCAGGCCAGCGAATGACCTATGAAAAAAATAGCCCTTTTCGCGTTTCTGGGATTAGCGATGGCTATTTCCGGGTGCTCCAAAAATGAAAAGAGTGATGAAGGAAAACAGGCAAATTCAAAACTGCCTGTTTTTGCTTTGATCGATAGTGCGGAATACGATTTCGGCACTATCCAGGAAGGCGCCATTGTAGAACACGAATTCAAGTTCCGCAATGATGGCGAATATCCGCTGATTCTCAATAATATCAGCTCATCATGCGGGTGCACTACACCCGAGTGGCCGAAGGATCCGATCGGACCAAAGGAAACTTCGAGTATCAAGGTCCGTTTCGATAGTAAGCATAAAGCAGGTCCGCAAGTGAAAACGATCACTGTTTATGCCAATACAGAACCGGCGAATACCGAGTTGAGGCTGAAAGGTATTGTCAATGCGGCACCTAAGCCGGCCACAGCGGATTCGGTAACGACGAAGAAGTAATATTTTATACAACCCAACTACTACAATGAATTATTCTATTTTAGCACAAGCAGCCGGCGGTTCCCAAGGCATGATTTACCAGGTCGTAATGTGGGTTGGTATCATCGGGGTATTTTATTTTTTCATGATCCGCCCGCAGCAGAAAAAGCAAAAGGAACAAAAGGAATTGCTTAACAACCTGAAAAAAGGAGACCAGGTGGTAACGATCGGCGGCATCCATGCCAGAGTTTACACAGTGGAAGAGGCGACGGTTACGCTTGAATTGGATAAAGGAGTGAAACTGACGGTCGAGAAATCGGCGATTTCGCGTACCATTGCCGGGTAAAACTAATCATGAACGGCATGCATTCGCACTAATGCATGCATTTTCAAAATTGTTGTGAGTCAAGTCCCACCCAACCAGAACAAGATCAAAACGTTTATAGGATGCTTGCTTGCAGCATCCTTTTTTTGGTTAATGAATGTCCTCAATAAGGACAATTACTCCCTTAAACTGAATTATCCGCTGTCGATCGAGTACGATAATGCAGCCTATGTACCGATGCAGCCGCTACCCAAGCGGATTTCGGTGAATGTGACGGGAGATGGCTGGACTTTGCTTCAAAAATCCTGGCTGAATTTCAATGCGAATCCCGTGGTTTATCGCGTTCAGAACCCGACGGTATCCAGTTTTATCAACTCTACGACGCTTACCGACCAGATCACGGAAATGTTCCCGAACCTGCACGTCAACTATGTGGTAGCGGATACTTTTGAGCTTAATTTCGAGCCCAAAATCAGGAAGATTATCCCTATTCGCGTGGATAGCGCGGGTATTGATATACGTGAAGGCTATGTGATTTCCAGCTTTATCAACGTCTCGCCTTCGCTTATTTCGGTAGATGGGCCGGTTTCAATCATCAAAACCTTCCCGGATACGATCAAGGTTCGGGTGCCGACGCCTAAAATTCAAAACAACTATGACGAGAGCTTGCCTATCCCGCTGCCGGTTTCCCCGTTGGTGGAAGTGAGCCATCGTGACGTTTATGTGAGTTTCGAAGTCGCACAATTCCTGACTGCACCGCCTCAGCAATAGTCTTATTCTTTTACTTGACCAACAACCACATGGATCGTCCGCTTCTGATAGGTATTACCGGGGGTATTGGTTCTGGTAAAAGTATGGTTTGCAGGCTGTTCGAATGTCTGGATATTCCCATTTATTATGCCGATAGTCGCGCCAAATGGCTTACTAACAACGATCGCGAGATTCGTAAGAAGGTAATTGCATTGCTTGGAAACGAGGCTTACAACAGCAATGGGATGTATGATACCCGGTTTGTCGCTTCCAAAGTTTTCAAAAATGAGCCATTGTTGAAAAAACTGAATGCGATCATTCATCCTGTTGTACTTCGCGACACTCAAAATTGGGTCGTTCAACATGCGGGCGCACCGTATGTAGTGAAGGAGGCTGCAATTATGGCCAGGGCCGGGCAGGCCAATGCAGTGGATGTTGTGGTCGTGGTGGAAGCGCCGGTAGCGCTACGCATTCAACGGATATTGGAAAGGGACAAACGACCTGAGCAGGAAATCAGGGCGATCATTGAACGGCAGGTTTCCGATGAATCGAGGCGCGAAATAGCCGATTATATTGTGAATAACGACGACGCTTCTGAGTTGATCCCGCAAGTACTGCATTTGCACGAACTTTTCTTGAAAAGGAAATCCTCCCAAAGCTAGAAGTCCACATCCAGTCCCAGTGCTTGCTTCAATTCGAGCAAGTAGGGGTTTTTTTCGGCCAAGAAGTTAAATTTCTCGGCAGGTGTGTAAGGCAATCTGTTTACTTCCTGTGGCGCAACACGAGGGTTAATATCCAGTTTCGGGGCATCGAGCCTCGCTTTTAGGAAGCCCAGCAACTCATATCGCATATTCATGACCGCATCCTGTTGGTGGTCGTTATCGAGCGCGATTTCGATTGTAGAACCATTGAGCTGAATTTCACGGTTCAATGTGATTTGCTCCGTGGTTGAATTTCCGGCTTGAAGGCGCTTTTGAGAGAATTCGTACCAAAAACGTTGCAGGTTCGCCAATGTTAGTTCTTCCCTTTTTGCACCATTTGGAACAGCGGCATATTCAATTGCCGACGGGGCAGTCGGCTCTTTGGCTGCCGGTCCAGGCGGTGTCAGTGACGGAGTTAGTGAGATCGTATTTTTGAGCCGCGAAGTAGCGGGCTGCTGCGGAGGCGTCTGCTGGGGCGCTGCTTGTGTAGATTGCACTTTCGGCATTGCCGGCTGCGCATAGCTGGCTCCGTTTGACGGCTGTCCACTAGTGGGTGCAACAGGCTGCGGCGTAGTTCCGGCTCCTGATGTCGCCGCCGAATTATTCAGGGATTGTTGAGGCTCAACTTTTTTTTTTGCCGTTTCATCAACGGCTGCAAGAGAGTGAAGTTGAAGAACCTGGGGCAAATTGGCGAGTTTCATGAGACAAATCTCCACATGCAGCCGCTGGTTTTTTGCCGATTTATAATTGATATCGCATTGCCCGGTAATGCTCAGCGCCGAGAGCAGGAAACTGAGATCGGCCATTAAGGACTGTTCAAGATATTTTCGCTCAGCCGATTCGGAAACTTGCAACAGTGTTACTGTCGCCGGGTCCTTACACACAAGCAGGTTTCGGAAGTGTTCGAGAAGCCCTATCACAAACAGATGGCCATCGAATCCCTTCCTTAAAATCTCGTCAAACAGCACCAGCGAACGGGCAATACTGCCCGCCGTAAGCGCGTCCGTGATTTTGAAATAGTAGTCGTAGTCGAGGATGTGCAGGTTTTCCAGCACCGCCGCATAAGTGAGGTGATTGTTGGTAGAAAACGTGACATTAAGGTCAAACATCGAAAGCGCGTCCCGCAAACCGCCGTCGGCTTTCTGGCCGATCAGTTCCAGGGCTTCATGTTCGGCATTGATACCCTCCTTTTTCGCGATATCGGCAAGGTGGTGCGTGATATCTTTCGATTGAATGCGGTTGAAGTCGAAGATCTGACAACGCGAAAGAATCGTTGGCAGGATCTTATGTTTCTCCGTCGTAGCAAGAATGAAAATGGCGTACGAAGGTGGCTCTTCCAGTGTTTTCAGAAATGCATTGAAAGCAGCCTGCGAAAGCATGTGGACCTCATCGATAATGTAGATCTTGTACTTCCCGGTCTGAGGCGGGTATCGCACCTGATCGATCAGGTTACGGATATCTTCCACCGAGTTGTTGGAAGCTGCATCGAGCTCGTGGATATTAAAGGAAGCGTTGTTCTGGAAGCTCACGCAAGACTCGCATTCGCCGCAGGCCTCCACATCGTCGCCGAGGTTCTGGCAGTTGATGGTTTTGGCCAAAATACGTGCACAGGTGGTTTTTCCTACACCGCGCGGACCGCAGAAAAGGAAAGCTTGTGCAAGGTGATTGGTGCGAATGGCATTCTTTAATGTGGTAGTGATGTGTGATTGACCCACCACCGAATCAAAGGTGACGGGACGATACTTCCTGGCCGAAACAACAAAATGATCCATGGTGCAAGATACTTCCGTACACTGGATTTTCAAAGTCGTTACTTCGTTACGAGCGGGTACACACGCACGTAATCGACTTCCATTTTTTGCGGGAAAATGCTGTCATCCACGCCCTTTTGTCCACCCCAGTTGCCACCGACGGCGACGTTTAAAATTAAATGAAAAGGCTTGTCGAACGGCCATTCAGGCCATTGGTAGGAAGCCTCCTTTTTGAATGTGAAATAGGCATTGCCGTCCACGAGAATTGTCACGGTTTCCGGCGTCCATTCGCAGGTGTACACATGAAAATCCTCCGAAAGACCTGCTACTATTACATTGTTACCCTTATTGGTTTTAATGGCGTGGTTAAATGCTTTTGTATGAATATTGCCGTGCACCCGGTCCTGGTCGAACCCGACGTGCTCCATAATGTCGATCTCGCCATTATCCGGCCAGCCTTTGTTGCCATAATCCTTCCCACTCGCCAGCATCCAGATCGCCGGCCAGGTCCCGCGTCCTTTCGGCAGCTTCGCCCTGATCTCGAATTTGCCATACGTAAAATCCGCTTTTCCCTTTGAAACCAGCCGAGCAGAGCTGTACTGCTGCTTGCCCGACGGTTCTTTAATGGCAGTGATCACGAGGTTGCCATTTTCGACTTTGGCGTTCTCGATTTTATCGGTATAGTTTTCCAGCTCATTATTCCCCCAACCATGGTCACCCAGGTCGTAGGACCATTTGGTCGCGTCGGGCTTGCCGGGCGTATTGAATTCATCCTGCCAGGATGGAGTGGAGGCGAATTCGTATTGTGGTGCGGCCGCTCTAGGCTTTTCTGACGGCTGGGCGCAGCTAGCAACTGTGGAAATCGCGATGATAACAATCGCTAATGTAAGTCGGCGAAGAGGTATGATGGTTTCTGGCATAGTTGTGAGTTACCCCTTTATGCTCTTTCGGTATGTTTTGGACCATTTGTTGACTTGGAAGTCTCCGGATCGCTTTCACGTTTTGGGAGATTATTCAAGTCGACGTTTCTTACAGCTCTTGCGAGGTCCCTTACTTTTTCGTCAACTATTTTCTGCTGCTCCGGGGTCAATTTGAAGTTTTGTCGCTTGTCCATAGCCTTGATTTTCTAATAAGATAGTGGTCGTAATCTACATTTGGTTCAAAGACAACCACAGCCAGACTTGCTGTGATGCCGTATACTTCATATTTCCCAGCTACATTCGCTAGTTCACGTGTAATGGCAATTCTGTATAGCCTGTGCCTGCGGGCATCACTTCCACGAAAACCGACCGCGGAATCGGGAAACTGGTTTAAGAAATCACAGACTATTTGAAAAACGGTGGCTAGTACTAGCTGAAGATCGCCGTTTCTGCTTTCTACCTGATCACTTAATTCGCCATTTTCTACGGGATCGAGCAACGCAACGTTGAAGATATTGGTGTTGCCAATCCGCTCAAACGAAACAGTTTTTAGAATTTTTTTATTCTCACTAACACTCTCAAATTTATAAATGAGCCCATCAACGTCGATTTCGAACGGGTAGCCCCTTTTATCCATAGATTAACGATTTATAGTGTGTTCTGAAATGCGGTCAAACATATTAAATTTTTCTATAACCCAAATTATAAATTGCTAAACCCCAGCATTTAGTGAAATCCTGTGGTTTTCATGCTTAATTTTGTAGCCCGCTTGTCGTTTTTATGTAATGAAGGAAATAAAGTTGAGTACGGAAGTTGCCCTGGATGCCCCGGATTGGAAGATTGATCATCAAACTAAAATACTAACCATCGGCTCTTGCTTTGCCGAGGTGTTGGGGGGGCAATTGGCTGATTTTAAATTCGATGTGCTCAATAATCCGATGGGTACGGTTTTCAATCCGCTGACGATTTGTAAGATCCTTGACAGCGCGGTGGAAGAAAAAAGACCTAATCCCGCATTGTTTCTTCAAAATCCGGATCAGATCTGGCTACACCACGATTTTCATTCTTCGCAATGGGCGAATGGTCAGGCGGCGCTGGATGCACAACTTTCAGATAAGCTGGACGAAATCCGTGAATTCCTCGCAGAGGCGGATTTACTGGTGATTACGCTGGGCACGGCGTACGCCTATCGCCACAGGAAGACGAATCTGATCGTTGGTAACTGCCATAAAGTGCCGGCCGATCGTTTTATCAAGGAACTTCTCCATTTCGATCAGATAGCGATTGCATTTGAACAGTTAATCCAAAAATTGATACCCTATAACCGCAAGCTGCGGATATTGCTCACGGTAAGCCCCGTGCGTCACACGCGCGACACGCTTCCGCTCAACCAGGTGAGTAAGTCGACGTTGCGTCTGGTAGCCCACCGGCTTTCGGAGAAATACAAGCATGTGGAGTACTTTCCGTCATACGAGATCATGATCGACGAATTGCGCGATTATCGGTTTTATAAGGAAGACATGATCCATCCGAGCAGTATTGCGGAAGAATACATTTTCAATGCATTTGCAAACAACTATATCGAAGCGGACTCATTGAAATTCATGAGCGAATGGGCATCCGTCCGGGACACGCTAGCGCACAGGCCGCAGCACGGCCTCACACCGGGGCATTTAAAAATGCTGAAATCGCTGTGGAGCAAGCTGAATGCGCTTTCAAGAAATCTGGACGTTTCGGCCGAAATGGAGGAAGTGGAACGCAGGATCGGAGAATTTCCGGGAATGTAACAAACTCATTAGCGGTATTTCGTGTTGCATAATATTAAGTCAAAGTACCAACCATAATAATGGGAGAATTTACAATCAATAAGGAAAAAGTATTGCAGGCATTGAGTACTGTGGAAGAGCCCGATCTGAAAAAGGATCTGGTGACGCTCGGTATGATCCAGGATATAGAAATCGGGGTGAACCAGGTGCGGTTTACCGTAGTGCTTACTACCCCGGCATGCCCCCTCAAAGAACTGATCAGAAAGAATTGCGAAAATGCGATCCACGAGCATCTGAGCCCGGAAGTGGAGGTGATCATCAAACTGACGGCGAATGTGACGACTACCCGGCACACAGGCCCATTGATTCCCGGCGTGAAAAACGTGATCGCGATCTCATCCGGCAAAGGTGGGGTAGGTAAATCGACGGTGACGGCCAACCTCGCGATGGCATTACACCGCTCGGGCGCGAAAGTGGGTATTATTGATGCAGACATTTCAGGTCCATCGATCCCGGTGATGTTTGGCGCGGAGAATATGCAGCCCACGATTACACCGAAAGACGGCAAAAACTATATTAACCCGATCCGCCAGTATGGTATTAAGATGATGTCGATCGGCTTCCTGACGCCGCCGGACAGCGCGGTAGTGTGGAGAGGTCCGATGGCGAGCCAGGCATTGCGGCAGTTTTTTGGGGATACTGACTGGGGCGATCTGGATTACTTGTTAATCGACCTGCCTCCGGGTACCAGCGATATTCACCTGACATTGGTACAAACCGTTCCGGTAACCGGCGCGGTGGTGGTAACAACTCCCCAAAAAGTGGCCCTGGCCGATGCAATCAAAGGTCTGTCGATGTTCAAACAGCCGCAAATCAATGTCCCCGTTTTAGGTGTGATTGAAAATATGGCCTGGTTTACGCCGGAAGAGCTGCCGGATCACAAATACCATATTTTTGGCAAAGGCGGCGGGCAATCATTGGCAGATAAATTCGATGTGCCGCTGATCGGTCAGATTCCATTGGTACAAGGCATTCGCGAGGCAGGCGACGACGGCCGTCCGGCGGTAATGGACACCAATCCAATCGTGAATGAGGCATTTAGGGATGCCGCTGAGGCATTGGCACAGCAGATTGCGATCCGCAATGCATCACGTGAGAAGACAAAAGCTGTTGAAGTCCAGGTTTAGCAGTTAGTAACTGAATGATTTGATTTTTTGGATATAATCTTGCATCTTAGCAGACAGACTTTTTTAAAATGGATTCAAAAGAAAAAACCATAGAATTGATCGAGCAGGCGCTCGAAACTGTGCGTCCTTACCTGCATGCAGACGGAGGTGATGTGAAATTGGTGGAGCTGACGGACGACATGACTGTGAAGCTGGAATTGCAAGGCTCCTGCCAAAGCTGCCCGATGAGCGCAATGACATTCCGCGCAGGCCTGGAAGAATCGATCCGGAAGGCGGTGCCTAACATTAACAAGGTAGTATCCTCGAATGTGCCGGAGCTGGCATAACAGCGGAAAATTGATATCAAATATTGATCAAAAGCAGTTTCCTGAACGGGAAGCTGCTTTTTGCGTTTTAATCTGCGCGCTAAATAGGCAGAAATTGATTCCTCCCGATTAGTCGCTTATATTGCGGGCATCATTGGGATGCATTAATCAGGAATATCAACATGCGTATCGGAATTTTTTTTGGAGGTCCTTCCCGCGAACGGGAGATATCATTTGCAGGTGGTAAAACAGCATTTGAATACCTCGATAAGTCACTTTTTGAGCCGGTACCGGTTTTTGTGGACAGCTTCGGCAGGTTCATTCTGTTGCAAAAGGAATTGATGTATTCGTCTGAGATCCGGGAGTTCTATCCCGCGCCGGGCATTCAAAAAGATGGTTTCAAAACCTATATTGAATCTTTCCCCGAACTGGCCGCGGCCAGTGTTTCTGCTGAAATCGGTAAATTGATTTCACCTGCCGAATTCAAGGAGCATTTCGACTTCGCGTTCCTGGCCATGCACGGCCCCGACTGCGAAGACGGCGCGATCCAGGGTTTGTTGGAATGGTATAAAATCCCGTACAGTGGTCCCGGTCTGATGGGGTCGGCTGTCGGAATTGATAAGATATTACAAAATGAAATGATTGCCCTCGTGAACGGGCAGGAGAAAAAGAGCTGGACGCTCAAATACAGCCAGTGGGTTCCGAAAGATTATCCATTGCTTTTCCAGGTTTTGAAAAAACATTTGGGACTGCCGCTGGTCATTAAGGCCCCGCACCAGGGCTCGTCGATCGGCGTTGCGATTGTGAAGGAGGATTCTTTGGAAGAATTCGTGTCTGCTGTAAATCAATGCTTTTTCCAGATTGAGCTCGATGCGGAGACGTGGAAGGAGCTGGATGAAGCCGAAAAACTGGCCTGGGGGCAAAAAATCGCTAACCTGGACGAAGGTATCGGTTTCCCGGTGATCCTGGACGGAAAGACGATCTACCATCCTACGACCTTGATCAGCGAGCTGGAAATTTACTTCTCTGAAGGCAATGACCATGCGTTACTGAGCAGTTCCAATGCGGAAGACCAGGTATTGGTGGAAGAATTTGTGAACGGCCAGGAATTTTCCTGCGGCTGCATCCAGTTTGACGACGGTTCGCCGCTCGCATTGCCGCCGAGCGAGGTGATTAAAATGGTGCAGGTTTTTGATTTCAATACAAAATATAAGCCTGGCGCAAGCCGCAAGCGAACTCCGGTGGATACTACGCTCGAAAAGAACCAGGAAATTCAGCAGATGATCGCCGCGACGTTCCAGCAGCTGGGCATTAATGCATGTGTCCGGATCGATGGCTTCCTGACAGAAAATGGCACCATCCTGCTCCATGATCCAAATACGATCCCAGGTATGTCGCCTACCTCCTTCATCTTCAAGCAAATGGCGGAGATCGGTTTGAACGTAACCCAGGCATTGACCTACCTCGTCCGCCAGTCCCTGCGCGAGCGCATACGTACGGGCAAGCACACATGGGCGCTACGCGCGCTGCTCGCGAAGCTCGACGAACGTATTAATGCCGGTGTTGCAGCCCAAAAACCGGTTGAACACATTGTTTTCGACGCTACCGATGAAGCCTACGTAGAAGCGCGCCGTCGTTATGGCCTGCTGAATGCCGGAGGAAAAGTGAAGCCGGTGCCTGTACTGAAAGCTTCCGACGGCCTGTTTTATCAATTACCCAATCCATTGATGTTCAAGGAGTATATTTCGGATGTGGAGGAATTGCTGCACGCCGAACGCGACCCGTTGTTGGTTGAAACCTCGCAAAAAGCGGCTGCGCTCACTCGTTTCTACGCGGGCGAAGTTTCCTACGACATTACGCAGACTGTTGACCCTGTAATTTAGTAGTAAGTATTCGATGGTAACTTATTACGACTCATTATGAGCCGTTTATGCGCCATTTTGTAGCCGCTCGAAACCGTCTCCTGGATTGTTAAATTTTTTCAATTTTCTTCCGGTTTCTGGTGTTTTTGAAAGCCGGTTTTCTAAATTGGGTAATTATTGAAATTCATTCCTTTCGAAAAATTGACGGATTAATGGCACAAGGAGCTGAAAAAGTTAGGTTAAGTCTTCAAACAGAAAATAAGGGATGGAAGAAATGGGGACCTTACTTATCGGAGCGCCAATGGGGCACGGTACGGGAAGATTATAGCGGTAATGGCGATGCCTGGAACTATATTACCCATGAAATGGCCCTTTCCAAAGCATACCGCTGGGGTGAGGACGGGATCGGTGGTTTTTCTGATAACAAGCAACATATATGTCTGTCTTTCGGGTTCTGGAACCATAAGGACAAAATACTGAAAGAGCGCATTTTTGGTCTCACTAACCGCGAGTCGAATCACGGGGAAGATGTGAAGGAGATGTATTATTACCTCGATAGCACACCTACACATTCGTACACCAAAATGCTGTATAAATATCCGCAGCAGCCGTTTCCTTACGACAAACTGCGCCAGGAGAATGGCCGGCGGGGCAAACAAGATCCCGAATACGAAATCATGGACACAGGTGTGTTCGATAACGACGAGTATTTCGATATTTTTATCGAGCACGCCAAGGCCGACGAAGAGGATATTCTGATGAAAGTGACGGTTTTCAACCGGGGTAAGGAAGATGCGCCGATTACCGTGCTGCCGCAGATTATGTTCCGGAACACCTGGTCGTGGGGTTACGAAGCTTTCAATTACAAACCGATCATGAATGGCATTTCAAACCGCCTGATCGAAGTAACGCATCGGAAGCACGGGAAATATAACCTTTACCTCGACGGTGCGGATGAATTGCTCTTCTGCGAGAATGAGACGAACTTCAAAAAGCTTTACGGTACGGCGAACAATACCGCTTATCCGAAGGATGGTATCAACGACTACATTGTAAGCGGTCAGAAATCGAATACGGTTAACCCGAACAATATTGGTACAAAAGCAGCTGCCCGTTTTACCCGGACAATTAAGGGCGGCGAAAGCGCTACTTTTCGCTTGCGATTTGTAAATCATTCCATTTCAGAGCCTTTCGGTGGTTTTGAAGATCTTTTTAATAAAAGGATCCGCGAGGCTGATGAATTTTATGATGACTTGCAGCGAGACGTAACCGACGCCGACCTCCGTTCGATTCAGCGGCAATCCTATGCCGGGATGCTTTGGAGCAAGCAATTCTATTATTACAATGTATACGAATGGCTGAAGGGCGACCCTGCACAGCCAGGGCCAAATCAGGGCCGTAAGTGGGGCCGTAACTCGGGTTGGAAGCATTTATATGCGGCCAATATTATTTCAATGCCTGACAAATGGGAATACCCGTGGTTTGCAGCCTGGGATTTGGCCTTCCATTGTGTGCCGCTGGCAAGGGTGGACGCCGATTTTGCTAAAAGACAACTCGAAATCCTTCTGCGGGAGTACTACATGCATCCGAACGGGCAGATACCCGCATACGAGTGGAATTTCTCCGATGTAAACCCACCGGTACACGGATGGGCGACCTGGAAAGTCTACGAGATCGATCGGGAGCAGAACAATGGCGTAGGGGATATTGAATTTTTGGAAAAGATATTCCATAAACTGCTGCTGAACTTTACGTGGTGGGTCAACCAGAAGGACGATACCGGTAACAATATTTTCAGCGGCGGCTTCCTGGGACTCGATAACATCGGCGTATTTGACCGTTCGACACCCATGCCGTTCGGTGGTAAGCTGCAACAGGCGGATGCGACGGGCTGGATGGCGATGTACACGCTCAACATGCTGCGCATTTCTGTGGAAGTGGCGCTGGTACACGGTGTTTACCAGGATATGGCTTCCAAATTCTTCGAGCACTTCCTGCACATTGCAGGTGCGATGGAGTCGATAGGAGGTAAAAACTCGTCGATCAGCCTTTGGGATGAGGAAGACCAGTTTTACTATGACGTGATCCATATTCCGAATGGGCAAAGCATTCTACTGAAAGTCCGCTCGATCGTAGGGTTGATACCGCTATTTGCGGTGGAAATCCTTGATCCGCAGAATCTGGACAAGCTTCCGATCTTCAAAAGACGTGTAGAATGGGTATTGGCCAACCGGCCGGACCTGGCACGTTTGATTTCCCGCTGGTTTGAATCAGGTAAGGGAGAAAACAGATTGCTGTCGATCCTGCGCGGCCACCGGATGAAAATGATCATGAAGCGGATGCTTGACGAAAGCGAATTCTTGTCCGATTACGGCGTGCGCGCATTATCCAAATACCACGAGGAAAATCCCTATAAGTTTTATATCAACGGGGAGGTCTTGCAGGTTGATTACACGCCTGCGGAAGCTTTGACCGACATTATGGGTGGCAACTCCAACTGGCGCGGGCCGATCTGGTTTCCGCTCAATTACCTCATTTTTGACTCACTGATGAAATTCCATACCTATTATGGTGAGGATTTCATGATCGAATACCCGACGAATTCCGGCAACCTTACAACGATCAAAGACGCGGCATTGGCCATTGCCTGTCGCCTGATTGATATTTTCAAGAAGGATTCGGAAGGGAAGCGCGCGGTGTATGGTCATGATGAGAAAATGCAGAAAGACCCTAACTTTAACGATCACGTTCTGTTTTACGAATATTTCCACGGTGACAATGGGCGCGGATGCGGGGCGAGCCACCAGACCGGTTGGACGGGCCTTGTTGCAGAATTGATCCATAAAACCGCGAAGGAACAGTTCTCGGCAATTGAGAAGGAACCGATGGAGATTAGCAAATAGGAACGGTACATACATTTTAAATTCTCTTAATTAATTCTATTTAACTCGATTATGACTGCAAAATTGGAACCGAATGTGATGACCAAAGTGAGCAGCTGGCTCAACGGTGATTATGATATCGATACGAAACAATCCATTCAACAATTGATCGATGAAGGCAATGATACTGAATTGACGGATGCGTTTTATAAAGACCTCGAATTCGGCACAGGCGGATTAAGGGGCCTCATAGGCATTGGTTCCAACCGCATGAACCGCTATACCGTGGGTACGGCTACCCAGGGATTGGCTAATTATCTCAACAAGGCATTCCCGAACGAGGCAAAAAGTGTGGCCGTAGCTTACGACAGCCGTATCAAATCGGATGAGTTTGCGAAAATTATCGCGGATATTTTCTCGGCAAATGGCATTTCGGTTTACCTTTTCGAAGGCTTGCGCCCGACACCGGAGCTTTCTTTCGCAATCCGCCTGCTGGGCTGTAAAAGTGGGGTAGTGGTGACAGCATCGCACAACCCGAAAGAATATAATGGCTACAAAGCGTACTGGACCGACGGTTCGCAGGTGGTGGCGCCGCACGATACCAATATTATTAACGAAGTAAATGCGATCACGTCGATCGACCAGGTGAAATTTGATGGCGATGCCTCGAAAATTACTAAAATTGGTGCCGAGGTGGACGAAAAATACATCAATCATATTCTTTCCCTTTCTATTTCGAAGGGTGCATTGGAACGCCAGAAAGATCTGAAAATCGTTTATACACCATTGCACGGAACCGGAGTGACGCTGGTGCCGCAATTGCTGGCCAAAATGGGTTTCGAAGCAGTGACGGTGATTGAAGAACAGGCGGAACCGAAAGGTAACGGCCAGTTCCCGACGGTCGTTTATCCAAATCCGGAAGAAAGCGAAGCCATGTCCAAAGCGGTGGAAAAAGCGAAGGAAATTGATGCGGATCTGGTAATGGGTACCGACCCTGACTCCGACCGTGTGGGTATCGCGGTGAAAAACCACCACGGAGAAATCCAGCTCCTGAACGGAAACCAGACTGCCAGTGTGCTTATTTATTATCTCCTGAATGCGTGGAAAGACGCGGGCAAGCTCACGGGAACGCAGTTTGTGTGTAAAACCATCGTTACCACCGACCTGATCGACAAAATGGCGGCCGCTTACGACGTGAAATGCTACAATACACTTACCGGCTTCAAATACATCGCCCAGGTAATCCGCGAAAAAGAAGGACAGGAGCAATTTATCGGCGGCGGCGAGGAAAGCTACGGTTACCTCATCGGCGACGCGGTGCGCGATAAGGACGCAATCGCTTCCTGCGCGATGATCGCGGAGCTTACTGCTTATGCGAAAGACAAAGGGCTGAGCCTCTTCGATATGCTGATGGAAATCTACAAACAGTTTGGTTTCTATTACGAAGGGCTGATCTCACTGACCAAAAAGGGTAAGTCAGGCGCCGACGAAATCCAGCAGATGATGGCCGATTTCCGTGCTAACCCGCCAAAAACCATCGCAGGATCGCCGGTTGTGAGAATGGACGATTACAAGGCATTGACCACAACGGATTTCAAATCGGGTAATACGGTTGCGATTCCGTCAGGTGAAATGGGTATCGAATCTTCGAATGTATTGCAGTTCTTCACCGAAGACGGCACGAAATTCACTTGCCGTCCATCCGGTACCGAGCCGAAGATCAAATTTTATGTAGGAGTGCGTGCTGCGCTGGAAAAGAACGAGGATTTCGACAGTGTTTATGCTTCCTTGAAAGAGAAGGTGAAGGCGATAGGCGAGGAGCTGAATTTGAAATAATGCCTTATTGATAGTTTAATAAATGCGAAGGCGGCTCGTTTGGGCCGCCTTCGCATTTTATTGGGCGTAAACCACAATGTATTTTCGCCTGGCGTTATCTTCCAGTAAGGTTATCCGTTCGACTCTGGAAAATGGGATGTTATTCAGCTCGGTAAATGTGGAAGGGTTTGTGTTCAGGTAAAAAGTGGCATTTTTATGGTATTCCGATACGTGTAAAGTATTGTCGGCTGATTTGCCGAAACCGTTTTTGTTATAAAAATTCTCCGCGGATGCCCCGGTCAGAACTTGCCGTGTAAATGTGCTTGCCGTGTGCGTTCCAAGGCTTTGCCCGAGCTTGTATTCGAAATAGGCTACTTCATTTTTCTTTGCGATAGCGAGGGATTGTTGGTAATCTTGTTCCATTTCCTTGCCGAGGGGGTCGGGAGGGAGTTGTCCCATGCCGCTTCCCTGTTCGGAGATATATCCCGAGTAGCCTTTCATAGGCTCAAACTCGCTGTTGGCGTGTTCTTCTCCTGTTCCAAATCCATTTTTGGTGTTAATGCGGACTGATACGGCGGTAATGTATTTTTGTAATGGATCGAATTGCAGTTGATTGATCTGGAACTCCTGCCCGAACTTTTGAACCTCCGCTTTGATTTCATTGATATCATCCCAGGTCATCATCGGCATGATAGCCCAATACAAAGTTTGACCCACGATCTGTACACCCTTCACTTTGGGCTGTTTCGCGCTCTGAACCGTGTCAAGCACTTGATCGGCAAGCGTTGCGTGTAACGGAAGCGGACTAGCTTCTTCGTTTTTCACCGAGTTCGAAACGGAATCTTGCGTTACAACGGGTGGTAAGATCACTTCTCCGACCAGCGGCTTCACTAACGGCTTGATCACCTCGGGCGCTAGCTCAACAATTTGTTCCCGATATGGGGCCACGAAAGCCGACGAAAGATAGACCAATGCCACCACAGCTACATATTTGCCCCAAACCAGGTAATGCGAAGGCTCCCGGTTCATCATTTGAATGCGTTTTTTGAGCAGCGACCGGGCAAATGAGTTGGTCAGCGGCAATTCCCGCGCTTGCAAGACTGCATTCAATAAATTGTATTGGTATTGCTTTTTCTCAAAGCCACTATCCAGCACAGCGCGGTCGGCGAGGTATTCGAGGTTTTCCTGTACCAGTTTTTGATGAACCCATGCAAACGGGTTGAACCACAGACAAATCTTCTGGATCTCGGCCAGCAGCAAATCGGCGCTGTGCCATTGCCGCGCGTGTTCAGCCTCGTGCGCGATGATATTGCGCAGCTCGCGATCGGAATGCTTCGAAAGGTCGAGCATTATCCATTTGAAAAACGAGAAAGGTGAAACGCCAGCCACATGCACGACGGAAGGGCCGTCGGGGTGCTCTTAGTTCCGGCCGCGGGCAACCAGCAGGAACAAGCGGCAAATCTGAAAAAGGAAATATCCTGCCATTACGAGCATGCCCGAAAAGTAAATGGCACTAATCCAATCTGCGGCGTTCATTGCCGGTAACGTTGCTTCTGTAGATGCCGCGAAAGGCTGTGATTGAATGGTCGCGATCGGTGCACTGAGCATCGGCAGCTTCCCCACTACTTTCGGAATGCTGTGGTGGAAGTCGGTTTGTACCCCCACAGGACCCCAGCTGGGCAGGCTGATCAATGGTAATGTCCATGAGGCGGCTACATTGAGCCAGAGCAGCACACGATTAAGCTTCGAAAACGTTTCAAACTGGATCAGCCAGCGATAGGCCAACGTGAGCACGGCCAGCACGAGGCTGACTTTCATGAGGTAAGGGATCAGCATAAGTCGGCGGATGAATGTGATACATCAATACTCTATTCTCCTTCTTCGATCATCCGGATGATCTCGCGCAGATCGTCCGGCGTCACTTTTTCCTGCTTCGCGAAATAGGCAACCAGGTCCTTGTAAGAATCGTTGAAATACCCGCCAACGACCTTGCCCAAGACAAAATGATTCTGGTAATCCTCCTGCTTCACGACCGGAAAGTATTCATAGGTATTCCCGAATTGCCTATGCGATACATAACCCTTTTCTTCCAAATTCCGGATAATGGTCGAAACGGTGTTGTAATGTAGCTTCGGCTCGGTGAAAAGCGGAAGCATATCTTTAACAAATGCGGTGCCCAGCTTCCATAGCACCTGCATGACTTCCTCTTCTTTGTTGGTGAGCTTTTCAAGTTCCATGTCGTAAATATTAAAACTATTTTTATAGTTAACAAACTATTTTTCTAGTAATGGTATTTCCCGACGAAAACTTGAAAAGAAATACATGCACAGGGTAAGGCCAGATACACCGCTGGGTAATCAATATGTTACCTTTTGTTGTCTTATGATGACTCTAAGTGATACTTTTTAAAGAACGAATTGTAAATTACATGTATCATATAACGACACCTAGCTAACGCATGATGAAAAAACTACTTCACAACAACGCAATGTTGCTGTACCTGACGATGGCTTTCTGCTGGAATGCCGTTCGGGCACAAAACGGTCCGGTGACGGGGATAGTCACGGACAAAGACGGTACCGAGATTCCGGGCGTCAGTGTAAGCGTCAAAGGGACTTCGCAAGGCACTTCCACCAACGAAAAGGGGGCGTATTCGGTGCAGGCCGGGCCGGGAGCTGTACTGGTATTCAGTTTTATTGGTTTTAAAAAGCAGGAAGTCGTTTTGGGTAATCAGCGTTCCAATGTGAATGTGCAATTGGAAGCCGATGTGTCGATGCTCGACGAGGTCGTGGTTACTGCACTCGGGCAGACGCAGGAAAAGCGGGCGATCGGCTATTCGGTGCAGTCGATCCGGTCCGATGAAATCAAAGAGTCGGGCAATCCGAATATGGTGGGCGCATTGCAGGGGAAGATTGCCGGCGCGGTAATCACCGGCTCTGGCGGTGCGCCGGGGGCAGGGGTGAACATCATTCTGAGAGGCATTACTTCGCTCAGCGGGAGCGCCGATAACCAGCCGCTGTTTGTGATCGACGGCATAATCATCAGCAATGCTACTACGGCCGGCAACCCGCTGCCCAGCGCTGGTTCGGCCTCTCCCGGAGCTGCCGAGCAGTTTGCCAACACCAACCGAGCTGCCGATATCAACCCCGACGACGTCGAAAGCATTTCGGTACTGAAAGGCCCCGCGGCAACGGCACTTTACGGTTTGCGGGCTTCCAACGGCGCCATTATCATCACCACCAAGCGCGGAAAGTCGGGGAAACTCAACGTCTCGTTGTCGTTGTCAGGTGGGGTGGATGTGCTGGGCAAATCACCGGATATCCAGACGCGCTTCCTGCAAGGCCGTTTCGGAGAGTTTATCTCGCCAACCGAAGTACGCCAGCGGACGCCTTATCAGTCGTTCGGTCCGTCAATCATCGGTAACACTACCGACCGCATTTATGACAACTTCCGAGGGTTTTACCAAACGGGCTTTCGAACCAACAATAATATTACACTCGCCAAGGGAAGCGAAAAGGGCAACATTTATGTTTCAGCGGGACATAATTACCAGCAAGGCATTGTGCCGGCTACCTATTTTGAAAGGACTTCCGCCAAAATCGCCGGTACCTACAATTTTACGAAGCGCTTTTCGGCGTCGGGCTCGTTCAATTACATTCGCTCGGGTGGAAAGCGTCCGCCTGCCGGCGATAAATCGGTTTTCAGCGCATTGTCCTACTGGCCGAACACCTATGATGTGAACGACTATCTGAATCCCGACGGATCTTACAAGAACCTGTTGCCCGGTTTCACCGACAACCCCGTTTACCTCGTCAGAAAGAGCCCGCGGATCGATGCCGTCAACCGTTACATCGCCGACGTCACCTTGAACTACAACATTACCGACTGGCTGAGCGCCAAATACCAGATCACGATGGATGCGTTCAACGAGCGCCGCAAGCGGCAGGTCGATAGTACTTTCGATGTAGGCACGGCCGTTAAGGGCTTTTTAATTAAGGAAAATATCAATTACCGCGAAATCAACTCTAATTTATATGTGACGGCCACCAAGCAGCTCAACGAAAGTTGGAATGGCTCGCTGATGGTGGGAAATTCGGTGGTAGGCAGCAAGCGGCCCGACAGCTATTACGAGCGCGGTGAAGGTTGGAAGGCACCTTTTACCGACGAGATCAGCAGCTACCGTAACCAGCAAAAACGTTTTTACTCACCGCTGCAATACCGGATCGTGAGCTTCTTCGCAGATGCCAAACTGAGCTACAAGGACATTCTCTACCTGAATGCGACGGGGCGTAACGATATCGTGTCGACGCTTCCCAAGGCCAATAACTCGTTCTTTTATCCTTCATTCAGCGCCGGGTACATTTTTACCGAAAATCTTCCTAAAAATAGTATCCTCAGCTACGGGAAGCTCCGCGCATCGTGGGCGCAGGTGGGTAAAGGTACGGACCCGTACGTGATAGGCGTGTATTACGAGCTGGCCGACAACTTTCCGTTCGGCAACACGGTACCCGGCTATGTCCGCCGGTCTACCACGGCGGCAGACAACCTCAAACCCGAGCGTACCACCTCCATTGAGTTCGGTACCGAGCTGCGTTTTTTCAGGAACCGGCTCATGCTAGATGCGACTTATTTTACAATGGATAGTAAGGATCAGATCGTTCGAGCGCCGGTCTCGAATGTGTCCGGGTATTCATTTTATTACACCAATATTGGCCTGATCCGAAACAAGGGCATCGAGTTGCTGGCCACTTTCAAGCCGGTGACAACTGGCCGTTTCACCTGGGATATGTCATTGAATTTCACCAAAATGTCGGGTAAGGTGATCGAGATGCCGGATGAGCTTGAAGAAATCTCCTATTTCGATAATGGCAGCCGCGGCGTGCTGAAAGTGCGGGAAGGCAGCAAGCTCGGCGAGCTCTGGGGGCTCGACTACCTGCGTGCGCCGGATGGCCAGTTGCTCATTCAGCCGAACGGTTTCCCGCTTACCAGCCAGGTGACTGTTCCCTGGGGCAATGCGTTACCCGATTGGACAGCCGGACTTACCAACACCTTCAACTACCGCGGACTGGGTCTTTCGTTCCTACTGGAATGGCGGCAGGGCGGTGATGTGGTCGATCTGGGCGAGCGCAACGCATTTCGCGCAGGGTCGATCGAGATTACAGGCCGGCGCTATGAACGGGTAGTATTTAAAGGCGTTGTCGAACAAAAAGGGGCGGACAACTCGGTAACATACGTTCCCAACACCAAGTCGGTGGTGCTCGATGATGCGTTCTACAACCCGTCGACAGCGCGTTATATGGGCAACTCGGCGCAGTTTAATATTCAGGACGGTTCGTGGTTCCGTTTGCGGACGGTGAACCTTTCCTATGCGATACCGAAAGCGGCACTGGCCCAATCGATTTTCAAGGGAGGTGTTCGATTCAATTTTACTGGTACAAACCTCTTTTTAAATACACCATTCCGCGGGTATGATCCGGAAGCCCTCACGTTTGGCTCGGGGACCAACATTATTGGCTTTGTGGGACGGAACAATCCGGCTACACGCAGTTTTCAGTTGGGTATCAATGTCAATTTTTAGGAAAATATGAAAAATATCAGATACATATTCAAACTGCTGCCTTTGCTGGCTCTGTTGCTGACGGCCTGTGATAAATTCCTGGACGTCAATACGGACGGAACTCTAAAAGGCGACGCGACTATGCAGGAGCTGTTGCCTACCGCCCAGTTCTACACCGCCGAAGCGAGTTTTCAGCAGGCTTATGTGGCTTGTCAGTATGCGCAGCAACTGGGCAGTGCGCTGGGTGCTAACGGCATTGATACGTATGCCGAAACGGATAATACACTGGGCTGGTCAAACCTTTATCTCTATGCATTGCCGCAACTGAATGCTATTATCAAAAAAGGGCAGGAGGAAGCCTCGCCGGCCTATGTAGGTATTGCAAAAGTGCTTACGGCTTACAATCTCGGCCTGGCGACCGTCAATTGGGAGAACGTGCCATACAGCCAGGCCGATCAGAAGAATTTCTCTCCCGCGTACGACACGCAGGAACAGATATATGCGACCATTAACAAACTCCTCGACGAGGCGGTGACCGAGCTCAGTGGTAGCACCGGTGCCAAACCTGGCCAGGACGACCTTATTTACCAGGGGGATCTGGGCAAATGGACCCGGTTGGCCTATTCGCTGCGCGCCCGTTACCTTTGGCATGGTTCATTGCGGAATCCCCAACAGGCCGCACAGGGGGCGCTTGCGGCATTGGAAAAGGGTATGAAGGGAAATGAAGATGATTTTCAATTGCAGTATAATTCCAAAAACCTCAGCCCCTGGTATAGTAAAGTGGCTATTCCGAATACGACGGGTAACCTCTCGGTCACGTTTTCCAATACGATTGTGGATCTTTTTAATGGCACCACTCAGGGCGTTGCCGACCCGCGCCTATCGAAAGTGATTGGGTTGAAAAACAACCAGACGGTCTATTCCGGCGTGATACCGGGCTCCGGCAGCGGATCCACCGTCGATCTGAATAACAAAGCCTGGCATTCGAATATTAATTCACCGCTGGTTATGATGACTTATTCCGAGCTGAAAGGGATCGAAGCGGAAGCGAGGTTGACCGGCAATGCAGGCGGAGGTACCTCGGCGGCCGGATATGCGGCTTATCAGGAGATGATTTCTGCTAATATGAAAAAAGTAGGTGTTGAGCAGGCTGATATTGACAAATTCCTGAAAGACGCCAAGATCGATGTAGGTGCTTCCAGGCTGACTGCGAAGCAAATCGTTACCGAAAAGTTCAAATCCATGCTGCTTATCGGTGATATCTGGACGGATATCCGAAAATATGACTACCTGGATTTTCCAATGCCTGCCAACCCGAACCCGGATTTGCAGGGCAAACGCATTCAACGGATGAAATACCCCGATTCGGAAATTACCCGGAACTCCAAAACTGTGCTTGCTAACCAAAAAGATCCCGAAGTGCAGATGTGGCTGATCAACAAATAGACTTTTAAAACAGAAATAATATGAAACTGATCTTGAAATATATTCTTGCCTGCCTGGTTTCCATGGTGATACTTACCAGCTGCTATAAAGAGCCGGATTTGTTCGAGGAGTTGTTGGTCAGTAACGGGAAGGTCGCCCAGATCGCCGTTGTCTGGCTTGGCGATGCGAAAGTCTATAATGCGGCCGGCGTGCTCCAAACGACTATCACGGTGGATTCGCTCAGTACCGTGAATGTGAATATCGAATATACCTCGGAAGTAGCTGTTAAGGAATTCAAAATCTATTCCGCGCCGACGGCCTCGGGTTCGCAGACACTTATTGCGACCGTTCCTGCTGGTGCTCAGAAGTACGATGCCGAGCTGCGCAATTATGTTATGAAAGTGCCCATTACGGCGCCAAAAGGCAAAAACGTGACTTCGATCATTTTTGCTGAGATTGTTGCGGAAAACTCATATGCCTCGTCCCAAAAGACGGCCACATTAAAAACAAAGCCTTAGCTGAAAGTGAAAGGGTATGCAACGTTCGGAGGGTATTTCGGGTATCGGGTCAGAGTTTACAAACTCCTCATTTATCTTTGAGATTTAAAGCTTGAATATCCGATGCACCCCTTTTTGAACCACATATCCCTTACCCGTTATTTATTGCTATTGGTAGTGACTGTTCTCGCGCACATAAGCACGTATGCGCAACAGAATGGTACAGTTACGCTTACCGGAAAGGTTACCGACGAGAAAACCGGTAAACCGCTGCCTTTCGCCAATGTTTTCATTAATAATTCGACCATAGGGACCAATTCCGACGAAAACGGCAATTATCGTTTGCCTGGCCTCGCGGTGGGTAACCTCGAACTGGTGGTATCGTTCCTGGGCTACGAAACCATGAAGCAAACGCTCCGCTTTGAACAGCCGGGGACCAAGACAGTTATTTTCAAATTACGCGAAGGGCAGGAGCTGAAAGGCGTGACCATTGTGGCCAAAAAGAATAAAAAACGCGAGAGGCATTTGAAAATCATTATTCGTGAGCTGTTGGGAAGGGGTAAATTCAGCAAGTTGTGTAAAGTGCTGAACCCGGAGGTATTGCGGATATCGGAAGACGACGATGGGCATCTTGGAGCGCAGACAACGAAGCCGCTGATTATAGAGAACTACGCATTGGGTTACCGCATTCACCAGGATCTGGATGATTTCGATTATTTCAATGGAAAGGTTTACTATGGCGGTGCCACGCGTTTCGAGCTTTTGACCCCGAAAGATGACGCGCAGCGCAAGCAATGGCGCGCCAATCAGAAAGAAGCTTATAAAGGTTCCCTCAAACATTTGCTGACGAGCATGGTGTCCGATAGTTTGCAGGAGCAGGGTTTCAAGGTTTTTCAGGTAATTCCGGATTCTCTCCGCATTTTTAAATCGGTCAGAAGCGTCAACGGATATAACACCATTAATAATCATATCCACAATCGGATCGAGCCTGTGCGCGGTATGCGCCTGGTGCGCCCGGGAGAGCTGCCCACCGAGCGATTGGTGGTGTCGCGGACACAGCTGGAAGTATTTAACATGAACAAGCACGGCAAGTCGCCCTATTCGGATATGTCCTATGCTTATACACAGATAACATTTCCGCAAGGTTACATGGTTACAACACCGCAAGGATGGGTTGTAATGCCCATGGGTTTTGAAATTGCCGGCGACCTTGGCAACGACCGTTTCTCGAACCTTCTTCCCGCTGACTGGAAGCGTGACGAATAATCATCCTTCTTTTTACGTATAGCAATCTCCGTAGCTAATGATTGGGTTACTCACCTTTTTGTGAGTGAACATAGCATTGTGCTTAAAACGCATATGTCCCCTGCGTATTTGTCACTCATCTTCTATTAAAGTGTGCTAATATCGTATAGTATAAGGCTCCTTAAACGATTAAGTGGTGTTTTCGTGTTAAAAAACATATGTAACCGATAGTGATATAATGTGGCGCTCTTTTATCAATTTATGGTACTATTCTATAAAAAAATAAAATAGTGTCTTTTTGACGTATAAATATTTGCTTAAATAATTATAAATTTGATGTGCCTAATAATTTATTAACCTAACTAAGGAATATGAAAATAATCTACAAAAGTCCCGGTCGGGATTTATTCACTTTCCTCCTCCTTTTTCTGACTGTTTTTTCAGCTATTGCTCAGGATCGGAGAGTGACTGGCGTTGTGTCAGATCCCGCGGGCACAGGAATTCCCGGAGCTACCATTCTGATAAAAGGTACGCAGCTCGGGTCGAACACAGATGCGGAAGGACGTTTTGCAGTAAATGTCAGATCAGACAAAGATGTGCTCGTCATTAGCTTTGTCGGCTACAAAACGAAAGAGATCATCGTAGGGAACCAGACGGTGATCGATGTGAAAATGGAAGACGATGTAGCGGCGTTGGAAGAAGTGGTGGTGACCGGTTATACGACCGACAAACGCCGCGAAACTTCCGGGGCGGTATCACTCGTAAAAGCGAAAGACCTTACGGCGGTACCTTCAGGAAACGTTGAACAGCAGTTGCAGGGACGCGTGGCGGGGGTGACGGTCATTACTAACGGTCAGCCTGGTACCAATAGCCAGATCCGCGTACGCGGTTTCGGTTCTTTTGAAAATAATGAACCATTGTATGTCGTGGACGGATTGCAAGTGACTTCGACGGATTTCCTTAACCCGGATGATATCGACCAGACCACTGTATTGAAGGATGCAACCACGGCTTCTATCTATGGAGCGCGGGCAGCTGGGGGCGTGGTGGTTTATACAACCAAGAAAGGTACCCGCAACAGAAAGCTGAGCGTTACCTACGACGGGTTGGTCGGTTTTACAACCCCGGGCAGCGGTCAGAAAATGATGAATCCTACGGATTTTGCGGACTGGACCTGGAATGCATTCCGCAACTCGGGATGGAAGCCGGGCGATAAAAACTGGACGCACCCGCAATTCGGTACAGGCGCAACGCCTGTGATACCCGATTACCTGATGGTGGGGGGAACGTATGGCGTTACCGGTAACGTCGATCTGGCTGCGGAGCGTAAAAAATACAATGTAGATCCTACGGCAGGAACGGTCTATCAGGTGGTAAGGGCAAACCGCGCAGGTACCGACTGGTATGACGCGATCACCCGCACAGCACCTGTTACTCGTCACTCGCTGGGCTTCTCAGGAGGCGGTGAAAATGGACGTTACTTTGTAGGATTGGGTTTGCAGGATCAGAAAGGTATTCTTTTGAACAACAGCTTCAAACGGTACACTTTCCGCGTGAATACCGAATTCAATATCCTTAAGAACCTGAGATTCGGAGAGAACATTCAGGGAACCTACCGTCAGGTGCTCGGTATTGGCGGAGCGAATAACGGCCAGGGGGTAGCGAACGACGAGAACGACATCCTAAGTGCATTCCGTATGCCTTCGATCATTCCCGTTTATGACGAGTTCGGCGGTTATGCGGGAACGGCGGCGAAGGGTTTCAACAACCCGAGAAACCCCGTGGCGACCAGGGATGGTATGAAAAACAACAACGCTTTCAACGCGAACGGAGCTGGTAACATCTACTTGGAATTCGATCCGATCGAAAACCTGACGTTGCGATCCAGCCTGGGTGCCCAGTATAACAACTATACTTACTGGAACTATTCGCGCCGTCAATACGAAAACTCCGAAAATAACTCAGCAGTAGGCTATGGCGAAGGTTCGGGATACCGCTTTTCGTGGACATTTACGAACACCGCGCAATATCGCAAGACATTCGGTTTGCATAATGTGGACTTTTTGGTAGGTCAGGAATCATTAACTCTAGACAAAAGTCGCGATTTACAGGCATCAGGCTTGAACCCGTTTTCGAATGACATAAATTATGTGAATATGTCGAACGTGTCTTCGAAAGTCGTAAACAGCCAACTTGCTAATGGCGTAACGATGTATTCACTGTTCGGGCGTTTGAATTACATATTCAACGACCGGTATATTGTGTCCGGGGTATTACGCCGAGATGGTGCGTCACGCTTTGGCTTTGACACCCGTTATGGGACATTTCCAGCGGTGTCGGTGGCATGGCGCGTCACTTCCGAAAACTTCATGAAGAGCCTTACATTCCTAAGCGATTTGAAAATCCGCGGAGGTTATGGTCACATGGGTAATTCCAATCCGGTGCGTCCCGACAACCAATTCAGCCTCTACTCGGCGGGTATCGGAACATCGGCATATGATATTACCGGCTCCAACACCAGTGCCGTCGAAGGCTATTACCGCAGCAAACTAGGCAATGCTTCAGCGAAATGGGAAACCAGTGTGACCAAAAATATCGGTTTTGATGCGACATTGTTTAATGGCAAACTCGATGTGATCCTTGACTTCTGGCAGAAAGATTCCAAAGATCTGCTGTTTCAGAAAGGGGTGCCGGCCGTTGTAGGCTCGGGTGCGACGCCTCCGTACGTGAATGCAGGCACCATTACCAACAAGGGTATCGATTTTCAGGTCATTACAAAAGGCAAGGCGGGCGGCAAGCTGGGCTATGAGCTGAATGTGACTGGTAGCATTCTGAAAAACGAAATCGGCGATCTTGGCGGTGATAAATACCTGACAAGTATCAACCCGGGGTACCGCGGTCTGCAGCCAATCCGTAACCAATTGGGTCATTCGCTTTCGGCATTCTATGGCTATAATGTACTCGGCCTCTTCCAGACTGAGGAAGAAGTGAAGCAAGCACCCGCACAGGACGGAAAGGGTGTCGGCCGTTTCCGCTATCAAGATATCAATGGCGATAACATGATCAATGCCGACGACCGCATGTATCTTGGTAGCCCTGTTCCGAAATTCACCGGCGGTTTGAATCTGAAATTGACTTACCTGAATTTCGAGGTCGAAACTTATATGTATACTTCGATTGGTAACAAGATTTTCAATGCTTCCAAATGGTTTACTGATTTCTATCCTTCGTTTGCCGGTGCAGCCATCAGTGAAAGGGTGAAAGACTCCTGGTCACCATCGAACACCGGCGCTACTATTCCTATTTTTGAAAGCGCTTCTAACTTCAGTACCAATACACAAGCCAATTCCTTCTATGTGGAAAATGGCAACTATGTGAGAATGCAGAACATTTCGCTGGGCTATAACCTGCCGAAAACGCTGCTGGCTAAGCTAAAAATGCAGAAACTGAGATTGTATGCCTCAGCGAACAACATTTTCACAATCTCCAAATACCAGGGACTCGATCCTGGTGTAGGTGGTAACGCGGACACGCAATTCGGGATCGATGTGGGGAACTATCCTGTAACAAGAAGCTGGGTTTTTGGTGTGAACCTTGGTTTCTAATCTTTAAGCAGGCTGTTTCTACATTGAATGAATCATTAATATTCTGAATCGATGAAAAAGATATTAACAAATAGTATGGTGATTATCGCCGGCGTTATGACGGTGTTTTTCTCCTGTAAAGAAAGCTTTCTGGATAAGCCAGCCACAGGCGCGGTGAGTGAAGAACTTCTTACCTCTACAAAAGGGCTCGAAGGGGTGCTGATCGGGGTCTATGGCCAGATCAACGGCAAGGGCGCGGGCGGCAGGATGGCCAGCCCGAGCAACTGGGTTTGGGGAAGCATCCGCGGAGGCGATGCCAACAAAGGTACCGACCCCGGTGATTTTAGCGACATCAACCCGATCCAGCGCTATGAATACCTGAGTACTCAGGGGGTTATCTCTGATAAATGGGTAGGTAATTATGAAGGTATTTCACGCGCGAACGCCGTACTGCGCCTCGTAGCCAAGGCTGATCCGGATGTCACGGATGCGACTAAGACGCGCATTAGCGCAGAGGCCCGCTTCCTGCGCGGACATTATTATTTCGAATTGAAAAAGGCATTTGGCAATACACCTTATGTGGACGAGTCGGTTGACTATGGAACCGGTATCGAAAAGGTGAAGAACGATGCTGACCTTTGGCCTAAAATCGAGGCGGATTTCAAATTTGCGTTTGATAACCTGCCGGTAACACAGGATGCCGTGGGCCGTGCCAACAAATGGGCAGCAGCCTCGTACCTGGCCAAGGCGTATCTCTATCAGAAAAAATTTCCTGAGGCTAAAACGCTTTTTGATCAGATCATTGCAAACGGGCAGACTACCAATGGCAAGAAATATGCTTTGGTACCTAAATATGCCGATGTATTCCGCGCTTCGAATGACAATAACTCAGAGTCTGTTTTTGCGGTACAGGCAGCGGCCAACACAGGTAGCGTAAATAATGCGAACCCTGAGTTTGACCTCAACTGGCCTTACAACACCGGTGCGAATGGCCCCGGTAACTGCTGCGGTTTCTTCCAGCCAAGCTTCGAAATGGTGAACTCGCACCGTACCGATGCCAATGGTTTGCCACTGCTGGATGGTTCGTACAATTCAGACAAAAATGCGGTGGTATCGGATATGGGCTTGCTTTCCAAAGACAAATTTACCCCTGATGCTGGTAATCTTGACCCACGGCTCGACCACTCGGTAGGCCGTCGCGGAATTCCATTCCTTGACTGGATCGATCACCCAGGCGCCGACTGGATTCGTAACCAGGCCAATGGCGGTCCGTACAGTCCTAAAAAGTATGCTTATTACAAAACCGACGTAGGCTCGTTGCAGGACAACAGTTCCTGGACACCGGGTTATACGGCGATCAACTACACCGTAATCCGCTTCGCCGACGTACTCCTGATGGCCGCAGAGGCAGAAATAGAAGCTGGTACGCTTGAAAAAGCACGGGAATATGTAAATATGGTGCGCGCCCGCGCGGCGAATCCCGACGGGTTCGTAAAGAAGGGAGGGGCTCCGGCAGCGAAATATGTGATCGGAACTTATAAAACTGCATGGACTGACAAGGAAGCAGCCCGTACCGCTGTGCGTTTTGAAAGAAAACTGGAACTGAACCTCGAAGGCCACCGGTTTTTCGATCTGGTACGCTGGGGTGTTGCCGAAAAGGAACTCAATGCCTACCTGACGTTCGAATCGAAGCAACTTACCGGTGCATTAGGTGGTGCCAAATTCGCTGCCAAATACGAATTGTTACCGATACCACAGAGCCAAATCGACCTTCAGGGCGCCGACGTCCTGAAACAGAACCCTGGTTTCTAAGCATTTCAAACCTGACTAATTTACAGGAGATGGTATGTATTTACCATCTCCTTTTGTTAATTTCGAGATATCCTGATTCTGTCAACTTTATCGCACCCTGCAAATGCTTTTTAAGCGCTTACTCCCTGTCTTGGTGGGCTCAGTCCTGCTTGCATCCTGTAAAAAAGAACTCAAAACGTTTACCGAACTGCCCGCTGATGAAACGGGTATCCGGTTTGCGAACCGCATTGCCGAAAACGATACTATGAATATTCTGGCATTCGAGTACGTCTACAATGGAGGGGGAGTAGCATTGGGTGACTTTAACAACGACAGCCTGCCCGATGTATATTTTACCGGCAACACTGCTCCTAATAAGTTGTATTTAAATAAGGGTGACTTCAAATTCGAAGACGTTACCGAAAAAGCAGGGGTAGCGCCGGAGAACAAATGGTCGACGGGTGTGGCTTTGGTGGATATCAACAATGATAACTTGCTGGACATCTATGTGTGCGCATCCGTACGCGAGGTGGCGCAGCAGCGTGAGAACCTGCTGTATGTAAACCAGGGATTGGGGAAAGACAAAGTGCCGGTTTTCAAGGAAATGGGAAAGGAGTATGGGATCGCAGATACGACGCACACGACAAATGCGGCATTTTTCGACTATGACAATGATGGTGATCTGGATTTGTTCCTGATTGTCAATGAAATGGATGATAACAACTTTCCCAACAAGTATCATAAAAAGATCGTTGATGGCTCGTCGCGCCGCACCGACCGGCTATATCGTAACGACTGGGACACCAAATTGAATCATCCGGTTTTTACTAATGTATCCAAAGAGGCTGGTATCCTGATCGAAGGTTACAGCCTGGGTCTCAATGTGACTGACGTCAACCAGGATGGCTGGAAGGATGTGTACATTACAAACGATTACCTCACGAACGACCTCCTCTACATCAACAATGGTAATGGTACATTCACCGACCAGGCCGCAAATTATTTCAAACATACCTCGCACTCGGCGATGGGCAACGATGTGGCTGATTTGAATAATGATGGTCTTGTGGATGTGTTGGCAGTGGATATGATGCCGGCAACCAATCGCCGTAAAAAGATGATGACGCCTGCAAATAGCTACGTTACCTACCAGAACAACGATTTATTCGGTTACCAGTATCAGGTCGCCAGAAATACGTTGCAACTCAATATGGGAAGTGCTTCGGGGAAAGGTAAGTCTCCGGTTTTCAGTGAAATAGGGCTGCTTAGCGGCGTTGCCGAGACGGATTGGAGCTGGACGCCGATGGTTACTGACTTTGATAATGACGGTCTTCGCGATATAATCATTACAAATGGCTTTCCCAGGGACATTACCGATCTCGACTTCATCGCTTACCGCAACGAGGTATCGAGCATTATGGCTCCGATGATGATGCTTGATTACATTCCAAGCGTCAGGATCAGGAATTTTGCATTCAAAAACAAAGGTAATCTCGGTTTCGAAGATGTCAGTAACGACTGGGGAATCGAAACCCCTGGATTCTCGAACGGAGCAGCCTACGCCGACCTGGACAATGACGGAGATCTGGATTACATCGTCAATAATATTAACGATTCGGCGATGGTTTATCGCAATAACAGTATTCAGCTAAAACCGGAAGAAAGCAATTATCTGCGCGTTGCGTTTAAGGGGGATCGTTATAATGGCGCGGGAATCGGTGCCATTGCGGAAGTCACTTATGGAGGCGGAAAAAAACAGATAGGGGAAAATTCACCATATCGCGGCTATTTGTCAACGGTTGAGCCGGTTTTGCATTTCGGGCTGGGAAAAGAGAAAGTTTTGCAAGAAGTGAAAATCACCTGGCCGGGTGGAAAAAGCCAGGTTTTGAAAAATATCAAAGCTAATCAGTTGCTGGTCGTTCGGGAGAAAGATGCGGTGCTGGCCCCGGCTCCTGCCGAAGCAACTGTTATGCCTCTGTTTACGGATATTACCAGCGATCTGAATGTTCCTTATCGCCATGAGGAAACGGATATTATCGATTTTAATGTTCAAAAACTGCTGCCGCATAAAATGTCACAATTCGGGCCTGCACTGGCGGTGGGGGATGTGAATGGAGACGGGTTGGAGGACGTATTTGTTGGTGGCGCATACTTGCATAAAGGCCGTTTTTTACTTCAAAAACCCGACGGTAAATTCACGGTTGCGGACTTGCTGCCCGGGCCGGAAGGCTTTGAGAAAACCTCGGAGGATATGGGGGTGCTGCTTTTTGATGCCGACCAGGACCAGGACCTGGATTTGTATATCGTTAGCGGTAGCTATGAAATTCAGGAAGGCTCGGATGCATTGAAGAACGCACTGTATGTCAATGACGGCAAAGGTCATTTTACACGCGACACAGCCGCATTACCCCCGTTTTTGGTGAATGGTTCATGTGTAAAAGCCGTTGATTTCGACCGCGATGGCGATCTGGATTTGTTTGTTGGAGGACGGGTAGAGTCCGGAAAGTATCCGAAGCCAGTTTCAAGCTACATTCTACGGAATGACTCTCGTGGAACTATGGTGCGCTTTTCAAATGCCACGGCAGCGGTGGCGCCGGAGCTGGCCGGTGTTGGGCTGGTATGCGACGCGCTTTGGACTGATTATGATAACGATGGCTGGGCCGACCTGTTACTGGCAGGTGAATGGATGCCGTTGACTTTCCTCAAAAATGAAAAAGGCAAATTCAGGAAGGTTACCACCGGATTGGAAGCCCAAAAAGGGTGGTGGGGCAGTCTTGTAGCGGGTGACTTTGACAACGACGGCGACATGGACTACATTGGCGGGAATCTGGGCACAAATACCCTCAGCAGGGCTTCGGAAAGCCGCCCCGTGAGCGTATATGCGAAGGATTTTAACAACGACGGCTATTTCGACGCGATACCGACGGTGTTTTACAAGGCGCAAGACGATACATACAAGGAGTTTCCTTACAACACGCGTGACGACATGGGTAAGCAGGTGATCCAGGTACGCCAGCGCTTTCAGGAGTACGGGAAGTTTGCGGAGTCGGGCTTACCGGATATTCTGAAACCGGAAGAGCTGAAAGACGCATTGCATTTGACGGCTACGTGGATGAAAAGCAGCTATATTGAGAACCATGGAGGAGGAAAGTTCTCTCTGCGAGAGCTGCCTGTTCAGGCGCAGTTTGCCCCGCTTTTCGGAATGATGGCGGAGGATTTCGATCAGGACGGCAACCTCGATCTGATGCTTTCCGGGAACGATTACGGCTCCGAGGTGTCGATAGGACGGTATGATGCAATGTATGGGCTTGTTCTCAAAGGTGACGGCAAGGGTGGTTTTCATCCGCTCAGTATTTCGGAGAGCGGCTATATGGCGGGTGGAAACATGAAGGCTCTCGTGCGGGTAGCTTCATCGAACAGTAATTGGCTTTCGGTTACTTCTCAGAACCGTGACTTGTTGCGGTTCCACCGCGCGGCGAAGCCTGCCCGAAGAATTGGCCTGGCGACTGGCGAGACGTCCGTACTGCTGCATCTAAAAAACGGAAAGTCAAGGCGGGAAGAGCCGGGGTACGGATCTTCGTTCCTCTCGCAGTCCGGTCATGCATTGTTTCTGCCCGATTATGTTTCATCCGTAACCGTAACTGACTCAAAAGGAGTTAAGAGGGTATTGAAATAGGTGATAAACGTCGGAATATCAGATAATTCGGATTATAGTATTTTTTGCCGCTGTGAGTTTACAGCGGCTTTTTTATTGAAATATAAATTTTCTCATTTGAGGTTAATTTTGGGTAATTGAAAATGTAAATATTTAAGTTAATTATATAAAATTATTCCAGATTTGTATCCAAATATGTCGATGAGCCATTTCTGGATATTTTATCTTTTTGAATCCTTCACTGATTTGGCCGTTTGTAACCCGATTTTTACTATAAATCGTTGATTTTGTGTTATTTGTAAACCTGACACTTATTTATTTCAACATTAAAATTAGATTAAAATCGGGCTCGTTTACTTGTCTATTCTTGGAAAATGTCAATTCTCATCTGTTTATGTGAATGGAATAGTACAATTCAATATTTGATTGAATATATTTTGCGGATATTAGATTATTTAATGATTCTAAATGAATATTTTTGAATAGCATAATAATATTAACCTAACTAAATACGATGAAACAAAACTACCTTCACCTGGGAAGCAGGCTGGTTTTTTGCGTGCTTCTTTTTCTCATCTCCCTAACTGCTTTTTCACAGGATATCACTGTCACCGGCAAAGTGGTGGATGAACAGTCCGGTTCAAGCCTGCCGGGAGCTTCTGTCACACTAAAAGGTTCGACAACTATTGGTGTTACCACTGACGCAGACGGGAAGTATTCCATTAAAGTTCCTTCCAGCGCTCAGGTCCTCGTTTTTTCATTTATTGGCTACACGGCCAAAGAGGTAGCGATAGGCAATCGGACGGTTATCGACGTATCGATGACCAGTGACGTAAGTGCCCTGGAAGAAGTGATTGTGACGGGTTACGGCTCACAGTCACGTCGGGATATTACCGGTTCTGTAACAACCGTCAATGCGAAAGATCTGCAATCTGTTCCGGCAACTACATTCGCGCAGCAATTACAAGGCCGGGCGTCGGGTTTGAACATTGTAAACGATGCTACACCGGGCGGGAACGCAACCGTGCGGATACGGGGGTTCGGTACAATTGGTAACAACGATCCGCTCTTCATTATCGATGGCGTACCGACTGAAAACCAGGGTAACCTTAATCCCAACGACATCGAGACGATCCAGATCCTGAAAGACGCGTCTTCTGCCTCCATTTATGGTTCGCGCGCGGCAAACGGGGTGGTGATCATCACGACAAAGCGCGGTAAAATCGGGAAGCCGGTGATTTCCTTCAATGCTTACTACGGAACGCAGAAAGCTTACAAGGATGTAGAAGCATTAAATGCCAAAGAGCTGGGCCAGTACCTGTATCTGGCTGACAAATACGCGGGGAAAACCCCTTCGCACGGTCAGTATACTTTCGGCCCGAATGGCGAAGTTACCGTTCCGGATTACGTATTTCCAAGCAAAGGCAAGGAGGGGACGCCGGAGGTAGATCCAGCGAAATACTCGCTCGTCCCTGGAAATATTTACGCCATCACCAAGGCGGCAGATACCAATTGGTGGAAAGAATTGACTGCCTCAGCACCCATTCAAAATTATCAGTTGTCCGCAACCGGCGGTACCGAAAACAGCCGGTATGCATTGTCAGTAGGCTATTTCAGCCAGGATGGTGTCGTGAAATTCATCGGTTATGATCGTTACACTGTCCGGGCTAACACTGAGTTTTCCACTGCTAACAAACGGTTCCGTGTAGGCGAGAACCTGGCGGTTTCGTTCGATAACAGAAAGGGAGGTTTTGGTAATAACCAGGAACAAAACGCGGTATCGGGTAGTTACAAGCACCACCCGTTGTTGCCCATCTACGATATCAAAGGTAATTTTGCCGGTTCACGCGGTGCTAACCTTGGTAACAACTCGAACCCGTACGCGACGTTGTACCGCGAGAAAGATAACCGTACCTACCGTTTGCGCGCATTCGGGAATGTTTACGGCGAGTTTGATATCATTCCTAATCTGACTGTTAAGACAAGTTTGGGAATTGATGGTGTAAGCCAAAGGGGCCGCTACATTGGTCGGGCTAACCCTGAATATGTCGAGGGTAGCTTTAATAACGGATCGACTTCGACCGATTACTACTCGTATCAATGGGTTTGGACGAATACTTTGAGCTATTCCCACAATTTCGGCACCAATCACAAAGTAGATGCATATGTGGGGATTGAAGCAATTCGTGAATTTGCCGAAGAATTCGGTGCCTCCCGTTCCGGTTATGCATTTGAAATTCCTTCCATTATCAACTACCTGAACCTCGGTGACGCTACAAAGGCGACCAACTACGGTGGTGTAAACAGGGATTACAGCCTTTATTCACAATTCGGGAAAGTTAACTACGCTTTCGCAGACAAATACCTGTTTCAATTCATTTTGCGTAACGATGCTTCTTCCCGTTTTCAGCAGGCTTCGAGAAGCGCGGTGTTCCCTGCATTCAGCTTGGGATGGCGGTTGTCGGATGAGGGCTTTATGAAATCGGTGAGCTTCATTAACGATATGAAACTTCGCTATGGTTGGGGTAAAACCGGAAACCAGAAAATCGGGGACTACAATGCCTACACTACTTACCGGGCCGACATTTTCCACGCAGGTTATCCTATCGACGGTTCGGGGAGCCAGCCTACTATCGGTTATGACGCCTCCTCATTCGGTAACCCCAATGCGAAGTGGGAAACTACAACTTCGAATAACATCGGTCTCGACGCGACATTCCTGAACGACGCGCTGACCCTTGAATTGGACTTCTGGAACCGCAAAACGACCGATATGCTCTTCTCGACGCCGATTACATTTACAGCCGGTGACGCGAACGCGCCTTCATTCAACGTGGGGCAGATGACGAACAAAGGGATCGACCTCGGGCTATCCTACCGCAACACCGCCATGAAAGGCGATTTGCGTTATGGTGCGTCGTTCAACTACTCGATGTACCGCAACACGGTCGATAAACTGGATGAAAGCGAGAATACCAAATACTTTGGCGCAGGCTCGCGTGTGCCCGCGGTGACGCTCACACAGGCAGGATTGCCGATTTCGTCTTACTACGGATATAAAGTGCTGGGAATCTTCCAGTCTGACGAAGAAGCCAAAGCCTGGGCACCTTACGGTTCCTACAATAAAGCAGGTAAATTCAAAATTGCGGACATTAACAACGACGGTAAGATCACGGATGACGACCGGACCGTTATCGGTAACCCGCACCCCGATTTTGTTTATGGTGTAAACGTGAATATCGGCTACAAAGCCTTTGACCTGACCGTTTTTGGTAATGGTGTGGTGGGCAATGAAATTTTCAGCTACCTGCGCTACTTTACCGACTTCAACACCTTCCAGGGTAATCGTGCGAAACGAGCATTGTACGATGCATGGCAGCCGGATCACAAAGAAGGTACCGTACCTATTATGGATGCGGATGACCAGATCAGTAGCCGCCCATCGAGCTATTTCGTTGAAAAAGGCACCTATTTCCGTCTGAAAAATGTGCAACTCACTTACACGTTGCCCAAGCCGCTTGCTGCGAAGATCGGTTTCAGCAACGCGCAGATCTATGTGCAGGGACAGAATTTGTTCACGGTCAGCAAATACACGGGTCTGAACCCCGAGATTCAGACCGGTGAGGACCGTACGCTTGGTTTCGACGGCGGTTACATGCCTGTGTCGCGGACGTTCCTGCTCGGCCTTAACGTGTCATTCTGATAACCGGTTTTTCTTCTGATCTTAAAAATTCGATATATATGAATTCAAGACTTGTAAAATACATGCTATCGGTGGGTCTCGCAATCGGGATTGTTTCGGCTTGCAAAGACTCATTCCTCAGCCGTGACCCGCAGGGACAATACAGCCCGACGGCCCTCAAGACACCTGCGGGCGTAGAAGGCTTGCTCGTTGGGGCCTATGCGATGATCGACGGACAGGGCCTCGACGGACAAGATCCGTGGAACAACGACATTCAGAGCTGGGTTTTCGGCGGGATTGCTTCCGACGATTCCTATAAGGGTACCGATGCCGGTGACCAGCCTGAGGAATCGTTTATTGAGAAGTGGGATTTCCAGCCTACTAACAACCACATCAAAAACAAATGGCGAGGATTGTATAAAGGCATTGCCCGGACCAATGATGTAATCAACACGTTGGCCGAGGTGCCGGAGGTAAGCGATGCACGGAGAAAGCAGATCATCGCCGAGGCGCGTTTTCTGCGCGGGTTGTTCCACTTTGAAGCAAAGAAAATGTGGAAGATGATCCCTTATATCGACGAGACGATTTACAAACTCGATGATCTCGAAAGTACTAAAGTTCCGAACGACAAGGACGTATGGCCGATGATCGAAGCCGACTTCAAAGCGGCATCAGAAGGGCTTCCGGAAGCACAATCGCAAGTGGGGCGCCCGACTAAATGGGCAGCGCTGGCTTTTCTGGCCAAAGCCTACATGTACCAGGGCTGGAATATCTCCACCGGTGCAGCTAATGTGGCTGTTTTGCAAAAAGCGAAGCCTATTCTGGAACAAATCATTGCATCGGGCAAGTTTTCGCTGGCTCCCAAGTTTGAAGATAACTTTCTGATTGCGACCCGTAATAACGTCGAATCGATCTTCGAAATACAGTATGCTGTTTCCAGTGCCTCGGGTGACGCTGCGGATGCAGGCGTAGGTTTGGCGCACCCTTACATTGACCCATGGGGCTGCTGCGGATTTTATCAGCCTTCGCAAAACCTCGTGAATGCATTTAAAACCACTGCCGCCGGCCTGCCCATGCTGGATAATTTCAATGACAGCGACGTGAAAAACGATCAGGGTTTGAAATACACTGACCCCTTTGAGCCTTATACCGGAACACTGGACCCCCGTCTGGATCAGACAGTAGGTCGTCGTGGTATTCTTTTCAAGGATTTCAAGATTCACGGTAGCGACTTTATCCGCGACCAGACTTATGCGGGACCCTATTCGCCGAAGAAGCACATTTCCGAAAAGGCTGGATTTGGTATCAATGGCTGGGGTAACCTTTCAAGCAACAACTATCGCATTATGCGTTATGGCATGATCCTGCTCTGGCTTGCTGAGTGCGAAGTGGAACTGGGTAACCTTGAAAATGCCCGGAAGCTGGTAAACCAGATCCGTACACGCGCCGCAAACCCGGCTGGTTTTGTTAAAAAAGCGGTTCAAGGTCCCAAATCGAGGGATGATTATTCTGTTCTGAATGAGCCGGCAGCAAACTATGTGATCAAAACGTACGACCAAGCTTGGACCGATGCCGCTACCGCGCGTAAGGCAGTGCGTTTCGAAACCCGCCTCGAATTCGCGATGGAAGGTCACCGTTTCTTCGATTTGACCCGCTGGGGAATTGCGGCTGAGGTATTGAATGCCTATGTGGCCGTAGAAGCCAATAAAAGAGTTTACAAAAAGGGTGCAGTATTTACCAAAGGCAAGAACGAGTTTTTCCCGATTCCACAGGAAGCGATCGACCGGTCGTACAAGGCGGGAGCAGCTACGCTCATACAAGACCCTGCGTATAAATGACTTTGGTTAGTTAAAACCAGTATTTGTTAAGCGTTTGTAATCAGAAAAGCCCCTGCGGATATGCAGGGGCTTTCTTAGTTGATGAAGGTTTTTTTTAATCACTTAGTTGACATTGATTTCCTGCGCAGGCTTCTCCGGGCCGGGTACGATCGGCAGCGTCAGTTGGAGGATGCCATTGGTGTATTGGGCGCTGATATTTTCGGTATCGACGGTGTTGTCGATCATGAATGTCCGCTGAAACGAGCTTTTGCTGAACTCCTGCCTGATCCAGTTGCGCTTTTCGCCCAGATTGTCTTTCAGTTCATAGGAAATAGTCAACTCCAGTCCCTGCACATTGATTTTGAAATCTTCCTTATTACGGTCGGGTGCGAAGATGAGCATTTCGTAGCTGTCGTCGTTTCTGACGATGTTCACGGGTACTCGGAACTCGCGTTGCGGGCCGAAATGCCTGCTATAATGGTCGTGCCGCATTCCAAAGCCGCGACGTCCGAATCTGTTATCACACATGGTATTTGATTGTTTGTTGGATGAATGACTGTTTAAACTTTTTGGGGCATCGGGCCAAACGGGTCAGCCAGGTATTCCCGCTGCGGACTGCCGAAGCCTGCCTCAGGATAACCGTAATATCCCGAATGGTAGTGCCGCCATCTGCGATAGCGTCTTCTTCCGGAAAATAGCCTGAAAATCAGTCCTACAAAAAGGAAGAAAAATATGGCTTTGAATATCAGGAATGGGAGTGCGAACAGAAATAAACCTGCCAGGACTGCTGCCCCAATGGATTTTAGAATGACGATGAACATGATCTTGTCTGGTTTTGATGAATGTTGGCGCGTCGTTTGCACCTACAATAATGCAGACGTGCAGTTCGAAAAAATACTTTAACCAAATGCAAAAAATAAACCCGGCTGTCGGGCCGGGCTTGATATAAATTACATATTCTCAGGTGGTTTTCGCCACCGGTTACGCATTTCCTGGCGGAAGCGCCGGCGTTCTTCGTCGGTCATTTGCATCCATTTATTTCTCCACGCCAACATCCCCTCGCGTCCTTCCCGACCGAAATGTCGGTTGAATTTCTGCCATTTGTGATGATGCCGGTGCTGGCCAGCCCCTCCACGGAAGCCGCCGAAGAGTATTTTGCACAAAACAAACAAACCTACCGCCTGCCAATAACTGATTGGATTAAAATTGGCGGCGCCAGGCAGTATGGCATTCCAGAGCCACTGTACGACTGCTCCAAGTCCGAGCGCTGCGATCAGGATAAAAACCGGTAGCGCAAACCGAAATCTCCTACCTCTGTTGTGCGGGTTCATCATGGTCAACAAATTTAATAATTTACAAACTCCCTGTACACGCATTCGAGCCGTTCACGAAGGTGGCGGACTGCATAGCGCTTACGGGATATTAAGGTTTTGATATTTTCTCCGGTACGGTCAGCGATTTCCTGGAACGTCTGGTCTTCAAGCTCATTCCAGATGAATACTTGCCGCTGATTTTCGGGAAGTTCGTCCAGAGCAATGTTCAATTGCTCCCAAAAGAGGTCTTTCAAATAGGCAGTTTCGGGCGTATTGTCGTCGGCCAGCAGGATGTCCTTGAAGTGGAACTCGCCGTCTTCGTCTTCGTAGCCGAAATCTTCGAGCGATTCGGGCTTTTGTTTGCGGTACTTATCGATGATCCGGTTGCGGGCCACGCGGTACAGCCAGCTGCTCATCTGTTCGATCGCCTCAATCTCCGGCACGGTGCTCAGCTGGTACCAAACATCCTGTAAAATATCCTCCGCATCCTCATCGGTATTCACACGCTGCCGGATGAATCCGAGCAATTGCTTACCATAGGATGCGACGGTTTGGATGATATTTGGCTTTTTCTGCGTCAAACGGACTTTTAATGCTATTACAGATGGGTAGACGGCTGGCTATTGAAAATACTTTAACTGGCTTGGAGTTTTTTGCCACGAAGGCACCGCAGCGGCGGACCGCGAATATTCACGAATTTAACGGATTCGTGAATATTCGTGCCTTCGTGGCAATTCTACTAACTAAGTATACTATTCAAATATATAAAAATAGTACAATGATAGGTGATTTGTACTATTCTAATAGAACTGGCAAATTTCAAACGACTTGCTGTATTTTTCCTATAATCATAGTATTATTCCAATATTAATACACCATTCAAAAAAGAACTTTTGCAGGTGTGAAATGCTCTTATTGACTTTTAATCACAGTGTTGGATACCTTTGTAATGTCCAAAGAGCAAAAAGCGGAAACGTAAAGCTGCTCAGAGAACTTGATCAGGGAAATGCCTGAAAAGTACAAATTGGCAACATTGATTCAGACATTAAACATTTAAGAATAAAATGAAAAAGACTATCTTGGCAATCGCAGTATTGGTGGGAGTATCAACTGCAAATCTTTCAATCGCTGCTGACAAAGTAAAAGAAAACAACGCTTCTATCGAGCTGGTTTCAGGTGCAGAATTGAAATTCAAATTGTCTCTTGAAAACGTAAAAGAAAGATCTTCACTGGTGATCAAAGACTACACAGGGACAATCGTTTACAGCACATCGATCCCGAAGTCTGAAAACTACACTAAGATCTTCGACTTGTCGAACCTGGCAGACGGAAATTATGGCTTCATTATCAACAATGGCAGCGAAATCTCGACAAAGCCATTCGCGATCTCGACTGAAACAAAACGTCAGGTAACAGCTGTTATTAAGTAATATAGGCCGATCAGGCAAGAAAAAAGGCAGTCCGGGGGTTTCGGGCTGCCTTTTGCTTTTATTGCAGCGGTTAGTAGGCCAAAACTTTCTTCTCGTTGCTGCTTTGGAATGCCAGGTCGATCACACGGCAGGTACGCAACACCTCTTCCGGTTTCACTGCCAGCTCGGCGCCATTGACGATCGCATCGTATACGTTCTGGTAAAAAGGCATGTAATCACCTGCTTCGCTTTTCACAATTCCGGTAAATGCCGCGCTATACAGCTTACCCCAGCGGTCTTCCGGTTCCACGCCCCAGGGCTTTTCGCTGGGTAGTACATTTTTGCGCAGCGTTTCTTCCTGCGGGTCGAGGCCGCCTTTGATGAACGAGCCTTTGGTACCATGCAATACATAGCGCAAATGGTTCTCATACACCATCAGGCTCGATTTCACGATCACCGACTTGTCGGCATAGCCCAGGCGAATGTCGAAATAATCGTCGATCTCGCTGTTCGGACGGACGATGCGTATATCGGCCGTCACCGTTTGTGGCTCGCCGAAGAGCACCAATGCCTGGTCGATCAGATGCGGGCCGAGGTTGTACACATTACCGCCGACCGGCACGGCACGTTCTTTCCATGAGCCGGCCACAGCCTCACGGTAGCGATCGTATCGGCATTCGTATTCGATAATATCGCCCAGTTTCCCTTCACCAAGCAGTTTCTGAATGGTCAGGAAGTCGGAATCCCAGCGGCGGTTTTGATAGGCTGTCAATATCAGGCCTTTTTCCTTGGCCACTTTCACGAGCTCGCGGGCTTCTTCTTCGGTGGCTGAAAACGGCTTTTCGATCACGACGTGCTTGCCATTCTGGAGCGCATCCATCGCATACTCGTAATGCGTATCATTCGGCGTGCAAATGAAAACCAGGTCGATTTCCTCGTCGGCGAGCAGCTCTTCCACCGATCGCGCATTGCCGATGGTAGGGTCAAATTCCTGCGCCTCGTTTTTGGTCCTTTCGACCACCGTTTTGATCTTGAAATTCGGGTTGGTACTCAGGAACGGCGAATGAAAATACCGCCCCGACAAACCGAAACCTATTAAACCGACATTGAGAATTTTTGAAGGCATAGTTTTAAATTGAAAAGGTAATGAGCTTATTCTAATGCTCGCAAAGTTAGTCTTACATTTAAATTGGCGAAGTAAAAAAATACACTATGGCAATGCAAACGCCACATACTTATCCCCGGACTTGGTATTCAACTTCCCGCCACCACAGGCTATGACGACATATTGTTTGCCATTCACTGAATAGGTACTTGCCGAGGCGTAGCCGGCCGCCGGCAAGGCAGTTTGCCACAAAATTTCACCTGTTTCTTTGTCAAATGCCCGGAATTGCTCGTCACGGCTGCCGGCGATGAAAATCAAGCCACTGGCGGTTACCAGCGGGCCACCGTAATTATCGGTGCCGGTGGGCGGAATACCCTTGGCGGTGAGTTCCTTGTATTCGCCGAGTGGTACCTGCCATTTTCTTTGACCGGTGTTGAGGTCGATGGCCGTTAATGTGCCCCAGGGCGGCTGACTTACCGGGTAATCGTTGCGGTCGTACCAGCGATTGTAGCCGGTGTGCTGGTAGGGAACTTGCGTTTTGGAATCGATTTTAATGTTTTCCTTACTTTCCTGATTGATCAGATATGAGATAATGGCTTTTCGCTCAATGTCCGGGATATGCGTAAATGATGGCATCATACCGCGGCCATTTTGCAGTATGGTTTCTATTTGGGCGGGTTTCAAACGTTTTTCGAGGTTGGCGAGGGAAGGGTAGGAGCCATCGTGATTGCCCATCTTGTCGGCTCCGTGACAAGCTGCGCAGTTCATCTGGTACAGCTGGGCACCGGTTACGCTCGTGGCGTTTTTGGGTATTTCTTTTTTGATAAGAGAAGTATAAACAGGTATTTCTTTGGCCGGGACGTACATTATGCCACCTGGGTCGGTCGCCGCACCACCCCATTGTGCACCGCCGTCGGTACCCGGATAGAAGATGGTCATGCTGGAAGTGATGGGAATATAGGCGCTGCCTGTTTTGGCCTTGGAAAGCAAATCCACAAGCGAATCCCGATCTGCAACGAATGCGTTGAAGTCTTTTGCCGTGAATGTCTGGCGGGTAAATGGGAGCGGTAATGTGGGTATAGGCTGCGTGGCGGCCACTTTTTCGCCTTCGATGGCCGGGAAATTGAATGCGGTTTCCTTGATAGGGAACAGCGGCTTTCCCGTAACGCGATCGAGCACGAAGACATAACCCTGCTTGGTCACCTGCACGACCGCATCCACACGCTTGCCCTTGTGCGTGACGGTAACGAGGTTCGGAGGGCAGGGCGGGTCGCGGTCCCATATGTCATGGTGCACGAGCTGGTAATGCCAGAGGCGTTTACCGGTCGCGGCGTCGAGGGCGATGAGGCAGTTGGCAAAAAGGTTGTTGCCGGGCCTGTTGCCGCCGTAGAAATCATAAGCGGCCGAGCCTGTCGGGATGTAAACGATTCCCCGCCCACGGTCGATGGCCATACCGGCCCACGCATTGGCACCTCCGAAATGCTCGCGCGCATTAGCGGGCCATGTTTCGGCGCCCAATTCACCTTTGGCAGGAATGGTACGGAACGTCCATACCAGTTTTCCCGTACGCACATCATACGCGCGCACGTCTCCGAGTAGCGCGGTTTCGTTTTCATTAACCCGCATTCCGGTAATCAGCAGGTTTTTGTAAATCGTATTGGGTGTATTAGACGTCACGTAATCATCTGCGCCGGGGCGCTCGATGCCGGTTTTCAGGTTAATGCGCCCGTTTTCTCCAAAGGTTGATATGAGAGATCCATCGGTCGCATTCAATGCATAAATGTATTTCCCCGCCCCGAAAAAGATGCATTTCTCCTTGCCGTCGGACCAGTAGGTGACCCCGCGGCTTGTGGTACCACCATTGTCGGTGATATTAGTTTTCCAGATAGGCTGTCCCGTGGCCGCATTCACTGCAAATGCCTGTGTTCCTGCCGACACGCCGTACAGAATGCCGTTGATCACGATCGGGTTGCATTGCATTTGTGTACGGTTACGCGTCGTGTCCGCGCCGCCCGATGCATACGTCCAGGCGACTTTGAGCTGCGCTACATTATCCTTTGTGATCTGATTCAATAGAGAATAATGGCTGCGCGCGCCATTGCCGTTATATTCAGGCCAGTTCTGGTCGGTGGAATGTGTGCTGATCACAAAACCGCATAGCACGGCAAAGGACGCCGATAAGAGGACGGGCGTTAATTTCATCGAATGCGACGGTGGTTAAGCGGCTGCCCAGAGTTCTTTCAGTTTTTGTAAATCCCGTTTCATCGCATCGAAAACTACTTTTTTATCCACGGTAATCTGAAATGCCCCCTGATCGGCGCCCCCCAGCGGATATTCCAGGTGCAGGCAGATCGGTACTTCCACTTTCAGGTCTTTCAGTAGTTTGAAATAGGTTTTGAAATCTACCATTCCTTCACCCAGCGGCACGCTTTTCACGGCCCATTTGCCGCTGCTGTTTTTCTCCCAGTAAAAATCTTTGATCACGATGGTTTTGATATGCGGACGGATCAGGTTGAAACCGGTTTGCCACGAGAGGCCGCCCTCGACAGTAGCGTGGCGGATGTCATATTGGGCTCCCATGGTTTTGGGGTTGGCCTTTTGGAGGATTTGCCAGATCTCGAACATCGACGCACCGACCATTCTTCCTGAATGGTTCTGGTAGCAGCCATAAATGCCCAGTTTATCATTCAACTGACTCAAACCGGCCATTTTGGTACTGAATTCGCCGAGTTGTTCTGGGATCGCTTTTTGCTCATTGTAGCGGTACCAGTTCATTCGGTAGTATTTGAAACCGAGCTTGGCAGCCGTTTCAAGTAGCTTTTTATCGACCGGATTCCCGGCATCTTCCACGGCCGTGCAGAACATTTGCGGCGCAAGGCCCACTTTCTTCATTGCTTCCACAGCTAATGGAAGATCTGTTTCTACTTTTTCAGGTAATACGTGGCCTTTGGGACGAACCGTAAGATCGATGCCGTCGAAACCCAGTTCTTTGGCCACTTCGGCCATGTCCTGGTAGTTCAGGAATTGCAGGTGTTTGGAAAAAATGTTGACTTTCAGGTCGTCAGCCGCCCTGTTGGCCGGGCTTGCAAACGATTCTTGCGCCAGCGATGGAATGATGCTGCCTGCGAGAGCGCTATTGATGAGAAAATCTCTGCGGGATAGATTCATGACGAATAATCAGGATTTAGTGATAACAAAACTGTGTTTGCCTTTGGGTTTCAATACCTTGCTGGTGAGTATAATGCGCGTAACCGGTGCACCGTCCCATTTGGTTTTGAAACTGTTATATTCCATTCCTTCGGTCGAGGGAAGTTCTGTGGAAACCGTCCAGCTCCTTGGATCATAAGTGAGCGAGACGGCTTTTTTACCGGATGTGGTGAGGATGATTTTGCCCGGCGTACTGATATCGACATCACAGACTGTCATGAATATTTGCTGCAACGAGTCGGGCTTTTGTTTCAGGGTATAATTATCGGAAACTTCCACCGTGTTTTTACTGCGGTTCAGCTTTACCAGCCGGTTCCAGTTTTGAATGCCGGCTTCCTGCGGATATGCGGGCGCGATGTCCATCGCGAGCGAAACTTCGTTTTCGGAGACATTGCTTTTGACATTCCTCGCATTGAAATGTTTTCCGGCCGGCTGTCCGAGGCCATTGATAATAGGCAGGTTATGGTATTGAGATTGCGTGAACCATAGCTCATACCTTTTGGAAGAAAATGTCCTTGCAGTATAGTTGCCACGACCGGCATCGACGATCACCGGTTCGCCGTCGGCGTATACGATGAAATCACCAACGTCATTATGGTTGTGGCTTTCCGCATTGTGGCCGGCGTGGGTGGCGAGGTACAGGCCGTTGTCGGAGCGGGCGGTGAGTACTTCAATGTCTGAAAGCCACGATTGTGGTACCTGTTTATAAGTTTTGGATTGATCTTGCTTCAATTCAGCAGTCGTGAGCAGGTTCCAGACCTTTCTGGGGCGCTGGAAGCCATTACCGCCGGTAACTGCGCCAAACTGCCCGTAAGCCCATTCGCCAAGCGCAACCAGTTCCGGGTCCTGAACCGCCTTACCGAACCGGTAAAGCATTAATCCATCCGGTTTTAGTTTCGGATCGGCGTCGGCGAAGTTCACGAAATAGTCGTTGGCAATGTGGACTTTATACACGTAGGAGGCCATTTTGCGGATCAGATCATTGTCATAAATATTGATTTTTCCGTTGGTGACGCTTTCGAGAATCGCCAGGGCGTCGTAGGCACTGGCACCTGCGGCGAACCAGTAGCTCGGGCCTTCGTCGCAGCCGCCGTCGTCGCCCAGGCTATTGAAATACCGGTCGAGGTACACCATATACTGATAGGAATTATCGCCACGCTTTTGTGCATCTTTTTCAAGTAAAAGATCGGCTATAAGCAGGTTCGATACGATCCACGGGTTCCAGTTGTTGACCGGATTGGTCGTGCTTAGCCAGCTGTATCGTTTAGGATCGTTCAGCGGTTCGAATATCTTTTTATTGGTTTCAAGGTAAATACGAGGGCGGATCAATGGCGATATTTTATCCAGTTTCGCTCCCAGGAAGTAATCAGTAAGTGCCAGTACACCCGCAGTTTCGGCTCCGAAGAGGTCGACGGTCGGATCTTGTACGTCGGGCAGGCCGTTTTGGGCTTTTTGTACACTCAAATGCGCAGGCACTCCCCAGTAAGTTTCTTCACAAATGGCCCATACCGAATTGAGAATGGCTTCCATGAACCGGTCTTTGCCTTCGACGGCTTCGGCGAGGACAAGGTTCATCAACTGGTTTCTCCTTCCGAATGACGCTGCCGCGTGCCGCTCACGGTCGCCGCTACGGGTGAAATCAAGCAAAAGGCTCGCCGTGACCATCGGGACAGGCTTTTCTAATGCCTCTTCACCAGCTCTGATAATCTTCGCGAGTTCGGCAGGGTCGGTTTTACTGCGCCATTCTTCTGGTGTTTTGGGATAGGGCGCCCATTGACCGAGCGGGATGAGGGCTTCTTTGAATGCGCTTTCTGTGTACTTCTGCGCGAGGATGTTGCGTGGGGCGACCTGCGCGCCCCCGGACTGGGCGCCCCCGGCCAACACGATTGCCAGGGCAATTGCCAGTAGTAGTCTGATCATAACGGCTGTGGTTTAGGAAGTTGAATGTAACCGAATATAAGACTTCATTATCCAGTAGAATCACTTACTTCGGCCTTTAATTTATTCAATTGGAACTAATGCCTGAAAAAATATGAATGTCGATCGTCTGAACCGCCGCGATTTCCTGAAAGCCGGTGCCGTTGTCTCTTCCTTCATGATCGTGCCCCGGCACGTGCTCGGGCGAGGGTACAAAGCGCCAAGTGATATGATTGCACTGGGTTTCATCGGTTGCGGGCGGCAGAGCGGAGGCCTACGCAATCGCTTCCTCGATACCCAGGAAACACGCATTATCGCGGCTTCGGATGTGTACGCGGTCAAGCAGGATACATTCGTGAATGCTACTAATACATGGTACTCCGAAAAACTCGAACAGGGCACTTACAAGGCTGCGGCCGGCATGAAGGACTTTCGGGAATTATTATTAAGAAAAGATATCGACGCCGTGGTGATCGCCGCGCCGGATCACTGGCACGCTGCCATGGCTGTACGTGCCGCCGAGGCGGGTAAGGATATTTATTGCGAAAAACCGCTTTCACTGACGGTGAAGGAAGGCCGGGCGATGGTGAATGCTGCCAGAAATCATAACCGGGTGTTCCAAACGGGTAGTATGCAGCGCTCGGCGCCGGAATTTAAGAAAGCCGTGCAACTGGTAAGAAGCGGGGCCATTGGGACGATAAAAAAGGTGTATGTCAATGTAGGCGGCCCTCCGAAAGTGTGGGATTTGCAAAGTGAAACCAAGCCCGAAGGCCTCGATTGGGACTTCTGGATGGGCCCGAATACGATCCAAAGGCCGTATAACAACGAACTTGCGCCTGCTATGGACGCTAAGTTCTGGCCAAAATGGCGTGATTACGTTGAATTTGGCGGCGGTGGTATGACCGACTGGGGTGCACACATGTTTGACATTGCGCAATGGGGACTGAATATGGACGCCAGCGGGCCGGACGAACTGGTATATTCCGAGCCGGGTAAGGGTTTGGTTTACAAATATGCCAATGGCGTTGAAGTTGTTCATCGTCCCATGGAAGGCAAACAGCATTGCCATTTTGTGGGTACCGACGGCGAAGTATTCGTAGCCCGTGGCGAGTTAAAGACCACTCCTGAGCCATTGAAGGATAAGATTTTCAATGCAGGCGACGCAGGTGTTTACGTGAGCACCAACCATTATAAAGATTTCCTGAATGCGATCCGGACGAGGAAGCCGCCCATTTGCGATGTGGAGATTGGCCACCGCACGGCGTCGGTTTGCAACATCGGGAATATCGCGTACGGTTTGGGGCGTTCGCTGAAATGGGATCCGGTGAACGAGGATTTTGAAGGGGATAAAAAGGCCAGTCAACTGCTGGGCAGGCCGATGCGGAAAGAATGGAAAGTCTGATGTTGTCGGACACATAAAATTGTCATGGGTTTTTCCAAATTGTGTATTTTTGTAACATGATTGAACAGCCCACGGTTATTCGTTTTAAGGAACTCGACGAGCTCGGAAATGTATCCGAAGCACTTCTGAGGCTCGGTGCAGATACGCCCGTCTGGCTCTTCGAAGGCCAGATGGGAGCCGGTAAAACGACGCTTATCAAGGCATTATGCAGCCATCTCGGGGTTACAACCCATGTACAGAGCCCCACTTTCTCGCTGGTGAATGAGTACGATGCGGAGGGCAGAACAATCTATCATTTTGATTTTTACAGGATTAAGGACGAAACAGAAGCCCTGGACATGGGTGTGGAGGAGTATTTCGATTCAGGAGATCTTTGTTTTGTCGAGTGGCCACAGAAGATTGAAAACCTTTGGCCGCTGAACTATATGCAGCTGCATCTGGAAGCGGATGAAACTGGCATGAGAATATTGGAAGTCACCAAGGTATAAGAGGTCACATTTAGTCAGTTACAGTTTCACTTTCATTTTGCTAGTCAATGGCACAACCTCAGATTACCGGTTTTGAAGAGCTCGCCAAGCAGTCGGTGCTGTATCCCCAGGAATCATTAATGGCTGTCCGGAAGGATCAGAATTCGCTGCATATCGGCTTGCCGAAAGAGGTTTCGTTACAGGAAAACCGGATCGCGCTCACGCCCGACGCAGTGGCTATCCTGGTCAGGAACGGGCACGAAGTATGGGTAGAGAAAGATGCCGGCAAAGGAGCCAATCTGTCGGACCATGAATACAGCGAGGCCGGGGCGAAGATTGTCCACAGTCCCGAGGAAGTGTATCAGGCCAATGTGATTCTGAAAGTGGAGCCGCTGGTAGAAGAGGAGTTCCGTTACGTGAAAGCCGGGACAACGCTCATCTCGGCACTCAACCTTCCAGCGTTGGAAAAACAATATTTTGAAAAGCTGAATGAACTGAAAGTAACCGGCATAGGCTACGAACTGATTGAAGACAAGGTAGGAGGGAAGCCGATTATCCGTGCTATGGGCGAGATCGCCGGCAGCACGGTGCTACTGATCGCTGCCGAGTACCTTTCAACACCGAATGGCGGCCGGGGCATTATCCTGGGCGGTATTACGGGCGTACCACCGACCAAAATCGTGATCCTCGGTGCGGGTACCGTTTCCGAATATGCCACACGCGCAGCCCTTAGCGTGGGCGCGGACGTGAAGGTTTTCGATAAGCACATTTACCGCCTGCAAAGGCTCAAATATTCAATCGGGCAAAATCTGTACACATCCATTATTGAATCCGAAACGCTGGCCGAAGCCATTGGCCGGGCGGATGTCGTGATCGGTACCATGCGTGCCGAGAATGGTCTGAGTCCGATGGTCGTAACGCGTGAAATGGTGTCGAAAATGAAGCCAGGTTCGGTGATCATCGACGTCAGCATCGATCAGGGCGGGTCGTTTGAGACTTCGCGGATGACGACCCATAAAAACCCGACATTCAAATACAACGAAGTGATCCATTACTGCGTGCCCAACATCCCCTCGCGCGTGGCGCACACGGCGAGTACGGCGCTTAGCAATGTATTTTTGCCCTTTTTGCTCCAAACCGGTACAATAGGAGGCATTGAGGAAATGATTTATGCCAATCGTTGGTTTATGAAAGGAGTGTATTGCCACAAAGGCACGCTCACCAACTCCCACATCGCCCGGAGCTTTAACATGAGGTATAAGGATCTGACGTTGCTTTTGGCGGCGAGGATGTAGGGGGCTATAAGCTTTAAGCCTTAGGCTGTAAGCTTTTTATATTTTTGACAATTAAACTACGTGTGCTAGCGCGCAATCAGCTTTAGCCTATGGCTTATAGCTTAAAGCATATTACAAAAATGATCAACAACAGCAATGAAAACACCCTGATGGACGATGCAAATTCTCCGGATTTGAATCAGAAATTGATGGGTTATATATCGCAGGATTTTATCAAGGTCGCCGACCAGCTGAAAGAAGCCTCGTACCAGATTCGTAAACGCGGTTTTTCGGAATATCCGATTTTCGCGGTTACCAACAATGAGATCGATCTGGGTGTGTTGCTTATCGATGCAACGGAACTGACAAATCGTTATATTTACAAGGCGTCGTACATGCAGGAATTTGTCGATCGCAAGCTGATCGGTCCGGAATCGGTGCTGCTTTTCACGGAAAACTATAAAAACCCGGAAGAATTCTGCTGCCTGTTCGCGTTGATTGGCGAGTTTTCGGGTTTTGTATATGTGCCATATCCCGAAGATTAGCGGCAGAATGCCGTGTGGAAAGTTGCGTAAGGCCGCTTAATAAAGAGTTGGAACGCTTACTAGGTCGTGGGGATCGGGTTCCTGAATTTTATTTTAGTTTTAGAAATTAATTGTTTGAAATTCAGCTAAAAAATCCCCAGTCTATGGAATCTAAACTACTTCTCGAAAAGGAACTCGAACCCATTTTCCTCCAAAAATTCCCGCCATTCTCCGAAAGCGTCAAAGAATTTCTCGTGCAGTATGGTCCTTACATTATCCTGATACTCTCGATTCTCGGAGTGTTGGGCTTGCTAACGGCGTTGGGTGTAGGTGGTGCGGTTTTGGGTGCCGGGGGACTTACGGCAGGTATTGGATTCAATGCTTACATTGGGATTGCGCTCGGGATCGTTACGCTGGTGATGTACCTGATGGCGTTTTCTCCGCTTAAAGCGCGCAAACGTGCCGGCTGGAACTTGCTCTACTATGCATTGCTGATCGGCCTGGTTAGCAATCTGATTCAGTTGAGCATTTTGGGCTTCATCATCGGCGGAATTATCGGCTTCTGGGTTCTTTTCCAGATCCGCGAGAAATACGCTTAAATATTAAACCGGCCTGTGCCGTGTAAAGCGGGCGGATTATTCCGTCCGCTTTTTATTTTTGCCATTGGTCAGTCAAATGAGGCTTTTGTACTTGTGGTTACTGCGACCAGGAAAATTACTTCGCATATTTGCGGTTACACCGTTTTGAAATTTATGAATATCATAGAGGTAAGGAATGTAACGAAGGAATATTCCAGCCACACCGCCCTGGACAATGTCAGCATTTCTATTCCCAAGGGCTGCATTTTCGGGCTGCTGGGGCCGAATGGGGCGGGGAAGACGTCGCTGATCCGGATCATCAATCAGATTACTGGTCCGGATAGCGGAGAAGTACTGTTCGACGGCGTTCCCCTCAATCCTGATCATATTTCGCGGATTGGCTATTTGCCGGAAGAGCGCGGGCTTTACAAAAAGATGAAGGTGGGGGAACAGCTGCTTTACCTGGCGCAGCTCAAAGGGCTTTCGCAGAAGGAGGCGATGGAAAAGCTCAAAACCTGGTTTATCAAATTTGATATTAAAACCTGGTGGGATAAAACGATCGGCGACCTCTCGAAAGGAATGCAGCAAAAGGTGCAATTCGTTTCGACCATTTTGCACGAGCCCGACCTGATCATTCTCGACGAGCCCTTCTCCGGTTTTGACCCGATTAATGCCAACCTGATCCGGGATGAAATCCTTGAATTGAAGCAAAAAGGCAGCACGATCATCTTCTCGACCCACCGGATGGAAACCGTGGAGGAACTTTGCGATCATATTGCTTTGATTCACAAATCACGCAAAGTGCTCGACGGTGCGAAACGAGAGATCAAAGAGCAATTCAAAACACATACCTATTTTGTCGAATACAAAGGCCACCTGGATGAGCTGGATCCGATATACCAAATCCTCGATCAGAAGATCCTGGAAGACGGCTATCTGCGCTCCAATGTCCACCTGGATGGCGATGCGAATGCCAATGCATTGTTGCTCAATCTCGTGTCGAAAGTGGAGATCCGTGCGTTTGGAGAGAATATCCCGACGATGAGCGATATTTTTATGAAGGCGGTCAATGAAGTGCCCGAGGCATGACCGGGGCGCATTCCATTCACAGTTATTAATCCGATTCCCATGCGAAATATATTTCTGGTTATTAGAAGAGAATACCTGGTAAGGGTCAAAAAGAAGTCGTTCCTGGTGATGACCGTGCTGGGCCCGCTGCTTTTTGTGGCTTTCTATGGGACGGTATTCTGGGCCGCCGTGAGCTCAGTGGATATCAAAACAGTGCAGGTACTGGATGAAAGCGGTTTGTTCCGGAACAAATTCAAGGATTCGGAAACCTTAAAATTCGAGCTGACCGACAAGAGTATTGATTCCGCCAAGGCTGCATTTCGAAACAGCGATGCCAATGCGTTGGTTTATATTCCGGCCAATGTGATCCAATCACCCAAAAGCGTCCGCATTTACGCAGCCAAAAATGTGAGTTTAGAACTGAAGTCGGAGATCGAAAAGGTGATCGAGAAGGAAATCGAAGACATCAAACTCGCGGAGGCGGGTATTACGCATAAGATCCTGGAAGATTCACGCGTCAATGTCAATTCTGAAACGATCAGCCTGAGCGAAGAAGGCGAGAAAACCAGCAGCTCGGGCGCGGCCACTGTGATCGGAGGGATTTGTGCATTCCTGATTTACATGTCCGTATTCATCTACGGAACTCAAGTAATGCGCGGGATCACCGAGGAGAAAACCAGCCGAATTGTGGAAGTGATTATTTCCTCCGTGAAGCCATTCCAGCTCATGCTCGGCAAGATTATCGGGGTAGCGCTGGTCGGGCTCACCCAGTTTGTGCTTTGGATTTTACTGACTACCGCTTTGACAAGCGCCACATCGGCCGTGATTGCCAGCAAAATGTCTAAAGAGTCGGCACAGATGGCGGAGGAAATGAAGAAAGCGCAAATGCCGAACCAAGGCCTACCCGGTGGCAATGTCGATAATCCGGTAGCGGAAGTACTCGGAGCAGTGTCCAGCCTGAACCTCCCGCTGATTATCGGTTGTTTTCTGTTCTACTACCTGGGTGGGTATTTACTGTATAGCGCGTTATTCGGTGCAGTTGGAGCGGCCGTCGACAACGACGCGGATACACAGCAATTCATGCTGCCCATTACATTGCCCATTATTTTCTCCTTTGTATTTGCCCAATTCGTCCTTCGCGATCCCGACGGTACGCTGGCGTTCTGGACATCCATTATTCCATTTACCTCGCCAATCATCATGATGGTCCGCATTCCGTTCGGTGTGCCGGCCTGGGAAATTGCATTGTCGATGGTGCTTCTGGTGCTAGGATTCATGGGCACCACCTGGGTCGCCGCCCGCATTTACCGCGTGGGTATCCTCATGTACGGTAAAAAAGTCAGTTATAAGGAGTTGGTGAAGTGGATATTTTATAAGTGACATCGGCTGTCGGCTTTCGGCAATCGGCTTTAGTAAGGAAAAAGTCTGGAGCCCAAGTATGATAGCCGAAAGCCGACTGCCGACAGCCTTGTTAACTTTTTTTAAGATTCGCAAACCGTTGCCATTGTGGTTATTTTGCTAATTTTGGCCGATCATTGATAGAACTGCTCAAAAAGAGTCGCCATCTTTGCGCATTGTGCATATAACTTTTTCAAATTTACCGTCTTTCAGATGACCCGTTTCAACCGTACCAACAACCTTACGGGTTGGATTGTCTTTGCTATTGCATTCATCACCTACGCCCTTACTGTCGAACGTACTGCCAGCTTCTGGGATTGCGGGGAATTCATAGCCTGTGCATTTAAATTGCAGGTTCCTCACCCTCCGGGTGCACCTTTCTTTCTGCTGATCGGTCGCCTTTTCTCCCTTTTTGCATTTGGTGATTTGCAAAACGTGGCATACTGGATCAATATGGTATCGGTGCTGAGCAGTGCATTTACCATCCTGTTCCTTTTCTGGACCATTACTCTGCTGGTTCGTAAACTGGTTGCCAAAAATGACGAAGAGCTGACACAGGCCGACACTCTTCTGGTAATGGGAGCCGGTATCGTTGGCGCGCTGGCCTACACCTGGTCCGACTCCTTCTGGTTTTCGGCGGTGGAGGCAGAAGTTTACGGTTTGTCGTCCTTCTTTACGGCCATTGTCATCTGGGCAGTATTCAAATGGGAGCGTATTCAGGACCCTGCTACGGAGAACCGCTGGCTGATCCTCATCGCTTATCTGGTAGGATTATCTATCGGTGTTCACTTGTTGAACCTTGTTACGATTCCCGCGCTCGCATTGGTGTATTATTTCAAGAAGTATCAGAAAGTCAGTGTTTTCGGAGGCATTATGGCTTTCGTGGGTGGTCTGGTGGTTTTGGGGATTATCAACTCCGGTATCATCCCGGGCTTGCCGAGCATTGCAGGTAAATTTGAGATATTCTTTGTAAATACTTTGGGATTGCCTTACAAATCAGGGGTGATCTTCTTCATCATATTGTTCATCGGCGCGCTGATATGGGGAATCCGTTTTTCCCAGAAGAAAGGCAATGTGCTGTTGAATACCAGCTTGCTTTCATTGGCATTTGTATTGATCGGATACGCCAGCTACCTGATGGTGCTCGTCCGTGCTGAGTATAATCCGCCGATCAACGAAAACAATCCGAATGACGTTTTGAGCTTCGTTTCTTACCTGAAACGCGAGCAATATGGCAGCCGTCCGTTGTTGTACGGGCCGTCGTTCGTATCACGTCCGGTAAGCCAGAAACGCGGAGCGCCGATGTACCGTAAGCAGGATGGTAAATATGTCATTTACGACTATCGTCCGGAGTATGAGTATGAGCCAGGCGCTAATATGCTGCTGCCTCGTATGTACAGCACGCAGCCAGGTCACCCGCAATTGTATATGCAAATGACCGGGCTGGCGGAAGGCCAGAAACCCACTATGGCGCATAACCTCTCTTTCATGTTCTCGTATCAGATCGGGCATATGTATTGGCGTTATTTCCTGTGGAACTTCGTAGGTCGTGAGAGTGACGAAGAAGGGGCCGGTAATATGACGCCCTGGGATGTCTCCACCAAATACCCTGAGCCGATCGCCAATAATAAGGCTCACGATAACTATTATATGCTACCGTTCCTCCTTGGATTGTTTGGTATCGTGATTTGCTACTTCCGTCAGAAGCGCGACCTCCTCGTATTGGGTCTGTTATTCATTCTGACAGGCGTAGCACTGGTGGTTTATCTCAATTCTCCACCTACCGAGCCGCGCGAGCGTGACTATATTTATGTGGGTTCATTCTATATTTTCTGTATTTGGATTGGCTATGGTGTTATTGCCATTGCGGATGCGATCAGCAAGTTTGTGAAAAGCGGCACTGCGCGCGCTGGTGTTGCGACTGCATTAGGACTGGTGGCGCCAGTTATTATGGGTACCAAAGGTTGGGATAACCACAACCGTGATCACCGTTACCATTCGGTTGATTTCGCGAAGAACCTCCTGAACTCTTGTGCGCCGAATGCGATCCTTTTCACAGGTGGTGATAACGATACATTCCCATTGTGGTACGTGCAGGAAGTGGAAGGCTTCCGTACGGATGTGCGTGTATGTAACCTGAGCCTCCTCGGTACCGATTGGTACATTGATCAGATGAAGCGCCGCACCTACAAATCAGAAGCGCTGCCGATCTCGCTAGACAAGAACAACTACGCATTCGGTAAGAACGATATCGTGCCTTTCTATGAAATCCCGAGCGTGAAATCGGGTATCAACCTGAAAGAATATCTTGGACTGGTAAAACAGGAAAACAAGGCTATTCAGGTACCGTTGACAAGCGGCGACATGACGTCTATCCTGCCGTCGTCGGTATTGTTCCTGCCGGTGGATGCGGAAGCTGTGAAAAAGATGAATATCATCAAAAGCGACCTCGTTCCATTCGTGAGCGATTCGATCAGCTGGACAATCGGTAAAGGTGATTTGTACAAATCAGACCTGATCATGCTCGATATCATAGCCTCCAACGATTGGAAACGCCCTATTTACTTCTCGTCGACCCTGGGCGGATCGAGCTACCTGAACCTGAAAGAATACATGCAGCTCGAAGGCTACGCCTATCGCTTGTTGCCAGTGAAGGTACCAGGTGCCAGCGACGGCTACGTGAATGCGGATGTGATGTACAATAATATGATGAACAAGATGTTCTGGCGCGAGCTCGACAATCCGAACACGTATTACGACAACACTTACCTGGGGTCACCGGTAGCAACGGCACGCATCGCATTCCTGCGCCTCACCGGCCAGCTGATCGCTGACGGCCGCAAGGAAGAAGCGAAGAAGGCTATCGAGCGTTCGCTAACCACCATGCCGGATAAGAGTATTCCGTACGATCAGTTCTCGGCTAACTTTATAGGTCCATTGTTCGATCTGGGCGAAACGAAGAAAGCGCTTGAAATCGCCGAAACAATGGCTACCCGCGCAGATGAGGTACTGACATGGGCGAAGAATAATTCGACCACACGCCGCCGCGACAGCAACGTGTACCTGTACATCATGCAAGTGATCGTCCAGGAATGCCGCGACGCGAAGCAGGAGGCGGCCGCGAAGAAATATGAAGCGATTTTCCAGAAGCATCTAGCTGCGTTTAATATGTATGGTGGAGGGCAGTAGTATTTGAATAAGAAATACGAAGGGCGGCATTTGCGAAAGCAGATGCCGCCCTTTCTTTTTTGTGTCTTTTGGATGTCGATTAACTTCTTCTATATGTAGTGAGACAAGTAATTATCAAATAGCAAAATAAGTTAGTTGCCGGTGGTTGTTGTTAATTAATTGAAAGGCAGTTAATTAAAATGCTAGTTTCCGTTAGATAATTCTTTACATAGCTGGACTTTTCGAGAACTTGCGTCTGCGAACTGAATGGCGCTTGTATATCTCCCTTCGAATTCCCAACATTCACGAAAATCAAAACCCCGCCGTAAGCTTGGTACCTGACGGGCGGGGTTGTGGTTTGAGTCAAGTTGTTAACTAAAACCTTTCAAATTTATGAAAGAACGCTCTATCCGGCGCGTAGCGCTGGTGATTGCTTTTGCCTTTGTGTTTGGATGCAAAGACACGGGTGAAAAAGCAAATGTGTTACCCTCCGACGACTTCACGGTCGGACAAGCTCAGAAATGGTATTCCGATCTCCTCAAATCGGCCCGCATTGTCGGGCAGCCTGATGATAAAGTCATTTGGGCGGCTGCGAGTCAGCGGAAGATGGCGGCCGACGATGAAATCGTGGTAGCGCCGGTGTTATCGGGCAATTTTCTAGGCTGCCGCATCAAAGACGGCCGGAAGGATAAGCGGAAGCCCGACGAAGAAAATGTGGCTGGAAGGATACAGCGAAGTCTCATTGTACGCAAGGTGCGTGGTAAGATCGAAGCGCTGGAAATGCGGACGGTATTCGATGCGGATTACGAGCCAAGAGTAAAGAATGGCCAAATCGATCCCGCCAATTTTGAAGGCAAAGTTTACTTTTTCGATATGAATGGCAAGCTGGTCAATGGGTTGATTTACGAACAAGGAACGCGAGTAGCCGCATTCGGTCCTAACAAAGGCGGCCGGACATCCGATATGGTAGAAGTCTGCACGGATTGGTATCATCAGGGCTGTGTGGATGGCTATGGTTGTTCGGGTTGGGTTTATCAGGAGACTACTTGTGAGATGGTGTACGTAAGCGCGGGTTCTAGCGGAACCGGGACTGTATGGTCGAATTCTCTGGACGTTGCATTGAATGGCGGCAGCAATGTCGTCTTAGACGAATTGCTGCAGTTACCTTATATATCTAGTTTTTGGGGCCAAATTAATGACACAGAGAAAGATTATTTTCTATATAGAATGTGGATGATTCCCCAAGCTGCCGCCGCAACTGCGGCAGCAATGTCCTTCGCAGATTGGTTCTATTGTAATCTTTCGGATGATGGTAACTGGAATGCATTCAAGCACGCGGTATGGTCGGCAATCTTGTGCATGGAATTTGGGGTTTCAACTGCACTTCAAATCACCAATAATCATGAGTTGGAATCACCGCCGAATCAGCAGGAAATGGATTTGTTCAACAATGATTTGGGTGTTAAAGTATACAAGAGCGTTAGTGCTTCATTGGCTGGGATGCCTACGCATGTCTCTGGCCTAAAACTAGGTCTAATAGCTGATACTGTCTTGAAAAAAATTGCGGTTGGACAAGGGAAGAGGCTTAGTCCTGAGAATGTAAGCCCGGGAACACCCCAAACTTTTTTTTGGACAAACGGGGCGAATCGATGTCACTGAGTGAGAATGGGGGCATTAGGAGCTGTAAAGAAAGCCGTTGAGCATCAGGCTATTGGTGAGCTTGTTGCTCAGCGGGATAGCCACAGCGTGTTCAATGGAGCAAGGCGGGTTTTACATCGCAGACGTATCGAAAGAGCACATATTTACCGATTCAGCATCGTTCCATCTCGATTGTTGCGTTATCACTTCCGTGACCGGCACGTTGGATGCACCAGCCTTAATAATCGTTGAAGGTTATTTAATCGGAGGATTTATCGATAGCCTGCATTTGCCGAAGGGTAAGGTCATATCGAGAACTCACAGGGAGATTTCTATTGGTATCGAAAAATCGCAATCAAATATTACCCCTGTGAAGCGAAAAAGGGTAGTCTGAAAATTAGGACGTTGATCTTTTAAAATGGCGTAAATGAAGACGGAAAGTAAGAGATATGTGGATAGCAGGTTATTTATAATCCTGCTGTTCATCCATATAGCCGTAGGTTGCTCATTCGAAAAGGGCGAGTTTCACATAACGGATGTATCTAAAAAGCACTACTTCACAGACTCGGCTTCCTTTCACCCCAGCTGCTGTGTCGCAACCACCGTGACCGGAACACTGGACGCACCTGCGGTGATAGTTGTTCAGAGTTATTTGATCGGAGGACTTAACGATAGTATTCATTTGCCAAAGGGCAAGGTAAACGTCAAGTCGCATCAGGATCTCTATGAGTATAGAAAGATAGCCATCAAATATTTCCCGGGGGAGGCGAAAAAAGGGAATCTCACAATCAAGACTTCAATCTTTTAAAATGAAATGGCAAAACACATTGAATGCTCATAACATAGCCAAAGCGATTATCCTGTTCTTCGTTGGCTTGGCATTCTTCCTGTTAATGTGGCCGTACTGGATGGAAGACGAGCGCGTATTCGAAGTGGCCAATCCTTCTCAGGCGTATATGTTCGAGGATTCTTCCCGCTCACGCCATGCAGACGTCGTGGAAGCGTCCATCACTGGAAATTTAGACGGGACAGCCAGGGTAGAGATATACTATCCCGATACGATACACCGGGTGTGGACTTTTGAGCTTCCACCCGGGCGGATCGATTCATCAGGCCGCTGGGATTTCTATGATAGGAAAATCCGGATTGACTATATACCCGGAACGGCTAAAAAGGGTCATTTGAAAATCGTTACAAAGGTCTTTTAAACACACAAGCGGCTCGGGTTGTCCGGGCCGCTTGTGTTCATGTAATGTCTTAACGAGTATTTGGGCCGAAGGCAAAGTGCATTACTCAACCTTCAACTTAATCCAAACCAACCGGTGATCGGAGCTGGACTCCCGCTTCTCGACTAACTCAGCCATCGGTTCACCTTTCGCAGGCCAGAAAACGCCGCTATCGACGATTTGGAAACCCTTGCGCGAGGGCAACGCATAATCCGCGCGCATGCGCCAGAATGCGGTGTGGTTCTTGGCAAATGCATTGGTGGGCGAATGCTCGGCGCCGCCTTTACTGGCCGGGGCGATGCTGCCGTTTACAGCCGGATTTGCAATGAGCTGGCGGATGCCGTCCGCGATCGCATTGCCTTCGTCGGGAGAGGCATTCTGGTCGCCGAGGATTACGAACGAGGCATTTGAGGAGAGACCGCCTTTTTTGCCTTTGTCGTCGTAGATGTAGTTGCCTTTGCCACCAGTGATGTAATCGTTCCAGAAGCGGATTTCGTCATGGTTACGCTTGCCGTTACGGTCTTCCTTGCCGTCGAAGGAAGGCGGGGTAGGGTGGCTGGCGAGGACGTGGATGGTTTTGTTACCGACTTTGATCGGTATATCCCAATGCGACTTGGAAGAAAGGGGAAATTGCGCCCAGGCTTCGGGGGCGTACCAATCGGAGCCGTCTTCGGTAGTGGTTTTTAATGCATTAGGCATGTCCTTCCATTTGAAATGCTGGAATGTACGTACTGCCTTGGTATCGATCGGAAAGCGCGATAACAGTACCATGCCGTATTGCCCCGGGTAGTTGCCGAATCCCCAGGCGTCGGAGCCGTATTGTTCCGTTTTGCCGTTTCTGTCCAGGTCATAGGGCGTTGGCTGGCCGGTATTGACGGTTGAGTAATAATAGTAAGGATAATCGATGCCTTTCGCGCCATTCGAATCCTCTTTTAAATACCCTTTGATAAATTGCTCAACGCCTTCCACCGGGTTTTTGACATAGTCGAACTCGTTCAGCAAAATCACATCGGGTCGTATGGTCTTGATGATTTGGGCGATGTTTTTGATCTGCTGGTTCGAACCAGAAGCCAGTTCTTTGATCAGTACCTTCTCGGAATTACCTGGTGTGCCACGCGGGATGTAGTTTTCGGCCTCCATACTCACGTTGTAAGTAGCAAATGTGATTTCTGACGCCGGTCCGGCGGCCGGCGATCCGGCGGCCGCCGGCGTGGTTTGTGCTGAAAGAGGCCCGGGGTTGAGGAACCCCGTGCAAAATAGTGCAACGGAAAGCAATAGAGATTTCATTTCGTAATGTTTCTGGTTAGTAATGAACGATGATGAATGGCGGTATACCGCGACTGATGTCAAGCAAAAAGAGCCGCTTCGGTCAGGAAGCAGCTCTTTTGGAATATGGTTTATTAAACAGGCATGATCAATGGAAGAAATCTTTCATTTTATCAAAGAAACCTTTCTCATTCTTGCCTGGTTTCGGCTGGAAGTTCGGCGAGTGACGGAGCGATTCGAGGGTCGAACGCTCGTCGGAGGTCAGCTGCTGAGGAGTCCATACATTAATATGCACGAGCTGGTCACCTTTCCCGTAGCCGTTCAGGTCTTTGATACCTTTTCCTTTGAGACGCAATATTTTGCCTGCCTGAGTGCCTGATTCAATGTTAATGCGCGCTTTACCGTCGATGGTCGGTATTTCGACCGAAGTACCGAGTGCGGCATCAATAAAGCTCAGATGCATATCGAATACGACGTTGTTACCATCTCTTTTGAGCAATGCGTCCTCTTCTTCCTCGATGACGATCAGCAGGTCGCCGGCAACACCTCCGCGTGCAGGAACGTTTCCTTTGCCCGACATCGAAAGTTGCATGCCTTCGGCCACACCGCCCGGGATATTGAGGGTGATCAGGTCGTCTTGCAGCAAGCGGCCTTCACCTGCGCAAGAGTCGCAACGTTCGCTGATGATCTTGCCATCACCGTTGCAAGTAGGACAAGTAGTGGTTGAAACCATCTGTCCGAGCATCGTGCTCACCACCTTGCGCACCTGGCCGGTTCCGTTACAGGTGTTACAGTTAGTCAGCGACGTGCCATTTTTGGCACCATTGCCGCCGCAGGTGTTACAAGTAACGTGTCTTTTTACCTTAATTTTCTTCTCAACCCCGTTTGCGACTTCTTCGAGGTTCAGTTTCAACTTGATCCGCAGGTCGGAGCCTTTGCGTACCCTGCGGCCGTTTCCGCCCTGACGGCCGAAAATATCACCAAACGGGCTACTATCCCCGAAAATATCGCCGAATTGGGAGAAAATATCGTCCATGGAGAAACCGCCTCCGAAGCCGGCTCCGCCACCCGAAGCCCCGCCTACACCGGCGTGTCCGAACTGGTCGTAACGCTGACGCTTGCTATCGTCGCTCAGAATGCTGTATGCTTCTGCCGCTTCTTTAAACTTGTCTTCCGCAGTAGGATCGTCAGGGTTCTTGTCGGGGTGGAATTTGATCGCGAGCTTGCGGTAAGCCTTTTTAATTTCATCCGCGGAGGCGCCACGATCCACGCCAAGGACTTCGTAATAATCTCTTTTCTTTGCCATTTTTAATTACTGATGTATCCTGTAAGGAAGGTTGAGAGCATTAGGCGCCTACGATTACTTTGGCGTAACGAATGACCTTGTCGTTCAGGTAATATCCTTTTTCAATTTCATCGATCACCTTTCCTTTCTGGTCTTCCGACGCTGCAGGGAACTGCGCGATGGATTCGTGAATTTCAGCGTCGAAGTCGGTGCCTTTTGATTCCATGGCTTTCAGGCCTTTGGATTCCAGGGCTTTATAAAGTTTGTTGTAAATCAGGTCTACACCTTCTTTCAATGCTTCGATATCTGTGGAAGAATCAAAAGAAACCTTGGCGCGTTCGAAATCGTCGACAATCGGGAGGATAAGCTTTACCATATCGGCACTTGCTCCGGAGATCATTTCCAGTTTTTCCTTGGCTGTACGGCGGCGGAAATTTTCAAAATCTGCGTAAAGACGCAGGTATTTATCTTTCAGCTCAGCGATTTCAGCCTTTGCGGCGGTCAGAGGGTCACCGGCAGGTGCCTCTCCCGAGGGGGCCTCACCGGTAATCTCCTGGCCTGCATTATCTAACGGCACATTGTTGGAAATTTCGGAATTTTCTTCGTTTACCAGATTGTCAGTTTCCAATGACGCTTTATCCTCGTTCATTTCGTAATTTTTGTCTTGATCTATGTTGAATTCTGTATTTTCCGGCATAATTCTTCGCGGTTACGTGACTTTTGCAACAGCCATTCTTCTTCTAAATTACTTTGCCACGGCTAAATTACTGACAAGATGGCATTTTACAATCAATTTGTAACTTTGCACCATGACGGCAGCAGATATCGTAAGGCAGGAGAGGAGTCGGTTTATCAAGGCGAAAGCCCTTGAAAGCGGTTTTGATTTTTGTGGTATATCGAAAGCGGAATTCCTCGAAAGCGAAGCCCCTCGCCTCGAAAAATGGCTGTCCCTCAACCATCACGGCGCCATGGCCTATATGGCCAACCACTTTGACAAGCGCCTCGATCCTACCAAGCTGGTGGAGGGTGCGAAGAGCGTCATTTCCGTATTATTAAATTATTACCCTGAAGAGCGTCTGGCGGAAGGCGAGGATGATCTCAAACTCTCCAAGTACGCCTACGGTACCGATTACCATTATGTATTAAAGGAAAAGCTCGGCGCATTGCTAACGGCCATTCAGGAAGAAGTTGGTGAAGTCAATGGCCGCATTTTCGTCGATTCTGCACCTGTTATGGACAAGGTGTGGGCTGCCAAAAGCGGTTTGGGCTGGATAGGTAAGCATTCCAATCTGCTTAATCGCGAAATGGGCAGTTTTTTCTTCATCGGGGAAATTATATGCGACCTCGACCTTGCGCCCGACAACGCCACCGGCGATTATTGCGGCACTTGTACTAAATGCATCGACGCCTGTCCGACTGACGCCATTACCGGCCCATTCGTGGTTGATGGCAGCAAATGCATCAGCTACTATACCATCGAATTAAAGGATGCTATACCCGAAGACGTGAAAGGGAAGTTCAATAACTGGATATTTGGTTGTGATATATGCCAGGATGTGTGTCCGTGGAATCGGTTCGCTCGGCCGCACACAACCCCGCAGTTCAATTTACCACAGGAGCTTGCCGGTTTTTCAAACGGCGATTGGGTGGAAATTACGGAAGAAATATTTCGTGAAATATTCCGCCGATCGCCTGTAAAAAGGGCCAAATATGCCGGTTTAAAGCGAAATATCGAATTTGTCATATCCGATGGGTAAAAAGCACAATTATATCTGAAACATCTTATATTTGGGCCGGGGAGTTCCTTTCGATGACTGAATAAAACACTCAATACAATGAGAAAACAATCTGTCAATCTTTGGGCCGTGCTAGTATGCGTAGTGATAGGTCAGATAGTACCAGCGTTGTGGTACAGCACATTTTCAGAACAATGGATGGCTTTGAATGGCTTCACGATGGAGCAGATTAAGTCAGCCACCAGCCCGATCCCTTATCTTGCCAGCATTGTTTCTACTTCCTTCATGGCCTACACTATGGCCTGGATATTCACCAAAGTCCCCGTCAAATCCCTCATAATGGGCTTTCTCATAGGCTTACTATTCGGTACCGTCTTCGTTTTGTTCGAAACGATCGTCAAGGACATGTTTTCCATGCGTGCGCTGGCACTCTCGCTGATCAACGGGGGCGTGAGCGTGATCGTGTACGCACTTACGGGCGCGATTCTGGGCGCGTGGCGGAAATACGAGTAGGGGCACGAATGGTTTAATAATGGTAGGGCCGGATCTTTTAATGAAATGGCTGAGTTTGCACTAGGGGTTCAAAGAGTAATTTTTATGTTGGAAAACTCAAAAAAGCGGGTGTCAAAGCGGCAATCTGACAATTTCTGAATGGCCGGAAGCTGAATATGCCCCGAAAATAGTAGTTTTGAGTTCTTAAAACTCGCGCGTTCCGCAGATAATGATCAGATCTTTTGTCGCTTTCTTACTGATTTTGGGTATGCTCAGCCATAGCGCCAGCGCTCAGGAAGCTTCCATTACTGAATGGAAGAAGGACCGCGAAGAGGCGTTTGATCAACCTTCAGCATCCGTACTGCGTGAAAAAAAAGCGAATGAGCCCAGCCTTCCGCGTTGGAGCATTGGCTTAAATGGGGGATATGCTTACCGGTTATACCGCGTGGGTAGAGTGAATAGCCACGACGAGCAGGAGTATATCAAAGACCTCAAATCCGGTATCGCGTTTGGAGGTGATATCGCGTATTTTCCCTGGAAGCATGTCGGCTTTGGCCTGCGTTATGAAATGTATAAAGCGAAGGCTAACCTGGACAGCCTGCAAAGTGAAAAAGTGATGATCCAACACTTGAGCGGCGCATTGATCCATCGTTCCTTTTTAAAAAATGGCAAGACCGCCATTCTCACTTCCTTGTTGCTCGGCTATCAGCCCTACGAAAATAAAAGTGCCGTAGGCGTACAGCAATTCACGTTTTTGGGCAAAACGATGAACTGGGGCGTCAGTGTGGGTATCGAACAGCCTATAAGCCCCAAATTCGCACTCAACATCACTGGCACTGCTATGATGGGCGCCATCTACCGGCTTCAGCGTAAAACCGAATTCAGTACGGAGACATTACATTTATCGAAGGATGATAGTGTGGATCTGTCGAGATTTTCGCTAACGCTGGGATTCCGGTTTTTGTGATGCGCCTGGTAATCCAGCCTTTACATTAGTTCATTTCTTCCACGAATTGCCGCGTTCGTCAAGTAATTTCCGTTTCAGGCAATGCATATTCTTTTGGGACGAGTTTCGGTCAATTCACTTTTGTCAGGATGTTGAAATGGATATTATTGTTGATTCTGGCTTTCCAAAATTCTAGTTCTGTGAGCGTAGCAAAATGGGAGGTTGAAATTTATCTGCTAGATAGCTCGATACTTGAGGCTGAGCGATCTCAGAGCCGTATCGATCATTGGGCCCTTCCATTTATTACAAATAGCGAAATCTTGGGGTATCAGATGGTACAATCCTATCCAAACCGTGAACCTGTCTACTCAATTGTGTTCAATGATATCGCAAGGGATAGGTTGAGGGAGCTTGATATTCCTGTTTGCTGCGGAAGGCATTTCGTGATCGCCGTCGACAAAAAGCCGGTTCTAGATGGTTATTTTTGGAGTACTTATTCATCGTACAGTTGTGACTTTCTGGTTATCGAAGTCTCATCTTTAAATATTTTCGAAATTCGGAATGGCTATCCAAAGGAACATTCCTTCGGTAATTTACCAGATCCTCGTCGCAATCGCAGACTTCTTCAAGCATTTCAAAAAACTAAGCGTTTGTTAAGAATTTGATCAATAGAAACATGGGACATGGTTTTGGAATCAAGCTAAATGACGAGCAGCCAATCCGGTTATGTTCATTTAAGTGTGTCATATTTTAAACCTTCAAGTATTGTTTAATCCGGTCACCATATAAGATTGCCAGCTGTTGTACTGTGACCGGCCAGTTTGCTAGTGGGATTTTCCATTTTTCGATAATGCGCTGGGTGGTTAAGTATAAGAGTTTGATGAGCGCAGTTTCGGAGGCAAAGGCCCCTTTCGACTTGGTGACCGAACGGATCTGGCGGTGAAAAGCCTCGACAGTATTAGTTGTGTATATGATTTTTCTAATGGCTGCCGGGTATTCGAAACATCGGGTCAGCCTGGCCCAGTTACGTTGCCAGCTCTCGATGACCAGGGGATATTTGTCGCCCCATTTAGCGGCAAACGCAGCCAGGTTTTGTTCGGCTGCCGATATTGAGCTTACCTGGTAAAGCGGTTTGAGTTCGGACGCTATGGCCCGCTGATCTTTACTGGTCACATAGCGGAGCGAATTGCGCACCTGATGGACAAGGCATAGCTGCACGTCGGTCAAAGGGAAAATGGTTTCGATAGCATCTGCAAAGCCTTTTAAGTTGTCGATCGAGCAAATCAAAACGTCCTTGACGCCACGATTTTGCAGGTCGCTCAGTACCGAAAGCCAGAATCGGGAGCTCTCTGAGTCCCCAATATAAATACCCAATAAATCTTTACGGCCTTGAAGGTCAACAGCTAAGACATTATAAGCCGCTTTACTGATTACTTTACCATCTTGCCTAACCTTGAAATGGACAGCATCCAGCCACATAAAAGTATAAATAGGTTCCAGGGGACGGCAGCGCCACTGCTCGACTACTGGAAGGATTTTGTCCGTGATAGCCGACAATTGGCCAGTGCTGATTTCCAAGCCGTACAGGTCTTCCAAATGCGATTGGATATCTTCGTAAGACATACCTTTGCTGTAAAGCGACAGTATCCGGTTGTCCAGGCCTTCACCCAGGGTAGTCTGTCTTTTGGCGATCAGTTTAGGTTCGAAAGAACCATCCCGGTCGCGGGGCATCTCCACCTCGATCGGCCCATGCGCAGTCTTGACACACTTGGATTTGCTCCCATTGCGACGGTTGGGGCGGCTCTCTTCAACATGGGCCTGTGCCTCGCCGGAAAGTACGGCATCCAAAAGGTCTTTCAGCAACGGAGCAAGTACACCGTCCTTGCCGCCCAGCTCCTTATCGCCAGACAGCAGCCGATCGATAGCCTGCTGGCGAAAGACCGAATAATCGAATACTTTTTTGTCCTGTTTTTTTCCCATATGGTCATCAAGTTACTAAATCTAACTTGACACACTTTCTTGAACACTCTCGCCAATCCGGGTCGGTTTGGGTGTAGATAACTACATCATAATCTGTATTTTAGATGCCACGCGTCGGAAAGATAGTCCCGAAGAGGAACTCAACATTACAATAAGTGGGCTTAATAGCGTTGACGACGTGCATGTGGACCGGTTAAAAGCAGCGTTACAACCTGGGGACAGGATTCAGATCACGGTGATCGGAGGCGACTATGATCCGCCGCGCAATACCTGGCCGCGAATTACGGAGAAGGATATTGTTGCGCATAAATTGAGGTATTAGTATGCACTGAAAGAAGAATTGAAACAGCATTTGTGCAAATAGAATCTATTCGTTAATTATACCTAACACCCCGCCGATACTCCCAAAACAGGATAACACAGGATGCATTATATTTCGTTTATAATTAACTAGGGGAAAAATTGCATTAAACAGTCTTCCTCATATACCCCTTTACTCACAAAGCTTGAACCTTAATCCATTCATCATGAAATTGAAACAGTTCTGCATGTGCTTCATTTTTGCGGCATTTGCAGTGGTGGCCGGTGTGCACGTAGCGTCCGCGCAATCCTCTAAAAAGAAACCCCTTGTTGTTTTCGTAACGGGTGATCATGAGTACAGCGGCGAAGAAACATTACCGATTGTTGCCGCGGAACTCGAAAAAAACTACGGCATGCGTACCATCGTTCTCAAAGCCTATCCTGATCACAATAGTGAGAAAAATATCCCCGGTCTGGAAGCATTGAAGGACGCGGATCTGGCGGTTTTCTACCTGCGCTGGCGTCAGTTACCGCCCGACCAGCTGGCATTAATTGAAGCATATCTGAAAACCGGTAAGCCGGTAATGGGCTTTCGCACCACGACGCACGCATTCAATTTTCCCAAAGGGCATGAAAGCGAAAAATGGAATGCTTTCGGGGAGTTTGCATTGAATGCGCCTCCGGGATGGGGCGGCGCGGCGAAGCACACGCATTACGGCCATAACAGCAGTACCGATGTCACAGTCATTCCCGAGCAAGCCAAAAATCCGATCCTGACCGGCGTGAAGGGCCCGTTTCATGTCCGCTCGTGGCTGTACCGCGTGCTGCCTGATTATCCTACCAAAGGCTCTACCTGGCTGCTGATGGGTAAATCGGTGAACCCCGATAAGGAGGCAATCGAGAACCCCGTGGCCTGGACAGGTACCAACTCATTCGGCGGAAAAGTGTTCATGACGACCCTTGGCCACCCCGAAGATTTCCGGCTGGAACCTTTCCAGCGACTTGTTATCAATGCGATCCATTATGAGTTGGGGCTGAAAATCCCGAAGGAATGGAAGGGCAAAATGGATATTCAGGTGCCTTACCGAGAGGCCAAATAGTTTTACATAACGCTACCTCAAAACCCAACCTAAAACGTTTTCAAATGTCTAAACCCAAAAAAATCAGCGTTTATTCTTCGCTCATTGCCTTTGGACTGGCAGTTATTGCATTCAGCGCGTTCCAGCTGAACCAGCCAGCGCCGGTGAAAATCGGCAAGGGGACGCATATTTCACTAATCGGTAATAATCTGGGTTCCAGGATGATGAATTACGACAACTTCGAAACGGAGTTGTATATGCGTTATCCGGACGAGAACCTTATTATCCGTAACATGTGCGATGGTGGTGACACGCCCGGCTTCCGCCCGCATGCAAGCCGCAATACGCCGTGGGCGTTCCCGGGAGCCGAGAAGTTCCAGACAGAGCTGGCCAATCCTTCCGAAAGCGAAGGACATTTCGAAACGCCCGATCAATGGCTCACTCGCTTGAAAACCGATGTAATTGTTTCTTTTTTCGGTTACAATGAGTCGTTTGAAGGTAAGGCAGGTCTGGCTAACTACAAGGCGGAACTCGATGCGTTCATCAAATGGACATTACAGCAGAAATACAACGGTACTTCTGCGCCGCAGCTGGTAATCGTTTCACCGATCGCTTTTGAAGACCTTTCGGCTAAGTATGACCTGCCGAACGGCAAGAAGGAGAATGAAAATCTCCTGTTGTACACCAAAGCGATGAAAGAAGTAGCTGATCAGAACAAAGTACTCTTTGTCGACGCCTTCACCCCATCTCAAAAGTGGTATGCCGAAACGAAAGAAGACCTGACGATCGACGGATCGCAATTGAATGCGGAAGGTTATAAAAAACTGGGCGTCCTACTGGTAGACAAAATTTTCGGAAAGGCCCCGGAAAAAGCTAAAAACAGGGAGTTGGTACATGCGGCTGTCAACGAAAAGAACTGGATGTGGCATAACGATTTCAAAATCCCGAACGGGGTACACGTCTATGGCCGTCGTTACAATCCTTTTGGTCCGGATAACTATCCCGCGGAGATCGAGAAGATCCGCCAGTTGACCGATATTCGTGACCAGGCGATATGGCTGGCAGCTTCGAAGGGGGAGAAGATGGATCTGGCCGCGGCTGACAAAAATACCCGCACATTGCCGCAGGTAAAAACTAATTTCAATCCAGATAAAAATGGTAGCCTTACGTATCTGTACGGCAATGATGCATTAGCGAAACTGAAAGTGCCTGCTGGCTATAAAATTGAGCTTTTTGCCTCCGAGCAGGAATTCCCCGATCTGGCAAAACCAATGCAGATGTCTTTCGACAACAAAGGACGCCTCTGGGTAGCGACAATGCCGAGTTATCCGCATTACAAGCCGGGCGACTCGAAGCCGAACGACAAGATCATTATTTTTGAAGACACCGATAACGACGGAAAGGCCGACAAGCAAAGCGTTTTTGCAGATGGCCTGCATTTGCCGTTGGGTTTTGAAATTGCTAAAGAAGGTGTGTACGTTTCGCAGGGTACCAACCTGAAATTGCTGACCGATACGAATGGCGATGGCAAGGCAGATAAAGAAGAGATTCTATTGAGCGGCTTCGACGACCACGATACCCACCATAACAGCCACGCATTTACGGTGGATCCGTCCGGCGCTATTTATTCCGGTGAAGGGGTATTTCTGCATACCAACGTGGAAACGTCGTATGGCCCGGTGCGTGCTACCAACGGCGGTTTTTACCGTTATGCTCCTCAGTTGAAAAAACTGGAACGTACGGCCCAGCTTTCGATCCCGAACCCATGGGGTATCGCATTTGATGATTGGGGCCAGCCGTTTTTTGCAGAGACATCGAGCCCCGATGTGCGCTGGATGCTCCCTGGCAGCGTTTTGCCGCGTTACGGTGAAGCTACCCACAAATCGGTGCAGCTGGTGGAAGACAAGCATCGCGTACGCCCGACGTCCGGTCTGGAATTTGTATCGAGCCGGCATTTTCCGGATGATATTCAGGGTGATTTTCTGATCAACAATACCATTGGTTTCCTGGGAACCAAAGAGCACACGCTGACCGACGACGGCACCGGCTATAAGAGCCACCATCGTCAGGACCTCGTCGTGAGTGAAGACCGCAACTTCCGTCCGGTGGATATGGAGTTTGCTCCGGATGGCTCATTATATGTGATCGACTGGCATAATATCCTCATCGGGCATATGCAGCACAATGCACGTGACCCGTTGCGTGACCACTCGCACGGCCGTATTTACCGCATTACGTATCCCTCACGCCCGCTGGTAACGCCTGCGAAAGTGGACGGAGCAAGCATTGAAGAATTGCTCGATAACCTCAAATTACCCGAATACCGGACACGCTACCGCACCCGTCGTGAGCTGCGCGGCCGTGATGCTTCTCAGGTTTTGGCCAAACTGAATACCTGGGTGGCTAACCTGGACAAAAAGGACCCGCGTTACGAGCATCATTTGCTGGAAGCTCTGTGGGTAAGCTGGGGTCTGGACAAAGTGGATCAGAAGCTTTTGAAGCAGGTATTGAAAGCAAAAGACTATCATGCCCGCGCAGCAGCCGTGCAGGTGGTGCGCTACACGGGCCACCAGGTACCCGACCAGGCGGATTTGCTTATGCAAGCGGTCCGTGACGAGAACAGCCGTGTACGCCTGATGGGCATCGTAGCAGCGTCGTGGATCGGTAAAGAAAAAGGCCTGCCGATTCTGGCTGAGGCTAGGAAAAAGCCGCTCGACGACTGGATGATCCACGCACAGGAAGCTGCGGAGGCACACCTCAAAGGCGAAAATGTGAAACAGGAAAAGAAGAATGTGGCTACTACCAGTCTGAAAGGGAATGACCTGGTCCTGTTCAACCAGGGACGACAGATTTACGCAAAAGAGGGTTATTGCGGCACTTGTCACCAACCAGACGGTAAGGGCCTCGAAGCATCCGGTTTCCCACCACTTTCGGGCCCATGGGTTACCGGAAGCGACGAACGATTGATCAAGATCGCATTGAAGGGGCTGCTCGGGCCGATTGAAGTGAATGGCAAAAAGTACCCTGGCCAGGTTCCTATGACACCTTTCGCAGGGTTGCTGAAAGACGATGAAGTAGCGGCGGTGTTAACCTATGTCCGCAATTCATTTGGAAACAAAGGGCCGGCTATCTCTCCCGAAAAAGTGAAGCAGGTACGCGCTGCTACTGAAGCTAAAAAAGACTTTTATTCACCTGAACAACTTTTGAAGGATCATCCGATGGAGAAGTAATGCGGCTGGTACGATAATTGCTATACTTTTTGAGAGCGGAGATTTTTTCTCCGCTCTCTCTGTTTTTATCGCAATTTATTCGTCGATTTTCGGTTACTAAGAAAAGCAAACTATCTTACGAATCGAGGCGATAAAGATTTAGATTTGCTTATAACTCATCCGAATCTATCATATAACACACGTTACGGCTTTACTATGCTTCGATTTTTATCAATTGTCGCCATCCTCACCGTTATTCTGTTATTTTTTCTTTATAATCTCCATTTTTCGGTCGATTTTCCCTATCAGGACGATTTTTTGTTTATTCAGTTCATTGAAGCAATTACAGGCGACAATACGAGTTTCAGCAAAGTGATTGAGGAAATGTTCCGCACTTTCAATGACCATAAAGCGGCGGTTCCAAGATTCATTTCTTTAATTGATTATGAACTTACAGGGCATTTGCATTTCCGGTTTTACATTGCTCTTGGGACATTAGCCGTGACTTACATTTGCTATTTTCTTTACGTCAACTTTCGTAAAGCAGGGTTGCCGCTCTATTATTTTATTCCCGTTCCGCTTGTGCTCTTCCAACCCATGTACTATGAGGTTTCGAACTGGGCACTTACAAGTTTGCAGCACCCTTTCCTGACAGCCTTTCTTGCCGCTGCCATCCTGCTTGTTTCCCGGGGGACAAAACCTGCCTTTTATGGGGCTATTCTGTGCTGTTTTCTGGCGACTTTTACACATGGTAACGGGATTCTGAGCTTTCCTGCGATCATTTTCTTTTATCTATGTCACAAAGACTTCCGTAACGCGATTCTGACAGGCGTTTTCATGTTTGCTTGTCTCTGGATCTATATGTCGGGTTATGAGTCCGGCCAGGCGGTGAATCTGCCTAAAAACGGATTGCAGTTCTTCTCATCGCTTTTCGGCTTTGTGGGTGCTTCGATGTCGCTGTGGGCGATGCCGGAGCTGTTCTCGGCGATCTGGGGTTTCCTGATCATCGTGTGTATGGTACTGGTTACGATCCGTGTAGCCAGTGTTTATTTTAAGAAGTCCATGCCGGTCAAACCCGGTACAATCGAATTGCTTTCGTTTTTTGCATTCATTTTTATCTCAAGCATGGTTGTTGCGCTATTCCGGTCCTGGGCGGGTAGCACACTTGCCAGCCGCTTCCAGATGTATGCGGCTCTTTCTACGGCTGTTTTTTATATTCTCCTGTTGTTTTATACCAATTGGTTGCGCACAAAATGGGTTTTTGCGACCGTTCTCGGTTTCAGTGTTTTTTATTGGGCTTATTGTTACTACCGGTTCACTGGGAACGTAGCGCGACAGAGAACTGCGCTACTCGCAGATGTTTACAATTGGCAAAACAACCGGAGTATGTTCTCCGTCGAGAAATCCATTGTCAATTATGGAAGTTTTTATTTGATTCCCGGATATGAAAAAGGGTTCTTCCGGCTTCCCGAACCGGTGATAGAAAAAAAAGAACTGGATGCAATGTTTGGTAAAAAGGGGGCGGTAAAGGATAATGAGCTGTACCTTGAGACCTGGAAAGTCCATCGGGTAGCACGGGAAAGAGTAGAAGAACTGACCCACTATTTTGTATCCAGCAATGTTTCACCACAACGGAAGCATTTTTGGGACGACCGGTTCCTGGCGATAAAAAGCACTGCTACGGACTCGACTTACCTGATCAGTGCAAATCCCAAAATAGAGGCACGCAAGAACATCATCACAAAGGGGCACTACTATAAGAGCGGTTTCAATACCATGCTGCGCGAGAACGATCTCGGCCCCGGAACCTACGAGCTCGGCATCCTGGACGTATCCGGGGATGGCAGGAAGACTTTTTACCGTCTCGACAGGAACCTCATCTGCACCGGCGACGGGTACTCGCTGCGCTAATTCCGGAGGGCCGGATGTTCATCCGGCTGAGACACTGGAGAATAGGTATTGACAGGCTTACGCTGTTATTCCCCAACATAGAAATATCATATTTCTGCGTCTCTCGCCCGCCAGCCGGTGTTCGGTTCGAAGGGCGCGTCGGATGGCAGGTTTGCCATACGTTTTGCTAGGTAAAACCATAAAAAATTCGTATCTTTACGTGCTTAAAAAGCCAGATAATGGTTCTTTTTATCCAAGTGTAAAACAAACTATATGTCAAACGAAGCAGTGCTAGAAGTAAACAGCTATTCGGCTGAAAATATCCAGGTTCTTGAAGGTTTAGAGGCCGTTCGTAAACGACCGGCCATGTATATCGGTGACACTGGCTTCAAAGGAGTTCACCATTTGATTTGGGAGGTTGTCGATAACTCTATCGACGAGGCGATGGCGGGTTATTGTGATACGATCAACGTCACCGTAGAGCCCAATAACTCAATCACTGTAAAAGATAACGGTCGCGGTATCCCCACCGGAATGCACCCCAAGGAGAAAAAGTCTGCTTTGGAGGTAGTATTGACGGTATTGCACGCCGGTGGTAAATTCGATAAAGACACTTATAAGGTTTCGGGTGGTTTGCACGGGGTAGGGGTATCCTGCGTGAACGCGCTTTCCACGCACCTGCGCGCGGAAGTACACCGGGAGGGCAAAATATTCGAGCAGGAGTTCAGCGAAGGTAAGCCGCTTTACCCGACCCGTGTGATCGGTGAAGCTGAGGATACCGGAACGATTATCCACTTCCTGCCCGATGCTACGATATTCTCCGTAACGGAATACAAATACGAAACCATCGCAACCCGCTTGCGCGAGCTCTCTTACCTAAACAAGGGTATCCGCATTACGCTGGAAGATAAACGTGAAGAGGACGAAAACGGCAAATTCCGCGGCGAAGAGTTTTACTCCGAAGTAGGTTTGAACGAATTCGTGACCTACCTGGATGCTACCCGCCAGCCTTTGATCCCCGAGCCGATCCACATGGAAAGCGACAAGGGCGCTATTCCCGTAGAAGTGGCGATGATGTACAACACGTCGTATAGCGAGAACGTGTTCTCGTACGTGAACAACATCAACACGATCGAAGGTGGTACCCACGTATCCGGTTTCCGTGCCGCATTGACGCGTACTTTGAAAAACTACGCTGAAAAGTCAGGTATCCTGGCGAAGGAAAAAGTGGAGATCAGCGGGGACGACTTCCGTGAAGGACTTACTGCCGTTATTTCCATTAAAGTGGCCGAACCGCAATTCGAAGGTCAGACCAAAACCAAACTGGGCAATAGCGAAGTAACCGGCGCGGTGAGCCAGGTAGTGGCCGAAATGCTCGAAAGCTACCTCGAAGAGCACCCGAAAGAAGCCCGCGTGATCATCGACAAGGTGATCCTTGCCGCCAAAGCCCGTATCGCAGCGAAAAAAGCACGCGAAATGGTGCAGCGCAAGAACGTACTCACCGGAACCGGCTTGCCCGGAAAGCTTTCCGACTGTTCCGAAACCGACCCGAATGTCTGCGAACTATACCTCGTGGAAGGGGACTCTGCGGGTGGAACTGCCAAGCAAGGCCGTAACCGTGCATTCCAGGCGATCCTGCCATTACGTGGTAAGATCCTGAACGTGGAGAAAGCGCAAGAATACAAGATCTACGAAAACGAAGAGATCAAGAATATGTTCACCGCGATGGGTGTACAGATAGGGAAAGACGGCGACGAGCGTGCATTGAATATCGACAAGCTGCGTTACCACAAGATCGTCATCATGACCGATGCCGATATCGATGGTAGCCACATCCGTACGCTGATCCTGACGTTCTTCTTCCGCTATATGAAGATCCTGATCGATAATGGTTATATCTACATCGCTCAGCCGCCATTGTACCTGGTGAAAAAAGGCAAGGAAGAGCGTTACTGCTGGACCGAACAACAACGCGAAGAGGCAGTACGTGAGATTGGTGGCGGTAAGGAAGATTCGGTGAACGTACAGCGTTATAAAGGTCTTGGTGAAATGAATGCCGAGCAGCTGTGGGAAACGACGATGAACCCTGAGCGCAGAAGTTTGAAACAGGTTTCTGTGGAATCAGCTGCCGAAGCGGATCACCTGTTCTCGATGCTGATGGGCGACGAGGTAGCTCCCCGCCGCGATTTCATCGAGAAAAACGCGAAATATGCCCGCGTCGACGTGTAGTCATTAGCTTAAACCGCAATATTGGAACGGATGGCTGTGAAACACGGCCATCCGTTTCTTTTTGGAACGAAAATTTAACACAAACTTCACCGGACCGAAAACAATAGATTGTTTAGATTCGTTGAATTTTTATTGCCATCCTGAAACACCTTTTTAATAGCATAACGTTATGTCCGGCTCATCCGACAATATATATAGCAATGAAAAACGAAGTAAGCTGACTAATTTGTTCGCATTGTTCAAAAGTCCGAAGGAACCGGCGGCGGCAGAGGACGCCAAGGCAGTCAGTTCGTCGGAAAAAGCCAATACCCAAATGCAGCAAAGCGACCTGATCAGCAGGGACCTCAGCTGGATGAAATTCAATGACCGTGTGCTCGATCAGGCGACCAACGATGAACGTAACCTGTTCGACCGACTCAAATTCCTCGCTATTACGTCGTCCAACCTCGATGAATTTTTTACGATACGAGTAGGTAGCCTTTACAATTACCTCGATTTCGGCAAGGAGCGCCTCGATTACTCGGGTTTGCGCGAGATCCCTTTCCGCAAGGTATTGATGAAGGAAGTACATGACTTTGTGCGCCGGCAGAACGAATGCTACAAGAACCAGCTGATGCCGCTTTTTGCGAGCCATGGTTTCCGCATTATCGGGATGGATGAGGTTACCCGCGATGAGCACATTGCCGTAGAAGAGTACTTCGATCGTACGGTGTACCCGATGCTGACGCCGATGCTTTTCGATTACACACACGCATTCCCTGTCCTGCTCGCGAAAGTGCTTATCCTGGGTGTGATCACGCAGGTGAAAGGCACCACTTCCGAGGAAGACAGAAAACTCTCATTTGTACAGCTTCCACCCAACTTGCCGCGTTTCTATGTAATCGAGCGGGAGGACGAGCTGTTATTCCTGCCTATTGAAAATATTGCCAAGGCGCATATCAACAAGTTGTACAGGAATGTCGATATCGTATCGGCGAACCTGTTCCGCATTATCCGCAACGGGGACTTTACCCTGGAAGAAAGTGATGATATAGAGGCAGATTTTATCGACGAAATCAAGCAAAAAATCAAAAGCCGCCGTTTAGGAAGGGTAGTGCAGGTTTCGATCGAGCCCGATGTGAACCCGGACCTGCTGAACCTTATCAAAAAGCGTTGGGAGATCGACGATCATAACGTGTTCATGACTGACGCGCTGATCGACTACACCGCGCTCTGGGGTATTATCCGGCACCCGGAATTTAAAGACCAGATTCCGCCGACCCGCCCGCCTGTGCCGCCGCTGGGGCTCGAACGTGAGCGTATTCCTGATATTTTCGAGGTAATGCGGGAGCGGGATATCCTGCTGCACCACCCTTACAACAACTTCGAGCCGGTATTGCAGCTGCTGGAACAAGCGGCGGAAGACCCGAAGGTGTTGTCCATTAAACTGACGATTTACCGCCTCGCTAAGAACTCACGCGTGACGGAAGCGCTCCTGCACGCAGCCGAAAATGGCAAGCACGTAGCGGTGCTGTTCGAGGTGAAGGCGCGATTTGACGAAGAAAACAATATCAAGGAAGCGCAGCGTCTGCAAAAGGCGGGTTGTTTCGTGATTTACGGTATTGGTTTGCTTAAAACTCACACCAAACTGCTGCTTATTGTTCGCAACGAGGGCAACCGGGTATTGCGTTACGCGCATTTGTCGAGCGGTAACTATAACGAGGATACCTCCCGTTTGTACACGGATACCGGGCTTTTGACGTCCAATGAGGAATATACTCACGACATTTCGGAGTTCTTCAATGTCATTACCGGGCATTCGATCCCGTCGGAATATCAAAACCTGATCACCGCCCCACGCTACATGCGTGCGAAGCTGATCGAGCTCATCCAGCAGGAAGCGGAGAATGCAAAAGCGGGGTTAAAGAGTGGTATTTGTATTAAAATAAATTCCCTCGAAGACCGCGACACCATTTATGAGCTGTATAAGGCTTCCGAGGCAGGTGTACCCATTAAACTGATCGTCCGCGGCATGTGCTGCCTGCGGCCGCAGCGGAAGGGATTAAGTGAAAATATCACCGTCCGCTCGCTGGTAGGTGACTTTTTGGAACATTCCCGTATTTTCTACTTCCATCAGAACGGTAACCCGCTGGTGTATGGAGGCAGCGCGGATGCGATGGTGCGCAGCTTCGACAAACGCATCGAGTCGCTTTTCAAGCTCGTCGACCCGCGTGTGCGCCAGGAAGCGATCCATATTTTGTATTACAGTCTGAAAGACAACGTGAATGCCTACGAACTGCAAGAGGACGGCAATTACGTGAAATGCGAGATTGAAGGAGGCAGCGAACCGTTGAATGTGCATCAGGCATTCTATGATGTTACGCTGGATCAGGTAATGGCTACGCATTTGTTCGAGGAAGAGGATCTCCGCATTGAAAACAAGGAGAAAGAAAAAAGCGCTACTCCCGAATCTGACGGTGCAGATGCCGAAGTAGCGCAGCAAGCCGAAGCCGGCCAGTAAGGTTTTATTCTTTGAAAAATACACGCTTGACGCGGTCCCCAATACCCGTCAGGATCTCATAGGGGATGGTGTGGATGGTTTTCGCTAGTTCTGTAATAGGAACTTCCTTGCCGAAAACAATCACTTCATCCCCTTCTTCTACCTGGGCATGCGTGACGTCGATCATCGTCATGTCCATGCACACATTGCCGATTGTGGGGCATAATGTGCCGTTTACCCACACCTTACCCACGCCATTGCCCAGGCCGCGGTCGTAGCCGTCGGCATAACCGATCGCCAGCGTGGCAATGGCTGAATCGTGGTCAACGACGCCTTTGCGGCTGTACCCGACCGTTTCACCTGATGTAAGGTATTTCACCTGCGAGACAATGGTTTTCAATGTGCCCACCGACTGCAAAGAACGTTGATCCTGCCCGGTCGCTTCTACACCGTATAATCCGATACCCAGCCGCACCATATCGAGGCGGTATTCCGGGAAACGGACGATTCCCGCAGAGTTCAGGATATGTTTAATGGTTTTATATCCCAAGGTCTGTTCGATCAGCTCGGTGCCTTCTATAAACTGCGCGTATTGCTTTCTCGAAAACTCATTGTGCACACCTTCATCGGCGCCCACCAAATGGGTGAAAATGCTCGCTACTTTCAATGCGGGGTTTGCGCGAAGCTGCGCTATCAGCCATTCGTAATCATCTTTCACGAAACCGAGGCGGTGCATGCCCGTATCGAGTTTCAAATGCACCGATGGCGTATTGGCCGGCTCACTTTTTCTGGAAATGTATTCGAGCCAGTCGGTGAGGATGCGGCGGCTGTAAATTTCCGGTTCCAGTTTGTACTGCCACAGCAAGTCGAAAGTAGGCAGCGTCGCATTCATGACCATAATAGGTAATGTAATACCGCTTTGGCGCAGCATCACACCTTCGTCGGTGTAGGCTACGCCGAGGTAATCTACGCGGTGGTATTGCAGCAATGCGGCTACTTCCGAACTGCCGCTACCGTAGGCGAATGCCTTCACCATGGCCATGATTTTGGTGCTCTGTCCGGCTTTTGCGCGGTAGTAGTTCAGGTTGTGTACCAATGCATCGAGGTTGATTTCGAGCACGGTACCATGCGCTTTTTGCTGAATGCGGTGCACGATTTTCTCAAACGAAAAAGGTCGCGCGCCCTTTACGAGCACGAGCGTGTCCGCGAGGGTGTGGAAAGCAAATGTTTTAAGGAAAGTGTCCGTATCGTCATAAAACTCCTGCTCGGGGATATTGAACAACGACGCCTGGCTGCTGATCTGCCTGCCGATACCGATCAGGCGGTCGATGCTTTTCTCGCTCAGCAGGCGTGAAACCATCTTGTACAGTTCAGTAGGCGTCTGGCCGGTTTGGAGCACATCCGAGAGGATAACAGTCTTGCGGTTTCGCTGCTCTTGCTGTGCTAGAAAGTTCAATGCCATCGACAGACCTTGCAAGTCGTTATTATAGGCGTCGTCGATAATATAGGAGTGGTTAATACCCTCTTTGAGCTCCAAACGCATGGAAACCGGTTTGAGCAACAGTATTCTCTCCTGGATCACTGCTGGTTCAAGTCCGAAATCGAGCAGGAAAACAATGCAATGCGTCAGGTTTTCGAGCGAAGCGTCGTCGCGGAAACCGGTCTCGAAAGTATGACTGCCGAGCTTCCCGGTAAGGGAAATTACGGTTTTGTCTTTTTGCGGAGTGTATGTCACCTGCACGTGCGAGCCTGAATAGTTGCTTCCCCAGCTCAGCGTTTCAAGGAATGCATTCACCGGTTTCAGGATCAGGCTGATTTCCTCGTCGATCTCATGATAGTCTTTTCTGTAAATAAGCTTTTTGACCTTAGTAAAAAGGCGCAGCTTTTCGGTAATTTTCTGTTTGCGGCTTCGGAAACCGTCGTCGTGTGCAGGGCCGATATTGGTGAAAATGCCGATCGTGGGCTGCATGACCGGCTGCAAATACTCCATTTCATGCGCTTTGGAAATACCCGCCTCAAAGATCGCCAGCGAATGCTCTTTGCTCAGGTTCCATACCGAAAGCGGCACGCCGATCTGCGAATTGTAGCTCTTGGGGCTGGCGACAATGCTCCGGCCTGGCGACAGCAGCTGCACGAGCCATTCTTTGACGATCGTCTTGCCATTACTTCCCGCAATGCCCACCACCGGAATGTCGAATTGCTTTCTTTTGGAAGCCACCAGTTGCTGCAATGCACGGATGCTCGATGCTACCACCCAGATTTGCGCGTCGTCCCATGTGGCAGCGGTTTCTCGCAGCTCGCCGGTAAATGCCGCTTCTTCCACTACAAACTCCCGCACACCCGCGGCATAGAGCTCGGGCAGGAAGCGGTGGCCATCGTGGCGCTCACCTTTAATGGCAAAAAAGATACTCTGGCCTGGGAAAGAAACCTGACGGCTGTCGGTCAGGATGTACTGGGCTTGTGTGGTTACAATGGGGGATGTATTGACGGTAAGACTCATTCCAATGCTCGTTAATCAGAGCACAAAGGTATCAATCTACATCCATTTTTTAGTTTTGAAATAAAATATCATCCCTATCGTGACGGCGACCATCAATCCCCACACATAGTAGTAGCCATTGGGATCTTTCAGTTCAGGCATAAACTCGAAATTCATCCCGTAAACGCCCACTATAAACGTTAGCGGCATGAAAACAGCCGAAAAAATGGTGAGCGTTTTCATGACCTGGTTCATGCGGTTGCTGATTGTAGATAAATGGACGTCCACTAAACTCGCCACGAGTTCCCGGTAGGAATCGATGGTGTCAAGTACCTGCATGATGTGGTCGTAAAGGTCACGGTAATAGGGGATTGCCTCCTTGCTGATCTGCATATTATCCTCCCGGATGAGCTGGTTCACCATATCACGGAGAGGCCATATCTGCCTGCGGGCAAGGGTAAGCTCGCGTTTTAATGCGTACATATCTTTGAGCGAAAGCTCCTGCACGCCCCGGATCACCTGGTCTTCAGTAGCGTCGAGGGCATCCCCGAGTTTTTCCAGCACGATAAAATAGTTGTCGACTACCACGTCCATCAATGCAAACAGCAGGTAATCGGGCCCGTTTCTGCGGGTTTTGCCGACGGACGCTTCCAGCCGGTTTTCGACGGTCGTAAATATGTCGGAAGTGAGCTCTTCCTGAAACGACAGTACGAAATTTTTACCTAACACAAAACTTACGTGCTCGGAGGAAATGCTGATCGGTGATTCGGAATCGACGTGCAGCATTTTCAAGGTCAGGAACAAATGCCCGGTGTCGTACAATTCCAGCTTGGGCTTGTGCTCGGTATTCACGACGTCTTCGAGCAGCAGCGGGTGCAAATGGTATAATTTCCCCAGTTTCTCGATAAGCGGGATTTCGTGAATGCCGTCGATATTCAGCCAGGTCGTAAAATTTTCACCATTTTCGGCAGACCTGCATTCATCGAGCGATTTCACGGTCTCTTCCTTATACATGTGCTCGCTGTACCTGATCCTGCGGATTTTGGTCTTCAAGCCAATGTCCGGACCGATATAGGTAAGCGTGCCCGGCGAAGTGAGCAGGCCACGCTTACGGTACTTTCTGGATTTTCTGCCGCCGTTCCGGGTGTTATGGGGGCCGGTTCCGGCAGGTTTTTCGTGCTTTGTGCCGTTCAAACCAATTTGCTATTTGAGGTGAAACACCAGCAAAGGTACGTGTGTATCCACAACGAGCTTGCGTGTAATGCTTGGATTGATCAGATATTCTTCAATAAATGATCGCTCGCGGGTAGACATGATCAGCAGATCGGCCCGTACTTCATCGCAATACGCTTCAATACCGTCGAGCACGTGCTTCGCTTCCCGGATCACAATCTGGCCTTCGCGGATCGTGAAATGCGATTTGATTTCGGCAATATACTGGTTGTCAGGCTGAATGTCCGGTTGTGTGTCGGAGTTGATTTTCAGTAAAGTAAGGTCGGCACCGAGGTGGTTCATCAGCACGAACACTTCGCGGAGGATATTGTTTTCCTCGTATTCGAACTGGGTGGCATAAACCACTTTCTTGAATTTCGTAGGCTCCGTTTGAGGAGGTACTACCAGCACCGGACAAGGCGAGTTGAGCGCAATATGCGTTGCCGAACTGCCGATCAGCTTATCGAGGAAGCCGCCGGTACCTGTCCGCCCGATCACGATCATATCCGGTACATGATCGTTAATTGCCTCTTCAATGGCCGACTGCACGCTTCCGAGCGTCCATATTGCCTTCGCATTGTAGCCTTCTGTAACGAGATTTGCGACATATTCATCAAGCCGTTTGTGAAACTCTCCTTCCAGCTCGGAGGTCATTGCCAGAAAATCGGCACCACCGACGCCCGGCATCACGTTACCGGGTGTTACGTTTACGTCGGCTATATAAGGCTGATAGGCGTGCAGGACCAGCAATTCGGTCGCTTCTTTTTCGGCGATCAGTTTTGCTGCGGCCAATGCACGCTCGGCATTCTCCGAAAAATCAATGGCAATCAGGATACTTCTCATGTCGGGTTGGGTTATGTTTTGGGTATGGATTGTCCTAACATATCGATTTTAGTGACCTGAATCAAGGATTTTTGTCATCTTTTGGCCGCGGCAGGGTCTCAACTGTATCTGAGGCGGTGTCCCAATGCGTTGCAGGAGAGATTTAATGCGGGGGTAATCTTGGAGGTTTCAAATTTTGTGCCAAATTGTATGCTGATTAGCCGCTATCAGCCTGTTCCGTACAGGCGACTCTCAGTACATTTTGTATTTGTCCAATAGGTTTATGGTTTTGAAGTAAACGATTGGTTATTTTATTTTTTCTCTTCTGTTTAGTACAAACATTCACTCTTATTGTTCAAAGCATAAATTAAATTCTGCGTTTTGGATAAAATGCATTGGTTGTGTTGACAATCATTAATTTGATTTTTTATAAGTTTACCGTTACAAACTAATCTAGGATACCAAATTCCCTTTATGAAGAGCAAGATTACCATTATCAATATCGTGCTGGTTACCATTGCCGCGATAGCCTCCGTTTTAAGTGCTTACGGTCTCCTGCCGTTATCTGATAGTGTGCTCATCGGCCTGCGCTGGCTTGCGCTGGCGAGCCTGATCGTGTATGCGATCCTGAAAAAGAACCTCACTACCTCGATCCTGATCTCGATGCTCGTAGGAACGGAGATCGGTTACGATTTCCCGAAGATGGGTACCGAGCTGCACTTCCTGCGGCAGATATTCCTTCAAATGATCAAAACGGTCATCGCGCCGCTGCTTTTCGCCACGCTCGTAACCGGTATTGCCGGCCATTCCGACCTGAAACAGGTGGGCCGTATGGGTTGGAAATCGCTGTTGTATTTCGAGGTCGTCACCACATTCGCATTGATCATCGGGCTCGTGTTTGCCAACTGGTTCAAACCGGGTGTGGGTATTGTACCGCCTGAAAGCCTGAACGCGACATTACCCAAAGTAAACCAGCAAACCTGGCAGGAAATCGTACTTCATTCGTTCCCGGAGAACATTGCCAAGTCCATTTACCATGGTGAAGTGCTGCAAATCGTCGTTTTCAGTGTGCTTTTTGGCATTAGCCTCGCATTGCTGCCTTCTGCGAAGAAAGAGAAATTTGTGCATGGCGTGGAGCTGCTGGCGGAGGTGATGTTTAAGTTTACCAAAATCATCATGTACTTCGCGCCGATCGGGGTGGGAGCGGCCATTGCCGAAACGGTTGGCCACATGGGAATCGATGTTTTGAAAAACCTGGCGTTGCTCCTTGCTACATTGTATTGTGCATTGATCGTGTTCATCCTGGTGGTATTCGTACCGGTGGCGATGATCGCGAAAATCCCGGTGATCAAATTCGCGAAAGCTATTTTCGAGCCGGTATCTATTGCATTTGCAACAACCAGTTCGGAATCGGCATTGCCGAAGGCGATGGAGAAAATGGAGAAATTCGGTGTCCCGCGCCAGATCGTATCGTTCGTGATGCCAACGGGTTACAGCTTTAACCTTGATGGTTCAACCTTGTACCTCGCGCTCGCGACGGTGTTCGTGGCGCAAGCGACCGGCACCGAAATGTCGATCGGGCAGCAATTCACAATGGTATTGCTATTAATGCTTACCAGTAAAGGCGTGGCCGGTATCCCTCGGGCTACTTTGGTGATATTGTTGGGCGCGATCGCTAACTTTGGTATGCCCGAATGGCCTGTATTGCTCATCATGGGGATCGATGAACTGATGGATATGGCACGTACTTCGGTGAATGTGACGGGTAACTGTCTGGCAACCGCTGTTATTGCCCGTTGGGAAGGCGAGCTCGATGATGAGAAAATGCACAATTCAGACAAAGTTGTGGAGGAAGCCGAAGCTACCGAAGTTTAATCCAGTTATTTTCAGAGTAAATTTTTATGTTGACCCTTTACGGAATCCCGAATTGCGATACCATTAAGAAAGCCCGCACCTGGCTCGACAAAAACAAGGTGGCGTATCAGTTTTACGATTACAGAAAAGACGGAATCAGTCCCGAGAAAGTAAGCAGCTGGTTCAGCGAATTTCCGTGGGATAAGGTCCTGAACAAGGCTTCGACGACCTGGAAAGAGCTTAGCGAAGAAGAAAAAGCGAAAGTGACCGACGCGAAATCTGCGGCAAAACTGTTGTCATCAAACCCGACGGCCATTAAGCGCCCGGTAATCGAAGACGAAAACGGCAAAGCGCTGACGCTGGGCTACAACGAAAAAATTTACGAAGAGACCTACCTCAAATAGGTTTCACACAAACGATCACGACTTTCGATTGATCGGCAAGGGTGGTGGCGAACAGGTAATGATCGCCGCCATCTTTGATTTTCCACTTCTTCCTTAATTCTTCGGGTTTGGCGGGAAAATTACGGGTGGTGATGTTCGCTTTATCGCCTGGAATGTGCTGTAAAATCTCCCGGATATCGGGCTTGCAAACGGCCACGATCCTGAAACAACGGCCGGGGAACGGGGCGCTATAATCTTCCGAAGTATACAGCTGGCTGTGCATGGCCAGTTTCCGAACATTGAACCGCGCACAAAGCGTTTTGAATGCACCCGCTTTCAACACTGCCGCGTGCGGTTCATATAAATAGCCCAACGGCCTGGAATAATCCACTAATGCATTCCGCTCTTCTTCCCGGTCGAAATCGAGCTCGTGAATGGGTTGGCCTGCTGCGTCGATAATACGGACTTTGATTTTGAAATCAGGCTCCCGCATTTCGCGGTCGAGGATAAAGAGCAGCTCCTTGCATTCTTGCTCGTAACCCATCACATGAACTTCTTTCAGCTTTTGAAGTTCTTTCGAAGCCAGGTCGATATCAAGCAACGGGGAGGTTTTGATTAAAATGTTGGGGGCTGCATTTAATAGCACCGCTGCATTTCCGGCCACGTCGGGCGTGCAATCGGCCAGGCGCACTACTTTTTCCTTGTTGGCATCGCGGCGGGCGGGGTCGGCGTAGAGCCAGTCGGCGGTGAGACCGTTCCGTAATGCGGTCAGGGATTCCCCGGCGTGTACATGTATGCGTGTGGCGCCCAGCTGTGTGAAGTTGTACTCGGCCGTGGATGCGACTTGGAGTTGTTGCTCGAAATAATGAGTTTGGGCAAAGCTGCGACTCATGTAGTAGCAGTCGATACCCATGCCGCCGGTGATGTCGATCAGCGTTTTTCCGGAAACAATACCGGCCTTGTAATGCGCCGTGGCTTCCGATGAGCATTGTTCCACCGATAGGGCGGGCGGAAATATCAGGTTTTCATTGGCCGACCATTCCGGCAGTTTTTTCAACGCCTTCTGCCGCGACTGAATCTGGCCCGCGAGCTTCTTTACGTCCAATCCCCTGAACTTGCCGGCTTTCAGGATCAGCTCGCCCGGATTGTCGTACAAATGTTCGCGGATAAATGCGATCTCTGCTTCCGTTAATCCATTGTGTGCACTGCTTTCCGCAGCCATTTCTTGCCAGTTGCTCATTTGTTCAATTAATTCGTAGCCCGAAAGTACATCTTTTTACCCAGCGGCGGTAACAGCCGCGTCCGGAGGAGCGATTTTGAAATATTATTAGAATGATAACAATTACTGGTCTTCCGTTATCGGTTGATTATCAATAAAATGGCCTTCAAGTATCCTTAATACTGTTTCTATGCAAGTAGGACTAACCAAATGAAAATTATAACTTCACAGCCAAATCCTAAATTTCCTGTTAAAACCTTTATTTATCATGAGAATTAAGACCTTTGAAGAGTACAAGGTTGCTTACCAACAAAGTGTAGACGATCCCGAAGGTTTCTGGGCGGAAGTAGCCCAACAATTTCAATGGCGTAAACCGTGGAAGAAAGTGCTTAGCTGGGACTTTCAGGAAGCGCGTACAAAATGGTTCGAAGGCGGTGTGATGAACATCACTGAGAACGCTCTCGACCGTCACCTGGCCGAACGAGGCGATCAGCCTGCGATTATCTGGGAGCCTAACAATCCCGAAGATCAGGCGGTGACATTAACTTACCATGTTTTGTTTGAACAGGTTTGCCGTTTCGCCAACGTGCTCAAAAAGCACGGCGTGAAGAAGGGCGACCGCGTTTGTATATACTTGCCGATGGTACCTGAGCTGGCGATTGCCGTGCTCGCTTGTGCACGTATCGGTGCAGTGCATTCGGTGGTTTTCGGTGGTTTTTCTGCGAAATCCATCGCCGACCGCATTAATGACGCCGAATGTTCGATGGTGATCACTTCCGACGGCGCTTTCCGTGGATCCAAAGTGATCCCGATGAAAGATACCGTCGATGAGGCATTGGTGCAGTGCTCGACTGTGAAAAAGGTGATCGTGCTAACCCGTACCCGCACCCCGGTGCATATGCTGAAAGGCCGCGACCTGTGGTGGGAAGACGAGGTAAAACAGGTAAACTCCGTGTGTCCTGCCGAACCGATGGATGCCGAGGATATGCTGTTCATTCTCTACACGTCGGGTTCGACGGGCAAGCCCAAAGGGGTAGTGCACACCTGTGGCGGTTACATGGTTTACGCGACCTACACCTTTGCGAATGTATTCCAGTATGAGCCCGGAGAGGTGCATTTCTGTACTGCCGACATCGGCTGGATCACCGGTCACAGCTACATCGTGTACGGCCCGCTTTGCTATGGCGCTACTTCTGTGGTATTCGAAGGAGTTCCTACTTACCCGGATGCAAGCCGTTTCTGGAAAATCGTTGAAAGACATAAAGTGAATATCCTTTACACTGCGCCGACGGCGATCCGCTCGCTGATGGGCTTTGGGCTGGACTATGTAAAAGGACATGATTTCTCTTCATTGAAAAAACTGGGTTCGGTAGGGGAGCCTATCAACGAAGAAGCATGGCACTGGTACAAAACCAATATCGGTGGCGATCACTGCCCGCTGGTCGACACCTGGTGGCAGACTGAAAACGGCGGTATTATGATCTCCCCGCTGGCTGGCGTCACACCCGAGAAACCGACATTCGCGACATTGCCATTGCCGGGTATCCAACCGGTATTGGTGGATGAAAGCGGCAATGAAATCGAAGGGAACGGTGTGAGCGGCAATCTTTGTATCAAATTCCCGTGGCCGGGTATTATCCGCACTACGTACGGCGATCACGAGCGTTGCCGCCAGACCTACTTTTCTACTTATCCGGGAAAGTACTTCACCGGCGACGGCTGTTTGCGTGATGAGGATGGCTATTACCGCATTACCGGCCGTGTCGACGACGTACTGAACGTTTCCGGCCACCGTATCGGAACCGCGGAGGTGGAAAATGCGATCAATATGCACTTGGGCGTAGTAGAATCGGCGGTAGTGGGTTACCCGCATGACATCAAAGGTCAGGGTATTTATGCCTATGTGATCACCGAGCATACGCCTGAGGATCCCGAAATGTTCCGTAAAGACATTTCTGCCACTGTTTCCCGCATTATCGGCCCGATCGCGAAGCCGGATAAGGTACAATTCGTATCAGGTTTGCCTAAAACGCGTTCAGGCAAGATCATGCGCCGGATCCTGAGAAAGATTTCGGAAGGGGACGTGAGTAACCTGGGAGATACCTCGACATTGCTCGATCCTGCGGTTGTTGACGAGATCAAGTCAGGTGCGTTGTAAGATTTGGATGTACATATAAGTCAAAAGGCCCCGATCGGGGCCTTTTGCATTTTCTCTGAACGAGAATCTATTTGATTTTAACCGAACTCACTTTATCGGCAGCGCAGCCACAACCTTTGGCACAACCGCCGCTGTTGCGCCGGTCGAATGACTTCCAGATCCGCCAGCTCATGTAGCCCGCCGCGATCAGGAATAATGCCCAAATAATGATTTGCTGCTCCATAGTTTGTTAACCTAAAATCACGGCCAATTGTTCCGCTGTGCCAGCCTGAATGCATGCTGATAATGATGCTCGCTGTGCCACGCGTAGTTTGCAATTACCTCGTCGAGGCGGAACGACTTTTCCGAACCGGGATGGAAATAGGTCCGGGCCAGGTCGTTTTCATCCAGCGAATTCAGGAGCAGTACCCAACGCAAATGCACGTAACGCAGCAGTTGCAGCGACAATTCGACCTGCGCTGTTTTGGCATCCGGCAGCTCGGCCCACAAGTGTTCCTCATAGGGTTTGATCGTCGGATTGTCCTCCGTCAATGCCAGCCTGCAGCGGGTGTAGGCATTGATATGGCTATCGGCCACGTGGTGGATCAACTGGCGTACCGTCCAGCCGTCGGGGCGGTAGGGGGTATCCAGGCGATGATCGTCCCAATTGCCCAGTAGGTTGATAAACTTAGAAGGCAATGCGCTGATAATCTGAATATTGGATTTGATCTCGGAAGGTGTGTAGCTTTCCTGTGATTGAAATTCGCCGATGGGGTATTTAAGTTCGTGTAAGTCCATGGTGCGGTATTAATTATGACCGGGTCGCCGGTGCGATGAGTGAATGAGTGGTGGGTATTTATGGTCAAGTGTAGTCATTTATGGTCATTTGTAGTCATTTATAATCAGGTGTGGGTTTCAATTTGAATACTAATCATGACTACAAATGACTATAAATGACAATTCTTGACTTCCTGACTTTTGATCGTTCAGAAATTTTCGCTGATGACCTGAACGAGTTCCGGATGGGCGCCGGGCGCGGCTGCGATGATGTCTCCTCCGAAAAGGTAGTTGTCGCCACCACTGAAATCCGTTACAATGCCACCTGCTTCCTTAATGAGCAGCGTTCCTGCGGCCATGTCCCAGGAGTTCAGGTTGTATTCGTAAAAGCCATCGAAACGGCCAGCTGCGACATAGGCCAGATCTACCGCTGCTGCGCCCATTCTGCGGATGCCGTGCGTTCTTTGCATGAGCAATTCGAGAATGTACATGTAGCGTTTTTGTTTCTCGAATCGGTAGTAGGGGAAGCCGGTCGCGATGAGCGCATCGGCCAGTTGCGGCACGGTCGATATTTTGAGGCTTTTTCCGTTGAGCCATGCGCCTCCACCTTGCCAGCCATAGAACATCTCGTTCAGGCCCGGTTCGTGGATTACACCGATCAGCAGTTCCTTTCCGCGTGCGAGGCCCACGCTCACGCAATACACGGGAATGCCGTGGATGAAGTTGGTGGTGCCGTCGAGCGGGTCGATGATCCAGTTCAATGCGTCCGGGTCAGGTTCCAGGCCCGTAGTGCCTTCCTCGGTAATGAAACTGGCTTCCGGCAGAACTTCTTTCAAACCGGCCACAAGTAGCTTTTCTGCCTCCTTGTCGACATAGGAAACGAGGTTGTTGAGGTCTTTGTACTCGATTTTGTCACGAGAAAAAAGGGCAGCTTCCTGCTGAATAAATGAGGACGCCTGCCTTACTATTTCAATGGTTTTTTGTGTCAGCAACTCCAGATCCATACGCAATTTCCTTTTGAGGAATTTTAGAGAGTGAATTGTTAATATAATAAACCCTGATGATCAGCATCGCCAGGATGGGAATTAACACCAGATTATGCTTTGCGAGGTTACCCGTTGCGCAAAGTAAGAGGAATGCATAAAAAATCAACAGAAATTGAAACCACCCCGGTTTATGCTTTTTTGAAAGCGAAAAAATGAGCGGCATCCACAGTGGAAATGCCCATAACACATCGTAATTCCAGCTGGTAACACCGTGGTTTGTCCCGAACCAAAGCAATAAAAGAATCCATCCAGCAAGGCCCGCAATGCCGAAAAGCACTTTGTCGAACACAAAATTGACCCGCTCGGTGCGGATTTGCCAATAGGTAAATGCGAGCGTCAGGATTGCGAGCGACCAGAAAACGACGGTAGGCGTAAGTGGGCCAGGGGGCGGGAATGGCGCTGCTTTGAAAATCTCCCGTGTTTCCGAAACCAATGGTGCCGTGCCGGTAGCGGTTTTCACCTTCGCATCCGCAAAAGCTGCGGCTAGATTATCGGGCAGGAAAGTGGCTTGCTCGGGTGTCGCGATTTCGTCCGAAGGGGCACCAATGGCCAGGTCCATCCCGAAGTCAGCCCAGGGATTTTGTTTGAATGCGTACAGATCGATCCACTGGCGGAAGCTCCGTTTTTCTTTGGTATAGCCGTTGTAAATCAGGCTATCGCCCACGGCTGCCTTCAATGCGACAGTCATGCGGGTGGCGCAGTTGTCGTAAAAGAACTTGTACTGATACTCGCGATTCTCGGGCAGGTAATTGTTTTCGAGAAAGTTGTAGAGCCTTTGTTTTTGGGGAATTGAAAGATTTAACACCTGCTCGGAAATAGAGCGGTTTTCTTCCTGATAATGCGCGATCTGATAGGAGAGCGGCGAAACAGAAAGGCTGTAAGGCAATGTTCCCCTCAGGAATTTGATATAAAAATTACCTTCCTGAAAACTGAATGTACCATAGTTGAATGCGCGGTCGACGCCCGTCATAGGGTCGTATACCCAAAGCACACTATGCCCGAAGCCGGAGTAGAGCTCCTGGCCCGGGGCCACCGTAACCAGGCTGATTTTGGCCGAAGGACTCAAAATGCCAAACTGCGCCCGGGAGACAACCGGCATGGCAAGCCAGACAAGGCAGATTAATAGGGCTAATCTTAAATTTTTAATCCTCATCTTCGTCGTTCGATTTTCTCTTTTCATCGGCTTTGCCAGCCACTACAATCACGATTTCGCCTTTTACCGGTTTGTCGCCAAAATGCGCGATGACCTCTGTTACGGTCCCGCGCACGTTTTCTTCAAACATTTTACTTAATTCCCTCGAAACACAAACCTGCCTGTCGGTACCGAAATGCTCGGCAAACTGCTGCAATGCTTTTACGAGCCGGTGGGGCGATTCGTAGAAAATCATTGTGCGCTCTTCATTGGCTAGGTTTTGCAGCCGGGTTTGCCTTCCTTTTTTATGAGGAAGGAAACCCTCGAACGTAAACCGGTCGCTTGGCAGGCCGGAATTAACCAGCGCCGGCACGAATGCGGTAGGCCCGGGCAGGCATTCCACAGGCAGGCCCTCACGGATGCAAGCGCGCACGAGCAGGAAGCCCGGGTCTGAAACGGCGGGTGTACCGGCGTCGGATACGAGCGCAAGCGTCTCGCCCTTGCGGATACGCTCCACGACGCGAGCGACGGTCTGGTGTTCGTTATGAATGTGATAGCTTTGTAAAGGCTTCGAAATGCCCAGGTGTTTGAGCAGGTTCCCGGATGTACGGGTATCTTCGGCCAGGACCGCGTCAACGCTTTTCAGTACGTTGATAGCCCTTAATGTAATGTCTTCGAGGTTGCCGATCGGCGTGGGTACTATGTAAAGTTTCATGCGTTATAAATCCGGTCGATCGCCGCAGCAAGCTTATGGTCTTTTTCGGTTACGGTGTCACCGGCATCGTGGGTATTCAGTTCAATATGGACCTTGTTGTACATATTCGTCCAGTAGGGGTGATGGTCCATTTCGTTGACAACATCGGCCACTTTGTTCATAAAGGCGAAAGCCGCCCGGAAATCCTTGAATGAAAAGCTCTTTTTGAGTTTGTTATCTTCTTCCTGCCACATGGTTTTCGGTGTTTTGTTGAGTTGGTCTTGCCAAAATACTTATGCCAGGGCTTGCCGCATTGCCGACGGCAGGCTGGATTTCTGCACCCGAATATAAGGCTATTCTTCGTGAAATTACACGCTGGCTTAGCCCTTTCAAGACCGATCGAGTATATTTGAACTTTGACCCCGGTTAAAAGCTTTAGAGATTATACGTGCCGGTGGGCATGTCGGCCAGAGGCCTTCGAATAGTCGGCACGAGGCAGGAGCTTCGCGCCATATTGATTAATTAACGACAGCCAGCGAAACAGCAGGCAAACATTATGAAAGTAGAACTAGTCCGCGTAGATGACGCCTTCCATTTCGAAGGCACCGGTTCCTCCGAAGTAAAAGTACATACCGACGGCTCGCCTGAAATCGGCGGCCAGAACCTCGGCGTGAGGCCGATGGAATTATTGCTGATGGGGCTCGCGAGTTGCAGCGCTATCGACGTGGTGCTGATCCTCAAAAAGCAGCGTCAGGAAATCACCGATTTTCGCATTGTGGCCGATGGCGATCGCGAGCAGGAGCCAGATACCCAGCGCAAACCGTTCCGGAAAATCCATTTGACATTCAAATTCGCGGGCGTGAACCTCGATGAGGCCAAGATCCAGCGCGCGATCGGACTTTCGATGGAGAAATATTGCTCCGCAACCGCTCAGCTGGAAGCGCTGGCGACCATTACTTATGATGTTGAAATCGCCACAGCTTAAATAATCATGCAACAATACCACGACCTGCTGCGCCATATTCTGAAAGAGGGTGTCAGGAAAACCGACCGGACCGGCACGGGCACGATCAGCGTGTTCGGCTACCAGATGCGTTTTGACCTTAAAAAAGGTTTTCCGCTGGTGACGACCAAGAAGGTGCATACCAAATCGATCATCCACGAGCTGTTGTGGTTTTTACAGGGCGATACCAATATCGGTTACCTGAAAGAGCACGGCGTGTCGATATGGGACGAGTGGGCCGACGAAAACGGCGATCTCGGCCCAGTTTACGGCAAGCAATGGCGGAGCTGGGAAGGACCGAACGGGAAATCAGTGGACCAGTTGCAGGAGGTATTGAAACAACTCAAAAACTCGCCCGACTCACGGCGCATTATCGTTTCGGCCTGGAACCCGGCCGAGTTGCCGCAAATGAAGCTGCATCCGTGCCATGCATTGTTCCAGTTTTACGTGGCGCCGCCCGACACCGAGGCCGGTGAAACGAAAAGCAAGCTCTCGTGTCAGTTGTACCAGCGCAGCGCGGATGTGTTCCTCGGCGTGCCATTCAACATCGCGAGCTACGCATTGCTTACGATGATGATCGCCCGCGAATGTGACCTCGACCTGGGCGATTTCGTGTGGACCGGCGGCGATACGCACATTTACCTCAACCATTTGGAACAGGTAGAAACGCAGCTGAGCCGCGAACCGCGCGAACTGCCTCAAATGATACTGAATCCGGAAGTGAAGAATGTGCTGGATTTCCGTTTCGAGGATTTCGAACTGCGGAACTACAACCCGTGGCCGGGTATCAAGGCCCCGGTAGCGGTGTAATAGTCGTCGCGGGATGAGCATTCAATACATATTAGAGATCGTCGGAACATTCGCATTCGCGATTTCCGGCGCATTGGCTGTGAAGGATCAGAAGCACCAGGATTGGTTTGGTGCGAGCTTCACAGCCTTTATTTCTTCCATCGGCGGTGGTACCCTGCGCGACGTGCTGCTGGACAGTTACCCGCTGGTGTGGATCAGCGATATCACGATCATCCACGCCATTATGCTGGGCATTCTCGTCACATTCATTTTTTACAAATTCCTGCTCAGGCTCAGGAAAACGCTGTTCTTGTTCGATACTTTCGGGATTGCGCTGTTTACCTTGGTAGGGACTGAAAAAGCCTTGCATTTGGGCGTGCGGCCGGAGATAGCCGTGATTATGGGCGTCTTCACCGCCACTATGGGTGGGGTGATCCGCGACATGATGACAAACGAAATCCCGATCATTTACCGGAAGGAAGTCTACGCTACGGCTTGTTTTACCGGCGCGTGTGTGTACCTGATCCTCGATGGGCTGGGCGTAGAGCGGAACACGACATTCATCGTTTCGGCACTTGTAATCATCGTGCTACGCATCCTGGCGGTACGTAATGGATGGAGCGTCCCCCGCTTTTTCAGATGATAGAAAATGGAGTGTCAGATGTAGTTAAATGTCACGCTGAGCGCAGTCGAAGCGAGGCACTATACCGCGCTTCGACTGCGCTCAGCGTGACATGACATATTATTTCTTCTTCTTTTTAACCGTGGAAACAGCTTCTTTCACTGGTGCGGCTTTGGCCTGCATTTCGGCGATCGCTTTCTCAACCTGTGGTTTGTAGAAGTTGTAAGCGCCATCTGGCGCGGCTGCGCCTACTGTCAATGCTTTTTGCGCTACGGGGATTGCCTCGGTGGTCTTGCCCAGTTTGTTCAAAATCTGCGCTTTGGTCCACAACGCACCGAATGATTCTTTCAAACCAATCGCTTTGTCGGCTAGTGACAATGCTACCTGCAAATCTTTGCCTTTTGAAAGCATATAAGCCGCGGTACTTTGCAATGTAGCTACATCTTCGGGCTTCTCTGCTACGGCTTTGTTCAGTGCTGTCATAGTCAGTGATTCGGTGCTTACTGCAAGGGGAACGGGGATATTGACGGAGGACCACGATAGGTTCAGGAACGCCGTGCTGTCGGTCACCGGTTCGATTTCGATTTTGAATGCCTCATTGTATTCATTTGAAGTAGGCACGACCATGGTACGTGCTACGTCTTCCGACTCTTTATAGTTGTCGGTTCCGCCCTGCTCATAGTTTTTATTCAAAATAACCGTCCATGCAGTGCCGTTAGGGATCGAAAACAATGCATACTTGCCAGCTGGAACCTTTTTGCCGCCGAATGTGAACTCGGTGCTGGATTCGAAAACGGTGGCCATGTTAGCACCAGTGCGCCAGATCTGGTCATATGGAGCGAGTGCGGAGCCATCGGCGAATACTTTGCGGCCTTTGATGAACGGACGCGAATATTTGACAGTGAAATCGGTTACACCTACGGTTTGCATTACTGTGGCTGCGGGGCTGGGGGCAGGCACACGCTGCGCCATTACGCTGGTCGCCATGAGGGCAGCGAGGGACATGGATAATAGATACTTTTTCATTTTTGAATAAGGTGGTTTATTGCTTTCAGTTGTTAAACTTGTGGTGAAATTAGAACGAAAAACCCAGATAGTCTAAATGAACAGGGACAGTTTGCTCGCATTGCTTGCATCGTACGAACCGGAGCCGGGCTTAGAGGCTGAAATGCACAATGATACAGTCGATTTTGTGAAACAACATTCCGAATGTTTCGACCGCAGTCTGCTGATCGGGCACATTACGGCTTCCGGCTGGGTGCTTTCGCCGGGAAAGGATGCGGTGTTGCTGATGCACCACCGCAAGCTCGACCGCTGGTTCCAGCCCGGAGGCCATTGTGACGGCGACCCCGATGTAAGGGAGGTGGCTATGAAAGAGGTAATGGAAGAAACCGGTATCACCGACCTCCAAGCATTGAAAGACGGGATTTTCGACGTCGATGTGCATTTAATTCCTGCCAATAAAGACGTCCCGGAGCATTACCACTACGATATCCGTTTCGCATTCAAGGCAGCCGCAGGGCAGGAAATAGTATTGAATAGCGAATCCAAAGACGTGCAATGGGTACCTGTTTCACAAGTACAGCATTCCAACGACTCCGAGTCGATTATGCGGATGGTAAGGAAGACTAGCGCTTTATAAATTTCAATGTTCTTTCCTGGTTGTCGACTTTGAGCCGGACCAGGTAGAGGCCGGATGCGAACCGGGCGGTGGCAATGGTGTGTTTGCCGGTCAGGCGCGTGGCGGCTGCAAGCATGGTTGCTCCGCTTGCTGCATACACGCTCACATTCGCCGTTTTACCGATCAACGTTTGCGGAATGGTCAGCGTCACTTCATCCTGTGCCGGATTGGGTGAAAGAATGACGGAGCTCAGGAGCTCGCTTTCGGTACCTAGCGGGAAAAATTCGTTTTGGGCGATTTCTTGTGCTTTAATCAGGTTGGGGACGCCATAACCCAGCATATTGTTTGGTGTTGCGGCCAGGTGCCCCGATTTCTTTAATACATAAATAACCTGCTGCGCTGTCAGGTTTGGAAATGCCTGCCAGAAAATCGCGGCGACACCGGCAATTTGCGGAGCTGAAAATGAAGTGCCGTAACCGCTGGAGGCGCCGCCTGTCAGGTCTCCGATAGTGGCGCCGGCGCCGACGGCCGAAACGTCGGGTTTCTGAACGCCTGCGGAATTGGGCCCTGTCGAACTTAACGAGGCGTAGCTGCGATCGGCGTTCGTCGCCCCGACGGTCAGTACCGAATCCACATCGGCGGGTGCACCTATGTAATGCCAACTGTTGTTTCCATCATTACCTGCCGAATTCACAACCAGGATACCCTTGCGCGTGGCGTAACGTGCGGCGCGGCTCACGATCGTCGTTTTACCGTCCATATCCTTATAGGTGTGGTTGTAGGCGGGGGAGTCGAACTCGTCCTCGAATGTCGTGTAGCCGAGCGAAGAATTGATCACGTCCACGCCGAGGCTGTCGGCACGCTCGGCCGCCATAAGCCAGGTGATTTCTTCGTAAGGAGATTCGCCTGCATTGTTTTCTGTCACATACAATGCAAAAGAGGCTTTAAAGGCGGTTCCTACCAATGTGCCGGGCAGGTAACCTGCGATGGTCGACATCACACTCAGCCCATGGAAGCCGTCGTTATAGATATTGCCGTCGCGGGCCACGAAATCATGGGTGTCGATAATGCGGTTTTCATCGCGCACCTGTTTAAAATAAGGCACTTCGTCACCCTTGGCAAAGCCGTTGTCGAGAATAGCAATAAGCATGTTTTCACCCTGGAAACCTTTTTTGTGCATGTCAGCCACTTCCATGAGGGCAAGCTGCGTATTCATTTTGCCGTAATCGATATCGGCGGTTGTACCTAGTTTTTGGTGCGTTGCTGCGGTACGGGCAATGCCGGGTGATTTGGAAGTAATATTGGCAACGGGCAGGTTCAGCTCAATACCTTTGTAGAATGCCAACGCCTTGATTTGCGTAAGCTGCGCGTCGGAAGCTTCCACCAATGCACCATTGAACCAGCGGGTAGGGTAAATGACCTTCGCCCCTGTTTGCCGGATGGCCGTCAGGTAGCCTGGATTGACGGGAAGATCGTTTGCAGTAATGGCGATGTTCTGTTTTTTACGGCGATCGACGGATCTTTGGGATAGAAATTCAGTTGGCTTATCGACGGAATAGGTGCTATTGGCTTTGTCCTTAAATAGCACGAGATATCTCGGATTGCTCTGAGCGAAAGCAGTGGCTTGGGCAAGCAGTAATGAGAATGCGGTAAGCAGTAAAGTTTTTTTCATGGACGCGTTTTTTTGAAAGCAACGTTCGCCGCTCCTGTTTCCATATACTTCTCCAAAGGCAAAATTGTGGCGGTTATCCTGTGGCTAGGCTACTTTTTCGCCCGGTATATCGCGACCGCCGAGGTGGTCGCATTCGAGCAATGCTTTGATGCCGGGGAAAGGTACGACGGTTTTGAGATAACCATAATTATCGGCCAATGTAATGGTGCGGTTGTTATCGCCCATCGAAATGTCGATATCGGCCATCCCGAACTGGCAGGGATGCTCGTAGCCCGAAGCGTGGGTGATTTCGATGATCTCCTTCGCCAGGGTTTTCATGTAGTTGTTGAACCGCTCGCTTTTCAATGCCGGGTCGATGCCCGATTCCAGCCATTTGTTGTTGGTGGCAATGCCGGTAGGGCAGCGGTTGGTATGGCAGCTCTGCGCCTGAATGCAGCCGATGGAAAGCATGGCCTCGCGCGCCACATTGATAATATCGGCCCCCATAGCGAATGCCATTACGGCTTGCGCAGGCAAGCCAAGTTTGCCCGAGGCGATGAAGGTGATCTTATCGTTCAGGTTATGTTTCTGGAAAATTTTGTAAACCGTGCTGAATGCGAACACGAGCGGCAGCGACACGTGGTCTGCAAATGACGGAGGTGCTGCTCCGGTACCTCCTTCGCCGCCATCGATGGTAATGAAGTCGGGTCCTTTACCAGTTTCGACCATAAGGTCGGCCAGCTCCTCCCACATTTCCGTTTTGCCCACGGCGGATTTAATACCGACGGGTAAGCCGGTTTGAGCGGCCATCGCTTCGATGAAGTCGATCATTTCACGCACATTCGAGAATGCGCTGTGGTAGGGAGGCGAAACAACGTCCTTTCCGATCGGTACCCCGCGGATTTCAGCGATTTCGGCCGTGATTTTGCTCGCGGGCAGCACGCCACCCTTGCCCGGCTTGGCGCCTTGCGATAGTTTCAGCTCGATCATCCGCACACTCGGGTTGTTCTGCATCAGCTTCACGAGCTTCTCCATTACAAAGTTACCGTCATCGTCGCGCACGCCGAAATACGAGGTCCCCATATTGAAAACTACATCCGCGCCATATTTGTGATAAGGGGAAAGTCCGCCTTCGCCGGTATTATGGTAGTTGCCGAATTTGAAAGAACCTTTATTTAAAGATTCAATCGCACGGGCAGAAAGCGAGCCGTAGCTCATAGCGCTCACGTTCACAACCGAACGCGGGCGGTACGGGCGCTTGCGTTGGTGGTACGCGCCAATGACTTTGGCACTCGGAATGGTGTAATGGTGCGGATCGTTGCCGTTTTTGACGTGGTGGCTGTGGGTGGAATCCACACGGAAAGGAAGCATGGCGGGCTTAATGAGCACATAACCCGCTTCCTGCATATTCTGGTCGGTGCCGAAACCCTGGTAGTTGTTTTCTTTTTTAGAAGAAGCATAAATCCAGGAGCGCTGCCTGCGATTGAACGGCAGCTCCTCCCGATTGTTGGCTACAATATATTGGCGCAGCTCCGGCCCGATCGTCTCGATCATATACCGGAAATGCCCTACCAATGGAAAGTTATGCTGAATGGTATGCCTTTTCTGTAACACATCCCTGAGGGCGATAATAATGGCGATGGCCAGGATAATATAAAGCCAGACAGGCACCGATGCCAGGAACGACCAGACAGTTTCCATAAACAATTCCAGATGGTGAATATTCTAAACTTCTTCCCAGGTGGTAACCTTTGCGAGGTCTTTCCAGTAACCGGGGTAAGATTTTACGACCACGCCCGGTTCCTCGATAAGGATTTCGCTCACCATGCCTACGGGCGCGAACGCCATTGCCATACGGTGGTCGTCGTAGGTGTGAATGGACGGTACCGGATCGGTCGGGATGTCGGAAAGGGTCGTTACCTCGTATAAATGATCTTTTTCAACCTCTTTCAGTTCTGCACCCAGCTTTTTAAGTTCTTGCTGTAATGCAAAAATGCGGTCGGTTTCTTTGATTTTAAGGCTTTCTACGCCGGTTAGCGACAGACGTATCTTTTTGATCGCGCACACGACGGCTACGGTCTGGGCCAAGTCAGGACAGTTGGTGAAATCCCAGCCCAGCGATGCTTTCGCGGGAATTTTGGTCAAAAGCACACCGCGGTCGGTGAATACGCTTTCCACACCCAGGTGGCGCATAATGTCGACAATGGCGCTATCGCCTTGCAGCGAGTTTTTCTTCAATCCCAGCAATTCCACTTCCGCATCCTCAGCTAATGCCACAATGCTGTACCAGTAGCTCGCACCCGACCAGTCGGATTCGATCGCGTAAGGTTTGGGCTGGTATTTGAATGGGGGGATCGTCAGTATATTATGTTCCCAGTCGGCGATGTATTCGATACCGAAATGCGCCATTTGGTTCAAAGTCATTTCAATGTACGGTCTTGAACCTACCTCGCCTTCGAGTTTGATTTTCAAACCGGCAGGTAATTGCGGCGCGATCATCAGCAATGCCGAAATGTATTGGCTGCTCACGTCGCCGCGCATGGTCAGTTCATTGTTTCCCGAGTAATTGAAACCATTCAATTGTAGCGGCGGGTAGCCTTCCACTTTTTCATACGTAATATCCGCCCCGAGCTTGCGCAGCGCATCCACCAGTATCCCGATCGGGCGCTCGCACATACGTGGCGTGCCGGTCATGGTTTTCTTTTGGCCTGTAACCGAAAAATAGGCCGTCAGAAAGCGCATGGTGGTACCTGCGTCGATCACGTCCGCCACGGCGTCGTTTGAATTGAGCAGGCGGAGCATGGTTTGCGAGTCGCGGGCTTCGGAAATGTTGGTGAGCTCGGACTGGAAACCGGTGAGCGCATTGATGATCAGAGCGCGGTTACATTCACTTTTGGATGCGGCAAGCTGTATTTCAGCACGTATGGGTTGTTGGGGGGGATGAACGAGAATGGATTTCACTTTTCAGATATGGTGTTTCGCAATTAATAGGTTTCAAGCACTTTCAGCTTATTCCTGGAATTGATTTTCAGGGAAGCGAACGTGAATTTATAACAAATATACCCCGCAGCCATGAGCGAACCGCCGATGACGAGCGTGGAGGTGTCGGTTGTATAGCGTTTGTTGTCGACGCCTTTGTTGAAGAAATCGGCTCCGATAAAGATCAAACCGGCCAGCGGAAGCAATGGGGCGGCCTGTGAAACGAAGGGTATTCTCCGGGAAACCTTCAACAGGCGAATGTCTTCGAGCAATATGCGCTGATAGTCCATCCGGCCCACGGCCTCGTTCACTACGCCGATCGTGAAAGCGGAATCGTCTACCGAAGCGATCGTTTCGTTGAAGCGGATGGTTTCGTTCTTCATCCGGAATTTGATATTGTCTCCCGGAAAGAACCGGTATCGGTGAAAGCCGCCGATGACAGGTGAAGCGTCGAGTACCAGATATTTTTGTCCCGGCGTGGCGATTACCCGGCTGCTGCTGCCCTGTTTCAGAAAGAGTTCTTCACTGGAAAGGGTTTTTTTAGGGTCATAATGGTCTTGCGACCATGCTTTGATATTCCCCAGGAACAGCAAAACGACAATGGGAAGGAGTTGTCTCATAGTACTAAAAGAATGGTTCAAATATAGGGAATCATTCTCTTAAACGGGCACAACTGTTGCATTGTTGCTCATTAAAAACGGGTTAAACTAATCGTCCTCAGCCGTTTCTTCCTTTGAAACCTTTACAGATACACCACCGGATACAAGCATCTTCATCACATCCGTCGCTTTGGCGTCAACGGGCGTTACATGCTCGGTGGGCACAATAAAAAGTTCGCCTGAAAGCGAGTAGGAGAGCGGCATGTATACCGCCACATGGTCAGCGATTTTGAGGTGGCTGAGGTCGGTTTGGGTGATGAAACCGATCTTTTTAATATCAGTATCCTTATACATCGTCACCAGCACAGGCTGGTTGAACTTCTTTTTATCTCCTACAAATGCAAGAATGAGGTCCTTGATAGAGTAGTATATCAAACTCACCAGCGGAATGCGGCGCATAATGCTTTCGGTGAACTTGAAAAACGACTGCGGGACGATCGTGGAGAACAGGAAACCGAGCAGGATAATGCCTAAAATGATGATCAGCACGCCCAGGCCTGGCAGGTATACCATCTGCTGGTTTGAGATCGGGATTTCGATGGGGAGGATATTGTCAAGATATTCGACGCCCGACCAGATAATGAGGACGGTCGCGTAGAGTGGCGCCACCAGCACAAGCCCCCGGATGAAGTAGCTGATGATGCGTTTGAGGAATGCGTTTTTAATTTCCATATTTGCACGCCGGGCGTGGACGACCAGTTGCGGGCGGCTAGTTGCGAACGGCTAGTTGCGAACGGCTAGTTGCGGCACGCAAGGTGCGCTGGTTGGCGGTAGGGCAAAATTAGCAAGAAGTTCATTATTTGACGTATATGTATCAGGCCAGTTATTTAAAACATTTTACCGAGCAGGTTTTTCTGGCAATAGGATGTCCCCAGGACGAGGCCCGGCTGGCCTCCGAAGTATTGGTCAGCGCGGACTTGCGCGGCGTGGATTCCCATGGGATCGCCCGTTTGGCAGGGTATGTAAGACTTTACGACCACGGGCGTTTGAACCCGAAACCAAATGTCACCATCGCTTATGAAACTCCCAGCACGGCTGTGGTGGACGGGGATCGCGGATTGGGATTGGTAGTAGCGCCGCAAGCGATGGAAATTGCAATGGAAAAGGCAGAGAAAGTGGGCTCCGGTTGGGTGTCTGTTAGAAACTCAAACCATTTCGGCATTGCGGGCTATCACGCCATGCTTGCATTACAAAAGGATATGATCGGCTGGACCATGACGAATGCGGCACCGCTCGTTACTCCAACCTTTTCATTGGATAAGTTATTAGGTACAAATCCCATTGCGGTAGCAGTGCCCGCATTGACAGAACCTGCCTTTGTGGCAGACTTCGCGTCGACAGCCGTGGCTTACGGCAAATTTGAAATATTACAAAGAAAAGGCCTTCCGGCGCCGCTAGGCTGGGCTCAGGACGCGGATGGTAACCCTACCACCGATTCCAATGCCGTAAAAAGCGGCGGTGGTTTGCTTCCGCTAGGTTCCGACCGCGAGCATGGCAGCCACAAAGGTTACGGACTGGGTGCGATAGTGGATATTTTTTCCGGAGTGCTTTCAGGTGCTAACTTTGGGCCGTGGGTGCCGCCGTTCGCTACTGCAGGTTTCATGGGCGTGCAGCAGAGCGTCGGGCTTGGTACCGGGCATTTTCTCGGCGCAATGCGTGTGGACGGATTTCGTCCGGCTGACGAGTTTAAAGCGGATATGGACAAGTGGATCGGTGCATTCCGTAATGCGCGGGCCGTCGATGGCGAAAAGGTGCTTATTCCCGGTGATCCGGAAAGAGAAATGGAAGCTGAACGTAGTGTGAACGGTATCAAACTGCTCGAACCGGTAGTTTTGTCACTTGATGAGCTGGCGAAGCGCTTCGGCATACCATTTGAAATCAATTTGTAAACAAGAAAAAACAAAAGCCGACGGCCGACTGCCGAAGGCCGACAGCTAAAACATATGTCGCGCAATTTTAGAATAGGGTTGTTCATTACAATCGCGATCCTCGTCACCACCTTCTCTTTCTATTTCTGGCAGATCTTCCGGACGCCGAATTTGCAGGTCGATAAAAAATCGAGCTTCGTGTTGCTCGTCCCTCAAAATGCTACTTACAAAACGGTGCTGGACTCATTGAATCGTCATGAGGTAATTAATGACCATATTTCTTTCCAGTTTCTGGCTAAATTTTTGAAATACACCGAGAAAGTGAAGCCTGGCCGGTACGTGATCAAGCCGGAGAGCAACAACTATGAGGTAATCAAAAAACTCTCGTCAGGGAGCCAGGATGCGGTGAAGCTGACATTTAACAATATCCGTCTGAAAGAAGATTTGATCAAACGCATCGGTTCCCGGTTCGAGTTTGGAGAGGACAACTTCCGCAAAGCACTGAACGACCCGGCGGTTTGCAATAAATATGGCCTCGATACCCTGACGATCGTTTCGATGTTCCTGCCTAACACTTACGAAATATACTGGACTACCGGCACGGAGAAGTTCCTCGATCGTATGCACAGCGAATACAAGAAGTTCTGGACCGACGAGAAGATCGCGAAAGCCAAAGAAATTGGATTGACACCCGTTCAGGTTTCGATTCTGGCTTCCATTGTGGAGGAAGAACAGGCGCGCAAAGTAGACGAGCGGCCGCGCGTGGCTGGGTTGTATATCAATCGTCTGCATGCCAACATGCCATTACAAGCTGATCCTACCATCAAATTTGCATTGCAGGATTTTGCGATCAAGCGGATTCTCAATCAGCAGTTGATGATCAAATCGCCTTACAATACCTACATTAATACCGGCTTGCCTCCGGGCCCGATCCGTGTCGCGGATTTCAATTCGCTGGATGCGGTTTTGAACTACGAAAAGCACGATTATACTTATATGTGTGCTAAAGCAGACCTCTCGGGGTACCACGCTTTTGCCACGAATTACGCTGACCACCTCAACAATGCGCGTCTTTATCAGGCTGAGTTGAACCGGTTGAAAATCATGAAGTAGGATGTTTGTTCACGAAGTTAAGGGCATCAGGGTGCGGTACGCCGACACCGACCAGATGGGATATGTGTATTACGGAAATTACGCCCGGTATTATGAGATCGGCAGGGTAGAGGCATTGCGCAGCCTGGATTTCCATTATAAGGCGATGGAAGATTCGGGTGTGATGATGCCGGTTTATGAATGCCATTACAAATACCTGAAACCAGCCCGCTATGACGACGAGCTGAATATTCTGGTTAAAATTGAGGAATTGCCCGGTGTGCGTATTCGGTTCGCCTATGAAATCCGCAATCAGGAACGTGTTTTGCTCAATACCGGGGATACCACATTGGTTTTCCAGCGAATGGACACCGGCAAACTATGCCCGGCGCCCGATAAACTGCTGGAAAAACTGAAACCCTATTTTGAACCAAAGGGATAACACGCGGCCGGTTATGCTTGAAAAACTGCTGATAAACCGCCACATCAAGCGCATTATTACCTGGTTGCAGCAAACGACGCTCTTCCGGGGAACAGTGTCGTTGTATGATATTCTCCTGAACCTGATCAACAGCAATAGGAAGCACGAGATCGATCAGCGTGCTTCGGCGGTGGCTTATAGCCTCACATTGGCTGCATTTCCGGGAATAATCTTCCTCTTTACGCTCATTCCCTACATCCCGATCAAGAACTTTGATCAAATGATTTTCGCATTGCTTCGCGACAATATGCCGCGTGGCACGTTTGAAGCCGCTGATCAGACGATCCTGGACATTGTGAGCCGGCCGCGGTCCGGTGTACTCTCGCTCGGTTTCATCTTTGCGATGATCGCCTCCACCAATGGCATGATGTCGCTCATGCGGGCGTTCGATATGGTGTATGATGATACAGAAACGCGCGGCTTTCTTGCCATTCGTGCCATTGCTATGATGCTTACGCTACTGCTTATCGCGGTGCTTTTTCTTTCGGTGGTTTTGCTGATCGTGGGAGATGCCGTGATGAACATCATAGGCGACTGGCACATTATCCGTGATAACTGGCTCATTGCCTTGCTTAATATTCTGCGTTATTTGATCAGCTTTGGCTCGCTGATGCTGACGATTTCGATTATCTACCGGTTCGCGCCCTCGCACGGGCGCCAGTTTACGTTCGTGAACGCAGGTTCGGTGATTGCGTCCGTTCTTATCCTCGCGGCTACCTATGGATTTTCCTTCTATCTTTCACGTTTCAGCTCCTACAACAAGCTCTATGGTTCGATTGGCACCATGATCGCGCTGATGATTTGGATTTACCTGCTTGCATTTGTGATTATTCTGGGTTTTGAAATCAATGCGAGTATTAACCGGGCGCGCGGTCGGCTGACTTCCAAGCGCGTGGTAAAGCGGTGATTTGCCGGATAATAACATTATCGGCATCTCCGGTTTGTTGTTGGTAATTTTGTGGTGCGGTGCCCTTATCCCCTCCGAATACACACCGTAAATGAAGGGACCGCTTGGAGCGCACGACATGACAAACTTGGAAAAACCACTCGTTACAGTTATCCTGACGACCTATAATCAGGAGAAGTACATTGAGGAAGCTTTGACTTCCGTTTTCTACCAGACTTATCCGTACATTCAGCTGATCGTCATCGACAATGCAAGCAAAGACAATACGCTGGGTGTGATCGAAAGTTTCAAAAGGAAGGCGCCCGCCTTTCAGGTAATCCGCAATCGCCATAACCTGGGCCTTTGCAGGGCATTCAACCAGGGCTTAACCATCGCGCAAGGCAAATATGTGATTGATCTCTCCGGGGACGACGTAATGATCGCCGACCGGATCGAAAAACAGGTGGAAACTTTCGAAGCGCTTTCAGAGGACTATGCCGTTGTGTTTACCAACGCACGGTACATCGGAAAGTCCGGGCAGCAGCTGCATTACCATTATGAAACCGATAACCGGGGGAAGGCGGCCTGTAAGGTACCGTCGGGCGATGTTTACAAAAATATCCTCGAACGGTATTTCATCTGTACGCCCACGATGATGATGCGGACAGCCACATTGCAGCTCCTGGGTGGCTATGACGAAACGCTGGCATTTGAGGACTTCGATTTCTGGGTCCGGTCGTCGGTCCGTTTTAAATACTTCTACCTCGACGAAATCCTGACCAAAAAGCGGGTGCTCAAAACTTCGCTTTCAACTGGTGTTTACAAAAAAGGAAGTGGAATGCTGCAGTCGTACTATGCGGTTTGCAACAAAGCATATGATCTGAACCGTGACCAGAAAGAGTTCGATCTTTTAGCCGCGCGCATACGTACATTTATCCGTAAATGTCTGTACGCGCAAGAGTTTGAACTCGCTGTACGTTTTCGCCGGTTATTGAACTATATTGAGAACCCGGGCTTGCAGACAGAGCTGATCGTACTAATGTGCAGGCTGCATTTGCCGGTGAATTTCGCTTACAGGTTCTACATCGAAAATTTAAAAAAAATGACGCCGCAGGAAGGATTTGCATTTTGATTTTGTTAGGTCAAAAAGTAAAAATTTCCCTTATGCCTGCTGAGTTTGTTAAAATTTATCCCCAAAACCCTGACGAGCGTCGAATCCGTCAGGTAGTGGACTGTCTTCGCGACGGAGGTTTGGTGATTTATCCGACCGATACGGTGTACGGTCTCGGCTGCGATATTTACAACACCCGCGCAGTCGAGAAAATAGCGCGTATCAAAGGCATCAAGCCACAGAAAAACGACTTTTCATTTATCTGCTACGACCTGAGCCACATTTCCGACTTTGCGAAAGTGGGCAATACTGCCTTCAAAACCATGAAAAGGGTGCTCCCCGGGCCGTACACATTCATCCTCGAAGCGACGAGCAATGTCCCTAAGCTTTTGAATACGAATAAAAAAACGGTCGGAATAAGGGTGCCAGACAACCTTATTCCCCGTTTGATCGTAAAGGAGTTAGGGAACCCGATCGTGACGACTTCCATCCGGGACGACGACGAGATCATCGAGTATTCGACCGATCCCGAACTGATTTTCGAGAAGTTCCAGCACCAGGTAGATATGGTGGTCGACGGGGGGTACGGGGGTAACGTGGCGTCTACCATTGTGAAGGCGGATGGCGATGATTTTGAGATCATTCGGGAAGGCCTGGGTGACGTAAGTATCTTCCTTTGAGATCAAAAATTGTAATGATTTAAGTTGCTGTTGAACATTGTTGACTGTGCAAAATAATTATTATAAATTTTTTGATAATATCATAAGCCTTTACCATATTTGATAGTGTCGGATTTTTTAGTTAAAGAGGATCAGTCCACGGAAGTACGGATTGAATTGCAGTATCTGCCTTGTTTAGAGTATTTTACTTGTATATTACAGTACGACCGGGTCTACATTGACGTTGAGGAGAGGTATGTGAAGCAGACTTATAGAAATCGCTGCAATGTACTCACTACCAATAAAATAGATACGCTGACGATTCCTGTGAAAGGATATAAGGCAGCGAGCTCCACGAAAGATATTTTGATCGACTATAACCAGGATTGGACACGGCGCCATCTGGGTTGCCTGCAGTCAGCCTACGGAAAGTCTCCTTTTTACGAGTATTACGCTCACGAGTTCAAGCGTGTTTACGAAAAGAAGCTGGCATACCTCGTCGATCTGAACTATGAATTGTTGACAATTTGTCTTAGATTGACTGGTATAAAAAAGGACATTCAGTACAATTTGTCAGGAGTTAAAATGGATGAAAATGCGGTTGTAAACGCTATTTCACTCATTAACAACCGAAAACAGCCTGATTTGCATAAATATTACCACCCTGCGCCTTATTACCAGACCTTCGGGAATGATTTTGTGGGGAATTTAAGTATTGTTGATTTACTGTTTAATATGGGGCCGGAAGCAAAAAGTGTTTTGTTAAGATCCTGTAAGTCTCAATAAAAGCTACTTTGAACAAACGGAGATCAAGTAGCGTTTAGAATACATAAACACTTTTTATTGCTACACAATGGAAGCAAAATTTTCGAATAGAGTGAAAGAGGTAATCTCAATGAGCCGGGAAGAAGCCCTCCGCCTGGGTCACGATTACATTGGTGCAGAACACTTGTTATTAGGAATGATCCGTGAGGGTGATGGTGTAGCCATAGGGTTGCTTAAAAAGCTCGGGGTATCGCTGGACGATGTCCGCCAGACGATCGAGCAGGCAACGAAAGGTGCAGCCACAAACAACGTTAAAAATTTACAAAATATCCCTCTGACGAGGCAGTCGGAGAAGGTGTTGAAGATTACATATCTGGAAGCTAAGATTTTCAAAAGCACGCTCATCGGCACCGAGCATTTGCTTCTTTCGATATTGCGTGACGAAGACAATGTAGGTACCCAGATATTGCATAAGTTCAATGTTAACTACGAAGTCATCAAGGAAATGTTAGAATATCAATCATCCGGATCCAGACCTCATATGGGGCCGGAGACCGAAGACGGGGATGATGAAGCCAGAGGCGGAATGTTTGGAGGTGGTAGTGGCTCTTCTTCCGGTAAAGAATCCAAAGGTGCTGAAAAGTCCCGTACACCTGTCCTGGATAACTTTGGAAGGGATTTAACCAAAATGGCGGAAGTAGGCAAGCTCGACCCAATCGTGGGACGTGAGAAAGAGATCGAGCGTGTGGCGCAGATCCTCAGCCGCCGTAAAAAGAATAACCCGATCCTGATCGGCGAGCCTGGTGTTGGTAAAACAGCCATCGCAGAGGGCCTCGCATTGCGGATTGTTCAGAAAAAAGTATCCCGTGTGCTTTTCGGCAAGCGCGTCGTGACGCTTGACCTTGCTTCGCTCGTGGCTGGTACCAAATACCGCGGCCAGTTTGAAGAAAGAATGAAGGCGGTCATGAACGAGCTGGAAAAATCACCGGATGTGATCCTATTCATCGATGAGCTTCACACGATTGTGGGCGCAGGCGGTGCATCAGGCTCGCTGGACGCTTCGAACATGTTCAAGCCGGCGTTGTCACGCGGGGAAATCCAATGTATCGGAGCTACCACGCTGGACGAGTACCGCCAGTACATCGAGAAAGACGGCGCATTAGCTCGTCGTTTCCAGATGGTAATGGTGGACGCGACTTCGATCGAAGAAACGATCCAGATCCTGACCAACATCAAGGACAAATACGAAGATCACCACCACGTAAACTACACGCCTGAGGCGATTAGCACGGCGGTGAAACTGTCGGAAAGATATATTACCGATCGCTTCCTGCCGGACAAGGCCATCGACGTGCTCGATGAAGTAGGTGCTCGTGTGCATATCAGCAACATCACGGTTCCTGAGGATATTTTGATGCTTGAAGAGCAAATCGAGAATATCAAACAGGAGAAAAACCGGGTAGTAAAAAGTCAGAAATACGAAGAAGCTGCTCAATTGAGAGATCGTGAGAAAAAACTGATCGATCAGCTGGAAAGAGCTAAACTGGCATGGGAAGAAGAAACCAAGCAGAAACGCTATACCGTCACAGAACAGAATGTGGCTGAGGTAGTGGCGATGATGACGGGTATTCCTGTGACGAACGTATCGATGGACGAAGGCAAGAAATTGCTAAATATGGCCGACGAACTGAAATCGAAAGTGATCGGTCAGGACCCGCCGATCGAGAAACTCGTGAAAGCGATTCAGCGTACACGTGTGGGCTTGAAAGATCCTAAGAAACCAATCGGTTCATTCATTTTCCTTGGACCAACTGGTGTAGGTAAAACCGAGCTCGCGAAAGTATTGTCGACTTACCTGTTTGACAAAGATGACTCGCTGGTGCGTATCGATATGAGCGAATACATGGAGAAATTCAGCGTATCGCGTCTGGTAGGAGCGCCTCCGGGATATGTGGGGTACGAAGAAGGTGGCCAGCTAACCGAGAAGATCCGCCGCAAACCATACAGCGTCGTATTGCTCGACGAGATCGAAAAAGCGCACCCGGATGTGTTCAATATCCTGCTGCAAGTACTCGACGACGGTATTCTGACGGACGGTTTGGGCAGAAGAGTCGATTTCCGTAACACGATAATCATCATGACTTCGAATATCGGGGCGCGTGATTTGAAAGATTTCGGAACAGGAATCGGTTTCTCTACCAAAGCAAGAGCCGAGAACCAGGACGACATTATGAAAGGTACCATCCAGAGTGCATTGCGTAAAGCATTTTCTCCGGAGTTCCTGAACCGTCTCGACGATGTGATCGTGTTCAACTCGCTGCAACGCGAAGATTTGCACCGCATTATCGACATTTCATTGGGCAAACTGTTCAGCCGTGTGAAAGGTCTGGGCTACGAAATCGAATTGACTATCGCTGCGAAAGACTTCCTGTCCGATAAAGGTTACGATCCGCAATACGGGGCTCGTCCTTTGAACCGGGCAATCCAGAAATACCTGGAAGATCCCGTAGCGGAAGAAATACTGAAAGGCGACCTGCGCGAAGGCGATGTACTGGTAGCCGATCATGAAGAGAAGAGTGAACAACTCGTTATTAGTGTTCGCAAGAAGGAAGAAGAGCTCGCAAACTAGATTTGTAATGCTCCGAAAGCACAAGTAGCTTAAAAGGCAGGTCGGAAGACCTGCCTTTTTTATTTATATTTAGCCATCGAAAATTCGTATAACTAATGGGACCTAACTGGAAAAACGCTGTGCTGAGCCTAACGCTCAGTCTTGCAGCCATTAATGCCGACGTTTCTGCACAAAAATTACCTTCTGGCCCTCAGGTCCTCACATTTTTCTCCGACGCCGACGATACCGAGCAGCCCTACGGCCTTTATCTCCCTGCAAATTTCGACGAAAACAAAAAGTATCCGCTCGTGATCATGTTGCACGGCGCCGGGTCCAATCATCGCCTGGCATTGCGCCGCGTGTTTGGGAAAAGCAATGCAGAAGGTGAAACCGACGTGGAAGCCACGCGCTACTTCCCGAAATGGGAGAATGTCGAATACATTGTGGCATCACCCTACGCACGCGGAACGGCCGGTTATCAGGGAATTCCTGAACAGGATGTTTACGACGTGCTGGCAGATGTGAAAAAGCGCTTTAAAATCGATGAAGACCGCACTTATCTGACTGGCCTGTCGATGGGCGGCGGCGGTACGCTCTGGATCGGTCTTACGCGCCCGGATATATGGGCGGCTATTGCGCCCGTGTGCCCCGCGCCGCCCGCGGGCACATTCGACCTCGCGCCTAATGCGACCAACTTTCCTATCCATTTCTTCCATGGCGATGCGGATCCGGTGGTACCCGTAGCAGGAACGCAGAAATGGGTATCGACTTTGCAGGACCTGGGCACGGAAGTAAGTTATAAGGAGTTTGTGGATGTAAAGCACGACAGCTGGGTGAATGCCTATGACAATGAATACATTTTCCAGTGGTTCGACGACTATAAACGTAACCCACACCCGGATCGCGTGCGGTTTGTGAGTAAGCAATACAAATATGATAAGGCGTTTTGGGTAACGTTGAACCGAATGGCTGTCGGAAAGCTGGCAGAGATTGATGCGAAGTTTACGAAGGAGAATACATTGGACATCAAAACGCAAAATCTTGAAAAGTTTACCTTAAATCTCAAAGGCCACTCCAAATTCAAACCGGGCGCTGCATTGGCATTGAAAATCGATGGTTCGAATGTGAATGCGAAGACAGACAGTGTGGTAACCTTGTTCCGCGAGTCGGCGAGTGGCAAATGGGCTGTGGAGAGTGCGACGATCATGTCCATTTACACAGGCAAGAAAAAAGGTGCTGAGGGGCCGATATATGCCGCATTTGCTTCGCGTCATGTGTATGTGTACGGGACGGCGGATAATCCTTCACCCGAAGAGTTGAAAAAACGCGTAGACATTGCTACGCAGGCTGCGAGCTGGTCGCAGTACCGGGGTGAGTTTTTGGGGCGAATCATGTTCTTCCCGCGCGTGCTGGCTGATAAAGAAGTGCGCCCAAGCGATATCGAAAGCGCCAACCTCATACTGTTTGGTACGAAGGAAACGAACGCGTTGATCGCAAAACACGCTGATATGCTCCCGGTGCATTTAAAGAAAGGCGACACAGCGCATGGGCTGTTTTATATACTGCCAATGGAAGGCCATTATGTAGCTGTGAGTTCGGGGTTGCCCTGGTGGACCGGGGTGAAAGACGAGGGTTTCCCCTTTGTATCGGTGATGCATCGTAAGCTTCCGGAATTTAAAGATATTATTTTTTTTAAAGATTCATCCGCCAACCTGCTGATCGATAACTATTTCACGCAAGAGTGGAAACTGGACGACGATACGAAGCGCAAGCTTTCCGCCTCCGGCGCCGTTGATATTACCCCGTAGTTTTATTTTTTAATTTTTCGAATCTTAACCAATGGATTACAACGAAAAGATTTCCCGGAAATCGTTCCTGAAAGCCGGTGCATTCATGCTGGCTACCCCCATGCTCTCCAAATTGAGCCTGGACGTGAAAGCCCCTTCGCCAATCGGTTTGCAATTGTACACGCTTCGTAACGAAATATCGAAAGACCTCCTGGGCACGCTGAAAAAGGTCTCGGCGATCGGTTATAAGGAAGTGGAACTTTACGGCTATTCAGACGGTAAATTCTTCGGTAAAACGCCCAAAGAGTTCAAGAAGATCCTCGGCGACCTGGGCTTGAACCCCGTAAGCGGCCATTACGGCGCCGGCGTGGAGAACAAAACAGCCAAAGGCACATTGAGTAACAGCTGGCAAAAAGCGGTCGACGATGCGGCAGAACTGGGCCAGAAGTATGTAAACTGCGCCTACCTGACCGAGTCCGAGCGCAAGACGATCGATCAGTATAAAAGCTATGTCGATTTGTTCAACAAATCAGGCGAAGTAGCCAAGAAGGCAGGCCTACAGTTCGGTTATCATAACCACGATTTCGAATTCAAGAAAATCGGTGGTGAGTTGCCTTACGATTACATCGCTGGCAAAACCGATCCGAAACTCGTGAAGCTCGAACTGGATTTGTACTGGGCCGTAAAAGCAGGTATGGATCCTGTGGCATTGTTTAAGAAATATCCGGGCCGTTTCCCATTGTGGCACGTGAAAGATATCGACAAGAAAGACGGCTCATTTGCAGAGGTAGGAACCGGCTCTATCGATTTCGCTAAAATATTTGCGAACCGTAAACTGGCAGGCATGACGCATTTCTTCGTGGAGCAGGACGTAGCGAAAGTACCGCCGGTACAAGCCATTGAGACGAGCTACAAGAATGTAGTGAAAATGAAAGTATAGCAAAAAAAAGACCCGGCCGCATAGCAGCCGGGTCTTCCAAATTATGCAGATAAAAATTTCAGTTTACTAACTGTAATTTAAGTTCGTTCAAACGGCTGCGCAGCGAAGCGTCGATCTGGCGATCGCCCACTGTCAACACATATCCGCCGATCAACGTATTGTCTACTTTCTCGGCAAGCTGAACCGTTTTTCCGGTTGCTTTGGCAACAATATCGGTGAATTGCTTACGAAGTTCGTCGGTCAGCGGGGTAGGGGTTACCACCGTCGCTTTTTCAATTCCCTTGTAAACATTATAAGCTTTAATGAATTCCACCGCGATTTCGTCGAGGATAGCCTCCCGGTTCTTCTTGGTGATAATATCGAATATCGCGAATGAAACCGGGCTTACGCGCTCTTTGAAAAGGCCTTTCAAAATCCCTGATTTCTTCTCGTGACGCACCACCGGGCTTTTCAATGCAAGCATCAGGCCGCGGTTCTGGTCCGCTGTTTCTTTGAACAGCAGCATATCCTGATAAACCGTGTCCAGAACGTTTTGTTCTTTTGCGAGCTCGATCAGCGATTTTGCATATCTGGATGCTACAATACTTACTGACATCGGAATGAGATTTTAAATGCTGGTTAGTTAAGACGCGCAGATGAAGCAAGGTCGGCGATCAGTTTTTCCTGAGCTCCTTTGTCTTCCAATTCACGGTGCAATACTTTTTCAGCGATTTCCAATGAAAGCGTAGCCACTTCTTTCTTGATTTTGCTCACGGCTACCGCTTGTTCGTTGCGGATCGTTTCGCGTGCGCTTTCGATGATTTTTTGTGCTTCAACAGCCGCTTTGTCTTTCGACTCCGCAATGGTTCTGTCGGCAGCGTCTTTTGCGTCACGAAGGATCTGGTCACGGATTGCGTTTGCTTCTGCGATCAGTTTCTCGTTGTCCGACTTCAATTGTGCCATTTCAGCACGTGTTTTTTCTGCGAGGTCCAGCGCGCCCTGAATTTCGTTTTCACGGTCTTTCAAACCTTTGAGGATAGGTTTCCATGCGAATTTGGACAGGATAAACACTACCAGCAAAAATACTACCAGCATCCAGAAAATAAGGCCTGGGTTTGGAGTAAGCAATGACATAGTTAAATGAGTTTTTGAGTGTAAGAACGATCTAAATCTTCTCTCTTCTTATTATTAAAATTTCGTGGAAGCCTAATGCTCCCACGAGAATGTTTTGGCATCGCGTCCGGGCCTAGCGCGCCGGGGCAATGTTCCCCTTTCGGGAAGCTCTGTTAAAGCTTGAAAGAGATAAGCAGACAGATTACCGCTGCGAAAAGCGCTACCGCTTCGATAAGAGCCGCGATGATCAACATAGCAGTTTGGATGGCACCAGCAGCTTCTGGTTGACGGGCGATACCTTCAACAGCGCTACCACCGATTTTACCAATACCAAGACCCGCACCGATAGCAGCAAGACCTGCGCCGATAGCAGCACCGAAAACTGCAAGACCTGCACCACCTTGTTCAGCAGCTTGAAGCAAAATTTGAGCGAACATAATTTGTTTGTTTAAAATATAAATTAATAAAAAAGAGATTCGAATCAGTGTCCGTGGTCGGCGTGGCCATGCTCTTCAATGGCGCTTCCGATGTACATAGACGATAATAGTGTGAAGATGAACGCCTGGATGAACGCTACCATAATCTCGATGAAGTTCAGGAACAATGCGAACAGAGAGATTACCGGGGCGATCACGAAGCTTTGGAAAATAAAGATCAGCCCGAACAAGCTCAACAGGATAATGTGACCTGCTGTGATGTTGGCAAACAACCGGACCATCAAAGAGAACGGCTTCATGAACACCCCTACGATCTCAACCGGGATCATAATGAGCAACAGTGGAGCAGGTACTCCCGGAGGGCTCAAAAGGTGTTTGTAGTAGTTGCCATTCGCGTTCAGGTGAACGATAATGAATGTCAGCACTGCCAATGTCATGGTTACGGCGATGTTACCGGTAAGGTTAGCCGACCCAGGAAGCAGACCCATGATGTTGTTGATCAGAATGAAGAAGAACAACGTGAGCAAATAAGGCAGGTATTTTTCGTATTTCGGTCCTACGTTTGGCTTTACCACTTCGTCGCGGATGAAAAGGATGATTACCTCCATCGCAGATGCGAAACCTTTCGGCGCTTTGCCCTTGCTGTTTTTGTACCAGCCTGCAACGCTTGTGAAAACGAGGATCAGGATCACTGCGCTTAATAGCATCGAAGCGACGTTCTTGGTGATCGAAAAGTCGTAGATTTTACGGGATTCGTCAACAGGCACGATTTGTTCGGATTCACCATGTACCAGGTGGTAACCGTTGTATTCGTGGTGTTCGTTGTGGAACTTAGACGATAGGAAAACCTCCAAGCCGCGGTCTTCCGAATAGAGAATTACAGGAAGTGGGATCGATACGCCGTGAGAGAACTCCCACTCGTGAGAGTCGGCAATGTGGTGCATGATCATCTCGCCGATCTTGAACTCCTCTTCGTGCTCTTCAAGCTTATGTTCAATTTTATGCTCTTCCTCGTTCACAGCCTGAGCGACCTTGTCAGTCTCGTGCTGAGTAGGTTCGTCGGCACGGGCCGGGAGGTTGAAAACGCATGTTGCCGCTATAAGGGCGATAGTAAAAAACCGTCTCAGATGGGTATACATAAATGCTTGAAATACTATGCTTTGTCAATCGCGGCGCAAGTTACGATACAAACCATATATTTCAAAGCATGTATAAAATAAATAGAGTGCAAAAAAGTTGATAACGAATAGGAATGAATCAGTTAGCCCATTATACAAAAACAAGCCGATGAAAATGATGCTCAGAATGATCCTCGCAACAATGCTGGAAATGTAAAATGTGACAAATTTCTCACGCTTGTTCCGCATTCCGAACTCCATGAGCCGGTGGACGAGAAATGCGAGCCCGAAAAAGAATATGAGAATGTACCAAATATAAGGATGCAGGAAAGAATCGGCGTGGAATCTTTGAGCAAGGAAAAATACAATTCCGAGCGAAATAGTAGCGATCAGGGTACGTAGCATACGCGTGCGTCGGGGAGGAGCAATTATTGTTTGGTAAAACTTCTTATCAAAAGGTAGAGCGAGGCGGCAATGGAGACAAGCGAGAGCACGAGCGTCCACACTGGTACCTTATTTTGCTGCCACTCGTCGAGCTTGTAGCCGCCCCAGGTGAATGCCAGGATAGTGCCCAGCATTTGCGTCGCCATTCCCGAGTATTTCAGGAAGCGTGTCGACGTGCTTTTGTCCACGGTCTTTTTCGGATCTTCCATCATGGTAGAATATAAAGGTAAAATTGCTTCAAATTTTGCAAATGGCATTATCTTCGATACGGTTTTATTGAAAATACCGTTTTAGGTTTGCAACCTGACAGAAAGACGAACACCCCATAAAGTCAATTTCGTGATCGACCGTTTTACCTCCCATATCCGACGCACATTACCGCTACTTGTCATGATTATCGTTGCGGCTGCCTGTTCTCAGTATAGCTCGCGGCCCGGTGCCATCACTTTTCACAACGTAGCAGCGCGTTATAATGCCTATTTTATGGCGGAGCAGGATATGGCAGAAGCGGAGTTTGAAATGAAGAAGGCGTATAAAGAAAACTATAACCAGCTACTCCCGATACTGCTTCCGATGGATTCGATTCTCGCCCAGCCGGTGAAGCCAAAGTTGCAGGATGCGATTAAAAAAGCCTCAATTGTAGCTGAGAAGCATCAGAACAGTAAATGGATCGACAACAGCTATATACTTTTGGGCAAATCGCGGTTGTATCTTGGGCAATGGGCGGATGGCCTGGAAGCATTGCGCTACGTATATGCTAACGGACGCGACGAGAACGACAAAAATAATGCCCTGATCCTGCTGATGCGGGCCTATATCGAGCATAAGGATTACTCCAATGCGCTGGGTGTGGCCGAATATTTAAGCCAACAGCCACTGAGCAAAGTATCTCAACGTGATTTTTACCTCACCAAAGCTTATTTGCATCAGCAAAACGGCGAATACCTGACTTCCGTTGCGATCCTGGAAGAGACATTCCCGCTTTTGAAGAAATCAACGGAAACAGCCCGCATTCATTTCGCAGCGGCTCAGATGTACGACCGTCTTGGACAGTATGCATTGGCTAACCGGCATTATAAAAGTGTAAACAGGAACAAGCCAAACTACGACCTCGGCTTTTATTCCAATATGAATTCCCTGCAAAACGAGGTGGTGCTGGATCCGAAGCGTGACCTTACCAATGTAGGTTTTGATAAAATGCTCCGTGATCGGAAAAATGACGACCTGAAAGACCATGTGTATTTCACGATGGGTTTACTGGCTGAACACAAAAAGCAGATCCCGGAAGCGGTAAGCTATTTGCAGAAAGCGGCAGCGGCGTCCAAAGGAAATATGCAGCAAAAAGCCTACACTTATCTGCAACTGGCGAGGATAGAATACGAAGCGCTCGAAAATTTTGAAATGTCCAAGGCCTATTACGACAGTGCGTTGGCCATTCTGCCGCAGGAGGCGCCTGAATACCGGCTCGTGGCCGACAGGAAACGTGCACTCGACAATTTTGTGACGCAATACACCATTGTTTCGGTGGAGGACAGCCTCCAGAGGCTCGCTAAAATGAACCCCGCACAATTGGATAATAAGATTGACCAGATCATCGAAGCGAGAGAGAAGAAGCGCCTCGAAGAGGAGGAAAAGGCAAGAAAAGCGCAAATCGCGGCACAGAACGCGAGTCTGCAGCAAGGCGGAGGAAATCCGTTGGTCGCGGGCGGAGAACGCCGCTTCGAGCTGTTCGACCCTGCATTGGTCAACAAGGGCAAGATCGACTTTAAAAGGACCTGGGGCAACCGCCCGCTGGAAGACGACTGGCGCCGGAGCAGCCGTCCTCTGCGTACGCTCGCAGGCAACAATAGTGCGGGCGGTACGGATAGCACCGCTGTTGCGCAGGCAGCGCCGGAAAGTACCGGATTGAAAAAAGGCACGCCGCAGTGGGACCAGATACATGCAATGTTGAAAAAGGACGTTCCGTTGTCGGATACGGCATTTGCAGCTTCGCAAAAGAAAAAGGAGGATGCGCTCTACAATCTGGGCAAGATCTATCGATTTGATCTTAAAGAGTCCAATCGAGCTATTGCGGCGTTCGAGCGGGTGCTGGCGGAGTATCCTAAAACGCAATATAAAGACGAAATCTATTACCTGCTTTTTCTGAGCAATGAGGAAAATGCCGCTCAGAAAGAATCCTGGAAATCGAAGTTGTTAAGCGAATATCCTACATCGACTTATGCCCGCCTCGTTAATAAAACGACCGATACCGGAGGCACTTCCGGCAATGCGACGAAAGAGTACGAAGCCATGTACAAGCTCTACGCAGATGGTAATTACACGAAAGCGCTGGAAGATATCGAGAAAAATCTGCCGTCCTACAAAGGCAGTTCCATGGAGGACAAGTTCGCATTGCTGCGCGTATTTTTGATCGGTAAAGTGAGAGGTAAGGAAGCCTACGCGCAAGCTATTACCGAGTTCATGCGGCTGTATCCTACCAGCATTTACCTGCCCCGTCTGAAAGAAATGCAGGAATTCAATTCCCTCTCCATGGGCAAGAGATAATAGGCTGAAATTGTATATTTGCCTTTTCCAGTAACCTATCACCCCACATCTATGATTGAATTGCAACCCGGAAAGTATCGGCGCACCATTGTTCGTCTCTGGCGGATAGTTGGCCTGGGACTGGGTCTGATCATATTCTACATCGTTGCCGTCAGTTTTAATTTTTTGTGGTTGTTCGGTGGCATGCCGGACCTGAAAACACTCGAAAACCCTAAAAGCGAACTGGCATCGGAGCTCATCAGCGAGGACGGCAAATCGTTGGGTAAATATTTCTTCGAAAACAGGACGCCCATCGATATCGCACAAATATCCCCTAATCTCATCGATGCACTTGTAGCTACCGAGGATGCCCGTTTTGTTAACCACTCGGGTATCGATCCACGGAGTTTGTTAAGGGTATTCAAAGGCGTCGTCTCGGGAAGTTCCAGCTCCGGGGGCGGCAGTACGCTCACGCAGCAAGTCGCCAAAAACCTTTTCAATACCCGTTCGGAAGAATATGAGGGGCTGCTCGGTAAAATACCGGTAGTCCGTATTGTCATAGCCAAAACAAAGGAATGGGTCCTGGCAGTGGTATTGGAGAGAAAGTATACCAAGCAGGAAATCATGCAGATGTACCTCAATACGGTTTCTTTTGGTAACAATACTTATGGTATTAAAGTAGCTTCCAAAACTTATTTCGATAAGGAGCCCTGGGACCTGAACGTCACCGAAGCTGCATTGCTCGTGGGGATGTTGCAAAACCCGACGTTGTTTAATCCGCTGCGCTTCCCGACTAATGCATTGAACAGAAGAAATACAGTTCTGGCTCAGATGTATAAATATGATTACATCCGCGAAGAGGATTTTGAGAAATATAAAGAAAAGTCTCTGGGGCTGAATTTTACGGTCGATAGTCATAATACCGGCTTGGCACCCTACTTCCGCGAGTCGATGCGCGGGTACCTCAAAAGCTGGGTGAAGCTCTACAACGAGGAACACGATACGGATCTCGATCTTTATACGAGCGGGCTGCGCATTTATACGACCATCGACTCGCGCATGCAGCGCTACCAGGAAGCAGCATTGACTGAGCACATGAAAGTTCAGCAAAAGCTGTTTGATGAGCACTGGAAAGGCCGTAACCCATGGACCTTCGATAACGGCAAGGAAATCCCCGGCTTCATTACCACCGCAGCAAAGCGCTCCCCGCATTTCATATCGCTGAAAAGAGACCTGGGCGAAGAGGAAGCATGGAGGATCATGAAGAAGCCTTACAAAATGAAGGTTTTTACCTGGAACGGAGAGAAAGAAGTGACCATGAGCCCGCTCGATTCCATTGCTTATTACAAACGCTTCCTGCGTGCAGGTATGATGTCCATGGACCCGCGTAACGGGCACGTGAAGGCGTGGGTAGGAGGTATTAATTTCAAATACTTCAAATATGACCACGTAAAGCAGGGGTCGCGGCAGCCGGGGTCTACTTTCAAGCCGTTTGTATATGTTTCGGCATTGGATAAGAACTTTCTCACGCCATGTGACCATGTGACCGACCAGCCGGTTTATTTCGGGCTTTCCGACGGTGTACCTGGGGGATGGTCGCCCAGAAACTCCAATAACAAGTACTCTTATCAATCGCTGTCGCTGCGGCAGGCATTGGGGAAATCGGTGAATACCGTGAGTGCCTACCTGATGAAAATGGTAAAGCCGAAGGCGGTGGTGGAATATGCGCATAAGTTAGGGATTACCTCCAAATTACAGGAGGTACCTTCGCTCTGTCTGGGCATCAGTGATGTTTCGGTATATGAAATGGTAGGCGCCTATTGCGCATTTGCAAACGGCGGCCACAGAACGGAACCGATGACGATCCTGCGCATTGAAGATCGTTACGGCAATGTATTGCAGGAATTTTTCCAGAAACAGAACCAGGAGATCAGTGCTAATATGGCTTATAACATGTTGTATCTGATGCGAGGCGCGGTCGAAGATCCGGGAGGAACCGCCGGCCGGTTGCGACAGTACGGCGTTACCGAAGGGAATGAGATCGCAGCCAAAACCGGTACTACTTCGAATTATTCGGACGGTTGGTTTATGGGCATGACGCAAAACCTCGTGTCGGGCATCTGGGTAGGCGGCGAAGATCGAAGCATCCACTTCCGTACCATTGCTTACGGGCAGGGCGGCCGCATTGCGATGCCGGCCTGGGGATTGTTTATGCAAAAGGTATATGCTGATCCTACATTGGTACAATATCGTAAGATGCCATTCAACAAACCCGAAAATTACGTCCGTGAATGCGGTGGGGTAGCGACCGACAGTACCGATACTTACATTCCGCCGTCACGATCTGACGACGAAGGCGTTCTGTTCTGATCCTATTAAATCCCTGCCCGTGAATATCCTAGTTGCCCCTGACAAGTTTCGCGGTTCGCTGGAAGCTGCGGAAGTTTGCGATGCCGTTATCAATGGCATTGTAAAGACATATCCCAACGCGAAAGTAACGGCGATACCGTTAGCCGACGGAGGAGAAGGGACTTCGAAGATATTGACGCAACAAGCCAGTGGATTCGAAGTGACGGTAACCGTGATGGATCCGCTGAACCGGCCAATCAAAGCCACTTATGGACTTTCGCAGGATCAGCAGGTCGCATTTATCGAAATGGCTGCCGCTTCGGGCCTCGGACTGCTGAAAACAGAAGAACGCAACCCGCTTCGGACGAGCACATTTGGAACGGGGCAGCTCATTGTCGATGCATTGGACCGCGGTGTGAAAAAGATCATTCTCGGAATCGGCGGGAGCGCTACTACTGACGGAGGCATCGGGATGGCAGAGGCACTTGGTTACGCATTCAAAGATGCGGGGGGGCATACATTGCTGCCAAACGGCGAATCGCTTGCGAAAATCGCGTCGATCGATACGCATAATGCGGATCCCCGGCTTGCGTTGGTTTCGGTGGTAGTGGCTTGTGATGTGACCAACCCGTTGTTTGGCAAGGAAGGTGCCGCATTTGTATACGGCCCGCAGAAAGGCGCCGACCCTGAAATGGTGGTGCAGCTAGACCACGGACTGGAAAACCTCGCACAGGTAGCAACGCGTGCGTTCAGGAGGGACGTAAGCCTCGTACCGGGCGCAGGTGCAGCGGGAGGCCTTGGCGCGGGGTGCATGTGGTTTTTGAATGCTGAGCTGAAAGACGGTATCAGCATTGTGATGGAGCAGTGCAATATTGCTTCGCTCGTTGCCAATGCGGATTTGGTGATCACAGGGGAAGGAAAAGTGGATGAGCAAACGCTGGCTGGGAAAGTAGTAAAAGGGTTGGCCGGACTTTGCACGAGCCATCATGTGCCGCTCGCCGTTGTTTGCGGCACTTTGCAGATTACGCCGGAACAGGCCCGGGCCGTGGGTATTACCTACGCCGTTTCCGTTTTGAACAGGCCTATGGATTTGAATGCCGCACAAAGTGAAGCATTCCAGCTTGTGAGCGACGCAACTTTTCAATTGATGCGGTTGTTTTTCTTCAACAGGGGCGCCGTTTAGTCCTAAATCTCAATCAATGTCTGAATTCAATTATAAAGAAGAACTCGCCAAAATTCCTCTCGATCCCGGTGTGTACCGGTATTTCGACGAAACTGGTGAGGTGATATATGTAGGAAAAGCGAAAAGCCTGCGAAACCGGGTTTCGAGCTATTTTTTGAAAAACAACCAACACGACCGTAAGACCAAACGGCTCGTGAGCCAGATCCGCCGGATCGAATTTACCATCGTTTTGAGCGAATGGGATGCACTGTTGCTGGAAAACCAGCTGATCAAGCAATTGCAGCCCAAATTCAACATTCTGCTTAAAGACGATAAGACTTATCCGTTCATTTGCGTTACCGACGAGCCATTCCCACGGGTATTCCCGACGCGGAATATGGACCGTACCAAAGGTACCTTTTATGGCCCGTTTGCCAATTTACGCTCGATGCACACGCTGCTCGACATGTTCAAGGCATTATACCAGATCCGCTCGTGCCAGCTGCCACTGACGAAGTCGAATATCGAGGCCAAAAAATTCAAGGTTTGCCTGGAATACCATATTGGCAACTGCAAAGGGCCGTGCGAAGGTCTGCAAGCCGAAGATGAATACAATGCGGAGATTGAGCAGGTACATAATATATTGAAAGGTAATTTGTCATCGCCGCAGCAGTATTTCAAGGAGAAAATGCTCGAAGCCGCGGAGCAAATGGCGTTTGAAAAAGCGCATGCGTGGAAGACGAAAATTGAGCATTTGTCTAACTTCCAGAGCAAGGCTACGGTGATCAACCCTCGTATTGGTAATATCGATGTGCTCACAATCGTGTCTGACGAGGAAGCCGCGTACCTCAATTTTATGAAAATAAAAGAGGGTTACATGGTGGCGACACAGACGCTGGAAGTGAAGAAAAAGCTCGACGAAAGCGATATGGAAATCCTTTCGATGATGATTGTGGAAATGCGGTCGACGTACGGTTCGGAGGCGAAGGAATTGGTTTCAAATCTGAAACCGGATCTCGACATGCGGCTCGAAGTGACCGTTCCGCAAATCGGCGACAAGAAGAAGCTGCTGGATATGTCCATGAAAAATGTGATGTATTTCAGAAGGGAGAGGACCGAGCGCCGCGAAGTGGAAGCGTCTGCTACCACCTCCAAAAAGGACCGGGTACTGATCCGTCTCAAAGCTGATTTGCAGATCAAAACGCTTCCGAGGCATATCGAGTGTTTTGACAACTCAAATATTCAGGGTACCAATCCGGTGGCGTCGATGGTGTGTTTCAAGGATGGAAAGCCGTCAAAAAAGGATTACCGCCATTTCAATATCAAAACTGTAATAGGGCCGAACGACTTTGCTTCGATGAACGAGATCGTGAGCCGCCGCTATCTCCGACTGATCGCGGAAGAACAGCCATTGCCCGACCTGATCGTGATAGATGGTGGCAAGGGGCAGTTGGGTGCAGCCTGTGATGCATTGAAAAGCCTGGGCATTTACGGGCAGGTGCCTATTATTGGTATTGCCAAAAGACTGGAAGAAATTTATTTCCCGGAAGACCCGCTTCCGTTATATATCGATAAACGGTCCGAATCGCTGAAACTGATCCAGCAGATCCGCGACGAAGCACACCGGTTTGCAATCACGTTCCACCGCGATAAGCGCAGCAAAGCGAGCCTGGTAAGCGAGCTGGAAGGCGTTGTGGGCGTCGGGAAGGTGACGGCTACGAAGCTTTTGAAGCATTTCGGCTCCGTGCGTGCTATACGCGAGAGTTCAATCGAAACGCTCACAGATCTGATCGGTCTCGACCGGGCGAAAAAGGTAAGGGCCTATTTCGACACCATGGCGGGGGATTAAAGACCAATATTTTTTCCCACAATATAACCGGTCGTCCAGGCATTCTGGAAGTTGAAACCACCGGTAATGCCGTCGACGTCCATCACTTCCCCGGCAAAGAAGAGGCCGGGTAGGGAACGGCTTTGTAATGTTTCCGGGTCGATATCTGCCAATGCTATACCACCGCAGGTGACGAATTCCTCTTTAAATGTGGTTTTGCCCTTCACTTCATATTGGCTGTTGGTGAGTAGCTCGGTCATTCGGTTCAGTACTTTATGGCTCGCATCTCCCCAGCGCAATGTGTCGGGGATTTCCGCTTTTTCGGTAAATGCTTTCCAAAGCCGCGAAGGTAAGCCGAATCGGGCGTGCGAGGCGATCTGCTGTTTGGCAGTATTGTTTTTTTCGGCGAGTAAAAAGTCGCGGACCTCCTGTTCCTTCATTTCCGGTAGCCAGTTGATGCGACAGGTAAAATGGTAATTTTTTTCGGCAAGGTCGCGCGCGCCCCAGGCCGAGAGTTTCAGTACTGCCGGCCCGCTGAAACCCCAGTGCGTGATTAGCAGCGGCCCGCGCCATTCATGTTTGGTGCCTGATATTTTGACCCATGCATCTTTTACGGCTACACCAGCTAGCGGTAGCAGGTAGTTATCAGGCGTATTAAATGTAAACAATGAAGGCAGCGGTGGTACGATCACGTGCCGGTGTTCTTCCAGCCAGTCGAAACTTTCTGCTCTCGGATAACCCCCGGTTGCGATCAACAGCCGATCGGTTAGAATGGGTTCTCCGTTGACAAGCTTCAACTGGAATGCGTCCCCCGTTTTCTCAAAGGAATCTACATGCACGCTCGTCCTGATCTCTATATTCAGGTTACGGGCTGTTTTGATCAGGCATTCGATAATGGTATGCGACGAGTCGGAGGTGGGGAACATGCGCCCGTCGGCTTCGGTTTTGAGCTGAACACCCCTTTTCTCAAACCACGCCACCGTGGCGTCGGCATCGAAATGAGGCAAGAGTTTTCGGAGTAGCTTTTCGCCTCGCGGGTAATTTTTGATGAAATGGCGCAGCTCGTGGTGCCGGTGCGTAACATTGCACCTTCCGCCACCGGAAATACGGACCTTGTTAAGGACTGTCCTGCTTTTTTCAAGAATGGTAATGCAGGCGTCCGGAAACCTCTCCGCTGCCGTAATTGCTGCCATGAAACCCGAAGCGCCGCCGCCCACAATGGTGATTGTCATAATGCCTGATTTGTCCTACAAAAATGACATGCAAGTTTTAAAAACTGCAATTTCTTTTTCTATCTTTCAAAATAGCTTCAAAAATTTCAACTAAAACCATTTTAAACTATACATGCAAAAAGTACTTGTGATCGGATTAGGAAAAGTAGGCTCGCTGGTAGCGACTTTGCTGAGTAAACGCTTTCAGGTTACCGGGGTCGACAAGGCCGAGCCGGCAGTGCAATTGCCCTTCGATGTCATGGCCGGTGATGTGAACGACGGTGCATTTCTGGATAAGGTATTGGCCGGTTTCGACGCGGTGGTGTCCTGTATGCCTTACAACCTTAACCTACCCATCGCGCAACGTGCGCACAAGGCGGGCATCCATTATTTCGACCTCACCGAAGACGTCCCTACCACTGCAGCCATCCGTGAAATGGCCAAAGATAGTCGTAGCGTGCTTGCACCCCAATGCGGCCTTGCACCAGGCTTTATCGGCATTGTAGGAATGGACCTGGCCAGGCGTTTTACCAAAATCCGGGATATCGAGCTTCGCGTAGGCGCATTACCACGCTATCCGAACGGGCAGATGGGATACTCCTTCACGTGGTCGCCCGCGGGCGTGGTGAACGAATATCTGAACGACGCCGAGGTCATCCACAACGGGGTCCGTAAGATGGTGCCATCGCTCGAAGGTATTGAAATGATCAATATCGAAGGCCAGGAATTCGAAGCATTCAGTACTTCGGGGGGCCTCGCCACTATGTGTGAGACCCTGGAAGGGAAGGTGGATACTTTGAACTACAAGACTATTCGTTACCCGGGGCATTGCAATCTGATGCGTTTCGTGTTATACGAACTGTGCCTGAAAGATAAACGCGCATTGGTGGAGGAAATCCTGACTGAGGCTAAACCCCCCGTGCAGCAGGACGTAGTGTATGTGTATGCCGTGGTGGAGGGCTGGAAAGGCAATCACCTCGAAAGAGAAGAATTTTATCAGGCTTATCATCCTATTCAGATTGACGGCCAGCATTGGCGGGCCATTTCCTGGACCACGGCAGCCTCCATTGCGTCGGTGGTGGAAATGGTGGCTGATGGCGTACTGCCCGGAACCGGGTTTATCCGGCAGGAAGACATTGTGCTCGATGATTTTTTCAAGACAATGAATGGACAGTTTTTTAAGAATATAGGCTGAAAAAGTATGAAAGGGATCGATTTAATTCTTGAAAAACTAGGCATCGAGGGCATTAACCACGGCGTAACTACCGGACAGCTGAGCTGGGAAGGCGGCGGTGCGTTGCTGGAATCTTTTTCTCCGGTGGATGGCCGCAAAATAGGAGCGGTAAAGCAAGCCTCGCGTGAGGATTACGACCGCGCGGTGGAAACAGCCTCGCTAGCATTCAAAACCTGGCGAAGTATACCGGCCCCCAAACGCGGCGAAATTGTGCGGCAAATGGGTGTGAAGCTTCGTGAATACAAACAGGAATTGGGCACGCTTGTCAGCTACGAAATGGGGAAAAGCTTACAGGAGGGGCTGGGGGAGGTCCAGGAGATGATTGATATCTGCGACTTTGCTACCGGTCTTTCCCGCCAACTTTACGGCCTTACCATGCATAGCGAGCGCCCGCAGCACCGCATGTACGAGCAATGGCATCCATTGGGTGTGGTCGGGATCATTTCGGCATTCAATTTTCCGGTGGCCGTGTGGTCATGGAATTCGATGGTCGCCTGGGTATGTGGGAATGTATGCGTGTGGAAGCCTTCGGAAAAAACGCCGCTGACAGCCATCGCCTGCCAGCACATTATACGGGGCGTCCTGAAAGACAACGAGGTGCCGGAAGGCGTGTCATGCATTGTTTCCGGCGGACGCGAAGTGGGGGAATGGCTCTCGAACGATCCGCGGATCGCGCTGGTATCGGCTACCGGCAGCATCCCGATGGGCCGCTCGGTAGGAGAGGCGGTGGCGAGGCGATTGGGGAAATCCCTGCTCGAACTGGGCGGGAATAACGCGATTATCGTAACTCCCACGGCCGATTTGAAGGTTGCGATCCCGGCGATTGTTTTTGGGGCGGTCGGTACAGCGGGCCAGCGATGTACATCGACGCGCCGGTTAATCGTACATGACGCGATATTTGAGGAAGTAAAGAGCCGTTTGGCAAAGGCATATGGCCAGTTGAAAATCGGCAACCCGCTGGATCCGGATATTCACGTGGGACCTTTGATTGACAAGCAGGCCGTAGCACAATATCAGCATGCCGTAGAACAGATCAAACAGGCGGGAGGCTCATTTGTGGTAGCGCCGGGCGTACCGGGAGGAGATCAGTATGCGTCGGGTTGTTATGTTTCGCCCTGTATTGCGGAGGTCGAAAACCATTGGGAGATCGTCCAGCACGAAACATTCGCGCCGATCCTGTACCTGATCCGTTATAGCAATACCGACGAAGCCATCGCGTTACAAAACGATGTGCCGCAGGGACTTTCTTCCGCGATTTTTACCAACGACCTGCGTGATGCCGAGCGTTTCCTGTCATTCGGAGGCTCCGACTGCGGCATTGCCAACGTAAATATAGGTACATCCGGTGCGGAGATCGGGGGCGCGTTTGGCGGTGAAAAAGAGACCGGCGGCGGGCGTGAATCGGGATCCGATGCCTGGAAGGCTTATATGCGACGTCAAACTAATACGATCAATTACGGCACTGCATTGCCGTTGGCGCAGGGAATAAAGTTTGAGATTGAGTGATTAAAATGCCTAACTTTGTACAATTCGGTTGCACATTATACTTTCAGATTTAATTTTTCAGAATGAAATACCAGCTTACATCAGAACAGATATCGTCCAAAGTTGCAGGGGAAACAGTCATTCTCAACCACAGCAAAGGAGCTTATTATGGTCTGGATGAAGTGGGGGTATTGATCTGGGATACATTAGAGAAAGGGCCGCAGACGATCGAAGCGTTGTGTGATGTGGTCATCAGCGAGTATGATGTCGATGCAGACACTGCCAAGCGCGACATCGACGGGTTGTTGAAGGATTTGATATCCGAGAGACTGGTTGAAATAATCAAATAGATTTTGGGTAAGATCGGTAAGCTGATAGGGAAATGGCGGAGCTTGTCCGGGCGGGAGAAATGGATATTCCTGCGGGCTGTATGGTGTCTGGTGTGGATCAAGGCCGGACTTCTTTTACTTCCTTTTCCGCTATTCAGAAAATGGTACCATAGGCTAAGTCGCCCGAGCCGGGTTCAGGAAACCACACGGGAAACTATGGAACAGACTGTTTGGGCGGTGGATACGGCGGCGAACCTGCTGCCATTTGAATTTTTGTGCCTACCGCGTGCCCTTGCCGCCAAGTACCTGCTTCGTAATTCACCGGCATTGACCCTGGAAATAGGAATTGAGATCAACCCCGCCAAGCGGTTTGAGGCACATGCCTGGGTAGAGCAAAACGGCAACATTATCATCGGGCGTTGGCCCGACACTGTTTCCTACAAACGGCTCTGGGTTTGGGAATGATTTAATTTGTACTTTACACACATGCACCATTACACCGCCTTCGGGCTCCATATCCATTCAGAAATTTCCCTGCCCGAACTGGCCGAAGGTAACCCGCATTCAATTGCAGATGTTTATATCCGCCAGGGTGCCGTGGAACTCCCTTCCATGCGGCCAACGACCATTTACAGACGGGGTATCAGGGCATTTTTCGGCCAGGATGAACAGCAGGCGCTGTTTCTGGATTGGGCTGGTGTAGCATCTTTCAAGGCTTCCGGCGGCCATGAACTGCTTGTTTCTCCTGTGGCTTCGGAGCCTAATTTGATCAGCCTGTTTACCGTGAGTGAAGCATTAGGACTTATTTTGTTTCAAAAAGGGTATTTTTTACTTCACGCCAGTGCGGTTGAGGTAGGCGATGACGCCTGGTGTTTCATAGGTATGCCCGGCGCCGGGAAGTCGAGTACGGCAGCGGCGTTTATTAAAGCTGGTTGCAGGTTGCTGAGTGACGATCTCACCGCCATTACATTTGATGAAACCGGAAAGCCGTTAATTGTCCCAGCCTATCCACAGCTCAAAATCTGGGAAAAGACAGTCAGTGGTTTGCAATATGCCGAATCCGACCTCGAACCCGTCAGTGAGGGCGTTAAGAAATTTGCTTATCATCCCCGGGATCGCTTTCCGGCGCAACCAGTTCCGTTAAAAAAGGTATTCTTCCTGCACAAAGCCAGAAATAAGCCCGCTGTTCAACAAATGAATCTGGCTGAAATACCCGGCGAATTGCTACGCAACTTTCCGCTGGCAACAGAGCTTATGAGTGGCGATAATCTCAAAAAACACTTTTTTCAAAGCATTCAATGTGCCCGGTCAGCCGAGCTGCTTCGTAAAAGGAGACCTGAGGGGTTTGATAACTTGGAAAAGTGGGTGGAAGCGAGTATCCGTGAACAATTAATTGCGGAATAGGATGCAACGGCCCAAAGTTTCCCGTGAACTCGCATATCTGATCGAGGCGGCGGTATTGCCGTCGGGGCATCAGTCATTCGAAGTCGAAGACAAACCTTTTGATCCGCAAAGATTTTCGGCCCTTGTGAGCTGGCATCAGATCCGGCCGCTGGCATTTGAATATGTGCAGGCGAAGGCGTTGACGCTTCCCGATAGTGTTCTCAGAATGCTGCGGGAATTCACGCTCGGGCAGGCAGTGACCAATATGGCTTTCCTCGGGATTTGCGTCCGGTTGTATAATCGACTGATTGATGACGGGGTACACGCTTTCCCAATGAAAGGAGCATTGTGGGCCTGGATGCTTTATGAAAAGCCTGTCTTGCGGGAATTTGGTGACATCGATTATTTTATTGGTAGAGAAGATGTTTCCAAAAGTCTGGATATTCTTCTCAACGAAGGCTTCGCCGCAGATAAGTACCGCCATTATTTGCTGAAAGAGAAGGCTGTTGTCGAAGATTACCTGAATACCGATTACCAACTTCCGCTGACGCCCATAGCAGAGCACGTATTGCAGTCATTGGAAATACAATGGAATTGTACCTATCCACGCTATTGCTACAATTTTACATGGGATGAATTGGCCGGGAACCTGGTAGCGTTCAATATGATGGGGAAACCTGTACTGGTTCCCGGAATGGAAATCCAGCTGATCATGATGGTGATCCACCACGGTGGCGTCGAGCAATGGGACAAGCTGAAATACATGGCGGACTTGCAAAGACTGCTCGATAAATCGGCGGATTCGATGGATTGGCCATACATTAATAAGATCACCAAAGCAAAGGGCTTCCATAAACTGTTGCTGGAATCGCTGGGCGTGGCCGGGTATCTCAGTGGCAGGGATTATGTCAAATATGCGAGCCCGGTGAAATATTACCCTTCGGAGCGCTTTTTAAAGGATATATTGACCCATTGGGAGAATGAGCGGCCGTCGTTGAAGACTAAAACCTGGCGTATTTTTCTGTATAATATAAAGTACCGCGACAAATGGTCGGATAAACTTTCCATTGTCGCGGCACATTTGGGGTATTTGACCCATTGGAGACTTTTGTGGCACAAGATCAGCTGGTACCGTAGCGGACCGTCAGATGAGGCTGACCGTGATCGTGCCGTCAACGCTGTGTCCGGGCGCCAGGATATTTAGACCTTCGCCGGTATTAAATGCGTCTACATTCGCTGTGAGCGCCTCGATAGCCACGCAGTCCCGTGCAGGAGGCGTGTACACGACCAGGTAGTTGAACTTCCCTTCCCCGGTCTCCTGCTCGATACGCAGGGTCACATTCTGATTCTTCGAAATCAACTCGGTAACCGCGCGTCCGCCAACGGAGTCTACGATGAAGCAATTATCGAATTCCTTCCGGTGCAGCAATGCAGGCATGGCCATGTCGAACGGCTCAGTACCGACGGGAATCAGGCTTTCATTAAAAGTTACCAGGCGTTTCGAAGGAATATTAATCTTCCAGGCTTCGACATCCTCGTTGCCCAGCATCCAGTAAGGGTGCCAGCCAAACATCGCCGGGCAAGGTGACTGCCCATTGTTTTTTGCCTCATATTTCAGCTCGAAACGGCCATCCGCATGTAATGTGTAGCGGACAGAAAAATGCACCTGGAATGGGTAACCTTCCGCATTATCGATGGTGTAAGATAGCTGAATGGACGCGTAATCCTCGTGAATGACTTGTTCATCGAGGTGGAAGTGTTTTTTACGCACAAGCCCGTGAATGGCGTTCAGGCCTCCGTCCTCATTCTTGTGCAGCTGGTATTCTTTGCCCAAAAACTTGTATTTCCCTGCCGGAATGCGGCTCGCGAATGGAAACAGCAGCTCGCTGGCGCTTTTGGTATCGGCTACCAATGCCGACGGGGTAGGAGGTGTTTTCAGTACCGAAAAAAGCGTGAGGCCTTTCCGTAACGAAAGCTGACGGACAATGCCGCCCAGTTCCGGAACGACTACGCAGCGGTTCTCAGTGGTTGTTTCATGGATCACGTATTCGGTAAGGTCGCCGAACTGCTGTTTGAAGATTTCAAAAGCCATATGCTTTGAAGGTTTAGGGTCAAACGGTTTATTACTATATGTTGTAAAAATAATAGCCGGACAGGTTGAATTGTCCGGCTATCTGGTTTTTATTCACTTAAAAGTGCCTATTCATTATCGGCGCTTTTTTCAGCTTCCGCCATTTCTTCTTCTTTACGGTCTTTTTCGAGCGTCTGTTTTACCACTTCTTCGTGGATCGCAGCTTCCTCGTTCGAACGGCGGTTGATATAAGCCTGGTAGCTTGTTTCCTTTTCGTAAGGACGTTTGCCGATCAGCTTTTCGAGGTCGGCCTGGAACAGGATTTCTTTTTCAAGAAGCTCTTTCGCCAGTACTTCCAATGCATCCCGTTTTTCGACCAACAAATTTTTTACAAACTGGTACGCCTCGTCCACCAGTTTTCTTACTTCTTCATCAATTGCCTGTGACGTGGATTCGGAGTAAGGTTTGGTGAATGCGTAATCAGTTTGTTTAGAATCGTAGAACGAAATGTTACCGATGCGCTCGTTCATACCGTACATGGTTACCATGCTATACGCTACTTTTGTGACGCGTTCCAGATCGCTCAATGCGCCGGTAGAGATCTTTCCGAACACTACATCTTCCGCAGCACGACCGCCCAATGTCATACACATTTCATCGAACAGCTGCTCGGTACGGTACAGATACTGCTCGCGCGGGAGATACTGTGCGTAACCCAATGCCGCCACACCACGCGGTACGATCGACACTTTCACCAAAGGATCGGCGTGTTCGAGGAACCACCCCGCTACGGCGTGGCCCGCCTCGTGGTATGCCACGATTTGCTTTTCTTCCGGTGAAATCAGTTTGTTTTTCTTTTCCAAACCACCGATTACGCGGTCCATAGCATCCTGGAAATCCTGCATCGTTACTTCCTCCCGGTTGCGGCGGGCGGCGATCAATGCGGCTTCGTTACAAACGTTCGCGATTTCAGCACCGGCAAAGCCAGGAGTTTGGGACGAAAGTTTCTGGATATTAACGTCGGTAGCTAGTTTCAATGGCTTCAAATGCACTTTGAAAATCGCCTCACGACCGATCACGTCTGGTTTGTCAACCGAAATCTGGCGGTCGAAACGTCCTGGACGCAGCAACGCAGGGTCGAGGACATCGGGGCGGTTGGTAGCTGCTACGATGATAATACCGGAGTCGGTTGCGAAACCGTCCATTTCCACGAGCAGGGAGTTCAGGGTATTCTCCCGTTCGTCGTTGGAACCGGGCATCGCACCACGGCCACGTGAACGACCTACGGCGTCAATCTCATCGATAAAGATGATACAAGGCGCTTTTTCTTTCGCTTGCTTGAACAAGTCACGCACACGCGCTGCTCCCACACCCACGAACATTTCTACGAAATCGGAGCCTGAAAGCGAGAAGAATGGCACGCCCGCTTCACCCGCAACAGCCTTCGCCAGCAATGTTTTACCCGTTCCCGGAGGGCCCACGAGCAGTGCACCTTTCGGGATTTTAGCACCCAGTTTTTTGAACTTGTCAGGGCTTTGAAGGTATTCTACAATCTCCTTGATTTCTTCTTTCGCTTCGTCGAGGCCGGCTACATCGTTAAAAGTGATTTTAACTTTGTTTTCCGCATCGAAAAGCGTCGCACGGGAGCGGCCGATATTGAAAATCTGGCCGCCTGGACCTACACCGCCCGACATTCTGCCGAGGATGAAGTACATCACCAGGATCATGACAATGAAAAAACCCCAGGTTCCGAGGAAGCTGGTCCAGTCGTTGCGGGTGTCTACCACAAAGGGTACCTTATCGTCGTCAGGCACACCTTCCTGCATCTTATCGAAATCCTTTTTGAAGGTCTCCGCCGATGTTACCTGAAACTGGTAATGGGAAGCACTTTCCCCGCCGAAATAGTTATTTTCCTTTGCAACAACCCTGTATTTGTCGAGTTTGAGCGCCTCGGGTTTGAGCGTCACTTCCACTGATTTGTCATTCACAATGGTGACACGCTCCACTTCCTTGTCAGCCATCATTTTTTCGAAACGCTTCTGAGTGGTTTCGCGGATTGTCGATGTGCGGTTAAGGTACGTGATTCCGAGTATAGTAGCGATCAGAGCGGCTATTATCCAACCTTGATATCCCTTCTGAGGACTTTTAGGGTTGAGTGGCCCCCTTTTGTTATCGTTTTCAGACATTCGTTCGTTTTAATTAAGAGGAAATATATTAAACAACAATCCCGGCAGGCCTTATGTTCGCCCGGCGGGCCTTTATACCATGGAGTCTTCCAGGTATGTCACCTCTGCATCTCCCCAAAGTTCTTCCAGATCGTAATGTTTGCGGCGTTCTTTGTTGAAAATATGCGCGACCACGTCGACATAATCAATCAAAATCCATTCTCCATTCGCCTTTCCTTCTTTTTGCCAGGGTTCTGTTTTGGATATTTTATAAACTTCTTCTTCGACCGAGTTGGCCAAAGCATCTATTTGAGTGTCGGAGTTCCCCGAGCAAATCACGAAAAAGTCAGTTATTGAATTTTTTACTTTTCTGAGGTCTAATATGGCAATGTCCAAACCCTTCTTTTCTGTCATGCCCTTCACAACCAGTTCGGTGAGATCTTTTGAGGATAGTTCTTTATTTTTGCGTTCTTTCATGCGTTGTTGTTTCCTTTTCTAAAACCCTAAAGTAAAACAAAAAAATTGTACAACTCTACACAGGACACGCTAATAATTGGTAAAAAAGTTATATATCTGCCAACTTGTCATTCCACCAACGACATAGCGGCTGAAATAGTATATGCGGGGCTGTTTGAGGAAGGAACGGTTGTCATTACCGATAATCAGGTGAAGGGAAGAGGCCAGCGCGGGACCGTCTGGAATGCTAATGCGGGCGAAAATCTTACATTTTCTGTCATACTCAAACCCACTTTTCTGCGTATTCAGGACCAATTTCTGATTAGCCAGATCACGGCACTGGGAATACGCGCATACCTGGGCAGCTACGTGCCCGACACCAAAGTGAAATGGCCCAATGACATTTACATGAACAACCGGAAATCCTGCGGCGTATTGATTGAAAACTCGCTTCAGGGAATGCGATATGCGCATTCGATTGTAGGTATCGGCGTCAATATCAATCAGTCGCAATTCGGGAATAGCCATGCCACCTCACTTTTCTGTGAAACCGGGTCGACATTTGTGTTAACAGAGGAATTTCACAAGCTGCTCAAATGCCTGGATGCCTATTATGTCCGGTTGAGGTCAGGAAACCAGCACGATGCGATCCGCGCCGAATATCTGAGTCATTTGTATGGTTATCAGCAAGATGTGAGGTTCCTGTACAAAGGGAATATAATAAATGGCTCGGTAACCAATGTGACCGAACTTGGGAAGTTGCGGGTTAAATTAGCTACCGAGCCGGAAGAATTGGAATTTGGTTTGAAGGAAATCGAATGGGTCAGGGATTGATCAGCCCCATTTGCCGATAACGGCCATCACCACTGCACAAATGCCTAATCCGAGCGACTCGCGTGCGAGCTCGATGTTGAGGCTTCTCATAGCAGTTTCACCAAAGAAAATGCCCTCGAATTCTGGCGGCCATTGCAGGATTGCTCCAACCAGGTAACCTGCTGCAAGTACATAAAACACCCATGAAGGCCAAAGCTCCCGGATACTCATGAAGCAGGCGAGGGCCGCGAAGCTGTAAATCGCAATCCAGGTGCCGGAATCCGGGTCATTGAGCTGCAAATAGGCAAAGATCACGAAAAGGATCCCGAAAAATATCTTTAAAAGTCTCATGACAAAGTGGGTTAAGAAATAAGAAAATGAAAGACTACGTTAAAAAGGCGTCACCGCTCACATATTAACCGTCGGTGCTATCTTTTTAACATATCTTTTACTGACAAAATTGCGCCAGTGCGTTCGCGGCATCGCTATATCCCAGGTTCATAGCCTGTTTCAGGCTGGTGCATCCCAAGTCTTTTTCGCCATCGTTGTACTGTGCGAGGCCCAGGCCGTAAAATGCCTTTCCGTATTGTCCGTCGAGTTTCACCGTTTGGCGAAATGCCAATGTCGCTTTTTTGAAATCCTGCGTCCGGTAGTAGGTATTGCCGAGGTTGTACCAGGCTTGTTTGTTATTGGCGTCGAGTTGGGTTGCTTTTTCGAAGTCCTTAATAGCGTCCGGCGTTTTGTCCATGAGCACGAGTAATTGGCCGCGGTTGAGGAAAATGTCGGCGGTATCGGGTGCGAGTTCGGCCGATTTGTTGTAGTCAGCAAATGCGGAATCGAGTTTGTTTTCGTCCGTATAGAGCAATGCGCGGTTGAAATAGGGGCGGTAAGAGCCGGGTTGCAGTTTAATGGCCTGGGCGAAGTCCAATAATGCATTGTCGTTCTCTTTCAGCTCGTAGTAGGCCACACCGCGAAGATTGAACGCGTCGGCATTGGCGGTATTTTTTTCAATCGCTTTGTTGATGAACTCAATGGCTTCGCGCGTCTTGCCCTGTTGCATGAGCTCTTTGCCTTTTTGGAGAAATGCTTCGGAAGATGGGGAGCAGGAGTAGAGGAAAATCAGAAAAAATAAAAAAAATAATCGAGGCATACTGGTTCATTTCTAGTTGATTCGCACAAAAGTAAGCGGAAACGTTACACGAATGTTTTCTTTTTGTGAATAAAATGTCCTTATCTTTGCACCCGGCAAATCGGAACTACCAGCTCCTTCCGAATCCCCCAGGTCCTGACGGAAGCAAGGGTAGGTGGTCGATGCGGTGAGATTCTCGGTTTGCCTTTTTTTATTTCTTCGCCTCAGGTTATTCCGTCTTTCTTTCTTTTTGGTTTTGTTCAGGGTTTTCTACTTTTGTGGAATATTCTAACCAATAAATTTTCAATATGAAATTTTTCATTGATACTGCGAACCTGAACGAAATTCGGGAAGCGCAGGCGCTTGGTGTATTAGACGGTGTTACCACCAACCCATCTTTGATGGCGAAAGAAGGAATTACAGGTAAGGATAATATAATGCGTCACTATAAGGCTATCTGCGATATCGTGGATGGTGATGTAAGCGCGGAAGTGATCTCGGTTGATTTCGAAGGAATGGTTCGCGAAGGCGAAGAGCTGGTTGAGATCGACGAGAAAATCGTCGTGAAAATTCCGATGATCAAAGAAGGTATCAAAGCTTTGAAATATTTTTCAGGAAAAGGCATCCGTACCAACTGTACGCTGATCTTCTCTCCCGGCCAGGCGCTCGTAGCTGCGAAAGCCGGTGCAACCTACGTTTCTCCGTTCGTAGGCCGCCTGGACGACATCTCAACAGACGGTATCGGCCTTATCGAGCAAATCCTGACTATTTACAGAAATTACGGTTTCGATACGCAAGTGCTGGCAGCCTCAGTTCGTCACCCAATGCACATTATCCAGTGCGCGGAAGTTGGTGCTGATGTTATGACCGGCCCGTTGAGCGCTATCGAAGCATTGCTGAAACACCCATTGACCGATATCGGTCTTGAGAAATTCCTTTCTGACTACAAAAAGGGAAATTCGTAATTGATGGACGTTTAAGTCATCCTGAGCGAAGTCGAAGGATAAGGGCGGAGACGCCTCGACGCTTCGACTCCGCTCAGCGTGACACGGCCGAATACACCACACTATTCATTTCGAGCATCCCGCTCCACATTTTTCATTTAGCACAATCATATGACCACCGATTCGACGGAGCCAATAATCAGACTGGAAAGGGCAGATATTTATCAGGGTGAGAGGCCTGTTTTGAACGACGTTCATTTTGAGATCAATAAGGGCGAATTCGTTTACCTCATCGGTCGCACCGGTAGTGGTAAAAGCTCGCTTTTAAAAACACTATACGCCGATTTATGGCTGCATACCGGTTCTGCCAAAGTGGCCGGGTATGAGCTTCACAATATCAAAAGGGCCGATATTCCCTTCCTTCGCCGCCGCATAGGCATTGTTTTTCAGGATTTTCAATTGCTTTCCGACCGCTCTGTCGAGGATAACCTTTCGTTCGTGCTGCGCGCGACGGGCTGGGAAGACAAAGGCAAAATATCCAAACGCATTGCCGAAGTACTCATGCAGGTAGGTTTGGGGACGGCACAGAAAAGAATGCCCCACCAGCTATCGGGCGGTGAGCAGCAGCGCGTGGTAATTGCCCGTGCGATGCTCAACGAGCCCCAAATCCTGATCGCCGATGAGCCAACCGGTAATCTTGACCCGGAGGTAGGCGACCAGATCATGCAGGTTTTCCGCACGATCAACAATGCGGGAACCGCGATACTAATGGCAACACACAACCACGATTTTCTCAAGCGCTTCCCCGCCCGCGTGATCAAATGCGAGAATGGCGGGGTTACAGTAAGCGAATAAGATATTAAATATGCAAAAAGGGCGTCTGATCCACTCAGACGCCCTTTTTGCATATTTAAACTCCTATTTTGCCTTCATATCGATGATCGGTATGATCATCTCTTCGAGAGATACGCCGCCGTGCTGGAAAGTGTCACGGTAAAGGTTTACGTATTGGTTGTAGTTATTCGGATACGCGAAGAAATAATCTTCTTTGGTAAAGACGTACGACGTCGAAACGTGCGGTTTGGGTAGGAAAATGCGCTCCGGCTTGCGGCATACCATCAAATGATTGTCGTCGAAGCCGAGATTTTTGCCGTGTTTGTAACGGAGGTTCGTATTCGTTTCGCGGTAGCCGATGATTTTCACGGGTTTCTGCACACGGATCATGCCGTGGTCGGTGGTGAGGATCAGGCGGCCTTTCTTCTCGGCTACTTTACGAATGAAATCCAACAGTGGCGAATGCTGGAACCAGGAGCGGGTAATCGAGCGGTAAGCCGCTTCGTCGGGCGCGAGCTCCTTGATCATCTGCACATCCGTGCGCGCGTGGGAAAGCATATCCACAAAGTTGTAGACAATCACATTCAGCTGGTTGGTCAGCAGATTGTTGAATGTATCTACCAGTGCTTTGCCCTGGTTGGTGTTCAGGATTTTGGAATATGAAAATTTGATATTCAAATGATTCATTTCCAGTTGTTTTTGAAGAAAATCCTGCTCGTGGTTGTTCAGGCCTTCCTCGCCTTCCGGGGTGTTTTCGTCACTTACCCACCATTGCGGGTGCTTACGCTCCATTTCGCTGGGCATGAGGCCGGAGAAGATCGCGTTACGTGCGTAACCTGTCGTGGTTGGCAAAATGGAGTAATACGACGATTCCTCCTCGATATTGAAATACTCCTGCAAAATCGGCTGGATCATTTTCCATTGGTCATAGCGGAAGTTGTCGATCAGGAGGAAAAATACCGGCTCGCTCGATCCTTTCAAATGCGGGAATACCTTTTGTTTCATCAACTGATGCGAGAGGATCGGCTTATCCGAACGCGGGTCGTTGAGCCACTCTTCGTACTCATCCTCAATGAATTTGCAGAAATTGGCATTCGCCTCGCTTTTCTGCATGCTGAAAACTTCGGCCATTCCCTGGTCGTCGGAGCTTTCAAGTTCCAGCTCCCAGTAAATGAGTTTCTTGTAAATATCCGCCCATTCCTCGTGCCCAATGCGGTCCTGGTATTGCATGGCCAGGCTGCGAAATTCCTGCTGATAGCTGAGAGTAGTCTTTTCGGTCACCAGACGTTTGTTGTCCAGAATTTTCTTAACCGAAAGTAATATCTGGTTGGGATTCAGTGGCTTGATGAGGTAATCATCGATTTTGGAACCGATGGCATCCTCCATAATGTGTTCCTCTTCGCTCTTCGTGATCATCACTACCGGCAGGTTCGGCTGCTGTTGCTTAATCTGCGCGAGCGTTTCGAGACCGGTCATGCCCGGCATCATTTCGTCGAGGAAGACTATGTCAAACCGGTCATTCTCAATACGGTCCAGCGCATCCGCGCCGCTGTTTACGGGCGTAACGTTGTAACCTTTATTGGTGAGGAACATGATATGTGGTTTGAGAAGATCTATTTCGTCATCGGCCCAAAGGATGTTATATTGCATAAGGCTCTTTTTTCAAATGGTAATTAGTTTAAAACAATAAAAGGCTAACGCATCGGAAGAAGCTGGTCGTATACGTAAAACGGTTTTAACGTTTTTTAAGAAATATACGGCTAATCCTTATACGTTAACCTTCCTTGTAAAAAATGTATTCCACAAAGGCTTGTTAAGACAAAAATTTTCGGGTGACCCGGTCGAGGTCATCGGGTGTGTCCACGCCATGCGAATCATCTGATGTGACTACCGCCTTGATCGCGTAACCGTTTTCGAGCCAGCGCAATTGTTCAAGGGCCTCGGCTTTTTCCAGCGAGGAAACGGGAAGTTTGGTAATCTCGGCCAGAACATCGGTTCTGTATGCGTAAATGCCAATGTGTTTATAAAAAACATGGGATTTCAGAAACTCCTCCTGGCTCTGCGCATTACGCAGGTAAGGGATCGTTTGTCGGCTGAAATACATCACTTCATCTCGCTTATTCAGAACCGCCTTTGGCACATTCACGTTAAAGAGAATGTCGTCATTGTCGATCACCTTCACCAACGTGGCCAGCTCGGTTTCACCATTCAGGACGGAGGCGAGGTGATCAATCGGCTCCGGGCTGATAAAAGGTTCGTCGCCCTGGATGTTGACGACGTAATCGTATTGGCCGTCTGTTTTGCTCAGTGCTTCAAAGCAGCGGTCGGTGCCGCTTTGATGGTCCTGTGAGGTCATTACCGCAGTTCCGCCGAATTCGCTGACGTGGTTCAGTATCCTTTCATCGTCCGTGGCTACGATAACCTGATCGAGTTGAGTAGCTTTGGAAGCTTGTTCGTAGACCCGCTGGATCATGCTTTTCCCTCCGATATCCACCAAAGCTTTGGCAGGGAACCGGGTAGAAGCGTAGCGGGCGGGTATTATTCCTAGAATGCGCACGAGGTCGTTATCAGTTAAATTGGAATTCAAAATAAAGGTAAAAAATTGCAAAATCTTTTTTCGTTCCGGTTTTCGGAAAACATCTGGCGGGTAATGCCCGATGCCGATCCAGGTAGTTCTCTGTGGGCCATCGAGTTACGTAACCCTGAAAGACGTGAAGTCTCGTTTGCAGTGATCGATATCCATAACTTCGCCGTAAAATGGCAGCGGCAGGTGGAAGGTACGGATTGGTGGACGTCCCTGATGGCTTTTTCCGATGGCCATATTTTTTTACACAATTACCGCTATCCCGAGATTCCCGAACCGACGGACCTCCTTGCCGTGAATGCGGAAACCGGATTGTTGTCATGGATTTTACCTAACCACTTACTGGTCAGTAATGCAGGAAACGGCTTGCTGGAAGTGGCTACCAAGCAGGGCGATTTATTTAAACACCTGCATTGCAATGCCGCTACGGGCGAGCTGCTACCATTAAATACGGAACTGCCGGAACCGGCGTACGAAATAATTTTAACCGAACCCGTTCGTTACATCGAAGGGAATACATACTTCGGGCGGCTCGCGCAATTTATTAGCAACGCAACCGGCGGTCACAACTCCGCAGCCATTGATTATTTGGAGAAAAGACCCTATATAATCTTTTCTTATTATATTTACGAGCAAGATAAAACAGTGCAATACCTCCTCATAGTGACCGATCAGAAGCAGCAGGTCTTACACGAGAAACTATCGGAAGAGCGGGAAGGAATAGGCCGCTCGACAATGATGCTGAAAGCGTCCACACTGGTTTATCTAAAAAATAGCAACGAGTTTTCGAGTTTAACGCTTTCATAATAAATGAAATATATTTTTTGCCTGGCCCTTTTGGCGGGATTGATGACAGGTTTGACAAGTGCCCGGGCTGAGGGATTGAATGCTGTTGACTCTGTGGGGGTTGAAAAGGTAGGAGGGAAGATCTTCATTATACATAAGGTTAACCAGGGCCAGACGATGTTCGCCGTCGTGCGGCAATACGGAACCACCATTCACGCCTTGCGCGAAGCCAATCCAGGCATGAGCGACCAAATCCAATCGGGGCAGACGATCAGGGTGCCTTACACGCCTAAGGTCACCAAGAAAGAGGCCAAAAAAGACGAAAAGAAAGAAGACAAAAAGGAATTAGTGAAAGCGGAGGTGAAGGAAACCAAGCCTGTTGCTGATATACCTTCGGTAGCTACCAGTACTTCTGCGCCGTCGGCATCTTCGGCCGCAGCACTTCCCGACAATGGCATTCACAAAGTAGAACCCGGCCAGACATTGTATCGTGTAGCTGTGAAATACGGCGTGCTGATGGCTGATCTGCGTAAATGGAACAATTTGACAGACGATAACCTTAAAGATGGCCAAGAACTGATTGTAAGCGAGAAAGGAATAGAAAAAGCGGCTGCACCGGTGGCAGCACCGCCTGCGAAAGTGGCAACAACGGTTGTGAAAGATTCTGTGAAAGCCAAAACGGCGGTTCCGGAAAAAGTGGTGAAGCCCGTGGAGGAAGTAGCTCCGCCGAAAGTGGTGAAAAGCAAGAAAAAGTCGGAATCGGGCCTTGCAGAAGTGATTGAAACGGACGAAAGTACCAGCAAATTCCTGGGCTTGCACCGTACCGCGCCGATCGGCTCGCTGGTGGAGGTTTTGAATGAATACAACCAGGAGAAAATCATCGTCCGAATTATCGGCCGCATTCCCGACACCAGCGTAAACGACGACATCGTGATCAAACTGTCGTCACGCGCATTTGAAAAAGTTTCCCCCAACAGCAAACGATTCAGGGCCGTAGTGAGTTACCTTGAATAACTACGGAGACATATTATGAAACACGCACCACAGTTTCGTTCTAAAAGAGAAGAAGAACGGGAAGCGCTCAAAAACACGCCCGGGTACAAGGTTTGGAGTGTTATGTTTACGCTTCTGTACCCGTTTATCGCCGTATTTACATTCCTTTTTTCGGGTATTGTAATGATTTTTTCAGGTATCTCACGCGTGCTGGCCTACTTGTTCGGAGGTAGTCATGCCAGACATTGATTCCACCGCATATCCGCCTGAGTATGTTGCCGAGCTGCTCGATAAAAAGGTAGCGCAATACAACAAATCCGATTTCATTGCCTTCGACCCGATCAGTATCCCGCACAGGTTTTCGGCAAAGCAGGACATTGAAATCATGGGTTTCTGGGCGGCAGTACTTGCCTGGGGCCAGCGCAAAACCATTATCAACAAATGCCTGGAACTGGCCGCATTAATGGACAATGCGCCCTACGACTTCGTGCGCAATCATCACGAGAACGACCTGAAACCGTTCCTGCATTTCAAACACCGTACTTTCAACGCTACCGATACCCTCTATTTCCTGCATTTTTTTCAGGAGTACTACAAAATCCACGACTCACTGGAGTACGCATTCAGCGGTCATTTGAAGCCGACCGACATTACGATCGAAAACGCGCTAATTGGCTTCCACGACCTATTTTCGAACTCCGAAATCTTCCCCGCACGTACACGCAAGCACATTGCTACGCCAGCCCGGAAATCCTCATGCAAGCGCCTGAACATGTTCTTGCGCTGGATGGTACGTAAGGACAGCCACGGCGTCGACTTTGGCATCTGGAACACCCTCCGCCCCGCACAACTCGTTTGCCCCTGCGATGTCCACGTCGACCGCGTAGCGCGCATCCTGGGTCTCATCAAACGCCCTGTTACCGACTGGCAGACTGCCACCGAGCTTACTGCATCGCTGCGGTTTCTTGATCCCAATGATCCTGTGAAGTATGACTTTGCATTGTTTGGATTGGGGATTGAGGGGTTTGCCAATTAGAAAAGCTTTTTGACTTCCAGATAATTAGGGTTTAAACCAAAGTATTTTGTCAATTTATCATGGGTACTTTGTAATTAATTCAAGGCAAAAAATGCTCTAAATCCGCTAAGTAACGTCATTGTTCCGCTGGTACAACCAATTCTTAATTCAAAATTTCCCTTTCAAACTTGTGCTGTCAAAAAGCGATTTGAAGACCATTTCATTCAATTTAAACATGCACGATTATGAAAAACAGTTACAAAATGGTAATTACGTTGTTCGCAGGAGCCCTCTACTTGCCTTATGCAAATGCTCAAACACACTTTGGAGAAGGGGTTGGTACAGTTGGGGGAGGACACGTATTCATCGGCACCTACGCCGGTAAATCAAATGGAGCTAATGGGTTATACAATACTTACATCGGCTATGGATCGGGAACGAAGGGCGTTACGGACTTTGGGAATGTTTATTTGGGGAGTTTTAGCGGTGAAAAGGCTGAGAACAGTTCTTCGAATATCTTTATTGGAAGCTCCGCTGGGCAGAATCATACTAATGGGGATGGCAACATCTACATGGGTTATCAAGCAGGAATGTTCACGTCCGGTAGTCTTAATGTAGGCATTGGACGCTGGGCTGGCCAGAAATCAAAAGGCACACAAAATTGCTTTTTGGGGAATGAAAGCGGATTGATGAATGAAGCTGGAAGCTACAACGTCTTTATGGGAGCCAAGGCCGGGACCAGCAATGAAACCGGAAACTTTAATACTTTCCTCGGCCATGGGGCAGGCCTAAGTAATACAAACGGCGAAAAGAACACTTATTTGGGTTATGCCGCGGGAGGTAATGCCGGTTTGGTAAATGCGACTGCCGTCGGAGCATCAGCAATGGTCACGGGCAGTCATTGCCTGGTTTTGGGAAATAATGCCAATGTCGGTATCGGCTATTCTGCCCCGTTCTATCAACTACAACTAAGCAAAAGCATTGCAGCTAAGGCAGGGTCCTCGGCTTGGTCGGTAGTGTCAGATTCAAGACTTAAGAGGAATGTAACGGAGTTTACAGATGGCTTGAATCAATTAAAACAAATCAAACCCGTGTGGTTTCAGTACAATGGCAAAGCGGGCATTGAAACCGGCGATACGAAGTTCGTAGGCATCATCGCGCAGGAAATGCAGAAAATAGCGCCTTACACGGTTGGTACATTTGTATACCAAGATTCGCTGGGCAACAAAACAGAATACCTGGATTATGATGCCAATGCGGTTACTTATATTCTAATCAACTCCGTGAAGGAGCAGCAGCGCATTATCGAGGATAAGGAAGCCCAAATACAGAATCTGGAAAGTCGGCTTGAAAGGTTGGAGCGCTTAGTGAGCGCTACGCCAGGGGGTTTCAACAGCGCTGGAAAAGAGGCTGGCAGTTTGGAGCAAAATGTTCCCAACGGCTTTTCGAATAAGACTTCCATTAAGTATTTCATTCCGCAATCTGTAAACACAGCCGTAATCGATATTTACACAGTGGCGGGAGTAAAAGTGAGCTCTCATACGATATTAGAGCGTGGGGCAGGTGAATTGGTGATTTCAGCAGATAAATACCGGAGCGGGGTGCACGTCTATGACCTGATTATGGATGGTAAGAGTTTGGGGGCAAAGAAGATGGTAGTAGAATAGGAGATATGATTAGCAGAATCAAGAGGGCTTTGGTAACGAAGCTCTCTTTTTGTTTCCTAATGAACAATAGTATGATCGAATAACGGGGCATGCCTGATGCACAGACCTCCGATAACTAACCCTGAGTATCCGCTGCGTCATTGCTTTTCCGTTCTCCCGGAGCTTCCAGCCAGTTTTGTACTAGTTACAAAATCAATCGAGGTAAATCCTCAATCATTTAAAACATTATTGATCATGAAAAAATGGTACAGAACGGCAGGAGTATTGTTACTTGGGATTCACACGCTTTCACAAGTACAAGCGCAAGGTACTCATTACGGGCAAGGTGCAGGGACGCAAGGAGTAGGCCATGCTTTCTTTGGCGTCGATGCCGGAAAAATGAATGTGGGGAAAGAAAATACTTACATAGGCCATGAGGCAGGGAGGGATGGAACTATTGGCTATCAGAATACCTACGTTGGATTTAACGCGGGGAAAGTGACGAATTCTAACTATAACACAATGATCGGCGCGCGGGCTGGTGAGAACTCCACAGGGCAAATAAATACATTTATCGGATACACCGCTGGGCAAAATACGAAAGGGCATTCCAACACTTTTATAGGATTCGGAGCTGGCGATGGGAACATATATGGAAATTGGAACACGTACATGGGACTTTATGCTGGTCATCAAGGCGATGACAATACGATTGTTGGTTACAATGCAGGACCTGAAAATACAGGAAATGAGAACGCATTTTTTGGAAAGGGAACCGGATTTAAGGTCAAGCTAGGTTCTTATAATACCTTTATCGGAACACATGCGGGCTTTAATGCGACAAGCGGTACTGGCAACGCTTTTTTTGGGCGTAAAGCCGGATATGGAACTACTATCGGAAACAGTAATTCTTTTTTTGGTTATCAAGCAGGAATTTTCAATACTACTGGAAGCAACAATACTTATTTGGGCTATCAGAGCGGGGGAAATGCCACACTTACCAATGCCACGGCGATAGGGGCGAATGCGTTGGTGACGGCTAGCAACAGTGTTGTACTAGGCAATAGCGCCAAAGTAGGTATAGGCTATTCTGCACCGTCCTTCCAACTCCACCTCAGCACCGACGCCGCTGCCAAAGCCGGATCGCCGGATTGGATCGTAGCCTCCGATAGCCGTCTCAAAAAGAGCATTTCCAACTTCACAGACGGCCTCGATTTGTTGAAACAAATCCGTCCCGTCTGGTTCCAATACAACGGGCAGGCCGGAATTGAAACCGGCGACAAGAAGTTCGTAGGCGTCATCGCCCAGGAAATGCAAAAAATTGCCCCATATACCATCGGAACATTTGCTTATCAGGATTCATTAGGAAATAAAACGGAATACCTGGATTACGACGCGAATGCCGTAACCTACATTCTAATTAACTCCGTCAAAGAGCAGCAGCAGGTTATTGAGCAGAAGGATGCGGAGTTGAAAGAAATGAATGCGCAGGTAGCTGATTTGTCGAAGCGGCTCGAACAATTGGAGCGGATCGTAGCTTCTAATACCGCGAAACCTCTGAATGGCAGTGCAGCGAGGATGGAGCCGAATGCCAATGGAGTAGTTCTCGAACAAAATGTTCCGAACGGATTTACCGGAAGTTCGGCGATTAAATACTTTATTCCGCACTCGGTGAAGGAGGCAAGAGTGGATGTGTATGCAGTAAACGGTATGAAAGTGAATTCCTATCCGGTGAAGGAGCGGGGTGAAGGCCAGCTGACGATTTCGGCAGGAGATTTTCAGAATGGCGTTTTTCTTTATGATCTGGTAACGGATGGAAAGAGCAATGGCGTGAAGAAAATGGTGGTTCAGAAATAAGACACTATAATTGCATTAAAAGCAAAAGCGGGCTCCCGAGAGGAAACCCGCTTTTACCATTTCTACTGAAAATCAGTTTTACAATGCAGCATTCTCGAATCGCACCGATTCAATCGAGAACAAGGGTTTGCTACCCGCTTCTGCATTTTTAAATACAAAATAGACATTGTGCAGTTTGCCATCGGCTGGCACTTTCACCGGAATGCTGATCGTTTCCGACTTATCTACTTTACCTTCACCGATTTTGGTTCCCGCAACGCCATCGAGGCGGACTTCCAGCGTTCCTCCGGCAGAGCGAGCCGCATTACTTCCAACCGCAACAGCCAATTTTGAAATTTCGCTCAAGTCGATATCATCAAAAGCGATGAAACCGCCATCTTTCATGCCGATCACCATTTCATTGCCATTGTCACCTTTGTATTTGAAGGTGTTTTTGGTGGTGTCGGCCATGTTTGCCATTAGGGTCGCGGGGCGCAATGCTACGGTTTTCGAGCCTGTCAATGGACCCATGTTGCCGTTACCTTTGTCGGTATAGCTGGCTGTGAAGATGTATGAACCCTGCTTTTTCTTAGCCTCGGTTATATAAGAGCTCTTCAACGGCTTTTTGTCAACAGCTTTTTGATTATTGAGGTCCAGAATATATTTCACCATTTCCTCGATTTCCTCTGGCTTGTGTTGCGGGTGGCCGGGCATTGCCTGCTCGCCCCACACGCCGCTACCGCCCTTCAAAACCTTGTCTGTAAGCGTTTTCAAAGAATTGCGCTCTCTGGCGTACTTCTTCGCGACCTCGCGGTAAGCGGGGCCGATTGACTTCTTATCAATCGAGTGGCAGGCTTTACAATCGCTCAGTTCGATCATTCGCCTACCGGTTTCGAAGCCGCTGTTTGCCTGGTGGCCTTGTGCGAGTTGCGTTTTGTCGAAACCTTCGAGGTAGTTGATGGTCAGCGTTACCTCGTCTTCCGGGATCTTTTTGTTGGCCAGGCTGCCGTCTTCCTTATCTGAAACTGAAACTTCATAGTTTACGGGCTTATCGTTCCAGTAAAATGTCTTATTGCCTTTGATAGTCACATCCACTTTTGGAATAGCATTGCCCACGCGTATGACCACGTCCGAGGTGTTGGAGTTGCCCGCATTGTCGGTCACTTTCAAAGTTGCGGTGTATTCACCTGCCTTAGCGTACGTGAAGCTTGGGTTAGCCAGTGTGCTTTTAGGCAGACCTTTGCCAAATGACCATTCATATTTAATCGGATCGCCGTCATAATCCAGCGAGCCTTTGGAAGAGAAATTTACTTTCAAAGGAGTAGCTCCGGTGGTATTGGTAGCGCTCGCGACAGCCACTGGAACGCGGTTACCTGCATTGAAGGTGATGTGTGACAGGCTGGCTTCGTCGTTCTGTGCGAACCAGTTGGGGCCGTATTCCAAAGTATACAATGAACCGTCTTTCGCAAACTGCATGTCGATCGGGTGGCTGAACTTGGTGCCCGGCATGAAACGCTCGATGCTTTGCAGATCGCCCTTCTCGTTCATGGTCACGATGTTAATGTAATCGCGGATCCAGTCGTAGGCGAAGAATTTGCCATTGTAATAGGAAGGGAATTTAACCTTGCTATCCTGATAATCAGCAGCATAATATACCGGGCCAGCCATAGCATTACGCCCTCCTTTGCCTACAATCGCCCCAAATTCCGGTGAATCGGCATATGGGTAATAAATGAACGCAGGCTGAGCAGGCGGCAATTCCTGTAAACCGGTGTTATGCGGCGAGTTATTGATCGGTTTCAAAGGATCGAACGGCTTGCCGGAAGTGCTGTCGGCGAAGTTGAAATCGATATACGGCCTGTTGTTGGCGATAAACAGCGGATAACCGAAATAACCTGCTTTTCTGGCCTGGTTCACCTCGTCATAACCTCTCGGTCCGCGCTTGGGATCGTCGTTAGACGCGTCGGGACCTACATCTCCCCAGTACAAATAGCCTGTGTGCTGATCCACTGAAATACGATAAGGGTTGCGGGTACCCATTACGTAAATCTCCGGACGGGTCTTATCTGTTCCGGGAGGGAACAAGTTGCCTTCGGGAATGTCGTACAGGTTAGTGCCGCCCGGCATATTCGCACGACGGTCGCCGTAGCGGGGTTTGATACGCAATACTTTTCCTCTCAATGAGTTGGTATTGGAAGAAGTGTGCTGGCCATCCCATCCTTCACGTCCCGGGCGTTCGTCGATTGGCCCATATCCATTGGATTGGAACGGGTTCACGTCGTCACCGGTGGACAGATAGAGGTTCCCTTTCGCATCCCAGGCGATAGAACCGCCAGTATGGCAGCAGTCTGTGCGTTTTACTGGTACAGTCAGAAGCACTTCTTCCGTACTGAGCAGCACCGTGTCCTTCACATCGTCATATTTGAACCTCGACAAATGCTGCGCGGTATCTTTTTCCGACGATGGGGGAGAATAGTACATGTATACCAGCTTGTTGGTTTTGAAGTTAGGGTCAATATTCAGGCCCATTAACCCGTATTCCTGTTTGGTATAAACGGGTACTTCACCCACGAGTTTAATCTTCCCGGTTTTGGGATTGTAGAGTTTAACCTTTCCCTTTCTTTCGGTGAAAAGTACACGTTGGTCATCGAGAACGACGAGTTCGGTCGGCTCGTCGAGCTTGGAAGCCAATACTTTTTTAGTAAAGCGGTTTTCTTCCGGGCGGGATTTGGAATAATCCAGCTTCGACGCCATGGCCCAGTTGAGCCCGCCGGTCAGGTGTTTTACAAAAACGGGATTGGTATAAGTAGCATCTTCATGCCCGAAGTTCGTGTAAAATGCACGGCCCCCATCGAACTCGTGGTACCACGACATCGGGTGGTTGTCGCCCATTTTGCCATCCTTGTAAGTCTTTTCATCGATCTTCACAAGGACGTTCACTTTCTCATTAAAGTTTTTGAAATCGTAAAATTCGTCCTTGATCTTCCACTTTTTTGGAAAACCATCCATCGAAGGGTGCTGATCATTCACTACAAACGCTTCGCCTTCCTGCACATTCGGGTTGCCTGGGTGGCTCAGGAATTGTGCGCCTGCGAGTTTGTTGTACCATCGCCAATCGTATTCGGTATCGGTTGCCGCGTGAATACCCACGTAGCCGCCGCCCGCCTGGATGTAGCGCTCAAATGCATCCTGCTGCTTGTCGTTCAGTACATTACCGGTGGTGTTCAGGAATATGACTGCGCTGTATTTTTGCAGATTTTTATTGGTAAAAACAGCCGCATTTTCAGTAGTGTCTACCGCAAAGCCAGTTTCTTTACCTAGTTTTAAAATGGCTGTTTTCCCTGCGGGGATAGAAGAGTGCCGGAAGCCGGCGGTTTTGGAGAATACCAGCACACGCTTTTCCGGCGTCACCGTCTGGGCCGTAGCCACCAGACCGCAACATGCCAGGGCCGTCACGCCGGCAACCCTGAAACGTTTTAAAACTTTTCGAAAAGGGGATTCATTCATTAGATTGGTTGGTATTGGTTAACGTAGAAAAAACCTACCTTCCATAAGGAAGATAGGTTTTCAATATACTTGTAAGATCGACAATTATAAACCGAGCACCTTGCGGTTAAATGCCTCGTCTGCACCGGTTCCTGCAAAATCATCAAATGCTTTTGTAGTCACTTCGATGATATGGCTTTCGATGAACGGTGCGCCTTCTGCCGCGCCTTGTACGGGCGACTTAATGCAGCATTCCCATTCCAGGACCGCCCAGCTGTCGTAATCATATTGCGACAGTTTGGAGAAGATTCCACCGAAATCCACTTGGCCATCTCCGAGCGAACGGAAACGTCCGGCGCGATCAGCCCAGCCTGCAAAGCCGCTGTAAACACCCTGCTTCCCGCTAGGGTTGAATTCCGCATCTTTTACGTGGAATGCTTTAATGCGATCATGGTAAAGATCGATGAATTGGAGGTAATCCAACTGCTGCAACACAAAGTGGCTCGGGTCATAGTTGATATTTGCACGGGTATGGCCGCCGAGGTAGTCTACAAACATTTCGAAGGTAGTACCGTCGAACAAGTCCTCGCCTGGGTGCAATTCGTACGCAACGTCCACACCGTTTTCGTCATACACGTCCAGAATAGGCTTCCAGCGGGCAGCCAGTTCTTTGAATGCGGTTTCTACCAAACCCGCCGGGCGCTGAGGCCAGGGGTAAAGGAAAGGCCATGCCAATGCTCCAGAGAAGGTCGCGGAGGCCTTCAGCCCTAATCTGCGGCTGGCTTGCGCCACTAGTTTCAAATGCTCAACAGCCCATTCCGCTCGTGCTTTTGGGTTCTTGCGAACTTCCGGTACGGCGAAACCATCGAACAGATCGTCATAAACCGGGTGCGAAGCTACCAGCTGGCCGATAATGTGCGAAGCCAATTCGGTGATTTGTAGTCCTTTGTCAGCGAGCTTGCCTTTCAGCTCGTCGGCGTAAGTCTGCGATTCCGCAGCTTGCTTCACGTCGATCACGCGCGGGTCCCAGGTAGGAAGTTGGAGGCCCTTGTAGCCTAGCCCGGCCATGTAGTCGGCAATGGTATCCAGTGAGTTGAACGGAGCTTCGTCGCCAAGGAATTGGGCGAGGAAGATACCGGGGCCTTTTATTGTTTTCATGTTTTAAATGATTGAATGACTGAATGATTGAATGACTGAATGAAAAATGATTGAATGACTGTGGGTAGTTATTTGGCGTTTTTGCGGGCCTTGGAGAGGATCTTGATGAGTTCTTCTGCTTCGTCCATCAGAGCTTTCAGCTTTTCTGAGGGGAGAATACCTGCTTCGGACATTATCTCCATCCAGAAGAGTGATTCATCCGCTTCTTCAACCGTTATGCTCATCTTCGCGAAGAACTCATTCTGACTTCTTGCCCTACACACAGCTCGATAATTGGCTCCGATAGACGACGCTGATCGTAGAAACTGCTTTCCAACAACCCGTGCCTCCTCTGTCGGTGGCAATGCTTTAAAGACTCTAATGCTCCTCAATACAAATTGCTTAGTGCGCCCCTGCAACTGAGAAACAAAATCCTTTTTATCATCAGCCATATTCATAGTGTGCTAGCAAAAAAGCGCAGACGCCCATTCAATCATTCAGTCATTCAATCATTCAAAATTAGATTTTAACCCAAGCCTCTTTCTTATTGCTTTCCAAAATTCTCTCGCAAATCAGCAACTCCCGATACCCATCCGCAAACGTTGGGAATGTTGGGTTTTCAGGCTGTTTGCCGGCTGCGATTGCCGCGTAAACTTCCTTGAACATTTGTTTTGAGGTATCCGGAAAGCCTTCGTTGTGGCCGCCTGGGAAGGTAATCGTTGAGCGTACGTCCTCGTTCACGAGCGATGGGTCGCGCATAAGGATTTCATTCGCTTTGTCGCGGTTGCCAATCCACATTTCGTTCGGGGACTCAGAGCACCAGCTGAATGTCTTTTTAGAACCGGAGATTTCCAGTGACATGCGGTTTTTACGACCTGCCGAAACCTGCGAAACGGTGATGACCCCTTTGTTTCCATTGTCGAAACGAAGCAATACATTCGCGTGGTCTTCGGTATTGATAGGCACATCGGCGTAATCTTCCGGTTGCAGCAATTTACCCGAGTAAGTCTCAACGGCTTTCAAAGGCTTCTTGCGGGTTTTGTGAACGGTGTTGAAATCGGCCAGCACGGCAACGGTTTTGAGGCCAGTAATGTATTCGAGAATGTCCATCAGGTGGGAGCCGATGTCGGCGATGGCGCGTGAATCGCCGGATTTGTCTGGTTCGAGGCGCCAGTTATAGTCGGTGTTGTAGAACAGCCAGTCTTGCAGATATGAACCGATGAATGAATAAATCTCACCCAGTTCACCTTTTTCGCGCATCGATTTCATCTGGCGTGCCAGCGGGTAGTAACGCAGGTTGAAGTGAACGGCATTCACGAGACCTGTTTTTGCAGCCAGTTCTACGAGTTCTTCCGCTTCTGCGAGGTCTTTTGCCAATGGTTTTTCACAAATCACGTGTTTTCCGGCGAGCAATGCCGCTTTCGACTGTGAGTAGTGCAGGAAGTTAGGCGTACAAATGTGGACAGCCTGAATGTCATCCTGTTTCAACAGTTCATCGAACGTGTAGGAACGTGCAATGCCAAGCGCGTCAGCTTTTTCCTTGGCCAGTTCTGCGGTCACTTCGCAAAGTGCGGCAACTTCTACATTAGGAAGACGTCTCAGTGCTTCAATGTGTGCGGGGCCAATGAAGCCTGTTCCGACAACGCCAACTTTGATTTTGTTCATAAATGGGTATGGAATGATTGGTGAAAAACAGTCCGCTCTCGCGGGTTAAATTGAGATGTACAGTAATTGATTGAGTATTCAGGATCAGAAATCGGTCCATTTCGTCTCCGTCTTGTTCGAAGCAATGACGGCGTCGATGAACTTCATACCTCTAAGCCCATCCTGTGCAGTAGGGAAGTCGTACACCGGATCGGCCTTTTTGCCTTCCCAGTAGGCCCTTACATGAATGGCGAAGTTGCGGTAGAGATTGGCGAAGGCCTCGAAATAGCCCTCGGGGTGACCGGCCGGGATGCGGGTGTGCACCTGCGCGGCTTTGGACAGGGTGCCCACGCCCGTACGGATGATGCGTGTGCCCTGATTGGTTTTGTGAATCAGCGTATTAGGCTCCATTTGCTTCCATTGCAGGCCGCCGGTTTCGCCGTACACACGGATGTTGAGGTCATTTTCCTCACCGTTGGCGATCTGGCTGTTTTGTAGAATGCCTTTGGCGCCGTTGTTGAAGCGAAGTAGAATATTGGCATCATCATCCAGCAAACGGCCTTCCACAAATATTGTAAGGTCGGCACAAACTTGGGTTATTTTGAGTCCGGTGATGTATTCGGCCAGGTTTTCGGCGTGGGTACCGATATCGCCCAGGCCTCCCGCAGCTCCCGAGCGCTTCGGATCGGTACGCCATGCAGCCTGTTTGTTGCCGGTAACTTCCACCAGTGTGGCCAACCAGCCCTGCGGATATTCCACAATTACCTTCCTGACTTCTCCAATGGCGCCCGAGGCGATCATCTGGCGCGCCTCCTTTACCATAGGGTATCCGGTGTAGTTATGCGTGAGGCAGAAGACCAGACCGGTTTTTTCAACCACAGCCACTATCTCTTCTGCTTCTTCGGTATTGAGTGTAATCGGTTTATCACATACGACGTGGAAGCCATTTTCCAGCGCAAGCTTCGTAGGTGCAGCGTGCATATGGTTGGGTGTAACAATGGAAACAAAATCCATGCGTTCCCCTTCCGGCAGTTGCTTTTCTTTCAGGATCATCTCCTCAAAGTCGTTATAAACCCTGTTTTCAGGCAGATATAGCGCTTTTCCGGTTTCCTTAGATTTGGCAGGATCGGAGCTGAAAACTCCGCAAACCAGCTCAATTTCTCCATCCATGATCGCTGCACGGCGATGGACCCCACCAATAAATGCATCCAGGGAGCCGCCTACCATGCCCATTCTGATCTTTCTTGACATTCCAGTTGGTTTAAGGTTTTTGTAATAATTATACAGATAAGAAAGTGCCTTTGGAAAGACTCTTACTTCCTACAAATATAAATTTAAGACATAAAAAACATTGCTAAGGAATAGCGAAATGCAGTAGAATTCCCCGGAGTTTGTTTTTTTTGTGAAATCTTTGAATAAAAATAGTATCCCGAAATCAATCATCTAATTCAAATAATCAAACCCATTTAGTCACATGTCCCAATCAGTTAACAGCGGCAGGCTCTTCAATGCAAGTTGTTTTGCGCTCATAACCACTGCATTCTCATTCAGTATCCGTGCAGGGATTCTGCCCCAGCTGGGCACCGAGTTCAACCTCACGGCCGAACAACTGGGCTTTATCAACTCGATGTGGTTCTTCGGGTTCCCGCTCGCGATGATCATCGGAGGGCTCGTGTATCACACCATCGGTCCGAAAACGATCATGCAGGTTGCGTTCGTTTGTCACGCGATTGGTATTATCATGACGATTTACTCGGGCGGTTACACCGGTCTTCTGATCTCCACGTTCCTGATCGGAGTAGGTAATGGCTGTACCGAAGCTGCTTGTAACCCTATGATCGCTGATTCTTACGAAGGTTTGCAGATGAGCAAAATGCTCAACCGCTTCCATATGTGGTTCCCCGGTGGTATCGTAGTCGGTTCGTTGATCTCGAAATTCATGACTGACGCCAACCTCGGCTGGCAGGCGCAGATCTGGGTGATCCTTATCCCGACTGTGATCTATGCATTTCTTTTCTGGGGACAAACATTCCCTAAACCACACGTGGACGGTGTAACTTCACTCGGTGAAAACGTGAAGGCGATGTTCACACCATTGTTCCTCTTCATCTTCGTTTGTATGGCCTTCACTGCAATCAGTGAATTCGGTCCACAACAATGGACAGGCTTGATCATGAGCAAAAGCGGTGCAAGCCCGATGCTGATCCTCGCATTGGTGACAGGTTTGATGGCGATCACACGTTTCTTCGCACACCCGATTGTGGCTGCAATTGGCCAAACCGGTATCCTGTGGGGCTCATCAATCCTCGCAGCAGCGGGTATTTACTTGTTCAGCACAGTCACTGGTCCTGCGGCTTATGCGGCAGCTGTGATCTTCGCAATGGGTGTGGCGTTGTTCTGGCCGACCATGATTGGTTTCGTGGCGCAAAACGTGCCTTTGAGCGGCGCGTTAGGGATGTCGATTGTCGGTGGTATCGGAATGTTCTCGACAGCTATCTGGCAACCGGTGATCGGTAAATGGCTGGACGATGCCAAGGCTGAAAAGATCGCGCAGGGCCTTACCGGTGATGAAATGGAGCTAGCAGCGGGCCAGGCCACATTGAGCACAATGGTGATGTTCCCGGCGGTGTTGATCGTCGCATTCGGTATCCTGTATTTCTGGATGAAAGGACGTAAAACAGTAACTACTTCTTCGGCAGCAGTTCACTGATTTGGCTGATATATCAATGCAAAACGGGCGCTTATAAGGCGCCCGTTTTGCATTAGTGGTATTTCAGAAGACATTATCTGAGCTTCACGATCGTCACGCCCGCACCGCCACGGTCTGCGTGCTCGTCGTACATACCCGCTACCTGCTTGTAACCGCGCAGGTGGTTGCGCACGAGCGTACGCAGGATGCCATCACCCTTGCCATGCACAATGCGTAGCTCATCATAGCCGAGCATGATGGCATTGTCCATAAACTGATCGACCAATCCCAGCGCTTCCTCACCGCGTTTGCCGCGCATATCGAGGTTAAAACTGAAATTGAGCATCCGCTCGTTCATATCCACGCCTTTGGAAGTCGTTTTCAGCCCTTTTTCACCGGTAGCGGCCCGGTAAGCCTTGCGTGAGACTTTTTCGAGGCGGTTCAGTTTCACATTCGATTTCAGGTCGCCGATGCGAATTTCAGCGTCCTTGCCTTTGATCGAAAGTACCTCCCCGATGGCCGTTTGCCCGCTGATACGCACGTAGCTGCCTGGCGTAATGTCGCCGCCTTCCGGTTCGTATTCTTCTTCTATGGGCTGCGCTTCGGTTACCTCCGCTAGTTTCAGGTTGTTTTTGCCAAAATTTTCAAGCGTTGTCCGTGCTGTTTTGGTCTTTTCCTTTTCAGCCTTATTCTCTTTTATTTCTCTGATGGTGTTTTCAATCAGCTGATTGGCGTCCGAAAGCAGGTTTTTTGCCTTCTGCTTGGCCTCATTGACGATCTTCTTCTCGTTGTTTTCGAGCTTCTCCTTCAATGCAGTATAATCAGCGACCTGCTTCGTCAGTTTACGCTCCTTAATCCCTATTTCAATGTTTTTCTCCGCAAATACGCGCCGTTCGATATCGAGTTCTTTCAACAGTTTTTCAAAGTTTACCTGCTGCGTACCTAACTTCTCTTTCGCACGGGCCACCACCGCCTTCGGTAATCCGATTTTGGAGGCGATTTCAAATGCGAACGAACTGCCAGGACGGCCGATTTCGAGCTGATAGAGCGGTTCCAGATGCTCACCATCAAAGCGCATGGCTCCATTTACCAGTCCCTCGGTTTTATCCGCAAGCACTTTCAAATTAGTGTAATGCGTATTGATCATTCCGAAAGCGCCCGATTTGGTCAGGTTTTCGAGAATGGCTTCCGCGATGGCCCCGCCGAGACCCGGTTCCGTTCCGGTACCGAACTCGTCGATCAGGAACAACGTCCTTTTGTTCGCCATCGACAGAAAATGCCGCATGTTGGTTAAGTGCGAGCTATAAGTACTCAAGTCGTTTTCCAATGATTGTTCGTCGCCGATATCGATGAAGATATTTTGGAAGAAGCCCATGGATGAGCCTTCGAGCATTGGTACCAGCAATCCGCATTGGAACATATACTGAATCAGCCCGACGGTTTTCAATGCGACGGACTTACCACCCGCATTAGGCCCGGAAACGATCAGAATGCGCTGTTTTTCCTGCAATTCGATGTTGAGAGGGATTACCTTTTTCCCTTGCTTTTGGAACGACAAATGCAGCAGAGGGTGTCGCGCCTCGCGCCAGTCGATGAACTGGCGGTTTTCAAACGGCGGGTTAATGGCCCCCATTTCACCCGCTAATCTTGCTTTGGCACGCAGGAAATCCATCAGCCCCAGGAAACCGTAGGCCTTTTGCAGATCAGGTACGAACGGGCGAATATAGGCCGTCAGTTCGAGCAGAATGCGGTTGATCTCCCGGCGCTCTTCATATTCGAGCTCGCGGATTTCATTATTGGATTCAAAAACATCCGTTGGTTCAATGAACACGGTCTGGCCTGTCGCAGATTCGTCGTGAATAAACCCGCGTAGCTTCCGTTTGTGCTCGGCAGCCACGGGAATTACCATACGGCCATTACGGACAGTCAATGAGACATCATCACCAATCCATCCATTGCTCCTGGCCGATTTCAAAATGGTATCGAGCTTTTTACGGATACCAGCCTGTTCGGAGATCAGTCGCTTGCGAATGCGCGACAATTCCGGCGAAGCCGAATCGCGGATCTGGCCGCGATCATCGATAATGCGGTCGATAGCGTCGGTAACGGCCTTTTCAACTTTGATCGTTTTGGCATATTCCCCCAAAATAGGAAATGCATCTGCCTCCTGGCTTTCGAAAAAGCGCAGGCAGAGGCGGATCGTTAACAGCGAAACTTTCAGGTCCGAAAACTCGGGCTGCGTGAGCAGCATTCCTTCAATGGAAGCTCGCTTTAAATAAGGCGTCGCGTCAATGTAATTCTGGGAAGGGAAATTCTCGCCCAGTTCGAGTATGCGCTGCATTTCGGCGGTCTGGCTTACGAGCTTCTCGACCATGCCGAAATTTTCAGAGAACCGGATCTTTTCGACATAGCTCTGACCCAAAGAGCTGATACAAAGCTCCTTCAATCGTTCTCTCAGCTTATCGAATCCCAGTTTTTGTTCTAATGTATTGGGGTAAAGCATTTTTAATGGCTATCGGCTGTCGGCGATCGGCCGTCAGCATTGTAATTGAATGGCAATCGGCTGTCGGAAATCAGCCGTCAGCACTGTTAGTTAATGTATATTTTTGGATCCTGAGTAGCCGACTGCCGTTCTAAAAAACGTTTCGGATCTCCTCCTTCAAAACCTTCAACGCGTGCGTCGAGGGCTGAGCTTCTTTCTCGATCACGTGCGAAAAAACTTTTTTGGCAAGGTCGGCTGCGGGGGCTTCAGCGCTGACTTCTGCCGCAGCCTGATTCACAATTGCCACAGTTTCATTCATCGCATTCACGATTTGCTCCCATGCATGGGTACTCACATAGAGCTGCTGCGCCACATTGTGATTGTATTCCTCCCGGATCTCGTGCAGGATGATCTGTTGCAGTTCCAGCGCGCTTGTCGCCGAAGGCACCAATCGAAGCAACAAGTTATTAGGGGTAATACGTTCCAGAAACAGGCACATTCGCTCGTAAGCCTGCAAGCGCAAGGGCAATGTGATTTCGATGTTTTTGCTCCGGATATCCCACCGCTGTTTCTCAAATATCTTGTTAGCGACGGTCGTAATGGTGAGGTACATGCCGAATGTCACGACGCCCCCGAGTACCAGAATTGTCAATATCCAAATATATTCCATGGTGTGAAATTGTAATTTTGTGCCAAAATGAGGCACAAAATTAAAGGATTAGCCGCATTTGGCGGATATTTATTTCAAAACGCGAATGGAACAGCGTCAGTTTGCGTTAACTGATTTATCGCAATCAAGAACAACGAGCAGGAATGGATAACCCGATTCAATTGACCGAAGCAGCAAGGCTGGAAATCAGATCGACATTGGAAGCCAACAAAATCCCCGACACTTATGGGCTCCGGGTAGGGTTAAGAGGGGGTGCGTGCAGCGGATCTTTTCTGCTTGGGTTCGACACAGCCACAGAGCATGACCAGACATACCTTATCGAGGGAATTAAGGTATTGATAGACAAGCGCCATCTAATGTACGTGATCGGCGTGTCGGTGGACTTTGAAGAGGGGGCGAACGGCAGCGGTTATACGGTTTCCGCCGCTGAAAAACTCAAATAAGTGCTTTGATCAATCTTCAACGGTTACATGCTTCCAGTTCTCGCCTGACCGGATGCGATTGAGCTGGGTATGCGTAATTCCAAATTGTTTTGCGATCATTTTTAAGCGGTTATTATCGTTTTTCAAAAGCTTCTTGATAATCCGCACCTTGCTTTCCGTCAGCTTGTAATTTTTGGTACGGCGGGGGATCACCCGGTTGATGAATGCGGGGTTCTCACGGTTATGGTCGATCATTTCCGCTTTTGTAACCCATTTCAGGTTCTCGTAATGGTTATTCTGCTTATCGAAGTCCAGATGGATCACGAAGTTATGATCGGCGTCCGGTTTTTCCACGAAATGCTCGGCAACAAGTTTGTGTACATAGCGGTTGATGGTCTTGCCACCCGCTACGCGGATATTCAATGATCTATATCCCTGAATGACAGATCCCTTAATTACAACGCCTTCCTTTGGGTTGTTCTGGAAACTTTTCAACCTGCCATAGTTGGATACTTCGTAATGGGGAGCGTTCTCGATCTCGTCGAATATAATTTTTGCCCACTTTTCATTCCAGAAGCTCCGGCTTACATTTGATTCATTCATTTTGATAAAAGCTATTATTATAGTTTCTTAACGTTGTATGGTTGATCATGCCTTCCGGCCCCTTACCGGGAATCGGGAACGATCTTTTGGTGTTTCAAAAGTGTGTGTGGCTGTTGCGGATACCGCTTTGCAGCCATTATTTGTTTATTAAATTGATTTTGGCATGAAACGTACACTCATCATAGGAGCGACTTCCAATCCTTCCAGATACGCTTACCTGGCGGCACAGAAACTCAGGCACTATGGTCATCCCATTTTACTCATCGGACGCAGGAAAGGTTTTGCATTAGGAGAGGAAATCAACACAGACAAAACTGACTGGAAAGACGTAGATACCGTCACATTGTATATCAATCCGAGCCACCAACCTGAATACTACGATTACATCGTTTCTCTAAATCCTAAACGCGTTATCTTCAACCCTGGTACAGAGAATCCTGAATTTAAGGATATTTTAATCGATAAAAATATCATACCAATAGAGGGGTGCACTTTGGTAATGCTGTCGACCGGACAATTCTAGCCGGGTACCTTACCATCTGATCAGCGCCGACGCCCATGTAAATCCACTCCCGAATGCTGCAAGGCAAATCAGGTCGCCTTCTTTCACTTTGCCGGTTTCCCATGCTTCCGTTAAAGCAATGGGAATAGAGGCAGCCGTGGTGTTCCCGTAACGTTGTAAGTTATTGATAACCTGTGATTCGGCGAGCCCAAGTTGCTGGCGAACGTAATCGCTGATCCGGATATTCGCCTGGTGCGGAACCAGTAGATCAATATCGCCGGCCGTATAGCCATTAGCCTCCAAAGCCTCCTGGATCACCTCGCCAAAACGTACGATCGCATGTTTGAAAACGGCATTACCATTCATATATACATTGTGCCCGCCTGCTTCGATCACCTCCGGGCTCACCGGACGACCTTCTCGGCTGCTGCCTGGATCTTTCACAAAGAGCTCTTCAGCAAACCGGCCGTCGGCATGCAGGTGTGTAGATAATATACAATGTTGGGGATCATCCGTGGCGGAAACCACCGCAGCTCCGGCTCCGTCCCCAAAAATAACCGCTGTATTACGCCCCGCCGTGCTCTTGTCGATCCACGACGACTGAATTTCCGAACCGACCACCAATGCTGTTTTGTACATCCCCGATTTGATGAATTGATCGGCAATAGAAAGCGCGTACACAAATCCCGAGCACTGTTCCCGGATATCGATCACCGGCTTTCCGTCCATACCCAGTTCGCGCTGCATCAGAAACGCGGAGCCCGGGAAAAAGTAATCGGGAGTGATAGTAGCGTACACGATCACATCTATGTCATTCGGCGTAAGTCCGGCCCTGTCCAACGCCTGTCGGGACGCTGCGGCTGCCATGCTGTAATTGGTATCTTTCCCGTATTCGAAATACCGACGCTCCTGAATGCCCGTCCGCTCGCGGATCCATTCATCGGAAGTTTCCATCCATTGGGTAAGGTCATCGTTGGTGATGATATTGTCGGGAACGTAAAAGCCTAAACCTGTAATGCGGGAGAATGCCATGCTATTGGGGATGGTTCAAAACTACCGAGGGTTAAAGGTAGATAAGAACGGTATTTAATGCTAAAATGATAATAATAAGCAACATACGTTGCCGGTAAAGACCGCAAAAATGCAAAAAAAAGTCTTCGGTACCAATTCACGCCTGCTTTTTCCTGACGTTAGCGGCTATCGAAAGAAGCACGTAGACGACCAGTATTGCCGGGATAGCGAGGAATTTTAACGTAGCTAGCAGCATCACGGTGGCGCCGATCAAAATGAAGCGTGCCTCATTGCCCTGCCATCCGAAATTTTTGAATTTGAGCGCTATCAGCGGAAGTTCCATAACCAGCGCGTACGACATTACCGCACTTAATATGAGCAGGTTATTCGTATTGATAATGATGTTTTTCCACATCTCGCTCTCTGTATGGACAATCAGAGGCAAAGAAGCGATGAGCATCGCATTTGCAGGCGTGGGCACTCCTATGAAGGAATCGGACTGGCGTGGATCATTGTTGAACTTAGCCAGGCGGATCGCCGAGAAAATCGCGATGATGAATGCGGCATAGGCCTTCCAGATACCGAACAAGTCGGGAATGCTCTGCATGAGCAGCTGATACATAATAATCGACGGTAGTACACCGAATGTAACTACGTCGGCCAGCGAGTCGAGGTCGCGGCCGATAGGGGAGGTGACTTTCAATAAACGGGCGATAAAACCGTCCAGAAAGTCGAATATCAATGCGACGCCAATGAGTACGCAGGAAAGCAGCAGGTTGTTGTGGAATGCTTCCACCACGCCAATGCAGCCGCAAAGCAAATTGCCGCAGGTGAGGGCATTGGGGATGTTGCGACGGATCATAGGCGCTATTTGAAGAAGGGATTGTTTCTTTTCTCAAAACCAATGGTGGTGGGCTCCATATGGCCGGCGTACACGGTATAATTGTCGGGTAATGTAAACATTTGCTCCCGGATACTCCGCAGTAGTGTAGCATGGTCGCCGCCAGGAAGGTCGGTACGTCCGATACTCATGCGGAACAGCACATCGCCGCCGATGACGAATTTTCCGGCATCGTTCACCAACGCGACGTGGCCAGGCGCGTGGCCGGGTACGAATATTATTTTCAGGGATGTATTGCCAAATTCAATGTTTTCACCTTCCTTGATAAAGCCGTCGATCTCCGGCTCTTCAAATGCTGAAAAGCCATAATTGGAAGCATAAGTCTTGACTGCCTTCAAAAGCGGCTCATCCAGCTTATGTAGCACAAATGGGATGCCATACTTTCTTTTGAGCGCTGCGATGCCCAACACATGGTCGATATGCGCGTGGGTGTTCACGATCTGCACGGGTTTCAGACCGTGTTGTTGCACAAAATCCGTGAGCTCATTTACTTCCGATCGGTCGTAGCAGCCCGGATCGACGATGATCGCCTCGCCTGTTTCGTCGTATAGGAGATAGGTATTTTCAGAAAACGGATTGAAGACAAATGTCTGTACCTGTACCATTCCGGTAGGGATATGTGGGTTAATGAATGGGCGCGAATTTACAAAACACTTTACAGTTCTTTGAACCGTGCTATAATGCGGTCGAAGTAAAATATGGTGGTATCCTTGTAATCCGAATCGGTTCCCGCATAAAACCATAGCTCGCCCTGGTTGTTGGTGGTTACAGTAACGGGCTGCCCGTCATTGGAATACCTTAATAATGTATAATACCGGGTGTCGAGGTTAGTACTTGCAATGCTCCCGCTGAGCAGCACATCCTTGCCCACTTGTGTGCCAGTACCTTTGTCCAGATTGAACGCGTATATACCGGAAGTCAGTTTCTTAGTCACAGGCTCATTTGTGGATACCCCCGATTTGAACGTCACCTTGTCGACAATGGCGCTTGCGGTATACTTGGTTGCCAGGTCGACTTGAAGTGTCATTTCATAAGGCTTGTTAGGTTTAAAACCCGTTACACGCTTTTTGATATAACTGAACATATTGCCTTTCGAATACCTCGACAGGATCCGGAAACCATATTGCGTAGTGTCGAGGCCCCTTGGGAGCAGCGCCGTAGCAGCTACCGTATCCAGTTGGGAAGAGTCGGCGGTTGATGCATATCCTGCATATTCGGCCGTCCAGCCATTTTCCCCTGCCGTTCCTGACTGGAAATTGGAATCGACGGTAATGTTCGCATCTAGGCTGTCTTCATTACAACCCCAGAGTCCGGCTACGGCCAGGATGGCTATCAGAATATATTTTTTCAAGATGAATAACAGTTTGCAAAAAGAACGAAAGACCCGGGAAAATCTTTCTGCGTTGTAACTGGCAAAATTAAAAGAGTGTTCACCAAAAGCCTATCCGATGAGGAAAATAGCTGGAATTTTATGCAGATCATGCTTTTGTGCCTTCCATTTCCTGACGGACATGGTCTTGATCAGCTCGTCCGGTGCGGTGACGTTGGCGGCGATGCATAATGCCAGGTCGGGCGAGCAAGCTTCGATCACCGCTTCCAGCAGCTGGTTGTTACGGAAAGGGGTTTCCATGAATATCTGCGTCTGCTGAAATTGCCTTGCGTTTCTTTCAAGAGTTTGCAATGCCTTCTTGCGTTGCACTTTATCAATGGGTAGGTAACCGTGAAATGCGAACGATTGCCCGCTCATCCCGGAAGCCATCAAAGCCAGCAGAATGGACGACGGCCCAACCAGCGGCACTACTCGTATCCCCAACTCGTGCGCAATGCGGACTGCCACTGCACCGGGGTCGGCTACGCCCGGGCAACCCGCTTCCGATATAACACCGGCGCTTTTTGAAAGGGTTCGCAGTGATGCAACGGTTTCCGTTTCGGGCGTATCCTTGTTCAATTCGATGAATGTCAGCTCGTCGATTACTTTGCCAAGTTTCAGGCTGCTGATGAAGCGCCGGGCAGTGCGGATATTTTCCACGAAGAAAACATCCAGATGCTGCACGGCATCCCTGACCTGGGGAGCGAGCGCGTCGTTTTGGGTGCCTTCCGCCAGTATTGTGGGGATTAAGTACAGGGAAATCCCGGAATCGTTCATAGGTGTCTCAATTTTTCAATCCTTTCCAACCAAAAGTCCTGATTGTGAATCTACGGAGTAAATAAAATTATTTAATAAGTATGAAAAGACTATTATACATACCCCTGGTCCTGGTGTGGTTATTGTCTTGTAAAAAGGATAGCTTCAATGACCTTTCGCCTAATTCCGCTTTCACGACGGTGTCAGGCATTTGGCATTCTATCGAAGTGGAAAGGTCTTCACTGGATAATAAAAGTACCTGGGAGCCGATTGAAGCTGCCAAATCTGATTCGTTGATATTTCGTGCCGACGGTGTGGTGCTCAACGCCAACGGCACGCCCCGATGTTGCGCACCCGCCACGATGATTATCAATGGTACCCTCCTCGATGTGAAACCCGCAACTGCGTTGCCCAATAATCCCCAATGCGAACTGCTGAACTGCATTACCTGCCCCACCTGGGAAATATCGATCAGTGATGATCAGCTTATTATAGGCACGTGCAACTCGCCCAGGATGAAATACGTCAGATAGCACTATTTAGAAATTCCAGCAAGGTGCTGACAAACGCTTTCGGCTGCTCAGCCTGCACCCAGTGCCCTGCGCCCTCGATCGTTTTCAGTTGTGCATTGGGAAACAGGTCGAGGATACCTTCCAGATCTTCATCCAGAATATAATTGGAATTGCTTCCCCGCATAAATAGCGTCGGTGTTTCTACCGGCGCATTGGATTTAATTTGTGCGCCGACATTGGCCATGTCGGTCGTGAGCAACGGCAAGTTGAAGCGCCATGCGAACCCGCCCTCGTCCTTTCTGTAAAGGTTTTTCAGCAAAAACTGCCGCACGCCCAGCAGCGGCTCGTATTCACTCAGTATTTCATCGGCCTGGTTGCGGCTTTCGATCTCATCAATCGGTATCGCATTCAGGCCTTTCAGGATCTTGGTATGGTGAATGGGGTAGGCTTTGGGCCCGATGTCGACGACCACCAGGGCATCGAATGTCCCGGGATAGGTCACTGCATATTCCATTACCGTTTTTCCACCCATCGAATGCCCGATCAGGATCGGAGATTCGATATTTTGCTGGTCGAGAAACTCCTTTAAATCAGCCGCAAGCGTCGGAAAGTTGAGCGGGCCTTCGTGCGGGGAGCGTCCGTGATTGCGCTGGTCGACGAGGTAAACGCGGTAACCTTGTTCTGAAAGCGTTTTTCCAATGGTAAGCCAGTTGTCGAGAAAACCGAAAACACCATGGAGAATGATCAGGGGTCTGCCCGTTTCGCCTATTTGTTTGAAATTGAGTTGCATAGTTTAGTTAATGTAGTACTTCGGCAGTAGGCAGTCGGCTGTCAGCTGTTTATTTCAACAGGCAAACAGCCGAAAGCCGATGGCCGAAAGCCGAAAGCCATAATCATACAAAGGTTGCAAGGAATTCCGGTATGGAAAAAAATCCCGCCTTTCTAAAATTTAACAATTTGTTAAACGCTGGTTATCTCATGGTACAATAATTGCTGGTTATCCTAGATAAAAAATCTTTTTTTTTGGCTACAATCTGCTCTTCAAAAGCCTTTGGCCCTTCTCCGGATTTGTTAATGATTTGATAAAATGAAAAATATTGAAGTATTGGTGCAGGAATCTGCATTATTTCAATAGATCAGAGAGTTATGAAGACTAGTATTGCATTTTAGTAGGATTTAGCCTTTTGTTTGTGAATATAAAAAGCTATTATTTTGCATCAATTATTCATCCTCCTTGAATGAATCCGCTAGTATTCTTACAAACCAAATCACCAAATTTATGAACGGGAAAAGTTTACTCTTCCGGGCGGTGTGCCTCGCGGTTACCGCATTTCTATTCTCTCTATTGGGGCCGACAGCACAAGCCCAGGTTACTTCATCAGCGATTACGGGACGTGTTGCAGACGGCAAAGGCGAGGTGCTCCCAGGCGCCACGGTCGTAGCGGTCCACGAACCGTCAGGAACAAAATATGGCTCGGTAACTAACGAGCAAGGGCTTTACACGATCCCCGCGGTGCGCGTGGGAGGTCCTTATAAAGTGACCGTTTCTTTTGTAGGATTTAATGAACAATCTCAGGAAAACATTTTCGCTAACCTCGGTACCGCTGCCAACGTCAACTTCGAACTGAAAGATGGCAGCACAGACCTTGCAGAAGTGATTGTTACCGGTGCGGGAAGCGACATTTTCAGCTCCGACCGTACCGGTGCCGCCACTACTTTCAACAAAGGCCTCATTACGAGCCTGCCTACGCTCGGACGTACGCTGAACGACATCACCAAGTACAATGCTTACAGCAATGGCCGCTCATTCGGCGGGCAGGACAGCCGCTATAACAACTTCACCATCGACGGTTCCGTGTTCAACAACGGTTTCGGTCTCGGTAACGAAGCGCAGGCAGGTGGTCGTACGGGTTCAACGGCGATCTCCCTGGACGCAATCGAAGAGGTACAGATCAACATCGCTCCTTATGACGTACGCCAGTCGGGCTTCGCGGGTGCGGGTATCAATGCTGTAACTCGTTCAGGTACTAACGAATTCTCGGGTTCGGTTTTCCACTTCTTTAAGAACAAGAGCCTGGCAGGAAAGAAAATCGACGGTACTGAATTCAAGGTTGCCGAATTCAACGAAAAAACAACCGGTTTCCGTCTGGGCGGTCCGATTATCAAGAACAAATTGTTCTTCTTCGTAAATGGCGAGTTTGTAAAACGTTCAAGCCCTGCTTTGGACTTCGTTCTGAACCGCGGCCAATCGGGTGGAAACGTTTCCCGCACCACATTGGCGGATATGCAGGACCTGGCTTCTTTTATGCAAGAGAAGTTCAACTACAATGTGGGTGCATTGGACGGCTTTAATAATGAGAACAAAAGCAAGAAATTCCTCGGTCGCATCGATTATAACATCAGCGACAAGCACAAGCTGACATTGCGTTACTCGCACCACGATTCGGATTCGGACGTGCTGATCAGCCAGTCGAACAGCTCCAACACGGCAGGTTTCGGTAACCGGACAAACTCGCTTTCGGCGATTTCCCCGCAAAACACCGGCTATATTATCCAGGACAACACCCGTTCATTCGTAGCGGAGTTGAACTCGAACTTCGGCGGTAAATTTGCCAACAACCTGATCGGTACCTTCAACAAGCAAATCGAAGACCGTAAATACAAAGCACCGATCTTCCCGACGATCGAAATCCAGAAAGACGGATCGACTTACACCACTATCGGTTCGGATCCATTTACACCTAACAACCGTCTGGATTACGCGACTTTCAACATTACAGACAACCTGACTTATTTCGCAGGAAAGCATACATTCACAGTAGGCGCGTCATACGAGCACTTCAAGTCGAACAACTTGTTTTTCCCGACTTCAAATGGTGTTTGGGTATTCAAATCTATCCAGGATTTCAAGAATGCAGCGAATGCATACCTGGCTAATCCTAACCTGACGACCGCTCCTGACACCGTAGTTCGTTTCAACTACCGCTACTCATTGCTTCCAGGCGGCGCTGCTCCATGGCAGACATTCAAAACGCAAACGATCAGCTTGTATGCGCAGGATGAGTTCCAGGTTACGCCTAACTTCAAGTTGACTGCCGGCCTTCGCGCGGATTACATCAATATGCCTAACACTTCCAAACAGTATTACAATGCTGTAGTGGATACCATTGTATTCAGATCGCCGAATGGTGACCCTTACAATGTGAATACAGGTAATGTTCCAAAATCACGCATTTACCTTTCGCCACGGGTAGGCTTCAACTGGGACGTAAAAGGCGACCGTACCACACAGGTCCGCGGTGGAACCGGTTTGTTCCTTTCTCGTATTCCTTATGTGTTGATTTCGAACCAGTTGGGTAACAATGGGGTGAACTCTGCAACGATTGTAGGAAACAATACTACCGCATATCCTTTCACACTCGATCCATCGCGCTACAATCCGACGAACACTACAACACCACTTAAAGGCTACCAGGTGAATGCATCGGATGAAGACCTGAAATTCCCGCAAATCTGGAAAAGCAACATTGGTATCGACCAGCAACTAGGCTGGGGCGTCGTAGCGACCGTGGAAGGTATTTTCAACAAAAACTACAATTCACTTCGTTACATTGACGTGAACCTGAAAGCGCCGAATGCTCAGTTTGCAGGTCCTGATACCCGCGATCGTTTCCCGGCTTCTGGTCTTAGCGGCAGTGCGGCAACGGCAGCGCGTATGATTTCAAGCCAGGTTTCGAACACTTACGTGCTGACCAACACCAACAAGGGATATTCTTACTCTTTGACGGGTAAACTCGAAAAACCTGCTACACGCGGCTTCGGTGGAATGGTGGGTTATACTTACGGTATGGCTAAGGACATCGCTTCGGTATCTTCAACAGTGGAAGGTAACGTGCCGGGAGTAAATGGCTTGAACTACCTCGATCTCGCTTATTCAGGCAACGACGTTCGTCACCGCTTTGTGGGTTATGTTTCTTACCGTAAAGAATACGGCGGTAAATTCGGTGGTGCTACGATGGTAACATTGGGTGGCGTATCTTCAAGCGGTACTAAAATCTCTTACATCAGCTCTACCGATATGAACGGCGATGGTCAGAACAACGACCTGATCTTTGTTCCAAACAAAGCAACCGACATTACTTTCTCTACTTTGACTACCACTGCAAACGGCAAAACATACACGTTCTCGCCAGAGGAGCAGGCAGAAGCATTTCAGAAATACATCGACAACCATCCTTATCTGAAAGAAAGAAAAGGTAAATACGCGGAGCGTAACGGTGGTGCTTATCCATGGCTGACCCGTTTCGACCTTACTGTGGAGCAGGATTTCTATGTGAAAGTGGGCAAGAAGGATAAGAAAAATATCATTCGCCTGCGTGCCGATATTTTCAACGTAGGTAATATGATCAATAACAAGTGGGGTGTAGCCAACCAGGTAACCGCTTCTTCAAACAGTACACAATCTAACCCGCTCAACTTTGCAAGCGTAAATGCGCAGGGTGTTCCTGCTTACCGCATGGGTACGCAGGTAGTGAATGGCGAGACAGTCCTTTTGCGTGACGCATTTGTGAAGTCAAGAACGATCAACGACGTTTGGCAGGCGCAGTTGGGTATCCGTTATATCTTCAACTAAGAATAGCAAGCCTTCTGATAGCAACGAGCCCGCAGCAATGCGGGCTCGTTTTTTGCTGAATGTCAGTCTGAGCGGAGTCGAAGACTTGCCATACGGACTGT